>CAWILN010000008.1:0-466389 GCA_963836855.1 uncultured Actinomycetota bacterium | reverse complement strand
GCGTGCACTGCATGTGACGCTGACCGACGCCGGTCAGCGGGCAGCAAGTGCCTTCCACGGCGAGGTAACCATGGAACTCGAACACCTACTGTCGCCACTCGCACCGCACGAGCGCGAACAGTTCCGTACCGCGATGGCCGTGATCATCGCACGATGCCCGGCGCGGACCCTCCGGGATCCCCGCTGACGCCACGAGCTCCCTGCAAGCCCTTGCTTTCCGTTGCGCTTCGGGATCAGCCCTGACCCTCTAGGGCGTCGAGCTCGGCTCGCATGGTGATGAGGTCCCGTGCGTGAGCGTCGAGTCGCCTGTCTTCGTCAGAGCGCAGTTCGATCGGCTTCACCGGGCTGGCTTGACCGTCGGGTCCGGGTGAGACGAACACGCTCATGCATTGGGTCGTTCGTCGGTAGTGGCCTTCGGACCGGGTCCGCGGAGCTGACACGTGCCGCGACGTGGATGCTGCGGCTACTCGTGTGGATGATTCTCGCCTCGACCTCGACAATGTCGCCGATCCGGATGGCCCGTTCGAAGTGGATCCCGCCGGCATAGACCGCCACGGCGGGTTGCTTGATCCAACCGATCACGCAGGTGTGGGCGGTCTCGTCGATCCAGCGCATGACAGTGCCGCCATGGGTGACCCCGCCCCAGTTGACGTCGGTGGGTTGCGCCAGGAACTTGAACTGCATCCGGGCGGCCGTTCCTGCGCCGGAATAGGTCTGAGCAGTCATGGCTTCGCGGATCCGCGACCGCACGCTGATCCGCTGGACGGCGCGATCTGCGAGGTTGTGGTCTTCCACCGTCTGAGGCCGCCAGGTCGGGATCGGCCGGGGGCGCCGCTGCTCGTCGACGGCCACGAACACCAGGAGGCAGTCTGTCGCGCGAGCGTAGCTGCCGATCTTGGGGTTGCGGCGCCGATAGTGACGAAGATCTGCATGCTGGATCGGCCGGTGTGAATGATCCGGGCGTCGGCCTCGACAAGATCGCCGGCGAAGATCGGCCGGCGGAAGTTGATGTTCCCGACGTACGCGGTGACGCAGTAGGAGCTGCTCCAGGCTGCTGCACAGGCGAAACCAGCACGGTCGATCCATTCCAGGACGCGGCCAGCTTGTATGACGCCGTCGACACCGGTTTCGGTGGGTGGGGCGAGGAATCTAAGGGTCTCTTGGGATCGCCGATTGTCGGCATCAGGCTCCTCATGTCTGGCCGATAAGCCAGAGTTGGTCATCAGCCCTCCGTTGTTGCCGCGGAGACGGGATGCACATCCGGCCGGACGGTGATCGAGTACGACACTGATGGTGCGCGGCGTGGACGCCCGCCATCTCTAGCCTTCTTGGGATTCATCCGGTCACCTGGAACTGCGAGTAGCTGGATCCAGGTGTCGACGACGGTGTCCGGGTTGAGGGACATGGACTCGATGCCTTCGTCGAGGAGCCATTCGGCAAGATCCGGGTGGTCGGAGGGGCCTTGGCCGCAGATGCCAATGTATTTGCCGGTTTCTTGCAGGCGGTGATGGCGGCATCAGCATGTATTTGACGGCGGGGTCGCGTTCGTCGAAGCCGCCGGCGACCAGAGCTTAGTTGCGGTCGAGGCCCAGCGTGAGCTGGGTCATGTCGTTGGAGCCGATGGAGAAACCGTCGAAATAGTCGAGGAAGGCGTCGGCGATCACGGCGTTGGACGGCAGCTCGCACATCATGATCACCTGCAGGCCATTGACGCCCCGCTGCAGGCCGTGCTCGGCGAGCAGATCGATCACCCCTCGGGCCTCGGTCAGGGTGCGTACGAACGGGATCATGATCTTTATGTTGGTCAGGCCCATCTCGTCACGGACATATTTCAGTGCCTGGCATTCCATCGCGAAGCAGTCGGCGAAGTCCGCCGACAGGTAGCGGGAGGCGCCGCGGTAGCCGATCATCGGGTTCTCCTCGTGCGGCTCGTACAACTCCCCGGCAACCAGGTTGGCGTACTCGTTGGACTTGAAGTCCGACATCCGCACGATCACCGGGTGCGGCGCGAACGCGGCCCCCAACATGGCCACCCCTCCGCCACCCGGGTGACGAAGAAGTCCCTAGGGCTGGGATAGGCGGCGACAGCCTCGGCCACCTGACCCTTCAGTGGCTCCTCCAGCTGGTCGAGCTCGAGGAGGGCCTTCGGGCGGATGCCGATCTGCCGGTTGATGATGAACTCCAACCGGGCCAGGCCCACCCCGGCATTCGGCAGGCGGGAGAACGCGAACGCCTGGTCCGGGGTGCCCACATTCATCATGATCTTGACCGGAATGTCGGGCATCTCCGCTAGCTCGGTCGACTCCACGGTGAAACCCAAGATTCCGTCGTAGACGAACCCGGTGTCGCCCTCTGCGCAGGAGACGGTGACCGGCCGCCCGTCGGCCAGCTCCCGGGTCGCGCGACTGGTACCGACCACCGCGGGGATGCCGAGCTCGCGGGCGATGATCGCCGCATGACAGGTCCGGCCACCGCGGTTGGTGACAATCGCTGCGGCGCGTTTCATGATCGGCTCCCAGTCCGGGTCGGTCATGTCCGCGACCAACACCTCACCTGGGACGAACTCATGCATCGCCTCCACCGACTGAAGGACACGTACCGATCCGGCGCCGATTCGCTGCCCGATCGCCCGCCCCTCCACCAGCACAGGGCCTTTCTGGTCCAGCCGGAAACGCTGCATGCTCCTGATAGCCCGCCGGGACTGCACCGTCTCCGGCCGAGCCTGCAGGATGTACAACCGGCCGTCGACACCATCCTTACCCCACTCGATGTCCATCGGCCGTCCGTAATGCTCCTCGATCGCCACCGCCTGTCGGGCCAGCTCCTCGACCTCCGCGTCGGTCAGGCTGAGCAGCCGCCGGTCAGCCTCGGGGACATCCACGAACTCCGTCGTCTTTCCAACAGTCCGGTCCGCGGTGTAGATCATCTTGGTCGCCTTGGCCCCGATTCCCCGCTTCAGGATCGCCGGTCGTCCCGCCTTCAATGCCGGCTTGTACACGTAGAACTCATCCGGGTTGACCGCCCCCTGCACCACCGCCTCGCCCAATCCATACGACGACGTGATGAACACCGCGTCGGCAAACCCTGACTCGGTGTCCATGGTGAACATCACCCCGGATGCCCCCACATCAGAGCGCACCATCTGCTGCACGCCCGCCGACAATGCCACCTGTTCATGGGCAAAGCCGTGATGCACCCGGTAGGCGATCGCCCGGTCGTTGAACAACGAGGCGAACACCTGCCTAACAGCGACCAAGATGGCGTCGATGCCGCGAACGTTCAAAAACGTCTCCTGCTGACCGGCGAACGACGCATCAGGCAGGTCCTCCGCCGTCGCCGACGACCGCACAGCGAACGACTTCTCCTCGTCGCCGGCGGCCAACCGGTCGTAGGCGGTGCGGATATCAGTCTCCAGGTCGGTAGGGAACCGCTGGTCAACCACAGCCGCCCGGATCCGGCCGCCTACCTCGGCCAGCCGCCGCACATCATCGGTATCCAAACCGGCCAGCTCCGCGCTGATCAAGTCGGCCAACCCGGTGTCACCGATGAAACGCCAGTACGCCTCCGCGGTGGTCGCGAACCCGTCGGGCACAACCACACCGGCCGCCGACAGATTGCTGATCATCTCGCCCAAACTCGAGTTCTTACCGCCCACCTGCTCCAGGTCGGCCAACCCGATGTCGGCGAACCACTTAATGTTGCTGCTCATCGCGAGTTACTCCTGTTCATGGTCACCGTCGGCATCTCATGTCTCCTTCTCTGATTGTGGCCGAGCCGCACTCAACGCGGCTTCAGAGGTCTCGACGTGATGATGCTCGGCCACCGCCAGCGCGGGTTCCTCGGAGACCGCCTCGACGACGGCTGCCGCCTTGGCCGGCAATATCCGGCGTACGGCCTTGAAGATCAGCGGCCAGGCGAGGATCAGCACGATGATCACATAGATCGTTACCGCGATCGGTGACAGCTGGAACTCACCGGTGGCCGCATTGGTGCTGCCGAACAGGCCTCGCCATTCCCCAGAAGAGAGCTGGAGCGCCCGCCGGCCCTGCAGTTCGAGCCGCGGGCCCAAGATCACTGCGACGATCAAGGGCAGCACCGGCAAGCCGAACCGGCGCATCACAAAGCCGAGCAGCCCGAAGGCTAGCAGCAAGATCAAGTCGAACGGCTGGCCGTTGACCGCGTACGCGCCCATCGAGGCGAAGAACAAGATGCCGGCGTAGAGGTAGGGCCGCGGCGTGCGCAGCAGCTTCGCCCAGACCGGAGCGAGCGGCAGGTTGAGCAACACCAGCAAGGTGTTGCCGATGAACAAGCTGGCGATCAGCGCCCAGACCAGGCCTCCCTCCCGCTGCAGCAGCAGGGGTCCCGGCTGGATCCCGTACGAAGTGAGCGCGGCCAACATCACCGCAGCGGTGGCGTTGGTCGGCAGACCCAACGACAGCATCGGCACCATTGTCCCGGCGGCGCTGGCATTGTTGGCTGCCTCCGGGCCGGCCACGCCTTCGATGGCGCCCTTGCCGAACTCATCCGGGTGTTTGGTCAGACGTTTCTCGGTGATGTAGGAGAGGAAGGTCGGGATCTCGGCGCCGCCGGCCGGCACCGCACCGAACGGGAATCCGTAGGCGGTGCCGCGCAGCCACGGCTTCCATGAGCGTTTGAAGTCATCCTTACCCATGAACGGCCGACCGACCTTGATCACGTCGGCGGCCTTGCGGCGCAGATGGGCCGCCACCCAGAGTCCCTCGCCGACCGCGAAGATGCCAACCGCCACCACCACCACATCGATCCCGTCCGCAAGCTGGGAGATACCGAAGGTGAGCCGGGCCTGTCCGCTGACCGCGTCGATCCCGATCAGCCCGATAGTGAGCCCGATGGTCAAAGAGATGAAGCCGCGCAGCCGTGAGCTACCCAGAACCGCACTGACGGCGATGAAGGCCAGCAACATCACCGCGAAGTACTCCGGCGCACCCAACGAGATGGCAAACCGTGCGACGTACGGCGCGGTGAAGGCCAGCAACAGAGTGCCGATGGTGCCGGCGACGAAGGAGCCGATGGCCGCGGTGGCCAGCGCCTGCGCCGCGCGGCCGGTCTTGGCCATCATGTTGCCCTCGATGGCGGTAACCACCGAGGCCGACTCCCCGGGGGTGTTGAGCAGGATCGATGTCGTCGACCCGCCGTACATCCCGCCGTAGAAGATACCGGCGAGCATGATCATCGCGCTGGTCGGTTCGAGGCCGTAGGTGATCGGCAGCAGCAGCGCCACCGTCATGGCCGGGCCGATCCCAGGCAGCACGCCCACCGCGGTGCCGATTGTCACGCCCAGCAAGGCGAACAGCAGGTTCATCGGGGTGGCGGCGGTCGCGAACCCCTCGAGCAGGAAACTGAAGCTGTCCATCACAAGATCCCTTGTAGGATGCCGGCCGGCAGTGGGACTCCCAGCCCGATAGCGAAGCCGTAGAACGTGCCGAGAGCGAGCACGGCAGCGATCACCAGGTCGCGGAGGAAGTGCCGACTCCCAAGCACGATGGCGCAGCCGTAGAACAGCAACCCCCCGCTGATCACCCAGCCGAGAATGTCGATCAAGACGATGTTGGCGGCAAACACACCGACCAGCAGCAGGACGGTCTTGAGGTCGCTCTTGTAGTGCAGGTCGATGTCCTCACCCGCCTCCTGCTCGCCCACGTGTCCGCGAGCCACTGACACGGCCAGGAACACCGCGAGGATGATCAGCAGGCTGCCCACCAGCAGCGGTACCGGTCTGGGTCCGAGCGGGTCGGTCCCAGTGCGGTTGTTGCTCAGCTGTAGAGCGTCGACGAGCACCACGAGCCCGGCCAGCGCCAGGCCGGCACACAGCACGAAGTCCGGGACCCGGCTGGGCCGGTCCGGCTGGGCCGCCGGGACTGACGCCCCGGCGGCCGCGACGGACTCGCTCATGCCAAACCCAGCTGGCCCAGCACGTCCTGGACCCGCTTGGTCTGCTCGTCAAGGACGGGGGCGAACTCATCCGCCGGGAGGTACGCATCGGTCCAGCCGTTCTTCTCCAGCACGGCCTTCCATTCCTGGCTGTCGTGCATCTTGGCCACCGCGTTCACTAGGGCTTGCTTGTCGGCGTCGGAGAGTTCCGGGGGCGCCACAACTCCACGCCAGTTGGTGAACTCGAGATCAATGCCGGACTCCTTCAGCGTCGGAGCATCGACTGCGGAAACCCGCTCCGGCCCGCTGATCGCCAGCACCCGTATCTCGCCTGCCTCGACTTGGTCGAGGAACTCACCGAAGCCGGAGGCGGCGAAGGCAACCTTCCCGCCCAGCACTGCGGGGAGCAGGTCGCCGCCGCCGTCGTAAGAGACGAAGTTCACGTCCTTGGGGTTGATGCCGACAGTCTGCGCCAGCTGCATCGGCAAGAGGTGGTCCGGGCCACCGGGCACCGAGCCGCCCCCCACTGCGAGGCCCTTAGGGTCGGCCTTCCACGCCGCGACCAACTCGTCGATCGTCTTGTACGGGGAGTTCTTGGCTACCACGATCGCGCCGGACTCCTCGATCAGCTGGGCGATCGGTGTGGTCTGATCGAGCTTGCTGGTCGACTCGTTGGTGTACTGGGCACCCACGACACCCAGGCCCATCATCATCAACAACTTGCCGTTGCCTTTCTCCGAGACGGTGCGCGACAGCCCTACGGTGCCGCCGGCGCCGGACAGGTTGAACACCTCGACGTTCTCGGTCGCCCCGACCTCGTCCATTACCTTGGCGGCCGCCCGCGCGGTCGTGTCGTACCCGCTGCCCGGGGTGTTCGGCACCATGAAGCGGAGCCCGGAGACGGGCTCGTTCGCCGGGGCGGAGCTGCCCGGCTCTGCTTTATCCGCCGTGGCCCCGCACCCGGTCGTCGTCAATAGTGCTGCAGCGGCGACAAGAGCCGCGCCCAACTTGAGTCGTCTCAACATTTCCGTTCCTTTGATGGGCCCGAAGGCGGTGCGGATGGATGGTTTGTACGATCCACGATCTCACTGAGCCTCTGAGCTGTCTGCTTGTGGCCATGGTGGACGTAGTGGTCTTTGTGGTCGCACCTCGAACAGGTGCCGACCAGGTTCTGGTGAGTCACAATGAGGCCAGACCCGACTCGCTGTCGGTATCGGGCTGGAGGTGGCACCATGCGCAAGCGGATGCACGCTTCGCTCGCCTCTCAGCTGGTCATCGTGCAGCTGATCATGATCATTGCCGTGCTGGTTGCGGTCTCGGCTGTCTCGGTTGAGCAGACCCGTGTGAGTTTCCAGCGAGACCAGGGTCGGCGGGTGCTGGTGCTGGCCGAGGTCCTGGCCGCCAGTCCGATCGTGCGAACCGGTGTTGTTGACCCAGATGGCTCGTCGCTGCCGGCCGCGACTACGCAGCTGCAAGCCACCACCGGCGTCGAGCTGGTGCTCATCGCGAACACCGGCGGTGTGGTGCTGGCGAGCACCGACCCGCTCCTGGTCGACGAGCAGCTCGACTGGCCAGACCTGGTGGCGACACCGATGCGGTCCAACTCTGCAACGATCGAGATCGACGGTCAAAGCTACCTGGTGGCAGCTGCCCCGATCCTGTTCAACCCCGGCACGAGCGGCGATCCAGTGCGGCAGCTTGGCATTGCATTGATCGGCGAGCCCAACCCGAGCCGGCTCGAGTCGCTGGTGACCGCCGCACCGGCGCTGGCGACGTACTTGGGTGCGGCCCTCGTGCTGGGGACCGTGGGCTCGTTACTGCTGGCCCGGTGGATCAAACGACAGACATTGGGCATGGAGCCGGCCGAGATCGCCGCGCTGGCCGAGCAGCGGGAGGCGATCTTCGCCGGGATTGCCGAGGGGGTGATCGCGCTGGACCCGAACGATCGGGTCACCATGGTCAACCCATTGGCGTCCCGGCTGCTCTCCCTGCCCGACAACGCTGTCGGGCAGTCGCTGGCCGAGCTAGCGATCGACGGTCGGCTGCATGACGTGCTGACCGGTGCCAGCGGCGTGGAGCAGGACGCGGTGGTGATCAGGTCCGGCCGAGTGCTGGTACTTAACCGGATGCCGGTGACTCACGGCGATCGTCAGCTCGGCTCGGTGACTACCTTGCGCGACCGTACCCAGCTCGCAGACATGGAGAGTCAGATTGGCGCGTTCCGGGGCACCACGGACCTGCTGCGGGCACAGACCCACGAGTTCGTGAACCAGCTGCACACCATCTCCGGGCTGATCCAGATCGGCGACTACGAGGAGGTGGTGAGCTACGTCGGCGCGCTGACCGAGGGCCGGGCCGCGCTTGACCTGACGGTGGCACGCCGGGTACGGGACCCTTCGGTGGCGGCCCTGTTGGTGGCGAAATCAGCCGTCGCGGCGGAACGCCAGGTGTCCCTCGGGGTGAGCCCAAACACCAGCCTCGACCCACTCGAGCCCCAGTGCTCGTTCGACGTGGCGACCGTGCTTGGCAATCTGGTCCAAAACGGCATCGACGCTGCATCCAGTCAGAGGATCGACGGCCAAGATGCGTGGGTTCAGGTGCAGATCCGCCAGTCCGGCAGCACCGTCGAGCTGACCGTCAGTGACTCCGGCCCTGGGGTGGATGCCACCATCGCCACCGAGGTGTTCGAGCATGGGTTCACCACCAAGGCTGCCCGGGACGGGGAGCGGGGGATCGGGCTCGCCCTGACTCGGCTGATCTGCCACCGGCGGGGAGGTGAGGTGGAGATCAACAGCACTGATCAGGGCGCGGAGTTCGTGGCACGGATGACGATCATCCCGGCGCAAGCCAGGCCGGCGGCTGCGACAACCCACGAAAGAACAGCATGATCACAGTGATGGTGGTCGACGACGATTTCCGGGTGGCGCGGATCCACTCCGCCTTCGTGGACCGGGTGGACGGCTTTCGCACCATCGGTGCGGCCGCCAACGGCGCTGAGGCGCTGGCCATGGCTAGTCGGCTGGTTCCCGACCTGATCTTGCTGGATCTCTACCTACCAGACGTGTTCGGGCTGGATCTGCTCAACCAGATGCGGGTGGCAGGAGTGGAAGGGGACGTGATCGTGATCAGTGCGGCAAACGAGTCCGAAACCGTCGAGCGCGCCCTCAAGCTCGGCGCGATCAACTACCTGCTTAAGCCATTTACGCTGGACGACCTCGCTGGCCGGCTGTCGGAGTACCGATCCCAACGGCAGCGCCGGCTGCGGCCGTTGGTCGCTGGCCAGGCCGAAGTGGATCGGATCTTCGGTCGGTCCGAGCCGACAACTACAGAGTCGCTGCCCAAGGGCATGAGCCCGGAGACGGCGGAGCTGATCTTGGCTACGCTGCGGGAGCGGAGCGAGGAGCAGTCGGCCCAGCAGTGCGCCGCCGCAGTCGGGATCTCTCGGGTGAGCGCCCGCCGCTACCTGGAGTTCTTCGTCTCCCAAGGCAAGGCCCAGGTGTCGCTTCGATACGGGAGCCCCGGTCGACCCGAGCGCCGATACCGGATTGCCGCTGGTAGTGACACCAAGCAGCGGTCCTGACGAAGCTCGCGCTCGCCGTCCTCGACGCACGGTTGGGTTATGGACACCAGCACCTCGGCCTAACGACCGACCGAGTCAGTCCTACAGGATGCCCGGTTCGATCCAGGCCGCCGAGGATGCTTCCCAGGAGTCGTTGCTAGGGCTTGGCGGGGCCTGGCCACGACCGGTGCGACACAGTTCTCATCCATGAGTACGCGCGATGCGCTGGTTGTGCGTGTGTCAGACGCAAGTATGAAGATCGTGACAGGTTTACCCGACGGGTGAAGGGAGCGGGCGACATGACCGAGGAAGCGAGCCGCGCCGCATGGCTGCAGCAAGCACGTTCCTACCTGCGCAACGCCGATCCTGTGATGGCGCGACTCATTGACGATCGGCCGGCCTTCGACCCCCGGGCGTGGATGGCTCAGCTGCCACCAATGGATCTGTACGGTGCCCTGCTGTTCCAGGTCACCGGCCAGCAGCTTTCAGTCTCGGCGACCCGCCGGATCCTTGCCCGCATCGAGGCCCTTTTCGACGGCCATCTCCCCTCACCCGCCCAACTGTTGGGAATAGACCCCGTCAGGCTCCGCGAAGCCGGGCTCTCGTGGCGGAAGATCAACACACTCCGTGACCTCGCCGAGCGGCTGTCGGATGGCCGGCTGAACCCGAGCATTTTGAGCAGCTTGTCAGACGACGATCTCGTGGCAGAGCTCACCGAAATTCCTGGGATAGGTCCCTGGACCGTGCAGGGCGCGCTCATCATTGCGCTTCAGCGAGAAGACGTCGTCCTGCCGGGCGATCTTGCGCTGCGTAAGGCCGTCCAGGCCGCCTATCAACTCGACCACCTCCCCAGCCAACAAGAAGTCCTCGCCATCGCCGAGAAATGGCGGCCCTACCGCAGTCTCGCGACCAGCTACCTGTTTTCCGCCGCCTTCGAGCGGACCGAGGGTCCACCGGTCGTCCCACGCGAGAGGTAACGCGGTGCGGGCTCTGGATCCCTCGCTGGATGCAAGGCTGAGGATGCGGAGCCGGTGGCTGCCGCCGCCGCGTCGCCGGGCCGGCGATTTCAGTCGCGGAAATCGCCGCCACGAGCGACCTAACCGTTCCAAAGCTGTTGGCGGTCCTGCGTGCGCCAACGTCTGTTCCCGGTGCCCGAGCCGGGTGTGATGATGGGTTTTGAGATCAATACCCTCGCAATGCAGGGATTGTCGTGGCGGCGCCCTCAGATGCCGCTTCGTGGAGATGCGGCTCCTGAGGTCGTTGGGCTCCCGGTTTAGCAGGATGACGGCCCTCCGGCATTGCCGGGTTCGGCGGAGAGCAGGAGGGACATCGGGGAGCCGGAAGTGGCGGGTGCGGCTTCGCGGCGTGAGGAATCGGCGGCGGTGATCTTGACGCCGGATCAGCGGGTGCGGGTATTCATTTCCTCGACGCGACGGCCGCACCCTGGCCGAGGTGTTTGCCTGGCTGCGTCCGGGTGACTTGATCTGGAACTACTGGGTGAACAACTACTTGCTCGGCAAGTCGCCGCCGGCGTTCGACATCCTCTTCTGGAATGCGGATGTGACCAGGATGCCCGCCCGCCTGCACAGGGACTTCCTGGAACTGGCAGTGGAGAACACACTGACCAAGCCAGGGCAGGCGCAACTGCTCGGCAGTCCGGTCGACCTCAGCTCGGTCAAAACCGATGCCTACGTGCTCGCTGGTGTCGCCGATCACCTGTGCGACTGGGAGTCCTGCTATCGCACGGTTCACCTGCTAGGCGGCGACACCCGGTTCGTGCTATCGACCAGCAGCCACGTCGCCGCGATCGTCAACCCGCCAGGCAACCCCAAGGCGAGCTACCAGGTGTCGGAGCAGAGTCCGAAGGACCCGGCCGAGTTCGTTAGGACGGCGCAGCGTGCCAACGGCACCTGGTGGACCGACTACGTCGAGTGGCTGCGGGACCGCTGCGGGCCCGAGAGACCCGCACCTACTGAGCTTGGCGGCGGCGGTTTGGAGCCACTTAGTGACGCTCCCGGCACTTATGTCCTCGAGAGCTAGGAGTCGCGATGGCCACCGACAACATCGGACGAGCACGAGGCACCGACTACTTCCTGATCGCCGAGCAGCTCACCGAGGCCGAGCTGGACTATCTGACGCGGGCACAGCAGTTCGTCGACAATGACGTCCTTCCCGTCATCAACGACTTCTGGGAGCGCGCTGAGTTCCCGTTCCAGATCGTGGAGAAGCTCGCCAAGCTGGACCTTGTCGGAGACGGGATCGAGGGCTACGGCTGCCCGCCCATGAGCCCGATCGCGGCCGGGCTGGTCAACATGGAACTCAATCGTGGCGATGGGAGCGTGGGAACTTTCCATGGCGTGCATTGCGGTCTCGCCATGAAATCGATCGCCATGCTGGGCTCGGCGGAGCAGAAGCACAGGTGGTTGCCGCCGATGGCGCGGCTGGAGAAGATCGGCGCATTTGCGCTCACCGAGCCGACACACGGATCGGATTCGATCGCCCTGGAGACCTCGGCCCGGCGTGAAGGCGACGAGTGGGTGCTCGATGGCCTCAAGCGCTGGATCGGCAACGGCTCCATCGCCGATGTCGTGGTCGCCTGGGCCCGCGACGTATCTGACGGGCAGGTCAAGGGATTCCTGATCGAGAAAGGGACCCCGGGATTCCACGCCTCCGTGATCGAAGGCAAGGTGTCACTGCGCTCGGTGTGGAACGCAGACATCGAACTGACCGGCTGCCGGGTGCCTGAGACCAATCGCCTCGCGGAGGCCCGGTCGTTCAAGGACGCCGGCCGGGTGCTCACCGGCACCCGCAACACGGTGGCCTGGGCCTCGCTCGGGCACGCGGTCGCGGCGTACGAGATCGCCGTTGCGTATGCGAAGGACCGGCACCAGTTCGGCAAGCCGCTGGTCAGCTTCCAGATGATCCAGGACAAGCTGGTCGCGATGCTCTGCGAGGTCACCGCAATGCAGTTGTACTGCCTGAGACTGGGCCGTCTGATCGAAGAGGGCAGGTTCACCGACACCATCGCCGCCTTGGCCAAGCTGAACAACACGGTGAAGGCGCGTGAGGTGTGCCGCATGGCGCGGGAGATCCTGGGCGGGAACGGCATCCTGCTCGACTACCACGTCGTGCGCCACATGGCGGACATGGAGGCGCTGTACACCTACGAAGGGACAGCGCAGATCCAGACTCTGATCGTCGGACGCGACATCACCGGTGTCAGTGCCTTTGCGTGACGCCGGCAGCACTCCGGACGGAGACACGAACGGCGGGGCGGCGGAGATCGCCGGCAATAGCGCTTCACCTGACAGCGAGCCGGAGATCCGGTACGTCGACGTCGACGGGCTGCGGCTCCGCACCTCCGTCCGGGGAACCGGCTCACCGCTGCTGATCCTCACCGGCATCGGTGCGAGCCTGGAGCTGTCAGTTCCATTCGAGCGCGCCCTCAACACGCATGGTGTGCAGACCTTGGCCCTGGACGCGCCCGGGACCGGCGAGTCCTCCCGTTACCGGCGGCCGCGCCGCATGCCTGGGCTGGCCCGCACCGTAGAGGCGACGCTGCAGGCGCTCGGACACGACCGGGTGGACGTGCTCGGGGTGTCATTCGGCGGTGTCCTCGCCCAGCAGCTCGCCCACCAGGCGCCCAAGCGCGTACGCCGGCTCGTTCTCGCGGCCACTGCGGCCGGCGTACCGTTCCTCGGCGGCGTGCCCGGGTCCCCACGCGCCCTGCTCGCCCTCGCCACCCCGCGTCGCTACCACTCGCCGGACTACTACCGCCGAATCGCCGGGACGCTGTATGGCGGGGAGGCCCGCCGCGACCCCGACTCGCTGCTACACGGCTCGATCGCACGGTTCTCTGAGGCTCCATCCCTGATCGGTTACCTCGAGCAGCTCTACGCGATCAGCTTCTGGACCGGCCTGCCATGGCTGTGGCATCTTCGGCAACCAACCCTGGTGCTCGCCGGCGACGACGACCCCATCGTTCCTGTGGTCAATGGCAAGATTCTCACAAGGGTCATCCCGCATGCCCGGCTGGAGATCATCCGCGGTGGAGGCCACCTGGTCCTCCTGGAGCGGCCCACCGAGATTGCAGCCCTTGTCGCCGCTTTTCTCAAACATGAGGAGAGCGACGAGACCGTGATCGCCGGGTCATGACGATCGCTCTTGGCTCGACCGACCGCTCGAGCTCTCGGTCGTCTCCCCATCGACCTCGCCGATCTTTGCGTCGCGTGCGGCGCGAGTCGGCGGGGGAGCCAAGTTTCCCGCCGCCGCCTCCCGCAACGCGCGGGCGAGGCGAGCCCCGATTCCACGTTTGGGAGGCAGCTCGATGACGAGCTCGACAACGCCAGCGGCGGACTGGCGGCGCCGGACATCGCCGAAGCTGTTGAAGAGCCCGATGGCCTCACGGTTCTCCCCAAGGACCACCACGCTGAACCGGCGCACACCTTCCCGCCTAGCCCGATGGTCAATCGCGTGAGCAGCACACGCCCCAAGCCGCGCCCCTGCCAGTCATCGATGACGGTAACGGCCACCTCGGCGACCTCCGCGTCGTCGTTCGAGCGAACGTAACGCGCGACGCCTACCGCCTCCCCGCTCACTTGGTTGACGGCGATGATCGCCTCATGGTCGTTGTGGTCGACCTCAACAAGGTAGTCGAGCTCAGCCGCAGACAACTCCTTCTTACTGGTGAAGAACCGCCGGTAGCGCGACTCTTCGCTCAGCCGCTCGAAACTGGCCGCTATAAGCGGCTTGTCCTCGGGAGCGATCGGACGCAGGGTCACGCGAGCGCCATCGCGCAAGGTGACGGTCCGGCGCCAAGAGGAGGTAGACATCGCGTGCTCAACGATATTCGTACGCACGCATGTCGCGGCCGGTCGCGGCGACGCTTGCGCTCGGACGGCCGCGGCCAGAGACCCTCCACTCGCGTGAAACGCACTGCGCGAAATGGAATAGCACGCCTCGCGGTCCAACACAATCGGGCAGCCGCGAAGCTCACCCCACCCCGTCCTGCTACCAGTTTCGCTGACCTTTCTGGATCGGCCGCAACAAGCTCGGAATACCGCTACGGTGTCCCCAAATCTGCGATCGAACGGAGTCAGCCGTGGCCGAAGCCGAGGTCAGCCTGTAGTTCGATGGCCCGGCCAAGCCTAAGAAAATGCGGAAATAAGGCGCCGGGCCAGATATCGATCTTGCTGCGGTGGGGGCGTTCCGAGAGCGAATGAAAGGAAGGCAATGATCACGCTTCTCGTCCTGATTATCCCAACCTTGATCATCTTGAATAGGTTGGAAAGCAGTCGATCAAGAAAGAAGGTCAGCGTCGACGGGTTCAAGATGATCAACGGCCACATAGTTCGGGCCGAAGATGCCGGTCCGTTCTGACCAGCGCGTCTAGCAGTACAGCATTCCATCAGTTGATCTGCTGACAGTTGCCCGTCTTTGAGGGCGAGGTCGCCGTCAAGATGGCCATATCCAGAAAAACAAAATTCAGTGACCCGCCCTTGGGGTCGTCGAATGGAATCTAGACGATCAACAGCTTCGGCGATGGCGTCGGCGACCTCGGACTGAGTGGCCTCTTGTAGTACGACGTGGAAGTCAATCTCGTTCTTGAGATCCGGCTCCTTCCCCGTGGCCGAGGTGGTCCCCTTGCGTGGACATTGGCGACTGTATGGGCCAACCCGGTCTGAGCCTTGGAAACGAACTTTCCGCCCGGGCGTTACGACAAGTCATCGCTGTGAGGGCTCGCGGGACGAAGATCAACAGCTCTGATCCACCGTTGACGGCGGTCAGCCCTGCGTACCCGGCCTCACCATTCCTGCCAAAGCACCTTAGTCAGGCAGCATCGCGGCGACTGCGGCCTCAACGTGCGCGCGGCTGGTGTCTATGAACCGGCAGCGGAGAGAAGGCTGAAAACCTCATAGCCATCAAGGCTATTGATGAGCACACGAGGTGCCCGACCACCGCTCCGTTCCCGGTACTTCTCGATGACGGCCCGGTAGTACTGGATCGTCGAAGGTGGCGCGATTCCTCCGATGATTCCAAGGATCGCCATGTCGCCGAACGTATTCACACACAGCCAGGGCCTGGAGGCCCTGTGCGAGCACCGCAGCTCTGCATTGGGGGGCATCTGGACATGTGAAGGAGAGGTGCCCTGGTTCATCCTGAATCACGACGAGATCGGCATGATGCAGTTGATCGGGCCAACAAGCCGACCTAAATCGAGCCGCATGACATGAGCACAGTGAGGAGAGCCAATTATGGCGACACCGCCCCACGTATCGGCGGTCCGTCCCTCGGCAGTAACGCTCGTCACCCAGACGCGCGTGTCACCCAGCCATGACGAGGAATTCGCTCGCTGGCAGGAGGAGGTGAACCATGCCCTCGCGCACTTCCCCGGTTATCTGGGCCGTACGGTCCTCCCGCCGCATCCGCCAGCCCAGGTCGACTGGGTCGTCGTGCAGCGCTTTGCGAGCCATGAGACGGCGCGCGCGTGGCTGCAGTCGGAGCAGCGACAGCGGCTGCTCAATACGATTCAGCCTCTGCTGGTCGGGCAGGATGACGTGCACCTCTTTGCGGACGACAGCGAACCGAGACTGCCCGCGCCTGTGACGGCCATCATCTCCATACGCGTGCAGCCAGGACAGGAAGCGGCCTTCCAGGAGTGGCAACGCCGGATTGCGACGGTGGAAGCCACGTTCGAGGGCTTCAGTGGCTACCGGCTCGAGCCGCCGGTGCCCGGGGTGCAGGACCACTGGATGACCATGCTCCGGTTCGACTCCGACGCCCATCTCGACGCCTGGCTCAACTCCGAGCAGCGCCGGCAACTGCTCGCCGAGACCTCGCGCTTCAGTTTCGAGTCCCACACCCGGAAGGTGCACACAGGTTTCGACTCCTGGTTCACCAGCGGCCAGGGAGCCGCAGTGGAGCCGCCACCGACTTGGAAACAGAACATGATCGTGCTGCTCACGCTGTATCCAACCGTCTTCCTGTTCGGGTTCTTCGTCCAGACCCCGCTCCTGGTGGGTCGGGGCATGCCGTTCTGGCTCGCCCTGTTCCTGGCCAACGCCCTCATCACAGGACTCCTGGGCTGGTACTTCGTACCCTGGACGAGTCGCGCCCTGGACTGGTGGCTGAATCCAACGCCGGCCACGACCCCCCGCGTCAACTGGGCAGGCGTCGGGCTCATCGTGGCGCTATACGGCCTGTGCCTGCTGGTGTTCAGCCAGTTCCCGTCATAGCCATGCCCTAAACGACGCGTCCGCTCGGAACAGTCGGTCATCCGCCCCCTGTGACCAGACGAAGATCAACAGCACTGATCAACCGTTGGCGGCCATCTGCGTTGCGTACGCGACCCCACCAGTACTGCCGTTCCTTTCGCCCACCAATCGAGCTGGCCAGCTTCTGACCACATGGCCGTCTCCACCTGGATCGGCGGATCGACTTCTCGGCGATCTGCTTCGGCATTGCTGCTGCAGCTCGTCGGCGCTGAGATCCACATCTGATTAGAACATGCTTACGATTCTGGCGGAAGAGAGGCCTGCAAGTCATCGGTAGAGCGGTCCATCAAGGTACTTCAGGCCGCTATCGACTTGGACGGTGACAACACGATTGCCAGTGCCGAGTCGGTGCGCCACCTGGAGGGCGGCGACGACATTGGCGCCGGTCGATGGGCCGGAAAAGATACCCTCGGTTCGAGCAGCCAAGCGGGCCATGGCAAACGCATCCGCCTCGGACACGGTGACGACCTCCTCGAAATCCTCGGGGCGCAGGAGCGGCGGCCACGCCCCGATGCCACCACCTTCAATGTGGTGAGTGCCGGGCACACCGCCGGACAGCACCGCCGATTCCGATGGCTCGACCACCACACGATGCAGCCCGCCAAGTTTAGAAGCCAGACTTCCAGTAGTGCCGAGGAAGCACCCTGCCGTACCGACGTAACTGCAGAACGCTGTTATGACGGGAGGGCCGGGGAGCTGCTCCAACAGTTCTTCGCCCAGACGCCGGTACCCGTCGAGCATGTCAGTGTTGTTGAACTGATCTGTCCAGAACGCTCCAGTCTCCGTGGCGATCTGTCGCGCTCGGCGCACCATGGCCGGAATCAATTGCGGTGTGATGCCTTGAGGGCTAGGGATCAGCTCGACATCGGCGCCGAACGCCTGCATCGTCCGGAGTTTCTCGCTGGCAAAGGCATCGGAGGACACGATCCGCAGCGGATAGCCTTTCACCGCACAGATGAAGGCCAGCGACGAGCCGGTGCTGCCTCCGCTGTATTCCACGACAAGCTGACCCGGTCGTAGACGCCCATCCCGCTCGGCACCTTCGATCATGGCCAGCGCCATCCGATCCTTGTAGGAGCCGGTCGGGTTGGCAGCCTCGAGCTTCACCCAAACCTCGGCATCGCCGTTTCTGGCGAGTTGCTCTAACCGAACCACTGTGGTGTCGCCGATACCGTCGACAGCGCTCAAGAGTTCACCCTCTTCCGTCGGCCCCCTCCGGGCGTCGACGTCGTCACTATGAAGATCATCGTCGAACCCGGCCACTAGTGGAACCGTGGTCAGTAACAAGGCAGTCATTCTGATTGACTCGCCGATGATATGGATGCAGCAGAAGCGCTCGCGTTCGCCCTTGAGAACCCACATGGCGTTCTTACCACCATGAAACGCGACGGCACTCCCCAGTTGTCACCGGTCCTCGTCGGTGTCGACTCGCAGGATCGTCTGGTCGTCAGAACCCGCGAAACCGCAATGAAGACGGCGACTGGGCACAGCTCAGTGGCGATGTCGAGGTCGTCAGCCCGCCCGAGGCGATGGAACCGTTGGTTGAGTACTACCGCTCGATCTCCGGCGAGCATCCGGACTGGGACGACTACGGGACCGCCATGATCAAACAGCGCCGCTGCCTGATCCGGATCACGCCGACGAAAGCCGGGTCAACGGCGACTGGACCAGCTGCTACGACGAGGCTGGCAAGATCGTCGCGACAATCCGCGGTGACAAGGTATTGAGCATCACGCGGGCTGAAAACAAACCCATCCTCGCCCGCCAGATAAGAGCAGCATCTGTACGACAGCTCACCATTCAACCGGCTGCGCGGGAAGCTGAACTTTGGTTCAGGACCAAAGGTGGCGGGCCCGACTCGTCCTCGTCGACTTCTTCGATATCGCGTACCTTGCTCGCCTTGGCTCGCCCTCTCTCCTTACCGTCGTCGTCCATCAGGATGTACCAACCGTCGACGATGTCGTACTTGGTGGCCGTGGAGAACACTTTCATTTTGTTGTCCACAAACGTTATTTCGATCATCATTTCCCCAAGTGGATAGAACTGGTGTTCGACAAGTTATCCACCTAATCATCGGGTCAAACCGAATGGGGGATGATCACTCCGGACCTTGTGGCTGGCTGGCTGGGCGATCTTGACAGCGCTTCTGGCGCCGGGGTTATGGGCATCGCAGAGATGAGCAGTTCGTCGCCGCACCGCGCCCGATGAAGTTGTGAAGCTGGGACCACCCGGCTCTCCGGAGATGGTCATGATCATGAACGGGACGCAGCATGGAATGGTCACATTGAGCGGATCTACTGGGCGGTCTCGCGGGGTCGTCCTCGAAGGTGTCGTCGACCCAGGTGCGTACGGCGCCCACTGTGTTCGGGGTAACCGAAATCTGTGGAAACGACCCAATTGAGGGCTGTGGAAGGCTGCGCGGGAAGCGCCAAATATTACGTCGGTTTAGGCACTTCGAGGTCGCTATGCGCGATCTCCTCGATCGACACATCGCGGAAAGTGAGAACCTTGGCGCTCTTCACGAAACGAGCAGGTCGATACATGTCCCAGACCCAGGCATCGCCCATCGAGACCTCGTAGTAGACGTCACCACCCTCAGTGCGCACCTTCAGGTCTACAGCGTTACAGAGGTAGAACCGGCGCTCGGTCTCCACCGCATAGGTGAAGATGCCGACTACGTCTTTGTACTCACGGTAGAGCTGGAGTTCCAGCTCACTCTCGTACTGTTCGAGGTCCTCAGCACTCATCGACATCACCCATTGCGAGGGCCGAAAGCCGCTCCGCTTCTGTGTCCCATGGCGCATCGACTCTAGTCGTTCGGGAGACGTTCACGAAGCGCATCCGGTGAGTGGCAGAGGGACCGTACGCATCCAGCTTCTCCTGGTGAAGTGGCGTGCAGTAGCCCTTATGCTCTTTGAACTCGTACTGGGGGTACAACCGATCCAGTTCGCACATCATCCTGTCCCGGGTGACCTTGGCAATGATCGACGCAGCCGCCACGCACGCCACGACCTGGTCGCCCTTCCACACCGCTAGTCCCGGGGTGCCGAGTCCATCCACGCTGAACCCGTCAGTCAGCACGTACGTCGGAGGCACGTCGAGTCGCAGCAGTGCCATACGCAACGCCATCACGTTTGCGACATGCATGCCGAGCGCATCACACTCCGCAGGTTCGATGCAGGCCACCGCCCAGGCGATGGCTTTCTCTGTGATCTCCTTGTACAGCCGCTCACGCTGCAACGCGGTCAGCAGCTTGGAGTCCTTGAGCCCTGCGATCTGCTTCGACTTGGCGTCACTGAGGATTGTCGCGGCGGCCACGAGAGGTCCTGCACAAGCGCCACGGCCAGCCTCGTCAGCTCCAGCCACCGGGTAGAGACCCATCCGCTGCAGTGCTCGTTCATACCCATAGATGCCGCTGTTGCGCTTCACGAGGACGGGGGCCGCCGCCCTGACCGCCGGCATCAGCAGCTCACCCCCGCAGGCTTGATCACCGCTTTCTCCGGCGCGGGATTGCGCGGAGCGGGGACCTTCTCGAATGTGGCGGGCCGGTGCAACCGGCCAGCTCGATCGAAGGGCGCTGCGATGGCGAAGGCAGGTCCGACCACTAGCGAGATTGGTATGAAGGCGACCTGACCTCTCCCCTGGCTTGTCGACAGGTCGGACAGGTGGCAGCGAGAGTCCGCACTCAGGTCGCGGTGATCACCCATGATGAAGATCCGGTCCTCGGGAACCACCACCTCGAACTTGATATCGGACGGGTTGACTTGTTCGCCGTCCGGATCGGCGTAGAGGTAGCTGCTCTCGTCAAGGGGATAGCCGTTGACGGTGATCCGGCCTTTTCTGGTGCAACAGACGACCCGGTCTCCCGGCATCCCGATGACGCGCTTGATCAGATGGCCGGGGGTGCTCCTGGTTGGCAAGCCGATGAACTCCAACACCTTGTCCCAGGGAGCAGGATCATCAACTCGTTCTTCGTCCAACCACCCGCCTGGATCAGAGAAGACAACCACATCACCACGCTTGAAGTCCGTGAGCTTCTGGACCACTACACGATCACCAACCAAGAGCGTGTTCTCCATCGACTGCGAGGGGATGATGAACATCTGCCCGATGAATGCGCGGAGCAAGGAGGACACCACCACTGCGCCAACTACGACGATAAGCAGTTCCCGCACGAATGCCCAAGCTCGCCGACCAGCCGTTTTCGGCACTGAAGCCTGCCCGCGGGTCGCTCTGTCACGCGCCAGGCTGGGAGGCCCGGCAGGACTCTTGTGTGTTGTCAACAGCTGGCCTCAGGTCCGGCGGTGATCCCTGCTTGGTTTGGCGCCGGCTGCTCGCCGGCCGGAACGGTGTCAAACGTATCCGGGACGGGCAAGCGGTGCCGGCGGTCGAAAGGCCAAACCACGGCAATTGCGCGACCAACAACCAGATCTTCCGGCACGAATGCATTCTGACCCGTGGTGCGCCCTCCTTGCACGTCATTGAGGTGGCACCGCGAGTCGCGGCTGTGGTTGCGGTTGTCCCCCATCACAAAGAGGCGATCAGCAGGGACGACAACATCGAACGTGATCGTTGATGGCCGAATCGGCGTACCGTCGGGCTCGGTGAACAGGTAGGAGGTCTCATTGAGCGCCTGGCCGTTCACTGTCAGGCGGCCGGCTGCGTCGCAACAGATCACCCGATCCCCGGCTAAGCCGATAACGCGCTTGATCAGGTGCTCGGTACTGGTGTCTGGCAACATGCCCACGAACTCGAAAGCCCGACCGATCGGACCGCGCTCGCGCGTGGTCGTGCCGATGAGCCAGCCGCCGGGATCGGAGAAGACGATCACCTCGCCGCGTTCGATCGGACTGAGCTTCTCCACGACTACCCGGTCCTCGACCTGCAGTGTGTTCTCCATGGAAACCGACGGGATCAGGAACATCTGACCCACGAATCCGCGCAAGAGTGAGGCGACAATGACCGCGCCGACGACGACAACAGTTAGTTCCTTGAAGAAGGCCACTACGTGCTGGCCGAAAGTCAGTTGTTCTAGGTCCGTATCCCTGGCTTCGGCTTGGTCCGGCTCGGCCACCGGCTGCAAGGCGCGCCGCGGCCCCGCCCTGAGCCGCCGGTACGCCATATTGCAATGTATCGGCGATCAGCTGGCGTCGCGCTTTTCCTTGATCTTGGCTGCCTTGCCGCGCAAGCCGCGCAGGTAGTAGAGCTTCGCACGGCGTACGTCGCCGCGGCGTTCCACCTCGATCTTGTCGATGATCGGGCTGTGCAGGGGGAACGTGCGCTCCACGCCGACCCCAAAGCTCACCTTTCGGACGGTGAATGCCTCGCGGATGCCTTCACCTGCTCGGGAGATCACGACACCGGTAAATACCTGGATTCTCGACCGAGTGCCCTCGACGACCTTGACGTGAACCTTGACGGTATCGCCTGGACGGAAGGCGGGGATATCGCTGCGCATCGATGCTTGGTCGAGCTCATGAATGAGCTTGCTCATGACAATTTCCTCGCCAGTGCCACAGGTCACCACGGTCGCGCATCCAGTTGAATCGCCTCCCGCCGCGAACATTCCCCCTGTGGCAGGTGTCGTACAGCAGGACGGCAGCGGTCAAGTCTGCCACATTTGCGGGACGAAGACGAATCATCAGCCGTCGAGAAAACAGCCGCGCACAATGTTCCCATGACGAATCGACCGGGCCCCTCCGCGTCAGCATGAAGGCATTCCGCAGTCTCGGTCGGCTGGGCGTAGGGCTGGTTGCCGTCGGCAGCTGTCTGATCCTCGCGCAGTGTTCATGGTTCACACCGCGTCCCGCACCGACTCTCAGCCCCAGCACCAGCGCGACATCCCAGGTACGTACGATCAGCAACGCCAACGTGATCACGGCCGCCGACCTACCCTCGCCGATCGGAGGCGGGAAGGTGATCGAATACGATCGCAACGGCCGGACCTTGGATCAGTTGTCGATCTGTCAGCCGCAGCCGCTTGAGACGCTCGGCGCGTCCGCGATCAAGAGTCGCAGTTTTCAGGCTCGCTATCCGGATGGTGATAGACCCTTCCCACGTTCCGCGCTGGACAAAAAGCCGGATAGCTATGCCTTGGTGCTGCAATTTGTCGACCAGGACGCCGTCTGGCGTGCCAAGTCGATCTATGACGGCTGGGTCGCCAACTGCCTTGCAGGCAGGGCTCCGGCGAAGGGCATCAAAGTGGTGCGCCCGGGCTTCGAGTGGACCCCGGTCGTCGTTGAGCCTGCCATAGCTGAGGTCGCCGAGGTCGTCTATCGCGACGATGATTCATCGGATCAGTACGCCTACTTCGAGAGCATCGGGCTGACAGTGCTGGACGATCGGATGATGATCACGGTCCACACTTTCTACACCGATGAGTCTCCATACTCGGTAAGCCTCGGCGAGGAAGAGGCAGGCTTTGCGCATCCCCAGCTCGGCATGGTCGAGGCGGCCGCCCGAAGGTTGGCTGAATAGTGCGAACCCACGACCATGGAGAAGCCCGACGCCTGCGGCTGCGGCATCAGCCGGGTATAGAGTTCCACGACGGCAGCGTGCATCGGAAGGTCGGGCGCACGCCGGTGAGGATCCTGGTGGACGAGGAGTTTCGAGGTGAGTGAAGGCGCGGCTGCAGCCCACGACGTACTGCTCGTGGGCGGCGGGGGCGCCGGACTGCGGGCAGCGATCGCCATCGCGGAGACCAATCCCAGTCTCAGCGTGGCCGTGGTATCGAAGGTCTATCCCATGCGGAGCCACACGGTGTCTGCCGAGGGCGGGGCGGCCGGCGCGATCGCGGAGGACGACATCGCTGGATGAGCACGCCTACGACACCGTGTCGGGCAGCGACTGGCTCTGTGACCAGGACGCGGTGGAGGCGTTCGTACAGGAGGCTCCCCGCGAGCTGCTGCAGCTCGAGCACTGGGGCTGTCCGTGGAGCCGGGAACCGAACGGGCGGATCGCGGTACGCGCCTTCGGCGGCATGAAGAACATGCGCACCTGGTTCGCCGCGGATAAGACCGGCTTCCACATGCTGCACACGCTGTTCCAGACGTCGCTGAAATACGCAGACATCACGCGGTATGACGAATGGTTCGTTCACACGGCTCCTCGTCGACGACGGACGCGGTACATGGAGTCGTGGCGATCGAACTCATGACCGGCCGGATCGAGGTCATCACCGCGAAGTCAGTCGTGCTGTGCAACGGCGGTTCCGGCAAGGTCTTCCCGTTCACGACCAACGCCAGCATCTGCACCGGCGACGGCATGGCGCTGGCCTACCGGGCGGGTGCGCCGCTCAAGGACATGGAGTTCGTCCAGTACCACCCCACCGGGCTCCCGTTCACGGGCATCCTCATCACCGAGGCGACGCGCGCCGAAGGCGGCTGGCTGCTCAACAAGGACGGCTACCGCTACCTCCAGGACTACGACCTGGGCAAGCCCGAGCCCACGCCGGTGCTGCGCAGCATGGAGCTCGGACCCCGGGACCGGCTGTCGCAGGCCTTCGTGCAGGAAGTCGAGAAGGGCCGGACGATCGAGTCGCCGTACGGGCCCATCGTCCACCTCGACCTGCGGCACCTCGGCGAGAAGCTGATCGACACCAAGCTTCCGATGGTGCGAGAGCTGTGCCTGAAGTACGAGCGCATCGACCCGGTCAAGGAGCTGATCCCGGTCCGCCCGGTCGTGCACTACATGATGGGCGGCGTGCACACCGACATCAATGGCGCGACGCCCATCGAGGGGCTCTTCGCGGCCGGAGAGACGGCTTGCGTGAGCATCAACGGGGCGAACCGGCTGGGCTCCAACTCGCTGCCGGAGTGCCTGGTCTTCGGCGCCCGAGCAGGCAAGGCCGCTGCGGAGTACGCCGCCGGCGCCAAGCCGCCACCACCCGTGGTGATGCGCCAGGCCGACGACGAGGTACGGCGGATCGATCAGATGCGATCGCCCGACCGGGGCACCGAGCGGATCGCCGACCTCCGCGAAGCGATGCAGTCGACCATGGAGGACAGTGCGGGGATCTTCCGCTCCGGGCGACTCGCTGACCAAGGGCGTTGACCAGCTGGCCGAGCTGCAGCAGCGACTGCGAGCGTGTCCGGCTCTACGACAAGACCCGGGTGTTCAACACCGAGCTGGTCGCGGCTCTGGAGTTGGCGAACATGCTCGACATCGCCGAGACGCATCCTGCACTCCGCGCTGCAACGCGAGGAGTCGCGCGGCGCCCACCAGCGAACCGACTTCACCGCACGCGACGACACGCGCTTCCTCGATCACGCGCTGGCCTACCGTGAGTCGGACGGATCAGCCAGGATCGAGCGGTCGCCGGTGACGATCACACGATGGCCACCCGGCGAGCGGGTGTACGGGAGGTAGCCACACATGGCCGACAGCATCCAGATGCGGGTGACGCGGTACGCGCCCGGCCGACCCCGCGCCCACCGTCGCCGTGTACGACGTGCCGCTGAGGAAGGACTGGGCGATCCTCGACGGGCTGAACTACGTCAAGGACCACGTCGACGGCAGCCTTTCGTATCGCTGGTCGTGCCGGATGGGCATCTGCGGCAGCTGCGGGATGAACGTCGAGGGCGAGCCGAAGCTGACGTGTGCCACCTTCCTCAGCGACTACGCACCTGGGCCGATCCGGGTCGAGCCGCTGACCAACTTCCCGATCGTTCGTGACTTGGTCGTCGACATCGACGACTTCATGGAGAAGCTGCCGCGGGTCAAGCCGTGGATCATCCGAGATGACGACGTGTCGGTGATCGACGGCGAGTACCTGCAGACCCCGGAAGAGCTGGAGGAGTACAAGCAATTCAGCAACTGCATCAACTGCATGCTCTGCTACGCCGCCTGTCCGATCTACGGCCTTGAGCCGGACTTCATCGGCCCGGCCGCCATCGCCCTCGCTGAGCGGTACGACCTGGACTCTCGCGACCGGGGACAGCGAGAACGCCTCGACGTGCTCATCGAGAAGGAAGGCGTGTGGGGCTGCACATTCGTCGGTGAATGCACCCGGGTATGCCCCAAGCATGTCGACCCGGCAGGTGCCATCCAGCGGTACAAGCTCAAGGCCGCGAAGGAGAACGTCATGGCGTTCCTGCTCCCTCGGGGTGCGCTGATGAGTGCGCCCGTCACGTACCGGCAGCCGGTGTCGAGGCTGTGGTGGCTGAAGAAGCGGACCTACTTCCTCTTCGTGATGCGTGAGCTCAGCAGCATCTTCGTGGCCTGGTTCGCGGTGTTCCTGATGGTGCTGGTCTTTGCCATCGGACGCGGCGAGGCGGCGTACCAGCGCTTCCTGGAGTGGGCCGCGTCACCTGTCGTCATTGTGGTGAACGTCGTGGCACTTGCCTTTCTGGTGTTGCACACGGTGACGTGGTTCGTGCTTACCCCGCAGGCGATGGTGGTTCGCATGGGCGGCCGGCAGGTGCCGCGGGTGAAGGAGGTTCATGTCGCTGGCCGGCTCGTGCCGGCGGCGACGGTGGTTCGCGTCGGTGGCCGCGAGCGCCGGACGGGATGGTCATCGCCTCGCAGTACGTGGGACTCGCCGTGGTGTCGGCATTCATCGCCTGGCTGGTGCTGCGATGACCAAGCGGCACATCGAGCCGCTCCTGTGGCTGTTGTTCAGCGGCGGCGGGGTGGTTGCGGCTGTGTTCCTGCCCATCCTGGTCGTGCTGTTCGGGCTGGCCATCCCCCTGGGGTGGGTGCAGCCTGACTACGACCATCTGCACGCCGTGGTCAGCCATTGGCTCACCCGGCTGGTCCTGCTGGGTCTGCTCGTCCTCATGCTGTTTCACTCGGCGCACCGGTTCAGGTACACCCTGCACGACGGACTCCAGCTGAGACGGCTGGAGGCGCCGATCGCTGTGCTCTGCTACGGCGGCGCGCTAGTCGGTTCGCTCGCCGCGCTGTTGATCGTCTTAACTGTCTGATCGCCGCCGCCACGCGGTACCCAGATTTCGCTGAGATGTCAGAAACCGATTATGTCGGGTTCCTCTTCTTCCAACTCGTCTCTTCTGGGAGCCGCTTTGGGCCAGTGTGAGCCGCCGTGGGTCAGGGCGCTGATCAGGTCCCGGTTGAGCCGGGAGATCGTCTCCAGTGGAATGCTCCTTCGGGCAGACAGCGGTGCACTCACCGATATTGGTGCAGCCACCGAATCCTTCCGCATCATGCTGGGCCACCATGCCGACCACGCGGGAGTAGCGCTCGGGCTGGCCTTGCGGCAGCAGGCCAAGATGGGTGATCTTCGCGGCAGTGAACAACATCGCTGAGCCGTTGGGGCAGGCGGCGACACAGGCACCGCAGCCTATGCAAGTCGCCGCGTCGAATGCGCGGTCGGCATCCCGTTTGGGCACTGGGTTGGCGTGCGCATCCGGAGCGGTCCCGGTTGGCGCAGAGATATATCCACCGGCCTGGATGATCCGATCGAATGCACTGCGATCCACTACCAGGTCCTTGATCACCGGGAACGGATCCGCTCGCCATGGTTCGACATCGATCACATCGCCGTCGTTGAAGGAGCGCATGTGGAGCTGGCATGTTGTGGTTTGCTGCGGGCCGTGCGCGACGCCATTGATTACCACACCGCACATGCCGCAGATGCCTTCTCGGCAGTCGCTGTCGAAGGCAATGGGATCCTCGCCCTGGAGAGTCAGCCGCTCGTTCAACACGTCCAACATCTCCAGGAAGGACATGTGCTCGGAGATGTCGTTGACCCTGTAGACAGCCATCTTGCCTTTAGCGCGCGAGTTCGCCTGGCGCCAGACCCGCAGAGTAATGTCCACGACGAACCCCTACTTGTAGCTTCGCTGCTTCATCTCGACGTACTCATAAACCAGCGGCTCCTTGCGCAGGATCGGCCGCCTGTCCTCGCCGCCGAATTCCCAGGCCGACACGTACGCAAATTCGTCATCATTCCGCAACGCCTCACCGTCTGGCGTTTGGCTCTCGACCCGGAAGTGGCCGCCGCACGACTCACGTCTGACAAGCGCATCGATGCACATCAGCTCACCGAGCTCGAAGAAGTCCGCAACTCGACCGGCCCGCTCCAGCGCCTGGTTGAGTTCCTCGTTCGTGCCCAGCACCCTGACGTCGGACCAGAACTCCTTCTTCAGCTCTCGGATCCGGGTTAGCGCCTTGCGCAGGCCCTCTTCGCTCCGCTCCATCCCGCAGTAGTCCCACATGACGTGCCCGAGCTCCTTGTGGAAGGAATCCACGCTCCGGCTGCCATTCACCGACAGCAACTTGTCTATCCGTGCGCGCACTGCCTCGACCGCCGCAACCACGGCTGGATGAGAGGCCTCGACCTTGGCAAACGGTCCGTCCGCGAGGTAGTCGTTGATCGTGTTCGGCAGTACGAAATAGCCGTCGGCCAAACCCTGCATCAACGCGCTGGCGCCCAGCCGGTTCGCCCCGTGATCGGAGAAGTTGGCTTCACCGGTGACATAGAGTCCGGGAATGCTGGCCTGCAAGTCATAGTCGACCCAGAGCCCGCCCATCGTGTAGTGCACCGCCGGGTAGATCCGCATCGGCACCTGGTAGGGGTCCTCGCCCGTGATCTGGGCGTATATCTGGAAGAGGTTGCCGTACTTGGCTTCCACGGCCGGCCGACCGAGCCGTGCTATCGCGTCAGCGAAGTCAAGGTAGACACCGAGCCCGCCCGGCCCGACACCGCGGCCTTCGTCGCAGACGTTCTTGGCAGCACGGGAGGCGATGTCGCGTGGCACCAGGTTGCCAAAGGACGGATAGATGCGCTCCAGGTAATAGTCGCGTTCTTGCTCAGGAATCTCCCGGGGGTCGCGCTTGTCCTCCCCGCTCTTTGGCACCCAGATCCGGCCGTCGTTCCGCAACGACTCGCTCATCAAGGTCAACTTGGACTGGTGTTCGCCGCTCACCGGAATGCACGTCGGGTGGATCTGGGTGAAGCAGGGGTTCGCGAAGTATGCCCCCTTGCGATGGGCCCGCCAGGTGGCTGTTACGTTGCATCCCACGGCGTTGGTGGACAGATAGAAGACGTTGCCGTAGCCGCCGGTGGCTAGCACCACTGCGTCTGCGAAGTGAGTCTCTATTCCTCCGGTCACCATGTCGCGGATGACTACGCCGCGGGCCCTGCCGTCGACCACGATCAGTTCGAGCATCTCGTGCCGAGTGTGCATCTCGACAGTTTCGGCGGCGATCTGGCGTTCCAATGCCTGGTACGCACCGATCAGCAGCTGCTGCCCGGTCTGGCCGCGAGCGTAGAAGGTTCGCGAGACTTGCACGCCGCCGAATGACCGATTGTCGAGTAGGCCGCCGTACTCACGCGCGAACGGCACTCCTTGGGCGACGCACTGGTCGATGATCTCAACGCTCACCTCCGCCAGCCGGTAGACATTGGATTCCCGGGCGCGGAAGTCGCCGCCTTTGACGGTGTCGTAGAACAGCCGGTAGACCGAGTCCCCGTCGTTGCGGTAGTTCTTAGCGGCGTTGATGCCGCCTTGGGCGGCGATGGAGTGGGCGCGCCGTGGTGAGTCCTGGTAGCAGAAGCACGCGACGTTGTAGCCCGCCTCGCCAAGGGTTGCTGCCGCGGAGGATCCGGCCAATCCGGAGCCGACGATGATCACGCTCAGCTTGCGGCGGTTGGCCGGATTGACCAGCCTGGCACCGAAGCGGCGCTCCTCCCAACGCTTTTCGAGGGGCACCATAGGCGCCTTGGTATCAGCGATATCCGCGCCCTCGATATAGAACGCGTTGGCATCGAGCGAGTCAAGCATTTCGGAGTTGGCCACGTGCACCTCATCTAGCTCGGAATGCAATCGCCATCAGCCCACGAACCCGAACAAAATGGCAAAGGGAGGAAGCAGGAAGCCAACCGCAAGCACCCCGGCCACCGCGTACGCAAGGACATTCAGGCGTTGTCGGGCAAGGCTCGAGGTGTTGGCTCCGAGTGTTGTCAGGGCGCTCCAGATACCGTGCCGGACATGGAAGCCAACCGCGATCACCGCGATTGTGTACGCCAGGACCACCGACCAGATCTGGAAACCGTTCACCACACGCTCGTAAGGTTCGGCGGCCGCCCCGCCCGGGTGGATGATGTTCCAGGTCAGGTGCAGTAGGTGGTAGATCACGAAGAGCAGGATGACGACACCGCCCCAGCGCAGGGTGTACGAAGCATAGGTCCGTTGGACCCCGGTCCGTGACTTGTTGCTCCGGTACCGCCTCATCCCCCCGCGTGCCTTGTGCGCCCGCGACCACAAGTTGAATGCGGCGTACATGTGGGCCAGCACGCTGACGATAAGAACGACTCGGATGATCCAAAGCGCACCGGTGCGCGGCAGGAGCGGCTCGCCGAGGATTCGCAAGTGGTGGGCATAGGCGTTGAATGCCTCAGGCCCAGAGAAGATCTTGAGGTTGCCGTACATGTGAGCCAGCAGAAAGCTGATCAAGATGAGGCCAGTGATGGCCATCAAGGCTTTGAGCGCAACGGTTGACCTGGTCGCCTGTTGGGCGGGGGTCAAGGAAATTGTCGCCACGCAGCCACACTAGAACTCCTGTTGCCCAACTAGCGAGTAGAGGCCCCTGTGGTAACTGGTGTTTTTCGCCACGTTCTTGTTGGGGCTCACTGCTCGCGCATGGCGCGCGGCGAGTCCGCCTACTTCGTCGTCCCTCGCAGAGGGAAAAACGCCTCTGCTCGCTCCGCCTCAGCACGGCGGCGCGCGCCATTGCCGACGCTCGCAGCTTGCGTCGACTCCTGTGCCCAGGCTCACTGGCTCGCGCAATCGCGCTTGGAATCCGCCGACTTCGTCGTCGCTCGCAGAGGGAAGAACGCCTCTGCTCGCTCCTTTGTCCATTGCTCGCTCCGCTCGCTGCGGCTGGCGCTCGCAAGCCGCTGCCTTCCTCACTCGCTCGCAGACGAAAAGCATGTCTGCTCGCTCGATCGTCCAGGACAGCGGCGCGCCAGCCTGGCTCAGCACGGCGGCGCGCGATTTGCCGACGCTCGCAGCTTGCATCGACTCCTATGCCCAGGCTCACTGGCTCGCGCATGCCGCGCTTGGAATCCGCCGCCGTCGTGCGCGCCATTGCCGACGCTTGCAGCTTGCATCGACTCCTATGCCAGGCTTACTGGCTCGCGCATGGCGCGCGTGGAATCCGCCGCCGTCGTCACTCTTCGCGAACGAAAAAGCATGTTCACTCATCGCTCCTCCGATCGTCGTGCGCGCCATTGCCGACGCTTGCAGCTTGCATCGACTCCTATGCCAGGCTCACTGGCTCGCGCTGTATTTGATTGCTCGCTGCCGCTCGCTGCGGATCGCGCCCGAAAGCCACCTACTTCGTCGGCGCTCGCTGAGGAAATACGCCTCAGCTCGCTTCTCCTCAGCACGGCGGCGCGCGATCCGCATGGCGCGCTTGGAAGTGCGACGTTAGGGCAGCCAGCGGGCGGCAGCTTCCTGGGCACGCTCGGACCACCAGGCGAGCTCATCGGCGTCCCCCACGGCCTTCTCCCAGCCCATCGTGGCTGCCATCGCAAGCAGGCAGAGGTCGAGCTGGCGCTCCCACCAGGGATCGGTGGCAACGCCGTCGCGTTCGAGGGCCCGCCGGTAGCGCGCGATCGTGTCGGACTTGCTCTCCGGAATCCGGGCCCGGTTCAAGGCCAGGTACCAGGCCAGTTCCCAGGCCGGTGGCGCCTCCCCCGGGTATGCCCAATCCAGCAGCACAGTCTCACCACTCCGCCGGGTACCGAGGTTGCCGATCTTCCAGTCCCCCGCAATGAACGTCTGCGGCATCTCGGCAAGCAGCCCAGCCAATGTCGCCGGATCTCGATGAACTGCGCTCACCAACTCGAACAGAGCAACATCTCTCCCTGGAAGCACCGCCCAGCCCCGACTGGCGACTTTGAGCGGCGACGGCACGTCCGCGCGGGCCAGCTCAGGCGCAATGGTGACTGGTGCGAACATCAGTGTCCGCCGCGCGAGAGGGTAGAGACCCAGATTGTCCTGCCAGCCGACGTTAGCCGCATGCATCAGCGCGAGGTGTCGGATGAAGCTGGCGTGCTGGGACGTAGGGATGGGGTCGTCACCAGGCGGCACCAGATCCGCGGACCGATCATGCATCAACATCGCCAGGCGCGGCATGCCCCCAGACTCGTCCAGCGCCATGCCGATCATCGCATGATCAATCACGGATGGGACGCTGTGGTAGAGACCGGCCCGCCAGACCTGGAACTCCCAATGTGTTGTATTGCCGGTGACCCGCATGAGCCAGTCATCCTGGGCGGATAGCACCTTGAGAAAGCACGGTCGCCCTTCGATGATCAGCTTCTCAAATGACGCGCCCGACTTCGCATCGGTTGAGCGCACCGGAACCCGCTCTGTAGCGCCCCGGACCAACGCATCCAGCGACCGCGCCGTCCACGGCACACTCGTCCCCAATTGACCGATCAACCCTTCGATGATCTTGCCGGAGGTGCCGCTGCACTTCGGAACCTATGGCAACGGCCGATGCCCTCGCCATGGTCTCACAGCAGCCGTTGCAGTAGCAGATCACGGCTCAGGCTTTGGCAACAGGTCAGGTCGCCTCAGTCGGGTTCTTGCGAGTGCCTGCTCGCGGCGCCACGCGGCGATCCTCTCGTGATGGCCGCTCAGCAGCACCTCCGGCACATCCAGCCCGCGCCAGCTAGGCGGTTTCGTGTAAACCGGTCCCTCCAGCAGGCCTTGGTTCTCGACGCCGTGCGATTCTTCCGCCAACGACTCCGGATTGCCGATAACCCCGGGCAGCAGGCGTACGACCGCCTCGATCACCACCAGTGCGGCAACCTCCCCACCACTCAGCACGTAATCGCCGATGCTCAGCTCGTCGACCCGCATCCGCCGCACCGCGTCCTCGGCGACACGGGCGTCGATGCCCTCGTAGCGGCCGCAGGCGAAGATCAAATGCCGCTCGGCCGACAGCTCATGCGCTTGGGATTGTGTAAACGTTCGACCGGACGGCGAGAGGACGATCAATCGGGGATCGGTCTCGCCAGCCACCAGCTCGTCCAGTGCCAATCCCCAGGGCTCCGGGCGCATCACCATGCCTGCCCCGCCCCCGCACGGCGTATCGTCGACAGTTCGATGCCGATCGCTCGTCCAGTCACGAAGATCATGAATCCGCAGGTCCACGATCCCCTTGTCGATTGCCTTTCCTACCAGCGAAAGGCGCAGCGGTTGAAAGTACTCGACGAAGATCGAGACGACGTCAATCTTCATGTGCGTCGTCCCGGTCGTCGAGCAGACCGGCGACATCTGCAATCGTGAGGAGACCAGCCTCAAGATCGATATCAGGCACCAGTGCCGCTACGAACGGCACCAGCCGGGGGCCGCCCGCTGTCTCGATCTCCAAGAGATCTTGCGCCGGCAAGTGCAGCACTGATGCCACCCTCCCGACCTCAGCTCCGTCGGGAGTGGTGGCTCGCAGGCCGATCAGCTGCCGGTCGTAGAACTCCCCCGGCTCCGCCGGCCGCTCATCCGGCTCCACTGCGGCAACCAGAAGCGTGCCGCGTACCGCCTCAGCGCCGGCCCGGTCGACCAGCTCAGCAAACCTCACGAGCAGCCGGCCAGAGTGATCACGTACTGACCCCACCGTGAAAAGCCGGGTACCGCCCTCTTGCCGGAGTACCTGACCGGGGGCGAACCGACGCTCCGGCTCATCCGTGCGGAGCTCAACCACAACCTCACCGCGTACGCCATGAGGCCGTTCGATGACACCTACCACTGTTTCGATTGCTCGCTCCGCTCGCTGCGGATCGCGCTCGGGAATCCGGCTACTTCGTCGTCGCTCGCAGACGAAAAGCGCGTCCGCTCCCTCCTCCTCAGCACGCCGGTGCGCGATCCGATGTTCAGTCGCTCCGATGCCCAACCCGCTCGCCCGCCTAGGTGATCAAGCTTGGCGCCAACTCAGCGGCGACGACCACCGGAGCCACGGCGAGCGAGCCGGTCGACATCGACGAAGTCGACACGTACGTCCTTATCGCCGGCCAGGGCGCCGACCACCGTACGCAGCGCAGTTGCGGTGCGGCCTGAGCGGCCGATGACCTTGCCGACGTCATCCGGGTTCACCCGCACCTCGAGCATCGGACCGCGACGGAGATCTTTTTCCTTGACGGTGACATCGTCGGGATGCGCGACGATAGCTCGGATCAGATGCTCGAGTGCGTCGGCGAGCATCTAGGACTCGCTAGAATCCGCGTCAGCAACTCCGGCGTCGGCAGCCCGCTGGGCTTCTTCTGGAGTGCCCTCGACCGAAGCCGGGTTGGTCCCGATGCTCTCGGGCTTGGATGCTGCCTTCTTCGCGGTCTTGCTCGCGGGTGCCCTGGGCTCCTTGCCGGCCTCGGCAAGGGCGGCGTTGAAGACGTCGGTCTTGTTGGGCTTTTCCGACTGTGGCAGCACGCCAGACGGCGAGGTGTCGCCAGAGAACTTCTGCCAGTCACCCGTGCGCTTGAGCAGCGCGACGACAGCCTCGGTTGGCTGCGCGCCGACCGACAGCCAGTACTGGGCGCGCTCGGAATTGACCTCGATGACTGACGGGTCATTCTTTGGGTGGTATTTGCCGATTTCCTCGATGGCGCGGCCATCTCGCTTGGTACGAGAGTCGGCGACAACGATGCGGTAGTGCGGCGACCGGATCTTGCCGAATCGCTTCAGACGAATCTTGACAGCCACGTGTGTGGTTACTCCTGTAGTGGTGTTGCGGCCAGGCCTACAGGCCGGCCACTTTTCCGGGTGATCCCGTCCAGCGCGGTGGGGGCGCGCTCTCGATGATCTGTGTGGATCTGAGCCGTACGGGTTGAGAGGGCGCCGAACGACAACAGATGCGGCATGCATTCTGCCAGAATTCCCCGCAAAGACGCGAACTGACAGCTGTGTCATGCGGTCATGTCCTCGATCTGGGTTCCCCTATCCAGGCTCCGGCTTGTAGTGACTAACCAAACCGACTGTGTTGCCTTCGGAGTCCTTCACGAAGGCCATCCACTCGTCCATGCCAGCAGGCCCGAGGCTGTCGTCCGTGTGGCTGAAGATGAGGTGCGGCTCCGCAACGATCTCGACACCATCCGAGCGCAAAGATTCAATTGTTTTGCGAACGTCGTCGACTTTCAGGTAGATCAGCGCACTCGTCGCGCCCTGTTCAAGTAGCAGGCGAACTTCCCCTGCCCGAAAGAACAGCAGGCCAGGCGGATCGAAGACGCCGACCGGTTGTGCACTGAGCAAGCGCTCGTAGAAGGCTCTGGCGCGAGGCAGGTCATCGGCGTGCTGCGCGATTTGTATGACGTCCATTCGGCGAGTGTGGCACGCATCATTACTGCGGCTGGAGGCGGTCGCTAACGTGACTCCATGGAGACCAGGGCTCTTGACGTCATTGTCGATGGCCGGACCGTCGCGACAGCGCGGCCAGTTGCCTCCGGACCCTGGCCGGGCGTGGTGATGCTGCATGAGGGTTGGGGCATCGACGACGTGCTACGCCGCCATGCAGATCGGTTGGCCTCGGCGGGATATCTCGTGTACGCCCCGGATCTGCTGGGTGAGGGCTCGTGGCTGCGATGCATCAGAATCACGTTCAAGGCGTACCAAGCCCGCAAAGGCACGCCGTTTGAGCTGATCGAGTCCTGCCGCAGGGAGTTGCAGGCTGACTCTGACTGCACGGGCAAAGTCGGCGTCATCGGCTTTTGCATGGGCGGAGGGTTCGCGCTGCTCGTGTCGGCCGAGGGCTACCACGCGGCATCGGTCAATTACGGCGCCGTGCCGTCAGATATCGACACGCTCGCAGAGCGGTCTTGTCCCATCGTCGCCAGCTATGGCGGCAAGGACTGGACGGTCCGCGGCGTGCCTCCGCTCCGGGAGGCCTTGCGCACTCACGGCGTACCGCACGATGTCGAGGTCTATCCAGCTGCCGGTCACTCCTTCCTGAACGACAAACCGAACGGGCCGCGGGCTTTCCGCCCAGTGGCGAAGTTGACCCACGCCGGACCAGAGCCGGTATCGGCAGCGGATGCATGGCACAGAATCGAGGTCTTCTTCGCCGAGCACCTCAGCTCGTAATGTCCTTGCGCAGGAAGTACCAGAAGGCAAACCAGACGGCGATGATGGCGTAACCGATCGACCAGAGTGCACCGGTGATCATGTCGGAGTAGTCGATGGTCGGGGCGAGGGCGTCTCTCCAGGCAAACGCGTAATGACCGGGGAGGCCATCCCTGATGCTGCCCAACGCCGTGATCGAATCGAGGATCGCGCACAAGATCATCAGCAACACTGCGCCGCCCACGGCGGCGAGCGGAGCATCAGTAAGCACTCCGAGCATGAAGGCGACTGCGCCCACGACAGAGAGCTCGAGCAGCAGATAGCCGACGATGATCAGCAGCCGACCCGCGAACTCCGGCCAGCCGATCTGACTTCCGGTCGGCCCGATGTAGGGACCCCACCCGTACGCGATTCCGCCGACCAGCAGTGTCCAGGCGGGCAGGAAGACGAAAGCTACGACCGAAGAGAGCACCGCGACGACGAGCTTCTGCCGCAACAGACGCTCGCGACGCACCGGAGCGGCCAGGAGGTAGCGCAGGCTAGCCCAGCTGGCCTCCGAAGGGACTGTGTCGCCGGCGAACAAGGCAACGATGACAATCAGGAGAAAGCTGGTCGAGGCGAACAGTGTGAAGATCACGAGGTTCGCTCCGCTCTCCTGGGCAAGGTCGACGAAACCCCGCTGTCCAGGGTCGTTCCCGTCATCGCCCAGCCAGAATGCAAGCAGCACGACAAGCGGCAGGGCCGTGAGAACCGCAAAAATGCCAATGGTGCGGCGGCGGCGCAGCTGGCGTCCAATCTCGGCCCAGAGCGGCATGGACGGGCGGGCAGTCGTGGTGGTGCTCATCGTGCGGCCTCGTCGTGGTCTTCAGGCCCCCCGGCAGGCGTGCCGACGATGCTCATGAAAACTTCCTCGAGCTGGCGATGTCCATCAACAGACTCCACACCGTAACCGGCCGCGACCAGCTCCGCCACAATCGCCTGACGCGGCAGGTCGCCGGTTACTCGGAGCAGCTTGCCCTCCGGCTCGGCCCGCAGACCTCGAGCCCGCAGCGTCCGGGTGGCGTCGCTGACATCGGCGACATTGGTCAGTCCGATCAAGGTCACTGTGTCGCTTGCGGTCAACTCATCGATTGCGCCGGTGAGTACCACTTTGCCCTCGTCCATGACGACGACGTGGCTGCAGGTGTGCTCGACTTCCGACAGCAGATGAGAGGAGATGACGACTGTCCGACCAGCGGCCGCGTAGTCAGCCAGAACAGCGCGCATCGTTTTGATCTGCGGTGGATCGAGGCCGTTGGTGGGCTCATCCAATATCAGCAAAGGCGGCATTCCGAGCATCGCCTGGGCGATGCCGAGGCGCTGCCGCATGCCGTGGCTGTACCCGCGGACCTTGCGGTCGATCGCCCTATCAAGCCCGGCGATTTCCAAGGCCTCGTCCAGATGCGCCTCCTGCAACGGGCGACCGGTCGCATCCCAGTACGCCAGCAGGTTCGCCTTACCGCTGAGATGGGGCAGGAAGCCAGGCCCCTCAATGAAGGCGCCTACCGAGCCGAGCACATCGGCTCCGGCGTGCACTGGCTGGCCATTGACGTAAATCGAACCCGAATCTGGTCGAATCAGACCAACGAGCATCCGGATCACGGTGGTCTTTCCGGCACCGTTGGGACCGAGCAGCCCTACTACCTGGCCGGCCTCCGCACGGAAGGACACGCCGTCCACAGCCCGGAATCCGTCACGATAGGTCTTCACCACATCGTTCACGACCAGCGGGATGCTGACCAGCTCAGCAACCGTCCGAATCTCCCGGCGACGCCGCCAGAGCACCAGCGCTGCGATGAGTGAGGCACCCGCCAGCCCGGCTACGACAATGATCAGCGGAAGGGGCACCTCGAGGCTGTTGGCGTTCAGTGCCGTCGTAGTGAGCACCGGGATCGCGGCGGCGCGCTCGCCGGCCAGGGATACTTCGTACCGTGCTGCGAGTACGGCATTCCCGTAGGCCTGGTCGGTCGTGGTGATCACCAGCTGAAGGCGGTGGTCGACCGGAACCTTGTGAGTCACCGCAGGCAGCGCGATCGTCACGCGCATGGGTTTGTCCGGGTCAAGTCCGGTGAGCTTGACTGGCGCCACCTCCAGTTGCGGAAGCACCGCGGAGCTGGGACCGACGCTGGTCTGGCCGTTCTCGGTGCGCTCTACGCTGGGTCCGAGATCCCATAAGGATGCGAACAGAATGGCTGTCGGGGTGGTTCCGGTCACGTCAAGATCGATCCGGCTGCTCCCTATCTGCGTCAATGGCGCTGTCAGTGGCTCGCTGGTGAAGAGGGCCGATTGACCAGGCAGCACGCCGAGAGGGTAGCCAGCCACGCTGGAAGCCCTACTGAAAGCACCGCCGGTTCCGGGAAGGTTGGTTAGGGCGGCTGGTGCACCGCCCGGAGGCGCCACAATGCCTTGTTGCTGACCGTTCAGTGGTACTTGCTGCTCTACGGGACTGGACCCGCGTCCCGGATAGGACTGAGCAAGTAACGTCTGCGGATCGCGGGTCCCACGGTCCTCGCCGAGCAAAGACGTTTCCGGCATGAGCACCGAGAACGGACTGCTGTTGGCGCTACCGTCTCGCTTCAAGTACCGGCCGAACCATGCCTCAAGATCATCGATCAGAGGATCGACTGCGATCTCCGCATCGTGGCCGCCGGCCACCCATTTCATCTCGGCAGGCGTATCGGCGGGCAGGCCTCGGAAGTTCGCATCGGCCTGGTCGAGGGTGAACAACGTGTCATCTTCACCCTGGATGATCAGCGTCGGCGCCTTGATCGCCGGCAGGATCTTCTCCAGACCAGACTCGTCGAGCAGCTCGCTGAGCTTGTCGTCCGCCTCCCCGGTTTCGGCGGCGGTGAGATAGCCCTGGCACAGCTCCGGGTCGAATCGGCCGCACAAGCCGCTGGTGGCGTTGGTGGACTCCTGGTCGCTCGTACCCGCTTGCCCGCCGGCGTTGGAGAACAACAATGAGGCCCAACGCTGCTTGAACACCCCCTGGCGGTTGGCAGGAGTGACATCGGCCAGCGACTTGGCTGCGCCGACAACCTGGTGCTGCGGGAAGAGCGCCTGCCGAAGACTATGCCAGGTGAACGCTGGTGCTATGGCATCGACGCGATGATCGAGTCCGGCGGCCAGGAACGACAGCGCGCCTCCGTAGGACGCCCCGGCGAAGCCGATCACAGGATCACCCCCATCCTTGGCAACCTCGGGGCGGCTAGCAGCAAGGTCGATCAGCTTGCGGGCGTCCGCACCCTCGTACGCGGGATTGTCCAAGTGGATAAGGCCACCGGATGCGCCGAAGCCGCGGGCGGTGTAGATGATCACCGTGTAACCTGCCAACGCGAGGGTACGGGCCGTCGGTTCGCTGTCGGATTTGGTGCCGCCGAAGCCATGCGCCAGCACAATGGCTGGGCGGGGCGAGGCCGGATCCGTAGTCAGGATCGTCGCGTCGAGCTTGACCGGCTTGCCGTCCGGCTCGGGAGTACCGGGCACCATCAGCTCGGTTTCGAGCACCTGGTCTTGCGCGTGCGCTTGGATCGGGATGGTGGCTAACAGCGCAACGGTCAGCAATAAGGCTGCTGCCCGGGCACCGCGCATGGGCCAATCTTGCTCGACAGCGCAAGCTTCCTTGGGGTTGCCGCTCGCGCATCGCGCTCTGAAATCACGACGGCGGCGCGCCAGCGTTGCTCCATGCGGCGGCGCACGATTCCCGACGCTCGCAGCTGGTCAGGCGATCAAAGCACCGCGGAGGATCACATGTCGAGGCGCGCTCAGTACACCGAGATCGAGGCGCGGATCGGCGTCGTAGACCACCAGATCGGCGGGCGCCCCTTCGCTGAGCCGGGAGGGATGGCCGAGCCAAGCACGAGCTCGCCAAGAACCCGCGCCCAACGCGTATTCGGGCGAACTGAACTGACCCAGCGCCGCAATCTCCTGGCCCACGAGGCCATGCGGAAGGAAGCCACCGGCGTCGGTGCCGGCATAGATCGGTACACCCGCATCCAGAGCCTTCCCGAACCGCTCCAGACGGCCGGCATAGAGAGCCCTGATATGCGTGGCGTACGCGGGGTATTTGTCCTCCCCGGAGCGGGCATACATCTCGAAGTTGTCGAGCTGGATCATGGTCGGGACTAGCGCAACCTGATGCTCGGCCATCAGGACAATGGTGGCGTCATCCATCCCGGTTCCGTGCTCGATGCCATCGATCCCGACCGCAACCAGCTCGCTGACCGCCTGCTCGCCGAAGACGTGAGCGGTCACGCGACAGCCCAGTTCATGTGCGCGGGTGATGGCGGCCTCCGCCACGTCAGTCGGCCAGAGTGGGGTGAGGTCGCCGATGTCTCTGTCGATCCAGTCCCCGACGAGCTTCACCCAGCCGTCGCCGCGGGCTGCCTGGCGCTCGACTTCGGCGATCAGCTCATCAGGCTCGACTTCCTCGCCGTAGTGGCGTAGGTAGCGCTTGGGTCGGGCGATGTGCCGTCCAGCACGGATGATCTTGGGAAGATCGGCGCGTTCGTCCATCCACCTGGTGTCGGCCGGGCTGCCCGCGTCTCGCAGCAGCAACGCTCCAGCGGCACGGTCGGCGAGTGCGTGCTCCTCGGCCCGTTCGTCGGGCACCACACCCAGTCTCTCCAACCCGACATGGCAGTGTGCGTCAACGAGGCCGGGCATCAGCCAAACGCCAGTGGCGACGGTCAGGACATCGGCGACCGGCTCTGTACGGATCACACCGTCGACGACCCAAAGGTCGCGATAATCGCCCTCTGGTAGCACCACACCGGCCAGGTGCAGGCGCCCGTGCCCTTCGACAAGCTCGGGGCGCATGACCAACTACTTGCCGAAGCGGCTGCGCAGGTCCGGTGGCAACTGGAAGTCCGACATCGCCTTCTCGAGCGCGGCCTGATCGAGGTCTCCCCCGCCGAATGCTGTCGTCGCCGGATCAACCGGCGCGGCCGGGTGTTGAGCCGCATTGCGCTTGGCCGGATTGCCCGAGACGCCCCGGCCGCCCTTCTTCTTCTGAGAGCGAGCTGGCTGCCGTCTCGGACCAGGGAGCCCCGCGATCCCCGGTATCCCAGGCATCGTTCCGGTTGCCAGCGACGTCATCATCTTGCGAGCCTCGAAGAAGCGATTGATAAGGCCGTTGACTTCTGAGACTTCTACGCCGGCTCCCCTGGCGATCCGGGCGCGGCGGGAGCCGTCGATGATCTTGGGATTGTCGCGTTCCGCCGGAGTCATGGAGTGAATGATCGCCTCGATGTGATCAACGTCACGCTCGTCGATGCCGGCGATCCTGTCCTTGAGCTCACCCATTCCGGGCAACATTCCGAAGACCTTAGACAGCGGGCCCATCTTGCGAACCATCTGCATCTGCTGCAGGAAGTCTGCCAATCCGAACTCACCGCCTTGCCCGGCCAGCTTGGCTGCAGCCTTGGCGGACTGCTCGGCGTCGAAGGTCTTCTCGGCCTGCTCGATCAAGGTGAGCATGTCGCCCATGCCCAAGATCCGGCTTGCCATCCGGTCGGGATGGAACACATCGAAGTCGGCCAGAGCCTCACCGTTGGAGGCGAACATGATCGGCTTGCCAGTGACCCGGGCAATCGAGAGGGCAGCACCACCCCGCGCGTCGCCATCCAGCTTGGTCAGCGCCACACCGTCGAAACCCACGCCATCGGCGAAGGCATTGGCCGTGTTGACGGCGTCTTGGCCGATCATGGCATCCACGATGAAGAGCACTTCGTCTGGACGGACGGCGTCACGGATGTCGACGGCCTGCTTCATCATCTCGGCGTCGATACCTAGCCGGCCGGCGGTGTCGATGATCACGACGTCATAGAGTCGTCGCTGTGCCTCGGGGATCGAGGACCGGGCCACCGCAACCGGATCACCGACGCCGTTTCCAGGCTCTGGTGCGTAAACGTGGACGCCAGCTCGCTGACCGACCACCTGCAACTGATTGACCGCATTGGGACGCTGCAAGTCGGCTGCGACCAACAGTGGAGAGTGCCCCTGGTCCTTGAGCCACAACCCGAGCTTTGCGGCAAGCGTCGTCTTGCCGGAACCCTGCAGGCCAGCAAGCATGATCACCGTCGGCGGCCGTTTGGCGAAGCGTAGGAGCCTGGTTTCGCCGCCCAGAATGGAGACCAGCTCCTCATTGACGATCTTGATCACCTGCTGGGCAGGATTCAGCGCGCCGGTGAGTTCGGTGCCGCGGGCGCGCTCCTTGATCGCGGCGATGAAGTCCTTGACCACCGACAGATTCACGTCGGCCTCGAGCAGCGCGACGCGGATCTCGCGCGCGGTTGCGTCGATATCGGCCTCGGACAGCCGACCCTTGCCGCGCAGGTTCTTGAAAGTCGCCGCAAGGCGGTCTTGCAGGGTGTCGAACACGGGCGTCCTTACGTCAGGGATCTGGACTGACTCAGCCTACTAACCCGCCACGCTGTCTCGGGCCCTCAAAGCGCGTGGATGGCTGCTTACGCTTGGCGGGTGTCTGAGGAGTTCAGGCTGCAGCAGGTGCCTTACGAGCACGTGGACGTTGCGACGTTGGAAGCGGCAGCCCAGCAGTTCTATGTCCAGATTTACGGAGGGCCTGATGACACCCCGTACACGACGGCGGACTTCAGCCCTCCTCATGGAGCGTTCTTCATCGGCTACCTGAACGGGGAAGCCGTGGCTATGGGCGGTTGGCGCTTTCGGACTCCTGGAGTGCCTCGCGTGGCGCGGCGGCCGGCCGAGATCAGGCGGATGTTCGTACGCGAAAGCGTACGAGGACGCGGGTTCGGCCGGGAGGTGTTGGCCGCTATCGAGGCGAGCGCTGCAGCCGCGGGCGCCGACTGGCTGCTGCTGGAAACTGGCCAACCACAGGTCGCCGCTGTCGGCCTCTACCGGTCGAGCGGGTACGTCGATGTCGAGCGGTTTGGGTACTACGCGGCGTCAGAGACGGCACTTAACCTGGGCCGACCCCTGCGATGAGATTCGATCTCGGTGTCTGCGATCGGAGCGCGTACGTTTGCCATCACAGCCGCGAAAACGCCCGCCCGAGAGGCCAGGAGGCGGCGCGTTTGTCATCACAGCCGCGAAAACGTATGACAGGAGACCGGAGACGATGCTGCGAGTCCCTTGGCGACAAATCGCGGCTGAGCGGTGTTACGCGACCTGGAAGGATCGCTTGGCCAAGCCCATCTGGAAATCGTCGATCACCACTTTCGGTGGCGCCGAGGGATCGGTCGCAGCACCAAAGGTGACGAAGATCGGCGTGTAGTGCTCAACCGTTGGGTGGGCGTACGGCATCCCAGGTGCGTGCCGGAAGTCGGCCAGCACATCGATCCGTCCCGTCGCCAGGGCCTCTGCTGCCCAGGCATCGAAATCGCGCGACCACCCGGGGATCACGTTGTGCTCCCAGCTGTCGCGGCCGAGGAAGGGCAGCCCATGGGTCATGTAGCCAGAGCCGATGATCAGCACTCCCTCTTCGCGGAGCGGCTGGAGCTGCTGCCCGATCCGGAACAGCCGGTCCGGATCGTGAGTCGGCATGCTCAGCTGCAACACCGGCACGTCCGCGTACGGATACATCACTTTCAGTGGAACCCAGGCACCGTGATCAAGACCGCGGCTCGGATGCTCGTGCACCGGCTCGGTGTCGGACATCAGCGCTGAGACCTTTGCCGCGAGCACCGACGCGTCCGGTGTCTGGTAGGTCATGTCGAAGTACCGTCGGCCGAATCCGCTGAAGTCGTATACCAGCGGAGTCCCAGCTGCTGGCGCGGAGAGGGCCAGCGGGGCGGCCTCCCAATGGGCACTGACGATCAAGATGGCCGTTGGCTTCGACAGGGACCGCGACCAGGCGAACAGCTGATCCATCCAGTGCCCGTCGTTGAACACCGGTGGAGCACCGTGGCTGAGATAGAGGGCCGGCATGATGCCGTCCTCAGGCTGCCATCTCCGGTGGTCCCTGCTGGCCGGTGCAGAGCTCTGCAGGAATGCGTCGAATGCCGCTCCCTCGACTGGTGGATGCAGGATGCTCGTCACGCCGCCTGCTCCAACAGCGCGTCGACGAAAACTTCCGCATCAAACGGAGCAAGGTCATCCGCACCCTCGCCGAGGCCGACGAGCTTGACCGGTACGCCGAGTTCACGCTGCACCTGCACCACGATGCCGCCCTTGGCGGACCCGTCCAGCTTCGTAAGCACAATGCCGGTTACATCGACCACCTCGGCGAAGATCCGAGCCTGGATCAGTCCGTTCTGGCCGGTGGTGGCATCGAGCACCAGGAGCACCTCACCGACGGGTGCCTGACGTTCGATCACCCTTTTCACTTTGCCCAGCTCGTCCATCAGCCCGACCTTGGTGTGCAGCCGCCCAGCGGTGTCGATCAGTACTACGTCGACCTCTTGCTCGATGCCGGCTTTGACGGCCTCGAACGCAACGCTCGCGGGATCGGCCCCCTCAGTACCCCGCACGGTCGGCACTCCCACCCTGCTACCCCAGGTCTCCAGCTGATCCGCGGCGGCGGCCCGGAAAGTGTCGGCGGCGCCAAGCAGCACGTCCTTGTCCTCGGCGACGAAGACTCGGGCAAGCTTGCCCACAGTCGTGGTCTTGCCGGTTCCATTCACTCCGACCACCATGACGACGGCCGGCTGGTCGGCCCGGTCTGCATTGAGACTGCGGTCCATGGTGGGGTCGACCAGCTTGATCAGCTCGGTCCGCAGAATGGCCTTGGCCTGTCCTGGCTCGGTAACTCCCTCAACCCTCAGCTTTTTGCGCAACGACTCCACAAGCTCCGTCGTCGGCGCGACACCAAGGTCTGAGGTGATCAATGTCGCCTCGAACTCCTCCCAGGTATCTTCGTCGATCCGATCCCGGGTGATCAGCAGCAGCAAGCCACGGCTGAGCGGGCTGTCGGAACCAGCCAGCCGGCGGCGCAGGCGTGCCAGCCGGCTCTCCGGAGCTTCCGGACGCTCGAACTCCGGTGCCTCCGGGACCAGCTCGACCTCAGGAAGGGCAGCATCCGGCGGCGTGGCGCGAATATCAACCTGGGTTGCGGACGGTGCGTCACCGGAGTCTTCGGCCGGCTTTTCCCAGCCTCGTGGCGCGCTCTCGACGCTAGGAGGCGCTTCGCCAGTTCGGAGCGCTCGGCGGCGGCTAACAGCGACAAAGCCAACCAGACCTGCGGCTACCAGCAGAATGACGCCAACGATCAACCACAGAGTTGTCGCATCCACCGGCACATCCTAGGCGAGGATGGGCCGGACGCCCGGCTCAGCGACCGCGGCTGGACTCGATCAGCTTGATCAGGCGAGCGGGAGGCTCTCCGTCCCCATTGAGGTGTTGGCCCGCGCGGGCCATCCGGTCGGCCAGCCGGGGCGCGCGCTGCTTGCCGCGCCCCTCCATCCCGAGCAGAACTACGCCAACGATGCAGGCTACGACGACCAAGATCACAACCATAGCGACGACGATGGAGGTCACGAATGGCCCCTTTCAGACAGTCGATGTCAAGCAGAACGGGGAAGGAACTGTCTTACAGGTCGTACAGCCGCAGCTGTGATGCGTGCGGCGCCGGTGGAACAGCTCTCGGGCTTACAGTCTGCCAAACCAAGATCACGATGTCGCGAGTGAAATGCCATTTCTTGCTTTCGATTTCATCACATCAAGCGACGGACTCGGTCTCGCGCAGCCGTGAAGATATCACGGTTGAGACACCGTCGCCGCGCATGCTGACTCCGTACAAAGCGTCAGCGATCTCCATCGTCCGCTTCTGGTGCGTGATCACCAGAAGTTGGCTGGTCGCCCGCAACTCCTCATAGATATCCAACAAGCGGCCCAGATTGGTGTCATCGAGAGCCGCCTCGACCTCGTCAAGAATGTAGAAAGGACTGGGCCGCGCGATAAAGAGCGAGATCAGGAAGCTGACCGCCACCAGGGCGCGCTCGCCGCCGGACAACAGCGAGAGCCGCTTGATCTTCTTCCCCGGTGGCCGGGCCTCGACATCCACCCCAGTTGTCAACCAGCTGCCGGGTTCAGTCAAGATAAGCCGGCCCTCTCCGCCGGGGAAGAGCCGGGCGAACACCCGCTCGAAGGCAACGGCGATGTCAGCGTAGGCCTCAGCGAAGACCAGCTCCACCCTGTTATCAACCTCAGCGATGATCTCGAGAAGATCTCGACGGGTCTTCCGCAGGTCCTCCAGTTGCTCGGAGAGGAAGTGGTGCCGTGCTTCCAGGGCGTCGAACTCCTCTAACGCGAGTGGGTTCACCCTGCCAAGCACGCTGAGTTCACGTTCGGCGGCCAGTAGCCGCCTCTCTTGTTGCTGGCGAACGTACGACACAGGCTCCGGTTGCTCGTCCTCGCTGGCGAATGCGCTGCCGTCCTCACGTGTGAGTACCGGCACCAGCTGGTCCGGTCCATACTCGGCCAACAGCGCCGCCACTTCGAGGCCGAGCTCGGCCATGGCTCGCTCCTCTAAAGCCTCGACCCTCATCTGCTGCTCGGCCCTTGCAATTTCGTCTCGGTGGGCGGCATCGACAAAGGACTCAAAATCCCGGGTCAGGGCGCGCACGGACGCGCGGGCCCCACTGAGCGCGCCCTCGGCGTCGGTCCGCATGGCCTCCGCGTCCGAACGCTCGCGCGCCGCGAGCGCGAGGGAGCGTTCGAGGAGCTCCGCCAGGAAGGTCCCGCCGACGTGTACAGCAGCTGCGGTACGTGCCTCGCGCACCAAGCGCTCACGGCGAGCGATCTCACGGAGGCGCGCCCGGCGTTCGCCCTCAGCCGCTCGGCGCAGCGCATCGGCTCGACCAGCCAGCGCGCGTACCCGCTCCTCCAAGGTCCGTAGGGCGAGGCGCGCATCCATCTCTGCACTGCGGGCGAGCCTTGCCTCCTCGGCCAACCGGTCACGTTCGGCGTGATCGGGTTCCATCTCCTCCACGGTCTCGGCGGCGAGCTCGAGCCGGTGCTCGAGGTCCGCGAGCCCCGCGACGTCGCGGTCACGCGCCTCCTCGGCATCGGCAATGGCGTGGCTGAGCCGCTCGGCTTCGTCGAAAGCCGAGCGAGCGGTCGCGCTCAGCTGACCGAGTTCCTCTGCCAACGCCGCCATGGCAGCATCGGACTCATGCAGCCGGGCGAGCGTGGCTTCGACTGCGGCACTGGATTGGCGATGCCGCTCGTCCAACTGGCTCTGAGTGAAGCGCAGCCGCTCGCATGCATGACTAACCTCGGTCAGGCGTCGCTCGGCGTCGTCGATGGCAGATTGCACCTCGATCAGCGTTGGACTTGCGGACGATCCGCCAGCGGCAAAATGAGCACTGAGAATATCTCCGTCGTAGGTGACCGCAACGACATCGGGCAGCCGCGCGATCAGATTCTGAGCTGCCGGCAGGTCCTCGACCACAGCGACCTTGCGCAACACCCGTTGCACCGCCGCGGTCAGCTGCTCCGGAACTTCGACGAACTCGACGGCGTAGCGCGCCCCAGGAGAAAGAGCCGGCCATTGATCAGTCCGCTCGGTCTCGACCAGCCCGCCGAGTAGCAGTCCAGCGCGTCCCAAGTCCTCTGCCTTGAGATGGTCGAAGGCACCTATGGCCGCCTCGAGACCGGTCACCGCCACCGCGTCGGCTGCCGCGCCGAAGGCCGCAGCAATCGCTGTCTCGTACGGGGTCTGCACCCTGATCAGGGTGGCTACTGACCCGAGCAACCCGTTCAGCCGATCATTAGCGGCAAGCAAGGCCGATCGTGCGTCTTTGCCGGTCAACCCAACCCGCAGTGCCTCGACCCGAGCCGAAAGCGCAGCCCGCTCCTGACTCGCGACCTGTTCCTGGCGTCGCAGTTCGGCCTGCTGCTTCTCAATCCCCTCCAAGGTCTGAACTGTTGCTTCGTGATCCGCATCAAGCCCGAACTCACCCGCATCGAGGCCGGCGACCTTCGTCTCCAACGCGGTGAATGCCCGAGAGGCTCGATCGGCACGCTCCGCTGCCTGTCGCTGTGCGGCCGTGAGCCGGCTGATCTCGGCTGCCGCCGCCTCGCCACGAGTGCGCAACGAGTTGACCTGCCCGGTCAGCCGTGCCAGCCCTTCGCGCCGATCAGCAGCCGCACGAATGAGCGCCGCCAGCCGGTTCTCTTCACTTCGCTGCGCGTCCTCGCAGTCGGTTCGGTGGGTCGTGGCCTCGTGGAGTGCGCTCGCCTTCACTTCGAGCTGGCCAGATAGATCCTTCTCTTGCGCAGCGACCCTGGCTGCCTCACGATCAAGTTCGTCGGGATCGCGCCTGACAAGGAGCTCGCCAGGGTCGTCCGCCGCTTGCCGCATCCGCTCTCGGGCAATCGAGACCGTGGTTGCGACCCGCTCCCGCAAGGCGGCCAAGGAATACCAGGTCTCCTGGGCGGCCGCCAGCCTCGGTACTCCCTGCCGTACGGCTTCTTCGGCTGCCACTTCAGCAGCCCGAGCAGCGTCCAGGGCCTCCTCGAGTACCCTACGGCGCTCGAGCATCGTCCGCTCATCCGCCAGCTCGGACTGCAGCGCCTGGGTGGCCTGGAGCAGCTCATCGGCCAGCAGCCTCGCCTTTGCGTCGCGCACCTCAGCTTGGATGATCGCCGCCTTTCGGGCCACTTCGGCTTGTCGGCCGAGTGGTTTCAGCTGCCGCCGGATCTCGTTGATCAGGTCCGACAAGCGGTTCAGGTTCGCCTCACACGCCTCGAGCTTGCGGACAGCCTTTTCCTTGCGCTTGCGGTGCTTGAGCACTCCGGCTGCCTCTTCGATGAAGCCGCGGCGGATCTCCGGGGTGGCCTGCAAGATCGAGTCGAGCTGCCCCTGACCGACGATGACGTGCATCTCGCGACCGATTCCGGAGTCGCTGAGAAGGTCGTGGATGTCCAGTAGACGCGCCACGTTGCCATTGATCGCGTACTCCGAGCCGCCATTGCGGAACATCGTTCGAGAGATCGTGACCTCGGAGTAGTCGATCGGCAGCGCGCCATCGGAATTGTCAATGGTGAGCACGACCTCAGCGCGGCCCAGCGGCGCCCGTCCGGACGTACCGGCGAAGATGACGTCTTCCATCTTTCCGCCGCGCAATGATTTGGCACCCTGTTCACCCATCACCCAGCTGAGAGCATCCACGACGTTGGACTTGCCGGATCCGTTGGGACCGACTACGCAGGTGATGCCAGGCTCGAAGTTGAGAGTCGTCGCCGACGCGAAGGACTTGAATCCGCGCAAAGTCAGGCTCTTGAGGTACAACGTCCCACCTCTCGACGGTGTGAGCTCAGGCGAAGATCCGGCTGCGGAAAGGCGACCTCACTCTAACCGACAGGTGCCGAAAGCCATGGCAGGTCGCTGGGCGGGTCACCCATTGCTGCGAGGCTGAGGCCTCACACGCCAGCAGTCGGATGCTCGCTCTCCACTTTCTCAGGCGCCGGCTCAGTGATCCGATGCTGGCCGCGTACGGACGAGAAGGTCCAGAACTTGTTCAGCACGAAGGAAATCGGCATGACGATCGCGATCGTGATCAACTGGGCCCAATAGAACCGGGTACGGAAGCCGGTTGAGTCATCGAAGAAGGTCGGCGAGAGCGAGAAGATCGAATCCGGGTGCATCAAGAGGGTCAAGATACCCAGGCCAACAATCTGGGCGAGGATGCCCACCGTCAGGAACGGAAAGTACTCGCGGAACCAGCCGGCGTTCTTCGAGCTACGAAATGTCCAAAGCCGGTTGAGCTCGAAGTTCCACAGGTTGGCGACCAAGAACGCAATCGTTGAGTAAGCGTGGTACCAGCGCACGTTGAAGTCGGTGAACGGCAAGTCGAGGAAGATGCCATTCTCATCGGGACCCAGCTTCTTGCACATGATCGCGACGAGCAGGTTGACGAAAACGCCCGATAAGCCAACTAGGCCGAACCGGAAGAGCAGAACCCAGTTGTGCCCATGGCGTACGAGCAAGTAGTGCTTCAGGCGTTTCACGACCGTTGAACAATACCCATTTAATCTGGAGCTGCTCGCGCGATCGCGCTATGGGACCCGCCGACGTCGTCGCCGCTCGCAGACGAAAAGCGTGTCTGCTCGCTCCTCCTCCGCTCGCCGGAGCGCGATCTGCCGACGCTCGCAGCTAATGCCTCATCCCTTGCAAAAGGGCTCGCGCGATCGCGCTATGGGACCCGCCGACGTCGTCGCCGCTCGCAGACGAAAAGCGTGTCTGCTCGCTCCTCCTCCGCTCGCCGGAGCGCGATCTGCCGACGCTCGCAGCTAATGCCTCATCCCTTGCAAAAGGGCTCGCGCGATCGCGCTATGGGACCCGCCGACGTCGTCGTCGCTCGCAGACGAAAAGCGTGTCTGCTCGCTCCTCCTCCGTGCGGCGGGCGCGCCATTCCCGACGCTCGCAGCTATCGCTTGCGAACAGTTTCGCACTCACCTGCGTGGAGCTCGCTGGCAGCGGGGACATCGATAAGAGGAGCGGTTCATGAAGGGCTCCCGTCGAATCGGTGTACCGCAGCGTGGGCATGGCTCACCTTCGCGCCCGTAGACGGCCAGCGAGCGGTCGAAGTAGCCGCTTGATCCATTGATGTTGACGTAGAGCGCGTCGAAGGAGGTACCGCCATCGTCTAACGCGCTGCGCATGACGGTTCCAGCGGCCGTGATCACGGCCACGGCCTGTGCACGCGACATCGTCCTAGTCGGTCGGGCGTAGTGCATGCGAGCCGCCCACAGTGCCTCATCGGCGTAGATATTCCCGATCCCCGACACCAGCTGTTGATCCAGTAGCGCGCGCTTGATGACTGTATTGCGCTGGCGCAGCCGGGCAACAGCGTCGGCCAAGTCGAACTCGGGGTCGAACGGGTCGCGACCGATGTGGGCGATTTCGGGCGGCAGTTCGGCACCGCCAGGCGAAAGCGAGAGACCACCGAACATCCGCTGATCGATGAAGCGGAGCCCAGGCTGACCGTCGGCGAAAGTGAAGATGATTCGGGTGTTGGGCGCTAGTGGCGCGTCAGCATCAGCGAGCCGGAACTGCCCGCTCATGCCCAGGTGAGCCAAGATGGCGTCGCCGTCGGTAAAGGGCAACCAGAGGTACTTGCCGCGCCGACGCGGTTCAGCCAATGTGCGGCCCGTGGTTTGCAGCTCGAAATCTGCCGGACCGGTCACGTGACGACGAACTGGCCGCGGATGGAGTACGCGCACCCCGACGATCTGGCGTCCGGTGATGCTGTTGGCGAGGCCCCGGCGCACGACCTCGACCTCAGGAAGTTCTGGCACCGATCGCGCACCGGCGTGCTGAGGAGGAGCGGGCGGACATGCTTTTCGTCCGCTGGCGATGACGAAGTAGGCGGACTCCAAAGCGCGATCGCAGCGGGCGGAGCGAGCAATTAGACCCCGGATCGCGCGCCGGCGTGCTGAGGAGGAGCGGGCGGACCTGCTTTTCGTCCGCGAGCGACGACGAAGTAGGCGGACTCCAAAGCGCGATCCGCAGCGAGCGGAGCGAGCAATTAGACCCCGGATCGCGCGCCGGCGTGCTGAGGAGGAGCGGGCGGACCTGCTTTTCGTCCGCGAGCGACGACGAAGTAGGCGGACTCCAAAGCGCGATCCGCAGCGAGCGGAGCGAGCAATTAGACCCCGGATCGCGCGCCGGCGTGCTGAGGAGGAGCGGGCGGACCTGCTTTTCGTCCGCGAGCGACGACGAAGTAGGCGGACTCCAAAGCGCGATCCGCAGCGAGCGGAGCGAGCAATTAGACCCCGGATCGCGCGCCGACGTGCTGAGGAGGAGCGGGCGGACCTGCTTTTCGTCCGCGAGCGACGACGAAGTAGGCGGACTCCAAAGCGCGATCCGCAGCGAGCGGAGCGAGCAATTAGACCCCGGATCGCGCGCCGGCGTGCTGAGGAGGAGCGGGCGGACCTGCTTTTCGTCCGCGAGCGACGACGAAGTAGGCGGACTCCAAAGCGCGATCCGCAGCGAGCGGAGCGAGCAATTAGACCCCGGATCGCGCGCCGGCGTGCTGAGGAGGAGCGGGCGGACATGCTTTTCGTCCGCGAGCGACGACGAAGTAGGCGGACTCCAAAGCGCGATCCGCAGCGAGCGGAGCGAGCAATTAGACATGGTGGGCTTAGCGGGCTGCGATCGGACCGGTCCCCCGACTGCCCTTCAATGCGGCGAAGGCCATGGCGGCTGCGTTCTGCTCGGCTTCCTTCTTGTTCCGACCAGCACCAGGTCCATAGCTCTGATCGTCGATCTTGACCATGGCTTGGAACGTCTTGGCGTGGTCAGGTCCTGACTCGACCACGTCATAGACCGGTACGCCGAGTCCACTGACCGAGGCGATTTCTTGAAGGCTGGTCTTCCAGTCCAGGCCGGCGCCGCGGGTCGCGACCTCCGCCATCAAGGGGTCGAACAGATGGTGCACAAACCCTCGTGCCGCGTCGATCCCATGCTGCAGGAAGACAGCGCCGATCACCGCCTCCATGGTGTCGGCCAGAATGGAGGACTTATCCCGGCCACCGGTGCTCTCTTCACCGCGCCCCAGGTGTATGACGGCACCCAGGTCGAGGTGGCGGGCAATGTCGGCCAGAGCACGGGAGTTGACCACCGCCGCGCGCAACTTGGCGAGCTGGCCCTCCGAAAGATCTGGGTAGGTGACGAACAGGTGCTCGGTCACGACCAGACCGAGCACCGAGTCGCCGAGAAACTCCAGGCGCTCGTTGGTGGGCAGCCCTCCCTGCTCGTAGGCGTACGACCGGTGGGTCAGCGCGCGGTCAAGCAGCTCGGGATCGACACTCATCCCGAGCTCGCTCAGGAGATCTCCAGCAGGTAGGCGAATAGCAGTCGCCTCTGACCCGATCAGGAGGAGAGAACCTGTCGACGGGCGCCCCGAGGCCCGTACTGCCCGCATGACGGACACGCAGTATGGGGCAGATGCTTCGCGCGGCAGGCCGGATTCGCGCAGGTCACCAACGCAGGCACCGACATCTTCCACTGGGAACGGCGGTGCCGGGTGTTGCTTCGCGACATTCGCCTCTTGGGAACCGCCACGACTTCACTCCTTGTTCCTCGGGGCCCATTGGCCCGAAAATTTCGTTGCCCTTGGGGCAGGCTGTAACACATCGTAAGATTCGCGGTCTCCACCCTCAAGGCCCCGAAGCGCATCCCATCGAGGATCGAGACGAACTTCATGCCCATGGTCGGGATTGTCGTTCAGGTTGGCGCCACATTCGACGCACAACCCCAAGCAGTCCTCCCGACACAAGGGTTGAAAAGGCAAACCCAGTACCACCGCGTCGCGGAGCAGCGGCTCGAGGTCGAAAAGGTCGCCCTCCAACCGGCAAGCGAGGTCATTGTCCGGCTCGACCCCTGGATAGACGTACAGCTCCTGGATGTCGACCTCCAACTCGTCGGAGATCTCACCCAGGCACCGCACGCAGTCTCCACGGACCTGGACCATGACGCTGCCGCTGACTAGCACTCCCTCGACCACCGACTCGAGCCGAAGGTCGAGCTGTACCGGTGATCCGAGTGGTACGCCGATCACGCTGATTCCCAGGTCCGCCGGAGCCTCGACGGATGCCCGAACCACCTTCATCGCGCCCGCACGACGGCCCAGTTCGTGGGTGTCGAGGACCATGCTCGAACGGGGGTTCAGCGAGCGATGCGGCGAACTCATCGCAATCCTTCCAAGCCGGCGGCCCCGATCCTCGTCGTGGCCGAGGTCCAACCCTACCGGCGGGTAGGCGACAGAGCCAAACCCCGCTACGAACTCATCGAGCCTGGCCAGGCCGTGGATCGAATGTCGATCCTCCGGCTCACTATTCCGCGAATGTGCGCTTGTCCAACCTGGGCAGCTCGCCGGTATCCAAGCCACTGCGCTCCGCTAGTCGGGCACGAGCGGTTCGTACCTGGGTCGCTGTCTTGTGCAGCACGGACTCAAAACCCGCCATGCGTCCGTCGATGAACTCATCGATCTCCCGCCGCAGAGCTGCAGCCTCATGCTCCGCCTCAGCCCGTATCTCATCAGCCTGTTCCTCGGCCACTCGGACTACCTCGCTGTGATGCGCGAGGCTGGCGGCATGGTCTCGCGCCTCAGCTAGGATCCGGCCTGCCTCATCCTCGCCCTGAGCAATCCTGGATGCCGACATCTCGATGACTTGCTGTGCATCGGCGATTTCATCCGGCAGATTCTCGATCACACCATCGACTGCGGCCAAGACTTCGCCCCGATTGATGACGCAGGATGCCGACATCGGCATTGCCCGCGCATTGAGGATGAGCTCGCGTAGATACGCGAGTCTCTCCTCAGCCGTTCCGCGCCCAACCATGGAACGCCCTACCCCCAAAACCGCCACGCTCGTCCCCTTTCCGAGTTCCCCTGCTCCCTAGTGTCGCGCAGATGAGCCTGCTCTCACACATCACTTGCTGCTCCCGCATTTCGAGACGCGACCCGATCCATGGTGCGTTCGGCGATCCTCCCGGGCAAAAACGGGCTCACGTCCCCTCCCAGCGTCGCAACCTCGCGGACCAGGGAGGACGAGATAAACGCCCATTGCGGCGCCGTCGGCAGGAAAACCGTATCCACGCCGGTCAACTGCCGATTCATCTGAGCCATCTGGAGCTCATAGGCGAGATCGGCAGCTCGCAAACCCTTGCTGATGATGTCGATGTCATTGGCCGTACAGAAATCAACCAGCAGTCCCGTGAAGAGGGTCACCTCGACGTTCCTCCATTGCGCACACTCCTCGGCGAGCATCTCGACCCGCTCATCCGGACTGAAAAGGGCGTTCTTTGAGATGTTGGTACCGACCGCGACCACTACGTCATCGACGATCCGTGCGGTCCGCTCGATGACATCCAGGTGCCCATGAGTGACCGGGTCGAACGACCCTGGGCATACCGCTCGGGTCATGGCACCTCCTCCGCAGGCCCGTCGTGCTCCAGGTCGAGTTCCGCGAAGCACAAGATGGTCTCACCGTAGGCCCGAGTCCAGCGTTTTACAGCGGAATCCGGCCAGATCAGCTGCGGTGTGCGCCGGGATCGCTCGACCACGATCAATGAACCTCGGTCAACCCAGGCGTTGGCGACGATCTGCTCAATCTGGGCGCCCACGGTGGGCGCGTCCAGCTCGTACGGGGGGTCAGCGAAGACTATGTCGTAGGGGTGCGGTGGCGCCCTTCGGAGCAACTGTTCTACAGGCGAGACGACGATTTCGACAGCCAGCCCGAGGGTTTCGGCGTTGCGTCTGCCGAACTGGGCGGTACGAGGGTCACGCTCGACCAGCAACACCCGGGTCGCGCCTCGGCTGGCCGCCTCCAACCCGACTGCGCCCGAGCCCGCGTACAAGTCGCAGAAGGCCAGGCCGGCCAGCGAATCCTCGACGGGTTCCGCTGCCCTACCCGCCCAAGCAGCGATGGCTGAGAACAGCGCCTCGCGTACCCGATCGGTGGTCGGGCGGGCGCGGTCACCCGGCGGCATAGCGATCCGTTGCCCACCCCGAGACCCGGCAATGATTCTGCTCAACCGCGCTCCAGCCAGTCCCCCGCAGCGTCCATCTCGACATCGAGCACGATGTCAGCCAGCCCCGGATCGCTGAGCTCGGAGTCCTCGGCAATGCACTGCTCCGCCAAGGTGCGGGCTTGGGCGATCAAATCGGCATCCCTCAGCACTCGAAGGAGCTTCAGACTCGATCGGCGGCCAGACTGGCTGGCGCCCAGCACGTCTCCTTCGCGGCGCTGCTCGAGGTCAACCTCGGCGAGAGTAAAGCCGTCACGGGTCGCCGCCACAGCATTTAGCCGCTGGCGCGCTGAGCTCTGCTCATCAGCAGTCGTCAGCAGCAGGCAGACACCTGGATGGGCTCCCCGTCCAATCCGGCCACGCAGCTGGTGCAGTTGGGAAATGCCAAAGCGGTCGGCGTCCTGGATCACCATCACGGATGCATTCGGCACATCGACGCCAACTTCGACCACCGTCGTGGCGACCAGTACGTCGGTCTCACCGGCGGCGAAGCGGCCCATGACCGCATCCTTCTCCTCGCTCGGCAACTGCCCGTGCACCATCTCGACCCGCAACTGGGCCAGCGGGCCACTGCGCAGCTCTTCAAACAGGTCCTCCACGGCGACGGCAGGTGCTGCTTCGCCTTCGGCATTGCTACCGAGGTTCTCCCCATCTGCGCCCGGTGCATTGCTCGACGAAATCCGCGCACACACGACGTACGCCTGCCGACCGCGAGCCACCTCTTCCACGATGCGCTGCCAGCCCCGCTGAACCCATGACGGCTGCTGTACGGCATCGACAACAACCGTCGTCACGTCCGCGCGCCCGGCCGGAATCTCCCGCAACGTCGAGGTCTCCAGGTCACCGAAGACTGTCATGGCGACCGAGCGCGGGATGGGCGTTGCGGTCATTACCAACACGTGCGGCCGCGCGTTGGCCTTGGCGCTCAATGCGGCGCGCTGCTCGACCCCGAAGCGATGCTGTTCGTCCACCACGACCAGTCCGAGGTCGGCGAACTGCACGTCCGAGCTGAGCAGGGCGTGCGTGCCGATAACGATCCCCGCAGCGCCTGAGGCAGCTTGGAGCGTTGCCTCGCGACGGCGTGCCGCAGAGGTGGATCCGGTGATCAACACGACACCGGTCGCGTGGTCCGGCGCGCCAAGTGTGCCCCCGCTGGCGAATTCGCCGAGCATGCGCGTGATCGTCTGGAGGTGCTGCGCCGCCAGCACTTCGGTCGGCGCCAGCAGGGCCGCCTGACCGCCGGAATCGACGACGGCCAGCATCGCGCGCAACGCCACGAGCGTCTTGCCTGAGCCGACCTCGCCCTGCAGCAGCCGCTGCATGGGATGGGTCCGGGCCAGGTCGGCCATGATCTCCTCACTGACCGCGATCTGACCGCCGGTCAGGAGGAACGGCAGTCGCGCGTCGAATGCGTCCAGCAGGCCGTCGGCCTGCCGTGGCCGCGGCACGGCGTGATGCGAGGCGGCGTCGGCTCGCCGGTACGCCATGGTGAGCTGAAGTGCAAAGGCCTCGTCGAATCGCATTCGGTGCCGACCCTGGTCGATGACCGACTTTTCGATTGGCTGATGCACCGCTCGGAAGGCCGACTCCATGTCCACCACGCCGGCCGCTCCACGAAGCCACTCCGGAAGCGGATCCTCGATCCCCCGCAGCGACTCCAGGGCCAAGGTGGCGCAGTCGGCGATGGTCCAGGTCCGCAGCTTTCCGGCCATCGGATAGAGGCCGACCAGCGGGACACCGGATGCCGACGCCAGCGAGGCGTTGTGCTTGGCGCCGCCGATCACGTCACCGTGTTCGTCGAGGATGACGAAATCGGGATGAGCGAGCTGCAGCCGACTGTTGAACCTTGTCACCTTGCCCGCGAAGATGCCCCTGGCGCCTGGGCGGAGCTGACTCTGCCAGTAGTTGATCAGTCGCGGTTGGCCGAAGAAAGTGCAGGTCAACCTCCCCCGGTGGTCGGTGATGACGGCCTCAAGTCGCGGCTTGCTCGGCATGCGATAAGCAGGGCGATCGGGAAGGTTGAAGGTACGGGCATCCACGACCTCTGCCATCACCGCAACTTCCTCACCTTCCCGGAGGATTGAGAGGTCGCTCAGCTCGGTACCGGAGAAATAGCGACGCGGCACATGACGCATCAGGTCGCCGACGGTGAAGATCTTCAACGGCTCGAACAGCTTTGCGGTCTTGGAGCCGATGACGTTCTCGAGACGGGTTGCCAGTCGGCCGAACGTGTCGGTCCGCCACGGCGAACCGACGGGTCTGAGTGTGGTCATTCCAGTCCGAGCAGCAGCGGATACCGCGGCTGTCCTCCGTCCACCACCTCGACGTCTATCGCGCGTGACCAGGCCCGAACCCGTGCCGCGAGCTCAGGAAGCAGGTCATCGTCGGCATCGAGCCCGCGAACCAGCGTTAGCAGTTCACCACCCGCAGCGAGCAGCCGCTCGACCACCTGCCACGCCACCTCAGCCAGCGAGGTGCCGATGACGACGACGTCGCCTTGCACAGCGCCGAGCACGTCACCTGGCTGGCAGCGCCCCGCCGTGGTCATCGCCGACATCTCAGCCACGGTGACCGCGCCATGTCGGGCGTGGCCCGCCGCACTGCTCATGGCAACGACCACCGACTCGAAGTCCGCCGACGGTTCATGTACGGCCATGGCGGCCAGACCCTGCACCTGGGCAAGAGATGGGATGATGCCGACCCGGCGGCCGGTACGGCGTAAGTCGCCCGCGAGACGATCAGCCGTCTTGAGGTTCTCGGCTCCGTTGGGCAAGATCACCAGGTCCCCGCAGGTTCGATCCGCCGCGGCCCGCAGCTCATCGAGGGTTACGTCACCCTCAGCGGCAAGCACAGGCAGCCCGCCGAGCGACGCGACGGCGTCGGCCAGCCCCGAACCGGCCACGACGACCAGCACGCTGCGCTGGGCCGCGGCCGGACTGGACTGCAGCGCAGTGATCCGGATCTGGCTCAGTTCACCCAGGGGCAGTGCTGCCTCGACCGCCGCCCCGGCCGCGTCGAGGTGAACGTGTACCTGCGCGATCGCCTGGTCACCCACGATGACCACGCTATGACCGAGCTCTGACAGCTGTTCCCGCAGTGCATCCAGATCCGATGGCCGAGCCCCCCGGAGCGTGTACATCACCTCGTATTCGCTCGTTGTCGTCGTTGCGCCGAACTGCCTTCCGGCCGAGCGAGGAGCGACGGCGGCAAGCGGCTGGGCCTGTGTGCCGCCGAGCACTTCGGCGAGCACATCGATCAGCAGGACGTATGCCTGGCCACCGGCATCGACCACTCCAGCCGAAGCCAGCACGCCAAGCTGCTCCGGCGTACGCGCCAATGCGTCGTGGGCACTGCGCTGTGCCGCCCGTACCACTGCCAGAACATCCTGTGGATGTCGGACCGCAGCATCCTCGGCGGCGCCAGCAGCCTCGTCTGCAACCGTCAGGATGGTGCCGGGGACGGGCCGGGCCACCGCACGCCGAGCCGCGACGGCCGCCGATCGGAGCAGCGTGGCAAGGAGACTTCCCCGAGGCATCGATTGCAACGCTGAGAAGTCGCGCTCCAGCGTCCGGCAGACGCTGACGAACATCTCGGCGACGATCGCACCAGAATTGCCGTGGGCTGACAGGATCGCCGCCTGAACGGCAGAGTCCAGACTCGCCCGCCCGAGGCTGGGGACCGCCTGGGAGATCCCGGTCATCGTCAGCTTGAGATTCGAGCCGGTGTCGGCGTCGGGCACAGGAAAGACGTTGATTGCGTTCAACGCCTCGGCTGAATCGCCGATGACGCTGGTCGCCCGGCGCAGCCAACCGTCGTAGGCCTCCCAGAGCGTGGGCGCCTGCTCGCCGAGCCTGGCTGACACGCCACAACCATATGACAAGGGGAGGACCCACTTGACCCACGCGGCGTGCACAAACGCATACGGGGGACGCCCAGTCCTAACCGGCAGCGATTGGCCTGCACTGGTATCAGTCGGGTACTCTTTTCCGGTTGCCCACATTGGGCATCTCACCTGTAAGAGACCTGATTTGGGAGCGAACTCCAGTGGCTGCGGTATGTGACGTATGCGGCAAGAGGCCCGGATTCGGCCACAACGTGCCCTGGTCGAAGAAGAAGACCAACCGGCGCTGGAACCCGAACATCCAACGGGTGCACGCGACCGTGTCCGGCAGCCCCAAGCGACTCAATGTCTGCACCTCGTGCATCAAGGCCGGCAAAGTAACTCGCTGACCTGACCGGCGCCGGCGCAGTTTTGGAGCTGCTCGCGCATCGCGCTTTCAATCCGCCGCCATCGTCGTCGCTCGCATAGGAAACACCCTCCGATCCCTCCTCCTCCGTGCTGCGGCGCGCGATTCCCGACGCTCGCACCTGATGGAGAATGTGTTCGTCAGGCCTGGATGACGACAGGAATGATCATCGGTCGTCGGCGATGAGTGTCGCTCACCCATCTACCCAGCTGCCGCCGGATCACCTGCTGAAGCCGGTAGGAGTCGTCCACGCCTTCTTGTAGCGAAGCCTCCAGCGCCGACACGATGAGTAGGCGCACGTCGTCGAACACCGAGTCATCCTCAACGAAGCCGCGAGCATGGATGTCCGGACCGCTGACGATCTGGGAGGCGTGGGTGTTGACCACCACGACGACCGAGATGAAGCCTTCCTCACCGAGGATTCGCCGGTCGCTCAACGACAGCTCGGAGATATCGCCGATCGTGGTGCCGTCGACGAAGATGTAGCCAGCGTCGACCTTGCCTACGATCCTGGCCTTGCCCTGCTCGAGGTCGACGACCATGCCGTCCTCGGCGATGATGGTGCGCTCACTTGGAACCCCCGTCGCGATTGCCAGGTCTCCGTTGGCGGTCAGATGCCGCACTTCGCCGTGCACTGGCATGACGTTGCGCGGCTGGACGATGTTGTAGCAGTAGAGCAGCTCCCCCGCGCTTGCATGCCCGGACACATGGACGAGTGCATTCCCCCTGTGCACGACGTGAGCACCGAGCCGAGTCAGACCGTTGATCACCCGATAGACCGCGCTCTCGTTGCCCGGGATCATCGAGCTGGCAAGCACCACGGTGTCGCCGCTCTTCAGCTGAATCACCGGGTGCTCGCGGTTGGCCATCCGTGACAGCGCCGACAGCGGCTCGCCCTGAGATCCGGTGGAGACGATCACTACGTCGGATGGCGGGTAGTTGTCGATGTCGCGCAGCTCGATCAAGGTGTTGGCAGGCACCTTCAAGTAGCCCAGATCACGAGCGACACTCATGTTGCGGACCATCGATCGGCCGACGTAGACCACCTTGCGCTGATGGGCAACCGCCGCGTCGAGCACTTGCTGAACGCGGTGCACGTGAGAAGCGAAGCAGGCCACGATCACCCGCTGCCGGCTGCTGCTCACCACCCGGTCAAGTGCCGGACCGATGTCTCGCTCCGGTGTCGTGAAGCCGGGAACTTCAGCGTTGGTGGAATCGACCATGAACAGGTCGACACCCTCTTCACCGAGTCGGGCGAAAGCGCGCAGGTCGGTAATCCGGCGATCCAGCGGCAACTGATCGAGCTTGAAGTCACCCGTATGCAGGATGAGGCCAGCTGGGGTACGCAGGGCGACCGCCAAGGAATCCGGGATCGAATGGTTCACCGCGATGAACTCGCATTCGAACTTGCCGATGCTGATCCGGTCACCGTCGGTGACGACGCGCTGCGTGACCTTCCTCAGGTGGTGTTCCCGTAGCTTTTCGGCCAGCAGCGCCAGCGTCAGTCTTGATCCGATGAGCGGGATATCGGGTCGCTGTCGCAGCAAGTACGGCACAGCGCCGATGTGGTCCTCGTGGCCGTGGGTGAGTACCAGGCCGCTGACATCCTGAAGACGTTCACTGATGGCGTCGAAGCCCGGCAAGATCAAATCGACGCCCGGATGATCATCTTCCGGAAACAGCACGCCGCAGTCGATGAGCAGCAGCTGGCCGTCGAACTCCACCACGGCCATGTTGCGACCGACATCGCCCAGACCGCCCAACGAGACGATGCGCATCGCGTTCGGTGCCAGCAAGGGCGGGATCTGCAAGCTACCGGCGGCCACGGGAGGAAGGGTACAGGCCAGATAGCATCGCGACCGTGAGTTCATCTTCCGGTGGACCGATCGCTGACTCGGTGCGCCTCGCCTGGCCGGCCGAGGCGCTGAGCATTGCGGAGCTGCAACGACGGTCCTGGGCCGTCCAGTGGCCGGCCGATCTCGCCGAATTGATGCTCACCTCGGCATCATTGACCGAGATGACGGACTCTTGGCGTTCAGCCATCGAGCGACCCCCGCAGGCAGCGTTCCGGGTTCTGGCCGCGACCGACGGCAAGCGAGTCGTTGGATTCGCCAGCACCATGCCTAGCCAGGATGACGATGCCGACCCGGGTGCCGACGGTGCGATCGAGGTGTTCGTCGTGGATCCGGCGGCGCAGCATCGAGGCCACGGCTCGCGGCTGCTGAACGCCTGCGCGGACACGCTGCGGGCCGATGGCTTTGGCCGTGCTCGATTCTGGGTGAACGCAGGTGACGCGGCCCTGCAGCGGTTCCTCACCGCCGCCGGCTGGGCCGCTGACGGTGCCACGCGGGAGATCGGCCCAGAGGATGAATCCGTACGCCTCAAGCAGGTCCGGCTCCACACAGATCTCACAGCCGACCGCTGATCCTCGGGCCGCGCTAGGACGGGATCTTCAGATTGTCGCCCGCTAGGTCGACATGCATGCCGTCCTCTGCCGCGACGATCTTGGTGACCGTCAGACCGAGCGGCATTCCCTTGAGTGGTATTGGCCGCAGCAGGGCCGCCAGCAATGCCTGGGCCGTGAAGTCCGGCAGATTCACTCCTTCGACCGAGATCTTGGCATTGCTCAGCGTCATGGTCTGTTCCCGGGCGTTCAGCCGCGGCGAACCGCTGATCACGGCCTCGACCTCTCGCCCGACGACGGTGGTCTTGACCACAATTTCCAGCCGCCCTTCGCCCCCGTACGCCAGCGGTGCGCCGGCGACTGCTGAGAGTTTGGCGTAGTCGATCCGGGCAGTGCCTTCGGTATGGGCGATCGTCATTGTTTTGAACCAGTCGATCGTCGCCACGTCGGTCATGACCAGGTCGGCGTGTGCCAGGATCAAAGGCGATTGGGTTGTTTCGCCGAGCTGATCGGCTAGGACGTGCATCTCCTCGACGGAGCCAGATACGACCTGAGTCAGGAACGGAAACCCTTCGATGGTGACCTGGGGTGGTTGGGGGGTTCCCAACTGGGGCTGCAACGTGTCGGCTACCCGCTGCTCAGCGCGACGGTGACCAAACCGGTCGCCGGCGTAGAGGCCCACGCCGAGCAGTGCGATACCGACCACGATGATCAGTACGGCGATCAGCGGCGATCCCTGGAGGCGGCTGGTCCCTGTTCGGTTCACGTCATCGGATCCCAAGAATGGGCTCGATCCCCACGGTCAGGCCCGGCCTGGTGTCGATGGCTCGGACAGCGGCGAGCACGCCTGGCATGAAGGACACCCGGTCGAGCGAATCGTGTCGGATGGTCAAGGTCTCACCCTCGGCGCCGAACAGCACCTCCTGATGTGCGACCAGTCCGCGGAGCCGGACTCCGTGGACCCGGATCCCGTCAACCTGGGCACCCCGAGCTCCAGGCACCTCCTGGACCGTTGCATCTGGTGGTGCTCCGAGGGCGGCTGCGTTGCGTGCAGCGGCAATCCTGTGTGCTGTATTCGCGGCGGTGCCGGATGGCGCATCGGCCTTGCCCGGGTGATGCAGCTCGATGATCTCCGCGCTCTCGTAGAAGGCGGCTGCCTGCTCCGCAAAAGACATCATCAACACTGCACCGATGGAGAAGTTGGGGGCGATCAGGATGTTGACGTCATCATGCTCGGCAATCGTGGTGCGTAGCTGATTCAGTTTCTCGTCGGTGAAGCCGGTAGTACCGACGACAGCGTGGATGCCGTGGTCGATACACCAGGAGAGGTTGTCCATCACCGCGTCGGGATGAGTGAAGTCGACGATGACTTCCGCGGCTTCGGCGGGCGTACGCTCGTCTCCCAGATCGAGCGCCGCGACAAGCTCCATGTCTGGAGCCGCTTCCACGGCGCGACAGACTTCGGCGCCCATCCGGCCGCGGCATCCGAAGACGCCCACCCTCCTCATCCACAACCACCTTCCGGCTCGTCAGACTCGCAGCATGCAATTCGAGCTGCCGGAGACGCTGAACAACTCGGTTTTACCACCGGGAGAGGACGGACTCGATTCGCCGGGCCGGTACCCGGGCCCCGGCGATTGCGAGCGTCGGTGGCTGTGCAAAGAGAACCTCCGCCTCGTCGCGGACCTCGTCTGCAGTCACCTGGTCGAAACAGCGCAGCAGCTCACCAAGGGTCCGCTCATCGCCGAGCATGGCGTTCACTCCAAGGCGGCTCATCCGGCTGCCTGGGCCTTCGTAGGAGAGCGCTGTTTGGCCGCGCATCTGGCCCTTGGCTCGCGCCAGCTCGTCCTCGGTGATGCCGTGCGCAGCGACGTCGAAAAGCGTCGCCCGCACTAGCTCCAGAATCGGCGCTAGCCGGCTCGGTGCGCACTGCCACTCCACACTCCACAGACCCGCGTCGGAATAGGCGGTCTCGCCGGCATCGATGCCGTACGTCAGTCCGCGCCGCTCCCGTACTTCGACAAACAGCCGAGACGCCATCCCGCCTCCGATGATCAAGGAGAGCAGGCCAAGCGGAAATCGCCGCGCTTCGAAGACGCCAGAGCTGGGGAACGCCAGCACCGCGCTGCATTGCTCAAGCGGCAGCCGGTGCATGAAGAGTCCGCCGCGACGGTTGCTGGTGCTCGGACGGTGCCGCGGCGGCGCTGCAGGAGTTGGCGACTGTGCCTCGACAGCGCTCAGCCGCTCCACGAGCCGGTCGTGGTCGACCTTGCCCGCTGCTGCCACAACCAGGCAGCCCGGCTGATAGTGCCGCCTCCAGTGATGCACGATCTGGCGCCGGGTCAGCGCAAGCACTGCGGCCGCCGATCCGATGATCGGGCGGCCGAGCCCGGACTTGCCGAAGATCGCGGCCGCAACCGCCTCAGCCGCGAGCTCGGTCGGTTCATCGGCGTGCATCGAGATCTCGTCCAAGATCACCGCGCGCTCCGCGTCGACGTCCTCAGGTGTGATCAACGAGTGGGTGATCATGTCGCTGAGCACGTCGAGGGCGAGCTCGGCTTCGCTGTGCAGCACCCGAGCGTAGAAGCAGGTGTGCTCCTTGGCCGTGTATGCATTGAGCTCGCCGCCTACGGATTCGATCGTGGCCGAGATCTGTTCGGCAGTACGGGTCGGGGTTCCCTTGAAGAGCAGGTGTTCCAAGAAGTGGGAGGCGCCATGCAGGCGCGGCCTCTCGTGCCGCGAGCCGACCGACACGAAGACACCCAGGGAATAGGTGCTGGTGGACCGGATGTCCTCGGTGACGATTTGGAGACCGTTACCCAGCACCGTACGACGAACGGCGCCATCCAGCTGGGGAAGGCGCCGTCCAGATCGTCCGCGTGGCACGGCAGGCATCGGGATGGTAATTCGAGCGCCGCTACGCCGAGACCGTCTCCTCAACCACAGGAATCAGCGACAACTTGCCGCGATCGTCGATGTCGTTGATCTCTACCTGAATCTTCTGTCCGACATTGAGCACGTCCTCGACGCTCTCGACCCTCTGTCCCCCGGCGAGCGGGCGCATCTTCGAGATGTGCAACAGGCCATCCTTCCCTGGCAACAGCGAGACGAAGGCGCCGAACGCGGTGATCTTGACAACCGTGCCGAGGTAGCGCTCACCCTTCTCCGGGATGGTCGGGTTGGCAATGGCGTTGATCATGGCACGCGCTGAGTCGGCCTTGTCGGCGTGATCCGCGCCGACGTAGATGGTTCCGTCGTCCTCGATGCTGATCTCTGCCCCGGTGTCGTCCTGGATCTGGTTGATCACCTTGCCCTTCGGCCCGATGACCTCGCCGATCTTGTCGACGGGGATCTTCATGGTGATGATCCGCGGCGCATAGATGCTCATCTCGTCAGGCCCGTCGATGGCCTCACGCATTACCTCGAGCAGGGTGTTCCGGGCGTCCTTGGCCTGGTTCAGCGCATCTCCCAGCACCGACGCGGGAACCCCGTCCAGCTTGGTATCCAGCTGCAGCGCGGTGATGAAGTCCCGGGTGCCTGCAACCTTGAAGTCCATGTCGCCGTACGCGTCCTCGGCGCCGAGGATGTCGGTCAGTGCCATGTACCGGGTCTCGACCGTCCACCGTGTCGGAGACGAGGCCCATCGCGATGCCGGCAACCGGTGCGCGCAGCGGCACGCCTGCGTTGAGCAGCGCCAGCGTCGACGCGCAGACAGAGCCCATCGAGGTGGAGCCATTGGAGCTGAGGGCTTCGGACACCTGACGAATCGCGTACGGGAACTCCTCACGAGTCGGCAGCACCGGCACCAGGGCCCGCTCGGCCAGCGCACCGTGACCGATCTCGCGCCGCTTGGGCGATCCGACGCGTCCGGTCTCACCCGTGGAGTAAGGCGGGAAGTTGTAGTTGTGCATGTAGCGCTTGGTCGTTTCCGGCGCAAGCGTGTCGAGCCTCTGCTCCATGCCCAGCATGTTCAGCGTCGATACGCCCAGAATCTGGGTTTCGCCGCGTTGGAAGAGTGCCGACCCGTGCACCCGCGGCACCACGCCGACCTCGGCCGCCAAGGTGCGAATGTCAGTCACGCCGCGGCCGTCGATGCGGACCTTATCGGTCAAGATCCGCTGCCGAACGAGCTTCTTGGTCAGAGCGCGATATGCGCCGGTGATCTCCTTCTCGCGACCCTCGAACTGCGGCGCCAGGCGCTCGAGAATCTTGGTCTTGAGGGTATCGGCGGCCAGCTCGCGCGTCTGCTTGTCGGCGATCGACATGACCTCGCTGAGCTCCACAGCTCGCCGACTTCGGCGACGGCGTCATACACGTCGTCGGCATAGTCGACGAAGATCGGGAATTCAGCGGTCGGCTTCGGGAACTTCGCCGCCAGCTCGGCTTGGGCGTCGCACAAGGCTCGGATGAACGGCTTCGCCGCTTCCAGTCCGGCTGCTACCACCTCTTCGGTGGGGGCGGTTTCGCCGGACCTCACGAGATCCCAGGTGTTCTCGGTGGACTCCGCCTCGACCATGGCGATGGCCACGTCGCCAGCATCGGTGACTCGACCGGCAACCACCATGTCGAAGGTGGCCTTCTCCAGCTGATCGACGTCAGGAAAGCCGACCCAGCGGCCACCGATCAGTGCGACGCGTACGCCGCCGATCGGGCCGCTGAACGGTAGGCCGGCCAGCTGGGTGGACAGCGAGGCGGCATTGATCGCGACCACGTCGTAGAGCTTGTTCGGGTTCAGCGCCATCACAGTGACGATGACCTGGATCTCGTTGCGCAGCCCCTTGACAAAGCACGGACGTAGCGGTCGGTCGATGAGCCGACAGGTGAGGATCGCGCCCTCGGAAGGACGGCCCTCACGACGGAAGAACGAGCCGGGGATACGGCCTGCGGCGTACATCCGCTCCTCGACGTCCACCGTCAGAGGGAAGAAGTCGAGAGCCTCGCGCGGCTTGCTCTGCGCGGTGGTAGCGGACAACACCATGGTGTCGCCGTCTAGGTAGACAGTTGCCGATCCGCCGGCTTGCCGGGCCAGCAGACCCGATTCGAAGCGGACGACGTGGCGCCCGAGATCGCCGTTGTCGATAACGGCCTCGATGAATTGAAGATCTGGTCCCTCCACGGGAATCCTTTCTGTGGCACCGGCGTACCGCCGAATGCCTGAACTGGGATCGCACGCGCAGACTGGATGAGGCTCGACGTGCGCGGGCGGATGGCCCGCGTCAGTTCCCCCGAGCTGGTGGAGGCCGGTCTTCGATCGAGGTCCGCGGGCCAGAGCGGAATGCTCTTCCCGAAAACCACTACCGAGGACCGAGTTCTCCCCGTCGAGCATCCGTATCGAAATGCGATCTCGAACGTGATGTGGCTATTCAGTTGTGATCGTGCGGGTCAGCGGCGCAGACCGAGGCGCTCGATCAGCGACCGGTAACGCTCAATGTCTGTCTTGGCTACGTAGTTAAGCAGCCGGCGGCGCTGCCCAACCAGCAGCATCAAGCCACGGCGGCTGTGGTGGTCGTGCTTGTGCTCTTTGAGGTGCTCTGTGAGATGCGCGATCCGCTTGGTGAGGATGGCGACCTGGACCTCCGGGGAACCCGTGTCGCCGTCGCTGGTCGCGTACTCGTCAATGATCTTCTTCTTTGTTGCAGCGTCGATCGACACTGACGTTCTCCTCTCGGTTTCCCGCTGCGCGGCGCCCCCGGATGCCCTGTAGGGATCCTTCACACGGTGTGACTGGGAGCTCTTGAAAACCCGCGGCCGGTCAAACGGCGCCGCCAATCTACCAGCGCCTGGCCCTTGCCGCCGAATTCCCAGTCCCTTAGCGAACCAGCGCTGCCAGGCTGCGGCGCCCGTCGAGGCCGCGGAGCTCGAACTCGCCGCGGTCGGCAAACACGAGCCCAGAGCCGGTCAGCAGGTCACGGACGGTGGTCGAGACGAGGACCTCGCCCGGCTGCGCCACGCCGAGAATGCGCGCTGCGGCATGGACCGTGATCCCTCGCACCTCATCGCCCTGAAACTCGACCTCACCGGCCTGTACCCCGGCGCGGGCGGTGAGGCCATAGGTAGTGGCGGCGTCGATCATGGCCGCCGCACCTCGCACCGCCCGTGCTGGGCTGTCGAACAGCACGAGGAAGCCGTCTCCTGTGGTCTTCGCCTCGCGTCCACCGAACCGCTCGATCTCGCGCACGCACAGCCTCATCGTGGTCGGCGAGTAACAGCCGCCACTTGGCGTCGCCGAGCCGATTCAGCGTCTCGGTCGACCCAGAGAGGTCGGTGAAGACGACGGTCGTGAAGATGCGATCGGAAATCTCCTGCGGCGACTTCGCGAAGAGCCGGCGGCCAGCCCAGTCGATCGACACCCACGGCTCGTCACCGATGACCCACGCGTCGTGACCGGGCGGGACCTCGAAGGCATCGCCGCCAACCACCTCCAGCGAGGCGCCGCCGGTCATCTCGACGTGGAGATGCCCGGACACCACGTAGCCGAGGTGGTGGACCTGGCAGCTCTCGGTACCGGCGATCGGCTTGACGTGCTCAGACCACCGCCAGCCCGGCTCGAAGACAGTGCGTCCGACGGCCAACTCGCCCAGCTCGACCAGCTCGATGCGGGCCTTCTCGGCCTTCCGGACCTCGTCGGGACGGTCAAAGCGCTTGCGACGCAGCTCCACGGAACCGATCGTACGAATCCACCTATCTGGCTCGACCCTCAGGCGGCATGTAACAGATGCCGCGCCTCCTCGACATCGGCATGCATCTGCTTGATCAGTGCCTCTCTCCCCGCGTACTTCACTTGTCCCCGCAGCCGGGCGTAGAAGTCGATCGCGATCTCCACGTCATAAAGCTCGAGGTCATCGCGATCCAGCACGTACGCCTCCACTCGACGTTCCATCCCATCGAAGGTTGGATTTGTGCCCACGGAAATCGCAGCTGGCCAGCGCGGTGAAGGATTATCGAGCCTGGTGACCCAGCCGGCATAGACGCCGTCAGCAGGCACGGCCATTCCTGGCGGCACCCGTACGTTGGCCGTCGGGAAGCCCAGTTCGTGCCCACGCCGGTCACCGCGAACCACCACACCGGAGAACCGGAAGACGTTGTCGCTGAGTTCTCGGACCCGTGCCGAAGTCACCCTCGGCGACAGCGTGACGGATGAGTGTCGACGAGCTCGCCTGGGTGCCGTCGGTGACCAGCGGCAGTGCCTGGACTTTGAACTCCCCCGCCCCAAGCTCGGCCAGGGTGGAGACATCGCCGGCGGCTCGAAACCCGAAGCGGAAGTTCTCTCCTACGACAATCCTGGTGGGATGTAGCGGCCGGAGCACGGTATCGACGAACTCCGCCGGACTCCAGCTGGCAACCTCAGCGGTGAAGTGCACGACGACGACCTCGTCGACGCCCGCGCTACGAAGCAACTCTTTGCGACGATCCAGCGAGGTAAGCAGGAGAGGCGCTTGATCCGGTCGGACCACCGACATCGGATGCGGCCAGAACGTCACCGCAACGAGACGGGCTCCCGGCTCGGCCGCCCGAGCGATGCGGATGAGCTCGGCGTGTCCTCGATGGACTCCATCAAAGTTGCCGATCACCACGACGGTCGGCCTGCTCATTCGGGTGCCTCCTGGGCTTCTTGCTCGGATCTCGAACAGTTAAGCAGACAGCCGCGCCAAGCAACCCGATGTCGAGCAACACGTTTGCGCAAAGGCATCACACAGGAAAGCAAGTCTGTAAGACTATCGGGGCACACGCAAGCATCTGATTTCTCGGGGGGAACTATTGAGGCGTATTACTAAAGCTGCGCTCGGCGGCCTTGCAGGCTGCGCGCTGGTTCTGGGCGGGACACAGGCTGCCAGCGGCGATTTGTCGAACATCTGAAGATTCCCGAGGAGCTTCGATCGGAAGATCTCAGCGACGGCCACGACGGGACCGTTCGATCGGCCAGGGCAAAGATTACGATCACGAGGGTACGAGCACCGATGGTGCGAGCACCGACTTCAAGCTCGTACCGTGGCATGGACCATCAACCATGCAGCGGGCACGAAACTCGGCGGTCATCTCCACACCGGTCGGTGTGTGAACGGCGCTCACCTCCGAGCAGCAGGACCGCACTAGCATCGACGCAGTGTGAATGAGGGCCAGGCTGCACCAACTGCATCGAGCCTGCACCACAGACAATCCGGCGGAAGTCAGCCCTGAGACCGAGGTCTGGTTCGACCTGGTACCCGATGCAGACGGCATGGCCTACGACGCAAACAACCGTGGATTTCGTGCCCGTCGACTCAGACCCAGACCCGAGTCCCGGCGTCATGTCGATCGTGATCCACGTTCTTCCGACCCAGACGGAGTCCGGTTACCCCACCGACGGTCAGCCAGCTGGCTATGCAGGCGCGCGGCAAGCATGCTTCCCGCTGTTGAGTCCTGGACTCCCTGGACGTGATCGACCAGGCTTCAGCTCAGACAAACACAGCCTCTGCAATAGCGTCCGGTCCTTCCTGGCGGTAAAGCGCCAGGAAGTGACCGGCCGCGTCGAGTAATGCTGTCGTGCCGTCTGGCAAGTTCACGCCAGCCAAGCGCCGACCGTTCCGGATCTGGCCTGCCTGGGTCTCGTTGACCGTCAAAGTTGGGAAGCTGCTGCGGCACAACCCGATCCAGCGGCACGATCCTGAGTCCCCGCTCGGCCTCCTCCAAAGTCTGAGCCTCGTCCAGCGTGAATGCCCCCACCCGCGTCCTACGCAGGGAACTCAGGTGACCGCCGACCCCGAGAGCGGCGCCGAGATCCCGAGCCAGCGCGCGAATGTACGTCCCTGATGAGCACTCGACTACCACGCTTAGGTCGACACAACCAACCCCATCAACCTCGAGTTCTCGGCGACCCAGCAGGTCGAATCGGCGTATGGTGACCGGCCGTTCGGAAAGCTCCACCGTCTGACCAGCACGGACCCGGCGGTATGAGCGCACACCATTGATCTTGATCGCCGACACCGCAGCCGGCACCTGAAGGATGTCACCACGCAACCTCGCCATGGCACGCCTCGATCTCGGCTTCGCCAAGATCAGCCGCGCCCGAAGTCGTGACGACTTCACCTTCGGCGTCGTCGGTGATCGTGCCAATGCCCAGGCGAATCGTCGCCTCATAGACCTTGTCGGACAGCGCGAGATATCCCAACAAGCGGGTCGCCTTCTCGACCCCCACGATCAGCACCCCGGTGGCCATCGGGTCCAGCGTCCCGGCGTGCCCCACCTTGCGGGTGCCGGCCAGCCGGCGGATGCGCCCGACCACTTGATGTGAGGTCCAGCCAGCGGGCTTGTCGAGAATGGCGAGACCTGAGATCGGTCGCGACGGTTCGGCCTCAGGCGGACTCGTCGTCATCGCGCTGCGCGCGTTCCTCGACACCCCCTACTTCGTCGTGCTTGTACGGGTCAGTCTCTCCCGCGTACGCCGCGCCTGCGGCCTGCTCGGCGACGCGCGCGTCTACCGACCTCGCCTGGGCGAGCAGATCGTCAATCAGTCTGGCGTTCTCTGGTACGGCGTCCGGCACGAACTCGATGGTCGGGGTGAATTTGAGGCCAAGCTGCTTGCCGACCTGAGATCGGATCAGCCCGTTGGCCGAGCGAAGCGCCACAGCAGTATCAGCCCACTCGGCATCCGAGCCCAGCACCGTGTAGAAGACGGTGGCATCGTGGGTGTCGCCGGTCAGCCGTACATCGGTCACTGTCACGAAGCCCAGCCGCGGATCCTTGATCCGACGCTCGAGCATCTCCGCGACGATCACTTTGATCTGGTCAGCCAGCCTGACCACGCGTGGCGAGGCCATGTCCACCTCCTTGACCCCAGCTTGCCAGAATCTCAGCACCATATTTGGTGTTGAGATTCTGACAACTCGGCGGCTACGAGCGCGGCTTCTCCCGCATCTCGTACGTCTCGATGATGTCGTCGATCCTGATGTCGGAATAGTTGGCGAGGGTCATACCGCACTCATACCCTTCACGCACTTCGGTGACATCGTCCTTTCTCCCGACGCAGCGAGGCGATCGTACTCTCCGTGACGACCACACCTTCTCGCAGCAATCGTGCCTTGGAATTGCGGCGAATCGAACCGCTGATGACCATACAGCCGGCGATGATGCCCGCCTTGGACGAGCGGAAGATCTCTCGGATCTCCGCCTGGCCGAGGGTGACCTCCTCGAAGATCGGCTTCAGCATGCCCTTCAGCGCGGCCTCGATCTCGTCGATCGCGGCGTAGATCACCGAGTAGTAGCGGATATCCACGCCCTCGCGGTCGGCAAGCTCTGATGCCTTACCCTGAGGCCGTACGTTGAAGCCGACGATGACCGCATCAGATGCGGCAGCCAGCGAGACGTTCGTCTCGGTGATGGCACCGACGCCGCGGTCGATCACCCGCAGGCTGACCTCGTCGCCGACATCGATCTTGGAGAGCGCGTCCTCGAGCGCTTCGACCGAACCAGCACCGTCACCCTTGAGGATGAGCCGCAGTTCCTGGGTCTCACCCTTCTCGAGCTGCTCGAACAGCTGATCCAGAGTCTTGCGCCGAGTGCCGGCCGCCTGGGCCGCCATCCGCAGCCGCGCCGCCCGCCGTTCGGCAATCTGCCGCGCCATGCGATCGTCATCGACTACGAGGAAGCTGTCCCCGGCACCAGGCACGGCCGTCAGGCCAAGCACCTGCACTGGGAACGATGGTGGTGCCGTGGTGACGTTGTCGCCGTGATCATCGAGCAGCGCACGTACGCGCCCGTGTGCGGGACCGGTGACGATCGAGTCGCCGACCTTAAGCGTGCCGCGCTGCACCAGAACGGTGGCAACCGGACCACGGCCCTTGTCGAGGTGCGCCTCGATGGCCACGCCCTGGGCATCCATGTCCGGGTTGGCGCGCAGATCGAGCGCCGCGTCGGCAGTCAGGATGATCGCCTCCAGGAGTGAGTCCAGGCCCTGGCCGGTGATGGCGGACACGTCGACGAACATCGTCTCGCCGCCGTACTCCTCAGGCACCAGGCCGTACTCAGTGAGCTGACCGCGGACCTTCGTCGGGTCGGCGCCCACCTTGTCGATCTTGTTCACTGCCACGACAATCGGCACTTCCGCTGCCAGCGCATGGTTCAGTGCCTCGATCGTTTGTGGCATCACTCCATCGTCGGCGGCAACCACCAGCACTGCGATATCGGTCGACTTGGCACCACGGGCCCGCATTGCAGTGAAGGCCTCGTGACCAGGAGTGTCGATGAAGGTGATCTTGCGTTCCTCATCCTCCACCTCGGTGGAAACCTGGTAGGCACCGATCGCCTGCGTGATGCCACCGGCTTCTCGGGCAACCACGTTGGTCTTACGGATCGCGTCGAGGAGCTTGGTCTTGCCGTGATCAACGTGACCCATCACCGTGACGACAGGCGGGCGGGCCTCGAGGTCCTCCTCGCCACCGGTGTTCTCGCCGAACTCGATGTCGAAGCTCTCCAACAGCTCGCGGTCTTCGTCCTCAGGCGAGACAACCTCGATGTCGTAATTGAGCTCTGTACCCAGCACCTGCAAGGTGTCGTCGCTCACCGACTGGGTCGCAGTCACCATCTCTCCGAGATGGAACAGCACCTGGACCAGCGAAGCCGCGTCGGCGCCGATCTTCTCGGCCAGATCGGTCAGTGACGCTCCCCTGGCGAGCCGGACCTTCTGGCCGTCGCCCTGCTTGACCCGGATGCCGCCAATCGATGGCGCCTCCATCTGGTCGAATTCTTGGCGACGCTGCTTCTTCGACTTGCGGCCACGCCTAGTCGGACCACCGGCCCTCCCGAACGCACCTTGAGTGCCACCGCGGCCACCGCGGCCACCTCGCCCACTGGGCGGCGGCCCGCCTGGCCCACCGCCAGGGCCGCCACGTCCGGGAGCACCTGCACCCCCACGACGACCGCCTGGGGGCGCACCTCGCCCACGTGCACCAGGTCCGGCAGGTGCACCGCCGAGCTGACCAGTGCTCTGCTTGGGCATCATCGCTGGGTTAGGTCGAGGCATTCCCGGAACCCCTTGGCGCCCGCCCGGCGCTGACGGAGCGCGGCCACCAGGCGGCCGCTGTCCTTCTTGCCGAGCGCCGTCCGGGCTGGGACGCGGCGGACGAGACCGACCCATTCCTTGCGATGGGGCGAAGGGGTTGTTGCCGGGACGTGGAGTACCAGGACGCCGCGTACCAGGAGCGCCGGGGAGCCCTCCCGTGGAACCAGGTCGTGGCCGCGGCGCGGCACCGGGCGTCTCGCCAACCCGGGGGGCAGGCGTGGCGCGGCTGGGTGCCCGCGGCACGGCTGGACGCGGAGCCGGCGTTGGCTGCGGTGGAGCCGAGGGCTGACTCGCCGGCGCGGCCGGCGCGGCCGGCGCGGCCGGCGCGGCCGGTGCGGCTGGCGCGGCTGGCGCGGCTGGCGCTGCGGGCGCGGCGGGTGCGGCGGGTGCGGCGGCTGCCTTCACTGCCGGCGCCTCTGCAGCTACCTCCACCGCGGCCGGAGCAGGTGCTTCCCGCACTGCCTCGGGCGCTTTTGCGGCGGCGGCTGCTTTCTTTGTTGTCTTCTTGGGTGGCGGCGGCGGCTCGCTCGCCAACTTCTCTTTGAGCCGTCTCTCGACCGGCGCCTCCACAGTTGAGGAGGCGGATCGTACGAACTCACCCATGTCCTTCAGCATGCTGAGGACGGTCTTGCTCTCGACTCCGAGCTCTTTCGCAAGCTCGTAGACTCGGACCTTTGCCACTGCTCTCCTTGTTGGCGGTCCGGGTCTGGATTCCGGACCAGTTAGTTGTTGAACATGCTCACTGAGCGGTTCTCATCGAGTGGTCATGAGCGTTGTGCCCACCTTCTGGTTCGGCTCTCGCGTACACGAGTGCTTGCTCGTCATCCGCTCCAGGAGGAGCGGACGCATTGGAGACTCTATGCCCAGCCGCGCACGTCTGTCTAAGTGAGCGCGCTGAGGAACCGCCGGATCTTGACAGCTGCTTGCTGTCCATCAATCTCCGACCGCAGAGCCCTTCCCAGGCTACGCCGCTTCAGAGCCTGCTCAAGACACCCCGGTCTTGGATGTAGGTAGGCGCCCCGGCCAGGCAGTATCTGGCGGATGTCGATCTCGACAAACCCGTTGTGAGCCACTACGCGTAGTAGCAGAGCCTTCTCATCCCGAGCCCTGCACCCTATGCAGGTACGTACAGGGGCGGGCACCGAAACAGGCTAACGCGGCCATACCTGTGGAGTATTCCGAAACACCTTTTGCCGTACGAGCGCCGTCAGGCCGGAGCGGTGTCCGACCGAATGTCAATGCGCCAACCAGTAAGCCGGGCGGCGAGCCGGGCGTTCTGACCCTCCCGACCGATGGCCAGCGACAGCTGATAGTCGGGCACCACGACGCGAGCGGCTCGGAGGTTCGCATCCACCACGGTTACCGAGGTCACCTTGGCCGGGGAGAGCGCCTGACCCACAAACGTCGCGGGGTCTGGAGAGTAATCGATGATGTCGATCTTCTCCTCGTTCAGCTCGTGCATGACCGCGCGCACCCGCTGGCCCATCGGCCCAATGCAAGCGCCCTTCGCACTGACATCCGGGTTGTTACTGACGACCGCGATCTTGCTGCGATGACCAGCCTCTCGGGCCACGGCCTTGATCTCGACCGTCCCGTCGGCGATTTCTGGTACCTCGAGCTTGAAGAGCTTCTCGACAAGTCCCGGGTGGGTTCGGGAGACGATGATCTGCGGACCGCGGAGTTCCTTACGCACTGAGACCACATAGACCCGGATCCGAGTTCCGTGCGTGTAGCGCTCCCCAGGCACCTGCTCGGCCAGCGGCATGATGGCCTCGATCTTGCCGAGATCAACGTGCACCGTACGGCTGTCACCGCCCTGCTGGACGACTCCGGAGACGATGTCACCCTCGACTCCGGAGAAGTGGCCGTACTTCTGCTCGTCCTCGGCATCCCGCAGCCGCTGCATGATCACCTGGCGGGCCGTGGATGCTGCCACGCGTCCGAAGCCCGCTGGGGTGCTGTCGTATTCGCCGATCTGCTGACCGTTCTCGTCGTACTCGGGTGCGAATACCACGACGTGTCCGGTCTTGCGGTTGAGCTCGACCCGGGCACCTTGCACCGCACCCTCGGATTTCTCGTACGCCGTGAGCAGGGCGTCCTCGATCGCGCTGGCCAGCACCTCGAATGGCAAGTCTTTCTCGCGCTCCATCAGCCGCAGCACTGAGATGTCGATGTCCATCTCAACCCTCCTCATCCTTGCTGCGCGCCGCTTTCGGGCGGTTCAGCTCAACCTGGACCAGTGCGCGGCCGACGTCGGCGAAGCGAACCTCACGAGTCTCGCCGTCCACGTCGAGCCGTACACCGTCCTCATTGCTGGAAACGATTCGCCCGGTGATTGCGTCCCCTTCAGACAGTTGTATCGCGACCAGGCGCCCGGTATTCCGCCGCCAGTGTCGAGGCAGCTCAAGAGGTCGGCTGACGCCTCGGGAACTCACCTCGAGCGTGTACGGCGCGGCTCCGGTTAGATCTGCGCTATCGAGTGCGGTCGAGGCCGCTTTACTCGCCTCGGCGAGGTCGTCCAGCAGAGGACCGGTCCCTTGCGGGCCATCGCCGTCGACCACAACACGGAGCAATCGCCGCTTGCCCGCTGGAACGATCTCCACCGCTTCCAGCTCGAGGCCGAACTGGGCAAGGACCGGGGTCAGCACACCAGCAATCTGGCCCTCTTTCATCGCGCTGTCCTTCGATCCGATTAGGTCCTTCGGTTGTGGCGGCGCTGATCGGGAAACTTCTCGCAGCGCGTGTGGGGCAGCATACCGTCGCCTGAGGTACCGTCGGCGGGTGGCCGACTCAGATGCACCCATGGGCTCCGTTCCGCCAGCCCAGTTGAGCCGTCGGATGATCATGGGCCTCGGCCTCGCTGCCCCCACGCTGGCAGTACCTTGGCTCTCCGGATGTACGCCCAGCGATCCGACTGTCGACAGTCCCACACTCACCCCCGACGCACCGATATCGAGTTCCTCGGCAAGTCCCACACCAACGCCCAGTCCTACGCCGAACCCATCCGCCGCGGCCGCGGCCCCGGAGCAGGCTTTGGCAGCACTCGCTGCAGCAATCTTGGCCGGACCGGACCACGAGCAGCTTTCAAAAGACCGCCGACAGCTTCTGACGTTCGCTCGCAACGCGCACACAGCACACGCTCGTGCAATCATCGATCCGCTGCCGACGCTTGCGCCGGCAAGGATCGGCGGAATGTCACTGAACAGCTCGCTTGCCCTGCTTTCTCGCCGCGAAGACTCCGCTGCCGGCCGCTACCAACGTGCTGCGCTGAAAGCCAAGGGCTCAGACGCGCTGCTCTGGGGTTCGCTGTCGGTTGTCGCCGGGAGCTTCGCTGCGGCGATTGGCTCCCGAAACCCGCCCGGTACGAGTCCGGTCGCCAATCGCCAGCCGGTCGAGGTCCTCCCCGAGATCGCTGCGGTCCAGGAACTGGTGCGCCAACTACACGCAATTGTGTACGGCTACCAGCTGGCGATCGGCAAGTTCAAGGTGCTCAGCAAACAACGCCCGAAAGCTGAGCGTGAGCTGCTCGCCCAGCGCATTTTCCGCGAGCGGCTGATTGTCTGGCTGAGAAAACACTCCGCAGACGTCCCAGCAGCCGCGCCGGCGTACGTGCCGTCGGTCGTTCCGCGCAACCCGGAGACGGCTGGCAAGCTGATCATGCGCATGCAGACCGCGCTGGAGCCGTTCTGCGGGCTCTGGCTCGCTGCCGCGGCCAGTCAACCGGATCGGCAACAAGCGCTGACAGCACTAACCAATGCCATGAAGACCGCCCGGTCCTGGGGAGCGCCGCTGGCTGCCTGGCCTGGCTACAGCACTTGATCATCTGCGCAGCTGCACCACGACGTCGTACGCCAGCTTGATGATCAAGCCTGTGAGCACCACCAGGAAGACCTTGCGGACGAAAGAGCTGCCACGGGCGATCGCTGTCCGTGCACCCAGGAATCCACCCACCAGGTTGGCCGCGCCCATCGTCAGCCCGAGCGCCCACAGCACCGAACCGGACAACCCGAAGACGACAATTGCCGACAGGTTCGTGACGAGATTGGCGATCTTGGCCGTCGCGCTCGCTTCCAGGAATCCGTAGCCGAGCACAGCAACCAGCAAGATCACGAAGAAGGAGCCGGTGCCAGGCCCAAGGAACCCGTCGTATGCGCCGACTCCGAGCCCGATCAACGCAGTCAGTCCGTAGTGTCCTCGACCCGGATGCTTGCGCATCGAGACCATGCCCAACTGCGGCCGGCGCCACACGTAAATGCCCACCCCGAGAAGCGCGGCCAACACGATCGGAGTGAAGGCATCCCTCGGCAACAACCGCGCCAGCGATGCCCCGATGGCCGATCCAACAGCTGAAGACACGACCAGTGGTGCCACCGTCCACCAGTCGAGCGGAATCCTGAGCGCGTACGTCAATGAGCTGGTTGCCGTTCCGCAGAACGAGGAGACCTTGTTCGTGCCCAAGATCACGGCCGGTGGTGTGCTGCTGGGCAGCCCGATCAGCAGCGCGGGCAACTGAATCAGTCCACCACCACCGACTACCGCATCAACCCAACCCGCGACGAAGGCTGCGAGGATCAGCGCCGCCAGCGTCAGGCCCGAAACCTCCAGCAAATTGAGGCCTTAGCCCAGCCTGGTTTGGCCATGCACCAGCGCAAGAATCTCCCCGAGCGCATCCTCGACAGGCACCTCGGTCGGTTCCCCGCTCCTTCGATCGCGCAATTCGACCACACCGTTCGACAGGCCGCGGCCAACCACAACGATCGTTGGCATGCCCATGATCTCCGAGTCGGCGAACTTGACGCCTGGGCTTACTGCGCGGTCGTCCAGCAGCACCGACACGCCGGCCTCGTCGAGCTGAACGGATAGATCGACCGCTGCGGTGATCATGGCCTCGTCTTTGCCGGCCGTGAGTATGTGCACATCGAACGGTGCCAATTCGCGTGGCCAGCAGAGTCCCTTCTCGTCGCAGGTCCCCTCGGCTACAGCTGCGACGGCTCGCGAGATACCCACCCCGTAGGAGCCCATGGTCACTGTGACCAGCTTGCCTCTTTGATCAAGCACCTTGAGCCCCAGAGCCTCGGCGTACTTGCGGCCCAGCTGGAAGATGTGTCCCATCTCGATGCCGCGCGCCAACGTCAGTGGGCCGGAGCCATCAGGTGCCGGATCGCCTTCGCGGATCTCGGCCGCCTCAATGACCCCATCGGGTGTGAAGTCGCGCCCGCACGTGAGGTCGAAGACATGCCGACCAGGCTCATTCGCCCCCGTCACCCAACGAGTTCCGGAGACGACCTGCGGATCGACCAAATACCTGATCTTGGTAATCGACTCCTCGCCGAGCACAACCGCTGTCCGCTCACCGGGGCTGGCGAATCGAACCGGCCCGAGGTAGCCCTTCACCAGTTCCGGATGCGCCGCGAAATCCTCGTCGCTGAAGGGCTCTGGCTCTGCCGGCACCAGCTGTGCTGAAAGCCTCTTCATATCCAACTCACGGTCCCCTGGCACTCCGATCACCAGCGGGTGACGGGACCCGTCGACCTCGGTGATCATCAGCACCACGTTCTTCAAGGTGTCACTGGCCTGCCAGGGCCGGTCGGTCTGCGGGAAGCGAGCGTTGGCCAGGTCAACCAGGGTTTCGATGGTCGGGGTATCCGGCGTGTCCTCGACGTGAGCAGCAGGCGCGTCGTCGTACGGGAGCGGCGGCGGAGGCGTGGTCTGCACGGCTTCCACGTTGGCCGCGTAGCCGCCGGGTGACCGCACAAAGGTGTCCTCGCCGTTCTCGGCAATGGCCAGAAACTCCTCGCTTGCCGAGCCGCCCATCGCACCTGACATGGCGTGCACGATGACGTACTCGAAACCCAGCCGGTCGAAGATCTTGATGTAGGCATCGCGATGGGCGGCGTAGGACTTGGCGAGACCCTCGTCGTCAATGTCGAAGGAGTAGGAGTCCTTCATGACGAACTCGCGTCCACGCAGCAGCCCGGCGCGCGGCCGAGCCTCGTCGCGGTACTTCGTCTGGATCTGATAGAGCGAGAGGGGCAGGTCCTTGTAGGAGGAGTACAGGTCCTTGACCAGCAGGGTGAACATCTCCTCGTGCGTGGGGCCCAGGAGATATTCCGCGCCCTTCCGGTCGCGCAGCCGGAAAACGCCCTCGCCGTATTCCGTCCAGCGTCCCGAAGCCTCGTACGGCTCCTTTGGCAGCAGAGCGGGAAAGTGGACTTCCTGAGCACCGATTGCGTCCATCTCCTCGCGTACGATGCGCTCGACGTTCCGCAGCACGCGGTAGCCCAGCGGCAGCCAGGTGTAGATGCCTGGAGCGGCGCGGCGGATATAGCCGGCACGCACCAGCCAGCGATGGCTGGGGACCTCCGCATCGGCGGGATCCTCACGCAGCGTGCGGACAAACAGCTCCGACATTCGGGTGATCACCCGAGCACTGTATTAGCTCCAGCGGACGATGATCGCACGAGACGGATCACGGTCATCCCGGCTGAGGCGTAAAGACAAATCCAACGACGGCGTCAAGATCTGGGCTGTAGCCGGTTGTGGTGTCAACGTCGAGGTGCGACGGCCCGCCGGTAGCTCGGTCATGCCCTGGTCAATCCGGACGGATGCTTCCTCGTCACGACGGCACTAGTGCGCTGTTGCGCATCCAGCAGCCGGCTTCGGAAGGAGCCCTTGGCGGTCTTGAGGGCCGCCGACACCTGATACAGCCTCGCCGGCCGGCCCGGTTGATAGTGGGTGACGAAGGTGGGGATGTACACAGCCTTGCTCACCGTAAACGGCCCATTCCCCACCCGAGTGAAGGTGAATCGGCCGGTCGCACCCTCAGAGCCGCGTGGCACATCCGTGGCGTGCTGAGCCACCGTGTTCCCTACTCCGTAGAGCACCCATTTCTTGTTCACCTTCGTCCACGGCTGCACAACATGCGGATGGTGCATATAAACAAGATCAACATCTGGTGAGGCTGTTAGGGCACGCGCCAGCGCGACTTGCTGCGCGTTCTCACGCGTGGAGTATTCGGTGCCAATATGAGCGGCCGCGAGCACAATGTCTGCTCCGGCCGTCCGGGCACGGTGCGCCTGCCGCAGCAGGCTTTTGGCGCTCACTCGCTGCACCGCCCACGGTTTGCCCTCGGGCATGGGTAGGCCGTTCAAGCTGAAAGTGGCCGCGACGATTGCGATCTTGACGCCCTGCTTTGGGGTGAAGATCATCGGTCGCTGGGATTCCGCCTTGGTACGAGCCGTGCCGACGTGCGGAATGTTGGCCCGATCAAGATCATCGAGGGTCCGCTTCAGACCGGCAAAGCCTTGATCGAGGCTGTGATTTGACGCGGTCGTGCAAACGTCGTAACCGGTCGCAGAGATCGCTTTCACAACGTGCGGTGGCGCGGCGAACAACGGATAATTTCGGTACGGTCCACCAGGCGGAGCGAGCGGAACCTCCTCGTGGCAGATCGCCATGTCGGCCGAGGCAATTACCGGCTTCATGCCGGCCAGCAGCGGTGCGAAGTCATAGCCACCACGTCCCTGTCGCCTGGCGTCTTCCCTCGCTCCGAACCACAAGGTGTTGTGCCACAGCAGATCGCCGTTCATCACTACCGTGACGCTGGTCCGCTTGGGCTTGGCAGGCGGTCGCTGCGTAGGTTGACCTGGGGTGGGGCTACTCGACGTCGCGGCTGGGCTGGGGGTCGGGGTCTGTTCTGGCGTACGTACGGCTGGCTCGTTCGAAGCGCAGCCGGCCACCATGACCGACAGCACGATCAAGACCGCTGCCAGCCGCGCCGGACGGACCGTCAAAAGTGGACCGTCGCGAACTCGCCGACTTGTGTGAAGCCCACCCTGGCGTAGGTCGCACGCGCCGGCAGGTTGTAGTCGTTGACGTAGAGCGACACAGTCGGCACGACGGTACGCGCCAGCTGGACTACAGCCGCCATCGCGGGAGCCGCCAACCCACGGCCACGCAGCTCAGGTTCCAGCCAGACCCCTTGAACTTGGCAGACCGATCCCGACACCGAGCCGAGATCGGCCTTGAAGAGCACGCGATTGCCTTCAAAGATGCCGAACGCACGACCCGAAGAGATCAGCTGGCGGACGTAAAAGCGATAACCGGCTGGATTGCCCTGCACGGGTGAGACGCCAATCTCCTCGGTGTACATCTTTACCGCAGCCTCGGTATAGGCATCCCACTGATCGAGGGTGACCCGGCGCACCCGTCGGTCAATCGGGATGGCTGGCGGCGAACTGATGGCGAGCACGGGCTGGTGCGCCCGCACATCGCGAACGTTGCTCCAGCTCGAGCCCCAGCGCTCGGACAATCGGTTCCACAACTCGAGCGCCACATGGGACGGGCCGATGATCGATGCGCACATACGTTCCGGACCCGCAAACTCTGCCCAAGCCTCGAGTGCATGCTCGTCCGCATTGACCGGGACCAGATTGGACCCGGCATGGCACATCGCACGCAGCAGGCCACCACGCTCGTATCCCCAGACAGGACAGCCGAGGCTTGCCCTTTCGAGCCCTGCCGCACGCACGCGAGAGGCCACGAAGACGTTTTCGATCGGGTTGGCAGAAAGCAGTCGGATGGCCGCCGCCAGGTCGCTACGACTCAGCACTCGGACAGAACCCTCTCGGCCCCATCGAGAAGCAATCGTGCTGGCGACCTTGCGCATGGCTAGCGCACGCTGACCTCAGGCGCGCCGTCTCCGGCGGGCATGGACTCTGCGAGCCGCATCGCCTCATCGATAAGGGTCTCGACGATGTCGGCCTCTCTCACCGTCTTGATCACCTCGCCACGAACAAAGATCTGACCCTTGCCGTTGCCGGAGGCGACCCCGAGATCCGCCTCCCGCGCCTCCCCGGGTCCATTGACAACACAGCCCATCACCGCGACGCGAAGCGGCACCTCCAGCCCTTCCAAGCCAGCCGTTACCTCGTCAGCGAGCTTGTAAACATCGACCTGGGCACGGCCGCAGGACGGGCAGGACACGATCTCCAGATGTCGCGGTCGCAGGTTCAGGGATTCCAAGATCTTGATGCCGACCTTGACCTCTTCGACTGGTGGCGCCGACAGGGAGACTCGGATTGTGTCGCCGATCCCCTTGGACAGCAGTGCGCCGAAGGCAACGGCAGATTTGATGGTGCCCTGGAATGCGGGCCCCGCCTCGGTGACACCGAGATGCAGCGGGTAGTCGCAGGCTTCTGCCAGCTGTTCGTACGCCTGCACCATGATCACCGGGTCGTGGTGCTTCACGCTGATCTTGAAGTCCCGGAAGCCGTGCTCCTCGAACAGGCTCGCCTCCCATAGCGCTGACTCCACGAGCGCCTCCGGAGTGGCCTTGCCGTACTTGGCCAGCAGGCGCTTGTCGAGTGATCCCGCATTGACCCCGATCCGGATGGAGCATCCGGCGTCAGCAGCAGCCTTGGCGATCTCTTTTACTTGATCATCAAAGGCCCGAATGTTGCCAGGGTTGACGCGTACGCCAGCACACCCGGCTTGAATCGCTGCGAAGACGTACCTGGGCTGGAAGTGGATGTCCGCGATCACCGGAATCTGGGACTTCTTGGCGATCACCGGCAAGGCGTCGGCGTCGTCCTGACTCGGCACGGCAACCCGCACGATGTCGCAGCCGGTCGCGGTCAGCTCTGCGATCTGCTGCAGCGTCGCGTTGATGTCGGCGGTCAGAGTCGTGGTCATCGACTGGACGCTGATCGGCGCGTCGCCGCCGACGGCAACCTTGCCGACTCTGATCTGGCGACTCTTGCGACGCGGTGCCAGCGTGGGGGGTGGAAGGGTGGGCAGACCCAGGTCGATGCTCATAAGGCCTTTCATGCGAGGTATGGCGGACTGAATTCCTTACTGGCTCGCCGAGGATCCAGCCTAACGTGAGTTCCTGCAGCGAGGAGAACCGCGCGCTCGGACGGCGGCGACATTGCGGCGAACCTGGTACAACGCCCTGACGTTGTTCGACACCGTGCTCCGGCAGCGCCGATGGTGGGCCCCTGCTCAATTGGATCGAATCTCTGTTCTATTTTTGTCGTAGGTTTCCGTAGTGTCTGAGGCATGTCGGGGCTTCGAGGGAACGAGGGTGGCGAGCCGCCATCGGTGGAGCCGATTGTGGGGCGTCTCGACGAAATCTTGGATGAGCTGGGCGCAGCGGTCCCGGCAACAGCCCGGTCCGGATGCCGCCGGGATGGATCGGATTGCCCGAGCCATGAGGGGCAGGAAACCTCAGAAGAGCCGGATCGGATCGATGAGGTCGGCCAAGATCAACACGACACCCGAGATCAGAATCACCCCGCCGACAACGTAAGCCACGGGCAGCAACCTCGCCGTGTCAACAGGCCCGGGGTCGGGCCGTCCGAAGAGGCGTGCGATGGCCCGTCTGACAGCTTCATAGAACGCTGCGGCAACGTGCCCTCCGTCCAGGGGCAACAGCGGCACGAAGTTGAAGAGTGCGACAAATAGGTTAACTGCGCCGAGCACGGTGAACAGGCTCGCCACCTTCGCTGCAGCGTCGATCTGGTCCGTCGACGCGATCTCGCCTGCCGCTCGACTCGCGCCCACGATCGACATCGGCCCATAGATGTCGCGAGGCTTGCCAGTCACCAAGTTGTAGGCGGTGTAGTAGACCTTGGCGGGGAAATAGGCGAGTGCTACGGCGGTCTGCTTGGTCATCTGCCACATGTCCCCGACCACAGCGACCGGCCCGCCGCGCTGCCTGACCACCTCGGGTTCAACGCCAAAGAATCCAGCGGCAATTCGTTTTGATGGGTCGTACCTGTCAGGTACGCCAGTGATGACCGTGTTGACCGGCTTCAGGTCGACGCGCTCGCCATTCCGCTCGACGGCCACCAGCGCCGGATGGTCGAGGTTGGCTCTAATCAGGCTCGAAACGTCGTCCCATGAGGACACTGCGACTCCGTTGAATGCCACTATCTTGTCGCCTGGCAGGATTCCGGACTGAGCGGCCGGAGTCGGCGGCTTTCCGGCGCAGGTCTTGTCGGCTGCGTTCGCAGCAACAATGCACTCCTGCACCTTGCTGATCGTCATCTGGGAGCGGTAGACCCCGTAGGTCGCCGCTACGCCGAGCAAGATCACAAAGGCCAGCAGAATATTCATCGTCGGGCCACTTGCCATGATGATCAACTTCTGGAAGAACGGCTTCTGATAGAAGAGCCGCCCCTCGTCCTCCGGCTGGATTGTTGACCACTCTGCAGCCCGTGCATTGTCGGCTAGCGCACGAAACGGGCCGGTACTGTACGTGCGGATCTGATCAGGATGGTCCTTCGCCGGCGGGAACATCCCGACCAGGCGGACATAACCCCCGACCGGAACCGCCTTCACTCCGTACTCGGTCTCGCCCTTGCGCCGCGACCACAACGTGCGGCCAAAGCCGACGAAGTACTCCGTGGTCTTGACATCGAAGGCCTTGCCAGGCAGGAGGTGTCCGATCTCGTGCAGGGCGATCGACGCCATCACCAACGCGAAGAAAAGGATGGCACCGCCGATGTAGATCAGAAGGTCCATCTAGTGCGTGTGCTCCGTAGCTTGGGTAAGGTCCTGAGCCCGGGCACGTGCCCAGGCATCGGCCGCCAGCACCAACTCGAGCGTGAGATGGTCACTCGCGACCATCCTCGAGCCTACGTCTGGATCCGAGGCGGTGTGCTCACCAAGGACCACGGCGACGATGTCGAGGATCTGGGTGAAACCGATCCGGCCCTCGTGAAAAGCGTCAACGCATATCTCGTTGGCAGCGTTGTACACAGCTGGAGCCGTCCCACCTATCCGCCCTGCTTGCCGCGCGAGCTCAACAGCGGGGAAGGCCACGTCGTCCAGCGGCTCGAAGGTCCAGCTCGACGCTGTGCTCCAATCGCACGACGGGGCCACACCCGGCAGCCGAGCCGGCCAGCTCAGCGCAAGCGCGATCGGAAGCTTCATATCCGGCGGCGAACACTGCGCGAGAGTAGACCCGTCGATGAACTGCACCATGGAGTGCACGATCGACTGCGGATGTACCACGACATCGATCCGATCCAGGTCCACGCCGTACAGCAAGTGCGCTTCCAGCAGCTCCAGGCCCTTGTTGACCAGTGTCGCGGAGTTGGTCGTGATCACACGGCCCATGTTCCAGGTCGGGTGCGCAAGTGCCTGGTCAGGCGTGACGTTGTGCATCTGTTCGCGGCTCAGTCCGCGGAACGGCCCGCCGCTTGCAGTCAGGATCAGCCGATCGACCTCTGAGGCTGCCCCGCCGCGCAGACACTGGGCCAGGGCCGAATGTTCAGAATCGACTGCAACAATCTGCCCCGGCTGGGCGGCCTGCGTGACCAGAGCACCGCCAACCACCAGAGACTCCTTGTTGGCCAGGGCGAGGATTCGCCCAGCTCGCAGGGCAGCAAGTGTTGCCGCCAGCCCGGTGGATCCCGTGATCCCGTTGAGCACCGCATCGCACGGCATCGCTGCCACCTCAGCTGCCGCACCGGGGCCAGCGACGATGCGGGGTAGCTTTACGTCTCCCTCCGCCCAGCCGCGCCGGCTGGCCTCGGCGTAAAGCGCGAGTTGGAGGTCTTGGACTCTCGTAGCCCGACTGACGGCGACCACATGCGCTCCGCTGTCCAACACTTGTCGAGCCAGCAGCGCGATTTGCGAGCCTCCCGCGGCAAGGCCAACCACCCGGAACTGGTCAGGATGATCAGCGACGACCTCCAGAGCCTGAGTTCCGATCGAGCCGGTGCTGCCCAAGATCACCACGTCACGCACGGGCCAAGTGTGACAGGTTGGACCTGTCACCCCGATGCGCGCCGGGCTTTGCGTTGCTGCAGCTCGGCGGTGGCGTCCGCGGCGTGGGCGGTGACTGCTGAGAGAAAGCCAGCAACGACAGTGCGGCCAGACACGGACAGCTGAGCCGCTTCGCGCCCGATCGCTTGGTGGTACCGGTCCAGTTCTGTAACCTCAGGCAGCTCCGCCCCCAGGGCAAGCGCAACCAGCGTGGCACGCCGGTCTGTGGGGTGGGGTTGCCGCTGGACCAACCCTGCCCGCTCCAAGCGGTCGACCAGGAATGTCACCGCGCCGGACGACAGCAGTAGCCGTTCGGCCAAGTCTCGCTGAGGCAGCGGCCCGGCAAGTTCGAGATGCTCAAGGGCGTCGAGGTCAGCCACCGGAATGCCGAGCCGGCGAGCCAGGGCGGTGCGCAACCGGTCACGCTCCAGACCGAAACGGTGCAGCGCGGCCACGACCTCGTCTGGTGACGAAGTTCTCATAGTCACAATACTACCTTGTTGATAAGTAGTTTAGTCACTAAGCTACTTATCCACAGACATACTTAGACGGAAGGCGGCCTGAAGATGTTATTGCCTCTCACCTGGGTCCGAGCGCTCGGTCACCGCGAGTGGATGCTACGCAGCTTCGCCCTGGCGCTGGTGTTCATGACTTTCGACATCTCACGGTCGGCCTTCGCAGGCCTCGGGCTCCCCCGCACGGCCGTCTACCCGCTGGGACTACTGCTCAGCATCGCTGCCAGCCTGGCGTTCGCCCAGCTGTGGATCCACCGATCACGAGGCGCGCCGTTGCTCGCTGTTGCCCGGTCGTTCCCACCAGCCCAGCACTCGCAGCACTCGCACCGTGTTCCACCTGCTCGAACCCGGTTCCTCCATCTGGAACCACGTGCGGCCGGGATAGGCGGCGTACGTCGGCCACCGGCCGTCGACACGACGGGCACGCAGCAGAACGCCAACGGCGTCGCCAAGCCGTTGGTCCCGGTCGGCGGCCGCATCGACGAAGTGCTCGAGCCCTCGCAGGACGTCGAAGTGCCATTGCGGCAGCTGGGGAAAGCGGGTGCTGCCTCGGATTGCTAGCCCGCCGGTGCGATGGGACTTGTAGAGCTGGTGGCGCAAGAAGAAATCGCGCCCCCGTGCTTGCGCCTCGTCGGCGGCAGCACCGCCAACACGTTCATAGGCGTCAAGCGCCTCAAGAGCCTGAATGCTGGTGTGGAAGGAGCTGTGCTTGGCTGGGTCATTCCGCGCTGCACAGTTCCAGCCACCATCAGCGAGCTGTTGACTGAGGAGGTAGTCGACGAGGCTGTCGAGACCTTCGGAGTGGTACCCGTGAGCGGAGGTGAGTCGAACCAGCATCGACACAATGCACGTCTCCGGCACCTGCCATCGGGCCTGCCACTCCCAGAGGCGCTCACACCCGGCGAGTGCCGCAGGATGCCCTGGTGGCAGGCCAAGCCAGGCCAAGTGAAGGAGCGTGTACGTCGTGGAAATCCATTTCGGCGTGTAGTCGCCGCCGCCCCAGCGCCCGTCGGGGTCCTGCAGCGAAATCAGCTTCGCGCCCCAGCCCTCGGTCGTGACCTTGGCTCGCTCGTCGCGCACGGTCGATACAGAGCTGCCGAGCAGGTCTCGGTGCACCCGCCAGCGAATCGAAGGGTCGCCCTGGAGCAGCCAGTCGATCAACTGTTCCTCTGCGGCAGTCATCGCCACCATCCTGCACGAGGCGACCAGCCTCCTGACCGCAGGCTGGGCTTAGGGTTCAGGCGTCAGCGACACCTCGTCCGGCGTGGCGAGGGTGAGCACAGCCTCCTCGATGTGCTCCTGCTGCTCCAACTCGCGTTCCACCCGCCGTAACCGCACGGCCAAGCTGTGCTCGACGTCGTCACCGACCATGTCGACCGCAGCGACCAGGTACAACCGACCAGGGCCGACATATTCCAAGTGCAGGTAGGTGATCCGGTCGATATCTGGGCGTTCCAGTAGGTCGCCGAGCACTCGCTGTCTCACTTCCGGGCGTACGACTTCACCGACCAGGAAACGTCGGTTGCGGTCGATGAGGAACACCGCGACCACTGCCAGCAGCACACCAACCAGGATTGAGCCCACCGCGTCGGGCGTCACCGACCCGGTGATCTGGCGGAGCGCGATACCCGCGAACGCGATCGTGATACCGATCAGAGCTGCAGCGTCTTCGGCGAAGACAGCGCGCAAGGTGGGATTCGAAGTGTTCATCACAAAGCTCGGGACACTGCGATCTTGGACCACAGCAAGCCGCCGGGCTTGAAACATTGCCTGGAGGAACGAAATCCCTTCGAGCACGAAGGCAATTGCCAAGACGATGTAAGCGACAAGGAAACTCGACGCTTCCGCGGGTTCCGTCAGCTGCCGTATTCCATGCCAGATCGACACCACAGCGCCAGCGGTGAAGAGGCCAAACGCGGCGAACATCGACCAGACATATGCCTCCCGCCCGAATCCCATCGGGTGCCGGCTGTCCGGCCCACGGTCGGATCGCCGATCAGCGATCAACAGGAAGATCTCGTTGCCAGCATCCGCCCACGAATGAGCAGCCTCGGCCACCATCGATGCCGATGACGTGATGACCGCGGCCACCGACTTGGCAACTGCGATCAGCAGGTTGGCCAAGAATGCGACAAGTACCGTCAGCAGGCTGCTGCTGACTCGCTTCGAGCGGCTCTTGGTCACTGCCGTCGCGGACATGACCTCACCAGGAGCACGCTTCGACCCTATCCAGCCCCACGGAGCGGCACACATTACTAGGTGGCTGCCAGTTTCCACCCAGCTAATTGACAGGAAGGAGCTTCACCCTATTGGCAGCCCACCGTGCGATGACAGGAAGCAACAACGTGTCAGCCCCGATAAAGACTGCAATCGCAGTAGCCTCAGGAATGCTCGTGCTTGGCGCGGGCATCGGACTGGCGACCACAGCATCCGCAGACACACCAGCGCCTTATCCGACGACCGCGCCCAGTATTCCCACACCCGATACTCCACTGCCCAGCAGTCCCCCGCCGGGCGGACTGCCCAGCAGTCCCCCGCCGGGCGCTGAGCGACCGGACTGGCCAACAAGCCCCGAGCAGGAGCTTCAGGAGGCGGCACTGGTCAAAGTCTTGTCCGGCATGCTCGGCGTCGACGAGGCCCAGATCAAGGCTGCCCTCGACGAGATTCGGGCGGCTTATGTGGCGCAAGGGCCAGCCGCGCTGGACCCGTACCTGGAGCAGGCAGTCCAGGCCGGCATCTTGACTCCGGAAGAGGCGGCTGCGGTGCGCCAGGCAATTGAGCAGGGCTGGATCGACCTCGGTCCCAGGTGAGCCGTATCAGTGACTAGCGGCCGCCGTTCATGATCTTGGCGAGATTCGCCGTACGCGGGTTGGTGAAGATGCCTTCGAGCATTACCGATCTGCCATCGGGACCCGTGAGCGGCACCCGCCAGTTCGGGTATTCGTCGATCGTCCCGGGCTGATTCTGCAACTGACGCTCCCCTACGGCATCGGCCAGCGAGAGGCAGCGCAGCCGCGACGGAGTCCATGTCAAGTAACGGTGCAGAGCCTCGACGGTTTCTTCGACTTCCGCGTCGGGCTGCAAAGCCCCCCGATCTCGAAGGTTGTCCAGCCAGGCTTGGCGATCGGCTTCGTCGGCTTGCAGTTCCTCATCCAAGGAGCGAGTCAGGACGCCAAGCTGTTCGCGGAGCCGGACATGATCACCAGCGAGATAACCCGCAGTGGGTGGCAGATCGTGAGTCGTCACTGACGCCAGACAGTATTCCCGCCACTTTTCCGGGGCCAGCGGCGTACCGTCCCCATCCCAGTCGAACTCGAACCACAAGATCGACGTGCCGAGAATGCCGCGTTCCCGAAGATAGACACGGACCCACGGTTCCACGGTTCCAAGATCTTCGCCGACCACCACTGCGCCTGCCCGATGGGCCTCCAGAGCGAGAATGCCGATCATGGCCTCGTGGTCGTAGCGAACATAGGTGCCTTGCGTAGGATGCATCCCTTTGGGAATCCACCACAGGCGAAACAGGCCGATCACATGATCGACACGCAAGCCGCCCGCATGCCGCAAGATCGTGGAGATGGTTTCCCGGAATGGCATGTACGCGGTAGCGGCGAGGCGATCCGGCCGCCACGGCGGCTGATTCCAGTCCTGCCCCTGCTGGTTGAAGGGATCCGGGGGGCAGCCTACCGAAACGCTTCGGGCATAACTGTCGTGCAAGCGCCAGGCATCTGCGCCTCGGGTACTCACACCCACAGGCAGATCATGTATCACCCCCAGCGCCATGCCAGCCCGCAAGGACGCCTGCTGCGTGGCCGCTAGCTGCTCCTCCATCGACCACTGCAGCCAGCAGTGGAAGTCGATCTTGGCAGCATTGACAGCGGCGAAGGCGGCGACAGCTGATGACTCGGGATCCTGTAACTCGGCCGGCCAGTCCTGAAAGCTGGGTCCGTGTTTCTCGGCGAGCGCGGACCAGGTCGCGAAGCTCTCCAGACTGCGTCCCTCGCGGCGCCGATATGCCGCAAACGAGGCCTCCCGACCCGGCGTACGGGGTATCGAAAAGATGATCTTGAGCGCCTTGCGCTTGGCCTTCCATGAACGATCACGATCGATCTGGGTCGAGTCACTGATCTTGCCGAGCAGTCGAGTCCTGATCTTGTCAATCTTCTCTCGCTTCGCCTCGCTTGCCACGGCGTACTCCGGGATGCGTTCGAGTCGCAGGTAGAGGGGATTGGCAAAGCGACGGCTGCTGGGCAGGTACGGCGAGGGCTGCAAAGGAGGAACTGGTTCGACGGCCTGCAGCGGGTTGACGACGACGAAGTCGGCCTGATGTTCGGCTGCCGACCACACGGCCAGGTCCTCGAGATCTGTCAGGTCACCGACACCCCAGGACTGCTCCGAGCGAACGCTGTAAAGCTGGGTGGCCAGTCCCCAGGCGCGATGCTGCCCCATTCGTTCCGGAAACCCCAGCCACGCCGGAGTAATGATCAACGGCATGGACGCTTGCTGATCGCCGCTGGTGGCCTTCAGGGTGTGGTAGCCAAGTGGCAGGTCGCCTGGAATCTCGAACGACGCCTCACCAACCCAGCCATCATCGATCTCGCGCGGCGGCGTCCAGTTCTCGAGTTGTCTCAACTCACGACGACTCTCCCCGGTCTCGAGTTCGATCCATACCGTGACCGGGCTGCCGTGCGGTACATGGACCCACACTGAGGCGTTGCGCTGCTCCCGAATCGTCATGCAGGGCGGCAACATCTGGGTCCACGGGTAGCGGTGATGGTTCGCTAGAGCCGCGGCAGCAGCTTCCGGTGTCGACGCGTCAATGTCCAAGGCAGCCAGGACGGCCACGACGGTGTCGCGGGAGACGGAAATGTGCCGACCCTGCCAGTCCCAGTACTCGGTGGCTACGCCATATGCCTCAGTCAGGTCGTACAGGGCGGGGTCCAGTTCGGTCACGGCGCCAATCCTGACACCTATCACCCCGCTGCGACGCCCCCAGGTCACGTCTGGTGTGCGGCGAGTCGCAGGCGTCGGCACCGTTAGCGCTGTCGTTACACGCCTCAGATGACGAGGACGGTTAACCGCCGGGAACCGAGAGGTACATGATCAACCAGGCCACTGGGGCGGCGAGGAGCAGTGAGTCAAGTCGGTCCATCACTCCGCCGTGCCCGGGCAGGAAGGAGCTCATGTCCTTGATCCCCAGATCTCTTTTGATCATCGACTCGACAAGATCACCGCAGGTCCCCGCGGCCACCAGGCACCCACCGAGAATGAGGCCCACCCAGAATGGCACCTGAAGTACAAAAAGGGCCATGCAGACGCCTGCAGCTGCGCCGAAGAGCAGGGATCCAGCCAGACCCTCCCAGGACTTTTTCGGGCTGATCTTGGGCGCCATCGGGTGCTTGCCGAACAGTACTCCGGCGACATAGCCACCGGTATCGCTCATGACCACGATCAACAGGAACGTCACAATTCGCGCCGCGCCTTGTTCCTCTGCGAGCATCAAGGGAGCAAACGAGCCGAGCAGCGGCACATAGGCAATGATCATCAGGCTGGCGGCGGAGTCGCGGACGAATCCCGCAACACCCTTCGGCATCCGCCAGATGAGGCTGGCCAGCACAGTCAGCGCCAAAGACGCCAGCAGCACGCTCGTGGTGGAGAAGATCACCGGTTCCTGCCGGCCGGCGAAGTAGGAGCCGAATGAGATGGCAACACTACCGATGGCAATCGGAATGATCGCCGACGTCATGCCTTGCTTCTTCAGCGCTCCGTGCAGTTCGACTGCCGCGAGCACCAGCGCCACCGCGACGAGCACAACGAAGGCAGGCCTGAGGTAGATCAGGCTGAGCACGACGTAGGCGCCGAGTGCGACGCCGATGCCGATGGCAGCCGGCAGATTGCGGCCGGCACGGCCCTGCGTTTGCGCCGACGCGGCCGGTGACTCACTCATCACACGTGACTCTAGCTGCGAGCGCCGGAATCGCGCACCGCAGTGCGGAGCCACGCTGGCTTCAAAGCGCGATCTTCACGAGCGGAGCGAGCGACCATACAGTGCGCGAGCAGCTCCAATTCAAACTTCGAGCAGCTCAGCTTCCTTGTGCTTCAGGACGTCGTCGATCTCGTCGACGTGCTTACGCGTTGCGGCATCGAGCTGCTTCTCCGCGCGCATCACCTCGTCCTCACCGACTTCCTTGTCCTTGACCATCCGGTCCAGGGCTTCCTTGGCAGTACGACGGGTGCCTCGCACGGAAATCCGGGCGTCCTCGGCCTTGTGCTTGGCCATCTTGATGTATTCCTTGCGCCGCTCCTCGGTGAGCTCGGGAAGCGTGACCCGAATGGTGGTGCCGTCGTTGGACGGATTTACCCCGAGATCAGAGTTGCGGATCGACCTTTCGATGTTGGCCATTGCGGACTTGTCGTAAGGAGTGATCAGCACGACCCTGGCGTCTTGCACATGAAAGGTCGCGAGTTGCTGGAGTGGTGTCGGCGAGCCGTAGTAGTCCGCGGTCAGCTTGGCGAAGATCGCTGGGTGCGCGCGACCGGTACGAATCGCTGCGAACTCTTCCTTGGTGTGCTCGACCGCATTCGCCATCTTGACCTCGGCTTCGCGCATGATGTCGGCGATCACAAGTCTTCTTCTCCTTAGGAGTGGACGATCGTACCGATCTTCTCACCCGACACCACCCGGACGATGGTGCCGTCGGTGTCCAGGCTGAAAAAGATCATCGGCAGCTTGTAGTCGCGGGCCATGCTGATGGCAGTCGCGTCGGCAACCTTGAGGTTGCGCGCCAGGTAGTCGTCGTAGGACAGCTCGTCGAACTTGATTGCGTCAGGGTGTTTGTGCGGATCGGCCGAATACACCCCATCCACACCTTGCTTGCCCATCAGCAGCACTTCGGCACTGATCTCCAAGGCTCGTTGAGCGGCCACCGTATCGGTGGAAAAGTACGGCATCCCCGAGCCGGCGCCGAAGATGACGACCCGGCCCTTTTCGAGGTGCCGCTCCGCACGGCGTGGGATGTACGGCTCGGCCACCTGTCCCATGGTGATCGCGGTCTGCACCCGAGTTTGAACGCCGACCTTCTCCAGGAAGTCCTGCAAGGCGAGGCAGTTCATTACGGTGCCGAGCATGCCCATGTAGTCCGCTCGGTCACGCTCCATCCCCCGCTGCTGGAGTTCCGCGCCGCGAAAGAAGTTGCCGCCGCCGACGACGACCGCCACCTGGACCCCCATCTGAACCACAATGGCGATCTGCTTGGCGAGTCCCGCGACGACGTCCGGGTCGACGCCGACCTTGCCCCCACCGAAGACCTCACCCGACAGCTTCAACATCACGCGCTTGTACGGACCGTCCACTCGTCGGGTTCCCTTCTGCTCTGACGTCATCGGGGCGACGACTACTGCGCGCCAGCCGCCTCGAAGCGTACGAACCGAAGCACCTTGATGCCTGCCTCGTCCAGCTGCTTGCCAAATCGGACCTTGCTATCGGTAACAGAGGGCTGATCGAGCAGCGCCACGTCTTTGAAGTACGCGTTCACGCGCCCATCGACGATCTTGGGAAGAGCCTGTTCAGGCTTGCCCTCCTCTTTCGCCGTCGCCTCGGCAATGCGCCGCTCGTTCTCCACCAGTTCGGGCGGAACGTCGTCACGACTGACGTACTGCGGGCGCATTGCGGCAATCTGCATCGCGGCGCCGCGAGCTGCGGACTCGTCGGATCCTTCGTACTCAACCAGCACTCCCACCTGCGGCGGGAGGTCCGAGGCTCGGCGGTGCAGATAGACCGCGGTCTGGCCGTCGAAGTAGGCCGCGGCACTCACTTCGAGCTTCTCGCCGATTTTGGCCGCCAACTCGTCAACCGCCTCCCCGACGGTCTGGCCTGACTGCAGGAACGCCGCAGTGGCGGCCTCGACACTGTCGGCCTTGCTCGCCGCTACCGCCTTCACGGCATCTGCAGCCAGGGCCTGGAATGCCTCGTTCTTGGCGACAAAGTCGGTCTCAGCCCCCAACTGGAGCAGCGCACCATCAGTTGAGGCCACCAATCCGTTTGCAGCGGACCGCTCGGCGCTGCGCTTGGCTGCCTTGGCTTGGCCGCTCACGCGCAGGATGTCGACAGCCTTGTCGAAGTCGCCTCCTGCTTCGGTAAGTGCCTTCTTGCAGTCCATCATGCCGGCGCCGGTGGCGTCACGGAGTTTCTTCACTTCAGCAGCGGTGATCGTTGCCATGAGTTAAGTGATCCTCGTTCTCGTCGTTCGATGGGTTCAGCTGTGGGTCGATCCCTTATCGGGGTCGTAGACGTTCTCGGGGTCCGGGTTGTCGGATTGAAGCTCCAGATCCGCCTGCTTGTCCGCTTCCTCCTCAGCCTCGATCGCAGCCTCCTCGGGCTGCTCCTCGCCAGGTATCGGGGCCACGTCAGACGCAGGTGTCTCATGGGGCGTGGCTGGTGCCGGCTCCTGAGAGGCGCCTAGCAGCTCCAGCTCCCAGTCCGGCATTGGCTCAAGCTCCGTTTCCGTTCCGGTCTGTGCGCCGGAGCGCGCCATCAGGCCTTCAGCGACCGCATCCGCGAGCACTCTGGTAAGTAACGAGACCGAGCGAATTGCGTCGTCGTTCCCGGGGATCGCAAAGTCGACCTCGTCGGGGTCGCAGTTGGTGTCGAGGATGGCGATCACTGGAATCCGCAGCTTGCGGGCCTCGTCAACGGCCAGATGCTCCTTCTTCGTGTCGACGATCCAGACAGCCTGAGGCGTCCTCGTCATATCCCGAATGCCGCCCAGGGTGCGTTCCAGCTTCTCTTTCTCCCGGCGCAGACCGAGTAGCTCCTTCTTGGTCAGTCCGGAGGCGGCAATGTCGTCGAAGTCCATACCTTCGAGCTCCTTGAGCCGCTGGATGCGCTTGATGACGGTGTGAAAGTTGGTCAGCATGCCGCCCAACCAGCGCTGGTTCACGTACGGCATACCGACTCGAGTCGCCTGCTCGGCGATTGCCTCTTGTGCCTGCTTCTTGGTTCCGACGAAGAGCACTTGGCCGCCACGGGCCACGGCGTCCTTGACGAACGCGTACGCGCGGTCAATGTAGGTCAGCGACTGCTGCAGGTCGATGATGTAGATGCCGTTGCGTTCGGTGAAGATGAATCGCTTCATCTTCGGGTTCCAACGGCGGGTCTGGTGTCCGAAGTGGACACCGCTCTCCAGGAGCTGGCGTGTAGTGACGACGGCCATGGCCGCGTTCCTTTCCTGCCGACACGCGCGGGCGGCCGGCGTACGGTTACTCAGCGCCGAACCTTTCGGCGCTCCCTGATGCTCGCGCGACACACACTCGACTGACTTTCGTCGGGGTCGGGACCGAATGTGCCGCCCGGACCGGAGACCGGTACGCGAACATGCGAAGTCAGATCTGATGGCAGATCTGCCGAAGTGAGTCTATCCACAACGCGCAGTGGCCCCCGAACGTCATCCACAGATTCGCGAGCGGCTGCGCGATTCCAGCCGACGTCCGGAGACTGCCGCCGTGCGAGTCCTCCGTCGATACCTTCGGGCGGCCGTCTTCGTGGCGGTCTGCCTGAGCGTTCTTGCCGTTCCGGCCCCTGCGGTCGCCACTCCTGCACTGCCCACGCCCGCCGGATGGCCACTCCGCGGCTCACCCGTAGTGCAAAACGGTTTCGCTCCTCCAGCACTCAAGTGGACATCAGGCCACCGCGGCCTTGATCTCGTCGCGAAATCTGGTGAGGCGATCCTGGCGGCGGCGAGCGGCACAGTGGTCTTCGCTGGATCGATCGCCGGCAAGCCCGTCGTCAGCATTGACCACGGCTCAGTCCGCACCACGTACGAACCTGTGGTCAGCACGCTGAGCGTCGGTGAACGGGTGGCGCTTGGGCAGGTGATCGGGGTGCTCGGAGCAGGCGGGCACTGTCGCGGCTGCCTGCATTGGGGGCTTCGGGAGGGCAGGAACTACCTCGATCCCCTGCTCCTGCTCGGCAATCGCGGCGGGCGGCTACGGCTGGTGGCGGAGTCCCGACGTGAGGTCGTGAAGCGCGAAGCTCAGGATCGCCTGGCGGCTGCCTCCGCGACTCAGGCCGGCGCGGCCTCGAACCTCGCTGGACCGCCGGGCAGTCACGGCTTTCTCCGCCCGGTGGCTGGTTCGGTGACTTCCAGGTACGGGATGCGGCTCCATCCGCTACTCAAGATCTGGAAGCTGCATGACGGCACAGACTTCGCCGCCGCTTGCGGCACACCCATTCGTGCACCGTACGCGGGTGTGGTCACCCGAGCCTTTTCCAATCCCGCGTACGGCAATCGGCTCTTTGTCGGCCACGGCACCGTCGACGGAGTCCGAGTGGAGACTGCCTTCAACCACGCTGCGCGTTATCTGGTCCGGCCGGGTCAGCGGGTGAGTCGTGGCCAGGTGATTGGCGAGGTTGGGAGTACCGGTCTCTCGACGGGCTGCCATCTGCACCTGATGGTGTGGCTCAATGGTCGGCTCAGCAACCCGATGAGCTGGCTGTGACTCAACTGCCAGCGTCGGCAAATGAAAACGCCGTAGTCAGGCGCGGGGATGAGCCTGTTCGAAGGCCGCACGCAGCCGGTCGTTCGTCACGTGCGTGTAGATCTGCGTCGTGGCCAACGACGCGTGTCCGAGCATCTCCTGCACGCTGCGCAGGTCCGCACCGCCCTCCAGGAGATGGGTTGCCATCGCATGCCGTAACCCGTGCGGGCCGAGGTCGGGCGCCCCCTCGGTCATCTGAATCGAACGATGGACTACCCGGCGCACCACCCGAGGATCAATCCGCTTGCCACGCTCACCGAGGAACATGGCCCGGCCAGACTCGCCAATCGCTAGCTGTGGCCGGGCATTCCCCAGCCAGGCCTCGACCGCGCGTAAGGCTGGCGCACCGATTGGCACCGTCCGCTCCTTGCTGCCTTTGCCAAAGACACGGATCACTTGCCGCCCCCGATCGAGATCGGCCAAGTCGAGACCGCACAACTCGGAAACTCGAATTCCCGTGGCGTACAAGACCTCCAAGAGGGCGACATCGCGAACGGCGACGGATGCCCCAGTCTCCGCGGCCGCGAGAGCCCTTCCGTCGAGCATTTGCGCTGCTGCGTCGGCATGCAGCGTCGGTGGCAATCGGCGCCTGATCTTGGGCGAGCGGAGGTTGGCGGCTGGATCTGTGGCGATGTGACCCGTCTCCTGTGCCCACGAGAAGAACACTCGCGCTGCGGCGGCCCTGCGTTGCAGCGTGGTGCGCGCGTGACCGAGGGTGTGCTGCTTCGCCAACCAGCTGCGTAGCGCCCTCAGGTCGACGGTGTCCACTGAGTCGATGCCAAGCCGACCCAGATGGGTGAACAAATTCAACAGGTCGGTGCGGTAGGCGCGAACGGTGTGCTCGGCCAGATTTCGCTGCCCCCGCAGGTGCCGTACGTAGCTGGCCAGCAGCATTTCGAAGTGCGGCGGCAACTCTCTCTCGACCACATGACCACTCTGAAATACGCGAGAACGGATTCCAAGCGCGCCACGCGGTACCCTCACCGGCGTGCCATCTCAGATCAGCACCGTGGACGAGCTGCGGACCGGCGGAACGATCCTGCCGATCTTGCGCTGGGGAAAGCCGGTGCTGCACCGGCCCACTCGTCCAGTGACGGCCTTCGACGACGAGCTCCATGAGCTGGTGCGGAACATGTTCGCCACGATGTATGCCGCCGAGGGCGTCGGTCTGGCCGCCACCCAAGTGGGAGTCGACCTCGCGGTGTTTGTCTATGACTGCCCTGATGATGATCAAGTCAGGCACGTCGGCGTGATGTGCAATGCCGAGGTGAGTTTGCCCGAAGGCAAGGAACGTAAGCTGCACGCCGCCGATGAGGGTTGTTTGTCCTTACCGGGCGCCTACATTGAGCTGGCCCGACCCGACCGTGCGATCTGCCGGGGCCTTGACCAGAACAGCGAAAGTGTCGAAGTGGTGGGCACGGGCCTGCTTGCTCGATGCCTGCAGCACGAGACCGATCATCTGCACGGCATCGTGTTCGGCGACAGACTTTCGGGGCGGGCACGCAAGACGCTCTACGCGTTGCACGAGGACGCCGCCGACCTCTATCCCGAGGACTGGCCAGTGACACCCCGAGGCGACAAGACGTAGCAGGCGATAGCCGCGGCCGCGGCGACATTGAGTGAATCGATGCCTGCAGACATCGGGATGCGTGCACGTACCGTTGCACCATCCGACCAGCGCCTGGAAAGCCCCGCCCCTTCAGTGCCCAGCATCATGGCAATACGCGCTTGCGGTGTGATGCTCGCGGCGAATTGGCTGAGCTCGACCGCATCCGGCGCCAGGCATAGCGCGACAGTGATGAAGCCCGCCTCGGTCAGCATGTGAGGCGCGGCGCGCCAGTCATCCAATCGAGCCCAGGGCAGTGAGAACACCGCGCCCATGCTGACCTTGATCGATCGGCGGTAGAGCGGATCGGCCGCCCGGGGCGAGAGCAGCGCAGCGTCCCAGCCAAGGCCTGCAGCGTTCCTGAGGATCGCCCCGACATTGGTGTGGTCAACGATGTCCTCCAAGACGACCAGTCGACGCAGCCCCAGCAGCTCGCCGACGCCGTACCGTCGCTCGCGGTGCAGCGACGCCAGGGCACCACGATGCACGTGGAATCCCGTCACCTGCTCTGCAAGGTCCTCGGTGACGACATAAACCGGAGTAGCAGGCCAGCGGGCAAGTACGTCGCACAGGCCATCGACCCAGCGCTCAGCAAGCAGGAACGACCGAGGCCGATATCCGGCGTCGACAGCGCGGCGGATGACCTTCGCGCCCTCCGCGATGAAGAGGCCATGTTCGAACTCCAGATGCCGGCGGAGCGACGCGTCTCGGAGCCGCACATAATCGAACAGACGGGGGTCTGCGGCATCGGTGATGGTGAGCCTCACTATGATCCTCCTCTCATGCACATCGTCGGAACTTTGGACTGGCAGCCGGCGCTCGACCAGCCGGAACTCTTGGCTCAGCCTGTCAGGGACGCGATCGCCGGGCTTGGGTTGGAGTGCTTCGTTGCTCCCATCGACCCAGACCGAGCGGACACGGCTGCGTTCTGTGCTGTGTACGACGTGCCATTGGAGGTCTCCGCCAACTGTGTCGTGGTCGCCGGTCGGCGCGCCGACGTGTCCGTGATGGCAGCGTGCCTGGTGCGGGCCACCGACAGAGCCGACGTCAATCGCGTGATCAGGAAGCGGCTGGACGTACGCAAGATTTCCTTTGCCGGAATGGATGATGCGGTACAGCAGACGAGCATGGAGTACGGCGGGATCACCCCCATCGGTCTACCATCCGGCTGGCCAATCCTGGTCGACAAAGCGGTAGCCGAACTCGACATGATCGTCGTCGGCAGCGGTATCCGCGGAAGCAAGATCGCCATGGCTGGGGGATCCGCTGCGGCCCTGCCGAACGCCGAGGTCATGGGGTTGACGATCAACTCAGCAAACTGACGATGGCAGCGATGCCGACAATCACGATGATCACCCGGTAGATCGTCGCTGGTAGCTTGCGGCCTACCCGACCACCAATCTGGGCGCCGAGCACCGCTCCGATGGCGATCGCGATTGCGGCCGTCCAGTTCACCTCGCTGACGATCACGAACACCACACCGGCAACCGCGTTGGCAATCATTGCCAGCACGTTCTTGATCGCATTGACCCTAGGCAGAGACTCCGATAGTCCAATGCCCAAGATCGCGATCAACAACACGCCTTGAGCTGCTCCGAAGTATCCGCCGTAGACGCCTACCACCGCGGTGGCCAGCCACAACAAGATCGGCCCATGCACAGACCCCGCATCCACGCCCAGCCGCATGCGTCGGATGGCAAGTCTGGCTGAGATGAAAGGTTGCAAGATCACCAGCAGGCAGCCGATACCGATCAGTACCGGCACGATGGCGTCAAAGGCCGCCGACGGCAGCCACAGCAGGAGGAGCGCACCGGCAATGCCACCCAGCAGTGAAGCCGCCCCTAACCACAACACGCGCCGGCGCTGACCGCTGAGCCCATCCCGCGTCGCCCATGCGCCAGAGAGTGATCCCGGCGCGAGTCCCACAGTGTTGGAGATGTTGGCGGTCACCGGCGGCACACCCAGGGCCAGCAGGGTAGGAAACGTGATCAAGGTACCCGAGCCGACGACTGTGTTGATCAACCCCGCGGCCGCTCCGGCGGCGACGAGTGCCAGGAGGTCCAGCCAGGTCACTGCGCCAGATTAGGCTGGCTCTCCTGCTCGTAGCCGTTGGGAAGGGCCGGAGCTGGCTCGGATGTACCGAGCGCGCCCTGAATGTCGGGTCGAGGTGGGCGCTCCAATTCGTGAGCTTCCTGTATCGCCTCCGCGACCGTCCGTCGCAAGGCCTCCTCTTCTTCGGCGTTCTGCTTTTCGACCTCTTTCTGCACGTCGATCTTCGCAGGTGCCGTGAACTCGCCCTGAGTTGCGCTTGGGATGGCCGAGGCAGCCACCTTACCGACCACGCTGCCTAGGCCCTTAAGTGCGTCATTCAGCTCGCTAGGCACCACCCAGACCTTGTTGGCATCACCTCGAGCGATGGCCGGAAGCATCTGCATGTACTGGTAAGCGAGCAGCGCTTGGTCCGGCTGACCTGCATGGATGGCGTTGAAGACCGTGGTGATCGCCTGGGCCTCGCCCTCCGCGCGCAGCATTGATGCCTGCCGATCGGCCTGTGCCCGGAGCACCGCAGCCTCGCGGTCGCCCTGGGCCCGCAGAATTGCCGACTCCTTCTCGCCGCCGGCGGAAAGGATCTGCGACTGCCGTTGCCCCTCTGCCAGCAGGATCGATGCCCGCTTGTCCCGCTCTGCCCGGGCGCCCTTTTCCATGGCGTCCCGGATCGTGGCCGGAGGCTCGATTGCCCGCAGCTCGACCCGGTTGACCTTGATTCCCCACTTGCCCGTTGCCTCGTCGAGGACCACCCGCAGTTTCTGGTTGATCTCCTCGCGACTTGTGAGGGCTTTTTCGAGATCAAGCCCACCGATGATGTTGCGTAGGGTGGTCATCGTCAGCTGCTCGATCGCCTTGATGTAGTCCTGGGCCTCGTAGGCCGCGCGAACCGGATCTATGATCTGGAAGTAGATCACCGAGTCGATGTTGACCATCAGGTTGTCCTCGGTGATCACACCCTGAGGCGGGAACGGTACGACGTTCTCCCGCATGTCCATGTTGTAGCGGACCTTGTCAAACAGCGGTACTACTAGATGGGGCCCCGGATCCAACGTGCGCTTGAATTTGCCGAGCCGCTCGACCACGCCGACTCGCTGTTGGCGAATCACCCGGACCGAGTTTGCTATGAAGAAGATCACCGCCAGCGCGATGGCCAAGACGACGATCAAGGACGCGAGCTCCACGATCTTCCTTCTCTCTAAGGGAGTTGCCCGTGCTTCGGGTAGACGACAGCAATGACTCCGTCGATCTCATAGACTTCGATCTCAGTGCCTTGTTCGATCACCACGTCGGAGGAATAGGGCCGTGCCGTCCAGCTCTGACCGTCCACTTTGATCTCGCCGCCCGATCTGTCGATCTGCGACATGGCCACCCCGCTGCTGCCGACCATCTTTGCCGCTGATGATCGGTAGCCGGGCATGTTGCGCACTTTGGCGAGCAACGTCGGCCTCAGCAGCAACAACATGGCGATGCTGATTCCGGTCGCGGCCAGGATCTGCAGCCACCACTGCGAAGGCGCCAGCACGGCTACCACAGCTCCCGCCAGTGCCCCGACGGCCAGCATGATCAAGACCAGATCAAGCGACATGATCTCGGCGACGCCCAGAAGGAAAGCAAGACTCAGCCAGATCGCCCAGGAATTGTCACCCAGCCAGTCCGTCAAGTTCACCTCCATAGTGCTCTCCAGACGCAGTCATCTTGTTCCTCAATGGTGCCAGTCGGACTAAATTGCTCGAGCATTCCATCGACCGTCGTCCTCGACGAGACTCAGCTCGACGTCGAACGTCTTCGTAAGGTTTTCAGCAGTCAACGTGTCCCGCAGCGGACCAGCGGCCACGATCTTTCCACCCTTCAGCAGCAGGGCATGCGTGATGCCACTTGGAATCTCTTCGACGTGGTGGGTGACGAGGACCGAGGCCGGTGCGTAGTCATCCTGAGCCAGCTCCGCGAGAGTGTTGACCAGCGTCTCGCGGCCGGCGAGGTCGAGACCTGCTGCAGGCTCGTCCAGCAGCAACAACTCAGGATCGGTCATCAGAGCTCGAGCGATCTGGACCCGCTTGCGTTCGCCCTCGCTGAGCGTGCCGAATGTGCGATCCGCCAAACCGTCAATGCGTAGCTGCGCCAACAGCTCATCGGCCCGTTCGTGGTCGAGGTCGTCATACTGCTCTCGCCAGCGGCCGACCACCGCGTACGAGGCGGATACCACGACGTCATGAACGCGTTCGCCACGTGGGATACGTTCGGCCAACGCGGCGGAGGTAAGCCCAATGCGTGGCCGCAACTCAAAGACGTCGACGGTGCCAAGAACCTCGCCGAGTACCCCGGCCACTCCGCTCGAAGGATGGATCTGTGCCGAGATCACCTGGAGCAGCGTCGTCTTGCCCGCCCCGTTGGGACCAATCACCACCCAACGGTCTGCCTCGTCAACCTCCCAGCTGATGTCGCTGATCAAAGTGGAGCCGTTGCGGACAATGCTCACGCCAGCCAGTTCCACGACAGCCGCCATGGCTTCAACCTACAGTTTTCAGGGCTGCCGCGGATCGCGCGCCGCCGTGCTGCGGAGGAACGAGGGGAAGCGCGCTTTCGTCGGCGAGTGACGACGAAGTCGGCGGCTTCCACAGCGCGATCCGGCGCGAGCGGAGCGAGCAATCCAACGGCGATGTTCGCGCAGCCGATCTGCAGGAGGAGATGGCGGAACAACACCTTTCCGTTCCGACAGCTCCGACGAAGACGGCGGCAATCCAGCGAACATCGCAGCGAGCGGAGCGAGCAAATCAACGGCGATGTTCGCGCAGCCGATCTGCAGGAGGAGATGGCGGAACAACGCCTTTCCGTTCCGACAGCTCCGACGAAGACGGCGGCAATCCAGCGAACATCGCAGCGAGCGGAGCGAGCAAATCAAACGCAGTACTTTGGGGCGATGGACTCGCTGCCATCAGTCCGCATGACCGCGAACCTGAATTCCCTGATCAGAGGACAGCAGTCGATTGAGCAGGCGGAGCGGGCGATTCTCGGTGACGACGTGGCCCATCACGTGGTTGATCCGGATGGCGCCCTGGGCCTCGATCCGCTGCAGGCGTCGACTCTGGACGCCGCTTTGGAGGCGCTGCGCACTGCGGAATCGGACGGATGGTTTCTTGCGCTCCCGGTGCCGGGGTGCCTTGCCCCGCTGCGCGGTCCAGCCGCTTTCAACCTCGCTGCAATCGACCATGGCGAAGCCGTCGTGGCCAGGGCAGCTGGTCTTGGCCTGGTGCCGATCCGTGTCGGTCAAGCCGTGCAGTGGCGGATCTTCGCAGCGCAGCGTCCACTGGCCCCGAGTACCCCATACGAGGCCGAGCGGGCCTTGAATGAGGTGGTCATCCACGCGGCCGCGACGCTTTCGCGGCTCGATGTCGCTGCGGGAAGTCGACCAGCGCCGCGGAGTACGGCGATTCTCGCGCCGGGCTATAGCACACGCCAGCGCGCCACCGTCGAGCGAGCGGCTCAGCTGCTGGCGGCCTGCGACGCCGCCTTGCGTGACGACGGAGCAAGCATCTCCTCCTTCGAAGCCGATCGCCGGGCCCGAGAGCTTCGTCGCGTACGGGCCAAGGCCGGCGAAGCTCTCGGATCAGCGGTGAGCTGGTTGGCTTGAGCGGATTGCCCGGCCGCTGACGTGGACGAGTGAGTGAGCAGGCGCGCTCTTCCGTCCATTACGCTGCCCACATGTCTCTGCTCCCCGCCCTGACGGGATCATTCTCGACACCGGCGGCCGGGAATCCGACCGTCGCCATGATGGAGGCGGCGTACGCACACCACGGCATCGACGCACGCTACGTGAACTGCGATGTGGCTGCCGAGGGCCTGGCAGATGCGGTGCGTGGCGCAACGGCCATGGGCTGGATCGGCTTCAACTGCTCGCTACCGCACAAGGTCGCGGTGATCGAACTCCTTGATGAGCTTGCCGAGTCGGCCCGCCTTATCGGCGCTGTGAATTGTGCGGTCCGCCGCGACAACCGATGGATCGGAGAGAACACCGACGGGCAAGGCTTCCTCGCATCGTTGCGCGCCATTGCCGAACCAGCGGGACAGCGAGTTCTCATTCTTGGCGCTGGAGGCGCGGCGCGCGCGATTGCCGTCGAGCTGGCACTCGCAGGAGCCGCTGAGCTCTGGGTGGCCAATCGCAACCTTGCCAAGGCAGCCGAGATTGCCGCCCTGGTGACCGCTGAGACGTCCAGCGCCAGCACGGCAGTCGAGTGGCAGGGAGAACTCACTGTGCCGGAGTCCGCGACCCTCGTCGTGAACGCAACTTCGCTGGGCCTGCCTGGGTCCGGAGAGGTGCCGCTCTCATTCGAATCGATTCCGCCCGGCTTGGTGGCCTGCGATGTGATCCCCAATCCGCCGGATACCGCGTTCCTCCAGCGGGCGCGCCAGGTCGGTGCGGCGACCCTCGATGGCCGTGGCATGCTGCTCAACCAAGGGGCGATCAACATCGAGCTCTGGACTGGTGTCGATCCGGATCGTGACGTGATGGGAAGGGCGCTCGACGAGGCCATTGCCGGCTGGATCCACCCGTAACGCCAATGTCGGGCACCTTGTTCGCGATCGGCGGCGCTGAGGCCAAACTGCGGCGCCGGACCGTGTTAGAGGCGTTTGTTGCAGCGGCGGGTGGCCCAGACGCGCGGATCGCGCTGGTGTCCTCCGCCTCTTCGCTGGGTGTCGAGGTGGTCCAGATCTATACGAGCGTCTTCACATCACTCGGAGCGCGCGAAGTTGTGTCATTGCGTCCCGAAAGTCGCAGGCAGGCACGCGATCCTGATCTTGTCGATCCGCTGCACAAGGTCAGTGCCATCTTCCTGACCGGCGGCAATCAGCTGAAGCTCAGTTCCTTCATCACCGGCACCCCCTTCGGCGACGCGATCCAAGAGGCGTATCAAGAGGGCGTGGTGGTTGGCGGCACCTCAGCGGGTGCCAGCATCTTGGCCGAGCACATGATCGCTTTCGGTGCCGGCGGATCTACTCCCAAACAGCGGATGAGCCAGCTCTCCGCCGGTCTCGGCCTGCTTCGCGGCGTCGTAGTTGACCAGCATTTCGAACAGCGCAACCGGTACGGACGACTCCTCTCGCTTGTCGCACAATCGCCATCGCTGCTTGGCGTGGGCCTGGACGAAGACACTGCTGCCGTCATTCACGATGGAACCCAGCTCGAAGTCATCGGCCGAGGTGCGGTCACGGTGGTTGATGGCCAGCACCTCATCTCCAACGCCTTCGCTGCCAAGCGGACAACGCCGCTGCTGATGTCCGGCGCAGTGATTCACATACTGCCCGCCGGAAGCGAGTTCGACCTTGCTAGCCGATCCTTGGTCGCCCATCAGACAGCCGTCCCGGACTCCGAGGTATTAGAGGCGCGTGCTGCGGAGGCGGATCTGCGCGACGTGATGCGGGAGGTGGCAGCCGAGGATGCGTCGCCCGCTTACCAAGCTCAATCAGGCCGTAACCGTCGACGCTAGGCGAGCCGATCAGGAGCTGACGACCTCCGTGACATTTTCATCTGCGCGAACTCGCGGCAGCGGATGCCCCGTCTCCAGCAGTGTTTTCATGCTGTCCAGAATCCAGACCCAGCCGTCCCGAACGTTTTCCCACGTCAGCGGACTCTGATCGAGGTTGCCATGCACGAGCCTCACCCGAGTGAGCCCGTCGCCCGCATTCTCGATGGTCCACTCCACGCGGCTGGGCGGTTCCTGCTCCAAGGCTGGGTCATAGAGGGTGTGCCAGGTCTGGACGAAGCGGCCTGGACTTTCCTCTGCAGGTGGTTCCATCTCCTCGATCATGCCCTCGATGGCGGGACGACCGTCGGCGCCAACCGTGCGGTAGAGCTTTCCCCGCTGCGGGGGCTCAACGAACGAGGTCGTGTGGAAGTAGCGCCGGGTCCACTCCGACTCGGTTATCGCCGCCCAAACCTGCTCGGGACTGGCCGCGATGTAAACCTGATACACGTGCGCAGGGAGGCTCATGCCGGTTCTGCCCATCTCAGCGTTTCTTTCTCCTGATTGGTGGCCACCTGGTCGTCCAACGCCACCAGCGCCGCAGCGAACCTGGCGGCGTACTTGCTGATCCACCTGTTGGCGACCTGCTCGATGGGCACCGGGTTGAGGTAGTGCCGTTTGGTCCGTCCCTGCCGTGCTGTGACGACGAGGTTGGATTCCGCGAGCACCGCAATGTGCTTCATCACCCCGAAGCGGGTCATCTCGGGAAACTTCTCGCACAACTCATTGAGTGTCTGGCCATCGCGGCTGAACAAGCTATCGAGGAGTGCCCGCCTGGTGGGGTCGGCGAGGGCCCGAAAGACCTCAGATCCGTGCTCCACATCTGGGACAATATGTGACCATTTAGTCACCTGTCAAGGCGACGGCTTTTCGAGGAAACTGCCGTCATGAACCCGTTAGTGGATCGAATCTTTCAGGCGTGGACCGATGCCAACGATCCAACTTCAATGGAGGACCGGTTCGCCCCGCTCTATACCGATCCAGTGCGGGTCAACGGCACGAACATGTCGCTCGGCGATCTCGCCGCCAGGGCCCGATCCCTGCATGCAGCGTTCTCGGATTTGCACGCCGATCTACTGCAAGTCGTCGAGGATGCCGGCAGCCTGGGGGTCGCTTTCATCATGCGCGGCCGACATACCGGCCCTTACCAGACCCCGTTCGGAATCATCCAGCCGACTGGAGCGGAAGTGCAGATTCGCACCATCGATGTACTGACGATCACCGACGGAAAGATCTCCGCAATCTGGGTGAACGCTGATGATCTCGGTACGCTGCGGCAGCTGGGTTGGCAGGCGTGAGACCGCGGGGCTGACCTCACGGATGCCGGCAGTCCAGCAGTGGCAGGATCGCAGCAAAGCCGATCCTGTGAGGAGACCTCGTGACCGAGAGCGTTGCCCCGACTCCACACCCTGATCTCAAGATCATCTCTAGCAGGGTCTTCCGCGGTCCGAACGTCTGGCATTACGAACCGGCCATCCAACTCGTAGTCGATTTGGGTGTGCTCGAAGACTTTCCGACCGACAAGCTGCCGGGCTTCGCCGACGCTCTAGTCGAGCGGCTACCTGGCCTGATGAACCACACCTGTAGCCGTGGCCGTCGGGGCGGCTTCGTCGAGCGGCTGCACGAGGGCACCTGGGTAGGCCACGTGGCCGAACACGTGGCGCTGCAGTTGCAGCAGACCGTCGGTCATGACATGCGCCGTGGGAAGACCCGTCAGGTGAAAGGCGAACCTGGCCGCTACAACGTGATCTACGCCTATTACGACGAGTCAGTCGGGCTTGCCGCCGGTGAGCTGGCGGTCCGGCTGGTCAACCACTTGGTCGTTCCCGACCCCAGCTTCGATTTCGATGAAGCGCTGGAGCGGTTCATCGTGCGCGGTGAGCGGACTGCATTCGGGCCGTCCACCCAGGCGATCGTGGAGGAGGCGGTCAGCCGCGACATTCCCTACCTACGGCTCAACACCGCCTCACTGGTTCAGCTCGGCCAGGGAGTTCACCAGAAACGCATCCGGGCCACCATGACATCTCAGACACCCTCAGTCGCGGTTGACATCGCCAGCAACAAGGAGCTGACTCTCTCCCTGCTCTCCGCTGCGGGGCTTCCGGTCCCTCGATCGCAATCGGTCCGTGCCCTCGACGATGCGGTACGGCTGGCCAACCGCATCGGCTACCCCGTGGTTCTCAAGCCGCTCGACGGTAACCACGGCCGTGGTGTCATGCTCGATCTGCGCAGTGATGCGGATATTCGCCAGGCCTTCGACATCGCCAAGTCAGAATCACGCAGCGGCTTGGTGATCGTCGAGACCTATGTAACCGGACGCGACTACCGATGCCTGGTGATCGACGGCAAGATCGCAGCCATCGCCGAGCGAGTGCCGGCTCACGTGATTGGCGACGGCGCGCTAAAGATCATTGAGCTGGTGGCGAAGACCAACACCGATCCCCGCCGTGGCGTTGGCCATGAGAAGGTGCTGACCCGGATCAAGATCGACCAGGCCGCCATCGACCTGGTTGCCGCCCAGGGGTTCGGCATAGCGGACGTTCCGCCCGAGGGCAAAATGATCAAGTTGACCCTCACCGGCAACATGTCCACTGGTGGCATCTCGATCGACCGCACCTTCGAAGCACACCCGGAGAACATCGAGATTGCCGAAGAGGCCGCGCGAGTAGTCGGGCTGGACATTGCAGGCATCGACTTCATCGCGCCCGATATCACACAGCCGGTACGCGAGACTGGCGGAGCGATCTGCGAGGTGAACGCCGCTCCCGGTTTCCGGATGCACACCCATCCGACGATCGGCGACCCCCAGTACGTGGCAAAGCCCGTGATCGACATGCTGTTCCCGCCTGGTACACCGAGCCGAATCCCGATCGTCGCTGTTACAGGCACAAATGGCAAGACCACAACATCGCGCATGATCGCCCACATCTTCAAAGGCATCGGCAAGAAGGTTGGTATGACCTCGACCGACGGCGTCGTTGTGGATGAGCGATTGCTCATCCGTTCGGACGCGTCGGGGCCGAGGTCGGCGAGGATGGTTCTGCAGAATCCCCGCGTCGACTTCGCCGTCTTCGAGGTCGCGCGTGGCGGCATTCTGCGTGAGGGCTTGGGCTATGAACGCAATGACGTCGGCGTGGTGCTCAATGTGCAGCCTGACCATCTGGGGCTGCGAGGCGTAGACACACTCGAGCAGCTAGCAGATGTCAAGGCCGTCGTCGTGGAGGCAGTGCCGCGAAACGGGTTCGCTGTCCTGAACGCCGACGACCCACTGGTGCGCGCCATGCGCCGTCGCTGCGCCGGCCGCATTGTGTGGTTCACCATGGCCGAGCCGAGCAGCGAGATCCGCGATTCCGTTGATGATCATTGCCGCCGTGGTGGACGAGCCGTTGTGGTGGAGCAAAGCGATCTCGGCGACATGATCGTGGTCAAGGAGGGTCGACGCTCCATGCAGCTGGCCTGGACCCACTTGTTGCCGGCGACGTTCGGCGGGCGCGCCACTATGAACGTTCAAAACGCTATGGCGGCAGCTGCCGCGGCCTTCGCGGCAGGCGCCTCACTGCACGACATTCGTCAGGGCTTGCGGACTTTCTCGACCAATTACTACCTTTCCCCTGGCCGGCTCAACGAGGTCAGCGTCGCTGGCCGAACCGTCATCGTCGACTACTGCCACAACGTCCCGGGCATGATCATGCTCGGGGACTTCGTGGACAAGACCGGCGACGGTTTGGAGGCCACCAACGATCTTGGACGGATTTCCCGCATAGGTGTGATCGCGACTGCCGGCGATCGGCGGGACGACGACATGCGCGAACTTGGCCATGAAGCGGCTCGGCATTTCGACGTGCTGATCGTGCGCGAGGACATCAACCTTCGCGCCCGTCCACCAGGTGAGGTCGCGGACCTCATTGCTGGCGGAGCGCGGCAGGGAATGAGCGAGGGTACGCGCTGCAAGCAGGTCGAGATCGTTTTGGAAGAGCTTGCCAGCGTCCGGCACGCCATGTCGCGGTCCAACCCTGGAGACCTGGTAGTGATCTGCGTGGAGCAGCCTGCGGCGGTCATGGCCGAGTTGGAGTCCCAAGCTCACCAGGCGCAGCCAGGAGCTCGACGTGAGGACGACCGTGAACTCAGCAATGCGGTGCCTGACCCGGACTTTGCGCCCGACGCAACTCACGACGAGCCGGAACTGGAGGCTGAGACGAGCGTTTCCTAGCTGCGAGCGTCGGGAATCGCGCGCCGCCGCGCTGAGGAGGAGCGAGCGGAGGCGTTCTTTCCTCTGCGAGCGACGACGAAGGCGGCGGATTCCAAGCGCGATGCGCGAGCAGCTACAAGAACTACTGCGAGCGTCGGGAATCGCGCGCCGCCGCGCTGAGGAGGAGCGAGCGGAGGCGTTCTTTCCTCTGCGAGCGACGACGAAGGCGGCGGATTCCAAGCGCGATGCGCGAGCAGCTACAAGAACTACTGCGAGCGTCGGGAATCGCGCGCCGCCGCGCTGAGCCGGCCTGGCGCGCCGCTGCCTGGACGAGCGAGCGAGTAGACACACTTTTGTCTGCGAGCGAGAGTGGAAGGCAGCGGCTATCGAGCGTCAGCCTCACGATGCGGAGCGAGCATTGCACGCGAAGGGAGCGGAGGCGTCCTTCCCTCTGGGAGCGACGAAGTGGGCGGATTCTCGATGTTCGCGCCGCCGATCTGCAGGAGGAGATGGCCGAACAACTCTCTTCCGTTTCGTCAGCTCCGACGAAGACGGCGGCAACCCAGCGAATATCGCAGCGAGCGCAGCGAGCAATCAAACACAGTGCGATCCGCGAGCAGCTAAAAACTAGCGGACTTTCGTGCGTAGTACGTCCGCATTGTCTCGGGTTGCGCCGTGATCAAGCAGCCACTGATCAAGCAGCTCGCGATCTTGGTGCGTCATGATCGCGACCACGTCCCCGCCGCGCGCTTGACCGATCAGCGATACCAGGCCGCCCAGCTCGCTATCGTGCGCGCGCTCGATCTGCATGCCCGCATGAGCCGCGCCTTCCTTGATCAACTCATTGAGCCTTTCCATGCTCCGGCCGCGCAGATATTTCGCCTTATGCACGATCTCGATCACATCCGCACCGAGCGCAGCGATCTCACCGAGCTGGACGAAGACCTCGTCGCTGCGATCGCCAGCGGTCCCCACACCAAGCAGCAAGCGGCCATGAGACGGCCGAATCCCGTTCATGATCTCCAGTAGCGCCTCGAGCCCTGCCTCGTTGTGGGCAAGATCGATCACCACGCTGATCATTCCGCTGGCGACCGCGACGCTCCAGATATTCATCCGCCCAGGGTTGTTCTCGCCCGGATCAAACGACCGAAGGCCCTCTGCCACTTGATCAACTGTGAAGCCCAGCGCCAGCGATGCCGAGGTCACGGCGAGTGCGTTCTCGACATTGACCCGGCTCAGGCCTGCCAGGGTCATCGGCACCTCGACGACATGGATGACCGGAAGTGGGTCTTCGCCGCCTTTCAGCACACTGATCCAGCCGTCGAGCAAGGTAGTCACTCGACCACCCTCCGAGAGAACGCTGCGCCCCGATGGCGAGTCTGGATCTCGCGTGAACACCCATATCTGGGCTGTGGTGCCGAGCCGCATCGCGAATGTTCGCGGGTCATCGGCATTCAGCACGCACCAGCCATCCGGCTTAGTGATCTTGGTGACGACCGCCTTGACTTCAGCAAGCTGGTCGAGAGTGTCGATCCCGTCCAGACCCAGGTGGTCGGAGCTGATGTTGGTCACGATTGAGACGTCGTTGTATGCGACGCCGATGCCCCGACGCAAGATCCCACCGCGAGCCGTTTCGGTTACTGCCAGCTCCACACCCGGCTGGCGCAACACCCGACCGGCACCGCCCGGGCCTGAGAAATCGCCAGCCTCTATCAGCTCTCCATCGATATACACACCGTCGGTACTGGACCAGCCCACGGACAGGCCAGCCCGGCGCGCCACATGGCCGATCATCCGAGCCGTAGTGGTTTTGCCGTTCGTGCCGGTGATTGCGACCACGGGAATGCTCGGTCGGATCAGTCTCGGAGCTGCACCAGGGGGCGTAGCAGCAAGCACAGCACCCTCGGCGCTGATCATTTCCTCGACACCGTGAGGTCCAGCGGCGACGCTGTCGAGGACCCGCGCCAGCCCATACGCCAAAGCCTCGGCGCGGCCGGCGTTGCGCCACGGGTATGCCACGATGAGCTCGGTCACCGCCTGTCCAGTCCGAGTGCGCACCGCCAACCTGGTCGTCCCTCCGGCGCGCGCCAGCCGACGAACGATCTGGGTCACCAGCCGTATCGCGAAACGCTGCCGGAATATCGTGCCCGTGGTCCCGGTACGCGCCTTGCCCAAGCCAAGTTCGGTGCCGAGATCACGAGCCGCGACCTCCGGCAGCTCCAGCAGTTCGGTCAAGTCGAGAGTCACCTTCGCCGCCGGACGGGGAAAATAGAGGTTCGGCCCGTCGAGGAGACGTAGCTCGACCAACGAGCGGGCTCCCGATGCCGTGGCCATCTGGGGCGCTAGGCGCCGGTTGAGTGCAGGCCACCGTCTACGTGGATCATTTCTCCGGTGGTCTTGGGAAAGAAGTCACTGAGCAGCGCCACAACGGCCTTGGCGGTTGGCGTCATATCCCTGGGATCCCAGCCCAGCGGCGCCCGCTGACCCCAAACTTCATTAAACGCGTCGGCGCCGCCAATGGCCTTCTTCGCGAGTGTCTCAAGCGGGCCGGCAGCCACAAGATTCACACGTATCCCCTGCGGGCCCAGATAGCGCGCAAGGTAGCGGCTGGTGCTCTCCAACGCCGACTTTGATACACCCATCCAGTCGTAGACCGGCCACGAGACGGTGGCGTCGAAGGTCAGGCCGACAACCGAGGCCGGCTCGACCAGCAAGGGCTTGCAGGCCATGGTCAACGACGCGAGCGAGTAGGCCGACACCTGCAGTGCGGTGCTGACGTCGGACCACGGCGTGCTCAGGAACTTCCCGCCGAGTGCGGTTTCCGGGTTGGCGAAGGCAAGCGAGTGCACCAGTCCATCGAGATGGTCGAGGTGCTCGCCCAATTGCGCCGCAAGGCCGGCGAGATGGTCCTCGTTGGTGACATCGACCTCCAGCAGCAGCGGCACCGGATCGAGCTTTTTGATGACACGCCCGGTGAGGCTCATAGCCCGGCCGAAGTTGGACACCACGACCGTCGCTCCCTCGGCTTGCGCGATCTTGGCCACGTGGAAACCGATGGAGGTGTCCAAGGTGACGCCGGCAACAAGGATGTTCTTGCCCTCGAGAATGCCCACAGATGTCCCTTCTGCCTTTCGAGAAACGCCATGCGGCGTGGATCAGTGGCCCATCCCCAGGCCGCCGTCGACGGGGATCACGGCCCCGGTGATGTAGCTTGCCGCGTCGCTGGCGAGAAACTCGACAGTCCCCGCGATGTCAGCCACGGAGCCGAGTCGCCCCAGCGGGATCTGCTCGGCGTATTTCTTGACCAGATCCTCACCAAGCTCGGCGGTCATGTCGGTCTCGATAAAGCCCGGCGCCACCACATTTGCCGTTACACCACGCGAGCCAAGCTCCCGGGCCAGGGAGCGCGCCATCCCCACCAGCCCAGACTTCGATGCCGCGTAGTTGACCTGTCCGGCCGAACCGATCTGACCGACCACTGAGGAGATGAAGACGATCCGGCCGAACCTGCCTCGAATCATGGGTCTGGCGGCTCGCCGCGCGACCCGGAAGGCCCCGGTCAGGTTGGTGGCAATCACCTGATCCCAATCCTCGTCCGACATCCGCATCAGCAAGGTGTCGCGGGTGATTCCGGCGTTGGCGACCAGCACCTCGACGTTCCCGAGCGCCGACTCCACTTGCGCGAACGCCGCCTCCACCTGGCCCGGATCGGTCACATCGCAGCGCACGCCCACAACATCGGTCGGTACCTCTCCGCTGCGGTAGGTGGCCGCGACGCGGTGGCCCGCCTGGGCCAACCGAGCAGCAATACCATGACCGATTCCCTTGCTGCCACCGGTCACAAGAACGACGCGCGATGGGTTCACGGGGTCACGCTATCGAGTACTCCAGGTCTCGGCGAGCAGGCGTAGGCTGACGTGGTGACCGATCGCGATATGGGCACACACACCTCAACCATCGCCGAAACGGGCCGCAGGCGCTCGGCCCCGCTGATCACCGATGCCCGCATGGGCACGAGCGAGGAAATGTCGTCCCGGATCCGCCGTTACACAATCACCATGGCCTTTCGGGCAGCCTGCTTCGTCAGCATGATCTTCGTTCACGGCGTGTTCCGCTGGGTGTTGTTCGCCTGCGCTGTGTTGTTGCCATTCATCGCCGTCATCGCCGCGAACCAGGTCGATCAGCATTTCCGCGCTGGCAAGAAGAAGATGACCCACGCTTTGCCGAGCGAACGGCCGCAAATCACCACCGGTCACAGTGACGAAGAGATCGACCACGAAGTTGTCGAAGAAGACGGCAGTCAACACCGGCCGAATGAGCGTGTCGCTTAGTCGCGTTGACCCGCTTCCGGCAGATCCGGAAGGCTTGGTCTGCTCAGCACGAGGCTGTCGTCAGCCAGCCTCGTACGACCTGCAGTGGAACAACCCCAAGATCCACGCGGAGGAGCGTCGCAAGCACTGGCTGGCCTGCGATGATCATCGCGAATCCCTGGCGCAGTTCCTCTCGGCGCGCGGGTTCCTGAAAGAGGTGCGACCGCTTTAGCCACCGATGGCCGACATTGGCCGATCCGGTTGCAGGAAGCTCGGGTCGTTGATGCCGTGGCCGGGCTTTTTGCCGGCAACAGCGGCTACCCAGCGGGTGGCAATTTCTGAGTCGCTCGCGCCGGAACGCAGCGGCGTACGCAAGTCGGACTCGGTGCGGGCGAAGAGGCAGTTCCTTATTTGGCCGTCAGCTGTGAGTCGAACCCTGTCGCAGGAGCCGCAGAACGGCTTGGATACGGACGCGATGATGCCGACCCGGTAGCTGGTATCGGCCACCCGGAACAGCTCCGCCGGCGCGCTTCCCCGGGCCAATGCATCCTCGGGATCTTCGACGAGCTCCACGTGCTCGCCCAGGCGCTGCCTGATCTCATCTGCGGTGATCATCTCGTCCCGCTTCCAGCCGTGCTGTGGATCCAACGGCATCTGCTCGATGAACCGCAGCTGGACCTGCTCCGCCATCGCCCAGCGCAGCAGGTCGAACGCTTCATGGTCATTGATGCCGCGCAGCAGCACAGTGTTGATCTTGACTGGCTGAAGCCCGGCCTCACGTGCGGCCGCGACTCCGGCAAGCACATCAGGCAGCCGTCGCCGCCTGGCCAGCCTGGCAAAAGTGCTTGGATCAAGCGTGTCCAGCGAGATGTTGATTCTCTTCAGCCCTGCGGCGGCCAGTTTCTCAGCACGCGCTGCCAGACCGATTCCATTCGTGGTGAGCGCGATATCCGGTGCCGGGACGAGCGCAGCAATGTCAGCGACGAGCAACTCAAGGTTCTTGCGCAATAGCGGTTCGCCACCGGTCAGCCGGACGGTCGTAATGCCAAGTCGTTCGACGCCGATCGTGACCAGCCTCACAATCTCCTCGTCGGTCAAGACTTCGGCGCCCGGCAGCCAATCGAGACCCTCAGGCGGCATGCAGTACGCACACCGCAGATTGCATCGGTCGGTCAACGAGACCCGCAGATCCGTTGCCACCCTGCCGAAAGCATCCGCAAGCACAAGTTGATCACGCTCCGCTGGTTCCGCACGCGCGGAACCGGGGTTGCCCAGCCGTGGAAACGGAAGCAGCGTGGTCATGTCTGGAGTCTAATTTGCCCGTTCGTCGACCAGATCATCCGATCAGGATGCGTGTAGACGTTCATCGTCTTGCCGCGGACGAATCCCACCAGCGTCAGCCCCGCCTCTTCTGCCAGTTCGACTGCTAACGAGCTGGGGGCCGAAACGGCAGCCAGCACGGGAATTCCTGCCAGCACCGCCTTCTGGGTGAGCTCGAAGGACGCTCGTCCAGAGACGGCCAAGATCATCTGGCGCAGCGGCAGAAGCTCTTGCTCGATGGCCCAGCCGATGACCTTGTCCACGGCGTTGTGGCGCCCGACATCCTCACGTACACAGGCCATCTCCGAATTCAGGTCGAGCAGCCCTGCCGCATGCAGCCCACCCGTCTGGTCGAACGCTCGCTGATGCTGTCGCAGCCGCGTCGGAGCCACGAGAACCAGCTCGGCGGCAACCTGCAGTTCGGGATCCGGTGGGTACGGCGACTCGCGCAGCACCTGGTCGATGGAGGTAGTGCCGCAAATCCCGCAGGCGCTGGTCGTGATCACGTTGCGTCGAGCCGCTGCCGGCGCGGAGATTGGCGGCGCCAAGGTCACGTCCAACACGTTGTAGTCATTGACCCCCTCGGGGCCGGAGCCGGCGCAGTAGCGGGCAAGGACGATGTCGGACCGATCGGTGACGATGCGCTCGCTGTAGAGCAGGCCGCGTGCCAGATCGATGTCATTGCCAGGCGTTCGCATAGTGACCAGATACGACTCGCCGTTAAGGCGGATCTCCAGCGGTTCCTCCACAGCCAAGGTGTCGCTGCGCCGGATTGCCACTCCCGTGTCTACCCGCAGCACCCCGTGCCGCCTGGTTACTCGTCCCATAGCATCGTCCTGCCCATACCATCATCGTGGCAGGGCCGCACAATCGCCCTTGTCGAGGAGCACCGAAACCTATGGAACTCAAGCATTGGCTGACCACATTGTCCGCGGAGCTGGGGACTAGCGACGTCACGATGGACGACGACGCTGTCACTACTCTGCTCGACCTCGCTCGCGATTCCGCACATGAGGTGGAACGGGTAGCCGCGCCCCTCACGACCTTCCTGGTCGGGGTCGCCGTCGGGCGTGGTGGCGTACTTGAGGCTGCTGCGGCCAAAGCCACGACGCTGCTGATGAATGACGAATAGGTGGGCACTGCTCGCGCGACCGACGCTCGCAGTGCCAATGAATAGAGGTTGGGCCACTAGCCTGGCTGCGTGCGCCGCTTGTGGCTTCGCTGGGCACTGCTGATCGGATTCGTCGCGGTGCTCGGGATCGTCTTCGTCAACATGGGGGAATGGCAGCTTGACCGGCTGGCTCAGCGTAAGGAACGCAACGCCACAACGATCGCTAATGAACAGAGCCCAGTTCGCCCGTCCGAGCAGGTCTTCACCCGCCCGATCACCGACGCTGATCAATGGCAACGGGTCGAGGCCCGGGGGACCTTCGATGCAGACCACCAGTTCATCGTGCGCTATCGAAGCAACGGCGATCTAGACGGCTACGAGATCGTAGCACCGCTGCGCACGGCGAGCGGCGTTGTGCTGGTGGATCGCGGCTTCATCCCACTGCAACGAGGCCTTCAAATCCCATCGACTGCCCCGGCGCCGCCGGCTGGTGAGGTGACGGTCGTAGGGCACGTACGTCGCAATGAGAAGGGTCGCCGGTCTGCGATCACGCCAGTGGACAACCAAATGCGGCTGATCAACTCAGACGCCATCGCAACGACGCTGCCCTATCCGCTCAAGTCCGGATACATCGGTCTTCTTACCGTCCAGCCTGAGCAGGAGGGCGAGTTCCAGCCGATCCAACTACCTGAGCTCTCCGAAGGCCCGCATTTCTGGTATGCCGTGCAGTGGTTCATGTTCACTGCCGTCGGTGTCGCGGGAATCGTGGTTTTCATACGCGCCGATCTGCGCGCCCGGCGTGAAGAACGCGAGGACGCCGCCGAAACCGCTGCTGACCGTGTCAAGATCTGATCATGGATCTTGGTTTGGTGGATCGAGCGTTTCTGGTGACGGCCGCCAGCACCGGGCTCGGCCGGGCAACGGCTGATCAACTCGTCGCCGAGGGAGCGCGCGTCGTGATCGTCGCTCGACGTGCCGAGTTGCTGGCCGAGGCTGTGAGCCGGCTTGGCCCCGACCGTGCAGTCGCGCTTGCGGCCGACCTGACCGATGCCGGTACCGCGGAGACGGCCTGCGCCCTCGCGCTCGATGCATTTGGTCGGCTCGATGGCGCATTGATCAGCGTGGGCGGTCCACCCGCCGGATCGGTCCTGGAGACCAGCGAGGAACAGTGGCGTGGCGCGTTCGAGTCGGTGTTCCTCGCCGCGCTCCGGATCTGCCGGGCTGTAGTCAGCCACGGCACCGCAAACGATCTGTCCATCGCGTGGGTGCTGTCGACCTCTGTTAAGGCGCCGATGCCCAGTCTTGCTACCTCCAACGGTCTTCGCCCGGGGCTGGCCATGCTGATCAAGCAACTGGCCGATGAGCTCGGCCCGCTGGGAACTCGAGTGGTCGGCCTCCTGCCCGGTGCGATTGACACCGAGAGAGCCCGATACCTGCTCTCGCTCAGGGAGGATCCCGCAGCGGCGCGTGCCAGCGCTGAGGCAGCGATCCCGTTGCGTCGATATGGCCGGCCCGAAGAGTTCGGGCGGGTCGCGGCCTTCCTGCTCTCACCCGCCGCGTCTTACCTGACAGGCTCGGTGATTCCGGTCGAGGGTGGAGCCCAGCGCGGACTCTGATCGAACTGAGTGCGGTAGAGCTCGGCATACAGCCCGCCCTTGCGCATCAGTTCTTCATGCCGACCGCGCTGCACAACCCTGCCCTGGTCCACGACGATGATCAGGTCTGCGTTGCGGATTGTCGACAGCCGGTGTGCGATGACGATGCTGGTACGGCCCTCCATCGCCAGATCGAGTGCTTGCTGGACCGCCACTTCAGATTCCGAGTCCAGATGCGCTGTGGCCTCGTCGAGAACCACGATGGCCGGGGCCTTGAGCAGCAGCCGGGCGATGGCAAGACGTTGCCGCTCTCCACCGGACAGCCGGTAGCCACGCTCACCCACCACTGTGTCCAAGCCATCAGCCAGGCTCTCGACCAACGTGTTGAGCTGTGCGGCCTCCAGAGCTTCCCATAGCTCGGTATCAGCGGCATCGGGTCGGGCGTATCGGAGATTGGCTCGAATTGTGTCGTGGAACATATGCGCGTCTTGTGTGACGTAGCCAACCGTGGCGCGCAGCGAATCCTGCTTCAGCTTCTTGACGTCGGTGCCACCCACCGAGACAGTTCCCGACGTGGCGTCGTAAAGCCGCGCAACCAGGTGGGTGATCGTCGTCTTGCCGCCGCCGGATCGGCCGACGAGTGCCGCCGTTTGGCCAGCCGCAACGCTGAACGTGATGTCGTGCAACACCTCGCCGCTCGGTCGTTGATCGAGCGAAGCAATCGACTCCAGGCTCGCCAGGGACACTTCATCGGCGGTCGGGTAGCTGAACGAGACATGATCAAAGTTCACCGAGGCCGGCCCCTTGACTGTCTCAGCATCCTCGGTGTCGCGGATCATGGGCACCAGATCGAGCACTTCGAAGACTCGATCGAAGCTGACGAGGGCGTTCATGACGTCGATCCGAAGATTGGTGAGCTGCGTCAGTGGTCCGTACAACTGCGTGAGGAGCCCGGCCAGGGCGGTCAGGGTACCTACGGTGAGGACGCCGTCGATGGCCAAGGACCCACCCACGCCGTACACCAGCGCAGTGGCCAATGCCGCGACCAGGCCCAGTGACGTAAAGAAGAACCGCCCGTTCATTGCGATCTTGACCGAGACATCGCGCACGGCTCCGGCGCGCTCTGCGAACCGGTCATGCTCCTCGGGAAACCGCCCGAAGAGCTTGACCAGTAGTGCGCCGCTGACGCTGAAACGCTCGGTCATGGTCGCCGACATGTCGCCATTGAGTTGCATCTGACGATGCGTCAGATCTGCGAGCTTGCGGCCAACGATCTTGGCCGGAATGAGGAAGACCGGCAACATGATCAGTGCGGCAAGAGTGAGCTGCCAGCTGAGCACGATCATCGCTGCGAGTACCAGCACCAGGCTGATCAAGTTGGTCAGGACCGTCGACAATGTCGAGGTGAATGCCTGCTGAGCGCCGATCACATCCGAGTTGAGTCGCGATACCAGCTTTCCGGTCTGCGTTCTGGTAAAGAATGCGACTGGCATCTGGATCACATGGTCAAAAACCTGAGTGCGAAGGTCGAAGATCAAGCCTTCGCCAATCGTTGAGGAAAACCATCGCTGAATCAGGGTGAGCACCGCCTGTAAGACGGCTAGTGCGGCGACCACCGCACTCAGGGTGATTACGACCTGCCGGTTGCCCTGCAAAATACCGTTGTCGATGATCTGTCTGAAAAGGAGCGGCGGCGCCACTGCGAGTGCGGCCGAAATCACGACCAGTGCCACAAAAACGGCGATAAGGAACCGATAGGGCTTGGCAAAGCGCAGGACCCGCCAAACGACACCAGGGCTGAGTTGATGCTGGGCAATTTCGGGATCCTGCGACATGCGCCGCATCAACATGTACATCGACACGGTTTCCTCCGGGGGCTTGGGAACGCTCGGCGGTCCCAGGCTATGCGAGCCCGCGAGCGGTAGCAGCGCTATGACGTCCGGCCGCCTCCGGCGCCTGCAGGAGCATTCGGTGAGCGCCTCCGCGCCATTAGCCGCGGACGGCAACCGCATGCGTGTCAGCGAATGCGACGAAGAAGCCGGAACTAGGCGAACCGATGTCAGAGCGCAGATGTCAGAGCGCTATCGACGCAGCGCAAAGGCCCGGACGCAACAGCGTCCGGGCCTCAAATGCTGAGTCGCGATCACCGCTTCCTGGCAGGAGCCTTCTTGGCGGGGGTCTTCTTGGCGGGTGCCTTCTTCGCCGGTGCCTTCTTCGCCGCAGCTTTGGCGGGGGTCTTCTTGGCGGGTGCCTTCTTCGCCGGTGCCTTCTTCGCCGCAGCTTTGGCGGGGGTCTTCTTGGCGGGTGCCTTCTTCGCCGGTGCCTTCTTCGCCGCAGCCTTGGCGGGGGTCTTCTTCGCCGGTGCCTTCTTCACGGCTGCCTTCTTGGCAGAAGCCGCTGCAGTCTTCTTTACTGTGCTGCTCGACGCCGCCTTCTTCGCACCGCGGGTAGCGCCTCCGCGACCGCGCAGCTCAACTCCGGCTTCCTTCAGGACACCGTGCACGAACCCGAAGGAACGACCGGCATCCTCAGCGATCTTCCGGATGCTCTCGCCTGCGGCGTACCGCTTGGCGTACTGGGAAGCAAGCGTTGTCCGCTGCGTCCCGGTGATGCGTGAACCCTTAGCCAATGCCTTGGCCACTGCGCCTCCCTTTGTCGTGGGTCATCGTGATTGGACGACGACCTTGCCAGACCGAATGATCGAGACCTCAAGATCAATGATCACCCATTTCTAGCACGTTTCTGCCGCCCTTGGGCAATTTCTCTCTGATCAAATTGAATTGGGGTTTGATCACATCCAAAGCGCCAGATGATCTCATGTTGCAATATTTGTTTCAGGTAGGGATGATCAATGCCCTGCAAGCCGCCGCGCAAGCAGAAGAAACAGGTGGGAGCAGAAGAAACAGGGCTGAAGATCAGGCCAGTGCCACCAGATCCGCATACTCAGGGCTCCAGAGATCTTCTACGCCGTCTGGCAGCAGGAGCACCCGATCAGGATCAAGGGCGTCAACAGCTCCCTCGTCGTGGGTCACCAGAACTACTGCACCCGCGTAACGCTTGATCGCTGACAGCACCTCGGCGCGCGATGCCGGATCAAGGTTGTTCGTCGGCTCATCAAGTAGCAGCACATTGGCACTGGAGCACACCAGCATGGCCAAGGCCAGTCTCGTCTTCTCACCGCCGGACAGGACACTCGCTGGTTTGTCGACATCGTCGCCGGAGAAGAGGAACGAGCCCAAGATCTTGCGGACATCGGTATCACCAAGATCGGGCGCGGCTGTCTTCATGTTCGCCAGCACGGATCGGCCGATATCCAACGTCTCATGCTCTTGGGCGTAGTAGCCAATGCGCAAACCGTGACCTGCCACCACCTCGCCGGTGTCGGGCTCATCCAAACTCGCGAGGATCCGAAGCAGGGTCGTCTTGCCGGCACCGTTGAGCCCGAGCACCACGACCTGGCTGCCCTTGTCGATGGCGAGGTCGATCCCGGTGAAGACCTCGAGTGATCCGTAGCTTTTGCTGAGGTCGGTCGCCGTCAGCGGCGTCTTGCCACAGGGTGCCGGGTCCGGGAACTTGATCTTGGCGACCCGATCCGGAGCCCGTTCACCGTCGATGCCAGCCAGCAGTCGCTCCGCACGCCTGACCATGTTGTGTGCAGCCATGGCCTTGGTCGCCTTGGCCCGCATCTTGTCCGCCTGACTGAGGAGCTGGTCGGCTTTGCGCTCGGCGTTAAGCCGCTCGCGCCTCCTGCGCTTCTCGTCGGTCTCGCGTTGCTGCAGATAGCGTTTCCAGCCCATGGTGTAGATATCGAGTTCGGCGCGGTTCGCGTCGAGATGGAACACCTTGTTGACGCATCGCTCCAGCAGCCCGACGTCGTGGGTGATCACCAGCAGCCCGCCGGAGTGGCTAGCCAGGAAGTCGCGTAACCAGACAATCGAGTCGGCGTCTAGGTGGTTCGTCGGCTCATCGAGCAACAAGGTCGGCGCAGCGGAGAACAAGATCCGAGCAAGCTCGACCCGACGCCGCTGACCGCCCGAGAGAGTTCCGATCGGCTGGTGCAGCACGCGCTCGGGCAAGCCAAGATTGCTCGCGATTCGGGCAGCCTCTGCCTCCGCGGCGTAGCCACCGGCGGCCGCCAGCTCCGCCTCAGCGCGGGCGTACGAGGCCATTGCCTTGTCGCGAACATCGGACGAGTCGTCCCCCATTGCCAGCTCGGCGCGGCGCAGCCGATCAACGACAGCGTCCAAGCCGCGGGCGGACAAGATCCGGTTCTTGGCGAGGAGATCAAGATCGCCGGTCCGCGGATCCTGCGGTAGGTATCCCACTGGGGCCGTTCTGGTGATCGTTCCGCCGGCCGGTTGCGTTTCGCCGGACAGGATCCGGGTCAATGTGGTCTTCCCAGCTCCGTTACGCCCTACCAAGCCGATCTTGTCGCCGGCCGCCACCTGGAATGAGGCATGCTCCAGCAGAAGACGCGCACCCGCGCGCACCTCCACATCCCTCGCGACCAGCATCGGACTCACTCTTCCGTACGTGACATGCAGCGACCAAAGATCGCTTTCTGTGGACTGTCGGTCGCGAGCGGCCCTGGGGCCGGCTGAGAACGACCGCGGTTACCTTTAGCGTTTGAGCTGCCTTTGCAATTCCCAGAGTTTCAAGCCTCTTACGTTCTACGCCGGCCCCAAGGTGCCCGCTCCCTCCCTTTCATTCGGGCGCGATCTTGGTCTCTGTGGCCGGTACGGAGAGCGAGTCCGATGCTGGCGCGAGGGCCTGCTCGCTGCCGCTTCCGCGGCGCCGATTCGAGCGTTGGGCGCTGTCGCGCTCAGGATGTGGCGACCGGGAGAGAACGCAGCATCCGTACGTTGAAGTTGTCGGCGTACACCAACTCGCCGGCTTGGCGGATGGTCGGCCACCGCTCGAACACCGTCTGCAAGGCGATGCGACCTTCGAGCCGGGCCAGCGGCACCCCGAGGCAGTAATGGAGGCCGTGACCGAGCGCGACGTGTTGTCGGTTTGGGCGGTCGAACACGAATCGGTCGGGGTCGGGGAAGGCATCGATTCTCGGTTTGCGGCGGCAAGTATCAGCAGCACGGCGTCGCCCGCCCGGATGGTCTGCAGCACTTGTCACGTTCACTGCCGACGACCGCGCCGGCCGGCACTGCGAGCCAATGGCCAGGTCCCTTCTGGAGCAGCGCATGTTCGACTGGCTGGATGAGACACTCGCCAGCGACTTGATCGGGCGTTCCCCCGCAACGGCAGGACCGGTCAGTCGATCTGCGGCTCCGCGCGCCCAGCGATCGCGTCGTCAATGCGCCGCCGCATGGATGAGTGGATCTTCATGGAGGGCACGTCGGACGGATCGACCCACTGCACGGCCTTGATCTCGATCTCGTCCTGCCGTGCCATACCCGAGATCAGACGGGCGTTGAAGCAGATGGAGAACTGCTGTCGGACCTCGCCGTCGTCGTATGCCATCACGTGGCCAGGGTCTGTGTAGATACCTACGAGCCCAGTCAGCTCGATCATGACGCCGGTTTCCTCTGCGACCTCGCGTAGCGCGGCATCAGCGACGGATTCGCCCAAGTCCACCGCTCCGCCGGGCAGCGCCCAATAGTCATTGTCGATCTTGTGGACCAGCAGAATTTGCCCAGCTTGATCGCGGACGGCGACCGTTACCGAGGGCACGATGCTGTTGGCCAGCGGTGCGGCGGGATCGTGGTAGAAATCGATGCGGCCCACGCCCACATCTTCCCTCAGCCGCGACCAGCAGGAGACGATCACCGCGAGATCCGCGACCAACCGCACTCAGCTACACCTCTGAGCGCGCTTGACCCGGCAAGGTTCGGGGAGGCGCTGCCAGCAGGCGCAGAAACCTAAGATGCTTGAAACTCAGGGCCCTCTGACTTGCCGGTGCCGCCGAAGGCAATCCTCGGGTTTCTGCGCATGCTGGCAGCACCTCCCCGAACCGAACCAGCGACAACAGCGCTCAGACGTTGAAGCCCAGAGCGCGCAGTTGGTCGCGACCGTCGTCGGTGATCATCTCCATGCCCCACGGGGGCATCCACACCCAGTTGATCACCCATCGGTCGACCAGACCCTCGAGCGCGGTCTCGGTCTGATCTTCGATCACATCGGTCAAGGGGCAAGCGGCCGAGGTCAGCGTCATGTCAATGGTCAGCGAATCGTCGTCCTCGAGGTGCAACTCATAGACCAGCCCGAGATCGACCACGTTGATGCCGAGCTCTGGATCAACAACGTCCTTGAGTGCTTCTTCGATGTCGTCCAGCGACGGCCGACCATCCGGCTGCTCCGATTGCACACCAAGATCGACTTCGGGAAGGTCATCGGCAACCAGATCCGACGGCCGGCTTCCCTGCTCGGGCGGATCGGTCGAAAGATCGTCATAGGTGCGAGTCTCGCTCATTGGCACATCTCCTTAGCTACTCGCGCTTTGGGCTCGGATGACCGCGTCCTTGAAGGCCGACCAGCCGATCAAGGCGCACTTCACCCGCGCTGGGAACTTGGCGACGCCTGCGAACGCGATCCCATCCTCGAGGCGCTCTTCATTGGGTTCGATCTGACCTCTGCTTTGCATCATGGTCAAGAATTCCTCGTACAAGTCCAAGTCGTACGCCACGTCCTTGCCGATCACAAGATCGGTCATCACCGATGTCGAAGCCTGGGAGATCGAGCAGCCCACCGCCTCGTAGGAAACATCGGCGACGGTGTGGCCTTCCAGATGCACTCGCAGCCGCACCTCGTCCCCGCAGGTGGGGTTTACGTGCTGAACCTCGGCCTCATACGGCTCCCGCAATCCGCTGTGGTGCTTCGTACGGTAGTGATCAAGAATGATCTCTTGGTACAGCTCCTCTACCTTCATCGCAGCCCCCCGAAGAAGGCAGTCGTGTAATCCAGGCCTTCGATCAGGGCATCGATCTCGGCATGGGTCGTGTAGAGGTAGAACGAGGCACGAGTCGAGGATTGCACCCCGAAACGCTCGTGCAGCGGCCGCGCGCAATGATGGCCGGCTCGCACCGCGATGCCACGCGAGTCGAGTAAGTGGCTCACGTCATGTGGATGAACTTGCTGCCTGTCCGGAGTGGTCAGGGTGAACGAGACTGCGCCGCCCCGATCCACCACGTGGTCCGGACCGAGCACCTTCAGACCACGGAGGCTATGGAGACCTTCAAGCGCGTACGCGGTGATCTCACGTTCGTGCGCAGTGATCTGGTCCATCCCGATCGCGCTCAGGTACTGGGCTGCGGCGGCCAGACCGACGGCCTGAGCGATCGGCGGCGTACCCGCCTCGAAGCGGTGCGGCGGTGGGGCGTACGTCGAGCCCTGCATGGTGACGACCTCGATCATCTCGCCACCACCGAGGAAGGGCGGCAGCGCGGCAAGTAGCTCGTAACGTCCCCAGAGCACCCCGATGCCGGTAGGACCGACCATCTTGTGGCCCGTGAACGCGACCAGGTCCGCCCCAAGATCAGCCATGTTCACTGCCAGCTGCGGAACGGCCTGCGATGCATCCACCACCACAGTCGCACCCACGGAATGACCCATGGCCGCGATCTGACTGATCGGATTGATGGTGCCGAGCACGTTCGAGACGTAGGCCACAGAGATGATCTTGGTTCGCTCGTTTACCAGGCCGTCAGCGGATGCCTTCTCGAGGTCCAGCCGCCCCTCATCTGTCACATCGAACCAGCGCAACACAGCGCCGGTGCGCTGTGCCAGGAGCTGCCACGGCACGATGTTCGAATGGTGCTCCATGACCGAGATGACGATCTCGTCGCCCGGTCGCAGAGCGGCACCAAGCGTGTACGCGCATAAGTTCAACGCCTCGGAGGCGTTCTTGGTGAACACCACTTCCTCCGAGCGATGAGCGCCGATGAACTGCGCCAGCTGAGCGCGCGCCCCTTCGAATGCTTCGGTCGCTTCGGCCCCCAACATGTGCATGGCACGTGCGACGTTGGCGTTGTGGTTCAGATAGTGATCCTCCATCGCCTCGACGACGACTCGCGGCTTCTGCGAGCTGTTAGCACTGTCGAGGTAGATCAGCGGCCCGCCATCGACGGTGCGTTCCAAGATCGGGAAGTCCGCACGGATCGCATCGACGTCAAAGGCGATCGGCTCTTCGGCCAGCGCCAGATTGCCGACCGCGACGTCGGAGAGATCCGTGGTGGCGGGGTACTCCGGCCCACCGTTGATCGACACGATTGCTACTCCGCCCCAGCGGTCGCAGCCGCTCGTACGTAGCGGTCGTAGCCCTCGGCTTCGAGTCGCTCGGCCAGCTCCTGACCGCCCTGCTCGGCCACTCGACCGGCTACGAAGACATGTACAAAGTCCGGCTTGATGTAGCGCAGGATCCGGATGTAGTGAGTGATCAACATCACCCCGCGGTCACCTTGCGCGGAGAAGCGGTTCACTCCGGCGGCAACCACGCGCAATGCGTCGATGTCGAGCCCTGAGTCAGTCTCGTCCAAGATCGCGAACCGCGGGTTCAGCAGCTCGAGCTGAACGATCTCGTGCCGCTTCTTCTCCCCTCCCGAGAAGCCCTCGTTGAGGCTCCGGTTCGCGAAGTCGGGATCCATCTGAACCCGTTCCATAGCAGCGTTGACTTCCTTCACCCAAGTACGCAGCTTCGGGGCCTGGCCGTCGAGCGCGGTCTTGGCCGAACGCAAGAAGTTCGACACGGACACACCGGGCACCTCGACCGGATACTGCATGGCGAGGAAGAGGCCAGCGCGGGCCCGCTCGTCGATCGTCAGTGAGAGCAGGTCCTGGCCGTCGAGGGTTACGCTGCCGGAGGTGATCCGGTACTTCGGGTGCCCGGCAATCGAGTACGCCAGGGTCGACTTGCCGGAACCGTTGGGTCCCATGATCGCGTGGATCTCGCCGCTGCTCACCGTCAAGTCGACCCCCTTGAGGATCTCCTTCGGGCCCGCCTCGGTGTCGACCGAAACGTGAAGATCACGAATAGCGAGAGTGGACATAGAAGAATCAGAACTCCTGTGCGTAGGTGGGTGTAGCGGTCGGATCGGCATCGGTGAGATCCAGGGGTGCGGAGACGTCGACCAGGACATCGTTGCCCTCAACGAGACAGCGGTAAACCGGCACCGGCTCTGTCGCCGGCAGGCCGATCGGCTCACCGGTGCGCAGATCGAATCGGGACCCGTGAAGGTAGCACTCGATCTCGCCGTCGCCAACATCTCCCTCCGACAACGGGATTTGGGCATGCGAGCACTCGTCGTAGATCGCGTAAAAATTCCCATTGCTATGGACGATGGCCAGCTCGACCCGGCTGGCGTTCTGCGGCACTTCGACCGGAATGGCCGACTCCGGCGGCACGTCATCGACGGAGCACACGCGAACCAGCGTGGTCACGAGGGAAGTCCTATGTTGATCGCCAGCTCGGCCTCGACGGCCTCAAGCAGCCGCTTCTCGATCTCCGGTACGCCGACCTTGCGGATGATATCGGCGAAGAACCCGTGCACAACCAGGCGACGGGCCTCGGCCTCCTCGATTCCCCGGCTACGCAGGTAGAACAGCTGCTCGTCGTCGAATCTGCCAGTCGTGGAGGCGTGGCCGGCACCCTCGATCTCACCGGTCTCGATCTCCAGGTTGGGTACCGAGTCGGCACGGCACCCGTCGGTGAGGACCAGATTCTTGTTGGACTCGTAGGTCTTGATGCCCTCGGCGACCTTCCGGATCAGGACGTCGCCGATCCAGACGGTGTGTGCTCCCTGCCCCTGCAATGCGCCCCGGTAGTCCACATTGCTGCGGGTGCGGGGGGCGTTGTGGTCGACGAACAGCCGATGCTCGAGATGCTGACCGGCGTCGGCGAAGTACAGGCCTAACAGCTCTGCCTCCCCGCCCGGTGCTGCGAAGTCGACAGAGGACGAGATTCGGACCAAGTCGCCGCCGATGCTCACCAGCGCCTGGCGATAGCTCGCGTCGCGTCCGATCCGCGCATGGAGGTGCGCGAGATGAACCGCGTCGTCCTCCCAGTCCTGCACCGAGACCAGAATGAGCGAGGCGCCGTCCCCGACGATGATCTCCGCGTTACCGGCGCGCACTGTCGAGCCCTGATGCTGCAGCACGACGGTGGCTCGAGCGTTGGCGCCGATGTCCAGGACAAGATGGTTGAATACCGCGGCCTCACTTCCCGTGCCGAAGACGTTGACCACCACCGGCTCGTCCAACTCTGCGCCGGGTGGCACCGAGAGGATCCGGGCTTGCTCGAAAGAGTTCCAGGCCTGGGCTGCGACACGGTCGTTGGGGACGTAGATCATGCCCAAGCGCGGATCATCGCGCTCCACCATGTCCACCACAACCTCCGGTGGCGCTTGAATCTCTACCCGCGCGCCACCACCGGGCACGAATGTGCCGTCGTGCAAGCCCTTCAGCCGTTTTATCGGAGTGAACCGCCATGCTTCCTCCCGGCCTGTCGGCACAGGATGATCAGCGAGGTCGAAGGAACCGGGAGGGTGCAGCCGGCTGGCCACCTTCTGTGGGCTCTCCACCGCATCGGCTACCCGTGCGGCAGCCTGATCAAGCAAGGTCACGTCGAAAGGTCTCTTTCTGGTTCCGTCTGGTGGGTGTTCAGCGATGTGTGATCAGCCGACCGCACCCTCCATCTGGAGTTCGATCAGCCGGTTGAGCTCGAGCGCGTACTCCATCGGTAGTTCACGCGCGATCGGCTCGATAAAGCCGCGGACGATCAAGGCCATCGCCTCGTCCTCACCCAAGCCTCGGCTCCTCAGGTAGAAAAGCTGGTCCTCGCTGACCTTGGAGACCGTCGCCTCATGACCCATCGACACGTCGTCCTCACGTACGTCGACGTAGGGGTAGGTGTCGGAGCGGCTGATTGTGTCCACTAGCAGCGCGTCGCATTTCACCGTGCTGGCTGAGTGATGGGCACCTTCCTGCACCTGGACCAGGCCGCGGTACGACGTACGCCCGCCACCCCGAGCGACGGACTTGGAGATGATCGAGCTCGACGTGTGCGGCGCGCAGTGCACCATCTTCGACCCGGCGTCTTGGTGCTGACCCTCGCCGGCAAAGGCGACCGACAGAGTCTCTCCGCGAGAATGCTCCCCCATCAGGTAAACCGCGGGGTACTTCATGGTGACCTTGGATCCGATGTTGCCATCGATCCACTCCATGGTCGCGCCCTCTTCGCAGGTGGCCCGCTTGGTCACCAGGTTGTAGACGTTGTTGGACCAGTTCTGGATCGTGGTGTAGCGGCAGCGCGCGTTCTTCTTGACGATGATCTCCACCACAGCCGAGTGCAACGAGTCGGAGGAGTAGATCGGCGCGGTGCAGCCCTCGACATAGTGCACGTACGCGCCCTCGTCGACGATGATCAGCGTCCGCTCGAACTGGCCCATGTTCTCGGTGTTGATCCGGAAGTAGGCCTGCAGCGGGATCTCGACGTGGACGCCCTTCGGCACGTAGATGAACGAGCCACCGGACCAGACTGCGGTGTTCAGGGACGCGAACTTGTTGTCCCCGACCGGGATGACGGTACCGAAGTACTCCTTGAAGAGCTCCTCGTGCTCCTTGAGCCCGGTGTCGGTGTCGAGGAAGATCACGCCCTGGCGCTCAAGCTCTTCGTTGATCTTGTGGTAGACCACCTCTGATTCATACTGAGCCGCCACACCAGCCACCAGCCGTGCCTTCTCCGCCTCGGGGATGCCCAGCCTGTCGTAGGTGTTCTTGATGTCGGCAGGCAGTTCGTCCCACGACGTCGCCTGCTTCTCTGTGGAGCGCACGAAGTACTTGATGTTGTCGAAGTCGATGTCGCCTAGCTCGGCCCCCCAGGTGGGCAACGGCTTGCGGCCAAAGAGCCGGTGGCCCTTGAGCCGCAGATCAAGCATCCATTTCGGCTCGTTCTTGAGCCGGGAGATATTGGCGACGATCTCAGGGGTCAGGCCACGCTGCGCCGAGGCTCCGGCAACATCACTATCTGCCCAGCCCCACTCATAGTGACCGAGGGCAGCCAGATGTTGATCTTGGGTCTGGCCGGTGCCAACCGGTCGGGTAACAGTGGGATCCTGAGTTTGGGTCATGATGAAGCCCTTTCGGATGTGGTCATATCGGTCGTCGTCCTGCGGACGTGCGGAACATGAGTCGTGCAGACACCATCCCCGTGCGCAATGGTGGCGAGGCGCTGCACGTGAACACCAAGAAGACGAGAGAAGGCGGCGGTCTCAACCTCGCAGATCTGCGGGAAACGCTCGGCAACATGGGCCACCGGGCAGTGATGCTGGCACAGCTGTTCCCCGATCGCCGACGGAAGAGTCGACGCCACGTACCCATCGTCGGACAATGCGGCAGCGAGAGCTTGTGCCGGCGTGCTGTCCGGTCCGGCGCTCGCCATTCGCTCCCGGTAACTCTGCTCGCTCTGAGCCATCCTCGCCTCTGCAAAGCGCGTCACGGCATCTGGGCCCGCCGTGGTTGCCAGGAATTCCAGGGCCTCGATAGCCAGATCGTCGTACGCGGTATAGAACACTGCGCGGCCGGCATCAGTCAGCACAAAATCCTTGGCCGGTCGGCCGCGGCCACGGGCACCGTAGATGCGCTGCTCGCGCGCCTCGACATGGCCGGATGCCAGCAGCACGTCGAGATGCCGACGAATGGCTGCTGGGGTCAGCCCCAGCCGCTCGGCCAACTCCGCGGCAGTCGAGGGCCCGTGCTCGAGAATTGAACTGGCCACTCGCTGGCGCGTTGATGCGTCGGTCTCCGCGCTCTGAGGAACCCCAGCGGCACCTGAGGTGACCCGCTGGTAGTTTTTCACAACGCCAGTGTGCCTTAATTCGTCGAGCGGGTTCAAATAAGGCTCGCCTTAGTCGCCCAATGCGGCTGAGCCTGGCGAAGTTCCGCATCGGCCCTTCGACGAGCTCTGGGCGCATCTGACTGCGGAATCGGGCACGAAGTCAGTCTTCCTGATTCTTGTCAGCGCGAGCCCCAGTTCCAGGCCTGTTGCTCAAAGGGCGCGACGCCCTCGAGCGTGGTCGCGCCAAACTCCTTGAGCAGGGATAGCGGCTGGGCTCCTGTCGCGGACAAGGCCGCCACGAGATCTCGCGCATGCGTCACCACAACGATCTGGGTGTGCTCACTCGCGCGGCTGATGAGGCGTGCAAGCGCAGGGACCAGATCTGCGTGCAGGCTCGTTTCTGGCTCATTCAGGACCATCAGCGATGGCGGCCGCGGACTCAGCAGCGCGGCGACAAGCAACAGGTACCGGATAGTGCCATCGGAGAGCTCGGCCGCGGTCAGCGACCGCAGTAGACCGTGGGTCCGCAGCTCGAGATCGAAGCGGCCGCGCGCTTCCACCACCTGAAGCCGTGACCCCGGGAATGCATCTTCGATCGTGGCGTGCAGAGCGTCGTCGTCCCCGATCTCGATGATCGTCTGCAACGCGGGCGCCAGGTCTCGGCCATCCGCATCGAGCACGGGAGTGCGGGTGCCGATCTGGCTCTGCCGGATCGGAGAGTCGATGTCTGTCCGGAACTGGTCGTAGAACCGCCAGTTACGGATCTGCTCCCGGACCGCGAGAAGCTCTGGCGCCCGGCCGGGGTCCAATACTTCGGTCAGCACGCTCTCGTACGGTCGCAGCGCGCTCTCGAAGCTTTCCCACGAATCGCTGCGCGAGGTACCGCGGAGCTCGACGAGCGCGCGCTTTCGCCTGACCAACACACTGGCCGGCCGCATTACCGGCCCACTCCACACCACCTCACGCTTGATCTCGGGATCGAGGTTGAACGCGGACGACCCGTTAGGGATCGGCAGGCCGAGGTCGATCAGGTACGAAAAGTCGTCGGAGGCGAACCCGAGCTGCAGGCTCACAGCTGCGGACCGTAGGGTGCCCTGCACGGGATGCCGGCCCGTGCGGACCGCGGCCCCCAAGTGCTCAGGGCCCGCCCAGAGCACCGACTCGAGTCCACCCTCGCGGGCCAGTGAGGAGATGACTCGACCGGACGCGCAGTCAGCCAGCAGTCGGAGGGCGCGATAGAGGTTGGACTTGCCTGTGCCATTTGCGCCTGTCACGACATTGAGCGGCTCCAAGGGGAGACGCACGTCGCGCAGGGACCGGTAGTTCTCGATCGCGATTGTGGTCAGCACCTGGTGCATCGTAAGCGCTACAGCCACAGCTCGGTGATCGCTGGTAGGTGAGAATGGCCAGCATGAAGCTGCCCGTCATGCCGCCCGTCGCGCCCATGCTGTCCAAAGCGGTGCCACAAATCCCGGACGGCCCGTTTATCTATGAGCCCAAGTGGGACGGGTTCCGGTCCATCGTGTTCCGTGACCGCGACGAGGTCGAGATCGGCTCTCGCAACGAGCGGCCGATGACTCGCTACTTCCCCGAAATCGTGGAAGCGGTCCAAGCCAACCTGCCCGAGAAGTGTGTAGTTGACGGCGAGATCATCGTCGTAGTCGGCGATCGGCTGGAGTTCGAGGTGCTGCAGCAACGCATACACCCCGCCGCCAGTCGGGTCAGACTGCTGTCGCAGGAGACACCGGCGAGCTTCATTGCCTTCGACCTGCTCGCCCTTGGCGACACCGACTACAGCCACCGGGCGTTCGAGGAGCGCCGTGCCGCCCTGGAGGAAGCTCTGGCAGGCGAGAAGGCGCCGATCCATCTGACGCCGGCCACTCGTGATCATGACCTGGCGGTGCAGTGGTTCTCCCAGTTCGAAGGTGCCGGTCTCGACGGCGTGGTGGCCAAGCCGCTCGCCGGTACCTACCAGCCCGACAAGCGCACCATGTTCAAGATCAAGCACGAACGGACCGCGGACTGCGTTGTCGCTGGCTATCGGGTGCACAAAAGCGGGCCGGACAGCATTGGATCACTGCTGCTCGGTCTCTACAAGGATTCCGGCGAGCTCGCCAGTGTGGGCGTGATCGGCGCATTCCCGGCCGCCCGCCGCAAAGAGCTGTTCACCGAGCTGCAACCGTTGATCACCACATTTGATGATCATCCGTGGGCGTGGGCCAAGCAGGAGGAAGGTATCCGTACGCCGCGAGCCTCGGAGTTCAGCCGGTGGAACGCCAAGAAAGATCTCTCCTTCATCCCACTGCGACCTGAGCTGGTCGTCGAGGTCCGTTACGAGCACATGGAGGGCGATCGGTTCCGACACACCGCCCAGTTCAGCCGCTGGCGGCCTGACCGTGATCCTCACTCCTGCACGTACGAACAGCTCGAGGAACCGGTCAAGTACGACCTCGCCGATATCCTTTCCGCCGGCAAATGAAGCCCGAGCTCAACTGGAGCGGCACATATACCTATCGTGCTGAGCGCGTGCATAGCCCGCAGACGATTGACGAGCTGCGACGGCTGATTGAAACAGCAAGTTCCTCGCTGCATGCGCTCGGCACGCGGCATTCCTTCAACGACATCGCCGATGCCGCAGGGCTGATCTCGCTCGAGGCTCTGCCCGGCGAAATGACAATCGACGAGGATGCCCGGAGCGTCTCGGTTCCGGCGGCCATGCGCTACGGGAACTTGGCGCGGAGGATGCATGAGGCCCGCTGGGCGCTGAGCAACCTCCCTTCCCTACCGCACATTACGGTGGCCGGCTCGGTGGCTACCGCAACGCATGATCGGGCAATGCCAACCAATCATTGGCTTCGGCAGTAACGGCATGAACCTGATCACCGGCAGCGGCGATCGACTGCGGATCGATCACACCTCCCCGGGTTTCGCAGCAGCCGTGGTGCACCTGGGCGCGCTCGGTGTGGTCACCGAGCTGACGCTCGCCATCGAGCCCAGCGCAGCAGCTTCGGGGTCCATTTCACCTGGCAGCCCGATGCTGCAGCAGTAGAGGCGCTCGTTGAGCGGATTGAGCAGGTGTTACAGCCGTTCCAGCCACGACCGCACTGGTCCAAGGTGTTCGGCGCCGGTCATGACTGGTCCGGGCTCTACCCCCGGCTTGCGGATTTCCGCCGGCTTGCCGAGGCGTACGACCCTCGGGGCGTCTTCCGCACACCCTTTCTTGCACGAACTGTCCTGGAGCCTGCCACGCCCTGAGCTGGTCGAAGTGCGCTCTTCGACTGGCTCAGACCGCATCGGCCGAACCACTCAGTCCGTCCGTCTAGAATTCATCGGTGCCCAGTCCCGACAGCGCTGTGCGGGTTGACGATTTGGTCGTCAGGTTCGGCGGCCGCGCAATACTCGACGGGCTGTCATTGCGGGCTAAGACCGGGGCGCTCACCGCTGTCCTCGGTCCAAATGGTGCCGGCAAGACCACGCTGATCCGCTGTTGCACCGACCTGATTCGGCCAGCCGCGGGAACTGTGAGGGTGCTCGGCTTACCAGCAGGCTCGAGGCAGCTGGCCGGCCGCGTTGGGCTGATGCCCCAGAGCGCCGGTTCCTGGTCCGGCGTCAAGGCGATCGAGCTCCTGCGCTATCTGGCCGGGCTGTATGCCAATCCGCTGCCGGTGCCAGCCCTTGTCGAGCGGCTGGGGCTCACTGAATGTGCCAAGACCCCGTACCGACGACTGTCCGGCGGTCAACAACAGGCGGTGAACCTGGCTGGAGCGTTGGTAGGGCGACCCGAGCTGGTATTCCTCGACGAGCCGACAGCCGGCATGGATCCGCATGCTCGCCGCGCCACATGGCTGTTGCTGCGCGAGCTCCGCGCGAACGGTGTCACCATGTTGCTGACTACCCATGCCATGGACGAGGCCGAGTCCCTTGCCGATCAGGTGTACATCGTGGATCACGGCCGAGTCGCGATCTCAGGCACAGTGCGCCAGCTCACCAAGTCGGGCGGAAGTCTGGAGACCGTCTTCCTCAGCCACACGAGTGCCCGAGCGGTCTCATGACGGCACTGGACCTCTCCCCCGCTCCCGCGGCAGCGCCAGCCACCAGGCGGATCATCCGGCACGGACTCATAGAGACGCGACTGCTGATCCGCAACGGCGAGCAACTGCTGCTTGCCCTGGTGATCCCGCTCGCGATCTTGGTGGCAGGCCGGTTCACCAGCGCATCGATCGGCAGTCTGGATCTGCTGGCTCCCTCGGTACTGGCCCTGGCTGTGTGGTCCTCGGCCTTCACCTCAGTTGCCATCAGCACCGCCTTCGAGCGGCGCTACGGAGTGCTGGAGCGGCTGGCGACGACACCGCTTGGCAAGGCGGGTCTCCTCGCCGGCAAGGCGCTGGCTGTGATCATGATCATGTTCGGTCAGCTGGTGATCTTGGGTGGTGCCGCTCTTGCCCTTGGCTGGCGGCCCGCCTTCACGCCCCGCTCGGCTTTGCTGGCTGGTTTGCTGGTGATCTTGGCTACCACGACGTTCGTCTGCCTTGCGCTGCTGCTTGCTGGCCGGCTCCGTGCCGAATCGGTGCTGGGCCTGGCGAATCTGATCTACGTGATCTTGCTCGTTGGCGGCGCCCTCGTCATCCCTCTCGAGCGCTATCCCGCTGCGCTACGTCCGGTGATCGAGACCCTGCCCACCGCCGCGCTGGGTGAGGGCCTGCGGGCCGCAGCGAATGGTGAAGTTCTGGGCTGGCCAGTGCTGGTCTTGCTAGCTTGGCTTTTGGCCGCCGGCCTCGCCGCATGGAAGGGCTTTCGATGGACGTCGTGAAGCAACTGCCCCCTGAGGCCGAAGTGGCCCGCGGAGGACCGTTGTCCCCGCTGCTCCGGGTCGTGCGCGGACCGTATGCATTGCGGGGCTGGGCGGTCGTCTCCTTGCTGATGAATGTCCTCATCGTGGTGACTGGCGGTCTTGTCCGGCTGACCGGCTCGGGGCTGGGATGCCCGACCTGGCCCAGATGCACAGAGGACTCCTACGTCTCCCATCCGCAACTCGGCATCCATGGAGCTATCGAGTTCGGGAACCGGCTGTTCACCCTCGTGTTGATCATCGCGGCCGCACTCACCTTCATCAGCGCCCTGCTCTTCCGGGAGGACGGGCGGCCGCGGTCCGACCTGCGCTGGCTGACTGCTGGCCTTGCGCTCGGCATCCCGCTACAAGGCGTCATTGGTGGGATCGCCGTGCTCACGCAGCTCAACCCGTACGTGGTGGGACTGCACTTCCTGCTGTCGATGGTCCTGATCTCCCTCGCTGTCGGGCTCGTACGGAAGACCTGGCACTTCCCACCTACAGCTGCGTCGGGCCTGTCGGTCGCTGCGACTCGGGTCACCTTTGTTTTGATGTGGCTGGCTATCTGGCTCGGCATACTGGTCACTGGCAGCGGGCCGCACGCCGGCGATGAGAATGCGCCGCGAAACGGCCTCGACGGTCTGCTGCTCACTCAGCTGCACACGAGTGTTGTCTATGCGACCGTCGCCGCGAGTGTGGTTTGTTTTGTGCTGCTGCGCAGTAGGGCCGTGCTGCTTTTGCTGTCGGTCGAGTTCGTCCAGGCGGGAATCGGAGTGGCCCAATACCAGCTCGGTCTGCCGATCTGGCTGGTTGCATTCCACCTACTCGGCGCCTCGCTGGCCATCGCGGCATCCACGAACTTGCTGCTCTCCGTCACCCGGCGCTGAGGCGCCTGCCGACCACCGTGGGTGAGCAGGTGTGCGCTCAGGTCGAGTGAAGATGTCGTTGAGGCCGGGCTCCGCGGCTTTGCGCACAGTTGTAGTGACAGGATTCTTCGGTCAGAACGTGCCCTATCCCGTGCCCAGTCGACGTCGGGCTTCACAGCCTCACCACTGATGATCATCATCTCGCTTTGGTACTCTTCCTCGTCTTCAAACGCAAAGGATGGCTGTGACGACACCGCAGAGCACGCGCCGTGAGGGCAAACACAAGTCGGCCGGCGGCCAGGGGCCTACCCACCTGAAGCCAGTGTCCAGCGAGCAGGCCCCTACGCACAGTGCCGCTGATGATCAATGAGCAGCGATCACGTGCGTCCACTGGTCATCATCCCGGCGCGGTTCTCTGCCAGCGCAAGTGCGCTTCGTTACGACGCGGAGGTTGCCGCGGCCAAGTTGCTCGAGGCCGTTTGGGACGCGGGCGGCGAACCACTGGTGGTCCATCCGACCGCACTTCAGAAGCCGAGGATCGACATGCTGGCGGAGAGGTTCTGGATGGCCGACGCCGTCTTGCTCCCCGGCGGCGGCGATGTGTCCCCGCGCTGGTACGGACAGGAACCCCATCCGGCGCTGTACAACGTGGATGAGACTCAGGACGCCTTCGACCTCGCGCTGGCCCATTGGGCGATCCGGGACCACATTCCGCTACTCGCGATCTGCAGAGGAAACCAGGTAGTCAACGTCGCACTCGGCGGCACCCTCGTGCAAGACATGACGGAGGAGATCGGCCACAGCCACCGGCAGTTTGTGCACGACATCGAACTGGACGCCGAGTCGCCGCTGCGCGAGGTCGTCACTGATGATCGGATCACCATTTCGTGCTCGCACCACCAATGCATTGACGCTCTCGGCGACGGACTAGTGGCTGCCGCTCACGCAGCCGATGCCATCATCGAGGCGGTCACCCTCGACGGGCATGAGGGCTGGTATCTGGGCCTGCAATGGCATCTGGAGGATTTCGCCGACACCGACCCGGTCCAGCACGACATCTTCCGGGCATTCGTTGCGGCTGCGGCCTAGACCTGGACCTGGACCTGGACGTGGACGATCATCCAGGGCCTGTCAGCCGGTTGGCAACAAGCGCGGTCTCGGCTGGTGGATCCTCCGGTCAGCTCGACCGACCGGGCCACGGATGTCGCTTATCGCAGCAATGTGTCGACTGCGGCCGCGACGAAGACCAGGGCAAGGTAGGAGTTCGACCAATGGAACAACCGCATTGGCTTCAGTGCCGCGTCAGCGAGGCCACGACGGGCACGAGCCAGCAGCTGCCAGGACTGCCATACCAGCGCAATTCCGGTGATCAGTGCGACCGTTGGATAGAGCCAGCCGGTGTGAGCAACCGGCCAGAGCGTGAGCGATACCAGCACTGTCACGACCGAGTACATCACGATTTGTCGAGCTACCGCCGGGGCTGATCGCACAACTGGCAGCATCGGCACATTCGCCGCTGCGTAGTCCTCGCGATAGCGCATCGCGAGCGCCCAGGTGTGCGGTGGCGTCCAGAAGAACACGATGAGGAACATCACGAATGGAGCCAAGGCCAGGCTGCCGGTCACCGCTGTCCAGCCGATCAGCGGTGGGAAGCAGCCCGCAATCCCGCCCCAGATGATGTTCTGCGGCGTGCGTCGCTTCAGCCAGAGTGTGTAAACCCCCACGTAGAACGCGTTCGCGCCCAGGGCGAGGGCCGCGGACAGCCAGTTGACGAGGTAACCAAGCCACAGCGTCGCCGCTATCGCCAAGATCATTCCGAACACCGTCGCACCAAACGGACCGACTGCATGCCGTGGCAGCGGACGACGACGAGTACGCCGCATCCGTTCGTCGATGTCGCGGTCCAGCACGCAGTTGAAGGCGTTGGCGCTGGCCGCAGCGAGACAGCCGCCGATCATGGTGGTCAGCACGACCGTGAGCGGTGGGACTCCACCCGCCGCGAGGAACATCGCCGGCACGGTTGTCACCAAGAGAAGCTCGATGATGCGGGGCTTGGTGAGTCCGAGATAGGCCGCGGCAACGTGGCGACCACGGGCGAGGAGATGGTTGCGGCGAACTGCCCTCGCCCCAAGATCAACACGGGCAACGCTGTCGTTGTCGGCGGCCACCCGACCTGGCACGTCGATGCTCGTCACAGACTCCACTCACTCACTGTTAGGCGACTCTGTCCCCGGCGACGCCCACCCCTCAGAACTGCCGTAGTTATGGAGCAGTCACCGAGGCTGAGTCTAGGGCTCGGCGCAGGAATTGACACTTACCACATGGACTTCTTGGACCCTTGCGCACAACTGTTCCCGGCCTGACCCTATATCCCCAGCCGACTCGCCCCCGATAGGCTCGCATTGTCCGGGCTGCCCCTTCAACAGCCCGCAGAGCCGTCCGGAAAGGATCTCCTGGCACGTGAGTGTGACCGACACAGACATCTCCGGCTCAGTTCTCCCCGAGGGGTGGACCGAGCTCGACTCCAAAGCCGTCGACACCATCCGCGTGCTTGCCGCCGATGCCGTCCAACACGTCGGCAACGGCCATCCGGGCACCGCGATGAGTCTTGCCCCAGTCGCGTACCTGCTGTTCCAAAAAGTGATGCGACACAATCCAAACGACACCCATTGGCCGGGGCGAGATCGATTCGTGCTGTCCTGTGGACACAGCAGCCTGTCGCTGTACATCCAGCTGTATCTCGGCGGCTTCGGGCTGGAACTCGATGACATCGAGGCTTACCGATTCTGGGGATCGAAGACCCCTGGGCATCCCGAGTATGCGCATACGAGTGGAGTCGAGGTCACCACTGGGCCGCTCGGCCAAGGCGTTGCCAACGCTGTGGGAATGGCGATGTCGGCCCGCCGACTGCGCGGACTGCTGGATCCGGATGCCCGGCCGGGCACCTCGGTTTTCGATCACCACATCTACTGTCTCGCCTCCGATGGCGACATCGAGGAGGGCGTCGCCTCCGAGGCTTCGTCGCTGGCCGCCACGCAGCGACTCAGCAATCTCACCCTCATCTACGACAGCAACCGGATCTCCATCGAGGACGACACCAAGATCGCGCTCACTGAGGACACCACCGCCCGCTACGCTGCGTACGGCTGGCATGTGCAGACGGTGGACTGGACCCATGGTGATGCTCATCACTACCAGGAAAATGTCGCTGCGCTGGCCGAGGCTCTCGAGGCGGCCAAGGCCGTAACGGACCGGCCGAGCTTTATCTGCCTGCATACGATCATCGGCTGGCCAGCACCCAAGCTCCAAGGCACTGGTAAGGCGCACGGCGCTGCCTTGGGTGAGGAGGAAGTTGCAGCTACCAAGGAGGTGCTGGGCTTCGACCCGGACAAGACTTTCCAAGTCGCCGATGAAGTGATCACGCACACCCGCAAGCTGATCGAGCGCGGTGCGCAGGTTCAGCAGGAGTGGCAGCAGACCTACGACGAGTGGGCGGCGACCAATCCCGAACGCAAAGAGTTGCACGAGCGGCTGATCAAGAATGAACTGAGCCCAGGCTGGGAGGATGCACTACCCAGCTGGTCTGCCGATCCCAAAGGCATTGCCACTCGTGCTGCCTCTGGCAAGGTGCTGAGCGCGATTTCACCCAAGATGCCTGAGCTGTGGGGCGGCTCGGCTGACCTCGCCGAATCCAACAACACCACTCCCGAGGGTGAGCCGAGCTTCCTGCCGATCGACCGGCAGTCCCGGCTGTTTCCCGGTCATCCCTACGGCAGGGTGCTGCACTTCGGCGTCCGTGAACACGCCATGGGTTCGATCATGAACGGCATCAAGCTGCACGGTGGGTTACGCCCGTACGGCGGCACGTTCTTGATATTCAGCGACTACATGCGGCCGGCGGTACGGCTTGCCGCGCTGATGGAACTGCCGGTGATCTACGTCTGGACCCATGATTCGATCGGCCTCGGCGAAGACGGTCCGACCCACCAGCCGATCGAACACCTCGCCGCATTACGGGCCATCCCGGGGCTTGATGTGGTACGACCGGCCGACGCCAACGAGACCGCAGCCGCATGGGCGGCGATCTTGAAGAACAGGGACCGGCCGGCCGGACTGGCCCTGACCCGGCAGGCCCTGCCAATCTTCCCGCGCGGCGAAGACGGCTTCGCCGACACTTCGCAGGTATCCAAAGGCGGCTACATCCTCAAAGACTGCGACGGAACCCCCGATGTGATCTTGATCGGCACCGGGTCGGAGGTGCAGTACGTTGTCGAAGCCCAGAAGCTGCTCGCCGAGCAGAACATTGCGGCACGAGCCGTATCAATGCCCTGTCGGGAATGGTTCGACGAGCAGGATCAGGGCTATAAGGATTCCGTGATCCCGCCCGAGATCAAGGCACGCGTCTCGATAGAGGCCGGAGTCGGCATCGGTTGGCGTGATCTCGTCGGTGACGCCGGCCGGACCATCAGCATCAACCACTACGGAGCCAGCGCGGCTGGGAGCCTGTTGTTCGAGAAGTTTGGCTTCACCCCCGAAACGGTCGTAACAGCCGCACAGGAGAGCCTCGAAGCATCAACCAGGACGACCGCACCCACGCATCCGGCAGCCAGCGGGCCCCGCGGTCCCGCAGATGAAGAGGCCCATCCGGGCGTCACGATCAGCTGAGCCCAGCTGATGCCACACCCACTCATCCAGGAGAACTGATCATGAACGAACGGCTCAAGGCCCTCGCAAACGCCGGCGTCTCCATCTGGCTCGACGACCTGTCGCGCGAGCGCATCACCTCAGGCAACCTGGCCGATCTTGTCTCGAACTACTCTGTCAGCGGAGTCACGACGAACCCGACGATCTTCGCCGCGGCACTTGCCAAGGGCCACGCGTACGACGACCAGATCGTGGAGCTTGCGGCCCGCGACGCCGAGCTCCACGACGCCATCAAGGTGCTAACCACAGACGATGTTCGCGACGCCTGTGACATCATGGCCGCCACCCATGCAGCAACCAACGGCGTGGACGGACGCGTATCCATCGAGGTTGATCCGGATCTGGCCCACGAGACCGAGGCCACCACAGCCCAGGCCACCGACTTGTGGAAGGTCGTCGACCGGCCCAACGTGCTGATCAAGATCCCCGCGACCAAGGCCGGCCTGCCATCGATCACCACTGTCACGGCGGAGGGTGTCAGCGTGAACGTGACGCTGATCTTCGCCCTCGAGCGCTACCGTGCGGTGATCGACGCCTACATGACTGGCCTGGAGCGCGCGTCGGCCGTCGGCCACGACCTGAGCAAGATCCACTCCGTGGCGTCGTTCTTCGTTTCGCGGGTGGACACCGAGATCGACAAGCGGCTCGAAGCGATCGGCTCGGACGAGGCGCTCGCACTGCGGGGCAAGGCTGCTATCGCGAATGGCCGGCTTGCGTACGCGCTGTACGAGGAGGAGTTCAGCAGCGAGCGGTTCGCCGCGCTGGAAGCCAAGGGAGCCAACCGGCAGCGACCACTGTGGGCGTCAACCGGAGTCAAGAATCCCGATTACTCCGACACGATGTACATCACCGAGCTCGTTGTTCCGAACACGGTGAACACCATGCCAGAAAAGACCATGATGGCCTTTGCCGATCATGGCGAGGTGCGCGGCGACATGGTGACCGGAACCAAGGCTGAGGCACAGCAGGTGCTTGACGACCTGGAGAGGGTCGGCATCTCTTATGACGACGTCGTCGACGTGCTGGAGAAAGAGGGCGTCGAGAAGTTCGAGGCGTCGTGGAATGAGCTCGTCGTCGACGTTCAACAGGAGCTGGACGCCGCCAAGGCGGCTCGCTAACACTCGCCGACGAGGCCGAAGTCACCGTCGACCAGCTGCGAGCGTCGGTAATCGCGCGCCCGACGATCGGAGGAGCGATGAGCGAATATGCTTTTCGTTCGCGAAGAGTGACGACGACGTCGGATTCCAGCGCGCGAGGTTTGCGCGCCGCTGTCCTGGACGAGCGAGCGAGTCGACACGCTCTTCGTCGACGAGCGAGTGAGGAAGGCAGCGGCTCACGAGCGCAAACCTCGCGAGCGGAGCGAGCCAAACAGACAGATGCGCGAGCAGCTCCAAAAAAAGCCTGCGAGCGTCGGTAATCGCGCGCCCGACGATCGGAGGAGCGATGAGCGAATACGCCCCGCGAGCGGAGCGAGCAAATGAAACAGGGCGTTCGCGAAGAGTGACGACGACGTCGGATTCCAGCGCGCGATGCGCGAGCAGCTCCAAAAAAAGCCTGCGAGCGTCGGTAATCGCGCGCCCGACGATCGGAGGAGCGATGAGCGAACATGCCCCGCGAGCGGAGCCAGCGGTGACATGCTCTTTCGTCTGCCAGCGAAGACGACGTCGGATTCCAGCGCAGAGGTTTGCGCGCCGCTGTCCTGGACGAGCGAGCGAGTCGACACGCTCTTCGTCGACGAGCCAGTGAGGAAGGCAGCGGCTCACAGCGCAAACCGCGCGAGCGGAGCGAGCGAAACAAAAACTGCGCGAGCAGCTCCAAGTAAAAGAGCGGCCCGCATGTGATCACTGTGATGCGTCCCAACCCGCTTCGCGAACCGCATGATCGGCGACTCCCGAGGATTGCCGGCCCCTGCGTACTGGTGATCTTCGGCGTCACCGGCGACCTCTCGACCAAGAAGCTGATGCCAGCGGTCTACGACCTCGCCAATCGGGGCCTGCTACCGCCCGGCTTTGCGTTGGTCGGGTTCGCGCGGCGGGACTGGGCCCATCAAGACTTCGCCAAGATCGTGCACGCGGCCGTCAAGGAGCATGCCCGTACCCCCTTCCGAGAAGAGGTATGGCAGCAGCTTTCGGAAGGCATTCGGTTCGTGCCAGGTGAGATCGGCAGTGAGGAGGCGGTCAGCAACCTGGCCGAGACGATCGCTGATCTCGACGAGGCCCGCGGTACCGGCGGGAACCACGCGTTCTACCTATCCCTCCCGCCAGGACTGTTCCAGACGGTCGTTGACCAGCTGCGCTCGCACGGGCTGGCCGAGGAGCAGCCCGGACGGTGGAGCAGAGTGGTGATCGAAAAGCCCTTTGGTCATAACCTGGAGAGCGCGCGGGAACTGAACCGGATCGTCTCCAGCGTTTTTCCTGCCTCCGCCGTATTCCGCATCGATCACTACCTCGGCAAAGAAACCGTGCAGAACATGCTGGCGCTGCGGTTCGCGAACCAGCTGTTCGAGCCGGTGTGGAACAACAATTACGTCGACCACGTCCAGATCACCATGGCCGAAGACATCGGGATCGGCGGCCGCGCCGGCTACTTTGACGGCATCGGCATCGCACGCGACGTCATTCAAAACCACCTGCTGCAGCTGCTGGCGCTGACAACGATGGAGGAACCCAACTCCTTCGAGGCAAGCCAGCTCCGGGTCGAGAAGCAGAAGGTGCTAGCTGCTGTTCGACCACCGAAGCAGATGGATCTGTACACCGCGCGTGGGGCGTACGCGGGCGGCTGGGCCGGCGGGGAAAGGGTCAAGGGCTATCTGGAGGAGGACCGGATCCCGCCGGACTCACGAACCGAAACCTACGCGGCAATCCGCCTCGACATCGATAGCCGCCGATGGGCGGGCGTGCCGTTCTATCTGCGCACCGGCAAACGGCTGGCGCGGCGGGTGACCGAGATTGCGCTCGGCTTCAAGCGAGCACCGCACCTGCCCTTCAGCGAGACTGACACCGAGGAGCTGGGTTATAACGCCATCGTGCTACGGATTCAGCCGGATGAGGGCGTGACCTTGCGCTTTGGCGCCAAGGTCCCGGGTACCCAGATGGAGATCCGCGAAGTCAATATGGATTTCGCCTATGGCGGCTCGTTCACCGAGTCCTCGCCTGAAGCGTACGAACGGCTGATCTTGGATGTATTGCTGGGTGATCCGCCGCTGTTCCCGCAACACGAGGAGGTTGAGCTTTCCTGGGAGATCCTGGATCCGATCTTGGATTACTGGGCGAGCCTGCCTGACCAACCTGAGCCCTACGAACCCGGATCGTGGGGACCCACAGGCGCCGATGTGATGCTGGCGCGCGACGGCTTCAGCTGGAGGCGACCATAATGATCATCACGCTCAACGACACCACGTCGGCGAAGATCTCAGCTGAGCTGCTGCAGGCCCGACGCAGCGCTGGAAGCCCGGCGCAAGGCATGGTGCTGACCTTGATCATCGTCTGTGACGAGTCCGACTACACAAGTGCCATGGAGGCCAGCGTGGCCGCCGGCCGGGAGCATCCATCACGGATCCTGCTGGTCGTCACCGCCGCAGGTCGGACTGCCTCACTGGATGCCGAGGTGCACATCGGTGATGCGACGCCGGGCGATGTCGTCGTCATCAGGATGCGAGGTGCGGTCGCGGCGCATCCAGCTTCGGTGATCAGGCCATTGCTGCTGCCCGACTCCCCTGTCGTGATCTGGTGGCCCGGCAAGGTACCCCACAAGCAGACCGCCGACGACTTGGCACAGCTGGCCATGCGCCGCCTGACCGACGCTGCGGCCTCGGGCCGACCGCTAGTGGCTTTGAAGGCACGTGCCGCGGATTACACGCCCGGGGACACTGACCTGAGCTGGACGCGGCTGACGCCGTGGCGGGCCTTGCTGGCCGCCGCACTCGACCAGTATCCGGCCAAGATCAAGGCTGTGGTCGTCGAGTCTGAGCGCAACAACCCCTCGGCTGACCTGCTCGCGGCCTGGCTGCATTCCCGACTGAAGATCGAGGCGAGGCGCAAGATCAGCGACGGACCTGGCCTTACCGCGGTGCGCATGACCACCGCATCGGGCGATATCGCGATCACGCGACCGGACGGCCTGCTGGCCTCCTACGCTGTGCCTGGCCAGCCGGAACGACTGGTCGCCCTCAAGCGTCGCGACTTCACCGACCTGATCTCTGAAGAATTGCGTCGCATGGATGAGGATCTGGTCTACGAGCGAACGGTCAAGTCACTGCTCGACGGCGATAGGCAGACGGCTGGCAAGTCCCGGGCCAAGACCACATCGGGCAGGAAGACCAGGGCAGGGAAGGTAAACAGCGCACGCCGCGTCGCCAAGCAGTCCGCGGGGGGCCGCTAGATGGGCGCGGGCAGCCCCGAGATCCTGCTCCACGCAGGACCGGAGGAGGTTGCGGAGGCTTTGGCTGCGCGACTGATGGCACGGCTCACTGAGATTCAACGGGACTTCCGGATTCCCCAGCTTGCGCTCACTGGAGGGCGGATCGCCACCCGGGCCTATCAGAGACTCGGAAGCGATGGACCGAACTCCGCCGTCGACTGGTCCCGAGTCGAGCTGTGGTGGGGCGACGAACGCTTCGTGCCAGCTGATCATGCTGACCGCAACGCCAAGCAGGCCCTTGATCTGCTTGCGGCACCGCTGGCACTCAATCCGGACAGAATCCATGAGATGCCGGCGAGTGACAACGAGCTTGATCTCGATCAAGCCGCGGAGACGTACGCCCGAGAGCTGGACGACACCGTCTTCGACATCTGTCTGCTCGGCATGGGACCAGACGGCCATGTTGCATCGATCTTCCCTGAGCATCCCTCCTCATACGCAGAGGGTGCCGTCATCGCCGTACGGGCCTCACCGAAACCGCCGCCAGAGCGGATCAGCCTCACGCTGCCGGTGATCAACCGCTCGCATGAGGTCTGGTTCGTGGTAAGCGGCGCTGACAAGGCGGCAGCGGCCAAGATGGCACTACTCGGCGCTGGCCCGGTACAGGTGCCGGCCGCCGGGGTCTCAGGAGTCGAGCGCACGCTCTGGTTGCTTGATCGGGAGGCGGCAGCAGAGTTGCCCACTGATATGCAACAGCGCGGCCGAATCTAGGCCGACAGGTGCCCTGAGCCCTTCGACAAGTTCGGGACGGCGCCTGTCGAAGGGACTAGAGCGTCCATCTGAACGACCGGGACCAGCCGTCCGGGCCCTCGCGCTCATAGAAGCGATGGGCATCGACCCGAGCCGCTCCGGACGATAGCTCAAGCCAGGCGGCACCATGGTCGCGAGCCCAGGCCTTGGCCGCATCCAGCAAAGCCTTCCCGATGCCGCTGGAGCGACGGTGTGGCGCCACGGCCAGATCCTCGACCCAGGCTCGTTGCCCGAACCGTACGGAGACGATGTCGAGATAGATGGTCGCGAGCCCAGTGACTGTCTTGTTGTCATCTGCCACGAGAACGGTCGACCGATCGTCTGCAATGGCTGTCTCGAGCCGCTGAGCCGCGACGTCCGGAGACCAGTCCGGCGGTCGTACGCCAGGAGGCGCGAACAGCCAGTCATAGGCCGCCAGGATCCCCGGCACGTCAGCCGGTAACGCTTCTCGGATCATGGCAGCCATATCCAGTCATGGCAGAAGCTTCAGTCAGCTGCGAGCGTCGAGAATCGCGCGCCCGCCGTGCTGAGGAGGAGCGAGCGGAGGCGCTTTTTCCTCTGCGAGCGACGACGAAGTAGGCGGACCCATGCGCGCGATGCGCGAGCAGCTCCAAATCAATAGATGACCTCGCCACGTTCCCGCCGGGCCCGTAGCGCCTGCAATGCTTCGGTGAGGATGTCGGCCGCCTCCTTGTCGGTGCGGCGCTCCTTGACGTAAGCCAAATGCGTCTTGTACGGCTCGATCTTCGGTGGCGGTGGTGGATTCAGGGAGTCGAGATTGGCTGGCAAGCCGCATCGGGGGCAGTCCCATGTGTCGGGAATCGCGGCATCTGCGGCAAATGCGGGCCGCGTCTCATGACCGTGTGCGCAGAAGTATGAGACGTAAAGCCGCGGCGCGGCATCGCCCCGCTCGGCTTCGCCCATCGGACCAGCGCCCACCCGGCTGCCACGAATGGCACTTCCACCAGCCACGTTCGTTCTCCCTCGCCCTTCCTAGCTGTGGATAACTTGGTGTCAGTCTTGTAATCGATTGACCGGCCGGTGGTTTTGGAGCAGTCAGGCGCCCAGTTTGTAGAGCAAGTTGAGCGCCACTATTGCCGCCAGCCAGACCACTCCGATGATGACGGTGAGTCGGTCGAGATTTCGTTCTGCGACTGATGATCCACCAAGGGAGGAAGAGATCCCACCACCGAAGAGATCAGACAAGCCGCCGCCGCGGCCTTTGTGCATCAGCACGAACAACGCGAGCGCGATACTGGTGATCACCAAGATGATGGAGAAGATCAGGATCGGCACGGTCATCAAGGGCACGAGCACCCACGTAGCCTAACCCACCGATTCGAGAACACGTCAAAACTCCAGCAGGCTTGGACTCGCGCCTACTCAGATCAGTGGCATTTCGTAAAACCGTGCAATAGCAGAGAACTCGTCGATCTTCAGGCTGGCGGCACCGACCAAACAGCCGTCGATGTCACGCTGTGCCATCAGAGCGGCGACGTTGCTGGCATTGACCGATCCGCCGTACAGGATCCTTATCTCGTCGGCGATGTCACCGCCGTGCCGCTCCGAGACCCAGCCGCGGACCGCTGTGCAGACCTCCTGGGCGTCCGCCGGCGTGGCCACCCGTCCGGTGCCGATCGCCCAGACCGGCTCGTACGCGATGACCAGCCTGCCAACCTGCTCCGATGTGAGGCCAATGAGGGCGCCCTCCACGTGGTGCAAGGTGTCGGGAACGTGGCGGAACTGCTCGCGGATGGCGAGGCGCTCGCCGACGCAGACGATCGGGACAATGCCTCGGGAGACCGCCTTCAGCGTCTTGGCGTTGACGATGTTGTCGTCCTCGCCATGGAAGCGGCGTCGTTCGGAATGCCCGACGACCACGTAGCGGCAGCCGAGCTTCACCAGCATGTCGGCGGAGATGTCACCGGTATAGGCACCGTTGTCGAACGCCGACACGTCCTGCGCTCCGTAACCAATCTCCAGACGGTCGCCGTCTACCAGCGTTTGCACGGTACGCAGATCGGTGAACGGCGGCAGCACGATGACCTCAGACTTTCCTGGGTCGTGCTTCTTGTCCTCTAGAGTCCACGCCAGCTTCTGCACCAGACCGACGGCTTCGACATGGTTGAGGTTCATCTTCCAGTTGCCGGCCATCAGGGGCTTCCGAGGCATCTCTACGCTCCTTCGTCAAGCACATCCAGGCCCGGCAGTGTCTTGCCCTCGAGGTACTCCAGGCTGGCTCCGCCGCCGGTCGAGATGTGACCGAACTGATTGTCTTGGAAGCCAAGATCGCGGAGCACTGCGGCCGAGTCGCCGCCGCCGACGACCGTCAGTCCGTCCACCTCGGTGAGCGCCTGTGCCACCGCCCTGGTTCCGGCAGCGAAGCTCTCCCACTCCGCGACGCCCATCGGCCCGTTCCAGAAGACGGTTTTGGCGTGTCTGATCACCCCGGCGAAAACTCGTGCCGAGTCTGGGCCGATGTCCAGCCCGACCTGGTCAGGCGGAATCGCGTCAGCAGCTACCACTGTGGGCTCGGCGTCTGCGGATACCTCTGGTGCCACCACGATGTCGGAGGGCAGCACGATCTGCTTGCCGCCGGAGGCGGCGTCATTGAGATATCTCCGTACGGATTTGATCTGATCGGCCTCGAGCAGGCTGTTGCCTACCTCGTAGCCCTCAGAAGCGAGAAACGTGAAGGCCATGCCGCCGCCGATCACCAAGGTGTCTGCGATCTTGATCAAGTTTGCGATCACCGCCAGCTTGTCGGAGACCTTCGCTCCCCCGAGCACTACCACGTACGGGCGCGGGGGCGCTTTGGTGAGCCGCTCGAGCACCTCGACCTCGACCTTGACCAGCTCACCGGCTGCACTTGGCAATCGCTTTGCCACGTCGTACACGGAGGCCTGCCTACGATGCACGACGCCGAAACCGTCCGAAACGAAGACATCACCAAAGGCCGCATAGCGGTCGGCCAGCGCGCCGCGTTCGGCGTCGTCCTTGGACTCCTCCCCCGGCTCGTAGCGGACGTTCTCCAACATCCCCACGTCACCATTGGTGAGGCTCCCGACGACGCTACGTGCCGACTCCCCCACCACATCCTTCGCCAGCCGTACCTCGGCATCCAGCAGCTCAGAAAGCCGCTCGGCGACCGGAGCCAGCGAGTACTTCGGGTTGAACTCACCCTTGGGACGCCCCAGGTGTGCCAGCACGATGATCTTGGCGCCCCGATCCCTGAGCTCGTTCAGCGTGGGCAACGAGGCGCGAATCCGCCCGTCGTCGGTGATCGTCTTCCCGTCCAACGGCACGTTGAGGTCGCAGCGGATCAGTACCCGCTTGCCGGTAAGGTCACCAAGATCAGAAACTGACTTCACGCTTGATCCTTCCCGAGTTGATCATGCCGGCGGCGTCCGGCGCAGGCGAAGCTGTACTCAGTCTGCCCACGCTGTACGGGCGTTGTATGCCGTGCACAGCGCCGGTATCCCACGCAACGTGGGATACCGGCAGCCGATGTAGCGTCAGAGGGACTCGCCGACCAAGCCGACCAGGTCGAGAAGGCGGTTGGAGTATCCCCACTCGTTGTCGTACCAGCCGACAACCTTGACCTGCTTGCCGATCACCTTGGTGAGCGGTGAGTCGAAGACGCACGAACTCGGATCGTTCACGATGTCGGTGGACACGATGGGGTCGGTGCTGTACTTCAGGTATCCCTTCAGCGGACCATCCGCAGCCGCCTGCATGATCCCATTGACCTCCTCGACCGAGGTTTCGCGTGGAGCCTCGATGGAGAGGTCGATCACAGAGCCGGTCGCAACCGGAACCCGCAGGGCGTAACCGTCAAGCTTGCCCTTCAGTTGTGGCAGCACCAGTCCAATCGCCTTCGCGGCACCCGTCGAGGTCGGCACGATATTGAACGCGGCGGCACGAGCACGCCGCAGGTCCTTGTGCGGCCCGTCCTGCAGGTTCTGATCCTGCGTGTACGCGTGGATGGTGGTCATCAGCCCCGTGACGATCCCGAGGCCGTCGTCCAGTGCTTTGGCCATGGGCGCAAGGCAGTTGGTGGTGCACGAGGCGTTGGAGATGATGTTGTGCTTCGCCGGGTCGTAGTCGCCATCGTTGACGCCCATCACCACGGTCCAGTCCTCGTTCTTGGCCGGCGCGGAGATGATCACTTTCTTGGCGCCGCCGTCGATGTGAGCCTTGGCCTTCGTCGAGTCAGTGAAGAAACCGGTGGATTCGATCACAACGTCGGCACCGATCTCACCCCACGGCAGGGCTGCGGGGTCACGCTCGGCGTAGGACTTGACCACATTGTCGCCTACCTTGATCCCACCCTCGACGACCTCGACCGGTAAGTCGAGCCGCCCCAGGATTGAGTCGTACTTCAGCAAATGCGCCTGAGTGTCGTCATCGAACAGGTCGTTGAAGGCGACCACCTCGATGTCGGCACCTGAAGCGAGCAGCGCGCGGTAAAAGTTTCGGCCGATGCGGCCGAAGCCGTTGATACCAACACGGACGGTCATGACAGGGTCTCCTTCGGCTATCAAGGCCCACGGCATCAGGGGCCAGTGACCACCTTAACGAACTTCGATGGGGCGCGGCACCGCCGGTTTCCTCGTGGTCTGGCGCGCGCTATGACAGGCAGCTTGCTTCCTCGACTGCGGAGCACGCGGCTCCGCTGGATAGAGATTGGAACCTGATGGCGAGGGACGACGGAGGCGAATCTGGCGAGCTGCCTGTCAGCGCGCAGTCAACCCTGTGTGGCGAGACCTACTCCTCGTCGAGCATCTCGGCGCTCAGACTGGCCTCAGTGTTGGGTACGCCAAGCTCCGCAGCCCGCTTGTCAGCCGTCGCGAGCAGCCGCCGAATTCTTCCTGCGACTGCGTCCTTGGTAAGTGGCGGCTCATGCATCTGACCCAGCTCCTCCAAGCTGGCCTGCTTGTTCTCAATCCGCAGTAGACCAGCAGCCCGGAGGTGATCAGGCACATCGTCACCAAGGATCTCCAGTGCCCGTTCGACACGCGCGCCGGCGGCCACCGCGGCTCGGGCCGAGCGCCGCAAATTGGCATCATCGAAATTGGCCAGCCGGTTCGCCGATGCCCGGACCTCGCGACGCATCCGCCGCTCCTCCCAGGCCAGCAGCGACTCATGGGCCCCAAGTCGGGTCAGCAATGCTGCGATGGCATCCCCGTCGCGGACCACTACGCGATCGACATTGCGTACCTCTCGAGCTTTGGCAGGGATACCCAGCCTGCGGGCGGCACCGACCAATGCAAGTGCTGCCTCCGGTCCGGGGCAGGTCACTTCGAGCGCCATGGAACGGCCGGGCTCGGTCAGCGAGCCATGTGCCAGGAACGCTCCGCGCCAGGCGGCGACGCAGTCACAGATGCCGCCGCTCACCACCTGAGCCGGAAGACCACGGGCTGGCCGGCCGTGCGAGTCGATCAAGCCTGTCTGCCGCGCCAGCGCCTCACCATCCTTGATCACCCGTACCACGTAATGGGTGCCGCGCCGGATGCCGGAGCCGTTCACGATCACAAGCTCGCTCGGGTGGCCGAAGACCTCGCTGATGTCGGTCCGCAGCCGGCGTGCCGCGGCGCCGGTGTCGAGCTCCGCCTCAATCACAATGCGACCGCTGACGATGTGAAGCCCACCAGCAAATCTGAGCGTCGCGGCAACCTCCGACTTGCGGTCGCAGGGCTTGGTGACCTTGATGGTCGCGAGCTCTGATTTCACCTGGGCGGTCATGGCCATTGCTGAATGATTACACAGCTCACGCCCGCAACTTGGCACTTTGACTGGAACCTGCATCATCGCAGTGGGCTGCGGTTTCCATCGGGCGCTGCTCGAGCAGACGGCCAGTCCCGTCATCCGCGATGGATAGCTGGTGTCCAGCGAGGTTGTCGTCGACGGCGCATTCTCATGGGATTCATGGCATGTTGACCTAGGAGGCCCCGATGCCTATATCCCAGGAGGTACTCGATCTCTACGACCGGCTCATCGCCACCCTGCCGCAGGTGAAGCGGAAGGGCGCGACGATGCCATACACCTCAATCAACGGGCACATGTTCAGCTTCCTCACGCCGGAGGGACACCTTGCACTGCGGCTCCCTCCGTCCGAGCGTCAAGTGTTCTTGGCCAAATACCACACGAACCTGTGTGAACAGCATGGAAAGGTTCTGGAGGAATACGCCGAAGTGCCGGATAGCTTGTTCAGCAACGTCGACGAGTTAGTGCAGCACTTCCAAACCAGCTACAGCTATGTCAACTCACTGAAGCCGAAACCGACCAGGCGCAGGACCCGCACTTAGACGCCCAAGATCTCGGCGTACGCAGAGGCCAGACGGAGCGGGTCGTGTCGCGGCGAGCCATCGCGGGCAGCGAGATCGGCGACCACGAGCCGCGCCCCCAGTGAGTCTGCCCGGGACGCCAGATGCGGATCGTCCGAGGCGAAACCGCTGTCGGCGAGTACCACATCGAGCCGCAGATCTGGTGCATGGTCGGCAAGCAGCTCAATGTGTTTGGCCGCCGAGAACCCCGCGGTTTCGCCGGAAGGCTCGAGGTTGAGGGTGAGGATGCGCCGGGCGCCGGTCGCGTGAATCGCCTCGGCGAGCTTGGGCACCAGCAGATGCGGAATCACTGAGGTAAACCAAGAGCCGGGTCCGAGCACGATCCAGTCGGCCTCCATCACGACGTCGATGGACTCCGGACATGCGGGCGGATCCTGTGGGATCAGGTGTACGGAGCAGACCTCGCCTACGGTCTTGGCAACTCGAGCCTGCCCGCGGATCTCGGATACCTCATCCGGCTTGTCCGGCTCGAGCCCGATCACCTCAGCCGCGATGTCCAGCGGCACCGAGGCCATCGGCAGCACCCGTCCCTTCGCCCCGAGAAGCCTGGCCACCATCTCCAGACCTGCCACCGGGTCGCCAAGGCGCTCCCACAGTCCCACGATGAGCAGGTTCCCGATTGCATGATCATCCAAGGCGCCGGTGCTGCTGAACCGATACTGCAGCACATCGGCCCAGGTACGCCCAGACTCGTCATCGCCGCACAGCGCCGCCAGCGCCATCCGGAGATCTCCTGGAGGCAGGCAATCCAGTTCCCGGCGAAGCCGACCGGAGGAGCCGCCATCGTCTGCGACGGTAACGATCGCGGTCAAGTGATCTGTGACGCGGCGGAGGGCGGTCAATGAGGCAGCGAGTCCGTGACCACCGCCGAAGGCCACCACAGCTGGGAGTGTCGGACCTAGTGAGCCCGACATGAACGTGTGTGCCGAATCCCGCGAGCTCACTCTCGGCCCAGATCACGGTGGAGAACGGTGGTTGCCAAACCGCTGATACGGAGCCGGCGCGCGAACTCCTCTGCCATGGCTGAACTGCGGTGTTTGCCACCGGTACAGCCGATGGCCAGCGTGGCGAACCGCTTGCCCTCATTGATGTAGCCGACCGACACCACCGCCAAAAGGTCCTGCATGGAAGCGAGGAATGGCTCGGCACCCGGTTGGCCGAGCACGTAGTCGCTCACAGGCTTGCTGAGGCCGGTCTGTGGCCGCAGCTCGGGAATCCAGTGAGGATTGGGCAGGAAGCGCACATCGAAGACCATGTCCGCGTCCACTGGGATGCCGTATTTGAAGCCAAAGGAGAGCAGCGTCACGCGAAGTTGATCGTCGGTGCTACCGCCATAGGCGTGGGCCACCCGGGAAGTCAGCTGGTGGATGTTCAGCGAGGAGGTGTCGATCACGAGGTCGGCGGCCGCACGAAGGGTTGCCAGCGTCTCGCGTTCCCTCCCAATCCCATCCAGCAGTCGTCCGTCACCTTGCAGCGGATGCGGCCTGCGTACGGACTCCTGGCGGCGCACGATGACGTCATCGGCCGCCTCCAAGAACAAGATCTCTGGCAGTGTGCCGATCGCACCAAGCTCGGTGAACATTGTCGGGAGCTGTTCGAAAAAACCGCGAGTACGCACGTCCAGCACCACAGCGAGCCTCGTCAGATCGATCTCCCGGGCCTGCCGGCATACCTCGGGCAACACACTTGGGGGAAGGTTGTCCACTACGTACCAGCCGAGGTCTTCCAGGCAATGTGCTGCCGTGGAGCGCCCTGCGCCCGACAGGCCGCTGATCACGACCAGGCGGAGCGGTTTGGTCGGGCTCTCGGTGTCGAGCTGACCCTCAGGGCTGTGCTGATCCGGGCCGGGACGAGCCCCCCGGACCGCCCCAGGACTTTCGCTGGTCACGGGGTTGATTATTCCCGCATCCGCCCCACCAGAGCACCTAGACGCTGTCAAGCACTTCGCCGGTGGCCATGTCGATAGCCTCAGGTTGCGGAGCCTGCTGCAGTGCCTGTTTGATCGCGAGTGCTGTCTTCGGGCCAAACCCGGGCACCGCGGCAATCTCCTCAAGGGTTGCCGCACGCAGCTTCTTGAGCGAGCCGAAGTAGCTGATCAGTGCTTTGCGTCGTACCTCGCCCAGGCCTGGCACCTGGTCTAGTAGCGATTCGACCATCGATTTGCTGCGCCTGGCCCGATGATGTGTTACCGCAAAGCGGTGCGCCTCGTCTCGCAGCCGTTGCAGCAGATACAGGCCCTCGCTGGTCCGCGGCAAGATCACTGGTTCGTCGATGTCGGGCAGCCACACCTCCTCCAACCGCTTTGCAAGGCCGCACAAGGCGATGTCGTCGAGGCCGAGTTCGTGGAGCGCCTTGGCCGCGGCGGCCACCTGTGGGGGACCGCCGTCCACGACTACGAGCGAGGGCGCGTAAGCGAACTTGCGAGGCGCACCCGTCGTCGGATCGACCAGCAGCGGACCCTCATCGGCCTCGGCATCGGCCGGCAATCCGTCCGCTGCTCGCCTGGTCATCGCAGCACGATCGTCGATGAGTCGGCGGAACCGGCGAGTGATCACCTCGCTCATTGCAGCCACATCGTTCTGCCCCTCGACCTGTCGGATGACGAACCGCCGGTACTCACTCTTTCGCGGCAGACCATCCTCGAACACCACCATCGAGCCGACTACTTCAGTTCCTTGCAGGTTGGAAATGTCGTAGCACTCGATCCGGAGCGGCGCGGTCGGTAGCTCCAATGCATCCTGGATCTCTTCCAGTGCACGGTTGCGGGTCGACAGATCCCCAGCACGGGTGGTCTTGTGCTTGATCAAGATCTCGCCAGCGTTGCGGGCAACCGTCTCCATGAGTGCTCGCTTGTCCCCGCGCTGCGGTACCCGAATGGAGACATGCGACCCGCGGCGCTCCTCAAGCATCCGGGTGAGCGACTGCGCCGAAGTCGGCATGATCGGTACCAGGATCTCCCGGGGCACCGCGTCCTTGTCGTTGGTGCTTGGATCCGGATCGGCGTAGAGCTGCAGCAGGAACTGCTCGATCAATTCGTCGCTGCCACCTTCGTCGAACCGGTCGGCAACCCAGCCCCGCTCGCCGCGAACGCGTCCGCCCCGGACATGGAAGATCTGCACGGCAACCTCTAGCGGGTCTTCGGCGAGCGCGATGACATCGGCGTCGGTGCCATCCTGGAGGACCACCGCGTTCCGTTCCATGGCGCGCTGCAGAGCACCGATATCGTCACGCAACCGCGCCGCGCGCTCGAACTCCAGCTCATCGCTGGCTGCCCGCATCTCCCGCTCCAACTTCTTGATCATGGGCGCCGCCTGGCCGGACATGAACTGGCAGAAGTCATCGACGATCGCGCGATGCTCCTCAGCTGTCACCCGGCCGATGCATGGCGCCGAGCACTTGCCGATGTAGCCGAGCAGGCAGGGCCGACCGAGCTGCTTGTGGTTCTTGAAGACTCCGGGCCGGCATGAGCGCATGGGAAAAACTCGGAGCAGCAGGTCGACTGTCTCGCGGATCGCCCAGGCGTGGGAGTACGGACCGAAATACCGGGTGCCTTTACGTTTGGCACCCCGGCCGACCATAACCCGCGGAAACTCCTCCGAGAGCGTCACCGCAAGCCAGGGATAGGACTTGTCGTCGCGGTACTTGATGTTGAACCGTGGATCGAACTCCTTGATCCAGGAGTACTCCAGCTGCAGCGCCTCAACCTCGTTGTGTACAACCGTCCAGTCCACCTTCGTTGCCGTGCTCACCATCGACCGAGTGCGGCTCAGCAGGGAGGCCGGATCGGCGAAATAGGAGTTCAGCCGGGAGCGCAGGCTCTTCGCCTTCCCGACGTAGATCACTCGACCTTCGGCATCGGAGAAGCGGTACACCCCAGGCTGGTCCGGGATGGATCCGGGCGCGGGCCGGTAAGCCGGCACTTGGCGAGACGAGGCTGGAGGTACCACGCGCCCAGACTAGGCCCCCTTTTTGGGCTGTCGGCTCGCGCGGCGCGCTGGTAGCTGCCGCTGTCGTCGCACTTCGCAAACGCGTTCCGGAAGGCGAGTCAGTTCGCCCACAGTGAGCCGCGTTTGCTCATCTCTCCTCCATCCGGCAACGCGCCTACCGACGCTCGCCGACTTTCGGCGACTCCACATGCCAAGGCGACACGCTTGTTCAGCCGATGACGTACACCTTCTTCTCGAAAACGGTGGTCTTGGTCTCGGCAAGACCCTTGGTGGCGGGCGCATTCGTGACAGAGCCGTCCTTGATCGAATACTCACTGCCGTGGCAGTCGCAATGAATGACTCCGTTTTCGACCGATGCCACCGGGCATCCCTGATGAGTGCAGATCTTGCTGAACGCCTTGTAGCTGCCTTTTCTTGGCTGGGTGACCACATAGTCAGCGTTCTCAAGGATGACGCCGCCGCCGACCGGCACTTGCGATGTCGCGACGCTGGGACCGCTGGGCGTTTTTGCCTTCGACGCAGACGGTTTGGGGGAAGTCGCGTCGGCGGCCGGCGACGGCGAGGCTGGTGCAGATGTCTCCTGCGCGGCTGGCGTAGTGGAAGGTGAGCCGCCGGACTCCTCGGCGCAAGCGGTCAGCGCGGTGGCGCCTACGCCGGTCAGGCCCAGGAGCCCAGCGGCTCGAAGAATGGTCCGCCGCGTTGTCGTGGCGGGTGTCTCATGACGTGGCTGTTGTTCGCCGCGCTCGAACATCTGAAGCCTCCAGGTATGAGGACGCCCTTTTGAGCCCAGACGAGATAGGCGCCAATCTGGTTCGATTTTTTAGGGAGCTGCTCGCGCATCGCGCGTGGGATCCGCCGCCGTCGTCGTCGCTCGCAGAGGAAATACGCCGCTCGCGCCTCCTCCGTGCGGCGGCGCGCGATTCCCGACCCTCGCAGCTAGAAGGGCCGCCCGCCTTGGCTAGCTGGCCTTCGCCGCCGTGCGGCGGGCTGACAGCTTCTTCGACACCACAGTGTCCGCTGGTGCCGCGGCAGCCGGAACGAGCGCTGGTTGAGTCGCTCTGATAGGAACGGTCTGCCCATCGAGCAAAGGCTTGAGGAACCCGCCGGTGTAGGACTTGGTATTGGCTGCGACCTGTTCTGGTGTTCCCTCGGCGATGATCAAACCACCACGCGATCCACCTTCGGGTCCCATGTCGATCAGCCAGTCAGCCGTCTTGATCACGTCGAGGTTGTGCTCGATCACCACCACTGTGTTGCCGGCGTCGACCAGCCGCCCGAGGACACCCAGTAACTTTCGGATGTCCTCGAAGTGCAGACCCGTAGTCGGCTCGTCCAAGACGTACAGGGTCCGCCCTGTTGCTCGCTTCTGCAGCTCACTGGCCAGCTTGACGCGTTGTGCCTCGCCGCCGGAGAGGGTAGGTGCAGGCTGTCCGAGGCGTACGTATCCGAGCCCCACATCGACCAAGGTGCGCAGGTGCCGGGCGATGGGCGGCAGCGGTGCAAAGAACTCCAGCCCTTCCTCGATCGACATATCCAAGACTTCGGCGATCGATTTGCCCTTGTAGTGAACCTCCAGAGTCTCCCGGTTGTAACGGGCGCCGTGGCAGACCTCGCATGGCACGTAGACATCGGGCAGGAAGTTCATTTCGATCTTGATCGTGCCATCGCCGGTGCAGTTCTCGCAGCGACCGCCCTTCACGTTGAACGAGAATCGGCCGGGCTGGTAACCGCGGACCTTCGCTTCGGGCGTCTCGGCGAACAGCCGCCGTACATGGTCGAAGACGCCCGTGTAGGTGGCCGGATTGGACCGCGGCGTACGGCCGATCGGGGACTGGTCGACATGGATGACCTTGTCGATCTGATCGGCTCCGCTGATCGAACGATGGCGGCCGGGCACTTCGCGTGCGTTGTAGATCCGCTTGGCGAGGGCCTTGTACAGGATGTGGTTGACGAGCGTCGACTTGCCCGACCCGGATACACCGGTGACCGCAATGAGCTGGCCAAGCGGGAAGGACACGGTGACATTGCGCAGGTTATGCTCGGCTGCGCCTTGCACGGTAACCTCGCGGCCGCGGGTGCGCGGGCGACGAGAAGCCGGAAGCGGGATGGAACGGCGTCGGGACAGGTAGGCACCGGTGAGCGATTCGCGATTCTTCAGCAACTCCGCGACAGTGCCAGAGTGCACGACCCGGCCACCGTGCTCGCCGGCACCCGGGCCAATGTCGACCGCCCAGTCCGCTGCCTTGATCGTTTCCTCGTCGTGTTCCACGACGATCAAGGTGTTACCCAAGTCTCGGAGTCGAATCAAAGTCTCGATCAGCCGCCGGTTGTCCCGCTGGTGCAGCCCGATGCTGGGCTCGTCGAGCACGTAGAGGACACCCACCAGTCCTGACCCGATCTGGGTGGCGAGCCGGATTCGCTGCGCCTCGCCGCCGGACAGGCTGCCTGTCGGACGGCTCAGCGAGAGATAGTCCAGACCGACATCGAGCAGAAACCTCAGTCGTTCGTTGATCTCCTTGAGCACCCGCTCAGCGATCTGCCGCTCCCGCTCGGTGAGCTGGAGTTGGCTGAGAAACTCAGCCGCGGCGTCGATCGGCAGCGCCGACACCTCCGCGATGTTCTTACCGCCGACCGTTACAGCCAGCGAGGTGGGCTTCAGCCGAGCGCCCTTGCAGGCCCGGCAGGGCACTTCGCGCATGTAGCCCGCGAAACGCTCGCGCGATGTGTCGCTTTCAGCTTCGGCGTGTCGCCGCTCGATGTAGGAGATGACGCCCTCGTACTTGGCGTTGTAGCTGCGTTCGCGACCGTACCGATTCCGGTAACGCACGTGGACCAGGCCAGGCACTCCCTCGAGCAGCATCTTCTGCGCTGCTGTCGGCAGCCGCTGCCACGGGACAGCGGTCGAGAAACCGGCGCTCTCCGCCAGCGAGTCGATCAGTCGGCTGAAGTACTCAGCAACGTGCGGTGATGACCAGGGGGCGATTGCGCCCTCGGAGAGACTCTTGTCCGGATCCGGGACCACAAGTTCGGCATCGACCTCCATTCGCGTCCCCAGGCCTGAACAGGTGGGACATGCTCCCCAGGGACCGTTGAACGAGAACTGGCGCGGCTCCAACTCGTCGATGGCGATGTCGTGGTTGTTGGGACAGGCCATCTTCTCGGAGTAGTTGCGCTCGCGCTGCGGATCCTTCGGGTCGAGATCCACGAAGTCGATCGTGACGACGCCTTGCGCCAGCTTCAGCGCGGTCTCTACGGAGTCGGTGAGCCGCTGCTTGATGCTCGGCTTCACTGTGAGCCGGTCAACGATGACATCGATGGAGTGCTTGTACTTCTTGTCCAGAGTGGGCGGATCGGTGAGCTGCACGACCTGTCCATCGACTCGTGCCCGGCTGAAGCCCTCCGACGCCAGTTCACGGAAAACCTCGACGTACTCCCCCTTCCGGCCACGGACAACCGGCGCAAGGACCTGGAACCGTGTCCTCTCCTCCATCGACATCAACCGGTCAACGATCTGCTGTGGTGATTGCCGGCTGATCGGCTCACCGCAGATCGGGCAATGCGGTCGGCCGGCGCGGGCGTAGAGCAGCCGGAGGTAGTCGTACACCTCGGTGATCGTGCCGACCGTGGACCGTGGATTGCGGCTAGTCGACTTCTGGTCGATGGAAACCGAAGGTGACAAGCCTTCGATGAAGTCCACGTCCGGCTTGTCCATCTGACCAAGAAATTGCCGCGCGTACGCCGACAGCGACTCGACGTAGCGGCGCTGGCCCTCGGCGAAGATGGTGTCGAAGGCCAAACTTGACTTACCCGATCCGGACAGCCCGGTAAAAACGATCAGCGCATCCCGCGGCAGATCGAGTGAGATGTTCTGCAGGTTGTGCTCGCGCGCACCCCGAACGACGAGACGGTCGGTCACGGAGCACATCGTATGTGCCGGCCCTGACACCACACAGCTGAAATGGGATGCCAGCGAAGCCTCCCATGGGCGTGACCTAGCGCACTACGGTATGGGCATGACCGCCGCATCTCCGGCCACCACGCAGCTTGAGACACTGCGCGGGCTTGTCAGGACCGCCACTCAGCGTCTGCTGGGCGACACGATCTTGGTGACCGACGAAAAGTGGCGAGCTCCCAGCAGGCTCCCGGGCTGGACGCGCGGACATGTGGCCACGCACATTGCTCGTAACGCCGATGCCCTGGTTCGACTGACTCAGTGGGCGCGTACCGGAGAGCGCCAGGACATGTACGCCTCATCCGAATCTCGTGTGAACGAGATCGAGGCGGGTGCGGGACGGCCCGGTCTCGACCTCCAGATTGACCTCGACGCCTCCGCCGGAGGTTTGAGCTCGGCATTCGAAGAGCTCGATGCCGCGGAAGCGTGGGATGCAGTGGTCGAGATGCGCGGTGACATCAAGGTGCCTGCGCGGCTGCTGCCATTGGCGCGACTGCTCGAAGTCGTGATCCACCACGTCGATGCCGACATCGGCTATGAAATCGCAGACATCGATACGCAGGCAGCGGACTGGCTGCTCGAGTGGTGCGCATTCCGGCTGCGGGATCGCCAGGACTTTCCGAAGCTCGAGCTGACCTCCGACTCTGGGTTGACTGCGACGGTCGGCACCGTAGGGGAGCCGCTAGAGGTCAGTGGGAGCAGCCCGCGTCTGCTTGGCTGGCTGCTGAGCCGCACCGATGACTCCGCTGTCACGGGTGCGGGCGGACTCCAGCTCCCGGCATTCTGATGGAGGGCATCAACCATGTCGAACCCGGCGGGCCACCGCTGGTAGCACGACTGTCCGGCTCGGTCACGATGATCAAGGTCAGTGTCGGGCCGGTCGACAACAATGCTTATCTGCTGCAGACCAGCAGTGGTGCCAGCATCCTCGTCGACGCGGCCAACGACGATGATCGACTTCTGAAGATCATCGCTGATCATCGACTGGACGGCATCGTCACGACGCATCGGCACGATGATCACTGGCAGGCTTTGCCATCGGTCGCCGCGGCCACCGGAGCCCGATCGATCTGCGGTCAACCTGATCTAGAGGTGATCAGCGCCAGTTCTGGTGTCGAGGGCATGGTGGGAGTATGGGACGGTGATCAGATCGAGTTGGGCACTGAAAGCCTCGAGGTGATTGGACTGGTCGGACATACGCCAGGCTCGATCACGCTTGCGTACAGGCGTGGCGGCGTGACCCATCTGTTTACCGGAGACAGCCTGTTTCCTGGGGGTCCCGGGCGGACAACAACTTCCGAAGACTTCACCTCGCTCATGAATGATCTTGAAAAAAAGATCTTCAGCCGCTTCGATGACAACACCGTCGTACATCCTGGTCACGGAGACGACACCACCCTGGGAACTGAGCGACCACATCTGGCCGAGTGGCGTGAGCGGGGCTGGTAGCGAAACCGACCCTGTGATCGTCGCCCTGCACCCTAGGAGGACTGATGGCTAGACAAGATCCAGTATTGGTTGACGCGCTGTCTGACGCGGTGGCGGGTGCGGTCATGTTGGTTATGGGAGGAGCCACCACAAGCAGTATCGGGTTTTTCAAGCAAAGGATCACCACGGTGCTCGGGGTGAAAGTGGACGGCGGCCCGGCGGAATCGCTAATCAATGAGGTGACGTGGCAATATCGCACTCTCTCCTCGCCAGGGGTCCAGAAGGTCGGCATGATCGACAGGAGCTGGGGAGAAGAGAAACTGACCGACGCGGGCAATAGGCTGCTATCGGCCACCTTGCCGAAGCTGACCTCACTGCGGGCGGATCAGCGCGCTCAAGTGAACGAGTGGCTCGTCTCCGTGGCTCAGCGGGTCGCCGAAGCTCCTTACGGCAAGGGTGAGACTGAGAAGGTCCAAGCGGGCGAACAGGCGGCTATTGTGCGGCTACGCGAACTCCTGTCCTGATCTTCGTCGTGTGAAATCGCTGTGATCCGCCGCATTCCCAGTGAATCCGGTCGCATCTCCCCGACATCGACACCAAAAGCTTCACCAAAATGCAGTAGCTTCTCCGTGAGCTACCACCGCCAGCTAGCCAGCCGTAAGGCGCCTAGTCGGCGGGAGAACCGACGGTAGACGCCTCAGCTGGCGTCCTATCCAAGCGGTCCTAATCGTTGATCATGACCATGCGCGGGGCCTCACTTCGATCGTGCGCGCAATCGGCACGTCAAGCCCGTCGCGGCGATTGCGTCGCTCGACCATGCGCTGCGCCTGTCGCCGCGCTCCGCCGAGCGTGAGCGCGTAACGGGTTGGGCCCGACTGGACGTAGACATCGTCAGACATGTGCGGATTGCCACGGAAGTGGCTCGGCGACTGATTTTGATCTTGTAGGGCCGATGCCGGCGCCGGATGATCACCGCCTCCCACTCGTGGCGATTGCCGGGACGGATCGAGGTTTTCCCAACGCCCAATGCAAGCTCAGGTAACAGCACGGGCAGCAGTCTGACCTCGGTTGATGATCATCACGTAACTGCCATTGCAACGACGGGTGAAACCACCTTGAACACCCCACCGGCTTATGGTCGGAGCGTTTGCCTGATGTTCAGATCGCCGTATTCAGAATTGCCCCAGACCATGTGGCACCAACATCGTGACACGTCTCACTGAGTTGTGGGAATGTGTCGCTATGCAACCCCGCGGACTAGTGCTTGGTCCGGCACGCACACGCTTCAACGACTACGTGGGGACAGTCGCAGCTGACGACGCCGAAGTCGTCAAGGACCAACCGAGCCTCTATGAGGTGGCCGATATTGATCGGGATCGCTACACCATCTTGGCGGTCGACCTGAGTATTGACGGTCCGGTGACCGCGATCGTCTATGCCATCGACCGAGTGGAGCATGGGATCACACGATACGGCGAGATCGCCGAGCTGAGTGCAAGCCAGAGGCAGATACCCGTTGTTGCCTTCGACATCCCCGAACCGAACGTCGAAGACCTCATCAGGCACGCCTTCCGCAGGATCTCGATCCGCCTCGTAACACAGCATCTCCGAGACCTGGTACTCGTTGTGACCGAGCCGAGCTCAATCGAGGACATCGGGGCTTAACCATGAGTTCTTTGACCCGCGAGTCAAAGACACACCGTTCGTCACCGTCGGAACGTCATCGTTCCCATTTGACCGGCGGTGGAGCGAGTCGCCGCTTCAGTGGTACCGGTCATGCAGCTCCAGGGCGGTCGTGCATTGGGGACTAGGGTTCCAGTTCGGCTGGCCGTGAAGTTGATAGAGGACCTGGACGAACGGCGACGTGCCGGGAGCCATCCATAGCAGCGGGGCGGGTCACCACAGCCCGATGAGTCTTGCCTGTCGTCGTGGCGGTTGTTCGGCCGGATAATCGGGTTCTTGAGCCAGACATAGATTGAAGAGGTGACCCTCGATGCCGAACCAAGTACCGCCGCGTATCACCGAGGACGACCGCGAAGCGACCGTAAGGCGCCTGCAGGAGGCATTCGCTGAGGGTCACATTTCGCACGAGGAGATGGACGATCACCTGGAAGCGGTGACGCCAAGACCCCAGGTGACCTGGTCCCGGTTCTCGCCTCGCTGCCAGACACCAACACGGGTCGCACCCTAATTCTGGCCGGCAAGAGCGGACGATTCCGCCGTCGCGGCGCATGGCAGATACCCCGAGTTCTCAAGATCGAGTCCGAGTACGGGAAGGTCGACCTTGACTTCTCCCGGGCAATCTTCGAGAACCCGGTTGTCGACATCGAGCTGCAGCTCCGCTTCGGCAGGGCAAGGATCATGTTGCCCGTTGACGCCGTTGTCGACATCGAGGACGTCAGCACGGTCTGGAAGCAGCCGATCTACAAGCCCCCGCAGCGCCTCGACGTTGGCGGACCGCGGATCCGGATCTCCGGCACCATGGAGTACGGGCGACTGAAGATCCGGCACAAGGCGCACTGACGCCGTCAGCCAGAAGTGCTGCGGCTACGGATTCGGCTGCAGCATCGGCGCCGAGGTTCGGCTATTACGGGACAGCGACGCCTCGCTTGTGCGACATGCGCTCAGCTCCCCGCAGCGAGCCAAGGTCGTCACAGCTCGCGCGACCGCTCGTCCGCTCGCCGGACGTCTTGCGGTGCGGCAGGCCTACGGCCCCCTGTGCAGAAGGATGACGCAATGGCGGATGACTCCACGACGATTGAACTCAGCTGGTCTGAACTCCGCGAGGTCGCCGGCTACGCGGTGGCATGCGCGCGGCCTGCATTGGCGATCTTCGAACGTGAACGCCCTGACGATCGGCGCCCACGAGCCGCAATCGACGCTGCGCAGGCGTTCGCGGATGGAGGCGAGCGGACCAAGGCGTTACGTGACAGCGCGTGGGCGGCACACCGGGCGGCTCAGGAGGCACGCGATGCAGGACAGGCTGCGGCGAGCGACGCTGCGCGCGCGGCAGGCCACGCGGTGGGTGCGGCGTTCCTCCACCCCCTGGCAAAAGCTACTCAGGTCAAGCACATCCTCGGATCGGCCGCCCATGCCGCACGAGCGTTCGAACTCTCCGCCGGAGACGATCCCGACGTCGGAGCCGACCACATCGCGCAGTCGCGGATCCTTGCGCATCCCGTCGTGGTGGACGTCCTGAGGCGCTACCCGGTCGCCCCTCCTGGCGGTGGGCGGGTCGGCGAACTGATCCGTCAGTTGGACGCGTCGCTCCGGTGATCCCGACGGAATGCTGACGGACGAGTTCTGTCGACCAACCTCAAGCGCCGTTCAAGGACACAGCCGACGCACCCCAATCAGTGCCCGGAATCAACAACCTCGACCCGGCGCAGGCTCCGGTGCTGCTGCCCACCCACTTCAGCGTCGCCGGCTAGGAACTGCTGCTCCACTCGCTGTCTGTGAACCAAGTCAGAGCAGCACTTGCTGGGCGGGAACAGAGAGCACCGAAAGCTTCCCCAGGGCTCTCTCCTGCTCTCGTCAGAGAAGGGAGCATCGAGGCTTCTGCCTGTACACGGGGCAGAGCGTTCGAATACTCTGTAAAGACCGGAAGGATGACCAATCCGACATGAAGTGGGTCAAGGGGTTCATCGTCTTCTTGGTCGTGGGCTTCGCGCTGTTCTATTTGATTGCCTACCCTGAGGCTGCCGCGAACGGCGTCCGTGCCGTAGCTGGCGGCCTTGCCGTGGTCTTTCGCTCGATCCTCATCTTCTTTCAATCTCTGGCTAGTTAGCGGTGGGCTGCTGAACTGGCTCGAGCCGCACGCCACAGTTGGTAAGGGAGCGCATGCGGGGAGAATGATCATGATCGGCTTTCTCGAAGCCTTGTGGCCTGATGTTTCGCCGGCTCTTCACTGCTGGCTGCGGCGCCATGCCATGCCGCGCTCGTAGCCGACCCGCGTCCACCGCTCTAACTCCTCATAGTCGAGTGGCTTGCCCAAGCCGCCAGCGGCCAAGATCAACATTCCCGCGGCGATCAGTTCATGACCGAGATGTGTGGCCGGGCTTGCGAACCATGCCCCCGCCGTGATGCCTGCTGCCTCGGTGAGGACCTCGTCGTGACCGGCGGCAATCTTGCGCAGCTCGGCGATCGATTTGGCTAGGTCTCGCTTCTCGGCGGCGTAGCGAATGGCCGTCCCGTGCAGTAGTGAGTACCGCAAGCCCATGTTACACGGTATCGAATGCATATTCGATTAGCAAGCCAATCGGTTCGCCACAGCTTTTGCCGGGCTGAGGGATCGCTAGCTTCCTAGGACGACTCGCCTACGGTGGGAGACGCCCGAGCATCGCCAGGGAGGTCATCATCACCTGTACCCAGGCCACAGATCACTTGTTAGGCGACCGGTCGCGATATATCGTTGACGTATCGATGGAGACGTCAGGAAAGCAGGGTGATCAATATGGGTGGTGCGTACGCAATGGGAGCGCCTTGGCTTCACTTCGCCCGCCGCTGCAACCCCGAATGGGGCAGAGATCTAAGCGACTGGCTCGCGAAAATGACCGGACACCATGGTCCGCGGGCTCAGCAGCCGTACGGTCAGTGGGGCACATTCGCGGGTCCACCGTTTGGACCGTGGTGGGCAGCAGGCGGGCCTCGCGGATGGCGCGGGCCGAAGGCGCGCCGCGGTGACGTGCGCGCAGCCATTCTGGCGGTCCTGTCAGAGCAGCCGATGAACGGCTACCAGATCATTCAGGAGATCGCCACTCGTAGTGGCGGCTTCTGGAAGCCCAGCCCCGGGTCGATCTACCCGACCCTGCAGCAGCTTGAGGACGAAGGCCTCGTGCGGGTCGAGGCCGACGGCGGTCGACGCGTGTACACGTTGACTGAAGAGGGGCGCAGCTATGTCGGTGAACACGCCGATGAGGTATCGGGGCCCTGGCAGGCGATGACCGAGGCCGGTGAGGACGACGATGGACTCAAGCCGTTGATCGGGCAAGTGGCCGCTGCCGTGTGGCAGATCGTGACCACGGGAACACCTGCACAACAGGCGAAAGGCCGCGACGCACTGGTGGAGTTTCGTCGCAAGCTTTATTCGATCCTTGCTGAAGACGACATTGCGCCGGAGAATTAGTCATGACTCGTTACATTCCGGGGAGGTTCGACCTTCCCCGGGCGAACATGATGTGGGTGTGGCCCCCGCCATACGGCTCGATGGAACCGAGGCCCACCCAGAAGACTCCGCTGCGGATCGGCGACGCCGAGCGAGACCGGGCGATCGCTGCCCTTGGTGATCACTTCGCTGAAGGCCGGCTCAACGCGGAGGAATTTGATCAGCGTGTTGACCAAGCGATAAAGGCCCGCTTCAACGACGACCTCGAACCGCTCTTCGTTGATCTGCCTCGGACACCAGAGCCGAACACGGAGCCCGGGTCCAATCGCCGGCCGGATGCCCACCTCGCATGGTCACCCGTGATCTGGTTCGCACCGCTCATTGTGATCTGCGCCCTGGTCGCAGCCGTCATCCTCAGCGCACCGTGGTTGGTGTGGATGTTCCTCTGGGTGTTCCTGATCACAGGTTTCTTCCGGCACCGCCGGCGCTACCTCGGACAAACACGCCGCCACTACCACTACTGATCTCCGCCTGTGGGCAGCCACAGGCGGGATCAGCTGAGTTAGCGACAATCCGTATCTGACGCTGCTCTACGGTTGTCCCGGCTCAGCCTCGATGACAGGGCCAGCCTCGCTCGCGATGTGAGTCTGTCCATGCGGCTCTGATGGCCGGGAGCCTTCAAGGATGATGATCGAGTGCTCCCCTCTCTCAGCCGGGTTGCTGGCATCACCCGGTCGCTCGTCACCTACTACGGCCCGATCTGGCGGCGTCGTCGGATGGAGGCCTTCTACCGACAGTTCCTCGAGGCCGGTGATTTGGCCTTCGACATCGGTGCGCACGTGGGAAATCGAGTACGGGTTTTCCGGCGCATTGGCGCCCGCGTGATCGCGGTTGAGCCGCAGCCGGACTTCGTTGCCGTGCTGCGGTTTCTCTACGAGCGCGACCGCGGTGTCGTGCTCGAGGCCAGCGGAGTCGCCGCCGTACCGGGCGAGGGGAAGCTTCATCTGAGCACGCGTACACCAACGGTGTCGACGTTTGCCGACTCCTGGATGGACGATGTCCAGCCCGACAAGAGATTCCAACGGGTTCGCTGGGACACAGTGATCAACGTGCCCCTCGTCAGCCTGGATGAACTCATTGCCCGCTACGGCGAACCTCAGTTCTGCAAGATCGATGTCGAAGGCTTTGAGCATGAGGTTCTCAGTGGCCTCAGCCAGCCGTTGCCGGCATTGTCGTTTGAATACATTCCGGTCGCTGCCAGCCGAGCAATCGCCTGCATCGAGCGAACCAGGGCTCTCGGCGACTACCGCTATCGCCACTCGCGAGTCGAGACGCACCGGTGGGCCGACCGTGGCTGGGTGAAACCGCAAACCATGATCGAGATATTGGGCGCATTGCCGACCGGTGATCGATCCGGAGATGTGTACGCCGTCCGCACCGACAGGCTCACCGGCGTTGCGTGAGGGTCCTAGCCAAACAGCTCAAGGGTGCGACGGCTGTCGAACTCGGAGCCGGGGACAGGCGGCAGGTCGAGGGCGTCGGTCGCCAGGTTGGCAAGGTCGGCATTACGGATCGGCTGCTTCCCTCGATAGCTGGTGCGGTTGCCGCCAGGGCTCTCAAGGCTCGTGCCGAGGTCATACAGATTGCCCCCGGCGGCAACACCAGGGCCCCACGCCATAAACGGAATCCGGTAATTCTGTTGGTCGCTGGCGGTGTAGTGCGCAGCGCCGCTCCCGCCGTGGTCTGCGGTCAGGAGAACAAGAGTCTGGCGGCGTAGTGCAGGCCGGTCGCCCACGGTGTTGACGATGCGGCCAAGGAGCTGATCGGTGCGCTCCACTGCGTCCAGGTACTCCCTGCCCATAAAGCCGTGAGCGTGCCCAACGCGGTCCGGCAGCGACAGATGCACAAAGGTGAACTCGCGCGGCGAGCGGCGTAGCTCGGCGGTGAGTCTGGCCACCAGCCGAGCGTTGTTAGTGTCAATTGTGACTCGATCAATCTTCCCGCGCCCGTCGTTTCGTCCGATTCGATCGGGGGCACCGCGGGTGTTCCAGGTGCGCTTATAGAGCGTGAACTTAGCCTTGGAGGCGAACATGGCCGTGGAGCGACCATGGTCGTGCACAACGTCGAACACGCTAGCCACATAGTGTCCGGCGGCTTGATGGACTGTCCCGCCGTTGTCGAAGTTCTCGGAGTATCCGTGACCGCCGTGCTTGGCGTCCACCCGTCTGCCGGTAAGCATTGCCGTGTGGTTAGGCATTGTGCTCGTCTTCTCGCGGACAGTACGTGCATTCAGGGTGTAGGCGCCTTCGCGCATCAGACGGTGAAAGGCGGGGGTACGAGACCGCCCGAGCTGCTCAATTGCACGAGGGTTCAAGCCGTCGATGGAAATGGCGATCACGTGGTCGATGGCGTCGTCGGCCGGCTCTTCTGTGGGGGTTGTCGGAGGAGCCGGCGTATTGCCTGAAGGGACAACCGGCGACGCCGCAGGCGATATCAGGACAGGAAAGGCGTTGTCGGCCGCCTCTTCTGTGGGGGTTGTCGGAGGAGCCGGCGTATTGCGTGAAGGGACAACCGGCGACGGGGCAGGCGATACCAGGACAGGAAAGGCGTTGTCGGCCGGCTCTTCTGTGGAAGTTGTCGGAGGAGCCGGCGTATTGCCTGAAGGGACAACCGGCGACGCCGCAGGCGACACTAGGACAGGCGAGGCGTCGCCTGCAGCCCGTGTGGCATGACATCCGGCAACGAGGAAAGTGCCCGCGATCAGGAAGGCTAGCCACGACGTCCGCAGGCGTCGAGCGCTCATGCGTTCGACCCTAGCTGTGGCCGGGCATGGTGGGAACGTGGCACGCCAGGGGTCGCGCCAGGGTTCCAGGCAGATACTCCCGGACCTGCAGATCAGCCGTGACACCGACGTGATGCCTGGTGCCCAGACACCGCGACGCCGAGCGTGGTGGCTTGACTAGTCGAAGACCTCGCGGCTGAACCCCAAATAGTCCCCGCAACCGAATTCGACCGCGGATTGACGCGGGCGCGGCTTCACAATCGACCAGCTGCTGGAGCTGACCGCCTCTGAGTAGCGAGAAAAGTCGCAAAGATCACGGCAGCTGCAGTTGCCAATCCGAACGCCGCCACCGCACTCCAATGCTCGATGGTCACGGCAAGCAGAAAGCAGAACAGCGCGAAGCCGTCGAGGCCTGGCACCACTCCGCGCAGCAGAGCGAGAACGCCGGCATGACCGGCATGTGCTGTGGTGAAGGCGCACACCACGCTCAACGCGATTGGAAAGGGCGTGAGCACGCCGGTCAGCGCCGGGCCGACGGAGGTCGCCAGCCCGGTGACGAGCAGAACGAGAATTGCGGTTGCGATCGCGCGAGCTGGGAGATCCCACCACGGGGGCGACAGCATTGGTGGGGGTGGCTGGTCCAGCCGGCGCAGCAATGCATTGGCTCCGTGCAAGGCCAGCACAGCGATGACAAGCGCGAGCGCGGCAGGCACGTCAACCTGGGCAAGCATCAGGTCCAAGCCGATGACCGCGATCCAGCTGAGCGCCAAGGTCAGAAGCCAGCCATGACGTTTTGACAAGTAGCCGAAGATCACGGCGAAGATCGCGAGCGGGGCGATTCCCAAGGTGGCAGCGCTGGCAGCGTGAGCCGCGAAGCGGCTGCCCTGGTCCAGATACAAGATCAACAGGATGGGGCCGGCAACGACTGGGAGCACCACCAGGATTCCGGCCACCTGCGGACCCCAGCGCCGACCGGCGAGCGACGAAGCGACCACGAGCAGCGGTGCCAGCACCAGCTTCAACGCAAGGACGGTCATACGCGCCGAGTATCGCAGCCCGCAACGCAGCGGCGGCTCGGACCGCAGCGGTTGGAGACTCCTAGGGCTGGTCTGTCTCCAAAAGATCGACGAGGTGTCGCATGGTGCTCAATGTGGCACGCAACCGGTCGGCGCCCATCTCAGCTCCGATCCGGTCGGCGAACGGCCGCTGGACGAGGCCGATGCGGCGGATCGCCCAATAACCGGCTTCGGTGCAGGCCAGCAGCTTGGCTCGCTGATGTGCCGGATTTGGGCGATACTCGGCGAGATGCCGCGCAACCAGCAGGTCGGCCACCCGCTGTACTCCTTGCCGAGTCATTCCCATGAGGCGCCCAATCTCGGCTACGCTGCGCGGTCGATCCAGAACGCCTCCAAGAACCTGCCACCATGCGGCGGTCAGCCCGCCTTCTTTTGCCATCTCTTGAGCTGCGTCCATGAGACGCCCGTTGAGGCGGAAGCTGGTGAGGATCAGGGCGGTCAGCACCTCGCCAGCCTCGGTATGTGGTGGTAGACCGGGCCACTCTTCGCGGGGCGGGACGGTCGCCTGCTGCGCGTTTTGGATCGTGCTCATGCGGCGTTCTGAGCCTCCATGAGCACCGGGAAGGCAGTCGGGTCTGCGCCGTAGAAGAGGTTCTCGTACGCCTCTAGCGTGCGGTCGGATGCCAGGCCAAGACGCCCGAGGGCCGCACGAGCGAACTGGACGGGCGATTGTGGGCCTGCAGTGATGAGATCCCCGCCCACGACTGCGCGCTCTTCGACGTAATACTCCGAGCCCGCGTAGCCAGTGGCCATCAGATAACCGGCGGCGGCGCCGGTGTGATGGCGTTTGTTGAGCAAGCCTGCTCGGGCCAGGCCCGCGGTCGCACCACAGATCGCCGCCACAGGAACACCGGCGTCCAGGAACCGCCCAGCGGCCGCCGCGAACCCTCCCCCACCTCCGGCGTCCCACATGTCCGCGCCAGGCAAGATCAGCAGGCTGCTGGAGGCAGGATCGAGATCGTCGAGCAACATGTCCGGCAGCACGTGGAGCCCGCCCATGGTGGTGATTGGCTCCGGCGATTCAGCAACTGTCACGATGTTCCACGAGGTGCCGATGTAGCGCCCAGTCCGCAGTTCGACCAGCAGGTGACCGACCTCCCAGTCGGCGAGCGTGTCGTAGATGCCTAGGTGTGCAGTAGGTGTGTTCATAGACAACATACTGTCATATTGACAGTATGTTGTCAAATGCCGAAACGTCGAAGTTAGCGGTCCTCGATACAGCTTGGGTCATCTTGTCGCCTGTGATCACAAAAGACCCCTTTCATGCCATGAGGCGGGGCCTTAGGCGCCTTGTGATCACAAACGACCAGGGGCGATGCCCGCGGTGGATTTGTTCAGGAGTCCAGTTGGCTGAGGTACTGGCGGACAGCGGCGGTGGCGCGTTCCTTGTCGCCGGTGGCGAGCAGATCAAGTAAGGCACCTCGCAGCACGGCGAGAGCCAGGGTGCGACGGGTTACGGCGGTGTCGCTGTCCTTCTCCGCCGATGGTTGGCACCCGGCCAGGACGCTCAGCCAGTCCTCTACCGTCGCCCGGGCGAACCCCGCCCAGGCCCCTTCAGGCTCCACGAGGGATCGTGCGTAGGCCTCCGCCCAGACACGCAGCAGCGGCCTGTGCTCTACCGCCGCCAACCATGTCCAGATCTGCTCGACCGCCGGCCCCAGCCCGATCGGCTCACCACTGGCAGCCTCCGCGAGCCGGTCCAACATCGCGATCTCCTCGGACCGGGCCTGCGCGAGCAGCGCCCGGACCAGCCCGTCCTTGTTGCCGAACAAGAAAATCAGCACACGCGGGCTGGAGCCGATCGCGGCCGCCAGCGGACGCAGCGACAGATCCGCCAGCCCGTGCTGCAGGGAATAGCGGTACGCCGCCTCCAGCAACTCGACATGCCTCGCGGACGGAGTTGGCGTCACCTCAGTCACACCGATAGTCTAGCCATGACTGAACCAGTCGTTTCAGTGCCTCTACCGATCAGCTGGGAACTCAGCCATGCCGCACCCAGACCAGCCGACTATCGCCATACGCCGCGCCGACCAGCCTGGCGATCTTGGCTGGGTCGTCATGGTCCACGGTGAGTTTTACCACCAGCAGTTCGGGTGGAACACCGAGTTCGAAGCCCTCGTGGCCACGATCGTCGCCGACTACGCCACCAGCCACAACCCTGGCCGAGAAGCAGCTTGGATCGCGGAGGTCGACGGCACCCGCGCCGGCTGCATCTTCCTGACGGCTACTCACGACCCTGACGTCGCCAAGCTGCGGATCCTGCTGGTCACGCCTGACGCCAGGGGCATCCGACTCGGCACCCGACTCGTCCAAGAGTGCTTGACCTTCGCCCGTTCCGCCGGCTACCGGCAGGTCACGCTCTGGACCAACGATGTCCTGACCTCTGCTCGTAAGATCTATGAAGCCTTCGGCTTCACCCTCACCGATGAAGAACGGCACCACAGCTTCGGCCACGACCTCACCGGACAGAACTGGACCCTCGCCCTGTAGGTGTCGGCCACATGCCTTCCCCAAGGCGACGCTCGGCCAGATGCCGCCGAGGAATCCGACAAGATAGTGAGAATCGAAGGGTCTTGCGGGGGTCGTCATCGCCTGGTCAGAGCGACCTTGGCGACTACAGATTCCGCAAGAACCTACATCTCCTAGGAGACTTGATGCCGGATGAGGAGCCCACCTTGCGCGAGGTTGATGTCCGAAGTGACGATGGGCGGGTCCTTCACGCGTACGACGTCGGTCCCACTGGACGCTCGGACGAGCTGGCCGTCTTGTGGCATCACGGCACCCCCAACACGGGCGCGCCGCCCGAGCCATTGTTCGATGTCGCTCGTTCCTTAGGTATCCGTTGGATCGGCTATGACCGCCCCAGTTACGGGGGCTCCAGTCCCCATCCCGGTGCGACAGTCGCGTCTGCGGCCGCTGATGCTCGTCAGGTTGCAGATCAGCTGGGCATCAACCGCTTCGCCGTATTCGGCCACTCTGGCGGCGGACCACGTGCGCTGGCCTGCGGAGCCCTGCTCCGGGATCGCGTACTTGCTGTCGTCAGTATCTCCTCCCCAGCGCCTTGGCCGGCCGACGGACTCGACTATTTCGACGGGATGTCAAAGGGCAGTGCACGGGAACTGCGGGCCGCTGCTCGGGGTCGAGCCGAACTCGAAGAGGTCCTAGCGGCCAATGCGTTTGATCCCGAGTCGTTCATCCCTGCCGACTACACGGCGCTCGGTGGCACCTGGTCCTGGTTCGACGGCATCGTCCAGGCCGCAACCGCGAGCGGACCAGACGGCATGGTTCAGGACGATGTCACTGCAATGGCCTCGTGGGGCTTTGATCTCCAGGAGGTAACCGCACCCACGTTGATCATGCACGGCACAGCTGACCACATGGTGCCAAGCTCGCACGCCGAGTGGCTCGCAGCGCATTGTCCAGCAGCCGAGCTGCGGCTCCAGCAAGGCGAGGGACATATCTCGGTGCTTGGCTCTGCGCCGTCCGCACTGGCCTGGCTGCGCCAGGTCGCCACTGCCTGGCCTGACGGCGCACCGCTTGTCGGCGCTACAGCCGAGATGTCACGAACTGTCGCGGAGACCGACATCGCCTTGTTTACCGAGATCAGCGGTGATCGTAACCCGCTGCACTACGACCTCGAGGCCGCGAAGGCCACCCGGTTTGGCGAGATCGTCGTCCAGGGCGGCGTGACAAGCGCCATCCTCAATGCCCTCGCCGCAGAGAAGCTTCCAGGTCCGGGAACCGTGTTTCTCAACGTGAATTGGGATTTCAAAGCGCCAGTACGGCCCGGCGACACGATCACTGGCCGGGTCGAGATCACCGACGTGCGGGCAGACAAGCCGATCACCAAGCTGCGGACGAGAGTGACCCGGGATGACGGTGTCGTGTCACTGGAAGGAACGGCCGTCTGCTACACGGTAGCGCTGCACCGCAGCGCTGATGTGGGTTAGTCCCACACTTCGTCCGCAACTCGATCACCGGTTCGGTCCATGGCGTCGTGGGCAAAGCCGAAGGCGAGACACTGAACGCATGGCGCCGGCGCAACACGTGCGAATCAGGTTGCTCGGCCGCTTCGATGTGCAAGTCGACGGCGTGGCCGTTCCGGCCGCAGGCTGGCGGCTCACCAAGGCGCGCTCACTGCTCAAGCTGTTGGCACTGGCTGAGGGCAACCGCCTACACCGCGATGCCATAGTCGAGGCCCTGTGGCCAGAGCTCGGAGCTGACGCAGGCACGAACAATCTGCATCAGGCACTGCACGCGGCACGCCGTGCGCTCGCAATGGCCGACGCGTCGGCCGGTGTTCTTCGGCTGCAGGATGGCGTCGTCTCGCTTTGCCCTGACGGCGGTCTGGAGACTGATGTCCAAGACCTTGAGGCAGCACTCGACAAGGCCGTGGCTGCAGATGATCCTGAGCTGCTGCTCAGCATCGCCGCGCAATCGGCCAACGGCCTACTCCCTGAGGATCGTTACGAGGACTGGGCGCGCCGACACCAAGATCGCGTCGCAGGGATGGGTCGCACTGCGGTGCTCGCAGCCGCTACCGGCTTGACCATGCAGGGCAAAGCCGACATGGCGGCCCGCGCCCTGGAGCAAGTGGCGGGCGCTCGTCCGACAGACGAGGAACTGCACCGCGCGCTGATGACGGCCTACGTTGCCGCTGGGCGTCGCTGGGACGCGATTGCCGCCTACGAATCGCTGCGCGGCCGGCTCGAGGAGGAGTATGCGGCCACGCCTCAGTCAGAAACGACGACTCTCTATCGCCGACTGCTCACAGGCCAGGACCGGAGCAGAGCCGGTGCACTACGTCACGCCCCGGGTCCGGCCACCCGGTTCGTCGGGCGACGTCGAGAGATTGATGAGCTCGTGGCGCTATGCACGAGAAACCGCCTTGTGACGCTCGTTGGGCCAGGCGGCGCCGGCAAGACCCGCCTGGCGGTCGAGGTCGCGAGGGCACTCGCGAAAACGACGTCATATGCCGACGGACTTTGGACCGTAGACCTCTCCGGCATACGGGACAGCCGGCTGGTCCCTGCTACCGCCGCGTCCGCGCTCCGGCTGACCCTCTATGGGCCGCGGCCCACCGCTGCAGCCCTCAGCGCGCAGCTCGCCGCCCGGGAACTCCTCCTTGTGTTGGACAACTGCGAGCACGTGATCGACGCCGCAGCGGTGCTCGTCCGGGCCATCATCGACGAATGCCCCGGCATCACCGTTCTCACCACCAGCCGTGAGGCACTCCATCTGCCAGGTGAGGTGGCATGGCGAGTGCCGTCGCTCCGCGTACCTGATCCATCCGAGCCGGTCGAGGCTGAGCGCCTGATCCGGTACGAATCGGTGTTGCTGTTCGTCACCCGCGCCCAAGAGGCAGCGCCAGCCTTTCGGCTCGACGACACCAACGCGCTGATTGTGGCGCGCATCTGCCATCGCCTGGACGGAATGCCGCTGGCAATCGAACTCGCCGCAGCGCAGGCCGCTTACTTGGCACCAAACCAGATCGCAAAGCTGCTCGACGACCGACTCACTGGGCTCGCGTCGCGGAGCCGCGGGATACCCGACCGGCAGACGACGCTAGCGGCAACCGTCGGCTGGAGCGTCGACCTACTCGACGCCGATGAAGGCACCCTCTTCCCCCGGCTGTCGGTGTTCGCCGGAGGGTTCACCCTGGCGGCTGCGCAGGAGATCGCCTCCGGCGGCATGAGAAGGCCACTGTGCGACGTACTCGCCGGACTTGTTGACAAGTCGCTGGTGCTCGCTGACACGCACGATGCGAACGAGGCGCGGTATCGGCTGCATGAGTTCGTGCGGCAGTACGCGGCCGCGCTGCTGCGAGAGTCTGAGGAGGGATCGAGTCGGCAGAGCCGGCACGCGGCCTGGTACTGCGATCAGGCGGAAGCCCTTGACCCCGAAGGTGGCGGAGCGGTGGTTGTCGAGCCGAGCACGTGGTTCGCAATCGAACGGGAGAACCTGAGGGTCGCTATGGCCAACGCGCTCGAGCAAACACCCGAGCGAGCGCTGCGCGCGGCAGTCGCTGCATGGCGCTCCTGGATGGCGTCCGGAATGCACGCGGAGGGGCTCCAGTGGCTGCGCCGCGCTCTCGTGGCATGTCCCGAGGTTTCCCCGGTACATGTGCGCGCTTTGTTCGCCACTGCCGTTTTCGAAGTGCGCTTAGGCAGGATGGAGGAGTCAGTCACTTTAGGGCGTGCGATTGCCGACATTGGGCGCAGGGAAGATGACCCGACGCGGCGGGCCGAGGCCGCGCATCTTCATTGCCTCTTCACCTGGCTGGCCGCAGAGTGGGAGACGATCGATCAATTCCTCGGCGCCGCGGACGCCAACATTTCGACCGTGCCACCCGCACAGGCAGCCCATGATCATCTGCGCGCATTGGTCGCGCTATCGCGCGGCGACTCCGACGCCGCACTCTCGCACCTTGAGCGTTCCCTCCACTGGCTAACCGCGGCGCCGCGCGACGCCAAGCCCTTGTTCGCGGTCTGCACTCTCGCCTTCTCGGTCGACCAGTACGACGGGCTCACCATGCCGATTCTTGAAGAGACCATGCTGGTCGGACGCCGCGTCGGGGTCGCGCAGGCCGAGGCGTACGTCCTGTGCACCATCGCCTTCGCGGCTCGCTCGGCCAGGAGGTACAGCGAGGCAGCCCAGGCACTCGATCGTGCGCTGCGGCTGTTCCAGTCGCTCAGCGACCGGGCCGGCGAGGCGTTCGCGCTCGCACAGCTTGGGCACCTGCACCGGGCACTCGGCGAGATCGCTGCAGCGATCTCGTGTTTCCAGCAGGCAGCTGATCTCAGAGCCGCCGACCAGCGCGGCACCGCGATGTCGCTGTCGGGAATCGCACTCGCTGAGGCGGGTCGCGGAAATGTGAGCACGGCGCGAGGACTCGCAAGCGAGGCCGCTCAGATGTTGGACCGTTCGGGCGATCGTCCGGGATTGAGCGGTGCGCTCAACAACCTCGCGGCGATCGAGATCATCGCGGGGCGATACGGGCAGGCGGCCCAGACGGTCGAGAGGCTGCTCGCGTTGCGGGCGGTCCCGGACTTCCATCGCTCGGTCGGCTGGAGCCACATACTGCTGGCACAACTACGGGAGCGTACGGGCGAACACGTCCGCGCCGAAGCCGCCCGCCGCGCTGCGACCGCGGTCTTCGAGCAGATTGGCGAGCGACTTGGCATGGCTGCCGTCGAGAGCGCCGCCCCGCCCCGCTAAGCGATTGCCGCGCCCCGCTAAGCGATTGCAAAGTGGCGGACACCTAGCCTCCTGGACGTATATCGGTGTGGACAGGAGGCGCCCAATGACTATGACGGCAGCGCTCGGGGATGCGACCGTCGCTGAACTGCGATCTGCAGTCGCCGGAGCCGTGATCGCACCTGGCGATCCCGACTACGAGACCGCTCGGCGGACCTGGAACCACGCAATTGATCATCGTCCCGCGATGATCATCCGGTGTACCGGAACTGCGGATGTCGTGGCAGCCGTACGCTTCGCCAGGAGCGAAGGCCTGCCAATCGCGGTACGTGGCGGCGGCCATAGCGTTGCTGGGTTCTCCACCTGCGACGACGGCCTGGTGCTCGACCTGGCCGAGATGAGGGCAGTACACGTTGACCCCGGCGTGGGCCGCGCGCGGGCGCAGGGCGGTACCACCTGGAAGCAGTTCGACAGCGAGACCCAGCTTTTCGGCCTGGCGACGACTGGCGGATTGGTTTCGTCCACCGGGCTTGGAGGGTTCACACTCGGCGGCGGGATCGGTCACTTGGTGCGCAAGTATGGCCTCACCTGCGACAACCTCATCTCGGCCGAGGTAGTCAATGCCGACGCCCAAGTGATGAGGGTCACGGCCGAGGAGAACCCGGACTTGTTCTGGGCCCTGCGCGGCGGCGGGGGGAACTTTGGTGTGGTGACGTCATTGGAGCTAGCCGTACACCGCGTCGGCCCAACTGTCCTCGGCGGTGCCATCTTCTATCCAGGAGATCAGGCCGCGCAGGTGATCTCTGGCTGGCGGAATGCAATCACCGATGCGCCCGACGAACTCACCACCACGCTCAACCTCATTGGCGCCGTTCCACCGCTGCCATTCTTGCCTGAGGCCGTCCATGGCAGTCGTGTCGCGGTGGTGATTGCCTGCTACGCCGGCGATCTGGACATCGGGGAAGCAGCAGTTGCCCCTCTCCGTCGCCTCGGCGACCCGATCGCGGATGTTCTAGCGCCTTTTCCCTACGTCGCACTGCAGCAGCTCGTCGACCCGTTATGGCAAGCCGGAGCAGCGAACTACTTCACCTCTGTCTTCTTGGACGGAGTCCCCGATCCAGCCGTGGACAGGCTCGTTGAGGCCCAGAGACGCTCGGCCCCGTCGCCGGTTGCATCTGAGCTGCACGTGCATCACCTTGGGGGTGCGGTGAGCCGTCTTGCCGAGGACTCAACGCCGTTTGCACATCGTCGGTCGCCCTTCCTCTTGAACTGCGTGGGCCGCACTCAGGACGCAGCCGACCTCCCACCAATTGCCGAGTGGGCGAGGCAGACGCGGGAGGATATGTCGCGATTCGGTCGTGGTCCGTATGTGAACTTCACAGGTGAGAGAGGCGCCGGGCACGCTGCGTACCCACCGCAGACGTACGCGCGGCTGGCAGATGTGAAAGGCATCTACGACCCTGACAACGTCTTCCGTTTCAATCAAAACATCTCGCCAACGGTCGAGGACTGAGGCAATGGTCCAGGAGTGGAACGTCGTCGTCGTGGGCGGCGGCGCGGCCGGCTGCGTCGTGGCGAGCCGGCTCAGCGAGACGGCGAACACTTCGGTGCTGCTTCTGGAGGCGGGTCCGGATCTGCGTACACACCTGCCTGACGATGTACGGGACGGCCGGAGGCCCACTTTCAGGCACGACTGGGGCTATGTCTCCGAACCAGACTCCGAGGGGTCCGTACGCGCACTCTTCCGCGGCAAGCTTCTCGGCGGCTGCTCGTCCACGAACGCCACGTTCGCGCTACGCGGTCATCCGGCCGACTATGACGGCTGGACATCCGCGGGGAATGCCGGGTGGTCGTTCGTCGACGTCCTGCCGTACTTCCGCAAACTCGAGACTGACATCGACTTCGGGTCAGCGGAGTGGCACGGTTCCAGCGGCCCGATGCCGATCCGACGGTACAGCGAGGGCGAGCTCACCGATGTCGCGCTGGCTGGCCTGGAAACGCTTGAAGATTGCGGATTCCCCAGAATCGCGGACCACAACCAGCCAGGTGCCGTCGGGCTCGCCCCTATCCCGGTGAATACCCGCGCCGGCCAACGGATCAGCACAGCACTGGCCTACCTCGCGCCTGGCGAGGGCCGGCCGAACTTGGCTGTTCGCGGCGACGCACAGGTCACCGAGCTGATCATGAAAGGTGCCCGTGCATTTGGCGTACGGCTGCTGTCGGGTGAAGAGATCCGCGCTGATCGGGTTGTGATCGCAGCCGGCACCTACGCGAGCCCGGCGCTGCTGATCCGCTCTGGCGTCGGCCCGGCGGCGGCGCTTCGCGCGCTGGACATCCCGGTCGTTGCGGACCTTCCCGGTGTTGGGCAGAACTTGATCGACCACCCAGCGGTGTCGGTGAATCTGCTGTACGACAAGGTCGTCGAGCCTGTGCCGGTGTTCCAGGTTGCTGCTACTTTCCACAGCTCCGGCACGAACTCAGGTGGCCCGCCCGATCTGCAGTGTGTCCTCGGCGGGCCGTACGAAGGCGAACCGGCGATGTTCTTCGTCGGAGCGGCGTTGCTCAAGCCAAGCTCCCGAGGCAGCGTGACCTTGCGTTCAATCGATCCGACGGCGCCTCCGTGCATCGATCTGGGCTATTTCCGAGCCTCTGACGATCTCGATCGGCTACTGCAGGGACTGCGGCGAGTGTCCGAGGTTTGTCGCGTCGGTGCGGTCAAAGAGCTGTCCAGCGGCGTCGACTACCCGCCCGAGCCAGGGGTCGACCTGCGGTCGTGGGCGCGGAGGGAGGCATGGACCTACCATCACCCGGTCGGCACGTGCGCAATGGGGGTCGATCCCACGGCAGGAGCCGTGGTTGATTCGACCTGCCGAGTCCATGGCGTCGCCGGCCTCTGGGTTGTTGATGCCTCAGTGATGCCAGACATCCCGTCGGCGAACACGCACATACCCACGGTCATGGTCGCCGAGCGGGCGGCCGCTCTCATGGTGTGACGGTCGGGCCCGCCCAATCACAGAATTGACCGCCATAGGCTGCGCTGGTGGGTTGGCCGAAGTGGCGCGTGACGGAGGTTATGACTGCGCGTCCACCAGTCAGGGCGAACCAAGTGGGTTATCTCCCCAACAGACCCAAGCACGCAACGCTGGTCTCGGATGCCAAGGACCCGGTCCATTTCACGGTCCGCGACCAGAGCGGAATAGCCGTCTACACCGGTCTTTCGGAGCCCTGGTCGGTTCGGCCGGAGCCTACGTCGGGGCTGATGGTCCATGTGCTGGACTTCAGCGATCTCACGATTGCTGGAGCAGGCTTTCGAATCGAGGCGACCGGTCAGCGGAGTCATCGATTCGAGATCACAAGCTCCCTCTACGACATGCTGGGAGCGGACGCACTGCGCTTCTTCTACCCGATGCGGTCCGGCACACCAATCTTGGACAGCCTCGCGCCCGGCTATGGACGACCCGCAGGGCACCTAGGGCAGCCACCGAACCTTGGTGATCTCGAGGTCCGCGCGTGGACCGGTCCCGAAGCACAGCAGCTCTACCCGGGCTGGCGGTGTGAGGGCACATTCGATGTCTCGGGCGGCTGGTATGACGCAGGCGATTACGGCAAGTACGTCACGAGCGGCGCCATCGCTGTCTGGCAGTTGCTCAGCACACTCGAGCTACTGACAAGAGCCGATCGCCTGCCGAGGGACCGGTTCGAAACGACAATCCGGACCGAATGCCGCTGGCAGCTCGACTGGCTGTTGCGAATGCAGGTTCCCGCTGGTGATCCGCTGGCTGGGTTGGCCTTCCATCGTGTGCACGGCACGGTGTGGTCACCGATGCCAGGCTGGGCGCACGAGGACCCGACTGAAAGAGTGCTGCACCGGCCCTCGACGGCGGCGAGCTTGCAGCTGGCCGCGGTTGCCGCTCAGGGTGCACGGCTGATCCGTCCCACCGATCCCGCGTACACCAGAGTCCTGTTGGAAGCGGCCCGCACCGCATACGAGGCGGCGCTGCGGCATCCTCGGCTGGTTGCGCCTGACGACCACGCCCAGTTCGGCGGTGGTCCCTATGCCGACGACCGGCTCGAGGACGACTTCTACTGGGCGGCTGCTGAACTCTGGCTCGCCACCGGTGAGGACGCTTATCGCCAGCAGATGACGTCCTATCCTCAGCACACAGCAGATGCCTTCGACCCCGGCGGCTTCGATTTCGACCGGGTGACAGCGCCGGCCCGACTCGATCTCGCAATGGTCGGCAGCGACCTCGCCGACCATGCGCAGGTGGTCGAGAGTGTGCTGCGCGGCGCTGACCGACTACTGGAGTTGCAGCGCCAGCAGCCGTGGGGCCAGCCGTACGCGCCGACCGAGGGTTGGGCCTGGGGATCGAACGGCCGGATCCTCAACAACCTCGTCGTCGTGGCAGTGGCCCACCTGCTGTCAGGTTCTTCCCGTTATGTGGATGCCGTCGCGATTGGCATGGACTATCTCTTTGGTCGGAATGCGCTCGGTCAGAGTTACATCACCGGCTACGGCACCGACTGCAGCCGTCACCAACGTACTCGTCAGTTTGGCCACGATCTCGATCCAGCGCTTCCGCCTCCGCCACCAGGCGCGCTGGCCGGTGGGGCGAACTCCCGGCCGGCCCCGGACTTCCCTACGACTCTCGCCTCTTGGGCCTCCCACCTCAGTGCTGCTACCTCGACGAGCCCACATCCGAGGTCACCAACGATGTCTGTATCCGTTGGAATGCGCCTCTCGTTTGGATCGCGACCTACTTGAGCATCGCGCAGGAGCTCAGCAATTGATGATCGACTAGGGCCGATCCTCAACTGTGCCCTCGCGAGGCACCTCGGGTGAAGAAAGCGTCCCAGAGGTCCGGACGGCTGGAGAGCCCCATTACCCAGCGAGCGCGCATCTGTGCTGAACCTGACTGTCGTCCTCCTAGGATCGCGACGTGTCCCCCGTGATTGTTGTGGTTGGTGGCCTTCCCGCAACCGGCAAGTCGACCGTCGCGACGGCGTTAGCGCGGCGAACGTCCACCCCTTACCTTCGGGTCGACCGCATCGAGCAGGCGATGGTTGCCTGGTCCGAACTCACGCACCCTGTCGGTCCAGTCGGCTATGCGATCGCGAACGCACTTGCACGAGAGCAGCTCGAGCTCGGGTTGGACGTGATCGTGGAGTGTGTCAATCCCACCGCCCTTACCCGGGACGGCTGGGTCGGAACGGCTGAGGCGGCGGACGCAGAGCTGGTCGAGGTGGAGGTGATCTGCTCGGACGCGGATGAACATCGGCGTCGCGCCGAAGTCCGAAGTTCCGATGTTGACGGGTTGGTGAAGCCGACATGGACGGCAATCTTGGAACGCGAGTACGAACCCTGGCACCGTAGGCCGCTCATCGTTGACTCAGCGACTACCTCTCCCGAGAACGCTGCACAGACAATCGCGTCAAGAATGGCGGCGGCTGAGGCCGGACGGTTATGTTCACCCGACCAGCTCACCTAGCCGACGATGTCGTGTCAGCAGTCGTCCAGGAGGCGTGGCAGCTAAGGATCGGGCGCATCGACTACGCGCCAGTCGGGTTCGGAAGCTACCACTGGCATGCGTGGGCCGATGAGGATCGCTGGTTTGTCACTGCTGATGATCTTGTCACCGGCGGGAGTCATCTTGGCACCTCACCCAAAGAGCGGGCGAGGCGGTGGCCGCTGCACTGGGTACCGCAGAGCTACTCCGCGCTGACGGGCTGACCTTCGTTGTAGCGCGATGCCTTCTGTCGACGGTGGAATTCTCAAGATGGTCGAGGGGCGGTGGGCTGTCACCCTTACCCATTCGTCGCCGGGGACTCGCCTCAGTGGGGTGCGTACCCAACAACCGCCGAGCGGCGTGCTGTCGTCGAGCTGCTGGCGACGTTGCATCAGACGGGTGGATCTGCACGTGATCATGCCCTGCAAGAGGACTTTGCCATTCCACATCGCGACCATCTGTCGGCGTCGCTCGCCGCTCTGTCAGCCGCCTGGACTGAAGGGCCGTACGCAGAACCGGCGCGCCAGCTCGTCGACCGTCACGCCGCTCGCCTCGACGATGGGTTCGTCCGGTATGACCGCCTTGCGGGCGCCGCAGCCGATCATCCCGAGCTCATGGTGCTGACCCACGGAGAGCCTCACGCGGCCAACACGATCAAACCCGACAGCGGGATGGTGCTCATCGACTGGGACACCACACTGGTTGCGCCGCGAGAGCGTGACCTGTGGTCGCTCGCACTGGAAGAGCCGGCCAGCCTCCACCGTTACGCGGCGATGGCAGGCGTGACGCCACTGTCGGATCTCCTCGAGCTGTACCGGCTGCGTTGGGACCTGGCCGAGGTCTCACTTTATGTCGCACTCTTTCGCGCGCCCCACACCGAAACCGCTGACACGCGCGCCGCATGGGACGGTCTCCGCCACTCGCTAGAGGCACTCAGCGCATTGCCGTCTTGACCTCAGCTGTCAAGGTCGGGGGCCGAGACACATGAGGATCGCCCGCCCCAGCTCCTCCGGCCGGGTGAACTGCGGCCAGTGACCTGTGGGCAAGTCGACGTAGTCGACGTCGCGGACCTTCGCGAGCTCACCTACATACGGGTGCTCCTGCTCGATCAACTCTTGGATCACTGCGCTCGGAAACTCACAGGAGATGACCGTAATGGGTACGTCATAGCGCCGCTCATCGAAGAGCTGCTGCGGGTCGCTGGCAACATGGGCAGGTGATGGAATGGCACGCTCACGGAACACCGTGCGCTGATCGTCATCGAGATCGATGAGGTCTTGCTCCTCGAAGCGCGACCAATCCGGCAGTGGCATCTCGCCGTTCTCGGCCGGGAACTCGTCGTTGATGACGGCACCCTCACCGAGGGGGACGCTGTCGACGTACACCACACGGACGACTCGATCGGGTCGCGCATCGACCGCAGCATGGGCGATCGCACCACCTCCGGAATGCCCGACCAGTACCACCTCGCCGTCGGCTGGGTCGAAGGAATCGATCACTGCGACAACCGCCTCGACGTGGTCCCGCAGGGTGATCTTGGAGCGGTCCGCGTCCTTCGACTCCATTCCGGGCAGTGTGAGCGCGTGCGTGCGATGTCCCGCCTCCTTCAAGGACGGTACGACGTTTTCCCACGATGAGCCGTCGAGCCACAAGCCGGGAATCAAAACGATGTCCATTGGCCCGAGGCTAGCCAAACCATTCGCCGTCGGGCGAAGGTCCCCTGCCGGCCGGCCGGACGGCGCGCGTCCGGCCCGCGCGGCCCTGCGACGACCGTCACAGGCAATGACCAGATCCGCCTCCAAACGAGAGTGCGGCTAGGAGCTCAGCCACGCGAACCTCTCCGCTCACCCAACACAGGATTGCACTGCCTGGGTTACTCGTCCCTGCCCGACCTCTGCCGGGCGGCATCGAGCCGTCGCCGGGCCTCAGCCAGAGCGTTCACCGCGGCCCGTTGGCTCGCCTGCGCCTCGGTCAGATGCCGCTGCGCGACGACCTTGTCGCGACGCGCTTCGATCCGCTTCGTGTCGAGCGAGCTCACCGCGTCGTCGGCGGCCTCCACGGCCGCTTCGGCATCCGCCAGGTCGAACTCGGACTGCCAGTGCGCTGCCTCAGCGGCCGCGAGTACCTCCTCCGCCAGACGTAGCTCACGAGGTGTATCCCGGCCACTCTCGGGTCCTCCACTCTCGGACGCTGCACTGGCATCGTCCTCCACCAACCAGTCGTCAGTGACCTCGACGACCTCGACGGTCCAGCGGCTGCCCACCGCCCGTCGCTGTCGCCGGGCCTCGAGCTCGTCTTCGACCGGCGAACGCTCGATCTCAGCCGCTGCTTCGACAGGCACCTCAACAGGCCTCATTTCGACGGCCGACGTGACGCGTGGGGCGTCCATACGTGGCCGCGGCCCGAAGCCGCTGTGCGTCAGCGGCCGCACCAGACGGCCGTTGCGAATGGTCATCGCCCCAGCGAGGTCGACGAGAGCGGCCTGCAACGTCGCCTCCACCTCGGACAGCACCGTTGGAGTCAACCGCAGGCCTGCCTCGGCCGCATGGGCTCTGGTCCGATCCATCAGGTCGGCGATCAACCGCCGGCGTTGCTCGGCGAGCTGGCGCAACTCCACACGCGCCAGCCCCGTCTGGGCGTCGCGCAGATCCCGGCCCAACGCCGACAGACGCTGCATCGCGTTCGAATCGCGCGCCAATAGATTCACCAGCCACGCGCTGCGTGTTGGGCGGCGCAGGCGTTGCAGCCGTTCGGCGACATCTTTGCTGCCGGCGGCCCTGGCCTGCCGTGCCAGCTCGTTCCGGGCAGGTACGAAGTCAGTCGGCGGGAGCACGTAGAGTTCGCGGACGATCTCGTCCAGCTCGCGCCCGATCATGTGCACACTCATTCCCGGGTCAATCTAGCGTGGCGATTGCCGGTCGGCCCAAACCGGGGTTAGGACGCCTCCGCCCAGTCCACGAGCTCGTCGGCCGCACAGCAGCCGCCCCTCACCGCAACGCAGTCGACAATGAACGCGTGCCGCAGGAGATCCGAAAGGTCGCACGCGGGATCGGTGCAGTCAACTGTGAGGTCATCGTGCACGATCAGTGTGCCGTGGCAGTGATCGACGTCCAAGCCACAGTCCGAACAACTGCTCATGCCGTCGTTATTACCAGCTGCAACGGCCAAGATGCGGTATTGCGACGGGCGTGTCGCGGACTCGCGCTCCTCGCGGAGGGCCGGGCTAGCTGTCAGCCGCGCTTCTTCGGCGCGTTGGCTCCGCGTTCGGCCTGCGTCGGCTTCCTTTGCTTCTTCTTGGCCGCGCCGGTACTCGTGGCGCTGCGGCGCCGTCCGCCGTTGTCTGCCGTTGACCGGCGTTGTTTGGCAGCCTCGATGCTGGCCCGCAAAGCAGCCAAGAGGTCGACCGATGCGACGCCGGGCTCACCTTCCTGGGTCAAAGTACGCCCCGTCGCCTTGGCATCAATCAGCGCGGTCAATGTCTCCCGGTGGACATCGCGATACCTGCCCGGATCCAGCTGCTCATCAGACAAGGAGTCGATCAGCGCCTCGGCCATTGCGAGCTCCTGGGTAGGCGTCGACCACTCGTCCTCGTGCGCTTGGAATGGGAAGGAGGGCTCTCGGACCTCGTCAGGCCAGAGCATCGTCGCGAGGACCAGTACGTCGCCGTGCACTCGCAATGCCGCGACAATCTCGCGACTGCGGAGTGTGACCTTCGCGATGGCTACGCGACCCTGCTTGCTTAGCGCGTCCCGGAGGAGCCGGTACGCCTTGGCGCCCTGTGGTTCAGGTTCGACGTAGTAGCTGCGGTCGAGGTAGATGGGGTCGACGGCTTGTATCGGCAAGAACGAGATCACCTCGATGGAGCGCGAGGTCTTGGCCGGCAGCATGGCGAGATCAACCTCGCTGAGCATGACGATCTCGCCGGTTGCCGACTCGTAGCCCCGCCCGATCTCCTCGTAGGGCACTTCGGCGCCGTCGATCGAGCACACCCGCTTGTACTGCACCCGTCCGCCGTCATTGACGTGGATCTGGTGGGACGGAACGTTCTTGCTCTCGGTCGCCACGTACAGCCGAACCGGGATCGTCACCAAGCCGAAGGAGATGGTGCCTCTCCATACGACCCGCATCGCTGTATCCCTCCGACTAGGTTGGTGACCAGTCAATACCACCGTCATACTCGGCTCCCTCCATTGTCACCGCGGTTCCGCGGAAACACCTCCCCCGGCCACATCGTCGGGTCGACTGGTGGTCGGCCCTGCCTCGAACATACTCTCGATTCTTGCGATGATCTAGCTCGGTGCGGTACCGGCCAGCGCGATAGTTTCGGTCGGTTTTGCCCGCATTTTCCAGAAGCGTTGGCATGCTCAATACATGCCGAAGGTCGAGCCTCGTTGGCTCGTCGTCACGATTCTGGTTTCCCTGCTTGTGGGGTGCACGCCATCCGAGAACATGCGTTCAGCCGAGCGGATGTCTGACACCGCGCTAAAGCGTCTGGCGCAGCTGTCGCCAAGTCGCTGAGGCCGTCCGCGTCTTACGATTGAAGGCCTGCGAGACTCTGCAAACAGAGGACAGGCCGTGGACAATCAACCCGTCCTATTCATCCAGGGCGCCGGGAACATGTATGAGCCCGAAGGTAGCGGCCGGCTCGCTGCGTACCTTGCAAACGAGCTCAGTCCCGACTTCCGCGTCATCGCTCCAGAGATGCCCAATGCTGAGAGGCCCGACTACCAATCGTGGAGGGATCGGATCGAGCTGGAGCTTGCGGCAATCGATGAGGACGTGATCCTCGTCGGCCACTCATTTGGCGGCTCTGTGCTGCTGAAGTACCTCGCCGAGGGCTCGTACCAAAAGCCTGTCCGAGGCTTGTTCCTAGTTTCAGTTCCCGACTGGGGACCGGACGGCTGGGCGTACGCCGAGTTCGCGGTTCCGGACGACGTTGGCTCGAGGCTGCCAGCAACGAGGATCTTGCTGTACCACAGCCGCGATGACCCGGAGGTGCCGTTCGCGCATCTCGGCTACTACCAGCAGCATCTTCCCGCGGCGACAGCCCGGCCGATCGCGGGATCTGAGCACTCATTCCTCGACGGGCTTCCGATGCTCGTCGAGGACATCAAGAGACTGCCTCTTTGAAGATCAACTGTCGTGGGCCGTACCAACAGTTGCGAGCTACTGCCACGGCCTCACTGGTCGCCACATCCCGTAATGCCACATTGTGATGCCGAATGTCACGCCGGCATGCCGCTACGAGAATGATCCCGACCACCCAAAAAGTTGGGTAGTCGACGACCGACGCGAACTGGACGAAATGAGTGTCAGAAACCCAACCTGAGTCAGCGAACTTCGACTCGTTGATGGCCGAAGGATTGAACCTGGACGTCGATGCCTATTGGGGCGCTGGATTCCTGCCCGGCCGCTTCCGTGCTGAGGAACCAAACTGGTCATATGAGGCGATGGCACGGCCGATACTCGCTGAAGCCGAATCTGCACTCGACATGGGTACCGGCGAAGGTGGAGTCCTCGCAAGCCTGGCGCCGCTGCCCAACTTGATGGTTGCCTACGAGGAGTGGTGGCCGACCGTCCCTGCCGCGAAGGCGACACTAACCCCACTCGGCGTGCACCTCGTTGTCGCACTCGGCAGCACCGATAACGTGGCCAAGCCTGATACACCGGGCAGAGCGGGCCTGCCATTTCGGTCCGAGGTCTTCGATGTCGTTTTGAACCGGCACGAGGCCTTCGATGCCCTCGAGGTTCGCCGGATCATCAAGCCGCGCGGACGATTCTTGACAGAGCAGGTCGGTAGCGATGAGGCAGCCTCGGTACGAGCGCTGCTCGGCCTATCGCTCGACGACCGTGTGTGGGCCGCTCCCGTTGCGGTTGGGCAGCTGGAGCTGGCTGGCTGGGTCGTCGAGGAGGTCCACGAGGACCGGCCGACCATGAGGTTCAGCGACATCGCCGCACTCATCGGATATGTACGCAGCACTCCGTGGGCGTTCGAAGATCTTGACTGGGTCACCGCAACGCCACGGCTGCAACAGCTGCATGCGCTATCGCGATCGGCGCCGATAGAAGCGGTCTCGCACAGCTTTGTCGTCTCAGCTCGTCCCGCCGCGCTACTTGCTTGAGGTTCCAGTCAGGCTCGTCCGGTATGCATGACCATGACGGGATATGGCCCTGGGAGAATCTCGGCCGTAGCCTGCTCAGCGGGGATCACGTTGTCCATCTGCATCCGGAAACTGTCTGCATCCGATGCATCTAACCTGACTCGCCAACCCCAACCACCCCCGTACTCGCCCTCCAGTTCGAGAGTCGCACCCGTGCCGTGGCTTCCGGACAACATCATCGGCGCTGGCTTCTGATGCCACGAATCACCCCACATGGCCACCAGCGATTCGCCATCCTCGGCAGACCCGATTACCACTAGCCCATCCTGTGGGCCGTCGTCTGGGTGTTCCCACCAGTAGGCAATTGAGGCGAGATGACCGCCGGCCGCAGTCGTCACAGTCGCTCTGGCCGGAGCCTCGGCGAATGGGTCGGTGGGCATCAACCGAAACCCATTATTCCCGACCCAGGTCCCTGCGGAATTCGGCAGAAGCATCCAACAACAATAGAGACGCGTGCCCGTCCGCGCGAGCGTCGTCATTGAGAACCGCCCCTCGTGTCGGCGTTTCGACACGTGCAGCTCCGGGAGGTGACATGCGTCAGGTTGAGTACTCGGTCGCGAAGAGTCTTGACCCGTCGCAGACGGTTTCGGAGCTGAAGAAGCAACCGGGCAAAGACATCTGGCTTTTCGGTGGCGGCGAGCTCTTCCACAGCATGCTCGTGCTCGGGCTCGTCGACCGGATCTCAGTCGCGATCATCCCTGTCCTCTCGGTGCGGTTACCGATTGCTGCCTGACTCGCCCCGCCGAGCCGAGCTTCGGCTCGTCAAGCATCAGCTCAATCCGAAGACCGGCACGATGTCGCTGGAGTATGAGGTCGCCCGGAACCAGCTCGATCAATGGTGAGCTCTGACACCTGACCGAGAGGAAAGTCAGGCACTCTGCGACGAGCCTGGTTCATCGAGCTCGATCTCTCGCAGCGGATCACCGCCGTCAACGAGTAGCTTTCCGCCGAGCACCAATGCGGCTCGAATCCGACGACGGGCCTGCTCGCCAGCGCGCGGGTGTCGACCGTCGAGCGCGCCGACCCTGATCGCAAAAGCCAAGTCATAAACCGCTTCACCTGGTGCCAGTTCGAAATCCTCGGCTGCCACACACCGAACGCTCATCCGGCCGGCGGCGATTTCTGCGGTCGCGAGTCGCTGGACCTGGGCGACTCCCTTGGCCGATCGATCAATCACGAGCACGTGCCCATCGCCGATCCGCTGGACCACAGCCCGTGCCGCGGTACCAGGCGCACCTCCAATCTCCAGCACCCGCATGCCTGAACGGAGCGGGAGGGCATCGACGATCTCCGCAAGGCGAGGTGACAGTGATGCAGTCATATATATCGCTAGTGAAGCAGGCCTGCCTTCCGCTGCTGGCGTCGATCTTCACTTCGAAGTGCTCGCTGGTGAGAGTGTCTGATCAGCTGGTCGATGTCTTGGCGGCGCGGAGTGGGGTTGAGAATGCACGCCCAGCCTTGGGTGCCATAGATCGGATGGGGCATGAGCCGGTTGGCCTCGGAGAAGTCGAATTCCGGCCGGTGGTCGGTGAACTTCCTGGGTGGGTAGCCGAACTGCCGTTCGAACTCCTCGCGGCTGAGGTCGATGTTGAGCCGGAACACACCCGGTCGGTCGAGGTTGGAGTCCTCGTCGAACCCCGGCATGTTGCGCAGGACGATGGTCGCGAACGGTCGCATACGGTCGGCCCCGACGAAGAAGAAGCGGTTGCCCCAGTTGCTCTCCGGGGCGCCCATCTCTTCGGTGGCCTCGACACAGGCCACCTGAGGCAGTGCGCCGATCTGATCGATGAGCTCGTCCACCGCTACGGGTGAGTGCTCCGGCTCGGTCAGCTCGGGTGTGGAGGCGAGGTATATGAGTGCGTCGCACTGATCGACGGTGGCGGCGTCAAGCGGAAAGTAACCCTTGTTCGGGTCGGTGTCGGCGCGGGCATGTAGGTCCTTCAACCCGCCCGAAACCCGCATCCGGTTTCCGTCGACGAGGGCCAATCGGCCGTGGCTGGCCTCCCGCAATGCACCCTCGAACGTGTCCCTGTCGGCTACCGGAACGCGAAGGGCATCGCTGGCGCCGAGGCTGCCAGCGATGAACAAATAGCGGTCACCGAGCAGCGTGGCGACGATGGCCCCAGCGCTGGACCAGCGCAGGTCCATATCGCCCAACCGCCAGGTGCTCGGCTGGCGCTGCAGGTGACGGTTGTGGGCAAACACCAAGGTCGGTCCGCGATAGTGCTCTCGCGTTCGAATCGCGAGCAGGTTCTCGGCCATGAAAGCGTCACGGAGGCCGAGCATCCGGGAGGTGCGTTGTGCCGCTGGGGCTGGGTGGGCGGCCTCTGCGTGGTAGCGCAGAAGCCCCAGCGCGGCTCGACCGTGCACCTCCGCAGAATGCCAGTCGTCGAGTGAGGATCGCTCCACCAGGTCGGGGGCGTACGTGTGGAGCGTGGTGAGCAGATCGTCGGCGACGGCTCGGAGCATTGCCGCCTCGGGCGAAGCGCCGACCGACTGCGCCGCGTCCATCTGGGCTGCAGGGTCCTTCCATCGCTGGTCATCGCCGAGCAGCCGGTCCAGGGTCTCGTGTTGAGGGAGGACGGCTTGGGCTCCGAGGTTGCTGGTCAGGTAGGCATGCAGCTGTTCTAAGTAGAGACGAGGACTTGGCGCGTGGGTCATCTCGAGCGGTGCATCGAACCCATAGAAGGCCAACCTCATGTCGGGTGATTGGCTCTCGTTGTACGTACGCATCCAGGCGACCAGCTCGCGGTTCGCACCGAGCCGCTCGAGCCCGTGACTGAAGCCCTCGGACATGGTGGTGTCGAGGTCGTGGCCACGGCCCCTGAGATAGGCGTCGACGGTCAGTGCGGCTACCGCGTCGGATTCGATGGCGATCGATCGGAAGCCCATGTCGACCAGTGCCGCGAAGGCCTGGTTGCGCACGGCGGGGAAGGCGGGCTCACCATGCGTTGGCTCACCGAGAGCTAACACCTCTGGTGGTCGGGGACGGTCCGCCAGGAACGCGGACAGAGCGGAGGCGAGACCAGCCGCGTCCTCAAGATCGAATGCCCAACCCGCTGCGGCCAATGTCGAAGAATCGATTCTCATGCCCCTCTACCGTACCGTTGAACGTGCAATTGAGACTTTCAGTGGGTGGCCATGCGAAGGAGATCGATGAAGCCTCAACTTGGAGTCCAACACGAGAGAGTTGTCTACCGCCCCGCAGACTTGGCGCGACAGCACGGCATCTCGACTCAGGCAGTTCGCAACTACGAGCGCGACCGGCTGCTCCCAGCCGCCGAGCGCACCCCAAGCGGCTACCGGGTCTATACAGCCACTCATGCGCAGGCCCTTCGTACCTTCCTTGCATTGGTCCCGGCACACGGCTACCCGGCCGGCCGTGCAGTGATGCGTGCGGTCAACGACGGAGACACCGATTCCGCCCTGCGCACCATCGACGAGAGCCATGCCAGCCAGTTGCGGGACCGGGACACGCTGCATGCTGTCGCGGCGGCCATCGGCGTACTCGCCGGGCCGCTCAACGACGGTCCCCTCGACAGCGGCGCCGACTGGATGATCGGCGAGCTGGCCCACCGGATCGGGGTGACGCCCGCGACACTGCGCAAGTGGGAACGCGCCGGAATTCTCGACCCCGGGCGCGAACGCGCCACTGGGCATCGCCGCTACGACACCGAAGACGTCCGCGATGCTGAATTGGCCCACCTGCTCAGACGCGGCGGCTACCTGCTCGCGGACATCGCCCCGGTCATGGCTCAGGTTCGTGAGGCGGGAGGACCCGAACCCCTGGCCGAGTCCCTCGCCGCATGGCAGCAGCGCCTAACGAGCCGCTCCCGCGCAATGCTCACCGCGGCCGGCCACCTTGCCGATTACCTGCAGCTTCTCGCGGCTTCGCATCGAAACGACGAGCCGGAGCGTTAGAAGACGCCCTCCCGCGGGCTACGGAGGCTTATATCGGCCCGGTGAGGGCGACAGCCCCCAATCGTCGGTCAGCTCAGCGCGCGCACGATCTCCGCGACCCGAGCCGCGCCTGACGGATGCAACAAGATCGTGTAGTGGTTCAGCTGCGGTACTTCGTCGATCGTCAGCGAGGGCAGTCGAGTGCGCCAGCGCGCCAGCTCCTCCTCGGGATAGAGGCCGGGCGGCTGGTCGAGCAGGCCGCGTGACACCGCCAGGAGCCGTGCTGGACCGGAGAAGCCCCCCAGCACATCGGCCGTATCCGGATTTTGGAATTGATCCCGGCCGTCCTGGAGGACCGCCTGCGACGAAACCGAGGATCTCAGTTCCGGCGGGCTGCCCACCAAGTCGTAGTCGACGTAGTCGGCGACAGCTTCGCTCCAGGCATCTTGCAGCGCAGGGTGACCTTGCCAGAATCGACGATAGGCATCCCGGCTCGGGAACGTCCTCCGCAGCCGCTGCATGGCGGGGCCGAGTGTCTGCTCGATCGCTTGGTCCGCGTCGATTCCCGTGGGCAGCGGGAAAGGCAGCCCTCCATCGACGAGGACCAGACCCGAGACGAGCTGCGGAAACCGGCGGACCAGCGCGGCCGCCACGAAGCCGCCCATCGAGTGGCCGACGAGCACCACGGGCCCGGGGGCTGAGGCGGTGATCAGACCGGCGATGTCCTCGGCGTGCCGGTCGATCCCCCACGGTCCCGGCAGGGTGGAGCTTGCTCCCCGACCCCTAAGATCAGGGGCCAGCAGCCGGTGTCGTGGCAGCGCCTCGGCCAACAGTGCGAAAGCGCGGTGGTTGGCGGTGATCCCGTGTACAGCTACGACGGTCATTCCGGCGGACGGATTCCACTCTCCGCCGTGCAACCGGCCACCATCGACCACCGCACTGATCGCGCGGTAGGAGTTGCTCACTGCGATGTCCACCCGCCGTCCATCGTGTAGGAAGCTCCGGTGACCATCGCGGCGTCCGGACCGACCAGCCAGCCGACCAGGGCCGCGACCTCCTCGGGCTCAACCAGACGTTTGATCACATTGTGCGTGAGCATGATCGTTTCCAGCACCGCCGACTCCGCGAGACGATGAAGTTTGGCCTGGTCGGCGACCTGCTTCTCCACCAGCGGCGTCCGAACGTAACCGGGGTTCACACAGTTGCTCGTCACGCCGTGCGGACCACCCTCCAGCGCGGTCACCTTGGAAAGGCCCTCGAGGGCGTGCTTGGCAGTTACGTACGCCGACTTGTACGCCGACGCCCGCAGGCCATGCACCGACGACACATTCACGATCCGACCGTACCCCTGGGCGTACATGTGCGGCAGGGCTGACCGGATCAGCCGGAACGGCGCTTCCACCATGATCATCAGCATCCTGTGAAACTCGTCCGGATCCAGTTCCTCAATGGGACTGACCCGCTGGGTCCCGGCGTTGTTGACCAGGATGTCCACCTCGAGTTCGATGCTGCTCAGGGCTGTCGGGTCGCTGAGGTCCAGCTGCCACGCCTCTCCGCCGGTTTCGGCGGCCACCGACCGCGCCCCTGCCAGATCAAGATCAGCGATCTGCACCGCGACGCCCAGTCCGGCGAGCTGACGGGTGATTGCGGCACCGATTCCGCTCGCCCCTCCTGTAATCAACGCGGAGCGGCCCTGGAGGCCTGACGAATCGTCCATGACCGACATCCTTTCTGATCGGCGCCGTTCCACTGCGTTGACCTCGGGTGGCACAGGGACCATCGACGGCTGGCCAGAGCGACAAGGCAGAGGCACCGGCGGGATCCCTACAGTGTTCGCTCTAGGAGAACACAATCGTCGGGAAGAAAAGCCCTCGGAAAAGCCTTGAGTCTATGACGCTCAACTTATGGGACCTTTTCTGGAGGGGCTAAATCTGATGTCAACAACCCGGCTACCTGTCTTGTTCCTCACCGACCTCGTTGTGCTGCCCGGGATGGTGGTACCGATCGAGCTGGACGACGCTGCGCGCGCTGCGGTCGATGCGGCGAAGGCGCACAGCGACGGCACTCTCCTGGTGGCTCCCCGCCTCGAGGACCGCTACGCCTCCTACGGTGTGGTAGCCGAGCTCGTGCAGCTTGGCCGTCTGGCCACAGGCCAACCCGGTGCCGTGATCAAGGCCGGGCGCCGGGTCAAAATCGGCTCTGGTGTCTCGGGACCGGGTACTGCCCTCTGGGTCGAAGCTGAGGAACTTCCTGAGATCGCGCAGGACACTGAGGAAATCCGGAAGCTTGCCGCCGAGTACAAGGGACTTGTCATCGCAACGCTGCAGCGTCGCGACGCCTGGCAAGTGATCGACACTGTCAACCGCGTAACGGATCCCTCGACACTGGCTGACCTTGCAGGTTACGCACCCTGGCTGAGTGACGAACGGAAGCGCCAGATGCTGGAGACTCCCGATGTCGTCGCACGATTGACCGCGCTGATCGAGTGGACCAAGACCTACGTCGCGGAGACGGAGGTCAATGACAAGATCGCCGACGATGTGCGTGAGGGGATGGAGAAGAGTCAGCGGGAGTTCCTGCTGCGCCAGCAGCTGAATGCCATCCGCAAAGAGCTTGGCGAGGACGAGCCCGACGGCGCTCAGGACTATCGGACACGTGTCGAAGAGGCTGACCTGCCCGATGATGTCCGCAAGGCCGCGCTTCGTGAGGTCGGCAAGCTCGAGCGGGCGAGCGATCAGAGTCCCGAATCAGGCTGGATTCGTACGTGGCTGGACACCGTCCTCGAGCTGCCCTGGAACATCAAAACCACCGACTCCACCGAGATCAATGCCGCGCGCGAGGTGTTGGACGCCGACCACCACGGCCTTGGGGACGTCAAAGATCGAATCGTGGAATACCTTGCGATTCGCTCTCGCCGGGCTGAGCGCGGCCTAGAGGTGATCGGCGGTCGTGGCTCGGGCGCTGTGATGGCGCTCGTAGGTCCTCCCGGCGTGGGCAAGACCTCGCTCGGGGAGTCAGTCGCTCGGGCATTGGGCCGCAAGTTCGTGCGCGTCGCCCTTGGTGGCGTACGCGACGAAGCGGAGATTCGTGGTCACCGTCGCACCTATGTCGGCGCTCTTCCCGGACGGATCGTGCGTGCGATCACCGAGGCTGGGTCGATGAACCCGGTCGTACTGCTCGACGAGATTGACAAGGTCGGCTCGGACTATCGCGGTGACCCGGCTGCGGCCCTGCTCGAGGTGCTGGATCCCGCGCAGAACCACACGTTCCGGGATCACTACCTGGAAGTGGACCTCGACCTCTCCGATGTGTTGTTCCTCGCGACCGCGAACGTCGTGGAGACCATTCCGCAAGCACTCCTCGACCGCATGGAAATGGTGACCCTGGACGGCTACACCGAGGACGACAAGATCGTCATTGCCCGGCAGTTCCTGCTGCCGCGGCAGCTGGAGCGCGCAGCGTTGACCAGTGATGAGGTCACGGTCGGCGATGATGCGCTGCGGGAGATCGCGGCGAACTACACCCGTGAGCCTGGCGTACGTCAGCTCGAGCGGTTGCTCGCCAAATTGCTGCGCAAGGCGGCAACAAAGCTTGCCGTCGCGAGCGTCCAGCCTGGTTTGGTCATTGCGGCCTCCGACTTGCGTGAGTATCTGGGACGACCGCGATTCACTCCTGACGCGCACGAGCGTACGTCAGTTCCCGGAGTCGCAACCGGCCTTGCCGTAACCGGTCTCGGCGGCGACGTGCTGTTCGTGGAGGCGTCTGCCTTGGACGGTCCCTCAGAGGGCTCACGATCCGGTGGCCTGACACTGACCGGGCAACTGGGCGAGGTGATGAAGGAGTCGGCTCAGATAGCGCTTTCGTACGTCCGCGCCCACGCCGACCGGCTTGGCATCACCGACCGGGCCATCCTTGATCGACCCATTCACATCCACGTTCCCGCGGGCGCGGTCCCCAAGGACGGTCCCTCGGCCGGAGTCACCATGGTGACCGCCCTCACCTCAATGGCGCTCGGCAGGCCGGTACGGTCCGATGTCGGCATGACCGGGGAGGTAACGCTCAACGGACGCGTGCTGCCAATCGGTGGTGTGAAGCAGAAGCTCCTGGCAGCCCAGCGGGCCGGCCTCACCACCGTCTTCGTCCCGAAGCGGAACGAGCCGGATCTCGACGACGTCCCTGCCGACGTGCTCGAGACGATCACCGTCATTCCGACGACCGATGTCGCAGAGCTAGTCGCTCAGGCCATCGACCCTGTCTCGGCTGGGAGCGATGCCCTCGTCGCTGCCTGATCCTTTGGGTCCACTGTCATCAGCCGCGGCCGGCCTGTTGTCCTCGTCGTACTTCGACTTCACGAGGCTGGCCACGGTGGTGATGGTGAGCGTGACGATGATCACCGTCAATGACACCCAGATCGGAATCTCGCCATCCCATGGCGCCCAGTCCGCCAGATGGTAGTGATGCAGCGCGTGCAAGATCAGCTTGATGCCGATGAATCCCAGGATGATCGCAAGGCCGACCGACAGATAGACCAGCCTTCTGAGCAGCCCGCCGAGTAGGAAATACAGCTGCCGTAGCCCCATCAGGGCAAAGACGTTGGCGGCGAAGACCAAGTACGGCTCCTGGGTGAGGCCGTAGATCGCCGGAATGGAGTCCAACGCAAACAGCAGATCTGTGCTGCCGAGGGCGACGATCACGATGAGCATCGGAGTGATCAGCCGCTTGCCGTTCTCCACTACGGTCAGCTTCGTGCCCCGGTAATCCTTCGTGGCGTTGAACCGACGCCTGACGAATCGCAGAGCCGCGTTGTCGGGAGGGTCGTCGGTGTCTTCGTCGTGCTTGCGATAGTCGAGATAGAGCTTCACGGCAGTCCAGATCAGGAATGCCCCGAAGATGAAGAACACCCAGCTGAAAGCGTTGATGACCGCCGCGCCCACGGCGATGAAGATGCCTCGGAAAATGAGCGCCAAGATGATCCCGACCAGCAGCGCGAACTGCTGCAGATGTCGGGGGACCTTCAGCTTGGTCAAGATAACGAGGAAGATGAACAGGTTGTCGATCGACAGGCTGTATTCGGTGATCCAGCCGGCAAAGAATTCGCCCGCGTAGCGCGCGCCGGCGATGGCCCAGACGCCGAAGCCGAAGAGCACTGCCAAGGTCACGTAGATGCTGATGAAGAGGCCTGCCTCTTTCATCGACGGCTCGTGCGGACGGCGACCGATGATGAGTACGTCGATGACAAGAATCGCCACCATGACGACGACAGTGATGATCCACGCGTAGAGGTGAACCTCCATGTGGAGTCCTTCCGAGACGGGAATTCGGCTAACGAGTCGGTCTCGGAGGTCTCTTCCGCCAGGCTCCCGGCCGGAGGCACCGGGTGTCCGGGAGGATAGAACCCGACCGGAACGATCCGTGATGACGATGCCCCTGCGAGGGAATACTCCCCTCCGGCTTTTAGTATGTCAGCCGCGAGCGCTGAGCCTCAAATGTGCGCTGAGCCTGTCCGAAGCGCGCATGTCGTGCCCTTCGACAAGCTCAGGGCCACATCCACGTCAGCGGTTGGCCTCGACCATCTGCCTTAACTCCTTCTTGAGGTCTGCTATCTCATCCCGCAACCGGGCCGCAAGCTCGAACTGCAGATCGGCCGCGGCCGCGCGCATCTGAGTGGTCAGCTCCTGCACGAGGTCCGCGAGGTCCCCCGCCGGTAGCCCCGCCAATCGTCGCGCCTGCGAACCTGCCTTCGGCCCCGAGCGACGGAACGGGAGACCGGCCGCGGCCCCGCTGCCGGCCGCCGAGCAGGTCCTTGGTGTCGGCGTCCTCGCGGGCCAGCATGTCGGTGATATCTGCAATCTTCTTCCGAATCGGCTGCGGATCGATGCCGTTGGCGAGGTTGTACGCGACCTGCTTGGCTCGACGGCGATTGGTCTCATCGATTGCGGCGCTCATCGAGTCGGTGACCGAGTCTGCGTACATGTGGACCTCGCCGGAGACGTTGCGGGCGGCCCGGCCAATGGTTTGGATCAGGCTCTTCGCACTCCGCAAGAACCCTTCCTTGTCGGCATCGAGAATGGAGACCAGGGAGACCTCCGGAAGATCCAGACCCTCCCGAAGCAAGTTGATGCCGACCATGACGTCGAACTCCCCTGTCCGCAGCTCTCGCAGTAACTGGATGCGCTGCAGCGTGTCCACCTCGGAGTGCAGATATCGGGTACGAATGCCGTTCTCGAGCAGATAGTCGGTGAGATCTTCGGACATCTTCTTCGTAAGCGTGGTCACCAGCACGCGCTCGCGCCGCTCGGTCCGCAACCTGATCTCCCCCATGAGATCGTCGATCTGGCCGTGAGTGGGCTTCACGATGACTTGCGGGTCCACAAGCCCGGTCGGCCGAATCAGCTGCTCAACGAAGCCCGATGATCTAGCCAGCTCGTAATTGCCCGGTGTAGCGGACAGATAGATGCTCTGGCCGATGCGCTCCGCGAACTCCTCGAAGCGGAGCGGTCGGTTGTCCATGGCGCTCGGCAGGCGGAAGCCATGTTCCACCAGCGTCCGCTTGCGGGACATGTCGCCCTCGTACATTCCTCCGATCTGAGGCACGGTGATGTGCGACTCGTCAATGACCAGTAGGAAATCTGACGGGAAGTAGTCGAGCAGGCAGTTCGGTGGGCTGCCAGGCGCCCGGCCGTCAATGTGCCGGGAGTAGTTCTCGATGCCCGAGCAGGTCCCGATCTGGCGCATCATCTCGATGTCGTAGCTGGTGCGCATCCGCAATCGCTGCGCCTCCAGCAGCCGCTGCTGCCGCTCGAGCTCGGCGAGCCGATCTGCCAGCTCGAACTCGATCCCGGCGATGGCACGCTCCATCCGCTCCGGCCCCGCAACATAGTGGCTGGCGGGGAACAGGTAGATCTCGCGGTCCTCGGTGACCACCTCACCGGTGATCGGATGCAGTGTGCTCAGTCTCTCGATCTCGTCCCCGAAGAACTCCACCCGGACGGCCAGCTCTTCGTACATCGGGAACACCTCGAGAGTGTCCCCTCGCACCCGAAATGTCCCGCGGCTGCCAGACAGGTCGTTGCGCGCGTACTGGATCCCGACCAGCCGGCGCAGCAATGCATCCCTGTCGAGCTCTTGGCCCACTTGGAGCTTGACCATCCGGTCGACGTACTCCTGCGGCGTCCCCAGACCATAGATGGCGGACACGGTAGCGACGACGATGACATCGCGACGGGTGAGCAAGGAGTTGGTCGCGGAGTGACGCAGCCGCTCGACTTCCTCGTTGAGCGAGGAGTCTTTCTCGATGTAGGTGTCGGTCTGCGGCACGTACGCCTCAGGCTGGTAGTAGTCGTAGTAGGACACGAAGTATTCGACCGCGTTCCGCGGGAAGAACTGCCGAAGTTCGTTGGCGAACTGCGCCGCCAGCGTTTTGTTGGGCTGCATCACCAGGGTTGGCCGCTGCACACGTTCCGCGAGCCACGCGATGGTGGCCGTCTTGCCGGTGCCCGTGGCGCCCAACAGGACCACGTGCTGTTCGCCACTGGTGACTCGTCGCTCAAGCTCCTCGATTGCCTGGGGCTGATCCCCGGAGGGCGCGAAGTCGCTCTCCACTTTGAACGGCGCGACTGCACGCTGCAGGTCTTCAATCGGACGCATGGCGCGAGCCTACGTTGTGCCCCTGACAGTGATTACTCGCGCAATCGCATGACGCCAGACGACCGCATGCCAGTGTCCGGCGTCAATGACGGGCTCCAGTGTTCCTGGCCTATCCGCCGGCGGCCTGACTCCGCAACATCGAGTTGATCATCGACGTGAAGTCCTGATTCAGCTGATCGGTATCGGCGTCGGGTGTGAAGTACGCCGTGCCGATGACTGTCACGCCATCGCTCTGCCGAACCGAAGCCATAGAGAACAAGTACAGCTTCGTTGACCCCTGGCCACCACTAACGGTTACCTGGGCAACACAGGTGGCTGCCTTGAGCCTGGCGGTGCCAACGTCGGCGTCCTTCGGATCCTCGAACTTCCCGTTGGTCGTGCCCTCGGCGATGTCGCGGTGCCAGGCATCGCACAGCTGAGCAGGGTTCGTCGACTGCGAGATCTGCAGCGACTGGCCGAGAAAGACACTGTTCCCATCGGACAGCTGTGCCACGTTCTTGCCGGACTTCTTGACCTCCCAACCGCTGGCCGGCGCGAGCTCGATCCCGTTGCCGAGGTTGATGGTGCCACCAGCCGGAGGCTGTGACGGCTCGGTGGGCTTGGGCTGCGGTTCCTGAGTTGTTGGCTGGCCCGTGGGCTCTGGAGTTGGCTGCTCCGTCGGTGGCACCGGCTGGCTTGGGGTGATCGATACATCCGGTTGCTCGCCGCCACCGCCGCGAGTCAGAACCATGATGATGCCGCCTACGGCCGCCAACAGCACAATTGCCGCCGCGACGATCGCGATGATCATTATCGGGCTTTGCTTCTGAGGTGCACCCGTTGCACCGGGAGCGCCAGCCGGCGGCGCTTCCGGTCCATAACCACCTGGCTGTTGGGGTGGATATCCACCAGGAGGCTGCTGGGCTGCATAACCACCCTGCGGCGGATAGCCACCGGATCCCGGCTGCTGAGGTTGATAGCCCGGCTGCGGTGGATAGCCCGCAGGTTGCTGCGGCGGGTATCCCCCTGGCTGCTGAGGTGGATAGCCGCCGGGGCTCTGCGGCGGGTAGCCGCCGGGGCTCTGCGGCGGGTAGCCACCCTGAGGACCCCACTGACCCGACTCGTCGGTCATTACCGGCCCTCCTCGTCGTCGTAGAACCGGTCGCGCGGGTCAGTCGAACCACCGCTCTCATCCTGAGCAGTCGTCTCATCAGAAGTCGCCGCGGCACGCTCAGCCCGCCTTGCCGGCTGCTCGCCGGACATCGGCGTCTCCGGCTGCTCGCCGGACACCGGCGTGTCAAACCCGGGAACAATCGATTCTTCCGGGCCGGCCGTCGTCAGCACTGCTCCCACTTTGGGCCTCGACGCCTTGGCTTGCACCCGTACCGAGGTGCCGCAGGCGTTGCAGAAGGCGGCATGCTCGAGCAGCGGCATCTCGCACTGTGCGCAGTACTGGAGCTCACCAGCCGTCCCGCTGTCTCGGGCGGACCGCTCCAAGGCCGCTTCCATCAGGCCGACATGGATTACGTTGCGAACCCTCAGGATCAAGATCGCCAAAATGAGTAGGCCCCAGAGGATGCTCAAGATCACCCCGAGCGTCGCGTCGCCCACAAAGGAGAACAGGTAGGTTCCGGCCTGGTATGCACTATTGGCCAGGATGGCCTCGCCGACGCCGCGGAAGTAACGCGGCGTAAACCCGTCGTAGCCGCGGCCCAGACCAGAGAACTCGGCGACTGCGATGCCACTGGCGGTGCCGATGATCATTGGCTTGACGAAGCCTTCGAGGAAGATCAACGACACCCACAGGCCGGGGTCGCTGCCCTGCAGCCCGCCGGTCAGCAGGTCCCAATGGCGAACCAAAGTGTCGAAGCAGGCGTACGAAAGCCCACTGACCACTCCGAAGGTCAGACCGTCCATAAGGTCGTCGAACTCGGGGCGACGCGCAAGCAGGACTGGGCCGATCTGGCGGATCGCCTCACCCACGATCGGTACGGCCAGCGCCACCAACAGGAAGTTGCCGACGGTCGGCGCAGCACTCAGCGAGCCGTCGTAGGTGGTGGTGCCGTACGGCACTGGTCCGCGGAGATAGGTCCACAAGATCGTGAAACCGACGGTCAGCGCGCCGGTCAGCAAGAAGGCGAGGCCTATGACGATGACCGGCTCGTCCTCCCAGATGTTGACGTCGTAGATGTAGACGATGTAGACGACCGGCACGGCAAAAGCGGCCACCAGCACAGCAATCGGCATGGCGCCGAAGATCGCTGCAATCAGGGCCACAACGATGGCGACAGCCAACGCGATCCGATACGTCTGCGGACGCTGGCCGGCACCCCTCGGCATGATCGAAGAGATCAGGGCAAACGAGGCGACCGGCTCGTCGGGCTTCGCGGCAAAGGACTTCCGTCGAGTGAGATCCGCCGAGCGCTGATCCTGTCCACAGACCTGACAGAACAGCGCAACTGGCGGGAGTTCAGCCCGACACCGTGGGCATTCCAACCTTGACCTCCTTGAACCTGCCGGTTGTGAGTAAATCTGGCGTCGACAAAGCCGTTCGGCTCAAAGGACCTGACGTCCACGACCCCCAGCATTGCGAGTATGTCATTGTCGGGCGACAGCCGAGCTGAGTTCTGTCCAGAGCGCATCGATCCGTTCTGCCAACTGAGCCATGTTTCCGGTGTTGTCCACGACCACATCAGCGGCGAGCATGCGATCCTCGCGACTGGCCTGAGCGGCAATCCTGGACTCGGCTTCGGCACGGGTGAACCCGTTGCGTGACATCAACCTCTGGATCTGGGTTTCATGATCAGCATCCACAATGACGACAAGATCGAAGTCCTCGCGTTGGCCGGTCTCGACCAGCAGTGGGATCACGTGAACCACGACTGCAGCATCGCTCGCAGCGCGTTCGAGCTCGGCCGCCCGCGCCCGAACGGCGGGGTGCACAATTTGCTCGAGATCGCGACGCGCGATCGGGTCCGCGAAGACAATTTCGGCAAGCCGTGCGCGGTCGAGCTGACCGTCTTTGAGCACCCCCATACCAAAACGGTCGAGGATTGCGGCGAGCGCCGGAGTGCCTGGCTCTACTACCTCACGAGCCAGTACGTCGGCGTCGATGATGATCGCACCACGTGCAGCAAGCTCCGCGGCCACCATGCTCTTCCCGGACGCGATGCCGCCGGTCAGGCCTACCCGCACCACGGCCAGCAGCTTATGCGAGCAGGGGCCGGACTACGACAGGCCGCCCGCTTCGCCGACTGCATGAGCTGGCGGCTTGGGCGCGGTGAAGGGCTGGCGCAGGTTCGCCACCGACGAAGGAGGTGAACCTGTCGGGCTGCCCGTCATAGTCCTATGGACACGCGTCTTGCGATCAGTTGCCGCCGGTCAGCTTCTGACGAAGCGCCTGCAGAGCCTCGTCGGAGGCAAGCGAACCCTCCGGCCCGGCCGGTGTCGGCGCCGGTGCGGCATCGGACGAGAAGCTGGATGATGACGGCGCGGATGCGCCATCGGCATCTTCCACCTGCTTCTTGTGCGCCTCCCAGCGAGCGTGCGCCTCGGCGTACTGCTGCTCCCAAGCCGCGCGCTGCTCCTCGTAGCCTTCCAGCCACTCACCGGTCTCCGGGTCGAAGCCTTCTGGGTAGAGGTAATTGCCCTGCTCGTCGTAGGACGCAGTCATGCCGTAGAGCGTTGGATCGAAGTCGTCGGCGGTCGCGTCGACGCCCTCGTTCGCCTGCTTCAGCGACAGCGAGATCCGGCGGCGCTCGAGGTCGATGTCGATGATCTTGACCATGACATCATCGTTGACTTGGACTACCTGCTCCGGAATCTCCACATGCCGCTCGGCCAGCTCGGACACGTGCACCAAGCCTTCGATGCCCTCTTCCACCCGTACGAATGCGCCGAACGGGACCAGCTTGGTGACCCGACCGGGAACGATCTGACCGATCTGGTGGGTCCGGGCGAAGGCCTGCCACGGATCTTCCTGGGTGGCCTTGAGCGACAAGGAAACACGCTCGCGGTCCATGTCAACGTCAAGCACCTCGACGGTGACCTCCTGACCAACTTCAACCACCTCAGAGGGGTGGTCAATGTGCTTCCAGGAGAGCTCTGAGACGTGTACCAGCCCGTCCACTCCGCCAAGATCGACGAATGCGCCGAAGTTGACGATGGAAGACACGACGCCACGCCGGATCTGGCCCTTTTGCAGCTGGGTAAGGAAATTCTGGCGGACCTCGGACTGTGTCTGCTCCAACCAGGCGCGGCGCGAGAGCACGACGTTGTTGCGGTTCTTGTCGAGCTCGATGATCTTGGCTTCGAGCTCCATGCCGACGTACGGCTGAAGATCACGGACCCGCCGCATCTCAACGAGCGAGGCGGGCAGGAAGCCGCGGAGACCAATGTCGATGATCAGGCCGCCCTTGACCACCTCGATGACCTGGCCGGTGACAACACCGTCCTCTTCCTTGATCTTCTCGATCGTGCCCCAGGCGCGCTCGTATTGGGCGCGCTTCTTGGAGAGGATCAGGCGGCCTTCCTTGTCCTCCTTCTGTTGGACCAGGGCCTCAACCTCGTCGCCGACGCTGACGACCTCGAATGGATCAACGTCATGCTTGATCGAGAGCTCTTTTGAGGGGATGACCCCTTCGGTCTTGTAGCCGATATCAAGAAGGACCTCGTCGCGGTCCACCTTGACTACGGTGCCGGTGACGATGTCGCCGTCATTGAAGTACTTGATGGTCTTGTCGATTGCCTCTAGGAAGGCTTCGGGCGAACCCAGGTCGTCGACGGCGACCTGCGGTGGTGCCTCAAGGGAGGACGTCATGTAGTAGGGCTCCGGGAGTGGTTGATGTGGTTCTGGGCGTGGCTGTGACCCGATCCGTACAAACGAAGAGGTTCAACCAGCAGCCGACGCCAATCCGACCAGTACGAGCGTGACCCACTCGGTCTGAGGTCGCGCAGGCCACAGCGACGGTCAAGGCTATCGCCGCCCGCCAAATAGGGTCAAACCTCGATGCCCTCGCGCCGCAATTTCGCCACTGGCCAAGCTGTTCTGGAGCTAGTGTCCTGCGCCAGGACACTAGTGGGCGGCGTCATGCCAGGAACGGCCGACTCCGACCGAAATCACCAGCGGCACCTTCAACGACACCGCCTCTCCCATCTTGGTACGCACCATGTCCTCGAGCGCGTCGCGCTCCCCCGGACCGACCTCGAACACGAGTTCATCGTGCACTTGGAGCAACATCCGACTGCGCATCCCAACGTCGTCGAGGGCCTTCTCGACATCGAGCATCGCGACCTTGATGATGTCGGCCGCCGAGCCCTGGATCGGCGCGTTCAAGGCCATTCGCTCGGCCATCTCGCGGCGCTGACGATTGTCGCTCATCAGGTCAGGCAGGTAGCGCCGGCGACCGAGGATGGTCTCGGTATATTCCGTGCGCCGGGCATCGGCTACCAACGAGTGCAGGTACGTGCGTACGTCGCCGAACCGTTCGAAGTACTCATCCATCAGCGCCTTTGCCTCGGACACCTCGATGTTCAGCTGCTGGCTGAGCCCGTATGCGCTCAGCCCGTACGCCAGGCCGTAGTTCATCGCCTTGATCTTGGCCCGCTCGGCAGGAGTGATCTGTCCGGGCTCGACGCCGAAAACCCGCGATGCGGTGACTGTGTGGAAGTCCATTCCTGACTTGAAAGCCTCGATCAGGCTCTCGTCCTCACTGGCATGGGCCATGATGCGCATCTCGATCTGCGAGTAGTCCGCAGACATCAACGCGTCATAGCCCTCGCCCACCACGAACGCCTGCCGAATGCGGCGGCCCTCCTCGGTGCGAATCGGGATGTTCTGCAGGTTGGGATCGGTGCTGGACAGGCGCCCGGTAGATGCAATGGTCTGGGCGTACGTGGTATGGATCCGACCATCGTCGGCCACCGCCTTCAGCAGACCCTCGACAGTCTGCTTGAGCCGGATGGCGTCCCGATGCACCAGCAGATGCGCCAGGAACGGATGCTCGGTCTTGACGTAAAGCTGCTGCAGCGCGTCCGCGTCGGTCGTGTAGCCCGTGCGGGTGCGCCGTGTCTTGGGCATCCCAAGCTCATCGAAGAGCACAGCCTGGAGCTGCTTGGGTGAGCCGAGGTTGATCTGCTTGCCCAGGACCTCGTACGCGTCGCTGGCAGCGCGGCTGACCGTGGCGGCGAACCCTGCCTCCAGTGCCTCAAGATGATCGACGTCCACGGCAATCCCGGTCTGCTCCATTCGCGCCAAGGTGCGAAGAAGTGGAAGCTCGACCCCGTAGAGCAAGCTGGTGCCATTGCGTTGCTCGATCTCAGTATCGAGCGCGTCGGCCAGGTCGATGACAGCGCGGGCACGGACCATCGAGGCCTCCGCCGCCACCTTTGCGCCTGAGTCGTCATCGCCGAAGTCCAGCGACAGTTGGTCGGAGTCTGTGAGCTCAGGCGCGCCCTGGACCCGGAGCTCCCGCTTGAGGTGGCGAATGGTCAGATCGGCGAGGTCGAAGGTGCGCTGATCCGGGCTTATCAGATAGGCCGCCAACTGAGTATCGGATGTCAGACCGGCGAGATCCCAGCCCCGCGCCCAGAGTGCCAACAGCGGGCCTTTGGCGTCGTGCATCGCCTTGTGCCGCTCGGGATCGGCGAGCCAGTCCGCGAGCGCGTTTTCATCGGCTGGGCCAAGCTCGGTCACCACGACGTATGCCGCGGCCTCGGCGGCGGCGAGGGAGAGGGCCGTGACATCGCCGGTTCCCGAGCCCCAGTGACCGATGATGTCGATGCCGGTGCGATCGCCCGCGGCATGCTCGGCGAGCCAGCCCACGAGCTCACCGGGCTCGAGCCGCGCCGCCTCGAGGTCGAAACCACCCTCGGGCACGATCTCGTCTTCGTTCGGCAACGCCTCGAGCAGACGATCACGCAGCACCCGGAATTCCAGACCATCGAACAGCTGGTGAGTCGCCTCACGGTTCCACGGGCGGCGCACCAGATCGTCGAGGCTGACCGGCAGATCAAGATCACGCACCAAGGCATTCACCTGCCGGTTGCGCAGCACATCGCTGATCCGCTCCTGGAATGCCTCGGCGGCCTTGCCCTTGAGCTCCCCGGCATGTGCAGCAAGATTTTCCAGCCCGTCGTACATGTCCAGCCACTTTGCGGCGGTTTTGGGTCCGACGCCCGGGACGCCCGGCAGGTTGTCGCTGGACTCACCGACCAGCGCCGCCAGGTCGGGGTATCGGGCGGGGGTGGCAAAGTAACGCTCCTCTACCGCCTTGGGCGTCATCCGGGCCAGATCGGAGACGCCTTTGCGTGGATATAGCACAGTCACGGCGTCACTGACGAGCTGGAACTCGTCACGGTCGCCGGTACAGATCAACACGTCGAAGTCGGCTGCTTCAGCGCGGGTCGCCATAGTGGCGATCACATCGTCGGCCTCAAAACCTTCCTTTTCCAGGTAGGGAATGTTGAGGGCCTTGAGCACCTCCTTGACCAGGTCGAGCTGACCCCTGAACTCATCGGGAGTGGTCGAACGGTTGGCCTTGTATTCGCTGTAGATCTCAGAGCGGAAGGTCTGACGCGAGACGTCGAAGGCAACGACAAGATGTGTTGGCTTCTCGTCGCGTAGCACATTGATCAGCATCGACGTGAACCCGAACACCCCATTGGTGTGCTGGCCGGTCTGGGTCGAGAAATTCTCGACCGGAAGCGCAAAGAAGGCCCGGTAGGCAATCGAGTGGCCATCAATCAGCATCAGCTTCGGCCGCGCGGGCAACTGGCTTGCAGGCGCGCTGGCTAACTGAGTCCTGGTCGGCACATGCCGACTCTAGCCGCGCGCACTGACGGCTGAGGGCAGGTCTGGCCTTACTATTTTGAGCTGCTCCGCATCGCACGCAGGGCACCCGCCGTCGTCGTCACTCTTCGCGAACGCCCTGTTCCATTTGCTCGCTCCGCTCGCGGGGCATGTCCCGCATCGCTCCTCCGATCGTCGGGCGCGCGATTCCCGACGCTCGCAGCTAGCCTGAGCCTGTGACTTCGACTGATGACCGGCCAGATCTGCCAGCCGGCTATACCGAGCTGGGCAGCGCACTTGACGCGAAGATGGGCCTCGAATTGCTGAAACTCACACCCGAGGAGGTCATCGGACGGATGCCGGTCGCCGGCAACACGCAGCCGTACGGTCTGTGGCACGGTGGCGCGTCGTGCGTTCTGGCGGAGACGCTGGCTTCGGTGGGCTCGCACGCCTACGCACAGCCGGAGAAGATTGCAGTCGGCGTCGACATCAACGCGACGCATCACCGCTCGGTAACCGTCGGCTGGGTGACTGGCACCGCCACAGCGCTGCGTCTGGGCCGCTCGATCGCCAGCTACGAGATTGTGCTCACCAACGACGCTGGCGAGCGGGTCTGCACGGCCCGAGTCACCTGCCAGCTGATCAGCCCACGCACCAGATAACCGCAATGAGCAATGCGCGCTGAGCCCGCCGAGCGCATTCCTTCGACAAGCTCAGGGCGCAAAGAGATTACTGAGCGCTTCCAGTTGGGTCCGCTGTGGTCTCGGCGAGGACCTCGAGTACGTGGTCGGCCTCCGTCGCCGGATTCACGAAGGCGAGCCTCAGCACGGTCCGGCCCTGCCACTGTGTAGGAATGCAGAGGATCCTGCCCTCGAGAGCAAGTCGCCGCGACCAGCGTGCGTACGCCGCGTCGTCCCACCCCGGCCGCTCGAACAGCACCACCGACAACGTTGGCTTCACCAAGAGCGACAGCTGGGGAATGGCACGGATTCCGTCGGCCACCGCGCGGGTGGTTGCCAGCGTTTCCTCGATCGCCTTCGCGTACCGGTCAGTGCCATGGGTGGCCAGACTGAACCAGAACGGCAAGCCCCGAGCGCGCCGAGTGAGGTGCACCCCGTAATCCCAGGGGTTCCAGACCTCGCGATCAATCGAGTCAAGATAGCCGGCCCGTTGCGCGTGGGCGGCGCGGGCGAGCTCGGGTTGGCGATAGAGCAAGGCGCAGCAGTCGTAGGTCGAGAACAGCCACTTGTGTGGGTCAACGATGAAGCTGTCAGCACGCTCGATCCCATTGAAGAGGTGACGCACGCTCGGGGCGGCGAGCGCCGCACCGCCGTACGCACCATCGACATGCATCCAGACTCCGAACCGCTCGCAGACGGCAGCGATGCCGGCCAAGTCGTCGACGATGCCGGCGTTCGTGGTGCCGGCGGATGCGACCACAGCGAAGACGTCCTGAGAATTGATCAGTGCGGTCCGAAGGGCCTCGCCGGTCAGCTGACCATGATCGTTTTCCGGCACGATAACCACTTCGGCATCAAGCACGGCCGCAGCAGCCAGTACCGACGAGTGTGCCTGGGCCGTGCAAGCCAGTCGCCATTGGCCCGCCGGATGCCGACCGCGCTGGTTTCGGGCGAACTGCCGGGCGGTGAGCAGGGCGGAAAGGTTGCCCGTAGTGCCGCCCGATATGAAGCATCCGCCCGCCGTCCTGGGCCAGTCGAGCAGCTCGACCAGCCAGGCGAGTGCCTGGTTTTCCGCGAAGACCGCACCAGCTCCGGACTCCCAGGTACCGGCGAAGATGTTGTAACTGCTCACGACGGCGTCAAAGGCCAACGCAGCCCGTGTCGGCGCGGCTGGAATGTAGGCGAGATTCATCGGGTCGTCTTGAGCCCGCGTCGCGGGGGCGATCACATCTTCGAAGATCCGCAGTGCCTCATCAGCGCCCAGGCCTTCAGGCGTGATGGTCTGTCCGGCGTCGGCCAGCAGCTCAGAAGCAGGTCGTGCCGTCGTCTTCGGGTCGGATGCCCTGCTGATACGGCGGCTGGCCAGAGCTACTGCCGCTGCGGCAACTTCGGTTTCGTCTCCCCAAACGCTGGCTGCCGCCGCTCCCACTGCGTGCGGGACTCCGGTACCTGAACCGACTGACGACGTTGTCACGGCTGATGCTCCTGCCTTGCCGATCATCTGTCGGCTTACTCGCACGCTAGTTCGCAGGCACGTACCGGACAAACACAGCTACTGATCGCGAAATGCGGGCAGCGAGCAAGCGATCAAGAACAGGCTTCCGCGAGCAAGCGAGAACTCTCAATCCTCGCCGAGATAAGCCTTCCGGACGTTCTCATCGCCGAGCAGCGCCTCGCCGGTGTTCTCCAGCACGATCTTGCCGACCTCCAGGACATAGCCGTAGTTGGCGAGCGAGAGCGCCGCTGGCGCGTTCTGCTCGACAAGCAGGATCGTCACACCTTCTGACTGCAGTTCGACAATGGTCGACATGATGCGCTGCATCATCAGCGGCGAGAGGCCCATTGATGGCTCGTCGAGCATCAGCAGCTTGGGCCGACTCATCATGGCTCGCCCGATTGCCAGCATCTGCTGCTCACCACCGGAGAACGTACCTGCCGGCTGGGAGCGCCTCTCCCGCAAGATTTCGAAGAGATTGAAGACTCGTTCCAGATCCTGCGCCACGCCACTCTTGTCCTTGCGCGCGAAGGCGCCGAGCAGGAGGTTCTCCTCGACGGTAAGCCGCGGGAAGATTCGGCGCCCCTCTGGCGAATGCGCCAAGCCACGCATAAGCACCTGATGCGCGGGAGTCGTGTCAATCCGGTCTCCCTCGAACCAGATCTCGCCGGACTCGGGCCTGATCAAGCCAGAGATGGTACGAAGTGTGGTGGTCTTGCCGGCACCGTTGGTACCGAGGAGCGTCACGACCTGGCCTTCGTCGACCTTGAAGCTGATTCCCTTAACGGCCATGACGCGGCCGTACGCCACCTTCAGGTCCTTGACTTCAAGCATTGTCCTGACCCTCCTCCTCGAACTCCTCAAGCTCGGCGGCGTCCTCCGGTCCCGTTCCGATGTAGGCCTCGATCACGCGCGGGTCAGACTGGACTTCGCCGGGCGTGCCTTCGATCAGTACCCTGCCTTGGACCAGACACAGCACGCGGTCGCAGAGGTTGAAAATGAACCGCATGTCGTGCTCGATGACCACGACCGCCAGGCCCTGATCGCGGATTTTGAAGATCAGCTCCTCGGCCTGCCTGGTCTCCTGAGGGTTCATGCCTGCAGTCGGCTCATCTAGCAGCAACAGCTTGGGATCAGTGGCAAGCGCGCGGGCGATCTCGAGCCGCCGTTGGTCGCCGTAGGACAGGTGGCGTGCCAAGTTGTCAGTGGTGCTGCCAAGCCCGACGAAGTCGAGCAGCTCTTGGGCACGTGCTGAGGTTGCCTTCTCATCGCGATGGAACTTCGGTCCGCGAAGGATCGATGTGAGCGGCCCGGTGTTGGTACGGCAATAACGGCCGACCATCACGTTTTCGAGGGCGGTCATGTTGCCGAACAGCCGGATGTTCTGGAACGTTCGCGCCATCCCTGCCATGACCACCTTGCGCGGCTTGGGTGGCAGCAGCGCGCCCTCAAAGGTTACGCTGCCGGCTGTCGGAAGGTAGAGGCCGGTCAAGCAGTTGAAGAACGTGGTCTTGCCGGCCCCATTGGGCCCGATCAGGCCCATGATCTCGCCCCTGCTGACATTCAGGTTCACAGAGTCCACAGCGACCAAGCCGCCGAATCGCATCGTCACATTCTCTGCGACCAGGATGGGCGAGCCGTCAGCCTGGGCGCTCACGCCAGAAGCCTCGACTGCAGTCGTCATAGCACCCCAGCTCCCTTCAATGCGCCAGTCTCCTCGACTTCCTCCTCGATCCGCTCGGCCAGCGCCTCGTCCTCCTCGTGGAACTCCAGCTGCCGGCGCTGGCTCGGGATCATGCCCTCTGGCCGGAACCGCATCATGATGATCAAAAGCAGGGCGAAGAGCATCAGCCGAAAGTCGCTGACGAAGCGCAGCTTCTCGGGCAGCAGTTTCAGCAGCGTGGCACCAACCAGCACGCCGAGCACGGTGCCCATACCTCCGAGCACGACCGCCGCCAACAAGAACGCAGATTCCAGGAAAATGAACTGGTCCGGTGTAACCGAGATGTCCTGATGGGCCTTGACCGCGCCCGCGACGCCGGCCAGGAACGCACCGCTAGCGAATGCGAAGAGCTTCAGCCCAAAGACGTTGACGCCCATGGCCTCTGCCGCCTTCTCGTCCTCCCGGATGGCCACCCAGCCACGGCCAATGCGGGAGTTGTTGAGCCGGACGAACACCAAGATGACAAACGCGATCAACACCAGCAGCAAGAAGTAGTAGTTGGAGAAGCGGCCGAGCGGGATACCCAGCACTACATGCGGATCGCCGAAGTCGAAGCCGAAAAGGGTGAGGTCGGGAATCGCGGGAATGCCGTTGGATCCGTGCGTAATGTTCGGGCCGGCCTCGCCGTCCAAATTGATCATCGCAATGCGGAAGATCTCACCGAACGCCAGCGTCACAATGGCCAGGTAGTCACCGGACACCCGCAATGTCGGTGAGCCGATGATCAAGCCAAGAGTTGCGGACACTGCGCCGGCGATGAGTACGACCACAATGAACGGCGGATGGATGTCGGCGGTAGCGAAGGCTGAGCGCGACAGGACGGCTGCCGTGAAAGCGCCCGCACCGAGGAACGCGATATAGCCAAGGTCGAGCAGACCGGCGAGGCCGACGGTGATGTTGAGACCCATCGCGGCTGCGGCAAAGATGATCACCTGCGTGGCGATGGACATGTTCGCGTCGGAGCCGCCCTGGGTGAAGGGGAACAAGAACGCCACTACGAATGCGGCAAGGATCAGTACCTTCCTGTGACGCTGGGAAACCCCGGAGAGAAAGCCCATGACGCCGACCCGGAAGAGCACCGTAATGAACGCGCCGAGGAAAGCGACAAAGCTGACGAAGGTGCCGCCATCATCGATGTTCAGCGCGAACGCTATCGCAAACAGGGCTGCCCCCATCACGACGGCGACCAGGAGAATCTCGAGCGTCGGTCTGAGCTGCGCACGGGCCAGCGTGGCTGGCTGGTCCATGATCATCAGCCGGGTTCCGGCGAAGGCAAGCGCCGCACCGATCAGCGCGAGCCAGCCGCCGTAGACCACATTGATCAGACCACCGAGCTCAACCGCGATGCTCAGGATGATGATCGCGATGAAGAGCAGAGCTCCGGTCGCAGCCGCCTTCGCACCGCGTATCCAGCCGACCCTGATCTTGCCGCGAGGCTTGATCAGCCGTGAGCAGATGATGAGCCCGGCGACGAGCACGCCGAGCACAATGGCGCAATACTGCAAAGGCGATGGATAGCCGATGAGAGTCATGCCGTCGAGTGCTTCGAACGTGTAAGCCCAAGGCAAGAAGGCAGAAGCTGCAAGGACGATGCCGCCGGCAATTCCGACCCAGCGCCCGATTGGATCCGACCGTTGTTGCCGCTCCGGTGTTATCACCCGTGTAATTGCGCTCATGCTCGATCCACCACCCTTGAGCCAAGCAGGCCCTGCGGTCGGAAGACCAGCACCAAGATCAGCAACACGAACGCCCAGACGTCCTTCCACGCCGAGCCGCCAAAAGTGCCGGGGATTAAGCTCACCATGCCTTCGACCAGGCCGAGGACCAGCCCGCCGACTACAGCACCATTGATATTGCCGATGCCGCCGAGCACCGCTGCGGTGAAGGCCTTGAGCCCGGCCAGGAAGCCCATCCTGAAGTCGATGTTGGTGTAACGCAGGCCCCATGCCAGGCCGGCTACTGCGGCCAATGCTGCGCCGAGCGCGAACGCCACCATGATGATGCGGTCGACATTGATGCCCATCAGCCTCGCGGTGTCGGGGTCCTGGGATGTCGCCTGCATTGCGCGACCCAGGCGCGTGCGGTTGACGAACACGTAAAGGAACACCCAACAGATGACGAGCGCAATCACGGTGAACAGCGCGGCACGCTGGATCGTGAGTGGACCCAACTGGATCGCGGGTCCGGTCACATAGTCAATCTGTGGAAAAGGGATCGCCCGTTTGGCATCGGGAAAGCCCGGTATGCGTCCGTAGAACAGCCGCACGAATTCTTGAAGAAAGACCGATACGCCGATCGCGGTGATCAGGGGTGCGAGTCGCGGTGCATTGCGGAGCGGCCGGTAGGCGAATCGTTCAGTCAGTAAGGAAGTGCCGACCGCGGTGAACATGCCGACAAGGAGCATGATGGGCAGCTGCCAGATGCCCAGCGACTCGCCAGGTATCAGTATCCAGGCCGTAAGTGCCCCGAAGGCCCCGATCATGAAGATCTCGCCATGCGCAAAGTTGATCAGCTGGATGATGCCATAGACGACGGTATAGCCGACAGCGATCAGCGCGTACAAAGCTCCAAGCGACAGACCGTTGATGAGCTGCTGCAGGATATCCACTCACCCCTCCCTTCGATGGTGCATGCAAGGCGGTGGTGCAGGTGCAGTGGGGGCAGACGTCGAGGCCTGCCCCCGCTGCATGTCTGTGGAGAAGACTAACGGCGGAGACCGCTTGGTGCAGGCTTCGCCACTAGTGTTTTAGCCGCTGCCGGTCTTGTCGGCCTTCCACTCACCGTTGGTCACCTTGTACACGGTCAGAACCTTGGTCGTGGTGTCGCCGAACTCGTCGAAGGCAACCTTGCCGGTCGCGCCGTCGAAGCTGACCTTGCTCATCGCATCGACCGTTGCCTGGCGAGCTGACTTGGCATCACTAGCGCTGGCAAGCGAGGTCTTCAGCGAATTGATGATCGCGTTAGCCGCATCATAGGAGTATGCGCCATAGGCCGCGAAGGGCTCGGCGTAGCCAGCTGCCTTGTAGTCGGTGACAAACTGCTTTGCCGTGTCCAGCGACTCGGTCGGAGCGCCAACAGAGGTCGCAAGGTCACCATTTGAAGTCTTGCCGCCGAGCTCAATGAACGCTGGATCATAGATGCCGTCGCCACCCATCAGCGGGACGTTAAGGCCGGCCGACTTGGCCTGCTGGCTCAGCGGACCCGCCTGCGGGTACTCGCCGCCGTAGTAAACCGCCTCGGGATTGGCACTCTTGGTCTTGCTGATCACCGCCGAGAAGTCCTTGTCATCGGGGTTGATCGTCTCCGCGCTGACGATCTCGCCACCGCCACTCTTGAAGGCCTCGGTGAAGGCTGCAACCAGGCCTTGGCCATACGCCTTCTTGTCGTGGATTGTGGCGACCTTCTTGACGCCCTGATCGAGCAGGTACTTCGCAGCAAACGGACCCTGGACCGCATCCGTTGTACAGGTGCGGAAGTACCCGGGGTAGGACCGCTGGGGGTTCGCCAGGTCCGGGCCCTTGGTCAGGGTCGGGTTGGTGTTGGCCGGCGATACCTGAACGATCTGCGAGCCGGACAGGACCGGTTGCACCGACTGTGAGACCGACGAGTTGAGGGTACCGACTACCCCGACTACCTCGTCGTCGCCGGCCAGCTTGGTAGCTGCGTTCTTGCCAACGTCCGGAGTGGCCTGGTCATCCTGCGCGTCGATCTCCAGCGTCCATCCCGGGATGGTCTGCTTCTCATTGGCCTGCTTGATGGCCAGGTCGACCGAGTTCTTGATGCCGGCGCCCAGAGCAGACAGATCGCCCGACAACGGCGCGATCACACCGATCTTGGCGACCTTGGCAGCTCCGGCCTCCCCGCCCGGGGCCTGTTCTGCCCGAGAGCCACATGCCGTCATCGCGAGCGACGCGGCCAGCAGGGTTACCCCCGCTAGAGCGAGCTTATGCTTTCGCACATTTTCCTCCTGTTGTTTCGGTTTGCGAGGCAGCGCGGAAACGCAACTTCGCGAGCATTGTCGAACCTACGACTGAAGCTGTGTAATGGCACCAACTTTGCGGCTTGTAGCACGTTCGTTACGTGATTGAGAGCACATAGATGCCGATGCTCTATTTTTTCTTTGCAACTGAACCGTGCTCGATCACTCCCTCTGCGACCTCCCGCATCGACTTCCGCAAATCCATCGCAGTCTTCTGAATCCACCGGAAAGCCTCGGGCTCGCTCAGACCCAGGCCGCTTTGCAGCAAGCCTTTGGCCCGCTCCACTACTTTGCGTGACTCCAGCCGCTCGGTCAGGTCGCTGACCTCAGCTTCCACCGCTTGAATCTCGGCGAATCGTGCCCGTGCGATCTCAATCGCGGGAATGAGGTCGGCCTTGTTGAAAGGCTTGACCACATACGCCATTGCGCCTGCCTGGCTCGCACGTTCGACGAGCTCCCGCTGGCTGAACGCTGTCAGCATGACCACGGGCGCGATCCGGTCACTTGCGATCTGCTCGGCCGCACTGATCCCGTCGAGCTTGGGCATCTTGACGTCCATCACCACCAAGTCCGGCCTGAGATCGGTGGCCAGAGCTACTGCCACTTCTCCGTCGCCGGCCTGGCCGACCACGTCATAGCCCTCCTCGGTGAGCATTTCTACTAGATCCAGACGGATCAGGACCTCGTCCTCGGCGAGAACCACTCGCGTCTTGGTTCCGTTCCTGACCTGGCTGTCATCTCCAGTCACGGGGACACTCTAGTCAGATGCACGTGCGGAGGAGGGCGTAGCGGATCGACTGGTGATGCGATAGCTGTGGCAGAATGTTCCGGGCCGCGGTGGGCGGCGCCCGTTGATCATGACTCGGGGCCGGGGTGGCGGAATGGTATACGCGGACGGCTCAAACCCGTCTGTCCGAAAGGACATAGGGGTTCGACTCCCCTCTCCGGCACTTTTGCCTTAGCGCGTGAGGGTCCCTCCAACTGGCCGACAAACGTTATGGACGGGCCCGCCTAGAGTGCGGACACCTTTGCGTCGGCGGGGATTCAAGCATCTTAGGTTTGTCGGCCAGCTGGCGGGACCCTCACGCGCTCTTTTCCGAGGCGGGTGCCGGAGGGAAGTCGAAGGCCTATGTTCTTTCGGCCCACCCATTTGGCCTCAAGCGGCAGGCGGCCGAGCATGTGTAGTCGGGACGTTCTTGATCACCAGTTCCGACGAAGGAGGCGCTTCTGGCGAACAGCGCTCTGAGCGCCAGCGAGCCGCACGCGGAGCGTGCAATCTAAAGCGGCGCGCCGATGCGGCGGACGCGGATCATGTTGGTCTGGCCGGCGACGCCTGGTGGGGAGCCGGCCACGATGACGACGCGGTCACCCTCGGCAACGCGCCCGCCTTCGGCGAGGGCCTTGTCGACCTCGCGGATCATCTCATCGGTGTGACCGACCATGGGAGCCAAGAACGTCTCGACGCCCCAGTTCAAGGTCATGGCCGCACGCGTTGACTCGTACGGCGTGAACGCCAGCACCGGGATGGTCGAGCGAAGGCGTGTCAGGCGGCGCGCCGAGTCGCCGGAGGTGGTAAAGGTCACCAGGAACTTGGCACCGATTCGCTGGGCGACCTCCTCGGCAGCCTTCGTGATCACGCCACTCGTCGTATGCGGATCCCAGTCAATGCCATGCATCTGGTCCATGCCATGGGCCTCGGTGTTCTCCACGATTCGCGCCATGGTTTCGACGGTCAGCACCGGATACTCGCCGACGCTGGTCTCACCCGAGAGCATCACCGCATCGGCGCCATCGAGGATCGCATTGGCAACGTCGGAGGCTTCGGCACGGGTCGGACGGGGCGAGGAGATCATCGACTCCAGCATCTGAGTCGCCACGATCACCGGCTTCGCCCAGCGCCGCGCGGCCGTGACGATCTTCTTCTGGACCAGCGGCACCTCCTCCAGCGGTAGCTCTACTCCAAGATCGCCACGAGCGACCATGAACGCGTCGAAGGCATCGATGATCTCACTCAGGTTCTCAACCGCCTGCGGTTTCTCCATCTTGGCGATCACAGGCATCCGCCGGCCTTCGGAATCCATGATCTCGTGGACTGGCTTGATGTCGTCGGCGCTACGCACGAATGACAGAGCCACCATGTCGACTCCGTTGCGAATCGCCCAGCGCAGGTCCTCGGTGTCCTTCTCGCTCATGGCCGGCACGCTGACACCGACACCTGGGAGGTTGATGCCCTTGTTGTTGCTGACCGGTCCGCCCACCGTGACCTCGGTGATCACGTCGGTATCGGTGACTTCGGTTGCCCGCAGCGCTATCCGGCCGTCGTCGATCAAGATCAAGTCTCCGGTCCGCACGTCGCCAGGCAAGCCCTTGTACGTCGTGGAACAACGCTCGACGGTGCCCTCGACGTCCTCCACAGTGATCGCAAACTGCGCGCCGACCTGCAGCCTCTCCTTGCCGTTGACAAACCGGCCGAGCCTGATCTTCGGGCCCTGAAGATCTGCTAGCACACCGACCGGGCGACCGGCGCGTGCCGCAGCGTCCCGGACGCCGCGCAGATTCCTCTCATGGTCGGCATAGTCACCATGACTCATGTTGAGCCGGGCGACATCCATTCCTGCGGCAACCAGCTCCGCTAGACGCTCGGGACTCGAGGAGGCGGGCCCCAGCGTGCACACAATCTTGGCTCTACGCACGCAGATGACCCTAGCGAAGTTGTGCGGGCAGCGGGAGACCAATCAAGCACTGGTCCTACCACGCGCTGACCACGTCCAACGCGTGCTGAAGATCAGGTGGATAAGGGGATTCGAACTGCATCAGCTCGCCAGAAGTCGGGTGCAGGAAACTGAGGCGGACGGCGTGCAACCACTGCCGTTCCAGCCCGAGCTTGGCAGCCAGGACTGGGTCCGCCCCGTACATCGGATCGCCGACGCAGGGATGCCGGATTGCTGCCATGTGCACCCGGATCTGATGCGTTCGGCCGGTCTCCAACTTGATCTCGAGCAAGGTTGCAGTGACGAAAGCTTCCAGGGTCGTGTAGTGCGTAACGCTGTGCCGGCCCCCGTGCATTACCGCCATCTTGTAGTCGGCACCAGGATGCCGCGCGATGGGAGCCTCGATGGTGCCGGTGAACGGATCTGGATGTCCCTGCACCAGGGCGTGGTAGATCTTGTCAACGCTTCGCGACCGGAACGCTCGTTTCAAGATCGTGTAGGCCACCTCGCTCTTGGCGACAACCATCAACCCTGAGGTGCCGACGTCCAGCCGCTGCACGATGCCGCGCCGCTCCGGAACCCCGGAGGTTGAGATCCGAAAGCCGGCGCCGGCAAGGTGGCTGAGAACATCAGGTCCGCTCCAGCCCAGGCTGGGATGGGCGGCAACCCCAACGGGCTTGTCGATCACCACGATGTCGTCGTCGTCGTACACGATGGCAACGCCTTCGACTTGCTCCGGCCGCACAGTCGCAATATGTGGCTGATCAGCGAGCTCTACCTCGAGCATCGACCCGACAGTGACGCGATCCGACTTGCTGATCGCGCCTCCGTCCAACAGCACGCGACCTGCCCCGATCAACTCCACAACCTGGCTCCGCGACAGGCCCAGCATGCGCGCCGCGGCAGCGTCAGCCCGCTCGCCGTCCAATCCATCAGGGACGAGCATCACTTTTCGCTCAGCCACGAGCGATCGGGCTCGGATCATGATCATCGTCGTCCCCGGCACCCCGCCGCCCGGTCCGAACGTGACGCTCGCCGGTTATGGCAATCCCTTTCACGATCGAGAGGAATATGATCATGATTGCCGCCGCTGTGATGCACATGTCAGCGACGTTGAAGACCGGCCAGTACGGCAATTCGAGAAAGTCGATGACGTGGCCGCGGAGCACCCCGGGTGGACGGAACAGCCGGTCGGTGAGATTTCCCGCGACACCAGCACACAACAGCCCGATGGCCACCGCCCAGGCGGGGTGGCCTATCCGCGGCACCAATTTGATGATCACGAAGAGCAGGACCACTATCGCCGCTGTTGCGAAGACGTAGGTGAAACGCTGACCCTGACTGAAAGCAGCACCAGGGTTCCGAATAAGCCGCAGTGTGAGGAGCCCACCGAGAAGTCGAACCGGAGCCAGTGGCTCCAGTTGGGTGACCGCGATGATCTTGGTGACGGCATCAGCCGTCAGCCCGGCAACAGCGATGACAGCGACAAGAAGGCGCCATCGCCGTCGTTCGACGGGGCGAGCGTCGCCGATTGGGCTTATCGCCGTTCCTCGCGCTGCTTGCACGTGACACACAAGGTGGCGCGCGGAAAGGCTTGCAACCGGCCCTTGCCGATCGGCTGCCCGCAGTTGTCGCAGCTGCCGTAGGTGCCGAGCTCGATGTGCCGGAGCGCAAGGCGGGATTGCTCCAACATCTCGCGGGCATTGTTCGCCAGTGACATCTCAGCATCGCGCTCGAAATTGGCAGAACCTACGTCAGCCGGGTCCCGACCGGCGCCCTCGCTGCCGTCACGGAGCAGCCCCACCAACTCAGCGGTGGAGATTTCGATCTGGCTCTCGAAGCGGGCTATATCATCGGTCAGCGCCTGCTTGACCTCGTTGAGCTCAGCCTTCGTCCAGGGATCCTCTCCGGGGCGGACTGGCAACGACTTAGGACTCATCGGTTTCCCAGGCTTGTCTTCATGTTCGACTGGTACAGCATGGACCGATGGTGCGGCCTTGGAGGCCTTCCGATTTGTGTTGGTGCGACCGCCGTTCTCGGCCGCAGAGGTAGCCGCAGCACTGGATTTAGCGGTAGTCATGGTTCCCCATTTCTTGGTGCACGGCTAGAAGGTGAAGTTGACGCAGAGACAGTAGGCCGCAAAAGCACTTTCTTCAACGACCCGCGCTGATTTCTCCCTGAATTTCCAACCGTGTTGTCTGCATCCGAGTTCCTCGGACAGACGCTCTGTCAAATTGCTCGCTCCCGCTCGCTGCGGATCGCGCCCAAAAGCCGCCAACTTCGTCGTCCCTCGCCGACCAAAAACGAGTCGGCTCCCTCCTCCTCAGCACGCCGGCGCACGATCCGCTGTCAAATTGCTCGCTCCCGCTCGCTGCGGATCGCGCCCAAAAGCCGCCAACTTCGTCGTCCCTCGCCGACCAAAAACGAGTCGGCTCCCTCCTCCTCAGCACGCCGGCGCACGATCCGCTGTCAAATTGCTCGCTCCCGCTCGCTGCGGATCGCGCCCAAAAGCCGCCAACTTCGTCGTCCCTCGCCGACCAAAAACGAGTCGGCTCCCTCCTCCTCAGCACGCCGGCGCACGATCCGCTGTCAAATTGCTCGCTCCCGCTCGCTGCGGATCGCGCCCAAAAGCCGCCATTTGACTGCTCGCTCCGCTCGCTGAGGCCTGCGTCATGCACAACGCCACAGGGCCCGCCGAAGCGGGCCCTGTGGCTTGATCATTGCTGGATCAGCTCAACGCTGATCCCCCAGAAGAGCGTCTAAGCGCGGAGTGTTGGAACCTCCTCTGAAGCTTGGAGCACCTTCGCGCTGAGACTGATCGATTCCACCGTGCTCACCAGCAGTCCCATTGGAACTCTCGGCCGACTTGACGTCGCGCACCACGTCCGGCACCTCGACGGGCTCCGCTCGGCCGGACTCCAGCGACTCGATCTGCCTCCGCAGGTGGGTGGTGAGGTTGGTCCGGTACGCCGCCTCGAAGTTGCGTAGCGATCCAACGGCTGCTGTGAGATCGTCGCGCTGCCTCTCCAGGTCGCCGAACATCTCCCCACGGCGGCTCTCGATCTCCCGGTCGAGCTTCTCTGCGCGACCGAGCGCATCAGCCTGGAGCCGCTCAGCATTGACCCGAGCCTCGGACTCCACTCGCTCGGCGCGCGTACGCGCATCCGTAGTGAGCTGGTGTGCAGTGCGGTTGGCCTCTTCCCGGATCCGGTTGGCGTCATCGGTTGCCTCTTCGACCAAGCGCTCGGCCTGCTCGGTGGACATCTCCACGAGGCGAACGACCGCGGCGCTGGCCTCCTTGCCAGTGGTCACCACAATCCTGCCGGACTGAGGCTGCATCGGGGGCGGCGCAGGCTGCCGGGGCGGTGGGGGCGCCTGAACAACTGTAGGAGGTGCAGGAGCTATCGGCTGTGGAGTCGGCGCCGCCTTCAACGCCTCGATCTGCTTCTTGAGGTTCTGATTTTCCTCGACGAGTTGCGCGAAGCTCTCCTCGACCTCGTCGACGAACTCGTCAACCTCCAACACCTCATAGCCAGACTTGCGGGCCATCCGGAACCGCTTATTCCGAACGTCGTCAAGCGTCAGCGTCATCGTGCACCTCGGTATCTAGGTGGAACTTTTGGTGGGGTCCGTCGCCTCACCGGGCCTACCGTACCCAATTTGGTGGGGGCGTACAGCCGAGCTAAAGAAGTGGGTTCCGGACGAATTCAGAAGCACAGGGCTGCGGTTGACCAGCATCAAGTTAGGAACAGGCTGCGGTTGACCTGCATCAAGATACTGACCAGGATCGCGAGCCCGATGAAGGCCAGATCGAGCATCATGTTGCCAACCCTGACGGGCTTCAGCACCTTGCGGAGCAGACGGAGTGGCGGGTCGGTAATGGAGTAGATGATCTCAGCGAAGACCAGCATCGGTCCCCTTGGTTCCCAGTCACGGACGAGTACCGGAACCCAGGACAAAATCATGCGCGCGAAGAGGATCAGCAGAAAGATCCATAAGATCCAATTGATGATGAATCCCACGACAACCACGGTTGAGGCCTGTCTGTTTGCTTGTGTACTAGGCGCGACACCAGCCTAGGCGAACAGACCAGTCCAGCGGGTCCTCGGCTAGCTCTGGTTGAAAAACCCGCCAGCGATCCGCTCCTTGTCTTCCGCCGCCACGCTGACGTCATGCGGGGAGAGCAGGAACACCTTGCTGGTGACGCGTTCGATACTGCCACGCAGACCAAAGATGAGACCAGCCGCGAAGTCGACCAGTCGCTTGGCGTCGACGTCTTCCATGTCAGACAGATTCATGATGACCGGGACGCCATCGCGGAAGTGCTCGCCCACGACGCGAGCCTCGTTATAGGTGCGGGGATGAACAGTCATGATCCGGGACATATCGGCCGTCCATGGGTGAGGTGCGAGAGTCGTACCGGCGGCGACTGCTACCGGAGCCGGTCGCCGACTTTCGAGGGGTGTCACCGTGGCGGGCCTTTCTGTGGCGCCGAGCGCCTCGTCTGCATTGTCGTCGTCAGTCAAATCCTCGAGGTCGGGGGCAGCGTCATATTCCGCGTACCGATCGTCGGTGACGAGGCCCAGCCAAGCTGCTGCGCGCTTCAGTCGTTCCGCCATCTCATCCGCCTCGAATCTGTGACACACCTGCGCCGCAGTAAGCGCGTTGCTTGCTGCCGAGATTACCGTCCGGCATCTTCATGATCAGGCTCGACACGCGTTACTTGAGGAAGTCAGGGATGTCGAGATCGTCATCGAATATCGAGCCCCTTGTCGGCACCGTTACAGGCGTCGGGATGACTGGGGGTGGAGCAGGAGCCGGCGGAGGGCTCTCGACCGGCACATGATTCACGAAATTGTTCGACCCCACCGATAGGGGCGTCGGCTCGGGCGGCGTCGGAGTCGAGCGCGGGTGATGGTTACGTTCGGCAGCTCGACTGATTCCGGGCTGGCGGCGCGGCGGCTGGCCGCCTTCAAAGCCCGCCGCAATCACAGTTACCTTGACTTCGTCGCCGAGCGCATCGTCGATGACCGTACCGAAGATGATGTTCGCCTCTTCGTGCGCTGCGCCCTGGATCAGGTTGGCAGCCGACGAGACCTCGAACAGACCGAGGTCCGAACCACCGGCGATTGACAGTAGGACGCCGTGGGCACCTTCGATGCTCGCCTCCAGCAGCGGTGACGACACCGCCATCTCCGCGGCCGAGCGGGCGCGGTCCTCGCCGCGCGCCGAGCCGATGCCCATCAGGGCCGAACCGGCGTTGGACATGATGGACTTCACGTCGGCGAAGTCGAGATTGATCAGGCCAGGGGTGGTGATCAGGTCGGTGATGCCGGAGACGCCTTGCATCAGCACCTGGTCGGCCTGCTTGAACGCGTCCAGGATCGCGATCTGGTGATCAATCATCTGGAGCAGCTTGTCGTTCGGGATCACGATCAAGGTATCGACCTCCTCACGGAGGTTGACGATTCCCTGCTCGGCCTGAGTGGCGCGACGCTTCCCCTCGAACGAGAACGGCCGGGTGACGACGCCGATCGTGAGGGCGCCAAGCGCGCGGGCGATCCGAGCGACCACCGGCGCGCCGCCCGTGCCCGTACCGCCACCCTCGCCTGCCGTCACGAACACCATGTCGGCGCCCTTGAGCGCGTCCTCGATGTCTTGCGCGTGATCCTCGGCCGCCTGGCAACCCTTGTCAGGATCCGCACCGGCGCCAAGACCACGAGTGAGATCACGGCCGATGTCTAGCTTGACGTCGGCATCGCTCATCAGCAACGCCTGAGCGTCAGTGTTCACGGCAATGAACTCGACCCCGCGGAGTCCGGCTTCGATCATCCGGTTGACGGCGTTGACGCCGCCGCCGCCGACGCCCACAACCTTGATGATCGCCAAGTAGTTCTGTGATGCAGAAACCACGATTCCGCCTCTTCTTTCATCTCTGCGGACGAGGTGGTCGCACCAAGTCTCAACCTGAAGCCAACAGTCAAGTTGCCACGGTGGGAAGCGGCGCGGTTTCAATGAGGCTACGAGATGCCCTCGGACGAATGCGTAGTGACACGCCAAGATCAGCAATTCATTGTGGATTGCTATAGGTCAAGTAGAGGTTGAAGCTGTGAAGCTTTGCGTTTTCGCGCGCCGCCGTGGTGAGGAGGAGCGCGCGGACACGCGCTTCCGTCCGCAAGCGACGACGAACTAGGCGGCTATCGAGCGCGAAACGCAGCGAGCGGAGCGAGCCATCGGACACCGAGAAATGCGCGCTGCCGGAGGGAGCCAGGCTGGCGCGTCGCTGCCTTCCTCACCCGGATGCAGGCACGCCTGGCGAGCTGCTTCTTCGCTAACTAATCGTCGGATTGTGCGGGCTCGACACGTCGATGGCGGACTTCGGTTTCCGCTTGAGCAGCGCGCTCACGACCTGGGCCTTCAGCTCAGAATCCGATGAGCTCCCCCAGGTCACTATCCTTCCGGACCGAAGGACCAGGGCGATGCTGTCGCGACTGCCGGCTGTGATCCGATCGACCTTCCCGCGCAGCTTCAGCGGCAGCGCATCAGCGACCGTGGCCACCTCGCTGAGCAGCGGCGTATCTCCTGGATTGATTTCAGCGAGCGCGACCTCGGGCGGCAGCACTGACCGCGTCTCGTACGCGACGCCGGACTTGTCGATCACGACATAGCTGCCCGACTGCCGCACCGCAAGGACCGGCCTACGCTCGACGACGGTAACAGTGATTGTGCTCGGCCACTTGCGTGTGACAGCTGCGGACTCGACCGCCGGTAGACCAGTTGTCCGCTCGGCTATCGCGTCCAGATCCTGACGAGCCAGCGGCACGCCAAGAGGAACTTGAGCGGCCAAACTCACCTGGGTTTGCGTCAGCTTATGAGTGCCGATCACGATCACCCTCTTCGTGACAAGCGCTGTGGAGTAGTAGACACCCCAGACACTCGCGCCGAGCAACGCCAGCACCAACGCAATGACAATGAAAACCAAAACCTTGCGGAAGCGCCTCGAGCGAACTGCCTGTTTGCTCTGGCGCTTGCTGCGAGGACGCGGCTTCCGACCGCTGCTTCGGCGGACCGTCGCTGTCGCGGTCATGGCACCGCGGTAAGGCGCTGAATCTCGTCCACGATCTTTGGTGCCACCTTCGTGACGTCACCGCAGCCGACCGTGATCACCAGGTCGCCTGGACGAGCGATCTTGGCCACTGTCGGCGCCGCCTCATCCCATACAGGCTGATATGTCACGTGTGCTGTGCCAGGAGTGACGGCATTCGCCACCATCGATCCGTCGATTCCGGGGATGGGATCCTCGCGGTCGCCGCAGACATCCATCACGATCGCCTCATCGGCCTGCTCCAGAGCAAGTGCCAGCTCGCGCCAGAAGTCTCGAGTACGGGTGTACAGGTGCGGCTGGAAGCAGACCACGACGCGGCCGTCCCCCACGCCCGTGCGTGCAGCGATCAACGTGTTCAGCACTTCGGTGGGGTGATGGGCGTAGTCGTCGTAGACCCGGATGTTGTTGGGAGCACCAATCAGCTGGAACCGCCGATAGGTGCCCTGGTACCTGGTCAGCTGGCGCCGTACGTCGGCCTCGTCCAGACCAAGCCAGGTGGCGACCGCGTACGCCGTGGCAGCGTTCAGCACGTTGTAGTGGCCGGGGACCGCGAGCTCAACTGCTCCAGCGCGGCCGGCCTGGCCGAGCGTGAAGGATGACCCGGTGCCGGCGAGACGGATGCCGCGGACCTGCACATCGGCATTTTGGGAGGTTCCGAAGGTCACGATCTCCGGCCCCGGCGACCCGGCCGCGATTCGCTTCCGCACCCGGTCGGTCAGCGCCATGGCTCCTGGATCGTCGGCACTGGTGACCAGCAGCCGTACCGAAGTAGCGGTCGCGAAGCGCAGGAAGCCGTCGGCGTAGTTCTCCGCGCTCCCCCAGTTGCTGAGATGATCAGGATCGATGTTGGTGACCACCGCGACCTCACGCGGATACTGCAGAAAGGAGCCGTCGCTCTCGTCGGCCTCGACGACCATCACGTCACCGCCGCCGAGATGCCCGCCTGTTGCGGTACCGGTAAGTGCGCCGCCGATCACGAAGGACGGATCGAATCCGCAGCCAGCCAGGACGTGAGCGATCATTGCCGTCGTCGTGGTCTTGCCGTGAGTGCCCGCAACCGCGATGCCACGGCGACCAAGCATCAGCGAACCCAAGGCCGCACTGCGGTGAAGCACGCGCAGGCTGCGGCGCCGGGCCTCCGCCAGCTCGGGGTTGTCCTCCCGGATAGCCGTGGAGACCACGACGGTGGTGGCATCGCCCACCTGCTCGGCGCGGTGCCCGACGTAGACACGAGCACCTTGCGCTTCCAGTGACCGCAGATACTTGGAGTCCTGTCGGTCACTGCCGCTGACCCGAATGCCATGCGCCAACATCATTGCGGCGATTCCGTTCATACCGGAACCGCCAATGGCGACGAAATGCACCGTTCCGAGCTGGTCCACACTAGGCAGCTCGACGGGAGTGATCAGACCCATCAGCGGATCACCTCCAGAACTCGCGACGCCAACACGGTAGCGGCATCGAGGCGGGCAACGCCGGAAAGCGCGTTTCTCATTCCGATCAGCCGGTCCGGATGGGCAAACAGTGCGGGGATCCCCTCAGCCACCCAGGCGGACGTGCAGTCGCTGTCGGCCAGCATGATGCCACCGCCTGCGTTGACGACGAGTTCGGCGTTGCGGGACTGTTCCCCATTGCCGTGCGGATATGGCACGAAAACGACAGGGAGCCCGACTGCTGCTGTCTCCAGTACCGTGCTGGCACCGCTGCGAGCCAGCATCAGATCGGCCGCCGCGTACGCCCGCTCCATCTGTTCCACGTACGCCACCGGATGGTAGACGGCTCCGGTCCGCTCATCGACGCTCCGCATGATGCCAGCCGTGAGGTTCTTCGGGCCCAGTACGTGCAGCACCTGTATCCCGTGGGCCAGCAACTCCGGCCATGCTGCTGCGACGGCGGTGTTGATACGTAACGCACCTTGGGACCCTCCGCTGACGAGCAGCGTTGGGAGCTCAGGATGGAGCTCGAAGCCAGTGCGGGCCTCAGGCTGTAGCGCAACTCGGTCCAGGTCCGTAATGGCCCGCCGCATCGGCAGTCCGATGCAATCTGCGTGTGGCAGCGCGGTCTGAGGGAAAGAGGTATAGACGTGGCTGGTGAGTCGAGCCGCGAGCTTGTTGGCGAGTCCGGGCAGCACGTTTTGTTCATGAATCACAAGGGGCAGCCCCAATCGCCTGGCGGCGAGGTAGGCCGGAGTGGAGACATATCCGCCGAAGCCGAGCACCACATCAGCCTGACTGCGTTGCAGCAGTTCGACGGTCGCCTTCACCGCCTGGAACAGCCGCGGTCCCACCAGCGCCAGATCCTTTCCGACCCGCCGAGGCATCGGTACCGGTGGGATGAGCTCGAGTTTCAGCCCGGCCGCTGGCACGACGGAAGTCTCCAGGCCTCGAGCGGTGCCCAGCGCCGTCACCGCCAGCCCAGGGCTAAGCCGGCGTAACTCGAGGCCGGTTGCGATCAGCGGCGAGGTGTGACCGGCGGTCCCGCCGCCCGCGAGCACCACAGAGCCCGGACCCCCGGCCGAGTCGTTCATGCGCGCTGCCGCGAGCCAACCACGGTCGTCATCCGAGGCCGTGGCCGCATCGCCTTCCTGGCAAGCAGCTTGCGTGCCTCGGGTTCCCGGCGGGCACACGCCAGCAGTACTCCGACTGCAAGCATGTTCGCGATCAACGCCGAGCCCCCGTAGGACACCAGTGGCAGCGGAACCCCAGCGATCGGAAGCAGCCGCAGCACGACTGCCAGATTGATCAGCGCCTGCACCATGAACCAGGCGGTGACACCCCCTGCGGCATAGCGTACGAAGAGATCGTCGGCATGCGTCGCGATTCGAACGCCGGCATATCCCAGGATGCCGATCATGGCGAGCACGACCAGGCTGCCGAACAGACCGAACTCCTCGCCGAGCACAGCGAAGATGAAGTCGGTGTGCGCCTCGGGGAGACTGCCCCACTTCTGCCGGCTGGCCCCGAGACCGACCCCCCACCACCCGCCAGATGCAATCGCGAACATGCCAGCGTTGGCCTGATCATTGGCCCCGTTCATATCAAGAGCGGGATCCAGAAAGGCCGCCAGTCGGCGCATCCGCACTGGCGAGGTGACGAAGATTGCGGTCACACCCACCAAACCGGCGGTGCCCAATGCCACGAGCACACGCAGTGGAGCACCGACAATCCAGAGAATGCCCGCGGCGATGACCGCCATCACGACCGCTGTTCCCGCGTCGCCCTGGAAGAGCACGAGCAAGATCAATACCGCGCTCACCGGTAGGAAGGGCACCAGCAGATGTTTCGGCTGGTCGAGCAGGCGGTACTTGCGAGCCAGCACATCAGCTCCCCAAATGATCATTGCCAGCTTGGCAAACTCTGCCGGCTGCACGGCGAAGAGCGAGGAGCCAAGGTAGAGCCAGTTGCGGTTGCCGTTGACCGAGATGCCGAGCGGCGTATAGGTCAAGATCAGCAACACGGTAGCGAGAGCGACACCGAACCAACTCAGCATCCGAAGTGTCGACTGCGGCAACTTCATGATCGTGAATGCGCCGAGCATGCCGACCGCGAGGAAGAGCAGCTGCCGCTTGACGTAGAAGTAGGAGTCACCGAACGCGAGATAGGCATTCACGCTGGATGCCGACAGCACCATCATCACGCCAACGATGACCAGCAACGACACAGAGCCGAGCACCAGGTGATAACTGGTCAGTGGCCGGTCCAGCATGGAGCGAAGCCAGCGGAAGACCTCCGTGACCGCAAGTGGGCGCCGCTCGTCGACGAGGGTACGGCGAGCCGATCCAGCGCGGTCGCTGGACGCGGTCGAGCCCTGCGGGGTCAGGGTCGCCACTGGCGTCTACTCCTCAGCAAGCGCGCGCACCGCGGCTGCGAAGGCATCTCCACGGGCGGCGTAGTCGGTGAACATGTCCTTGCTGGCGCACCCCGGCGCGAGCAGGACAGCATCACCAGGTCTGGCCAGGGAAGCGGCCGCCGCAACGGCTTGTGCCATTGCTCTAGTGTCGACTCCTTCGATGATTTGTGTGGGGACCTCCGGCGCGTGTCGAGCGAGGGCTTGCGCGATGATCGCCCGGTCTATCCCGAGCAGTACGGCGCCACGCAGCCGTTCACGATGGGCAGTGATCAACTCGTCGAAGGTCGTGCCTTTGGCTTGACCTCCGGCGATCCACACGACGGAGCTAAAGGCGCGCAACGCAGCGTCGGCGGCGTGGGGGTTGGTGGCCTTGGAGTCATCCACCCAGGAGATCCCATTGCGTTCCAGCACGGTCTGGATCTTGTGCGGGCCAATCCTGACTGTTTGCAACCCTCGGCGGACTGCCGTCGCGGGCACCCCGTACGAGCGAGCCAGGGCGGCAGCTGCCAGCGCGTTCGCTACATTGTGCGGCGCGACAGGACTGACGTCGCTGACGCTGGCCAGCTCAAGCGCCGAGTCGCGACGCTGCTCGATGAAGGCCCGATCCACCAGCAGATTGTCGACGACGCCGAGCATCGACAATCCGGGCGTTCCCAGCGTGAAGCCGATCGCTCGGGCACCCTCGACGACTTCAGCCTCCTCCACCATCTGCTCGGTGACCGGGTCAGCGACGTTGTAGACGCAGCTGGCCTGGACCCCGGCGTAGATCTTGGCCTTGGCCTCGCGGTAGGCCGCATACGAGCCGTGCCATTCCAAGTGATCAGGCTGCACGTTGAGGACGGCAGCTGAGTGCATGGCCAGCGAGTTGGACCAGTGCAACTGGTGACTGGACAGTTCGACGGCGAGTACGTCGTACGGTTGCGGATCCAGCACGATCTCCATGATGGGGCGGCCTATGTTGCCCACCGCCGCCGTCCTCAATCCGGCGGCGGTCAGGATCGCCTCAAGCATCTGGGTAGTCGTGGTCTTGCCGTTCGTGCCTGTGATTCCAAGCCACGGCACGATCTTCTCGGGCCGGCTGAGCCGCCAGGCCAGCTCTACCTCGCTCCAGACAGGTACGCCACGAGCGGCGGCTTGTACCAGCAGTGGTGTGCTGGCCGGCCAGCCAGTCGCGATCACCAGATCGGCGTCATCGGGCAGGGCCGCGGTGGAGCCCGGCCCGAGCCTGGCGGAGCCGCCGAGCACCTCCAATAGCTTGCCCTTGTCGGAGGTGACATCGTCCAGCAGGTCATCCAAGGTCGTGACGCGCGCGCCGAATTGCAGCAGCCCATCGGCAGCCGCGAAACCAGAGACCCCAATGCCGGCCACGACAACGTGCGCCTGCGGCCACGGTGATCGACCATCGGCGTGCGCCAGCCATGAAAGATTCATGCGCCTGCCACCCACTCCGCGTAGAAGATGCCCAGGCCGGCAGCCACGCAGAGTCCGGCGATGATCCAGAAGCGCATCACGATCGTCACTTGCGCCCAGTTCAGCAGCTCAAAGTGATGGTGGATGGGCGACATCTTGAACAGCCGTCGGCCTTTGGTCAACTTGAAGAAGCCGACCTGGAGGATCACCGACATCACCTCGATGACCAGCAGCCCTCCCAAGATCACCAACAAGAGCTCGGTTCGGGTGAAGATCGCCATCCCAGCGAGCGCGCCGCCAAGAGACAGCGAGCCGGTATCACCCATGAAGATCTTGGCGGGCTCGGCGTTCCACCACAGGAAGCCGAAACAGGCGCCCGCGAGAGCGACCGCCACCACCGCCAGATCGTACGGGTCGCGTACCTCATAGCACTTCGGCCCGGCGGACGCGGTATAGGCGCAGGACTGGTTGTACTGCCAGATGTTGACCAGTGTGTAGGCACCGAAAATCATGACGCAGGCACCGGAGGCTAGGCCATCGAGCCCGTCGGTGAGGTTGACGCCATTGCTTGCGGCGGCGATCAGCAGCATGACCCAGATGATCACGAGGATTAGTGGCAGTTGGAGCCATTCGATGTCCCGCAGGAACGAGATGGCAGGTGAGGCCGGGGTTACTCCCCGCTCGTCTGGGAACTGCAGCGATGCAACCGCGAACACGATGGCGACGATCGATTGGCCGGCGATCTTTGCCTTACTTCGCAAGCCGAGGGAGCGCTGTTTGCTGATCTTTATGTAGTCATCGAGAAACCCGACCACACCCAGTCCGGTGAAAAGGAACAGCACCAGCAATGCCGATGCAGAAGGAGATGTAAAGGTGATCAAGTGGCTACCGAAGTAGGCGAACAGGACGGCGGTGATGATGACCAGCCCGCCCATGGTGGGAGTTCCCCGCTTGACGTGGTGTGAGGTGGGGCCGTCGTCGCGGATCAGTTGCCCGTAGCCCTTTTTCACCAGGACCAGGATTGCGAGCTTAGTCCCGAGCAAGGTGCCGAGCAGGGCGAGGCCGCCCGCCAAGACAATCGTCTTCACACGGCATCCTGGTGTGGAGGTGGCCCAACAGCAGCAAGGATCTCGTCGGCCACGGTGTCCAAGGCTAGGCCACGGGATGCCTTGACCAAGACCACGTCGCCGGGCCCAAGATCACTGGCGACGACAGCAACGGCATCAGCCTTGGCTGTCACTCGCACACGGGTGGGCGGCAGACCGGCAGCGACGGCGGCGCTGGTGATACGCGTTGCGTATTCACCAATCGCCACGAGGTGCTCGACCCCACTCAGTGCTGCGAACCGGCCGATCGCGGCGTGCTCCTCGGCCGCGGTCTCACCCAACTCGAGCATGTCTCCCAGCACAGCCCAGGTGTGCCGACCCCCTCGGCCTAGCTCAGCCAATGTGGACAGCGCCGCACGCATTGAATCGGGGTTGGCGTTGTAGGAGTCGTTGATCACCGTTACGCCATCTGAACGGTCATGCATCTCCATCCGCCAGCGCGATCGCGGGCCGGCCGCAGCCAGAGCAGCGGCGATCTGGTCCAGTTCAAGACCCATCGCGACCGCCGCAGCTGCCGCGGCAACCGCGTTTGCGACCTGATGGCGCCCGCTGAGCTGAAGCTGCACCGCTTCAGATTGATCGCCTCGGCCGTCATGGAGCGCGAAAGAGTAGCGCCCATAGGCATCGCCGACCAGTCCAGAGGCCCAAACACCGCCGGCAAGCGGCTGGCTCGTTGACCAGGGCAGCACCTCGGCCCGGGTACGCCGCCGCATCGACCAGACCAGCGGATCATCAATGTTCAACACGGCCCAACCATCAGTCGGAAGTGCCTCCACCAATTCACCCTTGGCGCGAGCGATGGCAGCCTGGCCGCCGAACTCGCCGACGTGGGCCTGCCCGACGTTCAGCACGACTCCTACCCGGGGTGGTGCGATGTCACAGAGGTAGGCGATATGGCCAACTCCACGTGCACCCATTTCTGCGACGAGGAATCTGGTTTGTTCGTCGACGCGTCCGACCGTGAGTGGCACACCGAGCTCGTTGTTGAGATTGCCGATTGCCGCCACCGTCGGACCGGCTCGCTCCAAAACCTGCGCGAGCACGTCTTTGGTCGAGGTCTTGCCGACCGAGCCGGTGATGCCGATGACGTGAAGACCTGCAGCACTCGCCCGATCGACCAGGTATCGGGACAACCGACCCAGCCCGACAAGGGGATCAACGACGACCAGGCACAGTGCTCCCTCCACAGGTTGTCTGGTGAGTGAAGCCGCCGCCCCGGCCGCTGTCGCTGCAGCGACGAAATCATGCCCGTCGGCATACTCCCCGCGCAACGCCACGAAGAGGGCGCCAGTCGATACCGTCCGCGAGTCGGCCGTCAGGGCAGTCACGACGGCACTCCTGTCGCCGGGACCAGATAGCTGAGCACCCAGCACCGTGGCGATCTCTTCGACCGTCACTGCAATCACGGCATCGAATCCTGTTGGCCAGCTGGCCCCAGATCCGGGTGCAGTACGGACCACTCCTCGGCTGCCACCACCGGATCGCTGAACGGCAGAACATCCCCGGCGACCTCCTGACCGAGCTCGTGGCCTTTGCCGAGGATCGCGATCACGTCACCGGGAGCCGCCAGCTGGAGCGCGAGATTGATGGCCGAACGCCGATCGCCGCCATCGATGACCTCAGTGGCCAGACCATGTCGGAGAACCGCCGCGCGGGCTCCATCAATCAGTTGTGCGCGAATGGCGGCAGGATCCTCGGAGCGCGGATTGTCATCTGTGGCAATCACCACATCCGCGTGCCGCGCCGCCGCCTCGCCCATCGGCCCACGTTTTTGCGGGTCGCGGTCCCCGCCGCAGCCGACGACCACAATGCGGCGCCGACTTCCGACTGCCTCCAGCGCAGCAGCGATCGCCTGCGGGGTGTGGGCAAAGTCGACATAGACCAGCGGTGCGCCAAGACCCAGCTCGACCCGCTGCATCCGGCCAGACACATTGGCCTGCGCCAAACCCGCGGCCGCACGTTCCAGGTCACCACCGATCGCGTCAACCATTGCCAGCGCCGTCAAGGCGTTCCGGATATTGAAGTCGCCGGGCAGCGTCAGGCTGAAGTCGACGGTACGACCGCGCAGGTCGGCGCGAACAGCCGTTCCTCCATCGGGTTGAGCTTGGTAGGACAACGCACGGCAGGCCGCATCGCCGTCGATACTCACCGTGGTGAGACCGATGCCAGCCTGACGGCCAATGCGCTCCACCAGCTCCCGGCCGCGCGGATCGTCGACGTTGATCACCGCATGCCTGGTCCGTTCTGGAGTGAACAGCGATGCCTTCGCCTCGAAGTACGACTCCATGTCGCCATGGAAATCCAGATGATCTCTGCCGAGATTGGTGAAGGCTGCGACGTCAAACGTGATGGCATCGGCGCGGCCGAGCACTAGCGCGTGGGAGGAGACCTCCATCACCACTGTCTGCGCTCCCTCTTCGAGCAGGAAAGCGAGCAGGCCTTGAAGATCAGTTGACTCCGGGGTGGTTACAGTCGTGGGGACGCAGTCGAGGGCTACGCCGTTCATCCGGAAACCGACGGTACCGACCAGCCCGGTGCTGACTCCGCCCGCACGCAAAGCGGCCTCTAACAGGAACGTGGTGGTGGTCTTGCCGTTGGTGCCGGTGACGGCACACATAGTAAGCGCGTCGGCGGGCCGGCCATAGATGGTTGCCGCGACGCCTGCCATTGCCTGCCTGGGATGGTCGACCACGATGACCGGCAGCTGTACGCCGTTGGCAATCAGGCCGCCGGCCGTGTCGGTGAGAATGGCAACCGCCCCCGCCTGGGCGGCTTGCTGGATGAATTCTGCGCCGTGATGATGCGCACCAGAAAGCGCGACGTACAGATCGCCGGGACGTACCAGCCGGGAGTCGATGCTGATGCCACTGACAGCCGGGTCGCTCGCCACGGCGCGTTCCCCGAACAGCTCGACCAAACCGATCTGGTGTCTGGTGCGCGGCCGGAGCACGGCCCCCCGAAGACCAATAGACACGCTGGTGACGTTATCGAGTCCTTGGCCCCTGCGGACCAATACCCTCCATCTTGGTCGCTCGCTTCGCTCGCTGTTTGATTTGCTCGCTCCGCTCGCTGTTTGATTTGCTCGCTCCGCTCGCTGCGGATCGCGCCCGGAAGCCGCCTACTTCGTCGTCACTCGCCGACGAGAAGCATGTCGGCTCCCTCCTCCTTATATTGCTCGCTGCGCTCGCTGAGGCTGACGCTTGTGAGCCGCTGCCTTCCTCACTCGCTCGCAGACGAAAAACGTGTCTGCTCGCTCCCTCGTCCAGGACAGCGGCGCGCCAGCCTGGCTCAGCACGGCGGCACGCGATCCGCAGATCACCACTGGGTGGGCAGCGGCTTGTGCGGCTTGGCATCCGGAGCGATCGAGTAGCGCGGCAACGCGATATTCATGATGTCGCGGTACGCCGGCGCTGCGGTAACCGAGCCAGTATCGCCTGCTCTCGGGTTGCTGATCACGACATAGGTCAGAATCTGCGGATCGTCGAGCGGCGCGAAGCCTACAAATGAGGTCACGTATCCCCGGTAACAGCCGCACCGGGTATCCGCGCGCTGCGCGGTGCCTGTCTTGCCGCCTGAGGTGTACCTGTCCAGCTTCAGGTTCTGCTGACCGTTGACGCTGTCGATGACCGCCTGCATCAGTTCGCGGACCTGAGCCGAACTCTTGCCAGAGATGACCCGCCGCTGCGGTGCTCGCGGCAACGCCACCTCATTGCCCCCACCGTCGGTCGCCCTCCTGATCACTGTGGGCGGGTTGTAGATCCCGCCGTTCACAATTCCAGCGACGGCAGCGGCTTCTTGGATTCCTGTCACCGCAATCGCCTGTCCGAACGCGATCTGATCGCGTTGGCTATCGGCCATATCGGGCTTGGGCAGGATTCCTCCGGATTCGCCGGGAAGTTCGATATCGGTTTTCGACCCGAGGCCAAAGCTCACCAGATATTCGTGCAGCCTCTGCTTGTCGAGTTGCCGGGTGAGCAATGCCGTTCCGATGTTGGATGAGTCCGCAATCACCCCGCGCATCGTGTAGCGCAGCACACCGTGCGAGAAGTGATCTTTGATCGAGCGGCCACCTGAGGCGAGACGGCTGGGAATGACCACACGCGTGGACGGCGTCACCGTCCCGGAGTCGATCAACGCCGCCGAAGTCAAGATCTTTTGGACGCTTCCGGGTTCATACGGTGCCGATATCGCCCGATTGCCGCGGTCTTCTGACTTTGCAGCCTGCGGTCTGGACGAGTCATAGCTGGGGGCATTGGCCAGCGCGATCACTTGCCCCGTCTTGACGTCCATGACGATGGCAATACCTGAGTCGGCGCGGGTCTTGGAAACCTGCTCGGCAAGCCGCCGTTCGGCGACCCACTGCACCTCCGAGTCGAGGGTGAGCTGGAAGCTCAGGCCGTTGCGCGCCGGCGCGATCGAGCTCTGGCCGAGCGGAATCTTGCTGCCATTCGGTGCGCTCTCATAGGTTTCCTTGCCTTCGACGCCAGCGAGCTGGGCATTGAGAGTCCGCTCCAGCCCCGCCAGGCCCTTGCCATCGGCGCCGACGAAACCGACCACCGAGGCGCCGACCGAGCCGTTTGGGTATGTGCGGATGGGATCGCTTTCCCGAAAAACGCCATGCAGGTCGCGACTCGAGAGGTCGGCAGCGAGCGCACTGTACGTCAGCGCTGGCACCTTCTTCTTGAGATAGACAAAGCGCGTGCCGGTCTTGGTCAGTAGCGGCATCAGCTCCGCCTCGGACATCCCGAGATGGCCAGCAAGCACGCTGGCGAACTCTGCGGCACGGGAAGCTGTGAGCGTCGGATCGGCTGTCACTGCAACGGCCGGCTGGGTCGAGGCGAGGACCAGGCCGTTGCGATCACTGATCTCCCCGCGCGCGGGAAGCAGCGGCAATGTCCGAGTCAAAGCGTCGGCGGCATAGGAAGAGGAGTCGAAGCCTTGGAGCTGCAGCAGTCGGCCGGCGCAGAGTGAGAGTGCCATAGCGACGGCGATGAGCACCACGTGCAGCCGTCGAGGGGCCGAGGCCAGCGGCAGCCGCATGGGAGGTCTGCGGCGAACCAGTCGGATCCGCGGTGGTTGCCGTGCCCGCGGCCGAGGCGTGTGCACCGTGCCGTCACGGAGAACGCGGACGCCACGTGCGTGCAGAGTGGACGGTCTGCTGGTAGCCATCGGGCGCCAATGGCCAGCCGCAGTAGGTGTACGGAGTGGGCGCGACGGTGCTGGCGGCCGCAGCGGCGGATGCTCCTCATCCATTACGGCCGTCCCCTGCCGTGCGTGCCCTTCTTGGTTGTCGTGCCGTCGGCCCGAGTGGCCTTCTTCTTCGCGGCCAGCTCCGCAGCTTTCCGCTTCGCCTCTGCCGCGGCGGCCTCCTTCCTTGCGGCCCGTGCAGCTGCCTTCGCCTCAGCACGGGCGCGCTTGGCCGCCTCTTCCGCTGCCAGTTGGGCTGGTGTCTTCACGATCAGAGCGGGTATCTCATGACCGCTTACCGGAGTGGGCTCGCCCACCACCTTGCCGCTGGGCAGGACGAGAAACGCCGGGTAGGGGTTGGGGCGCATCCCGAGCGCGGATGCCCGACGGGCGAGCTCCTGGGGAGCCACGAGAGCGTCAAGCTGGTTCTCCAGATCGGCCTGGGCGTACGCGAGCTCGGTGGCCTGCCGGTTGAGCGTACGCGACTGGAACGCCTGGCTCTGCAGCGTGGTATTGAGCATGAGCAGGCCCGCCATGCCAATACCAAAGATCCCAATCAGGACCAGAAGAAAGGGAAATCGTGCCAAGCCGATGACCGGTTGCGCCACCACTCGCAGCGGACGGCCTGTGTTCCGGACCTCCTCATCTCTAGCGGCAATGGGAGCCCATAGCGCGCTCATCCGGCCTCCGCCATCTCAGAGATCCGGACCGCCGCACGAAGCCGAGCCGATGCAGCGCGCGGATTACGCGCGATCTCCTCAGAACTCGGCCGCATCGCGCCGCGAGTCAACAGCCGCAGCTCAGGCCGGAGATGCGCCGGGACCACGGGTAGATCGCGCGGTGCGCGATCCTGAGCTGCAAGGCCAAGGATCTGCTTCACCAGCCGGTCCTCGAGCGAGTGGTAGGCCAAGACGACAATCCGTCCATGAAGCGCGAGCGCCGCGACCGCATTCGGCAGCACGGATTCGAGGGACTCGAGCTCCGCATTCACCTCAATCCGGAGCGCCTGAAATGTCCGCTTCGCCGGATGGCCACCAGTTTTGCGTGACGCTGCCGGAACCGTGTCATAGAGCAGCTGGACGAGTCGGCCGGAGGTGGCGAAGGGCTCGCGCTCTCGGTCGGCGACGATCCGGCGAGCAATCCGGTCCGCGAACCGCTCTTCGCCGTAGGTTCGTAGTATTCGGGACAGTTCGGCTGTCGAATAGGTGTTGAGCACCTGTGCCGCGGTCAGATCCTGGCGTCCCATTCGCATGTCGAGCGGGGCATCGTACGCGTAGGCGAACCCGCGCTCAAGATCATCAATCTGAAGCGAGGAAACGCCCAGATCAAGCAGAATCCCTTGGACCGTGGGGTGGCCGAGCCGAGCGAGCACCGCCGGCAGTTCGTCGTAGACCGCCTCGACGAGCGTGATCCGATCAGCAAAGTCAGCCAGCCGCTCGCGCGCGAGAGCCAGCGCCTGCGGATCGCGATCCAGTCCGATTAGCTGGGCCTGCGGGCAGGCAGCCAGCAGCGCATGGGCGTGGCCGCCGAGACCGAGGGTGCAATCGACGAGAACGGAATCTTCAGCTGCCGAATCTGTGGGCGATGCCTCCAGGGCCGGAGCCAGCAATGCAAGAACCTCCGCCAGCATGACGGGTACGTGCAGCTCGGCCTGACCACTCATCCGACATCTCGACCCTTCGTACGTCGTTTGAACTGCTTGCGCATCGCGCGCTGGATCCGCCGCCGTCGTGTCGCTCGCAGAGGAAAGAACACCTCTGTTCGCTCCGCCGTGCGGCGGCGCGCGATCTTTGCCTGCAGCTCCGACATCGTGCAGAGGGGTTTCAACCCGAGATCCGCGGGGAGACCTACCTGGCACCGGGGAAGGTGTGTCAGGGAGTCGAACCTGCGGGTTGAAGCCTCTCTACACGAGCCGCCTATCGTCTTTTCCTTCTGGCCATGCCCCTCAGCCGCCTGGGAACACGGGTTCGTTCAGTTCGGCAAACGCCGCCTCCTTCGCTGCCGAGTACTCCTCCCATGCGGCGGCGTCCCATACCTCCACACGGTCGATCGCCCCGACCACGACGCAGTCCTTGTCGAGGCCCGCATACGACCGCAGATGGGGCGGGATCGTGATGCGGCCCTGCTTGTCTGGTTTCTCATCCGAAGCTCCAGAGGCGAGCATCCGCTGGTAGTCCCGGACTCGTTGCTGGCTAGTGGAGCCGCTCCTTGCGGTTTTGGTCACCTCATCAACGAACTTGTCTGTCGGCCAGATGGCCAGGCAGTGCTCCTGGAATCGAGTAATCACCAGACCGTCAGCGAGCTCGTTGCGGTACTTCGCCGGAAGGATCAGACGGCCTTTTTCGTCGAGCTTCGGAGTGTGGGTGCCAAGAAACATTGGCCACCCTCCTAGCCCCACTCATCGTCCGCTGCTCTCCACTTTGCCCCACAATACCCCACTTTTCCCCACTTGGCACCCCACGTCGGCTTGTGGTCCAGCTTCGGCGTGTTGCCCTTTTCCTGAGAGCGGTAGACAACACGTAGGGTTTGGACATGTCCTTGGGCTATGAGAAGGCAGCCGAGATAGGGCGGAGTCCGGACCGGGCCTACTCTCTTGCCGATGTGGTCCAGGTGATGGGGCAGGTCCGGCACGCGATGGAGGGCGTGATCGAGGGAAAGCGGAGCTCGATCGACCTGGCGTTAGTTGTGCTGTTGGCCGAAGGTCACCTCCTTGTCGAAGATGTGCCCGGGGTCGGGAAAACCATGCTGGCCAAGGCATTGGGCCGCTCAATTGCGTGCTCAGTACGCCGGGTGCAGTTCACCCCGGATTTGTTGCCTTCAGACATCACCGGCGTCTCGGTGTTCAATCAAGAAACGCGCGACTTCGAATTCAAGCCTGGTGGCATCTTCGCCAACATCGTGGTCGGTGACGAGATCAACCGCGCCTCGCCCAAGACGCAGTCGGCCCTATTAGAGTCGATGGAAGAGCGTCAGGTCAGCGTCGATGGCACGACCTATCGGTTGGAGCCACCCTTCATGGTCGTCGCCACTCAGAACCCGATCGAGATGGAGGGCACCTACCCGCTCCCTGAGGCGCAGCGGGATCGGTTCATGGCGCGGATCCAGATGGGCTACCCGACTCCGAACTCCGAACTGGACATGCTGGAATCCCACGGCTCTTCCGATCCGCTTGCTGCGCTGCAACCGGTGACCGACGGCACCACCGTCCGAGGGCTGATCGAAGCGGTCAAGAAGGTCTACGTCAGCCCGGCCGTCAAGCACTACATCGTTCAGATGGTCAACGCCACGCGGAACTCCCGCGACCTTCGTCTCGGCGCTTCACCCCGCGCGACCCTGCAATTACTTCGCGCGAGTCGTGCGTTCGCCGCAATGTCCGGACGGGACTATGTGACGCCAGACGACGTCGCGGCACTTGGAGTTTCCGTCCTGGCGCATCGAGTGTTGCCTTCTACCGATGCCCAGCTCGCCCGCCGCACGGTGACCGACGTCATCGCACAGGCAATTCAATCCGTACACATTCCCGACCGGAGATAGCACCATGTCGCGTCCGTGGCGGCTGCTCACGACCCGGGGGCGATTCTTCGTCTTGATCGGGCTCATCGTGGTGCTGGCGGCGATGGCTACCGGCCAGCGTGATGTCATGCGACTTGGCCTGCTTTTGGTTGCCCTCCCCGTCATTGCCGCCATTCTGGTTTCTCGCGCCCGGCTGCGGATGTCGTGTGAGCGATCCGTGGAGCCCGCCCAAGTGCCCCTGGGCTCACCGATGAAAGGCCAGATCATCCTCGGCCAGGACGGAAGGCTGCCGGCCGGGATCCTGCTGCTCGAGGACTCAGTGCCTCGCGAGTTGGGCACCAGGCCACGATTCCTGGTGGATCGGGCGGATCCGACCTGGCGCCGGGTCGTGGAGTATCCATTGCTGGGACGGGTACGCGGCCGCTTCTCCACGGGGCCGCTGGCCGTACGTACTGGTGATCCGTTTGGCCTGGTGCAGCTGGATCGGCAGTTCGTCGCCACCAGCGAGGTGATGGTCACCCCACGGATCGTGCCACTGCCGACGATTCGGACCATTGGCGGTGGAGGCAGCACCGGCGAAGCTCGACCACACCGAGTCGGCATCGTCGGCCAGGATGACGCACTTGTGCGCGAGTACCGGCAGGGTGATGACGTACGACGTATCCACTGGCGTTCCACTGCCCGGCTGGGCGAGCTCATGGTGCGACGCGAGGAGCAGGCTTGGGACCCGAGCGCCAGCATTGTCCTCGACTCGAGAGCAAGCGCCCATGCCGGTCGTGGCATGCAGAACTCCCTGGAGTGGGCCATCTCCGCCGCCGCATCGATCGGTATCCACTTCTTGGACGACGGCTTCGCCATCGAGATCTACGAGGCCGACGGCCCGCTGCACATCAGCGGGGCGATGGGCCAGCACAGCTCGGCATCGCAGGAACTGGTGATCACCCGGCTGACCGATCTCAGACCGCGGGGCGTTACCACGATTCACTACGCCGTCGAGTCCGCCACTGTCGATCGGCCCGGGCAGCTGGCAGTCGCGATCATGGGCCGGATGAACGCTCAGGATGCGAATTCGCTGCTGCGAGTGCGACGGAACAGGGCCCAGGGCCTGGCGATACTGCTGGATGTTGACACCTTTGCCGATGAACCTGTGAGTGAGCAGCAGCGGGCCCAGCACGAGCTGGCCGGGCAGATTCTGCGTGACAATCAGTGGCGGGTCATTGATGTACCGCGCGGCATGGGAGTGGCCGACGCGTGGTCCGCTCTGGAACAGCTGAATACGGCGGCTTAGCCATGCGCGCCTCTGACCGCAGCGCCATCGCCGTGACCTTCTCGGTGATGCTGGCATGCCTCACCGTCATCCCGCTGACTTCGGATCGCGGCTTCCTCGGTCTGAGTTGGTTCTTGATCATCGCCATTGGTGCCGCCAGCATCGCCCTCCGCCGTGTCCGGTTGGCCAGCGGCGCGGTGCTCAGCGTCCAGGTCGCGATCTTGCTGTTCTATTCCTTGGGCCTCAGCCTCACTCTCACGTCGAACATGACTGAGCTGAGCACGCCGTGGTTCGAGCACTATCCCGCGCTGTGGGCGCAGGGCATCGAGCACATGCGCACTCAGGCTTCCCCGATGGATCCCGACAACGGAGTGAAGCTGATCTTCGTGACGGTGGTCGGGATGATCATGATCATGACCGATGTGCTGGTATCCGGTGTGGGACGACCAGCTTGGGCCATCGCACCGCCCGCCACGCTGTTCCTGGTTCCGGCACTTGGGTTGGGCACTGATACAGGCGTGATCAGCTTCTGCTGCATCGCTGTTGGATACCTGGCAATCTTGATCGCCGAGGGTTTGAACACGACGGCGCGGTGGACTCGCGGGCTCTCCCGTGACTCGGCAGAGGGTTTCGGAACGGCCATGCCGGTGGTCTGGCGGGCGGCCGGCTATCTCGCGGTTCCGGCCATTATCGCGACCATCGTGCTCGGATTCGCCTTGCCCACGTTGTCCTTGCCGGGCCTGGGTTTCGGCAGCGGTCCCGGTGGTAGCGGTCCGCTCCAGTTGACCGATCCCACGCTGGATCTGCGCCGCAATCTCCACCAGCCCGAGGATCGCGAGGTTATCGAGTATCAGACCAACCGCGCGGGCGGGGTCTACCTGCGCTTGGCCTCGCTGCCTCAGTTGAGCGCGAACGGCTGGAGCAATGTGCAGATTCGCCTGAACAACGGCCAGAGCCTCTCGGCGATCCCGGGTATGAGCGGCGAACCTGACGAGAGACGAACGACAACGATCAGGGTGCTGGATTTCGCATCCCAGTACCTGCCGCTTCCGTACGCCCCACGGACCTTCGACGCGCCGGGTGACTGGCGCTTCGACGCCAACTCGTTGATCGTGGTGAACGCCGACAATCGGGCGCAGGAGCTCCGCCGCCTGACCTACACCGTCGAGAGCGCCGACATCGAGCCGGACAGCAATGATCTCGACAATGCCGTCGCCGGTACTCCAGCAGACGCTGCCGTGACCGAAGTGGTCCCCTCCGACCTGCCGGACAACTTGGTCGAGGTGGCCAATCGCGTCACAGCCGACGCAGACACTCCGGCCGCAAAGGCGGCCGCAATTCAGGCCTATCTCCGAAGCAGCCAATTCACCTACAGCACCGACCCACTGCCCGGTAGTGGGTATGAGGCGCTGGAGAACTTCCTGCTGCGGGATCGCAAGGGCTACTGCGAACAGTTCGCGTCCGCGATGGCGATGATGGCGCGGGTAGTCGGCATACCGTCCCGGGTGTCTGTCGGCTTCCTGCCAGGCGAACAGGACGAAGAGGGTTGGAAGGTCTCGATACGCGACATGCACGCCTGGCCCGAGCTGTACTTCGCCAACTATGGCTGGGTGCGATTCGAGCCCACCCCGTCCAGCGTGACAGGATCCGCCCCAGCGTGGACGATACAGAACTCAGACTCGTCCGGAAACGATCCATCCGCAGACCCGTCGTCGGAGACGACGGCCAACGAGGCCTCGCCTGGCACCGAGCCATCGCTCGGGCCAAGCCTGCAGCCGACTGACCTTGGACAGGGCGCCGGCGCGGCCTGGGGACGCACCTTGATCGGAGCCGGCATCGCGCTGGTGTTGCTGGCCATCCTGGCCGCCCCAGCGACCATTCGAGTACGACGTCGCAGTGGCCGGCTCAATGGGAGTGGGCCGGCGGAGGAGCAGGTCGAAGCTGCCTGGGCCGAGATCAGGGACACGGTGCTCGACTACGGCGGGTCGTGGCCTGAAGGCACACCGCGTGCCATCGGCCAGAAAGTCTCGGATCGGCTCGATGAAGGTGAATCTGAGTCGATGAGCCGGGTCGCAACGCTGGTCGAGAGGTCGCGCTATGCGCGCAACTTCGACCACGGCGGTGCTGTGAGTGAACTACCCACAATGACCTCCGAGATTCGGCATGGGGTAGCCGCTCCTGCCGATTGGCGACGCAAGGTCATGGCGCTGCTGATTCCTCGTTCGCTATTCCGGCGCACACCTAAGGACTGAACAATCCGCACTGGGAGCGTCGGTTTGCGCGAGCAGCGCTCTATGAAGATAGGCAGCCGATTACCCGTTTTTGATCTTGAAAGGACAGGCTACAAGCCTTCGTCGCGGCGACGACGCCAGCGCTCCTCCATCTTGTCCATAAAACCCTGTCCGTCATGAGCCCGCGAGCCTTGTGAGGTCTTCGCTCGATCCCGGCCTTGCCCGGCATCGGCGTTGCCACCGACGTGTTGCCAGGAATAGATGGCCGTCACCGCCGCAGCAACCATGATCACGAAGCCAAGCACGCTAAGGAAAGGATTGATCGAGATACCTGCGATGAGGAGCCCGAGACCTGCAAAAAATCCCACGCCCGCAAGCGCGGCGCGACGCCGATGGACCCGTCGGACACTGGTCCCCCGAAGAGCGTTGACCAGCTTAGGATCCTCGGCCGCCAGTGCGGCTTCCATCTGCTCGAGAAGCCGTTGCTCCTCATCTGAGAGGGCCACTAGCCACCTCCCAAGGGTCTCGTCGTACGCCGTGCCGTCATGATACGCCTCTCACGGAAGGAGGAGATTCGATCCGCTGGATTCTGAATACCCACTGACGTGTGTTTTTTGCACCACGCCTCTTCCCTTGGCTGGGCGCTGTGGCTCCAGTTTAGGTGGCGGCGGTAAGTATGGGAAACCCATCGGTCAATTACCGGACCCGCGTCGTGGGGTTAGAGACGGCGCGTCAGCACGGCTCTCTGAACCGCTGCGGGGCCGAATTTTCCGACCGCCGCATCGATGGCAAGGTCAGCCTCTCGCCACCCTCGCTCGGGGTCGGTCAGCTGCGGTTGCCGATAGACCCGATGCCGGTCCACAAGCTGTTCAACTCGAACTCCGACACGCCGGATCCGGGCGCGCTCCACGCCCAGCCGCTGGTACAGCTCAAGCGCCTGCGCATAGATCTCAACAGTTACGTCAGTAGGTACTGGGAGCGTCGCGGAGCGGGTCAGCTCGGAGAAGTCGGCGAATCGCACCGAAATGGTTATCGTGCGGCCCATCATCTGCTGTTTTCGCATCCGGCGAGCCGTGCGGTCGGCCATCCGCAGTAACTCACGGTGCACGACGTCGGGATCGTCGGTGTCCCGCCTGAAAGTCTCCTGGGAGCCGACGCTGTGCTCCGGTAGCTGCGGGGTGACGCGGCGACGGTCTCTTCCCCACGCCAGCTCGCTGAGCATGCCTCCGGCATGCGGGCCGAAGGCGGGGCGCAAGGTACCTCGTGGGGTCGCGGCAAGATCGCCGATGGTGTAGATGCCAAGCCGGTGCAGCTTCTGCGCGGTTGCGTTACCCACTCCCCACATCGCCTCCACTGGCAACGGGTGCAGGAAGGTCGCGACGCGGTCCGGCGTAACCTCGATCAGCCCGTCAGGCTTTGCTGCTCTGGATGCGACCTTGGCAATGAACTTGGTTGGCCCGATCCCGACCGAACAAGTGATCTGCTGCTCATCGGCCACGACCGCCCGGATGTACTCTCCGATCTGCGACGGGTTGCCGAACATCCGGACGGCGCCGGTCAGGTCCAAGAAGGCCTCGTCGATCGACGCCGATTCCACAACAGATGTCACTGAGCGGAAGACTGCCACGATCGCCTTCGACACCGCGGTGTAGCTGTCGAAGTCAGGAGCGAGGAAGGTCGCCCGGGGCGCGAAACGCCGCGCCTCCGTCGAGGACATGCCGGACCGCACACCGCGTGCCCTCGCCTCGTACGTCGCTGACAGCACAACCCCCCTTGGGGAGCCGCCCACGATGACGGCCGTCCCCCGTAGATCCGGGCGTCGACGCAGCTCAACGGACGCGTAGAAAGCGTCCATATCGACGTGCATAACGATGCGGTGCGACATGTTCTCTACCTATCGAACGTGTGTTCGATACCAGAGTAGTAGCTGGCCGCCGAGTTAGCTCGACGCCACGTCGACTGGACTGTCGCGCACTGCACTAAATCCGATCGCCCGCTCGACCAGGCGCAGGAACGCTCGCGCATCCCTGACCAGATCGTCCGCCTCGCGAGCACTGACGATCGAGGTCGCGCCGCGCTGGATCGCATCGCGCCTGGGCTCGGTGGCTGCAAAGAACGCCGCCCACTCAGCAAGCTCCGGGGCGACCTCGGCCAACATCTGCCAGGCGTTGCGCAGCCGACCCTGAGTGCGTCCCGTGCCGGGCGGCGCCCGATGGCTTAACACGATGGCCACGACGCGTAGCGCGGCAAGGTGAGCGGCCAGATACCGGTCGCTAGGGCGTCGTGCCAGCTCAGCTTCGGCGAGGGAGCTGCGCGCACGCTGTAGGTCCTCGTTGCAAGCCATCAGGGTCCTCTGGTTGATGTCGGACTGTTGGCGGCCTCGATGCAGGTGGGGTCGAGGTCCATCTGCATCGAGGCGAGCCCCAGGTACGTGCCGCGAACACGCACTGATGTCGCCAGGCGCTTGCTAACGGCTGAGGCGCGAAACGCTCTTTTAGAACGCCTGTTCGAACGATGACTAAGCTACACCTCACGACCGACAGTTCGTCAAGTGAATGTACGCCGCAGAATCCGCGAACTGTCGACGGCTCGCGATGGCTGCATGGAAAGCGCCGTGCGATGAGGTAGACGCCGGGGCCATATGATCCAGCCCATGGACGAGCACTCCCACAAGACCGCGCTGATCACTGGGGCGTCGTCCGGCATCGGCGAGGCGACTGCACTGCAGCTGGCGGAGCTCGGCTTCACCGTGTATGCGAGCGCCCGACGTGTCGATCGGATGTCCGATCTGGCTAACCGCGGTATTCGGACAAGGTCGGTCGACGTCACCGACGATGACTCGATGGTCACACTGATCGAAACGATCATCGCTGACACCGGACGCATTGATGTCTTGGTGAACAACGCCGGGTACGGGCTGTACGGCGCATTGGAGGACGTGCCCATCGACGAGGCCAGGCGCCAGTTCGAGGTGAATGTCTTCGGGCTGGCGCGGATGACCCAGCTGGTACTCCCCCAGATGCGGGCCCAACGCGACGGCTACATCGTCAACATCTCCTCTATGGGCGGCAAGATCTGGGAGCCGCTTGGCAGCTGGTATCACGCGAGCAAGTTCGCCGTCGAGGGCCTGAGTGACAGCCTGCGGGTCGAAGTGGCGGAGTTCGGCGTCAAGGTCGTGATCATCGAGCCGGGCACGATCAAGAGCGAGTGGTCCCAGATTGCAGCCGACAACCTGGAAGCAACCTCTGCGCACACCCCGTACGCCGGGCAGGCAAAGCTTGTCGGCGCCGGGCTCCGCGCAGTTGAACGCTTGCGGATGGCCTCCGGGCCCGAGGTGGTCGCCGAAGTCATTGGGAAAGCGGTGCAGGACCCCAAACCGCGCACCCGATATGCGGCTGGCGGCGGCGCCCGGGGCATGCTGCTAGCCGAATGGATCATGCCGGACCGCGGGTTCGACCGGTTCATTCAATTGGGTTACCGGTTGGCCTCGCGCTGACCCGACGGCTGGGCGCAGCCGTCCGTCGGATATCGGATGAGACTTAGCTACCCCACCCCATGCTGATGACCTCGAAGGTGGTCGCCATCGGGACTCCCAACCGGGTCCCTGCCTGACGCGCTCCGCTCTCCAAAAACTCGGCAGGATCGAAAAACTCCCATCCGAGTCCGTCGATATAGGCCTTGTGCGCGGCCAACGACGCAACCCCACGCTGGAAGGTCTCGGTGGTCTCAACCCCATGCCGTCCGTCCGGAGACGATGCCGCCCACACTTCTCGCACGCCGCCCCAGCGCGGCAGCCCATCGTCGATCTGCTCGCGAAACACCCAGCGATTCCCCGCATCTCGTACGGCGTCCAAGGTTGCCCGTCCAGTCGCGATGTGGTCGGCCTGGTTGAGGGTCTGACCACCCCAGGTATCGCGAAAGTTGTTGGTGATCACGATCTCCGGCCGATGCCGGCGTACGCTCGCGCAGATTGCTCGCCTCAGCGCAACCCCATACTCCAGCACTCCATCGGCCAGCCCGAGGAACTCCACCGTCTCGACCCCGACAATGCGCGCTGACTCGAGCTGCTCAGCCTCACGCACCAGCCGCGCCTCGGCCGGGTCCATTCCGTCGATGCCAGCTTCGCCGCTGGTCACCATGGCATAGACCACGGTCTTTCCCTGGTCGGTCCAGCGAGCCACGGCCGCGGCAGCGCCAAACTCAAGATCATCGGGATGGGCGACGACACAAAGTGCTGTAGTCCACGACTCATCGACAGGTTCGAGATCTGGCATGGGCCATAGCGTAGGGCGTGGTAGGGCGGGCTGAGCTTGACGTAGCCCTCGGATTTCGCGCTCGACAGGCTAATGACGCATTGCTCCGGGCCGCCCCTCTACGCTCCTGCCATGGACCTGCTGTCCCAGGCAACGTGCTGATGTCCGATCCGGTAGTCGTGATCGGTGGCGGGCTGGCTGGCCTAGCGGCCGCGGCACGCCTGGCCAAAGTTGGCCACGACGTTGAGCTCTATGAGCGGTCAGAGGTGCTGGGCGGCACGTGGGCGCCGTACCAACTCCCCGGCGGGGTCACGGTCGACGATGCACCGTCGATCATCGGCTTCCCCGCACCCTGGCGAGACCTGTTCCGCAAGAGCGGCCGTCCGCTCGAAGCCGAACTTGCCAGGATGGGCTACGCCTTGGAACCGGCCCAGCCGGCGACCATGATCTTTGCTGATGGTGCCGAGCTGACGCTGCCGACCGACCGCGGTGATCAGTACGCCGCTCTGGCTGATGCCTATGGCAGCTCGGTCGCTGGGCGGTGGCGCGATTTGCTCGATCGGCTCGACCAGATGTGGCAAACCCTCCGTGGACTCGGGTTGGAAGCCGAGCTGCGCAGCCGCCGCCAGCTCAACAAGACCGCCACGCGCAGCCTATTCGGCCATCGCATGACGCTGGCGGATCTCGCAGCTTCGATTGCACATGATCATCTCGGGGCTTTGATTCGCAGTGTCGCCTACCGCTTGGGCTCGGTGCCGGAGCAGACCCCGGCCTTCGCGGCGGTCGAGTTGTCGATACAGCGCACTTTCGGACGGTGGCAGGTGGCAGCGCTCGATGCCCATTCCGGGCTGGATGTCGGCCGGTCCTCGGCGCTAGTGGAGGCCCTGGCGGGCCGCCTCGAGCTACGCAAGGTGCACGTCCAACTCGGCTGCCCGGTCGAGCGCATCCACCTTCGCAACGGTCACGTCACCGCGGTTACGACCAAGGCTGGAGACCGTCCCACCTCAGCAGTCGTGGCTACCTGCGACCCCTGGCAGATCTTCAGCGACTTGCTTCCGGTCACCGCGGCCCCGCGGACTCGACGCCAGCTGCGCGGCCTCAGCCCGGCGGCCGCTCCGACCGTCATGCACCATGAGGCGCCCCCGCCGCCCGCACAGCTCCGTGAGACGGTCACCCTCACGGCGTCCGGCATCCCGACCGTCAGATACCTTCGTCAGCTGGCTGACAACGGGCTACAAACCACTCACGATTTCAACGCAACTCTCCCCCGCGCCTCGTACGGAGCGGCCTGGAGCGGCTTCGCAAGCTGGCTGCGCCGGCCCTCTGTGACGACCGAGATCCCGGGCCTCTACGCCGCCAGCGCTTCATCTCCCGCAGGTCCGGGTGCATCACAGGTCGTGCTCTCCGCGGCCCTCGCCGCCTACGGTTGCGACGACCAACTCCGCACCCGGATCGCGCGCCGCTGATCGGAGGACGAGCGAGGAAACGCTTCTCGTCTCCGAGCGAGGACGACGACGGGCCATCGAGCGCGATCCTGCAACGCCGAGCGTCGCCATTCGCACTCGCGCTGATCTTGGAACTTTCAGGACCCAGAGAACTTCCGTATACTCAGATGTTTGGTCTTCCGGTAAGGATCATCCTTCTTGACACACGCGCAGAGCGAAGCGAGTTCCGACAGCGTGCAAAACGCATCTCCAGCCGCTAGCACCCTGGATCGCGAACTGGCCGCCGAACAGGCTCATATTGATCTCGTTTACGCCCGACTCGCTGAGGCGACCCGATCTGCCCAACAGGTCGCGCGAGCTGGGCTCTCCCTCTATCAGTCCGACCGCAATTCCTACGTTCGCGAGGAGGACGGCACCGGGCTGTACGAGCGCGACGTCTTTGCCTTCCAGGCAGCTCGCCGATTGGCTGTGCTGGACGCCGAGCAGGAAGGGCTGGTCTTCGGCCGGCTGGATCGGACGGACGGTGAAGTTCGCTACGTCGGCCGGATTGGCGTCCGCGACGCGGACTACGAGCCACTCGTCATCGACTGGCGAGCACCCGCGGCCGAGCCGTTCTATCGAGCTACCCCGAGCGATCCGATGCAGGTGATCCGGCGCCGGGTGCTGCATTGCCGTGGTGATCGGGTGGTGGGCATCGAGGACGACCTCCTGGACGGCGAGAACGGGGACCGGGGACTGGTGGTGATCGGCGAAGGGGCGCTGCTGGCTGCACTCACGCGCGCCCGTGATCACACCATGCGGGACATCGTCGCCACGATTCAGGCCGAGCAGGACGAAGCGATCCGAGCTCCCTACCAGGGCTTCACGATGATCACCGGCGGCCCGGGGACCGGGAAGACTGTAGTGGCGCTGCATCGTGCCGCGTACCTGCTCTACTCCAACCGTCGCCGCTTCGAGTCCGGCGGTGTCTTGGTGGTTGGACCGAGCCGGGTCTTCATGAACTACATCGCACGGGTGCTGCCGTCGCTTGGGGAGGATTCGGTCACCTTGCGTTCGATCGGTGCTGTCCCCTCGGATGTCGTTCGGATCACCGGTGATCGCGTCGATCCCCCGCGGGTTACGGCGGTCAAGGGCAGTCTGCGGATGGTGAGAGTGCTGCGCCGCATGGTGCATGAGCCACTGCACGAAAGTCCGCTCGAGCTGCGGATCATGGTAGATGGCGACGTGTTGGCGGTGCCGACCGCAACCCTGGCGCGCATCCGTTCTCACGTGCTCGCGCATCACAAGCTCAACACCGGCAGGGAAGCGGCTGAGAAGGAATTGCTGACCGCGCTCTGGCGGGTCCGGCATCCCGACGCCGAGGATCGCGCGGATCACGACCCCGAACGCGAGGAGTTCGAGGACCGTGTCTCCGAACTCGCCTCGTTCAAGATGTTCTGCAACGCATGGTGGCCGGCTGTCGGTGCCCCATCAGCGCTCGCGCGACTGGCCGATGTCGAGCTGCTCAAGAAGATTTCCGCATCCGTGCTGTCCGACGCGGAGTGCGAGCTGGTCAGCGCCAGCTATCGGGATGCGACCGACTGGACAGCCGCCGATGGTGCCCTCCTCGATGAACTGGTGCATCTCCTCGGGCCGTTGCCGGTGCTGGATGAGGAGGAAGTGCCCGGTCTCTCCGATCTCGACGCTGACATGCAGGAGGTCTTCACGACCGCCGACGTGCTTTCCCCGGTGGCACGCGAAACCGATCCGTTCGAGGTGCCGCACGAGACGTACGCCCACCTCCTGATCGATGAGGCCCAGGACGTCAGTCCGATGCAGTGGCGCATGCTGCGGAGGCGCGGGGCCAGTGCCAGCTGGACAATCGTTGGCGACCCTGCCCAGAGCTCATGGACCGACACTGCTGAGGCAGACCGAGCGATCGAGGGAATCATCGGGACAGCGCCGGTGCGGCACTTCCGCTTGAGCACCAACTATCGCAGCCCATCGGAGGTATTCGATTTGGCTGCCCAGGTTGTCGTCGCAGATTTCCCGGATGCCGACCTTCCCACCGCGGTGCGCTCGACGGGCCATGAGCCGCGGCTCATGGTGTCCGCAGACGCGGCCCCGGAGAATCCGACGATCTCCGCAGCCATGATCAACATCGTGCGGTCGCTACTCGAAGAAGTGGAAGGCACTGTCGGCGTGATCTGTCCGCCGTCGACCAAAGATCAACTGGCGGCCCAGCTGGAGCAGGCGCGGCTGCCAGGCGCCGAACGAGTTGTCGTGATCACAGCGCTGCAGGCGAAGGGCCTGGAGTACGACGCGGTTCTGGTGATCACTCCCGACGACATCGTGACCGAATCCCCGGGCGGCGTCAGGGCGCTCTACGTGGCCCTTACCCGGCCGACCCAGCGGCTGGTCACGCTCGACGCCGCACCTGATGCAGGTTGGCGTAAATCTCTCGAGTAGCGCGGGACCGGTTCTGAGTGAAGAAATGCAGTCCGGGTGCGCCCCGGCTCAGCAGCTCCTCGGATAGTTCGGTTCCGATCCTGATGCCTACCCGCCGAACTTGATCATCGTCGTCGGCAACCTCGTTGATCCGGTCCGTCACCCATTTCGGCAGTGCAGCCCCCGACAGCTCAGCAAACCTGATCACCTGGCGCACGTTGGTGATCGGCATGATCCCGGGGATGATCGGAATGTCGCAGCCGAGCGCCCGGACCCGGGCGACGAGGGCGAAGTAATCATCGGGAGTAAAAAAGAGCTGGGTGATGGCAAAACTGGCGCCCGCTTGTGCCTTCGCCACCAGCACCCGAGCATCAAGATCGAAATCATTGCGCTCCGGATGCGCATCCGGGAACGCGGCCACCCCAATGCAGAACTCGCCGAGCTCGCGCACCATCGCCACTAGCTCGGTTGCGTTCCTGAGCCCTTCGGGATGAGCCTCCCACGGGACCCGCGGACCACCCGGCATGTCGCCGCGGATCGCGAGCACATGATGAATGCCGGCTGCCGCATAGGAACCGATCACCCGCCGTAACTGGTCGCGACTTTGGCTGGCGCAGGTGAGATGCGCCATGGGCCGGAGCGTGGTGTGGAGTGCGATCGCCTCCGTGGCCGTGATCGTGCGTTCCCTCGTTGAGCCTCTTGCACCGTAGGTAACTGAGACGAAATCGGGACCGAGAGCCTCCAGTTCACGCACCGCCTGCCACAGCTGGCGCTGCTGGATCTCGTCCTTGGGCGGGAAGAACTCGAAGGAGAACAGTGGTCTGTCGCCGGCCACCAGCAGGTCCGCGATGCTCGGAGTACGCGGACGCCAAAGACGATCGCGACCCGGCATGCGAACACCCTACGGACGAGACTCTGGTCAGGCTTCGTAGGCTCAGCATGTGGTCAACAATCCGCTTGTCAAGAGCGCGGAGGAGGTTCTGGATCCTCAAGCGCCGCTGTCACAGGCTTTCCGAGATGCGGTATCAGCCGAGATCAGCGCGTTCTTGAGCGAGCAATCATCGGTGCTCGACTCGATGGGACCCGAGTTGGTACCCGTGCACCTGATGGCAGGCCAGATGTTGTGCGGCGGCAAGCGGATGCGGCCTGCCTTCTGCGTCTGGGGCTACGTCGCCGCCGCCGGAATCCCAAGAGATGAGGAGCTCGAGCCGCTGCTCACTGCGGCGGGAAGCCTTGACGTGCTCCATGTCAGTGCACTGATTCACGACGATCTGATGGACTCCTCTGACCTCCGACGCGGACGGCCGGCCGCGCACCGGCAGTTCGAGGCACTACACGCAAATGCCGGTTGGCTGGGTGACTCGGCCGCTTTCGGCAAGGCAGGTGCCATCTTGCTCGGCGATCTGCTCGTGATGTGGTCGGCCCAGATGCTGCACGGAGCCGGCGTCGAGCAGTCCGCTCTGGAGCGGGCGCTGCCGATCGTCGAGGCGATGCGCACCGAGGTCACCTGCGGCCAATACCTTGACATGGTGGCGCAGGCTCACCCGCTACGGAAGCGGGCACCGGCGATCGGGTCGCTGCGGCCCACCATCGAGCTTGCACTTGACGACGCCAGCCGAGTCGTGGAGTACAAGGCCGCGCGCTATACCGTGCAGCGCCCCTGCCAGATCGGCAGTGCGCTCGGTGGTGGCGACGACGAGCTGTACTTTGCCCTTGGCGCGTACGGCTCACCGCTGGGCCGGGCCTTCCAGTTCCGCGACGATCTCCTGGGCGTCTTCGGAGATCCCCAGATCACCGGCAAGCCAGCCGGAGATGATCTTCGCGAGGGCAAACGCACGGTGCTGGTGGCCCATGCGTACGCCCACGCCGGCGACGCCGGACAGAAGCTCCTCTTGCAACGGCTCGGTGACCCCCGACTCGATGAGACCGGCATCACTGAGCTGCAGCAGGTGATTGTCGAATCGGGCGCGCGTGACGCTGTGGAATCGATGATCAACGACTACCACGAGCGAGCCCTGAAGGCGTTGCACGATACCGAGATCACCGAGGAGGGTCGTACCGGGCTCACCGCCCTGGCGGACGCCGCCGTGCGGCGGGAGTTCTAGCGCTCCGAACCTAGAGCTAGAGCTGCTCGCGCAATCGCGCGACGCTCGCAGCTACCGCTGACTGCCGGGTTCGGACAGTGCCTGGAAGACGTAGCGCTCCATCGCCGGGTCAGCCTTCCAGGCGACGCGAAGTCTGCTACTGAGCTGGTCGGCGGCTGCCTGCGGGTCAGAGGCCTCGGTGATGGCACGCACCACGCAGACCCGTCGGGCACCTGCCTCGATCACCGCGTCGAGGTTGTCCAGGGAGATCCCGCCAATGGCGAACCACGGCCTGGACCTGACGTCGGCGACCGGCGCCTTCCTGGCGGCATAGCGGACCAGGTCGAGGCCAACTGGCTCGTAATCGGGCTTGGTGGACGTGGCGTAAACGGGTCCAACGCAGAAGTAATCGACATTGCGATCTCTGATTGCCTTGTCGGTCTGACCCGGCGCATGGGTGGAGCGGCCGATCAGGGCCCAAGGATGTAGGTACCTGCGCGCCCGAGCAGCCGACCCGTCCGCCTGACCGAGATGCAGCATGTCTGCCTGGAAGCGTCCAGCCAGCTCAGGGGAATCGTTCACACATACGATGCCTTGGGTCTGTCCCGCAGCTTGTCGAGCTATTTCGAGAGCCGCCAACTCCGCTTCCGGCTTCATGCTTTTCTGGCGTATCTGCACGATGTCGACACCCCCAGCAAAGGCAGCCTGGAGGAAGCTCCCGAGATCGCCCTGCTCTTCCCGAGCGTCCGTGCACAGGTAGAGCCGGGCGAGGCGGAGGCGTGCCTCGAGGCCCATCAGCACAGTCACGAGGCCACGATAGTGGCCGTCACCTGACTATCGGCGGTGGCGCTCGGAGCTGATCAGCTCTCCAAGATCGACCGGCTTCGTCTCATCTACCAACGATCCGGAGGTCCACTCGGCAAGGAGTCGACGGTTTTCAATGTCCTGCGCCTCGCGATCCAGCAGGTCCAGGAGATATTCCTGCAAGGATTCGCCACGAGCCCTGGCCTCGGCTGAGAGCATACTGCGGGTAGGTTCCGAGACGCCGCGAATCTGGAGAGCGACCATGAGTGCATATTGCCATGCACGGCTGGCAGATATGTGAGGTCTCAAACTGGGGATCGAGCAGCCAGTTCCTCCCGGACCAGCGGAGCGACCTCGGTCCCGAAAAGCTCGATCGACCGCATGCTCTTTGCATGATCAACATGAGAGACGTGCAGCTCGAAACGATCGATGTGCAACAGGTCGTGCAGCCGAATGATCTTGCCCGCCACGGTTTCCGGGCGGCCGAAGAACAGTGCGCCCTCCGGCCCGATCAGGTCCTCGAGAGCCGCATCCGACATTGGTGGCCAGCCTCTTTCCCGGCCGATCTTGGCGAAGGTCTGTCGGTAGGCTGGCAGGAACTCCGCACGTGCCGCGCGCTCATCGGTGGAGACATAGCCGTGGCTGTGGACAGCCAGCGGCGTGCCTGGATCATGCTGCCCGTACTCGAGAGCCTTGCGATAGAGCTCAGCCAGCGGTGTGAAGGCCTCCGGCCGGCCACCGATGATCGCAAGTGCCATCGGGAGGCCGAGGGTGCCTGCTCGGATGACTGAGTTCGGCGTACCGCCCACGGCCACCCAGATCGGAAGCGGGCGGCCCTCCTGGCGGGGATGAACACTGACGTGGTCCAGCGGAGCGCGGAACTTGCCGTGCCAGGTCACAGGCTGATCTTCACCGAGCTTCAGCAGCAGATCGAGCTTCTCCGCGAAGAGCTCGTCGTAGTCGGACAGGGAGTACCCGAACAAAGGGAACGACTCCGTGAACGAGCCCCTGCCGACCATTAGCTCGGCTCGCCCGCCCGATACCAGATCGAGGGTCACGAAGTTCTGAAAGACCCGTACGGGATCAGCCGAACTGAGCACGATAACGGCACTCGACAGCTTGATCGTGTTCGTGCATCCCGCGATCGTCGCCAGAACGATCTCCGGAGCTGACGCCGCCATGTCCGGACGATGATGCTCGCCGATGCCATAGACCTCCAGACCGAGCTCGTCGGCGAGCCTGGCCTCGGCAACCACCTGTCGCAATCGCTCACCTGGCGACACGTGTGGATCTGTGATCTCAGCAAAAGTGGTCAGTCCGAGTTCCATGCCTCGTGACACCTCCAGGCGAGAGTTAGGTACCCACACAGTAAGCAGGGCCGCACCTGAAGGAAATGCGCGCTGAGCCGGCCGAAGCGCGGTGTGGCCCTTCGACAAGCTCAGGGATACTCGCGCGACACTAAAATATCCCGGGTGAGCTCCGCCCACACGTCCTCGACCGCTGACGTCATCGTGATCGGTGGTGGCCTGATCGGCACCTCGATCAGCTGGCGCCTGCGACAGGCGGGCGTCGATGTTGTGATGGTCGTCGGTGAGCGATCGTCGGCTGCGTCCGGCGTTGCTGCTGGCATGCTCGCCCCGATCACCGAGACCACCTTCACCGAGCAGAGACTGTTGCAGCTGAACATCGCCTCGCTCAGCCGCTATCCCGACTTCGCCGCCGAGCTGGAGCGGGCGAGCGGTCTGCCAACCGGACTTCGCCGTACGCCAAGCCTCTCCGTGGCCTACGACGCTGACGATGCTGCACGCTTGGCAACCTTCGCCGATTTTCTAGCCCGAGTCGGCCACCGTTGCGAAGGGCTGACTGGCCGAGAGTGCCGGCGCCACGAGCCATTGCTGGCACCGTCGATTCGCTCCGGCCTACTGGTCGAGGGCGATTGGAGTTGCGACAACCGATTGCTGTGGCGGGCTCTCATCGAGGCCGGTCACAGGATCGGCGTAGCGGACATGCCTGGCTTCGTCCATCACGTCACCTCCTCGAACGGCCGAGTGACCGGTGTCCAGCTGGCCGACGGGCAAACCATCAGCGCAGGCACCGTGGTGGTGGCGAACGGCGCCTGGGCACGCCAGATCGGCGGACTTCCCGATCTTCCGGTACGCCCGGTCAAGGGCCAGATCGTGCGGCTGGACCCAGGCCGGCTGCCCGCTCCAAACCTCACTATCCGCGCGTTCAGCCGCGGCTCGGATATCTACCTCGTTCCCCGGGAAGGTGGTCGAGAGGTGGTCCTCGGCGCGACCGTCGAGGAGCTCGGATTCGATCAGCGGGTGACTGCGGGCGCGGTCTATGAGCTTTTGCGAGACGGACGTACCGTGATCCCGATGACCGCTGAATATGCGTTGGCAGAAACATCGGTCGGTTGGCGACCCGGTACCCCGGACAATGCGCCGATCCTGGGTCGCTGTGACTTGGAGGGCTTGGTGCTGGCCACCGGCCACTATCGCAATGGCGTGCTGCTGACCCCGCTTACGGCAGACGTCATCTCCCGCCTGATCATCACGGGTGAGCTGGACAGTATCGCCGAGCCGTTCATGCTCGACCGCTTCGTACCGGCCGGAGAGCGTACGCGATGATCATCCATATCAACGGCCAGGCGCGAGAAGTAACACCCCCAGTTCTGCTGCATGAGGTACTCGACCTGCCGGACGGCGCCACAGCTCGGCGCGGCATTGCGGTTGCGGTGAACGGGCAGGTAGTCCCAAGGAGCCAGCACGCCAATACCGAACTCACAGAAGGCGCAAGGGTGGAGATTGTGACGGCGGTGCAGGGTGGTTGACCCGCTCGTGCAAGCTGATCCACTCGTAATGGCCGGCAAGGAGTTCACCTCGCGGCTGATCATGGGCACTGGCGGTGCACCCAGCCTCGATGTCATGGAGGCCGCGCTGCTGGCGTCGGGCACGGAGCTGACGACGGTTGCGATGCGCCGCATCGACGTGAGTGCGCCGGGCTCCTTGCTCGACATTCTCGACCGGCACCACATCTCTGTGCTGCCCAATACCGCCGGGTGCTACACGAGCGCCGATGCGATCCTGACCGCACAGCTGGCGCGGGAAGCACTGGAGACCAACTGGATCAAGCTCGAGGTCATCGCTGACGAGGTCACCTTGCTGCCCGACCCGATCGAGCTGCTCGACGCTGCCCAGCAGCTGGTGGCGGACGGCTTCATCGTCCTTCCCTATACCAACGACGATCCCGTCATTGCGCGCAAACTGGCCGATGCCGGCTGCGCTGCCGTAATGCCGCTGGGCGCACCGATCGGTTCCGGGCTGGGGATCCGCAATCCCCACAACATCGAGCTGATCGTCGAGCACGCTACTGTTCCGGTCGTACTGGACGCGGGCATTGGTACGGCCTCCGAAGCGGCGCGGGCCATGGAGCTCGGCTGCGATGCTGTGCTGCTCGCATCGGCGGTCACCCGGGCGGAGGATCCGGTCCGGATGGCTGAAGCGATGAAGTTCGCTGTACGGGCCGGCCGGCTTGCTCGGTGTGCCGGACGCATTCCGATTCGCCGCTACGCTGAGGCATCCTCGACAAATGCCGGACGAATCGACTAGCCGCGGCGCGCCTCGGCCGTGGCAGTACGAGGTGACTTCTAAACTCGGGCCCGAGGCCAGCACGGCCACCTTCCCCACCGTGTTTGGAGCAGGCGTGACGATGACGACCGTTGGCGACCCTTTGGTGGGCCGCACTTTGGACGGTCGCTATGAGATCACTCAACGGCTGGCTCGTGGCGGCATGGCCACGGTTTACCGGGCCGTGGACACGCGCTTGACTCGTACCGTCGCCGTCAAGGTGATGCATGTTGGGCTTGGTGATGATGCCGAGTTCGCGCGCAAGTTCGATCGTGAGGCGCGCGCGGCAGCCAAGCTTTCTCACCCAAATGTGGTTTCTGTTTTTGATCAAGGTCAAGACCTCGGAGGGCCCAACAGTCGCCCCTACATCGTGATGGAGTACGTGGAGGGACAAACGCTGCGCGACGTGCTCAATCGTGAGGCGCCGATGCCGGCAGCAAGGGCGTTGGAGATCATCGAGCCGGTACTTGCAGCCCTCGCCGCCGCTCACGGCGCCGGGCTGGTTCACCGGGATGTGAAGCCCGAGAACGTGTTGATCAGCGATCGCGGCCGGATCAAGGTCGCTGACTTCGGTTTGGCCAAGGCTGTGTCCTCCCAGACCTCCACCGCTACGCAGGGACTGCTGATCGGAACCGTCTCGTATCTTCCGCCGGAGCTCGTGGTCTCCGGCATGGCGGACGCTCGATCGGACGTCTACAGCACCGGCGTGGTGCTCTTTGAACTGCTGACGGGGCGGAAGCCCCACACTGGCGACACCCCGATTCAGATCGCGTACGCGCACGTCCACCGCGACGTTCCCCCACCCTCGGTTGGCCCGACCTCAGGCCCGATCCCGCCATATGTGGACGCACTAGTCACCCGGGCGACAGCTCGAGATGCGAGCTTGCGACCACCTGACGCAAAGGTCCTCCTGGGGCAGGTACGCCGCGCTCGCATCGCGATCCAGCAAGGTCGTCGCGATGACCCCGAGCTCACTCGTGAGCTGCGCACTGCGCCGAGGCCGCCAACCGGCGGGCCTAAGCGTCGCGACCGCGCCGACTATGAAGTGACTCAGATGGTGCCGCCACCGATGGCCGCTGCGCGGACCCAGCCTCGTTCCGCGGGTAGCCCGCGTACCGTGATCGACGCGCCGCCACCGCGGGCTGTTCCACGAGCCGTTCACAAGCCGACTGCGGAGCGCCTGGCCGCGACCGAGCGCGAGCGCCGGGCCCGGAAGCGTCGCAGGGGGTGGCTGGCTCTCCTGTTAGTGGTCCTGATCTCGGCGTCGGCCGCACTGGCGGGCTGGTACTTGATGGAGGGTCGGTTCACGACGGCGCCGGCCCTTGACTCGCTCAGCAAAGCCGAGGCCGCCCGCGTCGCGTCGAAGGTCGGCCTCTCGATCGACTTCTCCGAGGCGTACAGCGAGACGATAGCGAAGGGCATGGTGATCTCCACCGATCCCGGACCTGGGACCAAGATCTTGAGGGGTGGAAAGATCCAGGCGGCGCTGTCCAGGGGCCCCGAACGGTATTCCGTGCCCACGGTCGTCGGCCTCTCCCGATCGGCGGCGGAGGCCGCAATCCAACAGGCGAAGCTGGCCGTAGGCAAAGTCACTGACGGTTTCAGCGATCAGGTTGCCGCCGGCATTGTGCTCAGTGCTTCGGAGCGACCGGGCGCCAAGCTCAAGAAGGGCAGACCCATCGATCTTGTGGTGTCGAGCGGGCCGAAACCACTCGTGATCACCAACTATCAGGGCACCCCGTACGATGCCGCGGCTGCCGCTCTGCAGGGCATCGGATTCCGCGTCGTCGAGCGAAGCGCATATTCGAACAAGATCGAAAAGGACTTGGTGCTTCGTCAAAATCCGGCGTCGGGTCGCGGCGCGCCGGGTGAGACCATCACCCTCACCAGATCACTGGGCTCACTGCAGATCGACCGTACCCAATGTTCAGCGGATGGCCGTTCCGGCCGCTCGGAAGGTGATGCGGGAGGCGGGCTTCAAGACCAAGGTGCAGCCGGTTCGCCCCAACCAGCCGGGAGTCGGCTTCGTGGTCTACACCAATCCGGTGGCGCGTACCACCCTCGCCAAGGGCACCACGATCATCCTCTACGTCGTCTGACTTCGAGGCTGTACTGAGTCTGCATCCAACGCGAGCCGTCTCAAGATTGCTCGCGTAGGGTCCGATGCCAGTTGACCCACTCGCCAGCCGTATTGAGACGGCACACGCGAGTCTCTGGCGACTGCGGCAGCGTCTCAGAACTCGAGCCGGTAGAAGATGGCGAGGCTGCGCATCCGTGGGATGTGCCGCATGAGCTGGACCAGGATTCGAAACCGTGGCTTGAGGTCGACGTATCCAGGCAAGTCGAAGGCGCTCATTGCAGTGACGCAGCGCAAACGAGGCGAAATGGACTCCAACTCCGCCACGCCGTCAATGCCCCAGTGCATCTGCGCCTTGACCTTGACCACGGCCCGGTTGAACCGCTGCATCTTCACCCCAAAGCTGCTCAGCGAGTCGAAGATCAGCTGACCACTGGGAAACCGCTCGACGATAGCACGGATGAGTTCTCGCCCCGGAAGCTCCTGCAGGTACATCACCAGTCCCTCGGCGATCATGAGCACCGGCCGGTCCGAGGGCACTTGTTCCAGCCAGGCGAGGTCGGTGACCGAGGAGCCGATCGAGTGGACTTCCGCCGCCGGGACCACTTGGGACCGCAGTGCGATGACTTCCGGATAGTCGACGTCGTACCACAGCACCTGTGACGGCGGAGCGAGCCGAAAGTAGCGGGTGTCCAGGCCGCATCCGAGGTGCAACACCACAGCATGTGGCTGGCGCTCCAGGAATTCTCGTGCCCAATCGTCGAGTTGCCTGGCCCGCAAGGCAACGGCCTTCTCATCGCCCGGACGCAGGCCCGTACTCTTCACGTCCACGTCAAGCTGCTCGACGACATCGCGCGCCCAGTGATCGCCCAGGATCGGACGCGGAGACACCGCATCGAGCGCCCGCCCGTACAGGGTCGCCAGAAGGGTGGCCTTCTCGCCGGTCAGATGGACGTTGGTCACCCGACAAGTGTCGCGCTAGGTGACTTACGCTGGGTCGGTGCTTGTTGCCAGGTCCCACACGCGCATGGCATTCCTGGCTCTCCTGGCGATGGCCGCGGCCTGGGGGTCGACGTTCGTTCTGATCAAGGATGTCGTGACCCGGATTCCGGTATCGGACCTGCTCGCCATTCGGTTCACTATTGCCGCCATCGCGCTCGGCCTCATCGTCGGGCCCCGACTTCATCTGTCACGCACGGTACTGGCTCAGGGCGCACTGCTTGGATTGCTCTACGGAGCTGCGCAGATCCTGCAGACCGCCGGACTCGCTCACACCGCTGCCAGTGTGTCGGGCTTCGTCACTGGGCTGTACGTGGTCGCCACCCCAATACTGGCGGCGGTGATACTGCGTCGCCGGATTGGCCGGACCACCTGGATAGCGGTCACCCTCGCCATGATCGGGCTCAGCGTACTTTCGCTGCGCGGATTCACGATCGGATACGGTGAGCTGCTCACCGTGATAGCGGCACTGCTCTATGCCCGTCACATCGTGGCCTTAGGGCATTTCAGCACGCCGGGGACCGCGATAAGCCTCAGCCTTGTCCAGCTCGTCGTGATCGCACTGATGTGCACGGCGGCGGCCGTGTGGCTGACTCCAGGCTCAGGCCCAGGCATCCAATTGCCGAGCAACGGCCACGACTGGCTTATCGTGCTTTACCTCGCGCTTGTCGCCAGCGCCTTGACGATGGTGCTGCAGAGCTGGGCCCAGGCGCACATCGAGCCCTCCCGGGCTGCGGTGATCATGGCCATGGAACCGGTCTGGGCGGCGGGGTTCGCGGTGGCCTTGGGCGGCGAGAGCATCACGGTTCGGATGGTCATCGGCGGTCTGCTCATTGTGTCCGCGATGTACCTCGTCGAGCAGCCGGAGAGACGATTCTTGAGGGCCAAGGAGTACGCCGGGTGAACAACACCATCGTGATCATCTTGATCGCGATCGCCGTGCTGATTCTCGGCTTGACAGCTTTCTTGATCATCAGGAGGCACCGCTACGTCCGGGCGCTGCGCGGGCGCGGCTGGACGTTCGAGTCCCGGCCGGCTCTGGAGTCGGTCCTCGACCACCACGCACCGCCGTTCGGTCTGGGCTTCGTACGCAAGGTGGACGAGCAGGTCTCCGGTACTACGTCGGCCGGAATTCCGTTCCGGGTATTCGAGTACGCGACCAGCGAAGGCGGGCCGCGATTCGACGAGCGAGTGGCGAGCATGCAGCTGCCTACGCCACTCCCCGATCTGTTCGTCTCAACTGACGGCGTGCGCAACGGAGTCCAGGCGGTATCCGTCGACGTCGACCCACGCTTTCAGGTACGCGCCCTGGACCCCGCATATGCACGCGCGGCCCTGTCCTCCGGCGTTCTCGATGCGATCGCGGCCTTCGGCCAGGCCGGACACCGGGTCGACCTTAGCGTCGACGGCCAGCAGCTCGTTGCCGTCGGTGCGCCCAAAGCCCCGGATCAGCTGCAGGCCTACCTGGAGCGGCTGGCTCCGGTGGCCCAGGCGATCGATCAGGAAGGCTTGGCGCCGCACCGGATGGCACCGCCGCCTGCCGGCTTCGGTTTCTACGGCCATCCGGACTGGCAGTTGATCGGCCGAGACGACACGCTGATCGCCAGGTACGGCCTGACCACTGCGGGCTTCGGGCATACCACCGAGAAGGTGATCAGGGGCAACAACGATGGGCTGCCCATCGAGGCGTTCATCCATCGCTGGCAGACTCGGCGCACCGAGAGCTATACCGACTCTGAGGGCCGCACCCGAACCCGGACCGTGACCGAGAACCACTCGGAGATCGTCACCGCGATCATGATGCCCTTCTCGTTTCCTCTGCTCTCGGTGGGCGGCGGCGGCGGCGGCAAGAAGATCCGATTCGAGAGCGAGGAATTCAACCAGCGCTTCACGGTCCGCACCGACAATCCCAAGCTCGCATCTGATGTGATCCATCCGCGAACGATGGAGTTCCTGATGGCGGTGCAACCGCCAGGTTTCCGGATCGAGGGCGAGGTCACGCGTTTCTCGGTCGACAGGCACGATACGCAGCTGATCGGCATCTGTGCTGACTTCGCACACGAGTTCTTCGGCCGTGTGCCGAGGTTTGTGTGGAAGGACCTGCAGATCAGTCCGCCAGCATTCCGCCAGATGCCGTCAGATTGAGAGCCCGAGCGATCGGCACTCCTGGGCGATAGGCCAGATGCAGGTATGACGGTGCATCCAGCACTGTGAGATCGGCGCGGTTTGCGACGACCAGACGGCCGATGTCGGTACGCCGCAGCGACTTCGCCGAGCCGGCCGTGGCAGCCAACAGCGCCTGAGCCGGGGCTGAGGCCCATCTCGCGCACTGCGAGCGAGATCACCCACGGCATGGAACTCGAGTAGCAGGTCCCGGGATTGCAGTCGGTCGCCAGAGCGATCGAGACGCCGGCAGCGAGCAGCCGGGCGGCATCGGGATACGGCGAGCGTGTGCAGAACTCGACCCCGGGAAGTAGCGTCGCCACCGTCTTCTCGGCGACGGCAGCCAATGCGTCGATATCGGCCTCATCGAGAAAGGTGCAGTGATCGACACTGGCAGCGCCCAACTCCACCGCCAGCTGGACACCGGGTCCAGGTCCTAGCTGGTTTCCATGCAGGCGCAGCCCGAGACCGGCCCTCGCTCCGGCCTTGAGGATGTGGCGAGCCTCGTCGGCGTCGAAGGCATGCGGCGAGTGGGGTTCACAGAAGACGTCGATCCAGCGGGCGTACTGGGCCGCGGCCTGCAGCATCGGCCCCGTCACAAGATCGACATACCCGGCCCGGTCCTGCGCATACTCGGCCGGTATCACATGGGCGCCCAGAAAGGTGGACTCGCTCGTGAACTGACGAGCAATCTGCAGTGCACGCACCTCGTCGGCAACGGTCAATCCGTAGCCACTCTTGATCTCTACAGTGGTCGTGCCGAGAGCCTGTAACTCGTCGATCCGTGACGCAAGTAGTCGGGTCAGCTCTTCATCGGTGGAGGCGCGGGTTGCCGCAACCGTGACACCGATACCGCCTCCGTCATAGGGCTGGCCGGTCATGCGAGCCGCAAACTCGCTACCGCGGTCGCCGGCAAAGACAAGATGGCTGTGTGAGTCGACGAATCCGGGGATGATCGCCCGTTTTCCGACATCGATCGCGGTATCGGCGGCAGGCGCCCCAGCGGCTGATCCGATCCAGGCGATCAGGTCGTCCTCGACCACTACGGCGGCCTCGTGGCGAATACCGAGCAGGTCAGCGCCGGTTCCATCGCAGGTCACCAGTTCAGCGATTCCAGTGATCACCGTGCTGCTCATGCGGCGCCTAGTTGATCAAGAGCGGCCGCCAGGAGTCGGGCAGGTGAGCCCAGCCGATGTTGCCCCTCGCTGACGATCGGCCTACCCGCGACGACCACATGATCGACATCGGCCGAAGTCGCCGCGTACGCGATCTGATCAGGCTTGGCTCCCGTGGTGCGCACCGAGTCTGAGCGAACCACGATGAAGTCCGCGAGCGCCCCGTCGGCGATCCGGCCGCCATCGGGCCAGCCAAGACTGTGATAGCCGGCCTCACTAGCGATCATGATCAGATCACCGGGCGTGAATCGGCCGCGTTCACCAGTGGCCAGCCGCTCATGCATCTCTAGGCCGCGGAGTTCCTCAAACGGGTCGATCACTGCCTGCTGATCCGATCCGAGAGTCAGAGGGCTCCCGGCGTCGGCCAGTCGCCGGGCCGGACCGATGCCGTCAGCAAGATCACGCTCGGTTGTCGGACAGAAGCATGCCGATGTCTGAGTACCACCCAGTGCTTTGATGTCGGTGTCGGTGAGATGGGTCGCGTGCACGGCCGTGGTCCGGGATCCAAGCAGTCCATGATCATCAAGCAGCTCGGTCGGGCTACGACCGTAGAACGCCTGAGTCGCGGCGTTCTCGGCCGGTTGCTCGCTGAGATGGACGTGCAGGGGCCGCTCCCCCGCCGCCTCCGCGACCTTCTTCAGAGTTTTGGCGGGCACCGCCCGAACAGAGTGGACGGCGGCCCCAATTCGCACTTGATCACCGTCCTCGAGATGGCCTAGCCGAGCCGCCCAGTGATCAACATCGTGGTCAGCGAAGCGGGTCTGCACGGGATCTAGCGGCAAATGGCCAGTTGCAGCCAGTCCTCCGGCCAGATAGCAAGCGTCTATCAGGGTGAGCCGGATGCCGGCCTCCGCGGCGGCCTGGATCAGCGCATGACCCATGGCATTGGGATCGGCGTACCCGCGACCGCCTTGATCATGGTGCAGATAGTGAAACTCCCCAACGGCGGTGTAGCCGGCCTGCGCCATCTCCGCGTACACCGCACGGGCCAGCCCGAGATACGAATCGGGGTCCAGACGGGCAGAGATGGCGTACATTCGCTCCCGCCAGGTCCAGAAGGTGCCGCCGTCAGCTTGGGTTCGGCCCCGGAGGCCGCGGTGGAAGGCATGGCTGTGGCCATTGCCGAGACCCGGAAGTGTGACCCCGCTCAGAATCTGCTGACCAGCTTCGGGTGCCACGCCAGCTCGCACTTGGGCAAACCGTCCACGTTCCACGACAAAGCTGACGCCTGCTTGGCAACCCTCCGGCAGCCAGGCGTACGCCGCCCAATACGAGCTCACTGCTCGGCTCCGGCGAGGTCAGCCAGTACCGTCGCCAAGGCGTCAATACCGGCAAGGCAGTCCTCCGGCGCGGCCCACTCGGCCGGAGTGTGAGACGCCCCGGTGGGGTTGCGGACGAAGATCATTGCGGCCGGCACACCGGCATTGGCCAGAATCCCGGCATCATGTCCGGCGCCCGTGCTCATTGCGGGAGCGCCATCGAGCAAGCCGGCCAGCCTGCGTACGAGTGCATCGTCGAATGTAGTAAGTGGGGTCCATGACTCCTCGGCAATGACAGCATTTGACGTGGCGACCTCGGCCTCGATCTGGGCCACGGTGGCGCGCAGCGCCGACTCATCGGCGGCGCGGGCATCGAGCCACGCAGTCGCGGAACTGGCAATCGCATTCACCCCACCGGGCTGGATGCTGATCTTGCCCACCGTCGCAAGGGTGTTATGCGCCTCCGCCGCAGCCCGCGCGGCCAGCACGGCCTGCGCACAACCGATCACCGCGTCCTGACGATCGCGCAGCCGAGTGGTACCGGCGTGGTTGGCTTCACCAGGTATCTCGATCCGCCACCGACCGTGCGGCCAAAGACCACTTCCGACGGCGACAGCACTGTCGAGGTCGACCAAACCGCGACCTTGCTCGATATGCAGCTCAATGAACGAGGAGACCCGGGCGAGCGTCTCTGGATCCGGGCCCAGCTGGTCCGGATCCCGCCCGGCCGCGTGCATCGCCTCCGCCATGGTGACGCCGTCCGCGTCACGCAGAGTGCGCGCCCGGTCAGGGCTCAGCACGCCAGTGATGACCCGCGATCCGGCACACGAGACTCCGAACCGGGCACCCTCCTCGTCGACGAAGTTCACCACCCCGATCGGCCGCCGCGGAGAGAAGCCCTCGGACCGCAGCCGGTCGATCGCCAGCAATGCACTGACCACACCGAGCGGCCCGTCGAAGGCGCCGCCGTCCGGCACGCTGTCCAGATGAGAGCCGGTGACGACACCACCGGCGGCGGAGCCGTCGGGATCACCCCACCAGGCCCATTGGTTGCTCATCCGGTCCTCGATCAGGTCCAGACCGCGGCTCGCGCACTCGCCGCTGAACCACTCACGCATCCTCAGATCCGCCTCCGTCCAGGCGAACCGGCGGTAGCCTCCGGTGATCGGATCGCGCCCGATCTCTACGATCGACGACCACAACTGTTCGAAGATCGCAGACTGGGTCATGACCACCGTCAGATTCCTTCCTTCATGGGGATCCGGACGGCACGCTCGGCTGCGACCTCTTCGGCTCGTTCGTATCCCGCATCGACATGCCTGATCACTCCCATGCCGGGATCATTGGTCAGTACCCGAGCCAGCTTCTGCGCGGCCAGTTCTGTGCCGTCGGCGAGTGAGACCTGACCGGCATGGATCGAGCGGCCGATGCCCACTCCGCCACCATGGTGAATGGACACCCACGACGCTCCTGAGGCGGTGTTGATCATGGCATTCAGCAGCGGCCAGTCCGCAATAGCGTCCGACCCGTCGAGCATCGCCTCAGTTTCGCGATACGGGCTGGCTACGGACCCACAGTCCAGATGATCACGACCGATGACGATCGGCGCGCTGATCTTGCCGGCCGAAACGAGGTCGTTGAAGGCCAAGCCTGCCTTGTCCCGCTCTCCGTAGCCAAGCCAGCAGATCCGCGCTGGCAGGCCCTGGAAGCTGATCTTGTCGCGAGCGCCGTGCAGCCACTTGTGCAGCCGGTCGTTGTCTGGGAAGAGCTCCATGACGGCCCGGTCGGTGACGTCGATGTCGCGCGGGTCGCCAGACAGTGCCACCCAGCGGAAGGGGCCCTTGCCCTCACAAAACAGAGGCCGGATGTAGGCCGGTACGAAGCCGAGGAACTCGAAGGCGCGTTCGTAGCCACCCAGCCGGGCCTCGTCGCGAATCGAGTTGCCGTAATCGAAGACCTCTGCACCGCCGTCCTGGAACTCCACCATCGCCTGAACGTGGCGCGCCATGCTGGCCCGTGCCCGGTCGGTGAATTCCTCCGGCTTCTGCTCGGCATAGGTGGCCCAGTCTTCTACGCTGATCCCCTCCGGTAGGTAGGACAGCGGATCGTGGGCGCTGGTCTGGTCGGTGACGATGTCGATCGGCACCCCGCGCCGTAACAGCTCAGGAAAGACCTCGGCGCAGTTGCCGACGACACCAACGGAGGTAGCCCGCCGCTCAGTCTTCGCTGCCACGACACGTGATACAGCCTGATCAAGATCATCAGCGATCTCGTCGAGATAGCGATGATCGACTCGGCGCTGTAGTCGGGACCGGTCGACGTCGACGATCAGACAGACCCCGCCGTTCAACGTCACCGCCAGCGGCTGAGCGCCGCCCATACCTCCGCAACCTCCGGTCAGCGTCAAGGTGCCGGTCAGCGTGCCGCCGAACCGCTTATCGGCGACTGCGGCGAAAGTCTCGTACGTGCCCTGCACGATGCCCTGGGTGCCGATGTAGATCCATGAGCCCGCGGTCATCTGGCCATACATGGTCAGGCCGAGCTTCTCCAGCCTGCGGAACTCCGGCCAGGTGGCCCAGTCCGGTACCAGGTTGGAGTTGGCCAAGATCACCCGCGGCGACCATTCGTGCGTTTGCATGACCCCCACGGGGCGGCCGGACTGGACCAGCATGGTCTCGTCGGGTGCCAGTGTCGTCAGGGTACGCACCATCGCGTCGAACGCCCGCCAATCCCGGGCAGCGCGACCGGTGCCGCCGTACACCACAAGATCATCGGGACGTTCGGCGTTCTCGGGATCGAGATTGTTCATCAGCATCCGCAGCGGGGCCTCGGTGGCCCAGGACCGCGCTGTCAGCGTGGTGCCGCGCGGTGCGCGTACGGGTCGGGCGCCTTCCATTCCTAGAGTCTCCTTGTTCTCGGGAGCTGCTCGCGCACTGCCGATGCTCGCAGCTCGGTGGTTGTTGATCAGTGAAGAGAACCAGTCACCGACTCGACGGCAGCGACGACCGCCCCGCTGGCGACAAGCTCGACGGCGATCTCGATCTCTGGTGCGAGCCAGCGATCTGCGCCGGTTGCGGGGGCGCCGGCGGCTCGGAGCGCTGAGAGGGCGGCTGCGGTCGCGGGCCCGGGCTGCAGCGGCAGGCGTTGCTCGATACCGCGGCCAGCGGTCAGCAGCTCGATGGCAAGCACTCGAGTCAGTCCATCGATTCCGCGCCGCAGCTTGCGCGCCGCCGACCAGCCCATGGAAACGTGGTCCTCTTGCATGGCCGAGCTGGGAATCGAGTCAACCGAGGCAGGTGCTGCGAGTCGCTTGAGCTCTGAGACGATCGCCGCCTGCGTGTACTGGGCGATCATGTGGCCGGAATCGACTCCAGGATCAGCTGCGAGGAATGCGTTCAGGCCGCCGTTGCGGGCTCTGTCGAGGAACCGGTCGGTACGCCGCTCAGAGATGCTGGCCAGATCCGCCAACGCGATGGCGAGGAAGTCCAGCACGTACCCCAACGGTGCGCCGTGGAAGTTGCCGTTGGACTCAACGCGACCGTCCAGGGTGATCACCGGGTTGTCGATGGTAGATGCCAGCTCGATCACGGCGACCCGCTGGGCATGATCAACGGTGTCACGCACGGCTCCGGCCACCTGCGGTGCGCAGCGCAGCGAATAGGCATCCTGGACGCGAGTGCAGGCCACAGTGCGGTGGCTTTCGCGGATCTCGCTGCCCGCCATGATCTTGCGCAAGTTGCTCGCTGAGGCGGCCTGGCCAGGATGGGGTCGGAGGGCGTGCAGGTCATCGGCGAAGACGTCGTCGGTACCAAGTAGGCCTTCCACGCTCATGGCGGCTGTGATGTCGGCGACTTTGAGCAATCGCCGGAGATCAGAGATCGCGAGCACCAGCATGCCGAGCATGCCGTCGGTGCCGTTGATCAAGGCGAGGCCTTCCTTCTCGGCGAGTGTGACCGGGGAAATGCCAGCTGCCTCGAATGCATCGTGGGTTGGCAGGAGCGCGCCGGCCTGATCCCGGACGGTCCCCTCACCCATCAGCGCCAGTGCGCAGTGAGCAAGCGGAGCCAGATCGCCGGAGCAGCCGAGGCTTCCGTACTCGTACACAACAGGCGTCAAGCCGGCATTGAGCATGGCAACGTAGCTGCGTAGGGTCTCGTCGCGAATCCCGGTACGGCCGGTGGCAAGGGTCGCAATTCGCAGCAGCATAAGGGCCCGCACCACCTCGCGCTCGACCTCAGGTCCGGATCCGGCAGCATGTGAGCGGACCAGGCTGCGCTGCAGTTGGGTCCGCAGCTCGACTGGGATGTGACGGGTTGCCAGGGCGCCGAAGCCGGTGGATACCCCGTAATGCGGCTCCTGATCATCCGCCAAGGCTTCGATGATCTCCCGGGATTTGCGGACTTCAGCCCAGGCGTCATCAGCAATGACGATCCGGGCGCCGTGCCGCGCGACTGCTTCGAGTTCTTCGAAGGAGACCGGGCCAATTCCGACCGTGACGCTCCGCTGTTCCATGAATCCATTGGAATCGACCCACCAGCCCGCTGGGCAGGGCCACCGGCCAAACTATGTCCCAAATCTGAGACATCAGGAGGCGCCATGTCAGCCGCACCCGCAGCTGATCACGTGCTGCGCATGCTCACGCTGCTCTCACATCACCCTGAGCCCGTCTCAGCGGGAATGGTCGCAGCGACCCTCCGGCTGCCACGATCCACCACGTACCGACTGCTGTCGATATTGATCGACCATGGCTTTGTCCACTATCTGCCCGAGGAGCGGCGCTACGGCTTGAGCGTGGCGGCGTACGAGCTGGGCTCGGCTTACGCGCGCCAGGCCCCGCTGCAGCGGATCGCCCGTCCGATCGTGCGGCAACTGGTCGACCGCATGAAGCAGAATGCACATCTAGCCGTGTTACACGGTCGCGATGTGCTCTATGTGATCGAGGAGCGGGCAGCGGGCCGCCCGATGCTGATCACCGACGTCGGAGTGCGGCTGCCTGCGGTGCTCACGGCCAGCGGATTGGCGATGTTAGCGCGGCTGCCGGCGGCTCAGGTGCGGGCTTTGTTTCCCAATGCCGGTGCTTTTGTAGAAACCGAGCAGGGCCCGACGACGCCAACTGCGCTTCGACAAGTGCTGAGCGATGTCCGCAATCGGGGATATGCCGCCGAAGAAGGATCGGTCACGATTGGTCTGTCGTCGCTGGCTCAGGCGGTGCTTGATCACAGTGGCCACCCAACTGCCGCAGTCGCGGTCACCTACGTCGGGGACGAGGTGGACCACCGCACCAACGCAAGTCTTGTCGAGGCAGTAACGGGAGCCGCTTTCCAGCTTTCGCGTCGTCTTGGCTTCCGGGGCGCACCGGAGCAGGCCAGGTATGGCGGTTGATCAAGCACTCAGAATTCGTGCGTGGTGCCTCCACGCAGATTGACGAGGCGAGTCGCCGTCATCTCGTTGAGCCGGGTCAGAACGAGAGTCCGGCCTCGGTCGTTGAGTAGCTCATCGTGGATCGGGAACCCTTCCAGCGCGCCGACCGCCCGGACGAAATCGATGGTCTCCTTCATCGCCGCCCAGGGCCCGTATGCCGGGACAGCAATGATGTCGATACCGCCCGGAGCCGTGTCGTAGGAGTCGCCAGGATGGAACAGGGTGGGCTGGCCCTCGGAGCGCAGCACGTAGCCCACGTTCCCGATCCGCGGAATATCGCGATGGATGATCGCGTGTTGTCCTCCGACTGCGGTGACCACTACGTCACCGATGGTCGCGTTGTCGTTAGGCGTTAGCCCGGCGGCACTGTTACCAAGCGACGGCAGATCGCCGGAACTGATCAAATCACGGATCGACGGCTCAACCAGGACAATCGCGGATGGGTTTGCCGCCAAGAGAGCGGGCAGGTTTTGAGGATCCAGATGGTCTGGATGCTGGTGTGTTACCAGCACCGCATCAAGATCAGTCAAGGAGTGCCACGCGTCGGAGACGTTCCCCGGATCGATAAGAATCCGAGCGTCGCCGGTCTCGGCGAGGACAGCCGCATGCCCAAGGTGGGTGATCCGCATGTCCCAACCGTATGGGCAGGCCGTCCAGCATCCGATTCTGGGTGTGTGGCCCTGCTATTCGGCTAGCAGCTTGCCCACAAGCTGGCCGGCCCATCGGCAGTCGTCGGCCGTGACGTCGAGATGGGTGACTGCTCTGATCATGAACGGGCCCAGAGCTGAGACCCGGACTCCGCGCTCTGCTGCCGCGACGGCGAGGGGCGCGGCGAGAGTCGTGCCGGTATCGATCACGACGACATTCGTCTCGACAGTGTCCGGACTGACAGCGGCCGGAACCAAGCCCGCTACGGCCTCGGCAAACGTGCGTGCTGCCGCGTGATCATCGGCCAGTCGCTGCACATGATGATCAAGAGCGTAGAGGCACGCAGCGGCGAGCACTCCGGCCTGTCGCCAGCCGCCGCCAAGCCGTTTCCGCAGCACTCGGGCGCGGGCGATGTTCTCGGCCGTACTCACCAGCACTGAGCCGACAGGAGCCCCGAGGCCCTTGGAGAAGCACACGCTGATCGTGTCAAAGAGCCGTCCGTACGCCTCGAATGCCACTCCGGTCGCGACATGTGCGTTCCACAGCCGAGCGCCGTCGAGATGATAGCCAATGCCGTACTCGCGGCAGAGCTCAGCCACCGCGGTCAGCTCGTCGAAAGGCTGGATCGTGCCACCGCCAAAGTTGTGGGTGTTCTCCACCGATACCGCCGCCGTCGAGACCAGGTACGGACCGGCTGACGGTGCAATGATCTTCGTCACCTCGGCGAACTCCAACCTTCCCCGAGTGGAGGGGAAGGTTCGCATGGTCAGTCCATGGGCCGCGGCATGACCCCCCATCTCAGCGCGAGCAATGTGAGCCTGGACGTCGCACACCACTTCCTGGCCCGGCTCGACCAGCAGCCGTACCCCGAGCATGTTGCACATCGACCCGCTGACACAGAACAGGCCGGCCTCATGGCCGAGGAGTTGCGCCACCCGCTGCTCGAGCTCGTTCACCGTCGGGTCCTCGGCGTACACGTCATCCCCCACTGCCGCGGCCAGCATCGCCTCCCGCATTGGCTGAGTTGGCTGGGTCACAGTGTCAGAGCGCAGATCGATCACGAACAAGAGTCTGACAACGCCCACATCCGCGTGCTCATGGGGTGCTGCACCTCGAGTGCGCGCCGACCGGCCACCCTGCCGCCCGCAGTTGGCTACTGCACTGCGCCCTCAGCCCGCTGATGTCATCCGCGTTCCGCAGGAACGCCTCCAATCGAACGCCCTTCGACAGGCTCAGGGCGCATGGTTCCTCCTCTCCGAGCGCCGCCCCGCGAGCGTCGGAGTCGCGTCGCTCCGCGAGCGTCGGAGTCGCGTCGATCTGCGAGCGTCGGGTAGGCCGCTCCGCGAGCGTCGTGCGCGAGCGGAGCCTAAAAGGTGAGCGGTACGTAGGCCTGGACGGGGTTGGTTCTCTTGATGCCACCTCTGGTCAGGCGCTCCGCGACAAGGAAGGCGAGCTCGAGCGACTGGTTGCGGTTCAGCCTAGGGTCACAGAGCGTCTCGTATCGGCTCACCAGGTCTGCCTCGACCAGGTCATCGCCACCACCGACGCACTCCGTCACGTCATCGCCGGTGAGCTCTACATGCACCCCACCGGGCCAGGTGCCAAGCTCTTCGTGAACGTCAAAGAAGCCATTCAGCTCGGCCATCACGTCGGAGAATGCCCGCGTCTTGTAGCCATTGCGAGCCTCGAACGTGTTGCCGTGCATCGGGTCGCAAACCCACGCAACCTGCCGGCCACTGGCCGTTACCTTGGACACGACGTCCGGGAGCACATCTCGCACCCTCGCGGCGCCCATTCGGGTGATGAAGGTGATCCTTCCCGGTTCATGATCAGGATCGAGGCGATCGGCCAGCTCCAACGCGTTATCAGCGGTGGTCAACGGGCCCAGCTTGACCCCGAGCGGGTTGCGGACGTGCCGCATCAGCTCAACATGGGCACTATGCAGCTGCCGGGTGCGCTCGCCAATCCACAAGAAGTGGCCGGAGGTCCCGTACGGCTGCCCGGTCCGGGAATCGATCCGAGTCAGCGCATGCTCGTATTCCAAGATCAGCGCCTCGTGGCTGGAGTAGAAGTCGACGGTTCGAAAGACGTCGTCGTCTATCCCGCAGGCCACCATGAAGGCGAGCGCCCGATCGATTTCGTTCGCTAGGTTCTGATACTGCACACCGGCTGCTGAGTTCTTGACGAAGTCGGCGTTCCAGCTGTGCACGCTGCGCAGGTGGGCAAATCCCCCAGTGACGAAGGCTCGTGTCAGGTTCAGCGTTGCCGAAGATGAGTGGTAAACCTCCAGCAGCCGCTGGGGATCTGGCTCGCGGGCCTCGGCCGTGAAGTCGAAGCCATTCACAGCATCGCCCCGGTACGCGGGCAACGTGACACCCTTGCGAGTTTCCGTCGCTGAACTCCGCGGCTTGGCGAACTGTCCTGCCATCCGGCCGACCTTCACGATCGGCACTTGGGCCGCGTAGGTCAGAACCACAGCCATGGAGAGCAAGGTCCGAAGCTTGCCCTGGATGTTCGCAGCCGTGACTTCCCCAAAGGTCTCAGCACAGTCACCGCCCTGCAGCATGAAGGCCTCACCGGCCGCCACGCTGGCCATTTTCTCGCGCAGCTTGTCGCACTCGGCAGCGAAGACCAGCGGGGGAAGCGTTCGTAGCTTGCCGACCACGTCGGCAACCTGGTGCGGTGATGAATAGACCGGCTGCTGCAACGGATTCAGAGCATGCAGGGCCTTCAGGGTAGGCACCTGGCTGGTCAGGGACACGCAGACACTGTAGACGGTCACCCTTGAACGAGCAGCTGAGTTATCGGCCGCTGGACGGTCACCGGAGAATGGCACACATGGCACAACGCAGCTTCGTCCTGGTGCCCGGCGCGGGCGGCAACGCGGGCTACTGGCAGCTGGTCGAACCGCTCCTTCAGCAGGCCGGCTACGACAGTGTCGCCGTCTCCTTGCCCAACTGGCCCGGCGCGACATTTGCTGATCATGCCGACGCCATCGTCGCCGCGGCGGGAGCGCCCGAGGAAGTGACGCTTGTCGCTCAGTCCATGGGCGCCTTCAGTGCGCCGCTGACCTGCGATCGACTGCCGGTCTCAGAGCTGATGCTGCTGAACGCGATGATTCCAGCGCCCGGAGAGACAGCCGGCGAATGGTGGGCTGATACCGGCCAGCCCGAGGCCATGCGCAGCAACGACCTGCGTGAGGGCCGCGACCCAGATGCAGGCTTCGATGCCCAAACCTATTTCCTGCATGACATGCCACCGGATGTCCTCGCGCTGCTGATGTCGTCGGGCGAGGAGGAGCCTGCAGGATCGCTATTCCAAACAGGCTTTGCACTGTCCCACTGGCCAGACGTCCCGACCGTCGTCCTCGCGGGTCGTGACGACCGGTTCTTCCCCTATGAGTTCCAGCGTCGGGTGGCCAAGGAGCGCCTGGGCGTGGACCCCGAGCAACTTCCGGGCGGTCACCTGCTTGCCCTCAGTCGGCCGGAGGCACTGGCGGCGCGACTGGTGCGCGATCTTTAAGAGCACCGAATGTGCCTTGAGCTCGTCGAAGCGCGCGGGTGCCCTTCGGCAAGCTCAGGGCACATTTTGGGAACTTGGCTCATTGATCTCATAGCTGGCGGCAAAGTGATCAGAGCTCGTCACCCACTCCTCGCCCTTTGACCCGCGAATCACCCAATCCCTGTCAGCTGCGGTCTGCCGACCCTCGAGTGACTCAATCACCTCACCGGGTACGGCTGGACGCGCCCAGGCCCGGCCTGTCCGCCGCCAACGATCACCTTCGACATGCTCATAGGTGCTGGCGAAAATCTTGGGCGCTACCGACCAGGATCGACCCGATTCGTTGGTGACGCGCCAATCGCCCACGTCGCCCTGCATGGTTTCACCAGACTCACTGGTCCAGGCCCAAGACGTCGTTGAGCGTACCGCGGTGACCTCTCCTCGCCGGGTCACCTCGACCCAGCCGCTCGAACTGTCGCCAGCTGAGCGTTCCGCCTGCGGTCGCAGCACGGTCGAACGATAGCCGAGCTGGTTCAGGACGCTGAGCGCATTGGCAACACCCTCGCGTGTCTTCTCCTGGTCCGCGGGCGTCAGGTCATCCCAGGCACGCATTGACGGGTGGATGTGGTGACGGTCGTCGCGCTGCGAGCCATAGCGCCAGCCATTGTCCTGCAAGTGCTTCATCCACGACGTGTGCTCGATCTTCGCCATCTCATCGAGCTCCGACGCTGAAACCTCCGCCGAGGTCACCAAACCGCCAGGTGTCACACCGCTCACCACGGGCCCCCAGGAGCGGCCCAGGGATTCAGCGGCCGCCAACGCGGTTGTCACTTGTCGGATGTTGCTCGCCTTGAGGAACGGGTCGAGCTGCTCCCAGGCCTGATGCGACGGCTTGTTGACATCGAGCCGCTGGTGCTGTCGGGTGATCAGCCGATATTTCTCATGGACGACCCGCGCCGCGCGCTCCCAGCTGTCGACAGGAAGCGAGCTGGGCGCCTCCATGGTCAGGCCGAATGGAGAGAGCAGCTCCATGATCGGCTCATCCGCAACTCCACGTGTAGTAGGGCTCCAGTCGAAGATCGTCCAAGTCGGGTTCAGCGCCGCAAGGTAGGTGGCTGGGCGTGGTTCGCTCGTGGATGGGTCGTCTGCCAGGATCAGAGCCGGGTATTGATCCTGTCGTAGCGTGGCGCGCAATCTCTCCGAGGTCAGCTCGGACTCGACGACTGAGATCAGCCCTATGTCGCCGCTGTTTCCAAAGCGTTCTTGCCGTAGCCGGTGCTGCTGGCGAAGCGCTTCCGCCTCGGGCCCGTACAAGATCAAATCTGCAAGGCCGGGATGTGGTGGAGCCGACAGCGCGTCGCCCTCCCGCTCCCGCTGCGCGAGCTCTGCGCAGGCCGCCAGCGCCAGTGGCGAGTTGCCAATGATCACGAGCCTGTCAAAGGGATGTTTGCGACTCGGATCGAGGATCCGGTCGAAGATCAGCGCCGCGGTCACCTCGTAGACGCTCAGCGCATCGCTAATCCATCGGACCGAGGACCCCGAACCGGATGTCCGGTACGCGTTCGTGCGACGCCAGTACTCGGCCTGCCAGGGATCGTCGATGCGCACGACCATCCGCGGGGCCATGTTTGCCTGCGACCGCTTGGTGGAATCAGCTGCCGCACGCAGTTGCGCAGCCCAGCGCAGGTTCTCAGCGACATCGGCCGCCACGGCGTAGAAGGAACGCACCTTGAACTTCCCTCGCGCCGTGAGCAGCGAGCGCAGCGCCCCGAGATTGTCTACATCACAGACCACAACCCGCGCGCCGAGGCCGCGAGCACTCTTGATCAGCATGTTGCCGGCGTCGGTGACGAGAACCGCAAGCGTGGTGTCAGCCTCGCGCTGGGTGCTCAGCCTGCGGATCAGCGGCACGGCGTCGTCGGTCAGCCCAACAAGAACCACCAGTGAGCCGCTGAACCGGACCAGCAGCCGATCAGTCTGTGCTCGAAAGATCGAGGCGACGATGCCGAACGCAGCGACGACAAGCAGCAGTGGCCCGGTGAGCCGCGCCAGTTGCAGGGCCAGCGGAAACGGCTGTGCATCCGGACCGACGTAGCAGGCCTGGACGTTGCCGACGATCAGGTTGAGCGCAAATGTGAGCGGAGTCCAGAATGTGCTCTCATTCGCGGTGGTCGGACAGCTCCAGTACGCCGCCAAGCCCACAGAGATGGTGGTCGCCGCCAGCCCACCGGTCACCAGCACCGAGAAATTCCGGGCGTCCCGCCGCCGCGGCCAGTAGTAGGTCGCAAATGCGGCGGTGCCGAGCGCGACTTGTATCAGGATCGGCCACCAAGCGCTCTCGTCGGTGTAGACACCGAGGCCGATGGCACGAAGGTTGGGCTCTTTGTAGACCGAGACCACGAAGATGACCAGGCTCAGTAAGTACAGAACGAGCAGCGTGCACGCGGCCACGTTCCAGCGGCGTAGCGATTGCATAGAGGTCGATCTCGCGGACATGGTGCTATGCCTGGGGGGAGACTTCGTCGACCTCTTGCGCCTTGGCCTCACGCCCTGCGGCCGCCTTCGCCGCTGGCGCGTACATGTCCACATATTCCTGGTCGGACAGTTCCATGATCGCGTACATGATCTCGTCGGTGATCGAACGCAAAATGAACCGGTCCTCGCTCATCCCCTCATATCGGGAGAAGTCCAGCGGCCGCCCGAACTTCACTGTCGGACTGACGATCTTGGTAAGGATCTTTCCGGGCGGAGCGATGATATCGGTGCCAATGATCGCCGAGGGAATCACCGGCGCCCCCGACAGCAACGCCAGCCGCGCGACCCCGGTCCGTCCCTTGTAGAGGCGCCCGTCGTGGCTGCGAGTGCCCTCGGGATAGATCCCAAACAGCTCACCGCGTTGCAGCACTTTCAGCCCGGCCCTGAGAGCGCCCTCGCTCGCCCGTCCACCACTCCGGTCGATTGGCACTTGACCCGTGCCGGCGAAGAACCGCTTTTGCGCCCAGCCCTTGATGCCGGCACGAGTGAAATAGTCCGACTTTGCGACGAACGTGATCCGGCGATCCAGGGCAATTGGCATGAACAACCAGTCGGCGAACGAGAGGTGGTTGCTGGCCACAATCGCTGGACCCTCATCAGGTACGTTCTCGGTGCCCTCATGGATCGGCCGGAAGATTCTGGTGATCGCCGGTCCGAGAAGCACGTTCTTCAGCGCCCAGTAGATGGCTCGGCCGGCACCCGAAGCGGATTCGACCGTGACGTTCCCCCGGGGGTCGACCGAGACCAGGTCATCGGTCACTTCTGGTCGCCGTTGAGGCGCGCGCTGCCGGGAACCCTCGCCGCTAGCCTCTGAGATCGGTTCGCTCCCAGCTATGGGCGAGTCTTCTCGCCCCTCGCTCACGCGTTCACATCCGAGACCGGCGGAACCTCCAGCTGGGGACGCGTCGGGACGGGCGGCTTCGGACGGCCCGCACCCGGACGGTGGCCGGCGCTCTGACGAAGCTCCTTGCCCGCATCCAGATCGGCCTTTGCCGTGGTGCCGTAGGCATCCACGTAGTCCTGCCCGGAGAGCTCCATCACCGCGTTCATGATTTCGTCAGTGACCCACCGCAACACATCGCGGTCGTTGCCAGCCGCGGCGTAAGCGCTGAAATCCATCGGCTTGCCGATCCGGATCTTTGGTCGCCGCATCGTTGGGATCTTGAAAAACCGAGACGGCACGAACTGAGTGTCGATCATGCCGACCGGTATCACGGGCACTCCGGCCTGCAGCACCAATCGCGCCACGCCGGTCTTCCCCTTGTAGAGGCGGCCGTCTGGGGATCGGGTGCCCTCCGGGTAGATGCCGAGCAGATCACCCCGCCGGACTACTCCAAGCACCCCTTCCATGCTGGTGGCACTGGCTCGCCCTCCGGAGCGATCCATCGGAAGTTGACCGATGCTCTTGAGGAACCAGCTCAAAAAGCGGCCCCCCAAGCCCCGGCCGTGGAACAGCTCGACCTTGGCCGGAAAGGTCAGCCGCCGCTTGATCATGGCAGGCAGCAGGAAGGTGTCGCCTGCGGAAATGTGGTTGCTGACCAGAATCGCCGGACCGGACTCCGGGATGTTCTCAGCTCCGCTGATCGATGGCCTGAAGAGCAGCCGGCACAAAGGCGCAAAGGCCACCCATTTGAAGATCCAATAAAGCAAACCGACCTCCGCTTTTCGACCCCCATCGTAGGGCGGAACAAACCCTAGTGCGTTTCACTGATGCGAGCAGACGTGCCACGATTCGCTCGTGACGCCTGCACGCCCAACGTCGAGCTCGATCCGTGGGCGGCGGCGTGTCAGGTACTCCTCCCCGGTTGCGGCATCCGTACACCCCGCCGCGCAGCCGTATACGGGTGGCAGCGGGCCCACAGGGGTGCTGTTGTGCCACGGCTTCACCGGCTCGACACATTCGGTGATCGGGTGGGCGAAGCACCTCGAAGCCGCAGGGTTCCAGGTCCTGGCGCCCCGGCTGCCCGGTCATGGCACGAGTTGGCAGGAGCTCAACCAGACTGCATGGACGGACTGGTACGACTGCGCGGATGACGCCTTCGCGACGCTGCGATCCCAGTGTGACCATGTTTTCCTAGCGGGCTTGTCGGTAGGCGGTGCGCTGGCTCTGCGGCTGGCCGAGCAGCACGGTTCCAAAGTGTCTGGACTGACGCTGGTCAATCCGATGATCAACACCACAGATCCACGAAGGCCCGCGCTGCCCCTGTTGAAACTCGTGCTTCCCTCCCTCCCGGGGATCATCAACGACATAGCAAAGCCTGGTCAGGAGGAGTTCGGCTACGACCGACTTCCGCTCCGTGCGATGTATTCACTGACCTTCCTCTGGGCCGACGTGCGCCGAAATCTGGACCGCATTGATCAGCCGCTGCTGATCTTCCGGGCGATTCATGATCATGTGACCGATCCCTCCTCTGTTCGGTTGATCAAGGCCGGCGTACGATCCAGTGATCAGACATACATCGAGCTGCACCGCAGTTACCATGTAGCCACCCTCGACTACGACGCGGGCGATATCTTCGAGGGAAGCGTTGCGTTCTTCCGACGACTCACCAAGGAGGCCAATGGGACTGCCGAGTGAGGACGACCGGGACGCGATCGACCGTGCCTTTGCCGAGCTGGTCGCGGGATATCACCTGACCGCCGACCCGCCCGACCCGTTCGCCAATGAGCCGCCAACCGAGCCTGTAACTGCGCCTTCAATGCCCGATGCGTCAGACGGGACAGCGAACTGGGCCAGCGATCACCCGCTGTTCGGCTTCGCCGAAACGCATGCTGACGCCCAGAGACCCTCGGAGGAGCCGCCCGAGGAGCGCTATGTGCCAGAGCCGCTGCCACCCCTGGGACGACCCGGCGTGCCGTCGCTATTGGGTTGGATTGGCATCGGCTACGCAATCATCATCGTGCTGGCGGCAACCTTTGGCGTAGATTTCCCCGCCTGGGCCGGCTGGATCGCCGTCGGAAGTTTTGTTGGCGGATTCGGCATCTTGATGACCCGGCTCCCGCGCGATCGCCCGCCAGACGCCGGGAATGGAGCGGTGCTCTAGCACCCGATGCGGAGCGTCGCGGTAATCACGACGTTTTGCGGTTGGTCCCAGTCCGCAAGGACTCCCGGCGCAGTCGTGTTCTGCTGGCCCTGCGCTTGCGCCGACGCGGCCAGAAGCCGAAGTGCGCAGAGTCAGGAGGCTCGATCATCGCGTGCCGCGCCAAGTCTGCGGCACCAATCAGCCCAGCGTCGTTGCGGAAGCGGGCAAGCAGCAGCCTGGCTTCCTCGCGGAAGCCTCGGCCAGTGAGCGTCCGGCTGAAGGCTCGCTGCGCTGGCTGCAGCAGCAGATCTCCCGCAGCGCTCACCCCGCCGCCAATCACGACCACTTCAGGATCCAGCGCTGCCGCCAGGTTGGCGATCCCTCGGCCGAGCCAGGTCCCGACGTCGGCCAGCAGCTCCACGGAAGTCGGTTCGCCCTGAATGGCCGCAGCGGTGACATCGGGCCCGCTGATCTTGTCGGGATCGCCGCCGACGATCTCCAGGAGCCGGAAGGCAGTCGGTGAATTGGTCCGCGCCAGTGCCCGGGCGTCGCGGACCAATGCATTGCCCGAGGCGTACTGCTCCCAACAGCCACGGTTTCCGCATTCACACCAGTGACCGCCCGGCACGGAGATCATGTGTCCCCATTCCCCGGCCATCCCGTACGACCCCCGGAAGAGCCTGCCACCGATCACCAGGCCGCCACCGATCCCGGTGCCGAGTGTGAGGCACACCATCACCGACGACCCGCGACCGGCGCCGTAGCGGTATTCGGCCCAGGCGGCAGCGTTCGCGTCGTTGTCGACAATCAACGGGATGTCGATCCGGCCGGTGAGCCGCGCCTTGAGCGGCTCCGACCGCCAGGCCAGGTGCGGAGAGAACCGGACCACAGCTTGATCGTTGTCAACCCAGCCCGCTGCGCCGATCCCCACCGACTCGACCCGGTGCAGCTTGCGTAGGTGTTCGACGGCACGGACGATCGCGTCCTCGACCGCCTGCGGACTGTGTGAGGGGGTGGGCTCCTGCCACCGGTCGAGGATCTTGCCGTCCTCGTCCACCACCCCTGCGGCCACCTTCGTGCCGCCGATGTCAACGCCGATGCTCAGCAGCGGTGCCAGTGGAATCCTGGCCATGCTGCGACGGGTCGCCGTGCCGAGGGTGGTCAGCCTTCCACCCTCTTCTTGAGGCCCTTGAGCGCGCTGTCGATGATCGTCTTCTCTGCCTTGCGCTTGAACATCCCGATCATGGGCATGTTGATGTCAACGGTCAATGTATAGGTCACCGTTGTTTTGGCGCCGTTGCTCTTCAGCATGTACGAGCCGTCCATGGCCTTGAGCAGGGTTCCCTCGATCAGTTTCCAGTTGACGGCCTGCGGCTTCCACTCGTACGCCAAGACGTAGCTGTCCTTTACCAGCGTGTGGTCGAGCACCATGCGGACCGTTTTCACCTCGCCTCCAGCGGTGGTGAGTACTTCTGCACTCTTCAACGAGTCGACCCAAGCCGGGTAGTGCTCGAAGTCGGCGATGACCGCCATGACTTCATCGGGCTTTGCCGCGATGTCGATACTGGCGCTCGCCTGATCCGCCACGAGCCATAGCGTACGCGTGAGCGCACGATCCGCGGCTTTGATTGCCGCCCCCGCGCCCACGGCTCGCTCCGCTCGCCGAGGATTGCGTCTCTGAGTCGCCGCCTTAGTCACTCGCTCAGACGGAAATGCATCTCTGCTCCCTCGCTCGTCCAGGCGGTGCGGCGCAATCCAGGTCGCTGCGGATCGCGTCAAAGGTCGAGCGCTTCGCGGAGTTTGACCCGCGCCGAGTCCGTGCTGAAATGTGCGCCGACTCGGCGGCGGCCGCATGCTCCCATCTGCTGCGCAAGCTGAGGATTGTCCAGCAGCCAGCTGAGCCGTTCCGCCAGCTGCTGATGATCACGTGACGGCACGACGAACCCGGTTACGCCGTCTCGTACCGTCTCAGGTGCACCTCCCGAGTCGCCGACGATGACGGGCAGTCCGCAGGACGCCGCCTCGAGTGCTGCGAGGCCAAGGCCTTCGGGATTGAGCCCGGCCAACCGGGTGCGGACTGGCAGCGCGAAGACGCTCGCCTGTTGGAGTTGTTCAATCACACCGGCGCGAGGCAGGGAGCCAATGAGGCGGGCGCTGCCAGACAATCCGAGGTCGTGAATGGTTCGTTCCAGGCGGCCCCGCAGCGGACCGTCCCCGACGATGATCAGATCATGGTCATCGCCGCTCCGCGCACTCCGATCGATCACCATCCGCCACGCCCGTAGCAGGGTGGACACGCCCTTCTGGGGAATCAGCCGGGCAACTGAAACGCAGCGAGCGCCGTTACGCACAGTGGTTCTCTCGGAAGGTCGGAAGCGTGTGACGTCGACCGGCGGGGCAAGCCTGAGTAGTTGCCTGCGAGCACTTGGACTCAAAGCGGGGGCGATACGGCCTTCGGTGTAGCTGGAAATGGCGGAGAGGTGATCGCAGCTGTCGCCGATCCGCCGGAGTAGCCGCCGCGCCGCTGGCAAGCGTGCCCACCAGGTCTCGTGGCCATGAGTGAGGCCAAGAATCCGGCGGGCGCCGGCGCGGCGCAATGCTGGGGCGAGCAACCCGAGGGGAGCCGCAGCGCCGAAGATCACGCGTGTCGTCGCAAATTCGCGGAGCAGGCCCACGGCCCGGCCAGCGATCCGTGGTGTCGGCAACAGTAGCGGCCCATCGCGAACGACCGGATACGGGCGCTCGCGGTCAGAGGCTGCGGCACCGTCTGTGCCTGACGCGTACACCACGACGTCGTTGTCGAGCAGACCGCAGATCTCGTTGACGAAGGACTCGATGCCACCGACCCGCGGCGGGAAGTCATTGGTAATGATCAAGGTCGATGGCACGGCTAGTACCGCGCCAAGCGGACAAGGTAGTCGCGCCAGCCCTTTGTCAGGGCGGCCTCGCTGAGCTGGAGAGTGGACTGGCTGGCCTCGTCCACAGTGCGTCCGAGGGCCAACTCCGCGTAAAACCGGCCCAGCTGGGCTTCGGAATACTCATCGGCAATGAAGCGGCACGCGAGCCAGGCCTCCGCGTAGGCCCGCTGGAGATTGTCGGCGCCTACCTGGAATCGCCGGTCAGCGGGGAAGGATCGAGCGGCACCGTCACTGCGTACGCGTGCCAGCACCTCATCGGTGCCCTCGCTTCGCAGCCCGGGCTGGGTTTGCATGGAAACCCATTCAGCGAGACCTTCCTCCGCCCATATCGGCACTGGCGACTCTGGTGAGCGGGTTGCGACATGAACCATCTCGTGCACCAGCACAGCCTGCAAAGCGCTCGAGCTGAGTCGTGCCGCCTTCGGATTGACGACGATGCGGATCCCGCCACCCGTTATCCCAGCCTGATGTGTCACGGCGGCGATGGAGGCGTAGCCGTCGGTGGTCTTGCCCAGCACCGATTCAAAATCGCGCTGAGTTGCGGGTACTTCAATGACGACGCGGCCGTTCCAGGATGCTCCTAGACCGTCCGGCAGTCTCTGTCGCACGTTGGCGAGTGCGGCTTCGCCGTGCCTGGCCCAGCCGTCAACCGACTGGCCTGAGCCGGCTAGTACCGTCACTCCGTCCCACTCGCGGCCGGCGAGGGGACCCAGCCACCAGCTTGGCTTCTGCGCACCGACGGTGCCCGGCGGTTCGTCGATAGCGCCGGCAACTTTGATCTCGCCGCCGACCTCTAGGAAGGTCAGCGAGACCAGATGCTCGACCTCGGCACTATCGCCGGACAGTCGCCAGGTGACCACCGCACGCTGCAGCCACGCATTCGGACCGAGAAGCTGCCGACGAGGTTCGGAAAGCCCGAACTCGGTTGGTTCCACACGCATCTGAAGCCGGGTCAACGGCAGCGTGCTGAGGTTCTCATAGAGCAGTCGCGCACGGTCGGGAAAGCTGGGGTCTTGATCACTGATCAGTCGATCGAACCCCGCGCGATCGCCGGCGCGAGTCGCTTTGATCAGGGCATCAACGGTCGCTCTGACTCTGTTGAGCCGCGAAGTCGCAGACGCCACCGATCCTGTCGTGGGCGACGGAGGGGTGGGCTCGACAGCCGAGGCAGAGCAGCCGAGCAGCGGCAGTGTCACAAGGGCCAGCACCAGACGTTGCAGAGCGCGGTGGTGACGGCGTGGCGCTAACACAAGGGGCAGCGTATGCCGGGGAACTGGGCTGCGGGTGCCGGGCGGCTCGAAACTCAGCCAGGCCGTTTAGCACCGGCCCAGGTCATGTAGGAGATCTTGATGTACTCCACAGACTTGCCCGGCCGAGGAGCATGGATGACCCGCCCGTTGCCGGCATAAAGCCCCACATGGCTGATGGGGCTGTAGAAGAACACCAGGTCGCCCAATTGGAGATCGGATCTCGCCACCGACCGACCACGGTTGTACTGCTGTCCAGCCGAGTGCGGCAAGCTAACTCCGACCGATCCCCAGGCCCTCATCGTCAGCCCTGAGCAGTCCCAGCCGCTCGGCCCGGCACCATTGCGCACGTACGGTTCTCCGAGCTGAGCTCTCGCATACGCGAGCGCCTTTGCCCCCTTGCCGCTACCGCTGATTGGGCCGCGCGCGGCGTCTCGCGACGCCGCAGCGTTGGCGCGTGTAGTCGCCCTCTTCTCGGCATCGGCGAGCTGCCTCTGCTTATCAGTGGTGAGCTTGCCCAGGACCTTCTTGGCCTGGTCGAGTTTCTTGTCCGAGGCGTCGCTGAGGGACTTGAGCTGCTTCTCCTTCTCGGCGAGAGCTGCAAGATCAGCTTCAGCCGCATGCTCGAGGGCGGCGAGGTCCCCTTGGGCCTGCTGATAGTCCTGAAGCGCCGAATTCTGATTCTCGCTGACCTTCTGCACAGTGGAAATCCGGCTGAGAAATCGGTCGGTGTCGGGAGTCACAAAGAGCTGTGCGGCGGTGTCCAGGCTTCGGTTCTGGAATTGCGCAAGGGCGACTTGGCCGACCTGAAGCTTCATCCGTGCGACCTTGTCGGTCTGCGCTTGGACGTCAGTCTGCTTCAGCTCCAATTGGGCGCGGCCTTGCTTGATTTGCTCCCTGACACCGGCGTACTGCTGGTCGATGGCAGCCGCATCCGTCTCCAACTGTGCGATCAGTGCTCTCGCCTCTGCCACGGTCAGCGGCGGATCGGCCGCGGCCGGCAAGCTGGCTGGGACGACGAACAACGCGGTCAAGGCCACAGAAATGAGTCCGAGCGCCGTGATACGTGCGCTTCGAAGGATCGATGTGGCGCGGCCAGCCTTAAGTGCGCGTGACGTCACGCGCGCAGTGAAATTCACGATATTTCCCCGAGTTCCCCGACTCCTGCGCGCAGCTCTCTTCGTGTGCTGGCTCAGGCCTCCCCAGACCTGACGACAGCTCGAGAGCTGTGATGGACGTGCCTACTGAGCAGTGGATGACATTGTCGTCATCTGTGGTCACCGCACAGTGAGTGACACATTAGGTCACGATTTGGTTACTGGCAATCAGGATCGCCGATATTGGTCAGCAGGTCATCACGCGTAGTCTCGCCAATCCAGCGGTGTCTGCACGTCCCGAACCTTCCGGGCGCCCGGAATCAGCCTGAGCGGCGGCACCAATCCAGAGCCGGCCAGCGCCTTCAGCGCGGCCTGCTCGTCCGGGTCGAGATCGACTACACCGCCGGAGGTACCGAGGAGCACGGTGACGACACAGTCGCTACAGGCGCTCCCCCTGGCGACGCAGGTGTCGCAATCCACGTGCAGTACGCCCATGCTCATTCCTTCCGCAGCTGACCCGGTGCTCCTACCATCTCGCCGGGCACTGACACTTTCTTCGTGCCGGAAACGTCGCGCGAGGTTTACTCGCATGGACACCACGACTCAGTGCTTCGATCCCACCGCTGGCGGACTGCCCAGAACTCCGCCGCATATCTGCTTCCACGGTTGAACGTTCCCGACCGGCTGCTGGACGTCGGCATCGGCCCTGGAACGATCACCCTCGATCTCGCCCGACGGCTGTCGGAGGGCTGGGTCGTCGGTATTGATTCCGCACCGGCTGCCGTGGCGGCTACCCAGACCCTGGCCGCTGAGCAAGGCGTGAGGAATCTCCGGCTGTTGGTCGGAGACGTCTACCAACTGGGTTTCGCAGACGCCTCCTTTGACGTCGTGCATGCCCACCAGCTGCTGCAACACCTCGCACGTCCGGTAACCGCCCTTCGAGAGATGCGGCGAGTGTGCACGCCGGGCGGTCTGGTAGCCGTACGCGATGCCGACTATTCGGCCATGACGTGGCACCCGCCAAGTGCTGCGCTAACCCGTTGGCTCCAGCTGTACCAGAGAGTTGCTCGCTCAAACGGGGGCGAACCCGACGCGGGACGCCGGCTGCTTGGATGGGCGCATTCCGCTGGTTTCAGCGAGGTCGACGCGACTGCCAGCGCCTGGTGCTTCGCTACGCCCGCGGATAGAGCGTGGTGGTCCGACACCTGGGTTGAGCGGCTGAGCCACTCCGACTTCGCTCGTCAGGCCGTTGAGCAAGGACTCTCCGATCCGATGGAGCTGGCGCATCTGGCGGAAGGTTGGCGTCGCTGGGGCAACCTCACCGACGCCTGGTTCGCCGTACTTCATGGCGAGATCCTCTGTCGCCGATGACTGTCTCGGGGGCCAATTTGCAATTCGCACCACTTAGGATCTTGAAGTAAGTTAGGGGCCTGGGGAATCTCTTGGGGGGAATGTGGTACAAGCACGACGGGCGAAAGTCCAGCCAGCACGCGTGATCCTACTGCTGGCGGTGGCTGCAGCACTCCTGGTTGGCGGTTCATTCGCCGCATGGAAGTTCTGGCCCGACCCAACGACAGCTGGTCCGCAGACGGAGTCCAGCACCACGACAGCGGAGTCACAAGCTCCAGGCACTGCAGAATCAAGTCCGTCGCCGTCCGCGGCACAGTCTGCTACCGCGAACGCCGCCGCCGCGCAAGCCCTCGAAGCGTGTCAGGAGAGAGTCCAGGCTGCGGATGTAGTGCTGAAGGAAGGTAAGACCGGCGTGTTGGACTGGGCGGAACACATTCAGGCTCAGAAGGACAACCTCTCCGGCAAGGCCACCATCGAGGAGATGAAGGCACGGTTCAAGAAAACCAGGCTGAGAGGCCCTGGTGATCTCGATCGCTATAACGACGCCCTGTCGACCTATGACGATCTCGAGGCCTCGTGCGGCAAGGTGGAGGTGGCGGACAGCGCAGTAGCTACCTCCCTCAAGCAGTGCAACGAGCGGAGCAAGGCTCAGCAACCGGTGCTGGAAGCGACAGCTGCCAGCATGAAGGACTGGAAGGCTCACCAAAAGTTCATGCAGCGCAACGCGCTGCATCAGGCAGGCAGCCCGTCGGAGGCACAGGGTACTTGGCTGAGGCAGTATCGCGCCGCGCCCAAGAACATCAACGCGTTCAAGAAGGCAACAGCCAACTTCGACGCTCCTAGCTGCTGAGCCACGGCGCGCCGCCACACACTGTCGGAGTCGATCTCTAGTGTCGCGATCATGGCGGTGCAGGCGTCCTTTGATGATCTTGGGACGCATCTGTCCCAAGTGACCTTCTGTGTCGTCGATCTAGAAACCACCGGCGGCGCAGAGACCGACATGATCACTGAGGTCGGCGCCGTCAAGGTGCGCGGTGGTGAGGTGCTGGGCGAGTTTCAGACTCTCGTCAATCCGAAGGCCCACATTCCGCCGCTGATTGCGGTGCTCACCGGCATCACCAACCAGATGGTGGCCGACGCACCTGCGCTGCGCCAGGTGCTGCCGTCGTTCCTGGCCTTCGCCCAGGGCAGTGTGATTGTCGCGCACAACGCTCCTTTCGACGTTGGCTTCCTACGCCGCGCTTGCGAGGCGTGTGAGTACCCGTACCCTCGCTGGCCGGTGATCGACACAGCGGCTCTTGCCCGGCAGATCCTGCTGCGCGACGAGGTGCCCAACTGCCGGCTGGCGACGTTGGCTCGGCACTTTCACACGGCCGTGACCCCGAACCATCGTGCGCTGACCGACGCCCAGGCAACCGTCGAGGTGCTGCACGGATTGATCGAGCGGGTTGGCAATCTCGGCGTGCACACCATCGAGGATCTGGGCGAGTTCGCCCGCCGTGTCTCACCGCAGCGGCGCGCCAAACGTACGTGGGCCGCCGGCCTGCCGGACGCGCCAGGGGTGTATCTGTTCGTCGCCGAGTACGAGAGCCAGCGCCACATTCTCTACGTCGGAAAGTCCACGAACATCAGGGCTCGGGTGCGCAACTATTTCACGGCTGCCGAGAAGCGGCCGCGGATCGACGAGATGGTCCGGTTGGCGACGGGAGTGGAGGCGCTACCCTGCATCACCCAGTTGCAGGCCGATGTAACCGAGCTGCGGCTGATCGGCACTCATGCCCCGCGTTACAACCGTCGATCGAAGTTCCCGGAACGCACTCAATGGATCAAGATCACTGATGAGCCCTTTCCGCGATTGTCGGTGATCCGAGCGGTCCGTGATGACGGCGCCACCTACTTCGGCCCGTTTCCGCGCCGCCAGTCCGCCGAGGATGTGGCGCTCGCCATCTACGACGGCTTCCCGATCCGCCAGTGCAATCCACGATTGAGCACGACCACAGCGATCTCCGCCTGCGCCCTGGCTGGCATGGGCCGATGCGCGGCGCCATGTGACGGAACTATCTCCCGGGATGGATACAGCGAGATCGTCGAAGCAGTACGCGCAGCCTTGTCAGTCGACGCTCGGCCGGCAGTGCAGGGCGTGCAGGCGAGGTTGGCCCGGCTGATCAGCCAGCAACGGTTCGAGGAAGCGGCCACCATCCGCCGGCGACTGGAAACTCTGACCCGCACTGCAGCACGGTTCCATCGCATCCGCAGCCTCGCGGCCTGCGCCGAGATCGTGGCCGCGCGAAGGGTTGGCCTGGACTGGGAGATACATGTGGTTCGCTACGGTCGGCTGGCCGGCGCTGGGCTCGCAACACCTCGGGAAGTGCCGCAGGCGGTCGCGCGCGCGGTACGGGCAACCGCCGAGACCGTGCCGAAGCCGCCCGACCCGCTGCCAGCAGCTGGCATCGAGGAGACCGAGCGGATTGCCGACTGGCTCGAACAGCCCGGTACCCGGCTGATCGAGATCACCGGCGACTGGATGTGGCCGCTACACGCCGTACTCGATCATGAAGCACTGGTCCACTACGCGCTTGGTGAGGTCGCTGCCGACGACGGGGTGCTGCAATAAAGACTTTGCGCGCCGCCGCACGGAGCCAGGCTGGCGCGCCGCTGTCCTGGACGAGCGAGCGGACACTCTTTTCGTCCGCGAGCGAGAGAGGAAGGCAGCGGCTTAAGGGCGCGATCCTCGCGAGCGGAGCGAGCATTGGACTCTGCGCGAGCAGCTCAAGACCTAGTGTCGTGGAGCCTAAGTTCCTTTGCGGTTGGCGTCGTCCAGGCACGCGCCTCGCGGCGTCCTCCTCGGTCGACACACGACCCGGTATCCCTCCCTCGTCGGCCTTGCGATGCACCCACCTGGACGACGCCAACCGCAAAGGAACTTAGGCTCCACGACACTAGGATGACCGCCATGGTCACTGCGATCGTCTTCGTCAAGGCTGAGGTATCACGTATTCCGGAGGTTGCTGAAGAAATCGCTGAGCTCAGCGGAGTCAGCGAGGTCTATTCGGTGACAGGCACGATCGACCTGATCGTCATGATCCGGGTGTCCAGCCATGATCAAGTGGCGGACGTCGTCGCGGACCGGCTCAACAAGGTGCCGGGCGTCGTCAGCACCGAGACCCATATCGCCTTCCGTGCGTACTCAGCACATGATCTTGAGGCGGCGTTCTCGCTTGGTGGATAGCGCGCGCAGAAGGACAGCACCGGCGAGCGAATCGCTGGCGTTTGGACCACAGTGTTGATGATCGCGAGGGTGGCAACTGCCACTCGATCTGCCCATAGTCGCGCAGGCCTATTTTTCTTGAGCTGCTCGCGCAATCGCGCGTGGAATCCGCCTACTTCGTCGTCCCTCGCAGAGGAAACAACGCCTCTGCTCGCTCCTCCTCAGCATGGCGGCGCGCGATTTCCCGACGCTCACAGCTAGTGTCGCGCAGGGCACCTCAAATGATCGTCAGCTTCAGGGCGACGGCAATCAAGCAGATCATGATCACACCGAGCAACCCGACCACCTGCGCCGTGCTGCGGTTACGACGGGGCGCGTATGCCAACACGACGCCGACCAGCGCGCCGACCACAATGCCGCCGATCAACATCAGCCAACCGAAGCTGCGGAAGCCGACCAGGATGCTGTAGAGGATCAGCAAGATGAACAGCCCGATGTCGGCACGCACGTCCTCCCGCAACTTCTGCTTGAAGATTGCGTTGGCCGCGAGCAAACCGATTGCGGCAGCCGCCGCGCCGTAGCCGGCACTCGCGTACGGGCCGAAGACGAAGAGCATGGTTGCCGCGCCGAGGCCGGCTGCGAGGTAGAGCACAAAAAGACGCCACGTGCCCAGTTCGGATTCAATGGCCCGGCCGGCAATCCAGAGCACGAGCAGGTTCAACAATAGGCCGAGGATCGAACCCGAAGTCAACGACGCCGTAAAAAGCCGCCAGAACTGACCAAGATAGATCGCCTCATTGCTCATGAGCAGCAGGCGATCCAGCAGCCCGCCACTTACCAGATTGAGCACCCACTCGACGGCGAGTACCGCCATCACGACTTTTGTCGCGTTGCCGCCACCAGGCTTCAAGATCGCACCGAAGGCCGTGCGCGGGGCTCGTACCGTTGCCCGGCCGGATGTGACACAACTGGGACACTGAAAACCAACCGATGCTGGGGTCATGCATTCCCCGCAGATCGGACGCTGGCATCGCTGGCAGGAGATGCCCGTCATTCGCTCCGGATGGCGATAGCACGGAGCAAAACCCGGTGGAGAGAAGTCCGGGCCAGCGCCCGGGGTTTGGGTCACGCGGAGTTTTCCACCAAATCGAACGTCACCGACTCGATGATCACTGGGTCGGCGGGGCGGTCACCTCGCCCAGTGCGTACCTGGGCGATGTCGTCGACCACGTCACGGCTGGCTTGGTCGGCCACCTCGCCGAAGATCGTGTGCCGGCGGTTGAGGTGCGGCTGCGGACCGACAGTGATGAAGAACTGCGAACCGTTGGTGCCTGGTCCGGCGTTGGCCATGGCCAACAGGTATGGCTTGTTGAACGCCAAGTCGGGATGGAACTCATCGCCAAACTTGTAGCCCGGACCACCGGTCCCCGTCCCCAGAGGGCAGCCGCCTTGAATCATGAAACCGTCGATCACCCGATGAAAAGTGAGTCCGTCGTAAAACTTGCCGGTCTTCCTCGCGCCTGTCTTTGGGTCTGCGTACTCCTTGGCACCTGAGGCGAGTCCCACAAAGTTGTCCACTGTTTTGGGAGCCTGATCACCAAAGAGCAGCAGGTTGATATCGCCATGGTTGGTGTGCAGGGTAGCTGTCTGCTGTGGCACTTCGAGGCACCTTTCTACGTGATCATCATCTCGAAAGATCGTCAGTTGTTCGTTCGGCAGCCCATCCTGTCAGACCGCGCAAGAGGGCGATACGGTGGGAAATGCTCCACCCGGGAGCATGAGGTTTTTCACAACGGAGGAAACGTGTCTAAGAGTTCCCGCCGCGCGGAAGCCGCCCGAATGCAGGATGCGCCAGCCGCCGAGGACTTCGTCCATTCGGCCGCTGATCGTGTGGGACCGCTGGTCCACACCGCAGCCGACCGAGTAGGGCCGCTCGCGCAGTCTGCCGCCACCCGAGTCGGGCCGCTTGCTGAAGTCGCCGCGGATCGGATCGGCGCGGCCGCTGACAAGGTTTCACCGCTCGCCCACACCGCTGCAGATCGGCTCGGACCGCTGGCCGAGTCGGCCGCAGAGCGGGTGGGCCCGATCACTCACGGTGCAGCAGATCGGATTGCACCGCTGGCAAGTTCGGCCGCAGACCGCATCGCTCCGTTGGCCACGGGAGCGGTCGACCGGGTATCGCCATATGCACAGCAGGCGGCGAGCCGCGTTTCCCCATATGCCCAACAGGCTGCGGAGCGGCTTACGCCGATGGCAGCCTCAGCCAAGCAACGCGGCGCTCGTGTGGCGCACGACGCGGTCGAGAGGTTCGGACCGGTCCTTGACGAGGCACTCGAGAAGGCCAGTCCGGCTATTGAAGCCGCGCGAGACAGGGTGTCTGGTGAGATCCTGCCCAAGCTCAGCGAGGCTTTGAGCGTCGCCGCGGGTGCGCCAGTCGTGGTCGAGGCGAAGAAGCGCGGCAAGGCTGCGGTGGCTGCGGCTAAAGGTGAGTTGGTGTTGCCGGAGGAGAACGAGAAGAAGAAGGGCCGGTGGCTCAAGCGGTTCGCGATCGCCGCCGCGATCGCGGGGGTCGCAGTTGTCGTCGTTCGCAAGTTCCTCGGCCGTAGGGACGCGGACTGGCAGGCCGCTCGGCCAACCACACCGTATGCACCTTCGCGGCCAGCCGAGACGGCCGGGTCAGCAGACGTTGGCGCAGCGGCAGCGGCGCCAGTTGTGGATGGGATGACAGCCGAGGCGGGCGAGGATCCACAGAGCGGGCAGTCGGCGCATCTGTTCAATCTCGAGGCGGACGGAGCGGCATTTCCGGATCAGCCCGCTGAGGGTGGAGAGATCGACGAGTCTCCGGTCGAAAGCAGCACCCTGGGCGAGACCGAGGTCGAAACCGCCGCTGTCGAGGAATCTCCCGCTGAAACCACTACGGTCGACGAAACCCCGGCGGAAAGCACCGGCGACGAAGCGTCGGCGGAATCGGCTCAGGTTGGTGACGAGGGTGCCACGCTGCTCGACGAAGTAGCTCCCCCGGCCGCTGCAACCTCCAAGTACCAAGTTGAGGGGGTCTATGTCGGACACGAACCCCCTGAGGGCTTCACCATCAAGGGCAATGAGCGGTCGATGAAGTACCACGTGCCAGAGTCGGCAGGATACGGCCGCACCGTTGCGGAGGTTTGGTTCAACAGTGAGGAGGCGGCCCAGGAGGCCGGCTTCGTCCGCGCCCAGCGGTAGCTCATTGGTGGTGACGAACTGAACCCATCGCCAGCGCGACTTTTGACGGTGGGTGGCCACTTCCACGGCAAAATCGAGCAACTTTCGGCCGAGCGTTAACATCCGGCCCCTTCGCGAGGCCTTCTCCAGATAGGAGGCCTCGACGAAGGGAACGCAGGTATGCCAGGGCGCCCTGAAAGAAATGCAGTTAGCGGTCAATGGGTAGATGCGGCGCCCTTTCGAGCCCAACTGCGCTACCTGATGGCGTGTGGCTCGCTCACCGTTGGCGATGTGGCTGCGGTCGCCGGCATCTCGGCGCGCTTAGCCGACCGTCTGCTCCATGGACGAGACGGCCGCCCGGTGCGGCGGATCAGCCCGGATACTGCCCGCCGGCTGATCCAGATTTCCAATCAGCACGTGCTGGCGCTGCGGCGGATCATGGTGCCCGCTGCTCCGGCCAGGCTCCAGCTGCATCGCCTCCACCGGGCCGGCTTGGAGAATCTCGCGATTGCGGAGCGAATATGCATCGCAGTGCCTGAGCTGGTCGAACTAGCCTCCGGTGCCGATACCTGTTCCCTGCTGCTGACCGTGCGGCTGACAGCAGCCGCCCGCGCCGAGGACAGTTGGCGCTATCGCAACCGACAGGGCTGGCTCGTCGTTGAGGATGCGGCATGAGGCGCGACATTAGGATCGCCGAGTGATCGAGAAAGGCCTGGCTGCAATCGCCATCGCTGTGACGATCGGCCTGATCACTGCCTTCCTCGTGCGCCCAGTGTTGCGGCGACTTCCAGAACCAATCCCCGGGAGTGGCAAGCCGATCTACCGCGACCTCGGCACCACCCGTTTCGTGCTCGTGTGCGGTTCGCTTGCTGGGATTGCTGCCGCGGTTAGCTGGCTCACCGTGCCGCGGTACGTCCAGCCGCTGTGGTCAGTGCTCGCCATCTTGGGCGTGCTGCTGGCCGCCATAGACGCTCGGACCAGCTGGCTCCCTCTGCTGCTGACCCGGATTGCGTGGCTGGCAATGGCGGTGGCCTCAGTGTTGGCGGCTTCGTTAGGCGGAGGTGTTTGGCTCGCGGCTCGATCCGCTGCCGGAGCGGCGATCGCGGGCGGACTCTACCTGCTGGTATGGCTGCTCTCTCGCGGCGGCTTCGGCTTCGGTGACGTGCGGTTTGCGCCGTTACTTGGGGCGGCCGCGGCCGCCGGCTCATGGACGTTGCTGTGGTGGACCCTGTTACTCGGGACCGTGGCTGGCGGGCTGGTTGGTGTTCTGCGACTCGTACAGCGCCGGCGGGAAGGATTCCCATACGCACCGTCGATGTTGGTTGGCGCCTACGCTGCGTGCCTGATCACCACACTCAGCTGACGGTGCTGCACTCCCGGATCGCGCGCCGCCGTGCTGAGAAGGAGCGAGCGGACGCGCGTTTTGTCAGCGACGACGAAGTAGGCGGCCTGGAGCGCGATCCGCGCGAGCGGAGCGAGCAATTGAACACCGGATCGCGCGCCGCCGTGCTGAGAAGGAGCGAGCGGACGCGCGTTTTGTCAGCGACGACGAAGTAAGCGGCCTAGGAGCGCGATCCGCAGCGAGCGGAGCGAGCAATTGAACACCGGATCGCGCGCCGCTGTCCTGGACGAGCGAGGGAGCCGACACGCGGTTCCGTATGCGAGCAAGGATGAAATAGGCGGGGTCCCTAAGCGCGATCCGCGCCGGAGCGGAGCGGAGGCAATGTGTCGACGCCGAGAACGTAGAGCGCAGCGCGTGCGTACGCGTCCGCGGCATCCGACTCCGCTGCAGTGTGATACGCCTTGCCAGGGCCGCTGACGGTCACCACGAACCCGCCCGCCGAGGAATCCAGAGACAAGAAGTAGTCCCCGAGCAGATCGCGTAACTGGTTCTCCCGAGGCAGCCACACCACGCCGTTGGACTCCACCGAATCGAGCGCCCATTCAACCGTGCCATTGAAATGGAAACGCGATTCCCCACCCGATTCGACCAGTTCGACGACCATGTCGCTGATGATGAAGACTGAGTCGGCGATCTCCGGCCGGGGGATGAAGAACATGTCGCCGTTCGCCGGTCTCCAGGAGACGTATGGTGCGAGCCGGGTCGCGAGTTCGCGGGAGATCACGGGTGCAGTATGTCGCGCAGAACAAGGGCAGCGGTAATGCCGTTTCGCGGGCTTCGCTCCGCAACCCCGCATAGGCTCGAAGGCGTGACCGTCGCGCCGAGACCTGGGTGGTACCCGGATCCGGCTGGTGCAGCTGGACTTTACCGCTGGTGGGATGGCAGCAGCTGGGACGAAGTGACCAGCGACTCGGCCCAGGCACCGCCGCCGCTCCCTGTCGAGACCGAGCCCGAAGGCGGCGCGCCTCTGCGCCGAGCCTCACCGCTGCGTGTTGCCGCTGTGATCACCCTCGGGTTCGCCCTTTTCGCCAGCGCGTCGATCAGCTTGGGTCTGGTGATCTGGCGTGACTCGTCGAACACCACCGCACAGCGTGCCGTTGGTGCTCCGGCTGGTTTGCCGAGCGGCGGTGGCACTGATCCGGTTGGCTACCTCGACGAGCGCACGAGGACGGCAACAATAGGACCGGCTTCGTTGACGATGCCTGGCGACCCATACCTGCTATCCCCCGACCCGATGGCCGTCCGGGGAGTTCTCGATCTCCTCTTCTGGGCGAGCGCTCCGGTCCACGTTCGCTACGACGGCAAACATGACTGGTCTTCCGGCGTGCTGCTCGGCCGGATAGCCGCACCCGGCAACGCAGGCGATCTGCAGGTCGAGGGCACGCGTACTCTGCACCGCTTGAGCCAGGCGATCTTCGACCGTCACCCGACGGAGTTGAAGGGCATGACCTCCAAGCAGCGCACGGTAGATGGGCAGCCCGCGATGCTCTTCTCCGCTCAAGTGCACTACTCAGTGGACCAGCTTCCCAGCAGCTACGACACAATCACAGCCCTGCTGGTCAGACTTGATGACGGGTCGTTGATCATGGCGGCCAGCTCTGTGCCGAATGACGCCGACTCCGATGTTGCCCGCCAGGCAGGTGACGCACTCAGGACGCTTACTGTTCGCTGAGTCGCGTCAGCGAACCGACTGTCTCACTGTCGCTGGGTCTCCTCAGCGAACAGAATGTGTGGCCTCGATCCACTCCTGCAGCTTGGTTTGCGCCGCACCTGAGTCGATTGCGTGCCGCGCCCGCTCCAGCTCGGCGGCGAAGTCTGCCTCAAGCCGACCCGTCGCGGGCTTTCCGTACGCCACCAAGGCAGCAGCAGCATTGAGCACAACCACTTCACGGATTGGACCAGGCTTGCCGGCCACCATCTCCCGCACCACTCTCGCGTTGGCCCGTGCGTCTCCGCCAACCAAATCCGGGAGGCTCGCCCTGGGCACGCCCAGCGTTAGCGGGTCCAACTCCGTCCGTTCGACCTCGCCGTCGGCGTACACCCACACCGTGGAGGAAGTCGTGGTTGTCAGCTCGTCGAGCCCGTCACCGCCATGGAGCACAAGACCGTAGTTGCCGCGAGATGCGAAGACGCCGGCCATCAGCTCAGCCATTCGAGGATCGGCTACGCCCACAGCTTGTGAGATGGGTTGTGCCGGATTGGCCAAGGGCCCTAAGAAGTTGAACGTGGTAGGGATACCGAGCTCGCGCCGCGTAGTGGCCGCGTGCCGCAGCGCTGGGTGGTAGTGCGCGGCGAAGAGAAATCCGATGCCGACCTGGTCCACAACCTGGTGCTGAGCCTCGGGCGCAAGATCCAGCACCACGCCGAGCGCCTCGAGCACATCAGCGGCGCCGCAAGCGGACGACGCCGCTCGGTTGCCATGCTTGACGACCCTCGCACCCGTGGCGGCAGCCACGATCGCAGCCATCGTCGAGATGTTGACGGTATTCGACCGGTCGCCACCGCTGCCCACAACGTCGACCGCGGGGCCGCCAATCTCGATAGGAGTAGCGAACTCGATCATCACGTCGGCAAGGCCGGTCAGCTCATCGACCGTCTCGCCCTTGCATCGCAGAGCTATGACGAACGCAGCCAACTGTGCTGGCGTCGCATCACCGTTCAGAATCTGACCCATCGCCCAGGCGGTCGCCTCGGCTGGCTGATCCTCGCCCCGGATCAGGCCGCTCAGCAGGTCCGGCCAGCTCGTCGTGATCGCCATGGATCAGCTCGCCGGTGTGGTCCGCGCAACCGCGGATTCAGTGGGCATCCGGGGGCGCAGCAGGGCCGCCACGGCTGCAGGTAGCCGGACCGGATCGATGGGATGGGATACCGCTCCGTCGGCCCGCGACCACGTCGCCAGCCAGGCATCGTCAGCACGCCCGATCAACACCATGATCGGCGGACAGCGCAAAATCTCGTCCTTGAGTTGGCGGCAAAGCCCCATCCCACCGGGAACCGCCTCGCCATCAAGGATCGCCAGGTCGATGCCACCAGCGTCCATCGCGCTCAGCACCGCGGCCTGGGTTGCCACCTCGAGTACGCGTACCGGCGGCAGGTCCGCTGCCACCTTGCGTCCCACCGCCAGCCGAGCGGTCTGGCGCGTCGTGCGGTCCGAGGCGTACAACAAGATCGTCAGGACCTCGCCATCTCGATCGCTCTCATCGCGGTTCATTGATCATCTCCAGGTTGTCCTCCAGTACGAGTGGGTCGCATCTCAGCCTCGGCCGCCTGGCCAGCCCGGGCCTGATCGTAGCGTGCCGGTTCCGCGTCATCGCGCGAACCGATAGGCGCGGTCGTTGCTTGCTGCAGTCGCAATTCCAGCCGGTCAAGTCGACGATCCTCGCGCCGAGCCTCTCGCTCACTTTGCGCATACCACTGCACGAAGAGTGCGATCAGCATCAGCAAAGCGATGGCGTCTCCGGAGCCCCACATGATGCCGCCGGCGAGGTATTGATCATCCAGCGGGCTCGGCGGCCACGTGCGGTTGAACGCGAGATACCAACTCTCCGCGATCAGCGTTGTCGCGCTCATGATCGAGATGCCAAGGAATGCATGGAAGGGCATCATCACGAACAGCATCAGCAGTCGCAGCGGATAGCTGATCCGGCCGGGGACCGGGTCGATGCCCATCAGCGGCCACATCAGCAGACAGCCGATGATGATGAAGTGCAAATGCAGGAAGGCATGCCAGAGGCCTGAACGGAGCGAGATCTCGTAGAACGAGGAGTAGTAGAGCGCGAACGGGGTTGCGATGAAAAGCGCGAGTGCGAGCGGCGCGAACGTCAGCACTCGAGCCACTCGTGAGTGCAGCACCGCGAGCAGCATCGCGCGCGGTCGATGGCGGAGTGTCCGCAAGGCAAGGGTGACGGGCGCCCCTAGCGCGAGGAACATAGGAGCCACCATCATCAAGATCATGTGCTGGACCATGTGGACGCTGAGGAGCACCGTGTCGTAGGTGCCCAACGCCGACATAGTGGCCACCGCGATCGACCCGAGCCCGCCGAGCAGGAACGACAGGCTGCGCGGCACAGGCCAGCGATCGCCGCGGCGGTGGAGCACAACCAGGCCTGCAATGTAGAGCCCTGCCCCGATGGCTATGCCGAGCCCCATCGACCACTCCCAAGTCCATTCGGTCAGCAGCCGGGTCGGTGTCAGCGGCGGCGGTTGATCGCTGGGTGTGGCGTGCAGTGGTACGAGCACCATGGCGAGCCTGGTGAACACAGGGCCAGCCTAGTGTCGCCTCACAGATGCCACAGTGGGTGTCATACAGGCACCGCCCATTAGGCATCTTGCCTTGTCGAAGAGCATCCATGGTCGGTCCGGATGCGCCGCCGACTCGGGATAACAAAGTTGTGCCGTGGGGTGACCTCAGCACGGGTTACGGCAATAATGACCTCGTGGCCATGCACACACACGCCGTCTCCGGATCCATGACCATGCCGGAGGGAGCGCTGCACCCCATACCGCAATCGCGCCTGCGTGGTCGTGAGAATCGGCCCGAGCCGGTCGCCGTAGGCACGATCATCTGGCTGGCTTCTGAGCTGATGTTCTTCGCAGGTTTGTTTGCGGCCTATTTCACGATCCGAAACGTGACCAACTCCCAAGCGGCGGCAACCGGCACCGAGTCGCTCTGGCAATCCCAGGGCAACCTGATCGACATCCCGTTCGCGATCCTCAACACCAGTGTGCTGGTTGCGAGTTCCTTTACCTGCCAGATGGGCGTGTTCGCTGCCGAGCGAGCCCAGGTCAGCCGGACGGGAGGGCTGTTCAATCTGCGGCGTTGGGGGCTGCGGGAGTGGTACACGCTGACCTATCTCATGGGAGCGTTTTTCATCGCCGGCCAGACCTACGAGTACTCCCATTTGATCAGCGAGGGCCTCACCATCTCGTCCAATGTGTTCGGGTCGGTCTTCTACCTGGCCACTGGCTTCCACGGACTGCACGTGACCGGCGGTCTGATCGCATTCCTGCTGGTCATGGGACGGACGTTCCTAGCCCGGACCTTCACTCACGAGCAGGCCGTCACCGCGGTTGTAGTGTCTTACTACTGGCACTTCGTCGACGTGGTGTGGATTGCGCTGTTCGGCGTCATCTACATCCTGCGATAGGCAGAGGAACCCCGGGCCCTCCCTTCGGCTGCTTGGGCCCGGACAACTGAATATATGTTTGGCCGACACCTGCATCAGGACACGAGAGGGACCCGAGTGCGACTCCTGTCTTCCCGGCGCCGACACCCGGCAGCCAAGGCATTGCTGCTGGTGTTCGGGCTCTTCGTAATGGGAGCGCTCTATAGCGTGATCGCTCCGCCCACGCAGGTGTCGGCTGAGACGGGGAACAGCCAGCTAATCGCACAGGGTAAGGCGCTGTTCGCCGTAGGCTGTGCTTCCTGCCATGGGCTGAACGGCGAGGGCCAGATCGACGCTCCCGTTCAGGGTCCGCCGCTTGCGGGTGTCGGCGCTGCGGCGGTGGACTTCCAGGTCGGTACAGGACGGATGCCGATGGCAAAGCCGGGTCAACAGGCCCCTGTGAAACCCAACGTCTACACCGAGGAGGAGGTCGCAGCGCTCGCGGCCTTCGTTGCATCGCTTGGCCCCGGCCCGGCGATCCCGGAGCCGGCCGAATACGACCCGTCAGGACTCAGCGATGAAGATCTCGCCCGCGGCGGTGAGCTGTTCCGTACCAACTGCTCCGCCTGCCACAACTTCGAGGGCGCCGGTGGCGCACTGCCCAACGGCAAGTACGCGCCACCGCTGATTGGTCTCGACAACAGGCGGGTTTATGAGGCGATGCTGACCGGCCCACAGCAGATGCCGGTGTTCTCCGATGAGGTGATGACGCCAGAAGACAAGCGGGCCATCATCGGCTACCTCAACGCCCTGCACGAGCGGCCGGCCGACGGCGGGCTGGCGCTCGGCGGCCTAGGACCTGTAAGTGAGGGGCTGTGGGCCTGGATCATTGGTCTGGGCGGCCTGGTTTGCTTTGCCATCTGGATCGCAGCCAAGGGGGCGAAAGCCAAATGAGTGACGACACCTCCCACGGCCAGCCAGGCGCTGAGGTCGCACTGGTCGACGACGAGCGATACCCGGCTCCCGACCCGGGCCTGGAGGAGCACCTGCCACGGCTCCCCGATGTCGACGAGAAGGCTGCCGATCGGGCAACCCGTCAGGTAGCCACATTCTTTGGCTTGGTACCGCTCTTGAGCATCGGGTTCGTTGTCGTCTATTTCGCCGTACCTGGAGATTTGTGGGTCGACTTCGGCCCGTTGCGAGCCAACAGCAGAAACCTCCTCCTCGGTCTGACCTTCGGTTTCGCCTTGCTTTTCCTCGGCATGGGCGCTGTGCAGTGGGCCCGGAAGCTGATGGACGACGAGGAGATGATCGATTACCGGCACAGCGCAGCATCCAGCGATGACGACAAGGACTACGTGCTGACCGAGCTGGACAAGGTGGTCGATGAGTCCAAGCTCACTCGGCGGAAGATCATCGGTCGCACCCTGCTGGCAGCGCTCGCCACGATCCTGCTGCCCATGATCGCCGGGCTTGCCGATCTCGGCCCATGGCCCACCAAGAAGAAGCGCGCCGAGACCATCGAGAGGACTATCTGGGCGCCGGGGGTTCGCGTCGTTCAGGACGTTACTTTCGAACCGTTCAAGCCGGAGGACATCGAGATCGGACAGCTGATCAACGCCGAGCCTGCAAACCTCCAAGAGCTCCACGGTTCTGAGTACCAGACTGAGAAGGCGAAGGCCGCGGTCGTCGTGGTTCGGATGGACCCGAACACCATCACCATCCCCCCATCGCGCGAGAGCTGGCAGATCGGCGGCATTCTCTGCTACTCGAAGATCTGCACCCACGTTGGCTGCCCGATCAGCCTGTGGGAGCAACAGACCCACCACCTGCTGTGCCCGTGTCATCAGTCGACTTTCGACTTGGGCCAGTCGGGAGTAGTGGTCTTCGGCCCGGCAAAGCGTGCACTTCCGCAGCTGCCGATCGCCGTGGACGCTGAGGGCTACATCATCGCTCAGCGTGATTTCCTTGTCCCGCCCGGACCGAGCTATTTTGAACGGGATTCGCGTAATGATTTTGAGGTAGGCGATAACTGATGGCTCAGCCAGCCGCCACCGTGCCTGACGAGACTGCGGTTCAGGCGCAGACGCCGAAGAAAGAGCTCGGCCCTGTCTTCAAGCTCGCCTCCGGGCCCACCAAATGGCTCGATGATCGGATCGGCGTTGCCGGACTGGGCCGTCCGTTCCTACGCAAGGTCTTCCCTGATCACTGGTCGTTCCTGCTCGGCGAGATTGCGCTCTACTCATTCATTGTCTTGATCCTGAGCGGCATCTTCCTGACCATCTGGTTCAAGCCGTCGATGGCCGAGATCGAGTACGAGGGCACCTACGAGTTGCTGCGCGGGATCCAGATGTCAGAGGCGTACGCGTCTACTCTGAACCTGTCGTTTGACATTCGCGGCGGTCTGCTGCTGCGGCAGATGCACCACTGGGCGGCCGCGATCTTCGTCGCCGCGATGCTTACCCACAGCCTGCGCATTTTCTTCACCGGCGCGTTCCGCAAGCCGCGTGAGATCAACTGGCTGATCGGCGTGGCCATGTTGACACTTGGCATTATCGAAGGCTTCGCCGGCTACTCGTTGCCGGATGATCTGCTGTCGGGCACTGGCTTACGGTTCGTTGACGGTCTGATCCGGGCGATCCCGGTAATCGGAACCTGGGCGGAGTTCTTCACCTTCGCTGGTGAATTCCCCGGCGAGCTCATCGTCCCTCGGCTGTACATGGTGCATATTCTGCTGGTCCCCGCCCTGCTCCTAGGGCTCATCGCGGCTCATCTCGCACTGGTGGTCTACCACAAGCACACCCAGTACCCCGGCCCGGGCCGGGTCCAAGGCAACGTCGTCGGCTATCCGGTCTTCCCCGTGTACGCCGCCAAGGCGGGTGGCTTCTTCCTGATCGTCTTCGGTGTTCTGACGCTGATGGGCGCGACGATGCAGATCAACCCAGTCTGGGTGTTCGGGCCTTACAACCCCGCGGAAGTGACCGCCGGCTCTCAGCCGGACTGGTACATGGGCTTCGTCGAGGGCGGCATTCGTCTCATGCCGAACTGGGAATGGCACATTGGATCGACGACTTGGTCGTGGAACGTCGCAATACCAGGTCTTGGGCTCATGGGTCTGTTTTTCGGCTTGATGGCTATTTACCCCTTCGTGGAGGCCTGGGTCACTGGCGACAAGCGCGAGCATCACGTTCTCGACCGTCCCCGCAATGCCCCGACCCGCACGGCCTTCGGCGTAGCAGCGATCACGGGCTACGCGTTGCTGATGATCGCCGGTGGCAACGACCTTGTTGCGACTCAGTTCCACGTATCACTGAATGCAGTGACCCAGGTCCTGCGGGTGGCTCGTGTTCGTGGGACCGGTGATCGCCTTCCTGGTGGCTAAGCGGATTTGCATCGGATTGCAGCGCTCCGACCGTGACCGGATGCTGCATGGCGCCGAATCTGGTGTCATCGATCGAGCTCTTTCAGGGAAGTACTCCGAGCGGCACCGACCGATCAGCCAGGGAGAGGCTTACATGCTGACCCAGCATGAGGACATTCCCGCTCTGTTGCCGGCAGCCGACACTGACGGGTTCTCGGTCAAGGAGATCAAGGGCGAGCAGCGCCGCCGTAAGGCGACTCGCTTCTACTTCATCGATACGCTGCGCCGGCCTACCCGGGCCGAGATCGAAGAGGCCGCGCATCACCATATGCACGCGATGGCTATTGAGGGCGACGGCGAGCATCACGCAATCGAGTCCGAGCCGGAGGAAGAACACCACCTGGCCAAGTAGCCAGACGCTCACTTCGCCCCGCGGTCCTCGTCAGGGTTCGCGGGGCGTGTCGTGCCACCGCCTGCTCCATGTTTTGGACCAGCCCGTGCTTTGTCCGAAAAACACGTATACGTTGGTTTCTTGCGTTCTCCACACCTTGATCGTGTGCAGAGCGTGAGGACACTCATTGCTGCTCGCGTCGGCGTGCGCGAGTAGCTCCCAAAGAAACCGTGCAGACCCAAGGCCGATGGCGCTCCCGCCAGCTGTCTAAAGCGGGGATTGTGGGATTGCTCACTCTCTGCAAAACATGACATCGATACCGAACAAGCAGGCGTTGACGCGTCTGGACGAGACCGCCCGCGGTCACCACGCCCGAGTAGACGCAATGAGGACATGAGCACGAATCAGAAACTGACGAACCGTACGACCGACTCTGGTACCGGCAGCCAAGCCGGCGATAAGCAGTCCAAGGCCAAGGCGCTCGATCTTTCGGTCCCACAGGTCCTCGGCGGCGCACTGGCGGCGATGACCGCAGCCGCGCTGGGGGCTCAGCTCAGTGTGGCGGGCACCTTGCTCGGAGCGGCACTGGCCAGCATCATTGCCGCTGTCGCCGGCTCGCTGTACACGGCCTCCATCCGCCGTACGCGCGAGAAGGTCAAGACCGTCTTCTGGACTGGCCAGCCGAACGAAGTGGATGAGCCCACCGTGATCGACATTGTGGCCGACAACGAGGGCCATATCACTGGCCAGCGGAGCCACCTGGTGGAGCCAGAACGCCGCGGCGAGCCGTCTCCGCCCCGCCGGCCGAAGCTGAATTGGAAGCGCATCGCGGTGGCAGCCGTGGCCGCGTTCGGCATTGCGGCGGTTGCCCTGACGACCTTCGAATTGGTTACCGGTCACGCCCTGTCAGGGGGTGAGGGCACCACGATCCAGCAGGTCAGCGAGGCCAGGACCGCCGAGAAGAAGTCGGACACCAAGAAGAAGGCGCCGTCAGAGAAGCCGGCGAAGGATGCGTCTGCCGATACTTCTGAGGCGCCACCGCTTCTGAGGCGCCGACCGCCGAGCCGAGGGCGACTGCCAGCTCAGAGCCGACTGAAAGGACTGCACCGCTGACACCGGAGCCCCAAGCCAGCACCGCGGCACCGGAACCGACGGCCAGCGCCAGCCGTTAGCGAACCTCTGCCCCTATCGGACACACCGCCATGGCCGGTGGCGGCTCTGCCTGCGCGAGCTACCACAAGCAACTCAGCTGTGGACCGACCGCCCGATTCGCGAGCGGCGAATAGGCAAACCGTGCCTCGGCGGTGAGAATGTCCACGTGCGATTTCTCAAGCAGCTTCCCCCTTACGACTTGACCTACTCCGATGTCTTCATGGTGCCGCGGCGCTCAGCCGTCGCCTCGCGACTTGACGTCGACCTGCGGAGCACCGATGGCATCGGTACGACGCTGCCGCTTGTCGTGGCCAATATGACCGCGATTTCCGGTCGCCGCATGGCTGAGACGGTGTCGCGCCGTGGAGGCCTCGCCATCGTGCCCCAAGACATTCCAACCGATGTCGTCGCAGAAGTTATCGGCAAGGTCAAGCGATCACATCCCATCTACGACACACCGGTCTCGGTGGCGCCGCACACCACCGTCGGCGAGGCGCTCTCCCTGATTCCAAAACGAGCGCATGGTCTCGCCGTGGTGATCGAGAACGGTCAACCGCTGGGCACGGTGAGTGATGTCGAGGCCGCCGGGGTCGATCGGTTTGCCCAGGTGCACCAAGTGATGTCGGGCGACCTGCTCATCACCACCCCGGAATCATCGCCAACCCAGATCTTCGACGAGCTGACCCACCGGCATCTCGAGGTGGCGCTCGTCATGGAGAACGCAAAGCTGCTCGGCGTCATGACGCGAAAGCACGCGTTGCGCTCAACCCTCTACCGCCCCGCCCTGGATCCCAACGGTCGACTGATGATAGGCGCGGCACTCGGGATCAATGGCGATGTCGCTACTCGGGCCGAGGCGTTGCTCGACGCCGGGATCGACGTCCTGGTCGTCGACACAGCTCACGGTCACCAGGAGCGGATGCTGGAGTCGCTGAAGGCGGTACGCGAGGTGCGGGATCGGCAGGCGGACACCCTCGGACGTCGAGTCCCGCTGGTTGCCGGAAATGTGGTCTCCGCCGACGGGGTCAACGACTTGGTGGGCGCCGGCGCGGATGTGATCAAGGTGGGAGTGGGCCCGGGCGCCATGTGCACCACGCGAATGATGACAGGCGTCGGCAGACCCCAGTTCAGCGCTGTCTTGGAGTGCGCCGAGGCAGCACAGGCAGCGGGCCGCTCGATCTGGGCTGACGGCGGGGTACGCCACCCTCGTGACGTCGCGCTCGCGTTGGCGGCCGGGGCCAGCACTGTGATGATCGGCTCATGGTTCGCCGGGACGTACGAGAGCACCGGCAATCTGATGACCGACGCTGAAGGTCGGATGTACAAGGAGTCATACGGGATGGCCTCGGCGCGGGCAGTGAAAATGCGCACCAAGGACTCCTCGGGGTTCGATCGGGCTCGTGCGGCGCTGTTCGAGGAGGGAATCTCGACCGGACGTATGTATCTGGACCCTGAGCGTCCGAGCGTCGAGGATCTCATCGACTCCATAGTGGCGGGCCTGCGCAGTAGCTGCTCCTACGCCGGCGCCTCCAGCCTCGAGGAGTTCCATGAGCTGGCAGTGGTGGGTGTGCAGGCCAATTCGGGCTATGAGGAGGGGCGTCCGCTCCACATCAACTGGTAGGCCTACAGCGCCGAAGCGTTGCGGTCGGACTGCCCTGTCGCCGGATCAGCCGCCGATTCGGTGGGCCGTGCCACTGACGCGTACACCGGGTTCGCCACCGATGACGCTTACGTTGATCTCGCTTGGCCGGCCCATGTCCACGCCCTGGATGATCGTGAAGCTGGCATTCTGCCCAATCACGCCGAGCTCTCGTAAGTAACCGCCGAATGCGGCTGCCGAGGCGCCGGTAGCGGGATCCTCAACGACTCCGCTGCCGGCGAATGGATTGCGAGAGTGGTAGCGCTCCTTGGACTCTGGCCACACCAGTTGCACAGTGATCAGTTCATGGTCACGCATCAATTTCGCGAGAGCGTCGAAGTCGTAGTCGAGATCGGCCAGCCGCTCCCTACTCTTGGTCACCACTACGAGGTGCTCCGAACCTGCGTTGGCCAGCAAGACAGGATACGCCGGGTCGAGGTCTTCAGGTGGCCAGCGCAGTGCCCGCAATACCCCGAATACAAGATCAGGCTCCGGCTCGGACACCCGAGGTGCCACGCTCGTCAGCTCAGCCACAAGGTCACCGCTGTCGTTCTGAAAAGTTGTGATGCTGACGAAGCCGGCCGGCGTGTGAAAGATCAGCTCGGCTGCAGGAGACTGCTCGGCCAGGGCGACCGCAGAGGCGATGGTCGCATGTCCGCAAAACGGCACTTCCCGTTTCGGCGAAAAGTAGCGCACGTCATAGACGTTGTGCTCGTCTGGCCTCGCCACCAGAAAAGCCGTCTCTGAATATCCGATATCAGCGGCAATGGCTTGCATGTCCGTGCCTTCAAGGCCTCTGGCGTCGAGAACCACCCCAGCGGGGTTGCCGCCGCGGCCACCGACGGTGAACGCCGCGTAGTGCAGCACCTCAGTCACGCTGCAACTCTATTGATCGGTGCCCTCAGGCAGTCGCGAAACGATTGGCAGAGCGCGCGCGGGCCTTCGCTGCCTCCACCTCGCGGTTCTTAGGTGGCGCCACTGAGACGAGATCATCCAGCAGGTGTTGTGTAGCGTGCGCAATCTCACTGACGGCCCGATTGAATGCCGCCTCGTTCGCCTTCGACGGCTTCGACGTCCCCGCTACCTTGCGCACATACTGCAACGCCGCGTCATGCACCTCAGCCGAACTCGCTGCCGGCTCAAAGTTATGCAACGGCCTAATGTTCCGACACATCGGGTCCTTATTGTGCACTGCTCGCGGAGCGGAGCAGATCAGTTGCCGTCGCCCTTCGACAGGCTCAGGGCGCATGCAGCCGCGTGGAACTAGAGTCGGCGGCCCTATAGCAAGCGTTCGGTATGGCTGACCGGGCCGACGTCAGAGGCTAAGAACGCTTGAAACGGCAGCACGCAACCTTCCCGAAACCAGATGGGGACGGCAAGTCTCCGAGCGTCGGGTATCGGCGCGCTGCTGATCGGAGGAGTGATGAGCGAACACGTTCTTCGTTCGCGAAGAGCGACGACGGCAGCAGCTCCCCGGCGCCGATGCGCGAGGAGACAGACCAGAAAATCAGTGCGCGTGGTCTCCGCGGTAGAACTCGTAAAGCAAGCCGGTCAACGTGACAAAGCCAACCCCGAAACCAATGATCATGAGCCACCATCCGAAGACGGGAGCCAGCACAACGGGCACGAAAGTGAGTGAAAGAAACAGCGGCCACTTGCTCTGCGGCGGAAAGAAGCCAAGCTCTCCTGCACCCTCGGCGATGTCCCCGGTCTTCCTGTCCTCGGGCCTCGGCTCCATCCGGCCCGCCACAAGGAGGAGGTAGACCCAGATCATCAGCACCAGCAATGTCGTCATGATCAACGCGACAGTACCGGTGATCTCAGGTACCCCGTTGGCATCCGCCGTGATCAGCCAGTAGACCGGCGTGACGATGAGCATGAAGATTGTCAGGGATCCGAAGGTCCAGGCTTCGACCTTCACCTCTGATCCTCCTCGGGGTCCGGCGAGTGGCCGTGATGAGTCGACTCATACTGCGCGGCCAGGTCACTGGTGTCACCAGCAACCCGGTGGATGAGTTCCGCCCGCCGCCCGGTGTCCTCACCGGCGTCGACGGTTGTCTCGTCGAACTCCTCCTCATCGAGGCCGTACTCCATGAGCGCAACCTCTGGATGGTGCAGGTCAAACGCCGGCGACTCCGAGCGGATCTTGGGCAGCTGTGTGAAGTTGTGGCGCGGCGGCGGGCAGGTTGTCGCCCACTCGAGTGAGCGGCCCCAGCCCCACGGATCGTCGCTGTTCACCTTCGGGTTGTTCCGGCTCTTCCAAACATTCCACAAAAAGACCAGCGTGGAGCCGCCGAGCAGGAACGCACCGGCCGAGGAGATCTGGTTCCCGATGGTGAATCCGTCGCTGGGCAGATAATCCGCATAGCGACGTGGCATTCCTTCGACGCCGAGCCAGTGCTGAATGAGGAAGGTGACCTGGAATCCGATGAAGAGCAGCCAGAAGTGGATCTTACCCAGCGTCTCGTCCAGCATCCTGCCGGTCAGCTTTGGCCACCAGAAGTAGAAGCCGGCGAACATGGCGAAGACCACCGTGCCGAACACCACGTAATGGAAGTGGGCTACCACGAAGTAGCTGTCAGAAACTGCGAAGTCAAGTGGCGGGCTGGCGAGGATGATGCCGGTGAGGCCACCGAACAAAAAGGTCACCAGGAAACCGACGGCCCAGAGCATGGGCGTTCGCATGGCGATATTGCCGCCCCACATCGTGCCGATCCAGTTGAAGAACTTGACACCTGTCGGAACAGCAATCAGGAACGTCATAAAGGAGAAGAACGGCAAATTGACCGCCCCGGTGACGAACATGTGATGTGCCCACACTGCGACCGACAGGGCGCCGATCAACATCGTCGCCAAGACCAGGCCGACATAACCGAAGATCGGCTTTCGGCTGAACACGGGCAAAACCTCGGTAATGATGCCGAAGAACGGCAGGGCGATGATGTAAACCTCTGGATGCCCGAAGAACCAGAACAGGTGCTGCCACAGGATTGGTCCGCCATTGGCTGGACTGAAGATCTGTGCTCCGAGAACCCGGTCGGCCTCCAGCACCAAAAGGGCAACAGCGAGAATCGGGAAAACCACCAGCACCAGGAACGACGTGACCAAGATATTCCAGGTGAAGATGGGCATCCGGAACATGGTCATCCCTGGTGCCCGCATGCACAGGATCGTGGTGGTGAAATTGACCGCGCCGAGGATGGTGCCGAGACCCGCCATGTAAAGGCCCATAATCCACAGGTCACCACCAACACCCGGTGAGTTCACTGCGTCGTTCAGCGGCGCGTAGGCGAACCAGCCGAAGCTCGCGGCGCCGGATGGCGACAAGAAGCCGGCGGAAGCGATCAGCCCACCGAACAGATAGAACCAGTAGGCGATCATGTTGAGACGCGGGAACGCGACGTCAGGCGCGCCGATCTGCAGCGGCATGATCGCATTGGCGAAGCCGGCAAACAGCGGAGTCGCGAACAGCAGCAGCATGATCGTGCCGTGCATCGTGAAGAACTGGTTGAAGACCTCATATGAGAGGAACTGCATGCCAGGCCACGCGAGCTCGGCCCGCATTGCCAGCGCCAGGATGCCGCCGAACATGAAGAAGACCATCGACGTGACGAAGTAGAGATTGCCGATCACCTTGTGGTCTGTGGTGACCATCCACTTCCACACGATCGTGCCCAGCTGGCGTCTCGGCGTTGCGATTTCGGCGGCGGTGGCCGTACGCTGCAGCGTCGTCATCGCGTACCCTCCTCAGCACCTGTCGTCGCGGGGGCATTGGCCATGGCCGGCCCCTTGGCTTCGCCGATCTGTCCCTTGGCCACCAGCGACTTCAGGTAAGTGTTGTAATCATTCTCGCTCACGACATGCACATTGAAGAGCATCGCCGAATGGTAGGTGCCGCAGAGTTCGGCGCACCTCCCGGGGAATAGACCCTCTGTTGTCGGCTTCATCTGAAAGCTGTTATGGCGGCCAGGGATGACGTCCAACTTCGAGTAGAAGGAAGGAACCCAGAAGGAGTGGATCACGTCAGGCGAGGAAAGGTTGAACTGAATCAGCTTTCCGACGGGGAGGTAGAGATCCGGGGTCTGGTTGATCGTGCCGGCCTCCCATACGTCCTGCCCGACTGCTGGGTTGTCAGCGGCCTTGTAGTTGAAAGTCCATGACCACTTCTGGCCTACGACGTCAACAGTGACCTCGGGGTCCAGCTGCTTCTCGAGCACCGCATTCTGGGCCAAGACTGTGTAGTAGAAGAGCACGGCGATGATGATGAACGGCGCGATCGTGTAGAAGATCTCCATCGGGAGGTTGTACCGATTCTGCCGCGGCATCTTGGCGTGCCTGGTCTTGTAGCGGTTGGCGGCCCACAAGATGAGGCCCCACACGAGAAACCCGACTGCGAAAGCAGCGATCCAGGTGCCGATCCATAGGTTGAGAATGAATGGAGATCGGTCGCTCGCTGGCGGCGGGAAGCCCAGCCGCTTGATCTGAGCAACCAACTCCGGTGAGCAGCCTGTCAGGAACAGCAAGGCGAACATCGACATGGCCAGCAGGACGGGGCGAACACGCCTGCTTGACCGGCTGCGGGGCGCGAGCACTGTCATGTCGTCCACAGCGGACCGGTCAGTCCTGCCACCCACGTTGCGCCTTTCGTCGTACACACCGAGGACTAAGGCCCGCTCCCCGATCCCGGCGACGGCCCCCTCTTGGTGTTCACCCTAACGTAGGAAGCCGCTGTCATCACCGGTGTGGGGTTGCGTTTTTGGCGGTTCAGGCATCGCTCGTTGAGGGCCTCCCCCATCCTCGGTCCGACGGCCCAGCACTACATATACGCGCTAGTTTCGAGGCGTGGCGCATCCCATCTCCGAAGTCTTCTTGGATAGCTCCTCGGGCGAGCGAATGCTCGCGGATGCGCGGCAAGCTTGGCTTGATGCGCAGCAGGCCGGATGGGGCGATCCGGTCCGGCTCCATCGGCCCGGTCGGTTGGCTGCCCAGGCCATGGACGGGGCGCGGGAAGTGGTCGCCAGCGCTGTGGGAGCGCGACCTGATGAGGTCGTGTTCACCGGGTCCGGCGTACACGCAAGTCAGGCGGCCGTCGCGGGACTGGCGTTGGGCCGGCGGCGAGTTGGTTCCCGCATCGTCACTACAGCCATCGACCACTCGGCGGTACTCGCGGCCGCTGCCGCTGCCGGTGCACACGAGGCGGTGCCGGTCGATCATGAGGGCCACGTCGATCTTGATCGGTGGACTGCTGCGGTTGGCACAGCCCCTACCGCCGCGGCCTGCATCCAGGTGGCCAACCATGAGGTCGGCACGCTGCAGCCATACGCCGAGGCCGCTGAGATCTGTCAGCGCACAGATGTACCGCTGGTGCTGGACGCCACTGCTGCGCTGGGTCGCATCGACCTCAGTGGCGCGAGCGGCTGGTCGGTCCTGACAGGTTGGGCCGGCGCCTTCGGCGGCCCAGCGTCGGTCGGCATCCTTGTGGTCAAGAAGCACACCCGGTGGCGTGCCCCCTACCAGACTGACGACTACCAGGGCGGACGCTGGCCTGGTGTGCCGGACGTGCCCGCAATTCACGCGGCGGCCGTCGCCCTGGATTGCTGGCTGCGGTCTGGTCGGGCTGTCGGTGAACGCCAGCGCGATCTGATCGATCAGCTGCGAAGGGGAATTGTGCAACGGGTGCCCGATGTCGACGTGGCCGGCGATCCCGTACGCCGGGTACCGCACCTGCTGACGTTCTCCGCCCTTTACGTGGACGGCGAGACGCTGACCCTGGAACTGGACAAGGCGGGTTTTGCCGTTGCGAGCGGGTCAGCTTGTAGTGCCAGCAGCGAACATCCCTCGCATGTACTGGCCGCCATGGGAGCGCTGACCCATGGCAACGTCCGCATCGGGCTCACCTGGTCGACTTCAGCCGCTGAGATTGATCAGTTTCTGACTGTTCTGCCGCCGATCGTGGCTGGAATTCGCGCCACGGTAGGTGCGTCGTGAACGAGATCGGGCCGTCCTTTGACGGCCTGTCGCTGGACTGCCGCGGAATGAAGTGCCCGCGACCAATCATCGAAGTGGCACGCCGGATCCGCGAAGTCAACGTGGGCTCACTCCTTGTGCTGCTCGCGGACGACCCAGCCGCCGGCCCGGACCTGGCCGCATGGTGCCGGATGCGCGGGCAAACCCTCGTCGCCTCTGACGCCCCGCGATTCATTGTGCGGCGCGAGTCTTGATCAGCAACAACGACGAACTCCCTGCCCCTGGGCAGGGAGTTCGCAAGTCCAGGTCAGATCAGTGGAAGCTGTCGCCGCAGGCGCATGATCCGGTGGCGTTGGGATTGTCGATGGTGAAGCCCTGCTTCTCGATCGTGTCGACGAAGTCAATCGTCGCGCCCATGAGGTACGGGGCGCTCATCCGGTCGGTGACGACGTCCACTCCGCCGAAAGCCTTGACGATGTCGCCCTCGAAGCTGCGCTCGTCGAAGAACAGCTGGTAACGCAATCCAGAGCAGCCGCCCGGCTGCACTGCTACGCGGAGCGCTAGATCGTCGCGACCTTCACCTTCCAGAAGCGCCTTGACCTTGGCTGCCGCCCCATTCGTCAGGATGATGCCGTCCGGTGCTGCAACGGGTGTCTCGAAGGTCTGTTCGGTTGCCGTCATGGGAGACAGTCTAAGGGCGCTCGAGGACGCGTCCAAGCTGCATGAACGTGTGCCGCGTCACCAACTCCAGGAGCGGGCGACCCTTTGAGCGGTCATCGCAAGCTCGGCGTCGCTGATCTGACCTTGTGGGTCGTCGAGTAGCGATTCGCGAACCGGGTACGCCGCCTCGATGCCCATGGTGCGCATTTCGCGTGCCCCAATGAGCACTTCACCGGCAATGACGATGCAGGGGATGAGGGCGGCAGCCGCCGCCTCGGCCATCGCCGCGACGACGCCTCCGCCACGACTTGCGAAGTCGAAGACAGAACATCCCGTCACGACAAGATCCACGCCGCGGAGCCCATGCTGACCGGTGGGTGAGGCAAGTGTCAGAGCTGGACCAGTGCTCAACTGGCCGCCCAGCGCAAGCACCGCAAAGCCGAGGCCGCCGCAGGCTCCTGCACCGGGCGTCGCGACGTGTGGTGGCGATGCTAGCTGAGCGAACGCTTCCAAAGCAGCGTCAGTACGGAGCATCCGCTCCGGCTCCACGTTGGCTTCCCGGCCAGCAAGAGACGTGATGCCGCGCAGCCCGAGCAGCGGCCGGCTGAGCTGTGAAGCTGGCACGACACCGATCAGCTCGGTGTCGGCCATCAGCGCCCGAGCCGGCGCGAGGTCGACTTCGCTGAGCCCGCCGAGGCCCGCGACCCCTCTATCGAGCGGCCGATCTGCGGTCGCGCCAAGCGCAGCGAATAGGCCTGCGCCGGCGTCATGGACCCAGAAGCCGCCGAGATCGACCAGCATGCGGCATGGTGCCCGCCCGGCAAGAAGAGCTCCGATGGCGTCGCCAATCGGCCGGGACGACCGCTCATAGGGAATACCAGCATCGTGAGTCGGTTCAAGGACCTGCACGAGGGCCGTGTCCCGCCCTTGCCCGGTTGTCACAATGGCGCCGTCAGACACCCAAGATGAGGTTGTGGCACCGATCAGCTCGGCGTACGCCGCAACAAATCCTCCCCCGGCATCTCCGATCGGGAGGACCGATACCTCAGTAATCGATCGCCAGCCCGAAGCAATGACCTCGCCAGCCCGCCGCGACGACAGCGGACCTACGGAATCGGTGGCGACCAGGATGCGCACGCTGCGGTTGTTCCTTTCGTCGGCAGTGGCTGCCATCGTAGAGAGTTGGCCGACCTCGGCTGTGGCGCCAGCGGTTGTCGAAGGTTCGGCCGCAATACGCGCGATGGGTACATTTGGTGCCGTGACGAACACCCAAACGTCCATTCCACTCAAGTCCGGGACGCCGCTATCGCTCTTCGTCCTCGGGCGGGAGTCCGACCCGCGATCCGAGCGCGGTGTCGAGTGTCCGGGCGATCTGCCATCAGCCTCAGACCCGAGCCTGGTGGAGCGCGCACGGCGTGCCAAGGCGGCCCTGGGTGACCGGTTGTTCATCCTTGGTCACCACTACCAGCGCGACGAGGTCATCCAATTTGCCGACGTGACGGGCGACTCCTTCAAGCTCGCCCGGGAGGCCGCAGCGCGGCCTGATGCTGAGTTCATTGTGTTCTGTGGCGTGCACTTCATGGCTGAGTCGGCCGACATCTTGACAGCTCCAGAACAAAAGGTGATCTTGCCCGACCTGGCCGCTGGATGCTCGATGGCCGACATGGCCAGGCTCGCACAGGTTGAGGACGCCTGGGATGTGCTGGCCGACGCCGGGGTCGCGGACGTCACCGTGCCGGTCACCTACATGAACTCCTCAGCCGATATCAAGGCCTTCTGCGGCAAGCACGACGGCGTCGTCTGCACCTCCTCCAATGCCAAGTCTGTCCTCGAGTGGGCCCTGCGCCGTGGCGAGAAGGTGCTCTTTTTCCCCGATCAGCATCTCGGCCGCAATACGGCCGTACTGCAGATGGGCATGAGCCTGGACGACTGCGTGGTCTATGACCCCCATCAGTACAACGGCGGCCTGACGGTCGATGAGCTGAAAGCCGCCACGATGATCTTGTGGAAGGGTCACTGTTCGGTGCACGGACGGTTCACCGATCAGGCCGTCGACGACGTACGCGCACGGATTCCCGGTGTCAAGGTGTTGGTTCACCCTGAGTGCAAGCACGAGGTGGTCTTGAAGTCGGACCTCATCGGCTCAACCGAGTTCATCATCAAGACCATCCAGCAAGCGGAGCCTGGCTCGAAGTGGGCGATCGGCACCGAGCTCAACCTGGTCAAGCGACTTGGGCATGATCACCCCGATCTTGAGATCGTCTTCCTCGAGCAACACGTGTGCTATTGCGCCACCATGAACCGGATCGATCTGCCGCACCTGGTCTGGGCCTTGGAGAACCTGGCTCAGGGACACGTCGTCAACCAGATCACCGTCGACCCCGAGACCGAGCACTACGCCAGGGCCGCTCTGCAACGAATGCTGGACCTACCGGGCGAAACCGCCCGCGACTGACCAACCGCATCATCCAGACCTCCTCAGTCGAGGGAAACCTCCGATCACTCCGGAGTTTTCGCCCCTCCTGCCGCATCTGCGCTGAGTCTCCGACCAAAATGCCGAGATTTCGACTGGGCTGGGGGCTCAGCCGAGGAGCCGGCTGAAGACGCCGCAATCAATGACGATCCAGCCGATGAGTCGAGGTTCTGCAAACGGTCAATTCACCATGGCTGAGTTCAAGACGTTGCTCAAGGATCTGGTTCTGGTCGAGTCGCCACGCTGGCACGACGACCGGCTGATCTTCTCTGACTGGGGTGCTGGCGAGATCATCGCCGTTGACCTGGACGGCAGGCACGAGATGATCACCCGCATAGATGCCATGCCGTTCTGCCATGATCGGCTGGCCGACGGACGAATGGTGATCGTCGCCGGGAACGAGCTGCTGGTCCGTTCTGCTGGCGGGACAGTGAGCACGTACGCCGAATTGGGAACCCTCTCAACCAACCCGTGGAATGACATCGTGACCGACGGTCGCGGCAACACTTATGTGAACAACATCGGCTTTGACTTCCCCGACGGTGAGTTCGCCCCGGGATTCATCGCTCTGGTCAGCCCGGATGGGAAAGCTCGTCACGTTGCCGATGGCCTCGCCTTCCCGAATGGCATGGCAGTAACCCCCGATAACACGACGTTGATCGTTGCCGAGTCCTACGGCAGCGTGTTGACCGCGTACGAGATCGCCCCAAATGGTGATCTTTCCGATCGTCGCGTGTGGGCCGAGCTTGATGGGGCGTCTCCCGACGGCATCTGCATAGACGCCGAGGGTGCAGTGTGGTTCGCAGAGGTACCCGGCCGCAGGTGCGTTCGGGTAGCCGAGGGCGGTGAGGTGTTGCAAACCATTGCCTGCGAACTGGGCTGCTTCGCGTGCATGCTGGGCGGCCCGAACGGAACGACCCTCTTCGTGACGGCAGCCGCCTGGCCCGACGCGATGACACCTGGCTCGCGTACGGGTCAAATCCTCAGTGCGGAGGTCTCAGTTCCTCACGCGGGTTGGCCCGGTTAGGAAGAGCAGCCCGCTGGCCGCGAGCGTCGGCTCAACCGGGAATCAGACCCTCTTCGGACTCACTCAGCAGCTGCTGCACTTCTTCAAGCGTTGAATCGGCAGCCGGCAAGATCAAATCCGAGTCCTCTAGTTCCTCGTCCGGTACCTGGCTACCGGTCGTGCGGATCCGGTCGAGCAGCGTGTGCAGAGCTTTCGTCAGCTGCTCTTGATCACCGGCAGCAACTGCCTGCTCCACGGCATCATCGAAAGAGTTGAGCCCGCGTACGGCATCGTCGGTCAGGTGCCATTGACCCTCGTTGAGGATGCGAACGATCATCGCAAGTCACCCTGCGGCTGAGCCGGGGGCGCCCCCTGGCCTTGGCTCGGCGGAGCCTGGTATTCCTGTTGGGGCTGTGCATCCAGGCTGGGTGGCTGCGCAGCTTGAGCCGGGGGCTGTTGAGCCTGGGCCGCCGGAGGTTGCTGGCCCTCGATCGCCTGAGGTGCCGCCGAAGGACCGGCGCCGAGCGACGCCTTCATCCGAGCAAGCTCGTTCTCCACGTCAGAAGTGGAGGCTAGCTGTTCCAGCTCGAGTGTGATGTCGTCCTTGGCCGTGCCGGTAGGGTCGTCCAAAGCACCACTGGCCAGCAGCTCATCGATGGCACCGGCACGCGCCTGCATCTGGGCTGTTTTGTCCTCGGCCCGCTGGATGGCCATGCCGACATCGCCCATCTCCTCACTGATTCCTGAGAAGGCCTCGTTGATCCGGGTCTGTGCCTCGGCAGCCGAGTAGGTGGCCTTGATCGTTTCCTTCTTGGTGCGGAAGGCGTCCACCTTGGCCTGCAGACGCTGGCTGGCGCGGGTGAGCTTTTCCTCTTCAGTTTGCAACTGAGCGTGCTGAACCTGGAGGTCGTTCAGCTGTTGCTGAAGACCGGAGCGCCGCGTCAATGCCTCACGCGCCAGATCCTCTCGGCCTACCTCAAGGGCTTTTTGAGCTTGATTCGTCAGCTTGTCAGCCTGGGTGTTGAGCTGATTCGCCTGGAGCTCGATCCGCTTACGGCTGGTCGCCACATCGGCAACTCCACGACGGACCTTCTGCAGCAGCTCGAGTTGCCGCTGGTAGGAGTAGTCGAGGGTTTGGCGGGGATCTTCGAGCTTGTCCAAGGCCTTGTCGGTCTTGGCGCGGAAGATCATCGAGATCCGCTGAAAAATGCCGCTCATAAGGTGTCAGCTGGTCCTTCCAGGCTCCGGTTCCGCGGCCAGGGCCGCTCACAGGCTTCCACCGTATCTCTGCGGGGAAACCGAACACAGCTAGGGAGGAGAGTAGTTTCGTCTTTGGGGTGATCCCCTGAGACAATCCAGGGCCAGATCGCTGCAACCCCTGCCGGACAACAGCCGCATTCACAATCAATGAGAGGGACCGTGGCACTCTTCCGCCGCAACAACCAGGCCGTCACGCCGGAGCCACCGGCGACGACCGTCGACCCAGCGCCGACTGGCAAGAAGGACCGTCCTACGCCAACTCGCAAGGAAGCGGAGGCAGCGCGACGTCAGCGCCTGACCACGACACTCAGCAAGAAGGAAGCTCGGGCTGCCTCTGGCCGGCAGTCACGGGCCCAGCGTATGAAGGCCGTCAGCGCACGCGAGGCCGTGCCCGAGAGGGTATTGATGCGGGACTACATCGATGCCCGCTTCAACTTGGGCGAGTTCCTGCTTCCGGCAGTCGTGGTGATCTTGCTGGTGACCGTGGCCGGCAGCTATTGGCCGAGGGTGACCCTGATCAGCACTGCGGCGATGTATCTGTTCATCATCGGCGTGTTTGTTGACGGCTTTCTCATGTGGCGCGGCTTCAAAAAGGTCTTGGCTTCCCGGCTGCCCAAGGCCTCGCCAAAGGGCCTGTTGATGTACGGCATGGCGCGCAGCACCCAAATCCGGCGCTTTCGATCACCGGCTCCTCGAATCAAACGCGGTGATCCCTACTAGGGGGCATACTGACTCGTGGGCAAATCTGGGGGGAGGAGTCCATGGAATTCAGGCATCTGGGCAAGAGCGGTCTCAAGGTTTCGGCCGTCAGTTATGGCAATTGGATTACGCATGGGTCGCAGCTAGAGGCTGAGCAGGCGACTGCCTGCGTCCGGGCCGCTCTCGACGCCGGCATCACCACCTTCGATACCGCCGACGTGTACGCGAATGGACGGGCAGAGGCCATACTCGGCGACGCCTTGGCGGGCGAACGTCGCGAGGGGCTCGAGATCTGCACCAAGGTCTACTTTCCGACGGGGCCGGGTCCGAATGACACCGGCCTCTCCCGCAAACACATTCATGAGGCGATCAACGCCTCTCTTCGGCGGCTGAAAACCGACTACGTCGATCTCTACCAAGCGCATCGGTACGACTACGGGACGCCACTGACTGAGACCATGGAGGCCTTCGCCGACGTGATCAGAGCTGGCAAGGCGCTCTATATCGGTGTCAGCGAGTGGACAGCCGACCAGCTACGCGAGGCACACGCGCTGGCAGCGGATCTGCATATCTCGTTGGTCTCCAACCAGCCGCGATACAACGCCCTGTACCGCATCATCGAGGCCGAGGTGGTCCCGACATGTCAGCAACTCGGCATCAGCCAGGTTGTGTTCTCCCCGATGGAGCAGGGCATCCTGAGTGGCAAGTACCGACCGGGAGAGCCGCCGCCTGAGGGGTCACGCGCAACGCATGAAAGCGAAGGTGCTCGGTTCGTCCGCCGAGTGTTGCGAGACGACGTGCTCACCGCCATCCAACAACTGGCACCGCTGGCTCAAGCAGAGAACCTCACTATGGCTCAGCTCGCCGTGGCATGGGTGCTGCAGAATGGCAACGTCGCCAGCGCCATCACTGGCGGGTCGCGCCCGGATCAGGTGACAAGCAATGCGGCTGTTGCCGGACGCAAGCTGTCGCCGGAGACCATGGCCGGCATCGATTCCGCGCTCAGTGGTGTCGTCGAGGCCGACCGTGCCATGGTGGGCTCGACTTCGCCCAAACAACGGCTGCGATGACTTGTGAGGTGATCAGATGAGCTGGCGGTGGGTGCCCGACCGCAGGCCCAGCCCCAGCCGCTCCAACGCCGACCCACCATCGATCAGTCGCAGGTTCCAGACCCAGGGTGAAGCGGAGACGTGGCTGGGCGAGTTCTATCCGAGCCTGCGGGCAGCCGGCGTACGGGCGGTCAGTCTGTACGAGGCCGACCGGCTCGTATACGGGCCGATGTCATTGGAGCCGGACGTCTAGCCACTTTGATTTTTGAGCTGTTCGCGAAATCGCGAGACGCTCGCAGCTGGGCGGCCGCTAAGGTCGGCTGGTGCCGATACCGGACTACATCGCTGCCATCCGACGCGCGTACGGACAGGGCAGATTGTTGCTGCCTGGGGTCTCGGCAGTGGTGCTCAGAGATGACCTCGAGCCAGCCCGGGTGCACCTGCTGTTGACGAGGCGCAGCGACACGGGACGATGGAGCCTTCCAGCTGGAATCGTGGAGCCGTCCGAGCAACCGGCCGCGACGGCCCTTCGGGAGCTGCTCGAGGAGACCCGAATCACCGCCGAGGTCGAGCGGCTGGTACTACTCACCACCGACCCCGACGTGATCTACCCGAACGGTGACACCTGCCAGTTCGTCTCAATGTGCTTCCGGTGCCGCTATGTCTCGGGCGAAGCCCAGGTCGGCGACGAGGAGTCGACCGAGGTGGGGTGGTTCCGTGCCGACGAGTTGCCGCACGAGCTCAGTGACATCCAACGACGCCGCATCCAGTGCGCACTGCAAGATCGAGCCGACTGCGTTTTCGATCTTTAGTTTGGCACTGCGCTGTTCGCTGGACTGCCGCATCTTTGTCGGACCTGGCGGAACGGAAAAGGGTTGTTCAGCCATCTCCCTTCTGGAGATCGGCAGCGCAGTGACAGTAGTCACGCTTCCCGTACGCCAGGGGTCACAAAGGGCGGCTTGGTGATCACGAAAGGCTCCTGACGGCTCCTGATGTCCACCGTCACAACGTCATCGTCGTTCAAGCCGCGCTCGATCAGCGCGAGGGCGATGCCGATCTTGAGAGTTGGAGAGAAGGTGCCTGACGTCACCGTGCCGAGCTCGCGGCCGTCCGGGTTGCGTACCACCATTCCCGGCCGTGGAATGCCTCGCCCAACAGCGCGCAGTCCGCGTAACAGGCGTGTTGGGCCTGCCTCCTTCTCCGCGCGGAGCGCGGCATCGCCGAAGAATGATTCCTTCTTCCAACCAACGGCCCAGCCAAGTCGTGCCTGTACCGGCGTGATCGCTGGCGAGATGTCTTGACCGTGCAGCGCGTAGCCCATCTCGGTCCGCAATGTGTCCCGTGCCCCGAGCCCGGCCGGTTGCAGCCCATGGGGCTCACCCGCTGCCAGCACGGCGTCCCACACCGCCGTTGCAGCGCTATTCGGGACAACGAGTTCGTAGCCGCGTTCGCCGGTGTAACCGGTGCGACAGACGGTCATTGGAGATCCCTCGTGGTCAGCGCTCACGAAGCTCATGTAGCTGTGGCCGGCCGGAAGGCCGGCGGCCGACAGCACTTCGTCCGACAGCGTGCCCTGCACGGCCAGCACGGCGAAGTCGCGATGCTGATTGGTTACCGTGATCCCATCGGGCGCTGCGTCGGACAGCAGAGTGACGATCTGCTCGCAGTTAGCCGCATTGGGGATCAAGAACACCTCGTCTGCGGATCTGAGATAGGCGATCATGTCGTCGACTACGCCACCGTCGGTGTTGCAGAGCAACGTGTACTGTGCCTGACCCGGTCCGATCTTGCCGATGTCGGCAGTCAGACACCGGTTGACGAACTCCGCCGCACCTGGGCCAGCAACGGTGGCCTTGCCCAGATGACTGACGTCGAAGATGCCGACGGCATTCCGGACGGCGGCGTGCTCGGCCAGGACCCCAGCACCCGCGTACTCCAAGGGCATGGACCAGCCGCTGAATGGCGCGAACTTGGCGCCGGCTGCGACATGTCGCTGATGTAGCGGCGACATCAGCAGCGCGCCGGACTCGGTATTCTCCACGCTCACGGCTCCTCCAATCACCCAGCGGCCTACATCAGGATCGACCAGGGCTCCAACGGACTAACCTGTTGACGCCCCATTTGATCACGTCGACTACTGAAGGATGTTGCCATCGTGCCAACCCGAATGCTCCCCTCGCTCGCGATCGCCAAGAGCGTCCCGCGGAATGCCGACGTTCTCGTGGTGGGCATGAGCCAGAGCGGCGTACGTGAAGTACCGGAAGCTGTTGCGCGTGTGTTCACGAAACGCTTCGGCGTGTCCGTGGCTGAGATGGCCACTTCACTTGGAGCCAAGGCGAGCGCCGACAGCAAGCGGACCCTCCCGGCAGCGGGCGACGCACCACGGATCGTGGTCGTGGGTCTGGAATCCGAGCAGCCCAGTGCCGAGGACCTGCGGCGCGCGGCCGGGTCCGGCGTACGACACGCAGCCGGATTGGCCGGGACCGAGAGACTGTCGATCACGGTCTCGCTGGGCAGTGCCGATTCGGAGCAACTTGCTGCGGTTGCTGAGGGTGCACTGCTCGGCAGCTACGACTACGAGCCGATCAGCGCCGAGCCGGCCAAGGGTGGCAAGGTCGACGCAATAACAGTCATCCACTCAAGCGACGTCAAGGGTGCCGATATCGCGACTGCCGCGAAGGCCGCCGCGCAGGCGGTGGTGACGGTACGCGAACTGGTCAATATCCCTGCCAACCTGCTTTATCCAGAGTCGTTCGCAGAGCAGGTACGGAGCCTGGTCCGCGGCAGCAAGATCACCGTAGACGTGTTGGATGAGACGGCGTTGAGTGAGGGCGGCTACGGCGGACTGATGGCGGTGGGCGGTGGATCGCTCCGGCCGCCTCGGCTGGTCCGACTCAGCTACAGCCCACGCGGAGCCAGGTTCCATCTCGCTCTCGTGGGCAAGGGCATCACCTTTGACACCGGCGGCCTCAACCTCAAGCCGGCCGAGGGTATGTACTCGATGAAATACGACATGGCCGGCGCGGCAACCGTGTTGATCGCCGCCCATGCGATCGCCGAGCTGGGCCTCAAGATCAGGGTGACGGCGTATGGTGCACTCGCGGAGAACATGCCGTCCGGGAGTGCTTATCGGCCCTCGGACGTGCTGACGCTCTATGGGGGCAAGACGGTGGAGAACGGCAATTCTGACGCAGAGGGTCGACTCGTCATGGCCGACGCGCTCGCGCGAGCCAACGAAGATCATCCCGACTTAGTGCTCGATGTCGCGACTCTGACGGGCGCGTGCGTGGTTGCACTCGGTGAGCGCACGGCCGGCCTGATGGCGACCGATGACGCGACCGCCGACCTAGTCCTTGATGCGGCCGAGGCGGCTGGTGAGGAAGTCTGGCAGCTACCCGTCCCCAAGGAGATTCGCGGCAAGCTGGACTCCAAGGTCGCCGACCTGCGCTCGACCGGGTCAGACCGCTACGCGGGGGCCCTGGTGGCCGCCGCCTTTCTCCGAGAGTTCGTGGCCGAAGGCACACCGTGGGCGCATCTCGACATTGCCGGGCCAGCGTTCTGTGACGGCAAGCCGTACGGCTACGTGGCTTCGGGAGGGACCGGGGTAGGCGTACGCACGCTCATTGCTCTTGCCCGTACTCTCTCGGCCTGAGGAAGCCAGTCGTGCTGGCAGCGGCCCTGGTGTCGAGTCATCCATCCCACTCGGCACCTCTGCCAGCACGACTAGAGGTGCTGTGAGACGCCGCCCCAAGTGGAAGTTCGGGAAGTGTCAGGTAGTCCCAATCCACAGACGTTTCACAGTCGTCATTCGGAGACGTTGAGGTCAATGAATTGGTTCACCGACTGGGGATGAGTTTGGTCGGAGAGCACAGGCCTTGCGTCAGCGCATGTAGGGATGCTTCTTGTTCCGGGTGTTGTAGTCGCGCATTCGCTGCGGATATCCCACGACTGCGGCGTCGTAACCAGGGATCTCCAAATGTTTTGCGAAGGCCCGAGCCCATTCGGGGGACGGCACAACCCGACGGGTCCACTCGCCGTCGAAGGCGACCAACAGCAGGGTCGTCTGAGTTACGGCGGTCTTCGGCTCGATGAAGGCCTCGACACCTCGCCGGCTCTGCGCGAACTGAGTAAGGTGCGACGTCACAGCATCGTCGACCGTTCGGGTCTGCGACGCGTAGCTGCGGCCTTTCTTCACCCGGCTGGCTGTCCGCCGGAACCAACTCATGGGCCAATTATGGCCGGTACCTGCAGGGAATCACGGCTTTCAGCAGAGCTGGGAGGATTGCGGCATGGCTGCTTCGTTCGATCTGGTCGTGCTCGGTGCCGGCAGCGGCGGCTACGCCTGCGCCCTACGGGCGGCCCAGCTGGGCTTCACCGTCGCACTGGTAGAGAAGGACAAGGTAGGTGGTACTTGCTTGCATCGCGGTTGCATCCCCACCAAAGCGATGCTGCACGCTGCCGAGGTAGCGGACTCAGTACGCATGGGGAGCCAGTTCGGCGTGCATGCCGCGATTGACAAAATTGATCTTGGCGGAGTGGTTTCCTACGCCGACAGCGTGGTCGCCCGCATCTACAAGGGTCTAACTGGGCTCGTCCGTTCCAGCAGCATTACCGTCGTTCAAGGTGCGGGTCGACTGACCCAGCATGATGGCCACCAAGGCGTTGCCGTCGACCACGAGACCTACTACGCGCCCAATCTGGTACTGGCCACCGGGTCGTACCCGCGGTCACTGACAGAGCTGCAGATCGACGGCGTCAAGATCCTCGTGAGCGAGCAGGCGCTCCGGCTCGAAAGGCTGCCCACCTCCGCGATAGTGCTCGGCGGTGGAGTGATCGGAGTTGAGTTCGCCTCGGTCTGGCGGTCATTCGGCGTAGACGTCACGATCGTTGAGGCGCTTCCCCGACTCGTGTCAGGAGAAGATCAGAGCATCTCCGCGGTCTTGGAACGGGCGTTCCGGAAACGCGGCATCACTATGGTCACGGGTGCCGCGATCTCTTCGTGCCAGACGACCGAGTCCGGCGTACGGATGCAGCTCGCGGACGGGCAGGCACTCGAAGCCGAGCTCGTGCTGGTTGCCGTTGGTCGCGGGCCGCAGACCACGGGCCTCGGCTATCAGGAGATGGGCGTCGATCTCGAGGATGGCTTCGTCAAAGTCGACGAGCGACTGGAGACATCGGTCCCCGGTGTCTACGCCGTCGGTGACCTGGTACGCGGTCTGCAGCTTGCGCATCGGGGTTTCGCGCATGGAATCTTTGTCGCGGAGGAAATTGCCCACCGGACCGGGCGCCTCGACCAGCCGCCGGCTACGGTTACGGATCTCGGCGTGCCGCGTGTCACCTACTGTGACCCGGAAATCGCGTCCATCGGGCTGAGCGAGGATGAAGCTCAGGCCCGCTTCGGCGAGGTGGAGACGTTCACCTACGACCTGACCGGAAACGGCAAGTCCCAGATCCTGAAGACTCGTGGCTTTGTGAAACTGGTACGCAGGCCGAGCGGGCCGGTTGTAGGCGTCCACATGATCGGCGCCCGGGTCAGCGAGCTTGTCGGCGAGGCCCAATTGATCACCAACTGGGACGCATTCCCGACTGACGTCGCCGGCCTCATCCACGCCCACCCCAGTCAGAGCGAGGCTATCGGCGAAGCGCATCTTGCACTGGCCGGCAAGCCCTTGCATTCCCACAGCTGACAGACGAGCTGGCCTCTTAGGCGAACTTCATCTGAGCGGCAACCGCGCTGCTCCGCGGCGGCCCGCTGAGGCTAGGCTGTGGCCCACCGGCACCGAAGGGGGCCGACCGAGTTCCGCCGAGCCAGCAGTGACACGAGGCCGAAACCGAGCCCCAAGCACGATGAAGGAGTCTTCACAGCCATGTCGACCTCTGTAACCCTCCCAGCCCTCGGTGAAAGCGTCACCGAAGGAACTGTCAGTCGGTGGCTGAAGCAGGTCGGCGATACCGTCGAAGCCGACGAGCCGCTCCTTGAGGTCTCGACGGACAAGGTCGACACCGAGATCCCCTCCCCTGCTTCCGGGGTGCTGTTGGAGATCAAGGCGCAAGAAGACGAGACCGTCGAAGTGGGTGCAGTGCTCGCTGTCATCGGCGAGCCGAGTGAGGCTGATGGGCAATCCGCGCCAGCACCTGAAGCTCCGGCGGAGGAGGCAGCCGAGACACCGACCCAGGAAGCAGCCGAGGCACCTACGCAGCAGGCGGCTGAAGCACCGACCCAGGAGGCAGCCCAGGAGGAGGCTGAGCCGGAAGAGCAGGCCGCACAGGAGCAAGCGGAGGCTATTCAGGAGCCCGAGCAGTCCGAGATTGCCGGCGAGGAGAAAGTGGAGTCCGCCGCGCCGGCTGCTACCTCCGAAGCGCCGGCCGACGGCACCGAAGTGACCCTGCCCGAACTGGGCGAGAGTGTGACCGAGGGAACGGTAAGCCGCTGGCTCAAGCGGGTTGGGGAATCGGTTGCTGCCGACGAGCCACTGCTCGAGGTGTCGACGGACAAAGTCGACACCGAAATTCCTTCACCGACGTCAGGCACATTGCTCGAGATACGGGTCCAAGAGGACGAGACGGTCGGCGTTGGAGCAGTCCTTGCGATCATCGGGGAGGCAGGAGCCGCGACCGCCCCGTCGCGTCAGCCTGAGCCGACGCCTGAGCCAGAGCGCGAGCCCGAGCCTGAGCCACGGGCGCAACCAGAATCTCAGCCCGAGCCGGAGCCCCAATCAGAATCTCAGCCCGAGCCGGAGCAAGCCCACGCAGAACCTAAGCCCGAGGCTGCACCACAACCGGGGCGGGAGCCCCAGGTCGCGACGCCTAGCGCAGGAGAAGATGCCCGACCCGAGCCCCGCGCCCCGGCAGCCCAGGCTGCCGCCGCCCCGGCGTCAGTGGCGGGAGACTCTGAGGCCGGCTATGTGACACCGCTGGTACGCAAACTCGCGAGGGAGCACGGCGTCGACCTCACCTCGCTCAATGGGACGGGGGTAGGCGGACGGATACGCAAGCAGGACGTACTTGCCGCCGCCGATGCTGCGAAACAAGCGGCGGAGGCTGAGAAAGAAGCAGCGGAGGCTGAGAAAGAACCAGCTGCAGCGCCACAGGCGCCGGCCGAGCCGGCTGCTGCCGCGCCTGCAGCTGAGGCCAGTACGCTGCGCGGCACGACGGAGAAGATGTCGCGGCTGCGCCAGACGATTGCCAGGCGCATGGTCGAGTCCCTTCAAGTCTCGGCCCAGCTCACCGCAACCGTCGAGGTTGATCTCACAGCGATCTCGCTAATCCGCGCCAAGGTCAAGGATGACTTCAAGAAACGCGAAGGCGCGACGCTGTCCTATCTGCCATTCATCGCGAAGGCTGCCATCGAGGCTTTGAAGATCTATCCGAACGTGAACGCGACAATCGACACCGAGGAACGCATTATCACCTACCCGGATGCCGAGCATCTCGGCATCGCCGTGGACACCGAGAAGGGTCTCCTGGTTCCAGTGATCAAGGACGCCGGTGATTTGAGCATCGCTGGGTTGGCCAAGCGGATCGCGGACCTGGCAGCGCGTACGCGGCAGAACAAGGTGACACCCGACGAGCTAACTGGTGGCACATTCACGATCACCAACTACGGCTCGGCCGGCACGTTGATGGACACACCGATCATCAACCAACCTCAGGTTGCGATTCTCGGAACTGGCGCCCTGGTCAAGCGGCCGGTGGTGATCTCGGACCCACGTCTGGGCGAAATCATCGCGATCCGCGACATGATGTACCTGTCCCTGTCTTACGACCACCGGCTGATCGACGGCGCTAAAGCGGCCCGGTTCCTCAGCACGCTCAGAGCACGACTCGAGGAGGGTGACTTCGGCGCGGAGTTCGGCATCTGATCACGGGCCTACGCGCGAAGAATTTCCTATGAAGTGGTTGTTGGCTGGCGCGTCTGGTTTCTTGGGCAAGGCGATCAGGGTCCGACTGGCGAGTGAAGGCCATGAAGTAGTCAGACTGGTACGACGGGAGCCGGCAACTTCGACTGAATTCCGCTGGGATCCGGATGCAGGCCGCGTGGACGAGTCTGCGTTTGACGGCGTCGACGTTGCCGTCAACCTCGGTGGTGTGCCCGTCGCTCCACTACCGTGGACCAAATCCAGAAGAGAGGAGATTCTCTCCTCGCGGGTCAACACCACCAAGACCATCGCTCAAGGCCTTGCCGCGTGCGCGGACAGCGGTCGGCGCACCCTGATCCAGCAGAGCGGCATTGGCCGCTACGGCACGGCCTCCGGTGCCGAGCCGTACACCGAGGACTCACCAGCCGCACCGGACTATCTGGCGCAAATGACAACGAAATGGGAGGCCGCCACCCAGCCGGCGGCGGACGCCGGTGTTCGCGTGGCGATACTCCGGACCAGCCCGGTGATGGACTCCAGCGGCGGAGCGTTTCCGGTCATCAAACTGGGTTGGTGGTGCGGGCTCGGCGCGACACTCGGTGACGGCAGCCAACACATGCCCATGATCAGCCTTCGCGACTATCTCGCCGTCGTGCAGTGGGCGGGGACAAATGAGAATGCCTCGGGTGCGTACAACCTCACCTTGCCGCAACCAACAACCAACGCTGAGTTCACCGACACCCTTGCCGCGGCGTTGCACCGACCGCGATTCCTCCGGGTGCCGATCGTGATCATCCGTACTGCACTGGGCGAGCTCGCAGAGCAGATCGTCGCCGACCAGTACGTCATTCCGAGGAGACTCACGACCGAGGGCTTTGTCTTCGGTGACCCGACCGTCGAGGACACCGTGACGTCGGCCCTGCGGCATTGATTGCACTCTGACAAGCGGCCAGCCAGATTCGCCTCCTTCGTCGCTCGCGAACCGACACGCTCAGACGCTGACGCAGCTCAGCCGCGAGCTCCTGCAGTCGGCGAAGCGGGCCGCCTGTCATGGCGCGTCAGCCGTACGACATTAGACTCAGCGCCATGGCACTGGAGTTCGTCGACCTGGGATTGGGCAGTGAACATCTCGACTACCAGACGACGTGGGATCTGCAGCGCACCATCCACACCGAGGTCTCCGCAGGCACGCGAACAAACACCGTTCTGCTCCTCGAGCACAGCAGCGTCTACACCGCAGGCAAGCGAACAGAGCCGCACGAGCGGCCGTTGGATGGCACGCCGGTGATCGACGTTGACCGCGGCGGCAAGATCACCTGGCATGGGCCTGGCCAGCTCGTCGGGTACCCGATCGTCCGGCTCCCCGAAGCAGTGCTCGTTGTTGACTACGTGCGGCGGCTCGAGGAAGCCATGATCGCCATGTTCGCCGACTACGGCCTGAGCACCGGTCGGATCCGGGGGCGCTCGGGGGTCTGGCTGGCTCAGGACTCCACTCGGGTCGAGCGCAAGATTGCAGCAGTAGGCATTCGCGTAGCGGCCGGTACGACCATGCACGGCTTTGCGATCAATGTGAATCCCGATCTCGAATGGTTCGACCGGATCATCCCGTGTGGCCTGACGGGGGTCGGCGTGACCTCCATGGCCACCGAGCTCGGCAGAGAGATCGCGGTCGTCGACGTCGCTCAGACACTGCGTCCGCGCCTAGAGCGCTACCTGGCCTTCGAGGCGTACGTGCAATCGCCCGACATTGGCACTGCACCTGACACGAGGCTCCACGGAGTTGCTGTTGGCGCGGCCTGACTCCTTGCGGTCGGTTGCAGGTGCTGGCCACCGAAGGGTCATGGCGCCACCGACCGTCGACTATGCCATCGAGGCCTACAACCTGCGGAAGGTGTACCGAACGCGGAACGGCAAGCACGCCGCAGTCGACGGCCTCGATCTTCGGGTGCCGTTGGGCGGAATTCATGGCTTCCTCGGTCCCAACGGCGCCGGCAAGACAACCACAATCCGACCATGGACTCGCGATGGGAATATCGCAGCAATAGTCGATCACGGCTACACGTACTCCGTGCCGGTCGAGAAGGCGACACCAGACGGACTGAGCCTGGACGTCGTCGAGGAGGTTGTGAGCGTCACCCACGGCGTGGTCTACTGGTCGACCGCCCTTGCGCTGCTGATCACCTGCCCATTGCTGATCTTCCGTCGCCGCGACGTAGTTTGATGGGCTTGCTGCCCGAACATCGCGCTCTGAATCCGCCGACGTCGTCCTCACTGGCTGAGGGAAGAACGCCCTCAGCACGCTCCTACTCCGTTCGGCGGCGCGCGATACCGATGCTCGCAGCTCACGGGCCAGACTGGCCACTAGTAGGCTGACCAGGTGACCATCGCCCCCGAAGGCCGCAAGCCGTTGCGCCTGGAGGTTCGCAACGCCAGCACCCCCATTGAGAAGAAGCCGCCGTGGATCAGAACCACGGCGCGGCTGGGGCCGGAATATCGCGAGCTCCATGAGCTGGTTAAGAGCCAAGGTCTGCACACGGTGTGCCAGGAGGCGGGCTGCCCGAACATCTTCGAGTGCTGGGAAGACCGCGAGGCCACCTTCTTGATCGGTGGCGAGGTGTGCACCCGGCGGTGTGACTTCTGTCAGATCGATACCGGCAAGCCGGCCAGCTTCGACGCGGACGAGCCGATCCGTGTCGCCGATTCGGTGCGGCAAATGGGTCTCCGCTATGCGACTGTTACCGGGGTCTGTCGCGATGATCTTCCCGACGAGGGCGCCTGGCTGTACGCCGAGACGATCCGAAGGATTCATGAACTCAACCCCGGCACGGGCGTGGAGATGTTGGCGCCCGACTTCTCAGGCAACCCCGACTACCTGGGGCAACTCTTCGAGACCGAGCCTGAGGTCTTTGCACACAATGTGGAGACTGTGCCGCGGATCTTCAAGCGAATTCGCCCCGGCTTCCGCTACGAACGCTCGCTCGATGTGCTGCGAGCGTCTCGCGCCGCAGGGCTGGTGACCAAATCCAACCTCATCCTCGGCATGGGCGAGACTCGGCCGGAGGTCAGCGAGGCCCTCGCCGACTTGTACGAGGCCGGCGCGGAGATCATCACCATCACTCAATACCTGCGGCCATCGCCGCGGCATCATCCTGTGGACCGGTGGGTCAAGCCGGAGGAGTTCATCGAACTGGCAGACGAGGCGCGGGCAATGGGCTTCGCTGGCGTAATGAGCGGACCACTCGTACGCTCCTCGTATCGTGCCGGACGACTGTACGCCCAGGCACTCCAGACCCGCGAGGCATTGTCTGTCCATGCGTCGGCGGTGTAGGAAAGCAGAATCGAGAGCTCGAAAGTGAGTCGTGATGGCCAACGCGGCGGCTAAGAACGCTACGGGTGGTGCCAAGGACCCAAAGGCTGCGGCCAAAGACGCCAAGGCGAAGGCCAAGGCCGCAAAAAAGGCGGAGAAGGCTCGCAAGAAGGCCAGCGACGATCCAAAAGACATGGGCCGGATCCGCCAGATCATCCGCGCCTACCAGGTCACGCATGAGCACGACCGGGCGCTTCCCTATCTCTTGATCGGCGCCTTTCTGCTGCCAGTCGCGTTGGGCATCGTCATCGGTCTGCTCTGGGGCCACCCCTTCAACGTGATCTTTGCCGGCGTCATGACCGGTCTCCTGGCTGCGATGTTCATGCTTGTTCGCCGAGCGAAGAGGGCGACATACAAGCGCTACACAGGAAAGCCTGGCTCGGCCGAGGTGGCCCTCGGAATGCTGCCCAAGAAGTGGGTCTCCACACCGGCGATTGCTGCCAATCGCAACCGAGATGTCGTCCACCGCACACTTGGGCCCGGTGGGCTCATACTCATCGGCGAAGGTGAGTCGGGTCGAGTGCGCCAACTCCTCGCGAGCGAGGTGAAGAAGCACGAACGGGTCGCATATGGAGTCACGGTCACCACGGTGATCATGGGCAACAAGGAGGGCCAGGTGCCACTGGACAAGTTGGCCGACCATATCCGCAAGCGGCCCAAAGTGCTCCAGGCCCACCAGATCACCGACATCCGACAGCGGCTACGAGCACTCGATGCCCTGCGGCCACCGGTGCCGGTGCCCAAGGGACCGATGCCGACCAGTCCACGCCAGGTGAAGGGCGCCCGCCAAGCCATGCGCGGTCGCTGATCGAGATCATTTCAGCGCCAGCCCGGATGAATGTGCTGGCCGCCGGTACGCTGCCAGGTCCCGAAGCCTGGTCTGGAAGGCTTACGGGGTACGCGCGGAACATGCTCACAGCCGACCATCTCTTGCTGCCCTCGACCTCTGGGCCGAGCGCTTTGATCAATCAATGAGCAACCTGGTCAACGCAGAACGCGTCACCATGACCTACGGCACTCGTATCCTGCTCGACGGCATCAGCCTGGGGCTCCGTCGCGGCGAGGTGGTTGGGGTCGTGGGCCGCAACGGAGCGGGAAAGACCACCTTGCTCAAGGTTCTTGCCGGAATGCTGGACCCAGATGCGGGTCGGGTCACCCACACTGGCCATCTGTCGACCGGCTTCCTTCACCAGAGTGATGACATCGCGGCTGAGGCCTCCGTGCGCGATCTCATTGTCGGCCACGCCCCAGACCACGTCTGGGCTGCCAACCCTCGGACGCGCGCTACAGTCGAACATCTGCTGGCTGATGTTGACCTGGATACACGAGTCGCCAGCCTGAGCGGCGGTGAGCGTCGCCGAGTCGCTCTGGTGGCGTTGCTACTCGATGATCATGATTTGCTGGCGCTCGACGAGCCCACCAACCACCTCGATGTCGAGGCGATCGATTGGCTGGCCGGGGAGCTGAGGACCTTACAACGAGCAGGCGCCGGGATGCTGGCCGTCAGTCATGATCGCTGGTTCCTGGACGCTATCTGTACCCGGATCTGGGAGGTGCATGAAGGCAAAGTCCATGTGTATGAGGGCGGTTATGCGGCCTATGTGCTGGCACGAGCCGAGCGCGCCCGCCAGGCCGCTGCGGCCGCCGCTCGCCACGACAATCTCCTCCGTAAGGAATTGGCCTGGCTACGCCGCGGTGCTCCGGCGCGCACCTCGAAGCCCAAGTTTCGTCTTGCCGCGGCGGAAGCGCTGATCGCTGACGAGCCCGAGCCGCGCGATCGGCTGCAGCTCCAACGGTTCGCCACTGCCCGCCTGGGGAAGGACGTTTTTGATCTTGACGAGGTGAGTGTGACGCTCGGCGGCCGGGTCCTGCTCCGCGATCTCTCCTGGTCAATTGGCCCTGCCATGCGGATCGGCCTGATCGGGGTGAACGGCTCCGGCAAGACCACACTGCTACGGCTACTGACCGGTGAGCTGACGCCGGACTCGGGAAGCGTCAAGCGCGGCAAGACGCTCCGAATCGGGTACCTGAGCCAGGGCATGGAGGAGCTCCGAGGCAGCGACCGGGTGCTCCAGTCAATCGATCGCGTACGACGGCAGGCTCGGCTTGCCAGGGGTGCAGAAGCCAGCGCCAGCTCGCTGCTCGAAGACTTCGGCTTCACTGGTGACAGGCTGATTGCGCGGCTTGACGACTTGTCTGGCGGCGAACGGCGGAGGCTCCAGATGCTCCGCATGCTGCTGGACGAGCCGAACGTACTGCTGCTGGACGAGCCGACCAACGACCTCGACATTGACACGCTCACGGTGGTCGAGGACTACCTCGACAGCTGGCCCGGCACACTGCTCGTCGTCACCCATGATCGCTACTTTCTGGAGCGAGTCTGTGACGTCTGCTACGCCCTGATGGGAGATGGATCCTGCGTTCTGCTTCCCCGCGGTGTCGAGCAGTACCTGCAGTCACGCCGCGACCTTCCGTCGGACAGCCCGCATGCCGAGACCTCGGCGGTGACTCGACCGGCCGGGAGCGCGGCGAGCCGGCAAGCCAGGAAGGACCTCGTACGCCTGGAACAGCAGATTGCCCGGCTTGACGAGCGACTTAGTGCGCTCAACGAGGAGATGGCGGCAGTTGCCAGCAACTATGAACAACTGGTTGAGCTGCAGAAGGAGATCGAGACGCTGCATGCCAACAAGAACAAGCTGGAGCTGGCTTGGCTGGAGGTGGCCGACCTCGCTGGCTAGCACTGGGAGCTGGATAGAGAACATCGCGGAGCAGGGCTAGATTTGGGCCACATGGAGACGGTGCTGGAGCAGTTGGTTGGGTCTCTGGGCGATGCCGTGCGCACCGATCCGGTCAGCTGCGAGAACTACCGCTTCGACTGGTCCCGGGACCAGACCGCCGGAGTCCCGATCGCGGTAGTCCGGCCCCGTAATGCCGCCGAGGTGCAGGCCACAATTCGGTGGGCAGCCCAGCACCGGGTACCTGTCGTGCCTCGCGGAGCCGGGAGCGGCCTCTCCGGCGGATCCTCGGCGGTTTCCGGAGGCATCGTTGTGAGCCTGGAGCGAATGCGCTCGATCGAGATCGATGTCGCGGCCCGGGTCGCGGTCGTGGAGTCGGGTGCCTTCAACGCCGAGGTCAAGGCGGCAGCAGCCGAATACGGCCTGTGGTATCCGCCGGACCCGTCCTCGTACGAGATCTGCTCGATCGGCGGCAACATCGCAACCAACGCCGGCGGTTTGTGCTGTGTGAAGTACGGCGTCACGACCGATTACGTGCTGGGGCTTGATGTAGTGCTTGCCGATGGGACTCTGATCACGCTCGGTGGCAAGCGGATCAAGGACGTAGCCGGCCTCTCGCTGCTCAAGCTCTTCGTCGGCAGCGGCGGCACGCTCGGCATCATCACGCGCGCCATTCTCCGGCTGATACCGGCACAGGGACCGCGCTCGACTCTCGTGGCGTACTTTCCAACGGTGCATGCGGCGGCCGACACCGTCGTGATGATCGGCAAGACTCTTCGGGCTTCCATGATGGAGTTGATGGATCAGACCTCGATCAACGCGGTCGAGGACTACCGATCGATGGGACTCGACCGCTCCGCAGGTGCGATGCTCATCGCCCAGTCCGATGCACCCGGCGCCGCATGCGCAGCAGAGGTCGAAATCATGGCAGCGGCCTGCACCACGGCCGGAGCCAAAGAAGTGTTCGTCACCACTGACCCGGAGGAGGGTGAACTGTTCGTTGCCGCCCGCCGGGCCGCCTTCCCCGCGATCGAGGCTCGTGGCGCGATCCTGCTCGAGGACGTGGGCGCGCCGGTTCCACAACTGCCCGAGTTGCTGGCGGGTGTCGCTGCAGTGGCCGAGCGGTACGCAGTTGAGATCCCGGTGGTGGCGCACGCGGGCGATGGGAACACTCACCCGATCGTCGTTTTCGATCGCGGAAACCCGGAGGCACGAGACCGTGCCTATCTCGCCTTCAGCGAGATCATGCAAGTGGCAATCGGGCTCGGCGGCACGATCACTGGCGAGCATGGGGTCGGCCGGGCCAAGAAGGCCGCGTTGCCAGCTCAGCTCGGCCCCGATGTGATGGCGCTTTCGCACAAGATCAAGAACGCACTGGACCCGAACGGCATCCTCAACCCGGGAGCCATCTTGTAATCGCCCCCGAGTCCCGTCAGCGCCGGTTGATCACCACAGTCCCGGCGGCAAGATCCTGAAGACCACGGCGATCCGTCGAAATGATCAGAGCTGGCAGCGCAAGGGACACCAGGAATGCTCGAAGCAGCGCACGTGGCAGACCGAGCGGCTGCGCAGCGAGCCGTACCACGGCGATACGACTGAGCAGCTGGCCGAAGCTGCCTCCGGCGAGCCACGTCAGCACCGTGGATTCCACGAAGAAAAGAGTCAAGATCATCCATGCTCGCCAACCACCGCCGGTGAGTACCCCTGTACCAAAGAAGCCAACGGCGACGACCATGCACGCCGCCCAGTCGATGATCAATGCGCCGACCCGTGCCCGCCAGCTCGCCAGCGAACCCCGACCTTCCCGTGGCAAGCCCAACCGTTGACCGGGATACGCTTCGTTTGCCGAGGCCGTATCTGGTGCTTTGTCCGCCACGTCGCCGAGGTTACCTGCCGCAGCACCAGCGCATGCCCAGCCTGATCAGGCCCCTGTTACATGGGCGAAACGTTGGTGCAACTGGACAGAAATCGCAGCTCCATTAGGCTTCCCAAAAAAACCGAAGGCGGAACACCGATCCGCCTCAGTCCAGCTTTGACCAGCTCAGCGTCAAGTGCACTCTGGTGCTCACTTTGAGCAGGTTGTCCATTGCGTGCCTTCAAGTGCGCAACCACAGCGCGTGCCCAGGCACGACCTACCTCACCGGAGGACAGATGTTCCAAGGAGCCGACGATCTGTTGGCCTATGTCGAGGATGAGGGCGTCGAATTCATCGACGTCCGCTTCTGCGACCTACCCGGCACCATGCAGCACTTCACCGTTCCAGTAGGCACGTTCGGCCCTGAATACTTCGAGGACGGAGTCAACTTCGACGGCTCGTCGATCCGCGGCTTCCAGAAGATCCATGAGTCGGACATGGCCCTGCTGCCCGATCCCACGACTGCCTACATAGACCCGTTCCGAACGGCGAAGACTCTGTGCATCAATTTCTTCGTCCACGACCCGTTGACCAAGGAGGCCTACAGCCGCGACCCGCGCAACATCGCCCGTAAAGCGGAGAGCTACCTGGCCTCTACCGGAATCGGCGACGCCGCGTACTTCGCCCCCGAGGCCGAGTTCTACATGTTCGACGACGTACGCTTCGAGACCAAGCAACAGACCGGCTACTACGCGATCGACTCCATCGCCGGCGCCTGGAATACCGGGCGGATCGAAGATGGGGGCAACCGCGGTTACAAGGTTCGCTACAAGGGCGGCTATTTCCCAGTGCCTCCCGTCGACCACTTCGCCGACCTGCGCGACGCCATTGTCAAGAATCTCGAGGCTTCGGGACTCAGTGTCGAGCGGGCGCACCACGAGGTCGGGACAGCCGGCCAAGCCGAGATCAACTACAAATACGCCACGATGCTGCAGGCTGGCGACAACCTGCAGAAGTACAAGTACATCGTCAAGAACACCGCATGGGCAGCCGGTAAGACGGCGACCTTCATGCCAAAGCCGATCTTCGGCGACAACGGCTCGGGCATGCACGTGCACTCTTCGATCTGGAGCGAGGGTGAGCCGCTGTTCTACGACGAGGCCGGCTACGGCGGACTGTCCGACGTCGCACGCTGGTACGTCGGCGGCATCCTCGAGCACGCCCCGTCGCTGCTGGCGTTCACCAATCCCACGGTGAACTCCTACCACCGGTTGGTTCCTGGCTTCGAGGCTCCGGTCAATCTTGTGTACAGCTCCCGCAACCGCTCGGCCGCGATGCGCATCCCGATCACCGGCTCGAACCCGAAGGCCAAGCGTGTCGAGTTCCGCTGCCCTGACCCGTCCTCGAACCCGTACCTGGCCTTCGCGGCGATTCTGCTGGCGGGCGTGGACGGCATCCTGAACAAGACGGAACCAGCGGCACCGATCGACAAGGACCTGTACGAGCTACCGCCCGAGGAGCACGCTTCGGTGCAGACAGTTCCCGACAGCTTGGACGGCGTGTTGGACAACCTTGAAGCAGATCACGACTACCTGCTGGCCGGCGACGTCTTCACACCCGATCTGATCGAGACCTGGATCGAGCTCAAGCGCGAGGACATCGATGCCGTGCGGCTCCGTCCGCATCCGCATGAGTTCGAGCTCTACTACGACGTCTGATATCCATCGTTCGCTGAAACCCCCGGATTCAAGCGTGGATCCGGGGGTTTTCGCGCTTCTCTGGGGGCTCGATCGGGCCGGATTCCGCAGGGATTCCGCAGGAGATCCGCTCCAGATGCCGCCGGATGCCGATCAGGGAGTCAGCTCAACCACGATCTGGGCGGTGACCCAGAGTTCGCCTGGGCCGAGCTGGCTGACAGCATGAGGACCACACAATTGTCCGCGAGCGTCACCTCATGCGCCTCCCGGTATTGTCGCTCCAGATCTCGCTGAGGGCTGCGGCAATCTTGGCCGCTTCTCCTCGCGCGCCGCGCGCGTGTCGAGTGACGAGAGCCGCGCCTCCGGAAGCACTGCGTACCTCCATGCCCTTGCCACCGAGCGGGGTCGCCGTCCGCGAACGCGGGATCACAAGGTACACGGGGATTCGATCTCCATGCCGAGCAGGTTGTCGCCGTCGCTCGGCGGCCGGGACGCGCATATGGCGTCCGGCCTGTTCGAAGTCGTCGCCGGGAGCGTTCGGTCTAGCTGCCCTTAATCAGGCAGGGATGGCCGCGGCGCGGGCGACGGCCTCGAAGTACTCGGCGACGGTGCCCGGAAGGGTCTCCACGTGGATGATCGTGCCTTTCTCGTGCTCGACCAGATCCACCACGCGGGCTATCGCGATGGCGTCGTCGTCACCGACCACCAAGATTCGCTGGGGGGGCGATCACGGAGGGGTCGCGAGTCGACCACAACTTCACTGCCGCTCAAGGTGCTCACCTCCTCCTGGATCGGTCGGGCACGTACCTCGGATTGTCCAGCACTGGTCCAAGGATATCGAGCAAATCGTTCAGCAGCTCTTCCTCCGGCCGCCGGGCTCCGCCAGGCGGCCGGAACAGGACGGTCCAATGAGGCGCTTGGAAGGTGGGCAGGAGTACCGCGATTTCGGCAAGCTCTGCCCCGCGCACCCGGCGGTACTTGGGGTAGGTCCGGAGCTTCGATTCGAGCACAGCTAACTCGTCGACAGCGCTGCTCGCAGCGAAGAGTGATATGCCACGGGCACGCTGGGCGCCGTAGGTATAGCGCCTCGCAAGGAGCGCGGCCTGCCGCAAGAGCTTCGCACTCGTGTCTTCGCCCCCACTGAGCAGCATTACGAGGTCGTCGGAGGACTCACCAGCCCGCAGGACGTCCTCAAGCCGATCCACTCGCGCCCTTTCCGCCTTCCGCGAGTGCTCGGACTGCGTAGACCGCGGCGACCGCGGCGCGCGAGGACTCGTCCTTGTCGGGCCAGAGGTGTCCGTAGGTGTCGAGGGTGGTCTTCGCCGAGGCGTGCCTCAGCCGCGCCTGTACAACCTTCACGTCGAGGCCGGAGGCGATCAGCAGCGACGCGAAGTAGTGCCGAAGGTCGTGGAACCGGAACTGGGCGGGGAGACCCTCGACCTTGGCTCGTGCGTCGCGTACAGCTCGCTCGATGGCCCAGGGTCCGGCGATGGGGCGTCCGTCCTCGGCAGTGACGATGGTCAGACCTCTCCCCCGCGCGACGGCCGCGGAGAGCTCCAGGGTGAGTTGGTTCGGGATCGGGATGGGCGTCTTGCCGGTGTCCGACTTCAATGGCCTCTGCCACTGGATCGCCGGGGAGACGACTCTGCGGATGAAGTCGATGTCCTCGGGGCGTAGCGCTGCAGCCTCGGTGAGCCGCAGCCCGGCGTGAGCGCCGAGCAGGATCGCGGGTCGAATGCCAACGGGTACGGCTGTGCAGAGCCCAGACCTGTTCCGTGGTTGCGACGTACGGCCGCTGCTTCCCTGTGCCCGGCGATGTCCTGCGGGAGCAGGGATTGCGGGGAACGATGCCGTCATGCACGGCGTCGCTGAAGAGCTGCGAGAGGCGAGCGTGGAGGGCGTAGACGTACGAGTCGGCCCGCCCCTCAGCCTTGAGCTTGGCGGTCCAGCCACGGACATCCGACGGCCTGACCGAAGCCATAGGCACCGCGCCGAAGTGCTCCTTGATGAGCTTCAGGTGCACTTCCGCCTGCCGCACGGTGGACTTGCGGCGGGTGCGGTAGCCGTCAAGCCACTTGTCGCTCCACTCCTCGACTGTCAGCCTCGCCACCTTCGGCGCAACGTGGTCGCCGCGAACGATGGAAGCCATCGCCTTCTTGAGCCATTTCTGGGCGTCGACCTTCCGATCGAAGTGGCGCGTGTGCTCCTTTCCGGCATTCTCGACGTACCGAGCCCGCCATCGGGTGACCTTCCCCGCAACGGCTGATGGCACCTCGATCGTGTTGCCGTGCTCGTCCTTCCCACGCTTACGCCAGCGGTCCTCGACAGCTCCGCGCTGACTACGTGGCCGCTTCATCCGGCCAGGCTCGCTCGTGCTCATGCTCATGGCCGTAACACGCCCCTCCGACTACCAAGAGGCTCAGCGAAGTCAGATGACGCTCTGGCGGTCGCTATTGGCCTGGTCGTCGAGCCAGGCGAAGACCTCCGTGCGCCAGTAGCGGACGCTGCGGCCGATGCGGAAGCTGCGCGGGCCGGTGCCGAGGTGGCGCCAGTAGCGCAGGGTCGCGACGGGGACGCGGACAACGTCGGCGACTTCCTGCATGGTAAGCAGTTCGTCGTCGGCGTGCCGGGTTTCGGGCACAGTGGCCCGTTGGGTGTTGCTCATGGCGTTCCTCCTGGCGGGTTGCCGGTCGTGATAGGTCGATGGGGTCGACCTGCGTGGCGGCCCGCCACACCTGCACATCGGCGATCAACTCGGCCGGCATGGGAGCGTTCAGCCGGGCCGCCCAGGCCGGCGCTTCACCTGCGGCGTTGAGGCGGATCTGGTCGGCGAGTTGAGCAACCAGGTGTGATCGGGCGTGCAGATATGGTCCCCAGTTGGGGTCCACCGCGAGGCGGTCGGGGATGCCAGGCAGCCACGGCAGCGGCCCTCCGGTGGCGATCTCGTTGTGATGGCCGCGCAGGCGAGGCCGTGTCCGCTCCCGAGTGGAACCGTTAAGCAGACGGTCGGCGTCTCGGTCGGCGGCAATCACCTGTGGGTCGGCGAGGTGTTCGGCGGCGAGGTGGAGGCCGTCAAGGTAGCGAGCCGTGGCGGCGCCGAGCCGGACGGCGGGATCTTGCTGCTCGCGCTGCAGCGTGGTGGCGGATTGCGGTGACGAGTCGCGGGCCAGGATCTGCTCGAGCAGCTCGGTGGCTGTCCGCGGGTAAATGCTGTCGGGCTGGATCACCGCGTGCGGGTCCCCATCCCCGACCAGACAAACGTAGACGTGGTTGGCGGCACGACCGCGGGTCAGCATAGTGTACAGCTGCTGCCGGGACTCCTGACCGGTCACGACGCCATGCAAGGTGTCGGCCGTCACACCTTGTGCGGTGTGCACAGTCGCGGCGTAACCCAACGCGGTGGCAGTGCGGACATAGTCCCCTGGCAGGGTGACGGTACGGCCGCTCCGCACGTGCCGCACCCTCAAACCACCACTCCTGGTCAGGGTTAGGATGGTCCACCGGTCACCGTTCTTCACCCAATCGGTTGCCGTGGTGCGAAGCCTCCGGTCATTCCTGCGAGTAATGATCAGGTCACCGACGCCGGCCTGGTTGCCGTCGGCCAGCTCGACCTTCCGGCGCGGAATGGTGTCGGCGAGGCGATGATCTTGGGCGCGTTGGTTGAGCCGGCTGACGAGTTCTCGGGTCGGGGCGAGCATGACAGCGTCGAGGCCGTGGCTGCGGTCGGTCTGCCAGGCGTTGAAAACAGCGTCGATGCTGGTGGTGGGGTCGCCGACATGGACCCGTTGCCGATCCAGGTAGAAGCCGAGCGCCTCGGGTCGGCCGTCGCGGACGGCCAGGGTGGCGGCGGCCTCGGCGGGGTCAGCGAACCGGTGCAGTTCACTCAGCCGGACCGCGCCGTGGCTGGCTTGCGGGCGCGGGGTGGAGCGCATGGGTGATCATGGCCTGGACTGCATCGGGTCCGCCCAGTGCTTCGGCGGCTTGGGCATGCCAGGCGCCACGCTGCTCGGCCAGGGCGCGGGGTTCGTGTTTGGCGTCCCGCGTCTCCAAGGTGGCTTGCTGAGCCAGCTGCAACGCTTCCACCGGGGTTGGCGGCCGACCATGATCACGATGCAAACCTCTGCCGCCAGTTCGCCCTGCCGGTTCTTGATCATCACTCGTCGGGTCGACCACCGCTGGTTCAAAGCCGGGTCGACACCGACGATCTCACGCACCGGGCGTTTCCGCGGATCGGTGTCGGGCCGATCGGCGAACCCACCCCCAGCTGGTCACGGAGACGGTTTTCCAGGGCCGTGTTGTACGTCTCCGACGCAGCCACCGTGGCTTTAAACCGGACCCTGCCGTCGATCGAAAGCCAGCGACCGCCGAGTGTTTCGACCTTATTGGCCACTGCCACATGGGTGTGCAGATCCGGGTCGCCGGCGCGGCTGTCCCGATGGGTAAACGCGGCAGCCACAAGGCCACGTACGTTGACCTGCCTGATCCCTTGCGGCCCTTCCCGGGCAAACAGGGCGTGAGCCTCCAGGAACCGGAGCGCATCGTGTACGGCTGCTTGGTGGGCCTGTTCGATCTGGGCGGCGATTTGTTGGTCGGCGACCGCCCATAGCGTTGAGACTGACTTCCCGGCGAGAAGGTCAGATCGTAACCGGCGACCGACTGCGCCTTTGGTCGGGAATGTTTCGAGATCGTCCCGGTAGCTCGCGGGCATCTGCCGGTGCCCGGCCATGCTCCGCCGCGAACAACTCTCCTGCCACCTCCGTCCGGATCCTCGCCCGCTCTGCAGCCGAGATCGGGCAACCTACCGGCAGCCCGGCCTGCTCGTTGAACGCGGCGATCCGCTTCGCCACCTCAACCCGAAACCGGCCCGGTTCAACATCGGAAACCCTGAAGGGCGCACCCGAGCCGGGTCGCCGCCTCGATGTGTCGGCGTCGGATAAGCCAGCGTCGCGGAGCTGCTCGAGACGCTGTGTTGCCAACGGATGCATCCCCGCCCCGAACAGGGCCCGCATCTGCTCGGCGGTCACCGCGTCCCCTGCCTCCAAACCGTCCACGCCGGCCAGGCCTGAGCCGACCCACACACCCGGACTCTCGCCGCGTTCGGTGTAGTACGAGGCCAACCCGACGTGACCCCTCGCGGTCGCATCCAACGCGGCTAACTGCCAGGTCAGATAGTCGTACCCCGATCCGGCGCTGAGCTTGTGAATGCTCATCGTCACAGCCCCTGAAGGCGACGGCGGCGCAACTGGCGGTCAGCCGGCAGCGCTCGGCCCGGCCTCTCGTGCAAGAGGTGTATTCCACATCGAATTCCGGGAATCGGTCGGGGTACATCGGCGGGAGATGCCGGCGGTCTGAACCCCGGACACGGTTCTTATCGGGAGGCGAGTGATAGCTAGGCCAAGGAGATGGATCGCGATTTTGGCATTCGGTCTGGCAGGCGCAGCATCAAGAGGTGAGTCCCGTAGCAGGACCCCCGGGCTACCGGAACGCATTTACCCCGAGAACGTCAGTCACGAGCCGAATGGCCCGCTCTGACGGCACGAGCCTGCTACCCATGAACGTGACGATCTTGGCGGCGTTCAGCGTGATGTCTGGTCCGGGTATGCGCTGTCGGGTTGGTCCCATCGCACCTGTTGATACCCGGCGACCCGGCTTGCCTGTCCCACCGACGGCAAGAATCATCTCGTCGCTTCTGCTGGAGAAACGCAGAGGCCGATTAGGCAGATCATCATGTGCACGGCGTCCTCAGCATCGACTTCCTCATCGCGGACCAGTCGCTTCCAGGTGTGGAAGTCCAGTGCCAAGGCGAGCGCGGCTAAGAGCCGTTGACGCTGCCGGCCGCGAGCCGACCAGCCGCGGGCCAGGAGATCTCGAAGATCGGCGACGTAGCGCCGGCGCGGTTCGGTTGCCTGCCACACGGCGGGCACGGTTTCCGCGTCACGCAGGACGTTTTGCAGCATCGGTGCGACCCGATCGTAGTAGGCGTAGAGCGCGCCCAGCGCCACTCGCAGACGCTCGACTGGATCCTTGATCGCTGCCCATGAGGACATGTCTGGTGGTGGGTTTTGCGCCCGGTAGTGGGCCGAGCACGCGCTGAATAACGCAAGCTCGTCCGGAAAATGCCGATACACCGTGACCCGTTCGACTCCGGCGCTCTTGGCGATGTCCATCACCGTGGTGCGGGCCGGCCCGACTGTGGCGTGCAGTTCCAAGGCGGCTTCTACGATCCGTTGCCGGGTGGCCGCCTGGTTTTCGGCTCGCCGCTTGAGTTCATATTTCCGCTTCGCTGGCACGACTCCTCATTCTGTGTAACAGCATGTGTCCTGAATCTTGACAGCACAGCGAGTGCCACTACATGATGATACAGACTGTTACTTGAAAGGGGCGGAACATGGCCGACGCAGAGGTCAACGGAGTGAGCTTGCATTACGAAGTGATGGGGGCAGGCGAGGCGGTGGTGTTCGTGCACGGAGCACTGCTAGACCATCACGACTGGGATGTCGTGGCCGCGCAACTCGCGCAATCATTCCAGGTGCTCAGTTACGACCGGCGCGGGCACAGCCAAAGCTCGGGCAATGGATCCTTCGATGATGATCTTGCCGATGTCGCCGCGTTGATCGAATACCTGCAGCTAGCGCCCGTCCATTTGGTCGGCAACTCGCTTGGGGGTTGCATCGCACTGCGACTGGCGGTGGCACGGCCGGAGTTGCTGCGCAGCGTCAGCGTCCACGAACCACCGCTGCTAGCCCTGCTCGCAGACGACCCCGAGACTCGACCTGCAGTCGAACAGGTCGGGGTCAGGCCGGTGAACGAATGTGGCGACATTACCGGCGTCGCGGACCGGTCAGCTCATACGCATAAGGGCGTCGACCAAACCATGGGCGCGTAAGTACTCGGGCGCTCGTTCTTGTCCAGGACCGTACGCTCCGGCGCTTGTTGCGGCGCCGATCACGGTTAGGGGTCGCGGTCGGACACCATCCAACTCTGTCGTTCCCATGGGTCGATTCTTGTCACAGCGCCCAGGTGGAGAGAGCCACCGGCCCCTAACGGAGCATTGGGACTCCGGCGAGCTGCCCGCAGCGTTGTATTGGTGTCGGGACATCCCACTAGCCGACCCTCTGCCGGCCGTCGGCGCTCACATCTGTGGGCGCCTGACAGGCGTCGGCGAGAGTAGGACGTATCGGGAGGCAAAGAGAGGCAAAGAGGGAAGGGCGACAAATTAGTGAGCGGGGGCCAACCTTCTGCCTAGATTGGGGAACTGGAGCATTAGCGTGATGAAGACCGAGCAGCCGGCCAATACTACCGGTCGATCAAACCAGGCCAGGTCCGTCGACGTCATCATTGTGGGCGCCGGCCTGTCCGGCATCGGGGCAGCCTGCCGACTGCGACAGCGACTTCCAGAGCTGGACTTCTTGATTTTGGAGTCGCGGGACGCGATCGGCGGCACCTGGGACCTCTTCCGCTACCCAGGCGTGCGCTCCGACTCCGACATATACAGCTTCAGCTATTCCTTCCGGCCCTGGACGAAGCCCGGCGTCTTCGCGTCGGGGGAAGAGATCCGCACCTACATCGGCTCCACCGCCGCCGAGTATGGAGTCAAGGGGCACATCCGCTTCGGCTGCCGCGTCACGTCGGCCTCCTGGTCGAGCGGGAGTGCCGCGTGGACGGTAGAAGCGCAGACGGACGAGGGCGACACTCGCTATAGCTGCAACTTTCTCTATCTGTGCACTGGTTACTACGACTACGACACGAGCTACCAACCCGAGTTCCGCGGGCTTGCTGAGTTTCGCGGCTCTTTCGTAGTGCCGCAGTTCTGGCCGAGCGACCTGAACTGTGCTGACCGGGATGTCGTGGTGATCGGCAGTGGTGCCACTTCGGTGACGTTGGCGCCGGCGCTCGCCCGAGCGGGCGCCCGGGTAACAATGCTTCAGCGCTCTCCCAGCTACATCGCTGCCTTGCCGTCTGTCGGATTGCACCCATGGCTCGGCCGTTTGCTGCCTCAGCGCGCGGCGTATCGTCTGCGGCGACTCGACTCCATCCTTGGACAGCAGATTTTCTGGGAGTACTGCCGGCGCCGACCGGCCCGGGCGACAGAGCTGCTCCGAGGGGCGGTCGCCAAGCAGATCGGCTGGCCGATGGTGGAGCAGCACTTCACTCCGCGCTACCGGCCGTGGGACCAGCGGCTCTGCGTAGCGCCCGACGGAGACCTCTTCAGCGCAATTGGGGCAAGAACCGTCACGGTCGTGACTGATCAGATCGATCGCTTCCTATCTGACGGTATCCAGCTCGCGTCTGGTCGGAAGTTGCGCGCCGATGTCATCGTCAGCGCCACCGGACTCGTCCTCCGACCCGCCGGAGGGATCGCTCTGCGAGTTGATAGCCGACGCATCGACCTGGGCAAAATCATGACTTATCGGGGGATGATGCTCGACGGGGTTCCAAACCTCGTCTACACGCTTGGATCATGTGAACTCATCGTGGACGCTCAGGTCGGACATGATCGCTCGCTGGGTGTGCCGATTCCTGCGGAATCTTCGACGGCGCGGATACGGGAGCGGAACGCCTTCCGCGAAATCAGTCGAGCCGGACAAAGGGTTGTTCCCGCTTAACTCCGGCTACATGCGGCGGAGCCTTGGGCTTTTTCCGCGGCAAGGTACTCGGGATCCGTGGCGGATTCGGCAGAACTATCTCTTGGAGTCGATCTTGTTCCGATTGGCTCCTCTCAATTGGCAAATGGTCTTCACAAGACGCCGCGAGGAGCCAAGGTGAGCGGTGCGTCGATTCATTCCGAGCCGGTTCGGCGTGTGATGAGCAGGCTAGCTCCGTACCAGTTCCGTGGCGGCCTCGCGGTGGTGACAGGGGCCGCGAGCGGCATCGGTGAACAGTTAGCGAAACATCTCGCTGTCCGGGGGAGCAACCTGCATCTCATCGACCGCGATGAGGCGCGCCTGGCTGTAGTGGCCGACCGTATAGCACGGGACAACCCGGCGGTGACGGTGCGGGTCACCGTTTTGATCTTGAGGCGATTGAGAAAATTTCCGAGCTTGCCGAGGACGTGATCAAGGATGGCCTCCCCACCCTTCCGGTCAACAGCGCCGGCGTAGCTCTCAGCGGTCAGTTCCAACAGCTGACGCTGGAAGAGTTCGACTGGGTCTTGCGGGTCAATTTCCGCGCCGCTGTGGGGTTGACCCACAACCTCTTGCCGGCTTTGCTTCGCTCACCAGGAAGCCATGTTGTCAACGTTTCCAGTGTGTACGGGCTGGTGACGCCGCGGGGTCAGTCGGCGTACGTAGCCAGCAAGTTCGCCCTGCGTGGCTTCAGCGATGTGCTGCGCCTTGAGCTGTTCGATCATGGCGTCGGAGTGACCACGGTTTATCCCGGCGGGGTACGAACACGAATCGCCGCGAACTCGCGCCGCGCCGCCCGAGTCCCGGTCCTTCTCGCCCTTCGACCAGGGCACTGACGTCGCGGAGCCGGTGGCGGGCTTCCTCGAGGTGGCCCGGCTTGACCTGGTAGCTCCCGATGAAGATGAACGGCTCACTCATGATGACCTCCTGGATTGCGATTCCGTCGTTTAGGACAGCCCAATCTCGCTGCACAAGAGGACCAGGGGCATCCGGAGTGCGGGCCAACTTGGCGAGAGTTCGATGGGCATTTCTGCCCATGGCCCTTGCGTGTCACGATCAGCCTGATGCCGAAACGGGATGACGTGATCGGTCACGCGCGGGATCTTCATCGACAGGCACGCTGGGACGACGCATGCCTGGAGTTCCTCGCTGCCGACGCCGAGCATGAGCTGGGCGTCGAAGATCTGGAGCTCCTAGGCGAGGCGGCGCAGCTGACCGGGCGTCACGACGAGGCCGTGTCGGCCCTTGAACGGGCCTTCGAACTACGTGCGGCAGCGACTGACCTGGCCGCCGCAGCGACCGTGGCTTTCTGGCTGTACTCGGAGTTCCTGTACGCCAGTGAGTTCGCTCGGGCGGGCGGTTGGATGGCGCGGTTGGGCGACCTTGCCGAGCGGCTTGGCGCTGCGGAGCCCGGCTGGCTCTCCATCGCAGCGGCGCACCGCTACATCGCCCAGCAACAGTATGACGACGCACGAACCGTTCTCACTGGTGCCCTGGCACAGGCGCGCGAAAGCGGTGAGATCGACCTCGAGACGTTCGCGGTACTGCTCACCGCTCGATCGCTGCTACTGGCCGGCCGCCTCCAGGAGGGCCTGGCCCGCATGGAGGACGCAATGCTGCGGGTGACCAGTAGGCGGACCTCCCCACGCATGACGAGCATGCTGTACTGCGCCGCCATCGGCACCTGTGAGGAAGAGGCCTGGGAACTCGCCCGCGCTCAGGAGTGGGCTCGAGCGCTGGAACGCTGGATGTCATCACTGCCTACATTGTTCGGCGGCGCTTTCCTCGACAACTGCCGTGTCTACCGTGCCGTACTCAAGCGGCGCCGAGGCCAGCTGGCCGAGGCCAGAGCAGAACTAGAACTGGCCGTGAGCAACCTCACCGAAGGCAACGGCGTGCTGGTCGCCGGCCACGCTTGCTATGAGCTCGGTGAGGTACACCGCCTGCTCGGTCAGGACGACGCAGCCGAGCTGGCTTATCGCCGGGCGACCTCCCTCGGAGCGAGCGTACAGCCTGGGTTGGCCCTGCTGCGACTCCGGCAAGGCAACGCGTCCACCGCAGCCCATGGGCTCCATCGCGCCCTAGCGGAGGCGACTCGAGCTCCGGCGCGTGGACGCCTGCTGCCGGCGGTGGTGACAATCGCGCTGGCAGCGGGTGACGTCGCCGAGGCCAAGCAAGCGCTCACCGAGCTCGAGAGGCTGACACAGATTCTGAGTAGTTCCGCACTGGACGCCGAATATGCGCGAGCACATGGCGAGGTCGCCCTGGCCGCTGGCCGTCCTGAAGCCGCGCTACCGCACCTGCGGCGCTGCGCCGACACGTGGCGTCGGCTGTCGGCTCCGTACGAGACGGCCCGTACCGGCATGCTCATCGCCCGAGCCTGTCGCGCACTCGGCGACGAAGAAGGCACGCAATTGGAGCTCGAGTCGGCGCGGGAGCTGTTCGCTGCGCTGGGAGCCATCCCCGAGCTCCGTGACGTCGAGTCCCTCCTGCAGTCCGTTGGCCCGGCGCCCGGCGGGCTGAGCGAACGCGAGATCGAGGTACTGCGGCTGGTCGCCGCAGGCATGACCAACCACGCCATCGCCACGCAGCTGTACATCAGTGAACGCACGGTTCACCGCCACGTCAGCAACATCTTCGGCAAGATCGGCGTCAGCTCACGGACGGCGGCAGCCGCGTACGCCGTTCAGCGCGGCTTGCTGCCCTGAGGTGCAGGCTGCCGGCGAATGATCGAGCGCTCTGCCACTCGCATGACCCCAACTCGAGGCGTACCGGTCATCGGTCGCCATCGAACGGTCGATAGCGGATCGCGTCCCGGGACCGCGTTCCCGGGGAACCTCTACCTTGAAGCGGATGAGCTGCCGGACATCGGTGATCCGAGCCGACCCGGATGCGGGCAATTGGCTAGGTCAGTTGCGGAACCGTCAGCGACGTACCAATTCACGGTTGGGTCCGGTTTTCTTTCATCCCATGCCAGCGGGCCGTCGGGCCATCTGCGAAGCATGGGCGGTGGACAAGTCGGTTTTGTGGTGACCGGCGGGTGGACGACTACTCGCTGAGTGCCAATCCGCGTCTGTTGCCTGCCGCTCAGTGTCGGGTCTCGACCGGCCCGCTGTCAGCGCCCATTTCCTCCTCACCCTGCCCAAGCCGGCGGTGGAACAGATCCAGCACATGTCCGAGGCACTGGCGCGCGAGCTCGGGGTCGTAGCGGTGGCCCTCGTCGCGGCCGAACGCATGCTGACCGTTCACCTCCAGCCACGAGAAGCGGGTTCCGGCGTCTTCGAGCGCAGCGTGGATGCGCTCGCGGCCCTCACGCGGGACATGCGGATCTTGGCGGCCCCAGATCATCAACAACTCGCCGCGGATCTCCCCGACCCGGTCCAGTGAGTCGTCGTTCATCCCCTGCCCGAGACCACGCTTGTGGATATCGGTGGCGTAGAAGCACGCCGCCGCCCGGACATCGGGATTGAAGGCGGCACGGAAGGAAAGATGGCCGCCGATACAGATCCCGATCGACCCGAGCTTGCCGGTGCATGAGGGGTGGTCGGCGAGAAAGTCCAAGACGGCACGGGCGTCCGCGTCGTAGGAAGCAAGCTCTTTAGTGATCTTGTGGGAGTTGCCCCGTTCGGCGCCCGCCGCGTCATAGGCCAGGACGACCCCAGGACCCTCCTCCAGCTCGTGGAAGATCTCCGGCACGGCAACGGTGTAGCCGTGGCCGGCGAGGAAGGCGGCGGCCCGGCGGATGGGACCGGTTACCTGGAAGATCTCAGAGAACAGCACGAGCCCGGGGTAGCGTCCCGCGGCCGCCGGACGGAGGACGTAGGTGCGCATCGGGCCGTAGGGCGTGTCAAGGTCGACGTATTCCTCCGGGGCGATGATCATTCGCCAACCATAGTTGATGTACCGCCGGCGGCGCGGGGCTAGCGGCTTGCTCTCCGTGCGTCGCCGGGCGAGACGCCCGAGTGCCGGCGTAGGTGCCGAATCACGGGTCGCCGTAAGTGGTTGCGGCGAGCCGCCTGCGGGATGCGGGCGGCGCTTAGACCGTCTCGTGAGTTGCACTCGTGGAACCCAGTGCGGAGTGGCAACGCAGCCAGCAGTCGTACCGGCAGAGTCCGCAAGCCGACTCCTTAGCGGGACGTCGTCGTTGCTCTCATTCAGCCTCCGTTATAGGCAGCCTCCCGGCGAGTGGTGCCGGTTCGGGCTGGCCCGCAGCCTGGACGGAGTCGCCGCCTACAACGAGTCCGCCCGGGGTGGGCACCACGACGAACCGCACCCGTGGACGGGGCTGGACGACGCCGGGATCACCGAAGACCGCCGCGTCCGGGAGGCCAAGAAGGCCGTCACCGCCGCCGAGAAGACGCTGCGCGACGCGCGCAGCTCGAGCGGCTCGCCGTCCCCGAGGCCCGGGAGAGGCTGCGTCGCACGGGCCAGGGTTGAGTCCACAACCGGTGGCTGCGTCCACTTTCTGGCAAATACCGGGCTTGGCCGACAGATCTGGCAGCCAGAGGGGTTATCTGGCAGAAAGTGGCGGCAAGGCCCGGCGGTGCCCCGTCCGGCGGCGCGTCCGCGTCCTGCCTGACCACAGCGGCGTTCGCTATGCTCCGGGAGGTTTGACCGGCCCCCAGCCCTCCCGAGGAGCAGCACCGCTGATGGCAGACAAGGCACTGAACCGCGACACCTCGCAGCTCGACTCCACCACCTGGGACCACCGCTGGGGTTTCAGGGACACCAAGATGGTGGTCCAACCGGACGAGTGCGTCATCATGACCGGGTCGCGGTACAACCTGTGCGGGTACCCGATGCCCTACCTCATCCCGTTCGTGCGGGCGGAACTCGGCTTCGACATCGACTTCACCCACACCCGGCCGTTGACCAAGGCGCCGTACGTGTCGCCGGTGAACCGCAACGAAGGCTTCCTGGCCAGCCTGGCCGCGGTGCTCCGGGACGACCAGGTCTCCGTCGACGACCGGGAACGGCTGATCCACGGCCACGGCCAGACCACCACCGATGAGGTGTCACGGGTGCTCTACGGCAACCTGCACCGCACCGTCGACCTGGTGGTGTGGCCGGAGTCCGAGGACGACTGCGTCGCCGTGGTGAACCTCGCCCGCGAGCACGACGTCTGCCTGATCCCATACGGCGGCGGCACCAACGTCTCCGACGCGCTGCAGATCCCCGAGGCGGAGACCCGGACGGTGGTTTCGCTCGACATGCGACGGATGAACGCCATCGAGTGGGTGGACGCCGACAACCTCACCGCCTGCGTCCAGGCCGGCATCCTGGGCAGCCGGCTGGAGGAACTGCTGGAGCAGGACGGCTTCACCTGCGGCCACGAGCCCGACAGCATGGAGCTGTCCACCCTAGGCGGGTGGATCGCCACCAACGCCAGCGGCATGAAGCGCAACCGCTACGGCAACATCGAGGACATCGTCGAGAACGTCACCCTTGTGACTCCGTCCGGGGTGGTCGAGAACCTGTACTGGACGCCCCGGCAGGCGGCCGGTGTCGAGGCGTACAAGGCGGCGTTTGGCAGCGAGGGGAACCTCGGCCTGGTCACCAAGGCGGTGATCAGGATCCACAAGCTCCCGGAGGCGAAGCGGTACGGCTCGGTGATCTTCGCCGACTGGAAGACCGGGGTCGCGTTCATGGCCGCGCTCAACCAGACCGGCGCCAAGCCGGCCAGCATCCGGCTGGTGGACAACGTCCAGTTCCGGCTCGGCCAGGCGCTCAAGCCCGCCCCGACCGACCGCAGGAAGATCCTCACCAGCAAGGTGGAGAAGCTCGTCGTCACCAAGGTCAAGGGCTTCGATCCCCACCAGATGGTGGCCGCGACGATGGTGCTGGAGGGCAGCAAGGCCGAGGTCGACTACCAGTACAAGGTCGTCTCCGACACCGCGAAGAAGTTCGGCGGCATCTCCGGGGGCCCGTCCAACGGGGAGCGCGGGTACATGCTCACCTATGCGATCGCCTACATCCGTGACCTGCTGAGCGACTACTACATCGTCGGCGAGACCTATGAGACGACGGTGCCGTGGAGCCGGATCCACGACGTCTGCGACGCGGTGAAGCGGGTCGCGAATGCCGAGCACAAGCGGCTCGGTTTCCCCGGCAAGCCGTTCACGTCGCCGCGGGTGACGCAGATGTACCACACAGGGGTCTGCATCTACTTCACCCATGGACTGGTGCACAAGGGCATCGAGAACGGTGACGAGAAGTTCGCCGAGATGGAGAAGAACATGAGGGCGGCCATCATGGAAGCCGGCGGCTCGATCTCCCACCACCACGGCATCGGCAAGCTCCGCAAGGGCTTCGTCGACCGGGTCGCCTCCCCCGAGAGCCGAGACGCGGTTCGCGCCCTGAAGCGGGGAGTCGATCCTCAAAACATCTTCGGGGTCCGCAACAACGTCTTTGCTGACTGAGCTTCGGGTGCGTGTTCAGCGCACTCCGCGCATCAGCGTGAGCACCCAGGGCGAGGCTACGGCAAGCAGGGCGCCAATCCAGATAGCGAACCCGCCGAGGAGCCCCGAAGTAGGTGCCTTCGTTCTCGGCGGTGTAGAACCGGGCCAGCTCGCCCGAGATCGCCGTCCCCAGTGACACCGAGAGGTAGAACAGCGCCACCATCTGGGTGTGGAACGCCTCCGGCGCAAGCTGGGTGGTCACCGAGAGCCCGACCGGGGAAAGCAGCAGTTCGGCGAGGGTGAACACGAGCACGATGCCGATCAGCGCCGGGTCCGCCCCCACGAACGGCAGGAACAGCAGGAAGGCCAGGCCCATGGTCATGGTGCCCGCTGCGAACTTCAGCGGTGTGGCCAGCTGGCGGTGGCCGAGCTTCGTCCAGATGGCCGCGAACACGCCTGAGAGGACGATGATGAACACGGGGTTGATCGACTGCACCCAGGGCACCGGCATCTCGAACCCACCGATGAACCGGTCCAGGCGCTGGTCGGAGTAGATAGTGAACACCGTGAACTGCTGCTGGTAGAGCGACCAGAACGCGACGCTGGCGATGAACAGCGGGATGAACGCGAACACCCTGGAGCGCTCCGTATCGGCTGGAGATGATGACGACGAAGTAGGAGACGCAGCCGCAACGACCGCGACGATGATCAGCAGCGCGAGGTTGCCCGGGTTGATCAGGCCCGTGAGCACACCGATCACTACCAGCACAACCGTGCAGCGATCCCGATCATCAGCGGGTACCGCTCCCGCGGCAGCGGGTCGGGCACCTGGGATGCGTGTGGCGGCAGGTCTTGCGGCCGAGGGTGTACTGGATGAGGCCGGCCGCCATGCCCACGCTGCCAGGCCGAAAGCCCAGTGGAAGCCGGCGTTCTCCCTGGAGCAGGCCGGTCAGGATCGGGCCGAGGAAGGGGCTGAGGTTGATGCCCAGGCAGGACATCGAGGAGCCCGCGTCGCGTCGGGGGTCGTCGGGGCCGTAAAGCGACCCGGCCACAGCGGTGGCGCTAGCTTTGAGTCCTCCCGAGCGGAGCGCGACCAGGATGAGCCCGATCGCCACCCCGGCAATTCCGGGCGCCACGGCGAGTGCGATGTGGCCAAGCATGATCACGACGGCGCTGTAGAACAGCACCCGCTCGCTGCCCAGTACCCGATCGCCGATCGAGCGGTAGAGGTAGAGCAGGAGGATGCCCTGCATGCCTCCGCTGACCATCCGATTACCAGTCGTCATCGGCACAGACGTCTATCTCAGGTCACTGGCCGGTCGTCTGGTAAGCGGACCCCCGGGTTCTCGCAGTGATCGCAACATCCCTAGTTCGGAGGGTGTTGTGGTGCGGTTCTCTTATCGGATGGTTCCTGAGGTCTATCAGGTGTTCTGGGCTGGCATGGCGGCTGGCGAGTTCATCAACGATGCCGCGATTGCGGCCGGCAGCTATCGCAAGCAAGGCACCCGCTGGCTGGCTGCGGTGGGAGGTGTCAGACCTCGTCGAGGCCGGAACCTGAAGGGTCGGTGTCTGACGTTGGCGCAGCGGGAAGAGATCGCGCTCGGCCGGGCCCGCGGTGACTCGATCCGGGCCATCGCGGCCATCATCGGGCGGTCGCCATCGACGGTGTCGCGGGAGCTGCAGCGCAACGCCGACCGGCTGGGCGCGCTACCGGGCCACCACGGCGCACGCCCTGGCCTATGCACCGGGCGTCGCGGCGCGAAGCCGGCGAAGCTGCTCACCAACCTGAGGCTGCGTAGCATGGTGGAGGCGGACCTGGCCAAGAGGTACTCACCGGAGCAGATCGCGGGCCGGTTGAAGGTCGACTTTCCCGATCAGCCGGAGATGCAGGTGAGCACTGAAACCATCTACCAGTCGCTGTATGTGCAGTCCCGCGGCGCCTTGAAACGTGATCTGACCAGGTATTTACGTACCGGTCGGGCGGTTCGTCGGCCCTCGCGGAAGGTCGGCCAGCGCAAGAACCGGATCCCGAACATGATCAACATTGCCGAGCGGGCGGCCGAGGCCGACGACCGGGCCGTCCCCGGCCACTGGGAAGGCGACCTGATCATCGGCCGCAAGAACCTGTCGGCAATCGGCACCCTGGTGGAACGCACCACCAACTACACGATGCTGCTGCACCTACCCAACGGCTACACCCCTGAGCTGGTGCGGGATGCGTTGGCGGCCAAGATCAAGACCTTGCCCGACGTGCTGCGGGCCTCGCTGACCTGGGACCAGGGCCCGGAGATGGGCAAGTGGAAACAGGTCAGCGTGGACGCTGACATCGACATCTTCTTCTGCGACCCGCACGCGCCGTGGCAGCGCGCCACGAATGAGAACACTGTGAGTCTTGTGGTGGCCCGACCGGGCCGGTCCGGCAGGCTGGTGCCGGCCGCTTGAGGTGACCCTCGAGAACACTGGCCGCCGGTAGGCGTGCCTTGCGTTGGACCCGTCCCTTGAGTGGCCGACACCGACCTGGCCCACTCGTCTTGGCTTGATCAGGAGCTTGTCCGCCCGTGAGGCGTGACCCTTCACAGTGCTGCCGCGACAGGTGACCTCTCCCAGGCCGGTGCCGTCCAAGATCACCTTACGAAAGGACAACGGCAAATGGTCATGCTGGCAGAGCACTACGACTTCGTTATCGGCGGTGACCCGGACCGCGACACGATCGACCTGGCCATCCTCGAGGCAGGCACCGGCCGAGTCCGCGGCCAGACCGCCGACCGGACCGACGGACCGGCCTACTCCCGTTTGTTGGCGTGGGCGCGTCAACATGCTCCGGGGCGCCGCGTCTGGGCTTTAGAGGGCACCAGCAGCTTCGCTGCAGGCTTCGTCACGATGCTGGCTGAGGCCGGTGAGGACATCGTGGAGATCCCCGGACAGAAGCGATCGCGGAGAGCGAAGAACGACCGGATTGATGCTGTTCAAGCCGCCCGGACAGCGCTCGCACAAACCGAACAGGCAGCACCGCGTGAGCGCGGGTTGCGGGAGGCGTTGCGTCAGGTCCTAGTCACCCGACAAGGTGTTTTGGTCAGCCGCACCAAAGCGATCAACGAACTTAAGAGCCTGATCGTTGTCGCGCCGGAGCACCTACGATCTCAACTCCGCGGCCTCCCTTTGGCGAAACAGCTCGACCGGATCGACCGGCTCACCAGCCCGGTCGGGGCCAGCGTCGAGCACCGAGTCACGATCTCGACCCTTCGATCGATCGCCGCCCGTATCCGGTTCCTAAGCACCCAGACCGCCGACCTCGACGCCGAACTGTCCGCCCTCCTATCGCAACACGCCGCCGGACCGGCGCTGCTCGCCGAACCCGGCGTCGGCCCCATCGTCGCCGCCCAGCTTCTGGTCAGCTGGTCCCACCGCGGCCGCGTCCGCAGCGAAGCCGCATTCGCCTCGCTGGCTGGTGTCGCCCCGCTCGAGGCCAGCAGCGGCCAGCGGACCCGACACCGACTCAGCCGCGCCGGCGACCGGGACCTCAATCGTGCTCTCCACACGGTCGCGATCACCCGACTGCGCTGCCACGACGAATCCCGGGCCTACGAAACCAAACGCCCCGCCCAAGGCAAGACGCATCGAGACGTCCGCCGCAGCCTCAAGCGCGCCCTCGCCCGACGGCTCTACCGCCGCATCCAAGCCGCCACCCGCCCAGCCGCCGCGTTCAACGGCCTCGCCCACGCCGCTTGACAAACATAGGAGCGTCTGGGAGCGCTTCATCCCGTTCCTGGCGTTCCCGCCGATGCTGCGCCGGGTGATCTATACCACCAACAGCATCGAATCGTTGAACTACCAGCTCCGCAAGATCATTAAAAACCGCGGCCACTTCCCCAACGACGACGCGGTGATCAAACTGCTGTGGCTGGCCATCTGCACCATCGAAGACAAACGAGCCCGCGACCGTGCCAAGGAAGCCGGCCTCGGCCGCGGTGCCAAACGCAAAGCCGACGGGCACCTCGTCGAAGGCCAAACCACCACCAGCTGGAAACAAGCCCTCGCCCAACTCGCCCTCGTCTACCCCGACCGAATCAACCCCCACCTATGACCAAAACCAACTGCCTGCTCAGAAAAGAACCGTGAGCCGGATGCTTACGCAACCGAGGCGGGCGGTTCCAACGTCACGTGGTAGCCGAGTTGCTTCAGGGTGTGCAGAGCGCGTCGACGTTCGCGTTCCACGATCCGTTCGGTGAGGGTGACCGGGCCCGGGTCGAGATAGGGCTCGCCGGTAGCCAAGACACGGTAGGCGGCGATCAGGATCTCGTGGCCTACCGCGACCACGGCACGGGCGTCGCCGCGACGGCGACGGATCTGGAGGTAGCGCTCGTGGAGGTAGGTGCTCTTGGTGCGGGTCGCGGCGCGGCCGCTCTGCACTAGCGTCGCACGCAGCCACTTCGATCCCTTCCGGGTCCTGCCTGAGCCCCGCTTACCCGCGGAGTCACGCTGACCCGGGCACATCCCCGCCCACGAGGCCAGGTGCCCCGGGGTCGGAAAGACACGCATGTCGGGGCCGATCTCAGCCAGGATGGTCTCCGCCGATCGCCGGTCCACGCCGGGGATCGTGGCGAGCAGCTGAACTTGGGCGGCGAAAGGGCTGACCAACTCCTCAATGCGCGCGTCGAGCTCGGCGATCTCGGCCTCCTGGGCCTCGATGTGGTCCAGCATCCGCCGCAGCAGGAACGCGTGGTGCTCCCCGAACCGGCCTGTCAAGGCCTTGTTGAGATCGGGGATCTTGGCTCGCATCCGACCCTTGGCCAGGTCCGCCAACAACGCCGGGTCGTGCTCTCCGGCGATGAGCGAACGCATCATTGCTCGTGCCGAGACACCCATGATGTCGGAGGCGAACGTCGCGATCTTGATGCCGGCATCTTGCAGCACCTTGTGTGTCCGGTTGACCTGGGCGGTGCGTTCGTTGATCAACGCCTTCCGATACCGGGTCAGGTCGCGCAGTGCCCGGATCGGTGGCGGCGGCACGAAGCTGGGCGACAGCAACCCGTGCGCAAGCAGCTGAGCCAGCCACACCGCGTCGATCGTGTCGGTCTTGCGGCCCGGCACATGCTTGACATGCGCGGCGTTGGCCAAGATAACCGCGAAGTCGTCCTCCAACAGGTAGTAGACCGGCTTCCAATACACCCCGGTCGACTCCATCGCGACCTGGGTGACTCCCAAGCCCGCCAGCCAGTCCCGCAGCCTCAGCAGGTCTGGAGTGGTAGTGCCGTAGGTCGCGACCAACTCTGTAGCCGCGCCGCCACGGGCGGCGTCCGGCACCCGCGCACACACCACCACCTCCGCCTGCCCCACGTCGATCCCGGCGCACCGCTCAACGATCTGCTCCACCGCACCCCTCCTTACCAACGAGGTGCCGCCGCGCGATCGGAGGCCGCCGAAACAACCGATTCTGCTCGTCGTGCTCACAGGCAACAGTCCGAGGTGCCGACGCGGCCTCACGTCAGACTTACACACGGGCTACCGGCACCAAAGAAGCGCGACGTCACCACGCGCGACGGTCCACCACCAACTTTTCATCCGCCGGGGTGGGCGGAGCAAGCGCCGCGAGAGACTTACACAAAAGACTTGACAGGCTCCACCCCGGCGGTGAACCTCGCGCCGCGGCTAGACAACCAGTCGGCGTAGGCCTTGCCGGACCGGCCCGGCACCAGGTCCAGCAGCCGTGCCTGCGGTCGGCCATCGTGCCTGGTCAAATCCACCATGCCGGTCAACTCCTTCGGCCCCTTCCCGGCCTTGGGGGTGTGGTGCCACAGGTGCTCGTCGACGCCCAGCACTTCCACCTCGGCTAGCCGTGCTGGGTCGTCGGCCAACTCGGCGAGCAAGGGTCGGATTGCGTCCCAGACGGTGTGCCAGTCCACCCCGAGCCGGCGGGCGATCGAGGCGACCGAGGCGTTGTCGCGCTGGATGCAGCTGATCGCCCACCACGCCGCGCGGTTGGTCAGCTTCGCCTGAGCCGGTGCCAGCGGATGGTCCTCGCTGAACCCGCCCGGCGGGCACGCCCCCTCGATGCAGCGGTAGCGGCGCTGCCGCCACACCAGCTCCACCGGAGCACCGAACACCGGAATGTCATGCAGCCGCCGCAGCCGCCGGCCGTGCCCGACCGCGATCACCCCGAAGCTCGGGCAGCCGGTCTCGGCCGGGTGCGATTCCACCGTCAAACAAAGCCCAGCCGCCACCTTGCTGCTGCGGCCTCGCCAGGCGGCGTCCAACACGTGCACGCTGGACATGTTGAACATCGTGTCGACGCGCGCGCAGTAGCCACCAGGCTCCACACAGCACAACGTAGGCTCAGCCATCGTCGAGGTCTTTCAGTCACGGTTGCTTGGTCGCTTCCGATCCTGAAGGACCTCGACCTACCTCACCCCGAACGACACGACCCCTGCCCACCGCGACGCCCTCACACCCCGAAAACTCCGAAGGGCCGCTTTCCCCCGCGAGGGCGAGTGGAGACTTGATCTCGAGGCGCTCGGAGCGGGGGACCGAGGGACGCGCGACTCTTCATCACGCAGCCCGTCGCTCCCGACGGGATGGGTGGCAAGCGAGGGGGAGTGAGTGGGAAGCAATCACGTCGATCTGCCGCCAGCGGGCCTGTGGCTCCTCTACGGCGTGTGGTTCGAAGGAGTTCTTTCGACGACACGCCGGTGAAGGATCTCGTGACGCTTGCGTGGAGCAGCCGCTGGGCCGTCTTCCACGCTTCGGGCGGATCGTCTCCCAGAGTTGTGGAGGATGCCGGAATCTGTCGATCGAGGGCGGCGAACTGGCGGTCAAGCTCGAGACCTCAAGGTCAGCGGACTGCCTGCCCGACCCACAGATCAGATGATCTGGCCCATAGGTGGCAGCACCCTGCGGCCCTTGGCCTGACTCCACAGCGCACCCATCGGGCAGAAATGCGCGAGGGCTTCACGCAAGGAGAGAGAGGTTGCAGACAGAGCACGCTCCGCCGGTGAACCCTCCAGCGAACCGGTATGCAGGTTGGATTGTCGATGAATGGGACCGAAGGCGCCGTCGGGGATCCATCTCATGGATGAGCAGCTAGGCGGGCGGGATGTTCTGGTTTAGCCGGAAGAAGTTCTCCGGGTCATAGGTGCGTTTGAGCGTCTGGAGCCGGCTGTACTTCGCCGCCCCGTACGCCTGACGGATGCGCTCCGGGCCTTCGTCCATCAAGAAGTTCACGTAAGCGCTGGTGTGATAGGGCGCCAGTGCCGACCAATACCCACGCGCCCAATCGCGTTCGGCGTCGAAGCCGTCCGCAGTCTCGCTGTTGCCGTTGATGTTAAACGTGAAGCCGGCGCTGCGTCCGTTGAAGGCGGTCTCGTTCTCGCCGATCCGGGCGACCGCTCCACCCATTTGCCACAGGGCAACGCTCGTGATCGGCGATACGATCCGACGGCCATGTTCGGCGACGATGTCGATCACGTCGTCGTTGAGCTCGGCGACGTCGCAGGATCGGACGTAGTACCGCCAGCCATGCGGAAAGCCGGCATCGAACATTGACTGATGAACCAGGTACGGCTTGGGCCCGCATAGGTCGAGCAACGGCTGCCCGAACGACTTCAGGGGACGCAAAGCCCGTGCGCCGTCTTCCACGGGGCCGGCGTAGCAGGCGGTCACGGCGATTACATGCTTTCCGACCATCTCGTCGGGCACGATGGGGAGTGCCGGAGCTCGCCGCTGCACGACGATTGTCATCAGCGCATCCGGGCAGTCGGCGATCCAGTCGCGGTAGAAGTGGAGCACCCTGGGAGCATCACGTATCGGCCAGAAGATCGGTCCCGCGAAGACTTCTGGTCCCAGCGTATGTAGCCGGAACTCGAACTCGGTCACGATTCCGAAGTTGCCACCGCCGCCGCGCACCCCCCAGAAGAGATCGGCATGATGAGTCTGACTGGCCTTCAGCAATTCGCCACTAGCGGTGACGATGTCAACCGAGAGCAGATTGTCGATCGTGAGCCCATACTTGCGCATAATCCAGCCGATGCCGCCCCCGAGCGTCAGGCCGGCCACACCTGTATGGGTAACGACGCCGGTGGTTACTGCGAGTCCGAACGCCTGCGACGCACGGTCGAGCTCACCGAGAAGCACTCCGGCTTGCACACGGGCCGTTCGAGCCGCAGGGTCCACCCGGATCCCCTTCATCAGCGACAGATCGATGACCATGCCGCCGTCACAGACGGAGTAACCAGGGAAGCTGTGCCCTCCTCCTCGCACCGCGACGAGGAGGCCATGCGCCCTGGCGAAACCTATGGCGGACCGGACGTCCGCCACCCCGGCGCAACGCACAATCAGCGCCGGGTGTCGGTCGATCGATCCGTTCCATACACGTCGGCGTTGCTCGTAGCCCGCGTCACTCGGACGGATGAGCTCACCGCGCAGCGCCGCCACGAGTTCGTCGACGGCGCGCTGGTCAAGGGGAACCTGTTCGAGCCTGGCCAACGTGGTCATGCTCCGAGTGTCGACCTGCGGCGCCGTCTCTGTCAGGAACTTCAGTTCCACTCCTGACCCGGGACGAGCCGAGCCGGATCCAAGATCACAATGTGGCCGCGTTCGGTACGCACCACGCCGTCCCGGCGAAGTTCCCTCAGCTCCCGTACGACTACCTCCCGCACCGTTCCCACGGCATCGGCCAGCTCCTGTTGACTGACCGGGACGACGATCTCGGCCACCGCCTCACGCTCAGGTTCCCGCTGCGCGGCGAGGTCCAGGAGATGTCGCGCCACACGCTGGCGCACGGTTGTGAAGGTGTTTCCAGGGATCTCGTCTACGAAGCTCAGCACCCGTTCGCTGAGCTCGCTGAGGAAGGCCTGAGCAACTCGTGTATCCCGTGCAACTGCCCGGCGAACCACGGCTGGAGACAACCTCAGGAGCTCGGCGTCCACCAGTGCCTGCGTCGCCGCCGGCATGGTGAAGGGCCTGGCGAACAGCGATACGGCGCCGATGAGCGCGCCGGGCCGGGCATAGCGCACAGTCATCGTCCGACCGTCGGGAGCGGTCACGAACCCCCGGACGACGCCCGAGATCACCAGCTCAAGGTGCGGAGCGGGTTCACCTTCTCGGTGCGTGACCGAGCCAGCAGGAATCTTCATTCTGACCGCACCCGTCAAGACCTCTTCGACCACGTCGAGTGGCAACTCACGCAAGTGCGACTTCAACACCGCAGCGCGTACATCAGCATCCATTGGTAATTAGGAGCGCACGAACCGCTAAGCGGTCCTGTTTCCCCACCCCCCATTCAATCCGCGCATGCGGTCTCCCGCACACGGCTTACTCATGGTCTTCCTGACATCGTTACGCCGCCTTCGGGTAAGCAGATGGTGCCGCAGAGAGCTGGTGCAGTCCGAGCTCGTTGAACCAATCTTCCGCCCATTGGGTGACCTTTCCACTTGCAGATTCCGACCCGCTTCTTGACTTGAAGCCGGAACAACCGCCATGTGACATGCCAGGTCGATCTGACGGAACTTGATGGCGGCGTTCCCGCTCGATCGACACACGCGCGGTTAGAACCGGTGCGGCCCCGAACCTTCTCCCGGCCGCTTCATCGCCCGATGCGACGACCACCAGTGCAGGTTGTAGCGCACCATCCGCCGCTGCTCCCACAACCGGCCCGACATGCGAGCTCGGAAGTGACACCGTCGGATTGCCGGGGCACATTGCTGTGCCCCGGATCCTCAGAACCGGACGTGCCCGTTTCCGGGCCTCCCACTCAAACAAGCCCCAGGGCGGCGAAGAACCGGGTAGGCGTCAGTACTAAGCGGTGCTTCGCCGCCGGTGGCAGGTGGCGTGACGGAGTCGGTACAAGGTCCGGTGTTGGCCGTCGGCCTGCTCGACTATGTGCTGTGCGCAGGACCCGCCGGACAGTGATGAAGCACTGCTCCCATTCGAGTGGGGAGCGCGGCTGTATCGCGTCATCCTCCACGTTCGGACGACCGGGTCGCCGGGCACAACGCAGTGCCGGAGAGCAGGCGCTTCCGACGCACGAGGGCATTCACACTTTGGGTCGCGCGCCTGCCTCGCTATCGAGCATGGCCATTTGGCGCTCGTCATAGCGGTCGCCGGCCACCGCGTCGGGCGGGACTGCGCGCTCGACGGCAGCGAGGTCATCCTCGCTGAGCTCAAGCTCGAGGGCACCGACCGCTTCTGCGAGCCGATCGCGCCTCGTAGTACCCCACCAGGGGGACGATGTCCTGGCCCCGAGCAAGCACCCACGCGATCGCGATCTGGGCGACGGTCACGCCCCTCGCCCAGGCGATGGCACGCAGGGCATCGACGAGCGCGAGATTGCGTTCAAGGGTCTCTGGGCGGAAGCGAGGCATGCGGGCACGCATGTCACCGGGTGCGGCGGCTTGCTAGTGAGACTTGGCGCCGACGGATAGGGCTGCAGCGCGGGCTCTTGGGCCTTGGCGGGAAGGGCTGAGCATGTCATGGTCATTGTCCGGTGACCGGTGAATCCGGGCCCTGTACCAAGTCGATACCGTTATCGTCGACTCAGCGCGCGTGGTGGGGCCGCGTACGCGGTGCAGACGGCCGTCAACGGTGGATCAGAGCTGTTGATCTTCGTCCCGCACATTCGGTGGAAAGACGATCCCGCTGAGACCTCGGGGTAGTAAAAGTTTGGATAGTCCTCTCGTTTCTGTGCATCTATCCGGACAGTCGGACGGACATGATGCTAGGTAATAGCCATGCAGTTTGTGATCGTGCCGGGCATCGACAACTCAGACACACAGCACTGGCAGAGCATTTGGGAAGCCGAGTGGGGCGTAGCTGCTAGGCGTATTGCAGTTGCGTCGTGGACCTCACCTGAGCTTGACGATTGGGTCGGTGCGATTGAGCGGGCTGTGCGTATGGCGGGAACCCCTGATGTGGTGCTGGTTGCTCACAGTGGGGGATGTTGGGCTGTTGCGAGCTGGGTGGGCAACCGAGGGTCTGATGCGCGTGGAGTGTTCTTGGTGGCGCCGTCTGACCCCGACTTGTTCCGCGCCGCTGGATCCAGTTTCGCTGCTGTTGGGCCTCAGCCGCTCGAGCTGCCTGGCCTGATGGTGTCCAGTGACAACGACGCGTACTGTCCGTCAGAGGTGGCCGAACAACTGGCCGCCGACTGGGGCGTCCCAAGGATCGGTGTGGGACGGCGTGGCCACATCAACTCGTCGAGTGGCATCGGCAGGTGGGATTTTGGTCGTGCGCTTCTCACCGCATTCGCCGCTGGCTTGAGGGTTCCCAGCACGGAATCGAGGCGGAAGTCTAGGCACTGATCAGGGTCTTCTCACAGGCGAAGGTCAGACTCCGGATGCTGGTTCCTCACATGGGAGCGCGTTGACAGGCGCCGGTTGGGTTGGGTAGCCATGCAGTATGTTTGCGATCCGAGCAAACCAGGCCTTCGATGGTGAAGATTTCCGGCCCGGTGGTGCCACCGTGCTCCTCCGGAACGGGAGCATTGTCGGAGTCGAGCCGGCCGCGTACCAGCCGCCCTCCGATTGTGAGCTGGTCGAATACGGCGATGCGACCGTGCTGCCGGGGCTGATCGACACCCATGTCCACCTCGTCGGCGACAGCGGGGTGATGGCGCTGGAGCGCGCCGCCGGGTACTCGTCACACGAGATCGACGCCGTGGTCGTCGAGTCGCTGCGACGCCACCTTGCCGCCGGTGTGACGACGGTCCGTGACCTCGGCGACCGGCAGTTCAGCGTGGTGGAACGGCGGAACGCGCAACGGCAGGCTGACGACGGATTGCCCTGGATCGTTGCCTCCGGTCCGCCGATCACCACTCCGGGTGGCCACTGCGGCTATCTCGGCGGCGAAGTCAGCGGCGCGGACGAAATCGTGGCTGCCGTACGGGAGCGGGTGGAGCGGCAGGTGGACGTGGTCAAGGTGATGGCAAGCGGCGGCATGGTCACCACGGGCACCGACGTGTTCACCCCACAGTTCTCGATCGAGGAGCTGCGGCTGCTGGTCGAGCAGGCACACGCCGCCGGCTTGCCGGTCACCGCCCACGCCCATGCGGCCGCTGCGGTCGACCAGGCCGTCGCAGTCGGCGTCGACGGCATCGAACACGCGTCGTATGTGATCCGCTCGGCCGAAGGGGGTCCGCCCCGGGCCCATGCCACTGAGGAGCAGCTGGCTGCTTTGGCCGCCAGCGGTATACCGGTGTGCCCCACTCTCGGTGGCTTCAACGCCGCGGCGTTGAGCGTCGGCGCACCACCGCAAGTGAAGCAGCTGCTGGCGGAGGCAGGGATCACGCCCGAGCGAGTGGTCGAGAGACGCATGTCATTGCTGCGGCGGATGACGACATTCGGCGTCCGATTCATTTCCGGTGACGACGCCGGCATCGCCCCCAGTAAGGCTCACGGCAGTTACGCCGAGGCAGTGATCGAGCTTGGCCAGGTAACCGGCACCGTGCCGGCACTCGTCGCCGCCTCCAGCAGCGCAGCTGCGGCGATCGGGCTCGGCCGGTCGAAGGGCCGTCTCCGGCGCGGGTACGACGCCGACGTACTAGTCGTCGACGGCGACCTGACCGCCGACCTCACCATCCTGAGGCATGTACAGCAGGTCGTGCTCCGCGGCGTGCCGGTCTCGCCCCGACCGGGGCAGTCCGGAAGCGCCTGACCGCGGTCCCCACCCCGGCGCACACATCGGTCGCTCCCGCAAGAGGCAGTCACGGCCTCGACACGAACGACGAGGCGTTCATTGACGACCTCGTGATCGTAAAAATCATCGTGGCCAGCCGCACGGATCGACTCATCGAAGCGCTAGGGATAAGTAGCAAATCGCCCGACAGCGATCGCAGCGCTGACGCTCCGCAGCTCGACCAGAGCTAATTTCCCAACATCCGATGCGTCCGAGGGGCGACCCCCGAGAGCAAGCCGCTCAAGCGACTCGCGGTCTGCAATCGAGAACGCTAAATGCAGATGGGAGCCCGATCACCTCGTGGACGGCGAACCCGCAGCTACCGAGGAGCTCCTCGTACTCCTCCAGATACCGCTCCCGTGCATCGCCGAAGTTGACAAGCATTCCCAGATCCATCGCAATCGCCGGATTGAGCGGACTCGACGTCGAGATCTCTTTGGGTAGCAGCCGCTCGACAACAAGGAGGCGACCGTGGTCGGGCAGCGCTGCCCGGCACACCTTGAGGAGCTTGCGGCATGAGTCGTCATTCCAGTCGTGGAGAATCCACTTCAACAGGTGCGCATCAAACCCGGCGGGAAGCGACTCAAAGAAGTTTCCGCCGACCGCAACGCAGCGATCGGCCACATCTGCGCGGGCCAGATAGTTGGCCGCCTCCTCAGCCACCTCCGGCACGTCGAAGACGGCCCCTTGCAGCTGCGGATACGCCGTAAGTACAGCGGCTACGAAGTGGCCGAGGCCACCGCCGACATCCAAAACCGTCGACACGGCGCTGAAATCGTAATCGGCGACTGCCGCCGCGATGACCCTGCGTGAAAGCTGCGACATCATCCCATCGAACGCGGCACCGGCCTCGGGATGGCTGCGGAGGTAGGAGAAGAACGGCTCGCCAAAGGCTGCCTCGAAAGCTGGCTCACCCGTTCGTACAGTGTGTTCGAGCCTCCCCCACGCTTGATAGGCCTCCGCTCCGCCGTGCAGCGCTACGTGACGCAGCGATCCCGCAGCATCCGAACCCAATAACGCGCCAATCTCGGTCACCGAGATCCGACCATCGGAGTCGACGCCGACCAGTCCCAAACCCTCGAGCCCACGCATCACCCGAAGTAGCATGTCTGGCCGCGTATTGGTCGCAGAGCTGAGCTCGTCAATGGTCATCGGGCCGTCGGCAACCAGATCAGCAAGCCGTAGCCGAGCCATCACATACACCAGCTGAGCCGGAATGAAGCCGAAGATCAATGCGGTCAAGCGTTCGTTCGGTTCCACGTCGCGATTCAAACAGACCAAGTGCACGAGAGTGTCCGGAATCTCGGGCAACGACCCCAATTCTTCACAACGCGGTATGGATGACTCTCGTTCGCGTGATCACGCTCTCGAACCCCGGCGGAAAGGGCGGAGATCTTCCCGGAGGGTCGGCTGACGAAGTCATCCCAGACGTCATAGATCGCCTGAGTGTAGGAGCCGAACCGACCGCCCGAGGCTTCCGCCACGTCGACGGCGCCGCGGTCGGTGAACAGGGTCAGCTGCCGATAGGTTGCCGGTCGGGATGGGTGCTCCTCGCTGAATGGGCTGCTGTTCTGACTCTAGAGGGCGGCTGTCGACGGGCCGGAACGGCTTCGGAATTACGATGCCCGCGTGAGGCCAGAGCTGGCGGCGGCGCACGCCGCGGTGGATGAAGCGGTCAAGATCCTGCGGGACGGGCGTGCCCGGCCGCACAAGCGGATCGGCAAGGCGGCCAAGGACTTCCTCACCGAGGTCGACCTGGCCAGCGAGTCGGCGATGCAGGGCTCTCTCGCCGACTCGACTCCGAAGATCGGCTTCTACGGCGAGGAGGGTGGCGGGGCGGCTCTTGAGTCGGGCCGGGTGTGGGTCGCGGATCCGCTCGACGGGACGATCAACTACGCGACCGGGTCGCCGCTGTGCGGGGTGATGCTCGGCCTGCTGGAGGACGGCGTGCCGACGCTGGGTGTAATCGATTTGCCGTTCCTCGGCGTACGGGTGGACTCGGGCGCGGTGGCCGACGTCGCCGCGCTGGAGGAGGGAATCATCGGCATGGGCGACGCCTTCCATCGGGGTGGCGCGCGCATGGATGCGTACCTCGAATTGACCATGACCATGCACCGCCGCGCGCTGCGCTTCCGGTGTGTTGGCGCTGCGTCGGTGCTGTGGGCGTGGCTTGTAAACGGCCAGATCCAGGGCATGTTGCTGGCCCACAACAACCCGTACGACGTCGTCGCGGGGCATGCGATCGCCCGCGCGGCGGGAGCGATCTGCACCGATTACGCCGGTGCCCCGCTGACTCTGGAGTCGAACGGAGCCATGGCGGCCGTCCCTGGCATCCAGCCCGAGCTCGTTAGCCTCGCCGCCGATCTTGCGGCGGCAGCGCGAGACAGCTGAGAAAGTCAGTTGGGCGATCGGGCGCACCAACGGGACGTAGGGATTGAGCTCGACACCCAAACCCGGCGTGTCCGGCAACCGCATCCGCCCTGTTCACCGGTACCGGCTCGCCGCGCAGCAGCGGCTGAAACATAGGCACCACCTCGTCGGCCTCGGGGCCTACCGATGCACGGATTCGTGGGAGGGCTGCTCGGCGTCGGTGTCGGCGCTTACTTGGTCGCTGCAGCGCTCGCGGGACGCGACGGCGTTGTTGATCTTGCCCGGCGGAGTGTGCGCTGGCGCGTCCCGATCCGTTGGTATCTGGTCGCACTGTTCACCGTGCCGGTGGGAGCAACGCTCATCTCGCTCGCCATCTATGGCCCACGCGCCCCTCACCTGCCGGTGGCTGGCCGCGAGCGCTTGCAGAGGTAGACCCGAGTGACGGACGCCTCGTTCGACAGCCGCAAGACACTGCTGGCCCGCGGTTTCTTCCTCGGCGACTACGAGGGACTCGGCTCCAACGCACGCGCCGTGTTCCCATTTTTCGCCATGACGCACGGGTCCGATCCGTCCAGCATCTTCGTCCGGCAGGTCAGCCCCACTGGTCCGTAAGCAGTGCGTCTGATCGTTGTGGTGGTCCCGTGCAGCTTGGCGGGGACCACTACATGTCGTCACGACCTCCAAGGGTGCTACCGCGGAGACGCCTTCAGCCGACCAGCGGCGTGTCCGGGGGCTTCCGATACGGGCAGCGGGTTGCCTCGCCCAGCAAGGAACTGTGGGCACCATGGAGCTCGCGTTGGAGGATGCGACGATCGGGGCTGATCCGCTCGACGAGCTCAGAGCCCGACGCGAACCGAAACGTGCTCGGCGGTGAACTTGGCCGCCCACGGTCTCAGTATCGGTACCTACGTCCACCAAATACGCGAGGCTTCCGACCAAGGTTGGCTTCCGCTCGGCAGGGCTGTGTGTACAGGCCGGGCTTGCTGATCTTTTAGGAAGTCTGATGTAGACCAAGATCATCGTCAGGTTGATGAACTCCGAGCCTCAGTCTTTTGTGTCATCGACCGCCTGAGGCGTCGTGCTGCGTACTCGCTCTGGGCAGCAGCCAAGATCTTTACAATGGCGGCGACGGTGGCCCGCAACTTGGCCGGCTCCACAACGCTCGGCTTAAGCGGCCAGATGGTCAAGATCATCTCGGGGTTGCCGCACGGCTTGATGAGCTGGACGGCCAAACGGTCGCAGGGTCAACTGGATTAGAGTTTCCCGCGAATTCCCATCAGTGACGACGGTTTTGACCTCTGACGGCCCGATCGATGGTTCAGAACACTTCATCGGCTGGGAAACTTTGGGTGACAGTGCATCTGATTTAGATCTGTCGGGTCGACCGCCCAGGCCCGATACGAGCCAGGACGGCATCGACAACTGCCTCGGCGTGCTCGTGGGTGAGGGGCGCCGCCCGCAACAGGTATCGGTAGTAGAACGCGCCGTAGAGCAGGTCCACGGCAAGATCTAAGTCAATGGCCGCTGCCAGTTGCCCGTCGTTTTGTGCCGCTCTGAGGCGCTCCTTGGCAGCCTCGACTCGCGGCCAGAAGATGCGTTCCAGCAGCTGAGTGGCCAACGTTTGGTCATGCTGGCTCTCGGCGACTAGGGCTCGGAACGACGGTCCGAAGTTGGGGTCGCTGCTGAGGTCGCTCGCCGACTTGAGCTCCGTCTTAAGGTCAGCTGCCAGATCTCCGGTGTTGGGAAAGATGCGGTGTTGTTGCATCTCCGGCGCCCACGCGTCCAAGACCACCGCCGCCTTAGACGGCCACCACCGATAGATCGTTTGCTTGCCGACCCCGGCGGCTGCGGCGATGCCCTCGATGGACATTCGGGCGTACCCGATGCTGCCTATCAGCTTCCGAGTTGCCTCAAGGATCGCGGCCTGCGCCTGGGCGTTGCGCCGCGTCGGATCTGGTTCACGCCTCGCCATCATGGTTCCTGAGAATAGCAGAAAGACGAACCGTTGCGTCTTGTAACGTGACGAGACGTATCGTATTGTGAGGGAAATCGAGAACTCCAGAGGTGGAACATGACCAACACCCAGCCCGCGAGCCCAACGATGGAATCCCCAGTTCTGGTCCGCCTGGGCGCCCTCGCCCTGGCCTTCTCCGGCTTGTCGTTCCTTCTCTATCCGGTCGTTCGTCCGTGGCATGACGAGTCCACGGACATCGGCGCCGTGACCTCGATGAGTTCGGACGCCTGGGTAGCTGCACATCTGTTCGCCATATTTGCTTTGATCTTGATGCCGCTCGGCCTGCTAGGTCTGTGCCGCCTCGTGGTCAGAAACCGCGGCTTTGGCCTGACTGCCGCCGCCACAGTGATCATCTGGTTCGGCGCCGGCCTGTCGTTGCCCTACTACGGCGCGGAGGACTTCGCATTGCATGCCCTCGCTCGCCAAGTGGGCCTCGGGTCACCGCTCGACCTGCTTAGTCTGGTCAAAGCGATCCGATTTGGTGCGGCGGCAGCGACCACTTTCGCCGCCGGCCTGGTCCTGCTCGGAGTGGGTGGCGTACTGATCGCCATCTCGATCTGGCGTACCGCGATCCTGCCGCGGCTCAGCGGGATGCCGCTCGCAATTGCGCTGGCGCTCCTCATCCCGCAGTTCTATCTGCCCGCATGGGCGCGCATCGCCCATGGGACGCAACTCGCGCTCGCGTTGATCTTGCTAGCAGCACTGCTGTGGACAGCTGCGCGAGTTACGGCCGCCGGCCTCGCCAATATCAGTTCGACGACGACACTGACCTCCGTCGAATCCCCGTCGATGACTACCAGCGTGCAGGAGGCGCAGTGAGAGTGTTCGTCGCCGGGGCTACCGGCGTAGTTGGTAGGCAGCTTGTCCCCATCCTCGCTGCCAACGGCCACCAGGTCATTGGCATGGGTCGACACCGCACAAGCATGGAAACCAGTCCGGACGTGAAGCTAGTGACTGCAGATGCACTGGAGCCAGCTGTGGTCAACGCGGCCGTAAGGCAAGCAGCGCCCGACGCATTGATCAACCTGCTCACCGCGATCCCGGTGCGCCTCAATACGCGGCGGATGGCGCAGGAGTTCCACCTCACCAACCGACTACGCACCGAGGGAACGCGGAATCTCTTGGAGGCCGCCACCGCTAATGGGGTGCAGCGCGTTCTGGCGGAAGGTCTGGCGTACGCCTATGACCCCAGCGACTCAACACCAGCCGACGAAGACGTGCCCTTTTGGCAGCATCCTCCGCGACAGTTTGCCCCAGTGATCGACGCGCTGGTGGAACTTGAGCACCGCACCGGCGAAGCAGGCGGGCTAGTGCTGCGGATGGGTCATCTCTACGGTCCCGGAACCATCTATGCCCCCGACGGCTATTTCACCGAGCAGGTCAGAGCTCGGGCAGTGCCGCTGGTCGGCGGAGGAAGATCGGTCTTCTCCTTCACCCACGTGGAGGACGCGGCGACCGCGATGCTGGCAGCCTTGGATCGGAAAGCCGCCGGAGTCCTCAATATCGTCGATGATGCCCCTACGCCGATCGGTGATTGGCTGCCAGTTCTCGCGGCGTTGGTCGGCGCACCCAAGCCGCGACGCCTGCCACAGGCAATCGTTCGACTCGCCGTTGGCGAATGGGGACTGGCATTCTTGACCCGGCTGCGTGGTGCCGACAACGCCCGGGCACGCGAAAGCCTCAATTGGCGGCCGCGGTATTCGTCGTGGCGGCAAGGATTCCAACCCGCCGTCGGCCTCCGCTTTCTGCCCGCATCCGGCGAAGAAGCGCGGCCCGCCAACGCGGCCTAATCAGGTTTTGGTCACCTTTCTCTCATTGAGGAGCATCATGTCAACACGAACAGCTTTCCCTCCAATCCGGTCTTGCGCAGATGCCGCCGTCAGCGGCATCCAGCACGTCGGCCATGTGATTCGCGATATAGATGGAGCGATCGCGCTCTATCGGCGGATGGGCTTCGTGGTGCCGCCACCCTCGTTCCCTGCGCTTGCTCCGCATCCAGGAGAGCCGTTGCGCGCGTTTGGGGCGGGCAATACGCACATCAATTTCCGGCGCACCTTCGTCGAATTGGTCACCGTGGCCGACGACCGCCAACACAGTGTGGTGGCTGCCGATGCCACCCTCGTCCCCTTGCAGGCGCCCGCTGAGACCCTAAAGCGACTGACGGCCAGCATTACGGAGACCGCGACACGGATAGCCCACGCGCTCGCCCGATTCCAAGGCCTGCACATTCTGGTCTTCGGCACCTCCGACGTAGACGCCACAATCGCTCGTCTCGCGGCTCAAGGCGTGGCGCATGGCGCCGTCAATCGCCTGCAGCGACCGGCGGCAATCGGAGAGAAGGCCAAGCAGATCTCAGTCGGCTATGTGGAAATCGATAGCGAGCCGGGGCTATCACCAGAAGGCAGGCTGGCGCTTGCCGAGGACGGGCCAGCCGACTCAGCTCATTTGATGGGAAATCAGGGCCACCCGAACGGAGCAATCGAATTGATCGAATCCGTGCTGTGTGTGCCCGACGCTGATCTAAGCAACTTCGTACGCCGCTATGCCCGCTATCTGCAACGTCCGCCCCGCAGCGATGGGCCACTCCGGGTCTTCGATCTCACCAACTCTAGGGTCTTGATCATTCCGAATTCGGCGCTCGACAGTGTGCTGCCGGGCGAAGCGCCGCCAGAGCTTCCGGCCTTCGTCGGTTACGGATTAGCAGTACGCGATCTTCGGGCCACGCAGGACCTTTTGGAGCGGGCCGAGTTTCCGGTGCAGACATCGCCCATGGGTGGCCGCTACGTACCAGCAGCAGCGGCTCTTGGCGCAGCTGTGATCTTCCACGCTGCCTCGTTGTCGACGACCTGATCTTTGTCTTCGGACATAATCGATCATGACGCCTGCCGACCAGGACGGTGCGCAGGCACGACTCGTATCGGCACCGGCCCTGCCTCGGCTGACTGCCTGCATTCACGCTTGACGCCGCAACGTTACTTGATCATTCCAGCTCTGCTGCTACCGCTCGGTCTGCTGCTTATCCGGCACGGCGTCATGCTGAGTTCGGCTGCAGTCAATGCATTGGCCTGGTATTGGTGATTGCGCCGGCCACCGCCTGGGCTACCTGGTGCGAGGCCCGGCCGCGAGAAGCCACTCTGGGGAAACGGCTGTTGCGGCTTGGCGTTCTCGCGCAGACCACGGAAGCTTTGGTCCCAGCGTCGAGAAGCTTGGCTCGCAACGTGATCAAGATCGCGCTGCCGTGGGAGTCGGGTCATACATGCCCTCTGGCAAGCCCTTACATGATCGGCTGGCCGGCACCGTCGTGGTGCGAACCAGGAGTGATCACCGACTAAGGCTGCTGCCAAGTTCGCTCGGCATCCACCACCGTCCGGGACAGCACATTGGACAGCAGCGTGGCGATACACGTCTCGTCAAGCAGGTTGCCCCCGGCTCGCTCAGCAGGTCTGTCTAGGCTCCGGCAAGGCCCGGCTCAGTGGCGGAGATGATGACCTCATTGGCCGTAGATCCAGGAGACGAATACGACCTTGCGGCCGTCCGGGTCCTCGAAGGTGACGCCGCCGTTGTCCTCCCAGTAGTCGATCTGCGCAACCGGGCGGACTCCGGCGGAGGCGAGCCGCGCCACGATGTGATCCCGAGCGGCAGCGTCTGGCAGGTAGAACACCAGGTCATCGCGGCCCGGCGTAGGCGGCGGCTCGTCCCGCAATCCGACGATCTCAAGATGAGCCCGGCTGCCGGGCAGGCCAAGGATCGTGCCGTCCAGCCCATAGCTGGCGCGGAAGGTCTCTAGGAGAGGGAGCCCAATGATGTCGTTGTAGAACCTGACCGTCTCCTCGTATCGCGAGCTCCACCGTGTGACTCGCAGTGCGCCGACTGGAAGGTGCTCTGGCCAGTGAGGAGGCGGCGGCTCGGGGGTGCTCGTGACACCAAGATCGTGGCGCATGAAAACCCTCGCATCGACGCGGAGGCCATGTTCTGCCTCGTGCTTGCGAATGGCTCGCAAGCTCGGTGTCCACTCTGAGGGTTGCAGATCCCGGAAGCCGTGCTTTCGGTAGAACGGTCCGTTCCACGGCACATCGCGGAAGGTAGAAAGGGTCACTGTTGGGTACCCCGCTGCCTGGGCCCATGCGCAGACGGTGGCCAGCAATCGGGTCCCGGCGCGCGCCTGCCGTGCGCCGGGAGGACGGCCATCTCCTCGATGTAGACGTCGCCCTCCCGGACGGCGGCGATCACCATGCCGACCGGCGATTCGTCGTCGAGGCACGCCACCCGTACCTGTCCAATGCCGACAAGCCGGTTGAGGTCCTCCAGGGGAACGACATATCGAGCGCCTCGTCGATGAGTCCGACTCCGGAGAACAACTTGGCTGCCTCATCCTCGATCTTTCGCAGACGAGCCACCTGCTCCGTCCGGGCAAGGCGAATCCGGTAGGTCAGAACCTCATCGCTGCGCTGGGTGGTGCTGGGCTGTGCCGAGGCCGTCATGAATGGTTGGTGGCACATGCTTCGCCCGTCTTACCAGCGGGTGAGGTGCACTCGCGTCCCGCTCTGGTTAGCCTCATGATCATGGCACCCGTGGACCCCGAGGGGGAGCAGCCCGGGGCGCTCCCGCGCGGCTGGATCCGGAGTCAGCGGAGTGGATCCGGGTGCTCGGCGATCCCGGACCGCAGCGCGAGGAAGCGCTGACGCGGCTTCATCAGATGCTGGTACGCATTGCACGCAGCGAGGTCAGGCGCCGCGGCCCGCGGCAGCGATCTGCGACTCATGCAAGGCATCGGCACCGTTCCCACCATCCACTACGGACCCGGGGACGCCGGGCTCGCACACGGCCCTCGCGAGTGCGTGTCCATCGGTGAGCTACTTACTGCGACCCGCGCCCTCGCATTGATCGCTATTGATCACTGCGGACTCACCTAGCCCGCTGCGCGTCGACCCGTGCCGCTACAGGCTTTCAACGGCACCACCGCTCACCCGGTTTCATTCGCCGATACTTCGGTGGAAGGTCCGCCGAGCGAGGTCATCGAGTAACGGCGGCCAGCTAGCCGATGGTGAGCAAGCTCCAGCAGCCTCCGCGGGCATTCCGTGAGCGGGCGTTGCCTGTGGCGTCCGGCCATCCGAACGGACGTGCATAAGGCGGAAGCTGAGCGAGCGGCCGTGCCCGCAATCGGACCCTCTGCTGGGACGAGCTGCATTGAGTTCAGCTCGGCCAAGGTTGTGATGCATATAGCCGGAGCCCTCGGTGTGCAAGCGGCGGTATCTGGGCGCCGTTCACGGGTCTGTGTGGCCGGTGACAGGATCTCTCAGGCACAGGTGTTCGAGAGTCGGCCGAGCCGTCACCGATCGAGGGCCTTATCTAGAACGATAGGTAACTAGATAAACTCGCCGGACGCCAGAGCGTAACTGCCGCGCCAGGAGGGCCAGCATGAGAATCGAATCCTCCGTAACTTCGATTTCATGGATCCCGAGGGAAGCAGTCGAAGGACTTGCCGGCGTCGCCTTCGATATCGGATTGGCTCACTACGATTCGCCGCCACCACCGGTTCTGGAAGACCTGGACGCCGTGCGAAAGGCCGACCGGTTTCGATTCGCCAACGAGCTGCGAGGCTGGGTCGAGGTCGTCGACGGCGGGATCGTGGATCATGGTCACTTGGGACACGGATACCTTGGCAGCACGACTCTAAGGATCGGTCCCGGGAGCATCACCTTCCAGGCTGTGGCGTTACCGGATCTTCGTCCAACGCCGGAGGTCAGCGAGACTTCGGTTCGTTTCGTGCAGACGGCTGGCGGGAGGACGGGAGTTGCGGCCCCCAGTTACGTTGATCATCCGCCGTATGTGCGGATTACACCTCCGGTGGCCTGGACGACGCTGGCCCTTACCATCCATGCCGACGGGTCTTCGGACTACGAGATGGTTGGCGCTAGTCCATTTCCACGCCACTGGATTTATGACCAGTCCGGGCGGCATGTGGCAAAGAGTGGCCTGATTGAGTTTGAGGCCTGGTATCGGGAAGCCTTCGGCTCACAGACACCTTGGGGTGGCATCGACACGCCTGCTCTGATTCGACCCGCGGTCTCTGATGTTGAGCGAGAGATCTCCGACCTCGTAATGGGAGACAGTCCCACCTTCGAACGTCTGGAAGCCGGGCAGGTGCTCGTGCAGCAGGGCGATCCTGGCAACGAGCTCTTCCTCCTGTTGGACGGCTTGCTCTCGGTTGAAGTGGATGGAACTGCGGTGGCAGAGGTCGCGGCGGGCGCCGTACTCGGCGAACTGGCGCTCCTACGTGGAGGCCGGCGGCAGGCGACACTTCGGGCCACCACCCAATGCCGGGTTGCACGGGTGCGGGGCGACCAAATCGACAGGGCGTCCCTCGAGCGCCTAACGCAAGACCGAGAGGCGACCAGCAACCAGCCCCACGGCTCCGCCGAGAGCTAGAGGACAAGTCACTCGGGCCGGGCGGTCAAGGGGTGACCCGTAGCAAACAGCGCCGGTCGAGTGCCAAGTAGCGGTTGAACGTCCGCTCCACTCGGCCAGGGTCCGCAGCTACGCTGGCGGAGGCATGAGCGAATACTCAAGGCAGGAGATCGCCCAGCGGGCTGGAGTCGACCCCGACTACGTCGACCGTTTGGTTGAGTTCGGGATCCTGACGCCAGATGCTGAAGACACGTTCTCCCCGGGTGACGTGCTCAGGGCGCGTTGGGTGCAGAGCTTGGAGCAAGCTGGCGTGCCGCTCGACGGAATGGCTGCCGCTGTCCGGGATGGAGTTCTGTCGTTCTCCTTCATGGATGAGACCGCTTATGATCGGTTCGCCGGGCTCGCCGGCACGACCTTCCAGGAACTGAGCGCAAGGACTGGTATCCCTCTAAACCTCCTGATGGAGGTCCGCGAGGCCTTCGGCCTCGCGGAGCCACGGCCAGAGGACACCGTCCGCGAGGACGAGCTGTCGGTCGTGCCGGCGATCGAGCTTCAGCTCGCAACGGGGTTCCGCCCCGCTCACATTGAGCGGTGGCTTCGGGTCTGCGGAGACAGTCTGCGTCGGATCGCCGAGACCGAGACGGGGGGGTGGCGCAGCGAGGTCGAGAGGCCGCTGCTGGAGTCGGGCATGGCGGAGGTCGACCTGCTCGAAACTCAGGCCGACCTCGCGTCGCGGATCGCTCCCCTCCGCGAGCAGGCCCTCCTCGCCATCTACCACGGGCAGCAGGAACACGCCTGGACCCAGGGGTTCGTCGAGCACGTCGAGGGCGCACTAGAGAGGGCGGGCCTGCACAGCCGGTTGGACCGTCCGCCGGCGATGTGCTTCCTCGACATCACCGGGTACACGCGGCTGACCGAGGAGCGGGGGGACGAGGCGGCAGCGGACCTTGCGGCGCGGCTGGCTCACCTAGTGCGGCGGTCCTCGCAGGAGCACGGGGGAACGCCCGTGAAGTGGCTCGGCGATGGTGTGATGTTCTACTTCCCAGAGCCGGGAGATGCCGTGCTCGCCGCCGTTGAGATGGTGGAGATGGTCAGGAGCCACGGCCTTCCACCGGCGCATGTTGGGATCCACGCGGGGCCGGTGGTCTTCCAGGAAGGGGACTACTTCGGCAGAACCGTGAACATCGCGGCAAGGATCGCCGAGTACGCCCGACAGGGCGAGGTGCTGGTCAGCCAGGAGGTCGTCGACGGGGCGGACGGAAGACCAGTGACATTCACCGAGATCGGGCCGGTGGAGCTGAAGGGTGTCCCAAGGACGCTTCAGCTTTACATCGCCCGCCGCGGCGCCTGAATCCGACGGTATCGGGCGGTCCGGGTTCCCATGTCCTGAAGGATAGGCGTGCCTCCGTGGCTCATTTCGCTCCCGACGCATCTGCGATCGCGTGGTCATCGTCGGATCGCGGATGTCGGCGACCACGGCGTGGTTTCAGCCTCTGGAGTTGGGAGTACAGCGAGATGGTCGGAGCCGCCGGCCTCAAGGCAGACGTCGAGCTATGCGATACCACCGAAGAGGGCGGCTGCCAGATGGACTCGGTTCCTCGATCGGGTCCACTACCGAGCGCCCAACGGCAGTCCTCGCCGCAAGCGACCTATTACGCTCGGCGTCCTGTCGCCGCGGCCGGACTCGGCCACACCATTTCCTCAAAGAAACTCGTCGAATCATCGCACCAAGTGATCAGGCAACGCCGACGCAATAGACCGAGCAGCATCCGCTGGCAACTGGGCTATCAGTGCCCATCAGGGCTTTAACGGGGTCGCGCTCTCCGCCGATTCAACGCTGGAGAGGCCGATAGCTCCGTGAGCCGAGCGACGACAAGGGCACATTAGGACTCGAACGACGTCTCGTTGGCCGACCGACTTGCGGGCGCCGGATCTAGTGCTCCCGATTTCCCGTTCGCTAGTGGTCAAGAGATGACCGTCAACATCAAAGGCGGGTTGCAGCTGACAGCTGGAGGTCGGGCGGGCAAACTTGCTGGCCAACTCGATGACCTCGACCGTCGCACGCGATAAACCGCTGGAGACGTCGATGGTCAATGTCGCGACAATGGCACCCGTGGAAGACGTAGAGGTCGTCGTGGCCCATAGCGAGCGCGCGACCCTGCGCGTCGGCGACGTGTTCCTGAAGATCGACGCTGATCAGACGCGCACCGACTTCGAGGTCGAGGCAATGGCTATGGCGCCGATCCCGACCCCGGAGGTCCTGTGGCGGAAGCCGCCCGTACTCGCGCTCGCCGCCCTCCCAGGGACGGCACTCGGCCGCCTCGGCGAGCCGTCGACCGCGTCCCCGGCGGCGTGGGCCGCAGCGGGTGCCGCCGTACGGATGCTGCACGACGCTCACCTGCCGCCATGGCCGGGTCGGAGCCTCGACGAGGTCGCATCGCAACTCGACGACGAATGCGAGTGGCTTGCCACCAACGGCGTTCTTCCCACCGACCTGGTTGCGCGCAACCGCCGGATTGCCGAGGCTGCACTCCGGCCATGGACACCAGTGTTCACGCACGGCGACCTGCAGATCAGCCACGTGTTCGTCGACGGTGACGAGATCACTGGCGTGATTGATTGGTCCGAGGCAGGACAGGGTGATGCCCTGTATGACCTCGCGACCTCGACGCTAGGACACGAGGAGCACCTTGGTGACGTCGTCGCAGGCTACGGCACCGACGTCGATCTCGATGTGATCCGCGCCTGGTGGTCGTGGCGAAGCCTCGGGGCGGCCCGCTGGCTGATCGAGCACGGCTTCGACCCGTCCTCGCCAGGGGCCGAGTTCGACGTGCTGAGGTCCCGGATGTGACGCTCACCCTGAACCCGACCACCGCCCTTGGCTAATAGACTCCGCCCGCGCAACAGACATGGCACGTGCGCCTCTGGGCCTGCCCGGTGATGGATCCATCCCGGAGAGGACCCTCTCGCGGGCATCGCGGCGTGCGTGAGAGGGTCCGCTCGGGCGGGACGGCGCGGGTGGGAGCGTGCTGGCGTGCCATTTCACTAAGCCCGGATCCACCGATGAGCTGGGCGGGTTGAGCGTGCCGTGACGCAAGGATGCCCTTGCGGGCTGGGAGTCTGGGACTTGCGACGGTCCAAACGCCATCACCCGGAAGGGCATCTTTGAGGTGCGACTCTTTCACACTCCTGGACAGATCTCGACGGTGTTCGACGACCCGAACCTGGTGTCGTCGGCAGGGCTGGTTCCGGTGATGAGGTTGGCCGAGCGGGCCGGGCTCGGCCAGCTGGCTGACCAGCACCTGACGGTGCCGACCGACAAGGGCGCGAACGCCGGGTTGAAGGTCGCCTCACTGGTCGCGGGGATGGTCGCCGGGGCCGATTCGATCGACGACATGGCGATGCTGCGGCACGGTGGGATGGCCAAGCTGTTCTCCAGGATTTACGCGCCCTCGACGTTGGGGTCGTTCCTGCGCGCGTTCACCTTCGGCCACATCCGTCAGCTCGACGCGATCGCCTCCCGGTTCCTGCTCGACCTGGTGGGCCTCACGGGCTTGCTCGGCGCGGCGAGCATCACGCGCACAGCCGAGGAGCAAGGCGGGTATGCGTTGGTCGACGTGGATGACACCGTGGTCGAGGTCCATGGGTATGCCAAGCAGGGCGCCGGGTTCGGCTACAACCGGATCCGTGGACTGAACGCGCTGCTGGCCACCGTGAGCACGACGACCTCAGCGCCGGTGATCGTGGCGCAGCGGCTCCGGAAAGGCGGGTCTGCGTCGCCGCGCGGCGCGAAACGGCTGGTGGCCGATGCGGTCAAGGCCGCCCGTCGGGTCCTCGGCCCGGCCGTCGCGGTGTTGGTGCGGATGGATTCCGCGTTCTACGGTCGCAGCGCGGTGCACGCGGTTCTAGCCGGTGGCGCGGCGGTCTCGGTAACGGTCCGGATGGACAAGCGGATCAAGGCCACGATCGCCACAATCGATGACGACGCGTGGACCATGATCGAGTACACCGATGCGGTCTTCGACGAAGACAGCGGCTGCTGGATCTCGCGGGCCGAGGTCGCCGAGATCGACTACGTTGCCTTCGCCGCACAACCCAAGGCCGACCACGTTCCGGGTCGGCTGATCGTCCGCCGGATCCCGGACTTCCAGGCCGTGCAGCGTCGCGCCGCCGGCCAAGACACGTTGTTCGACTTGTGGCGGTTCCATGCGTTCTTCACCACTGCCGACCCCGATGTGCTCGATACCGTCGCTGCGGACCAGACCCACCGTGCTCACGCCATCATCGAGCAGGTCCACGCCGATCTGAAGAACTCCTCCCTGGCCCACATGCCGTCCGGGGTGTTCACCGCCAACGCCGCCTGGCTGGTGCTGGCGGTGATCGCGTTCAACCTCACCCGCGCCGCCGGGACTCTCGCCAGCCCCGACCTCGCGCGGGCGACCACCGCGACCCTGCGTCGCAAGTTGGTCCACCTCCCGTGCCGGATCGCGACCTCCGCCCGACGCCTGACCCTGCACCTACCTCGAGACTGGCCCTGGCAGACCGCCTGGACCCAGTTGATCACTCGTGTCAGCGACCCACCAACCGCAGTGACCACCTGACCACCAGCCGGTCTCGACGGGCACGACAACTCGAATGTGGAACACACTGGCAGCGAGGCCAGCCGCTACACCATGCCGCAACCGGTAGCAACGACTCACGGACAGGACGACTCCGTCACCCCAAACAAACCGGTGGATCCGGGCTAAGCCATCGGTGACCCTTGCGGATCCGTGTCGTCTTAATCAATTCCGGCGGGCTCGTCGGTGATCTTATATCGGACGCCGGGCGGTTCTCCTGGTCGGAGAGCGATCCAGCCCAACACTGCTCTTGCCCGTGTCACCGATCTTGATCTCGTCAGGCTCTTGGTGGTAGAGAGCTCGTCCCGGCGGAAGGTCTCGTATGGACTGCTTCCCGTCATCCGGTTCGACAGATGTGTAAACCCCGGACCCTGACACCGCGTTACGGATGCACGGCCTGGTTCGCCGGTGCGTGGGTGGACGGGTTGAGCCGGACTGCGGCGACGCCGGGCACGCTGCTCCGGATGAGATCGTCCGCCTGGTGCTCGAGCTGGTGGAACCGGCCGACCGGCATCGCCGGATCGCTGGTCACCGTGGCTTCCACGCTGAGCCGGTGGCCGAGCCATCGCATTCGGACGGCCTCGACCTCGTTGATACCGGGCACGGACCGGACGGCCTGTTCGGCGCGGTCGACCAGGGACGGGTCGACGCCATCCAGCAGGCGGCGACCGATGTCGCGGGCCGTGCCCCACAGCAGGATGAATATCACGGTGCTGATCAGCAGGCCGATGACCGGATCGGCCAGCGGGAAACCGGCCCACACCCCGATCACGCCGAGTACCACGGCCAGCGAGGTGATCCCGTCGGTGCGGGCATGCACGCCGTCGGCGACCAGCGCCGCGGAGCGGATCAGGCGGCCCACCCGGATCCGATAGACGGCGACCAGCTCGTTGCCGGCGAACCCGATCAGCCCGGCGGCAAGCACCCAGCCCAGATTCGTCAACGGTTGCGGCTCGAAGAGCCGGCGGATCGACTGGTATGCGGCCAATACCGCCGACGACGTGATCATCGTGACGATGAACAGCCCAGCCAGGTCCTCCACGCGTCCGTAGCCGTAGGTGTAGCGCCGCGTCGCCGCCCGTCGGGACAGCACGAACGCCACCCACAACGGGACCGCGGTCATCGCGTCGGAGAAGTTGTGGATCGTGTCGGCCAACAACGCCACCGACCCGCTAACGATCACCACAACGATCTGCAACGTCGCGGTGATCGCCAACAAGATCAGGCTGATCTTCACCGCCCGGATACCGAGGGTGCTGGCCTCCAGGGCATCGTCGATCGAGTCGGCCGCGTCATGACTGTGCGGCACGAACAAGCCATAAAAGAACCCCCTCATCCCCGTCGGGTGCTGATGACCGTGATCATGGTTATGAGCGTGCCCGCGGTTGTGCTCGTGGTCATGGCTTTGATCGTGGTCGTGGCGATCCTGGACGTCGATCGAGTTGCTGTCCTCACCGTGAACATGTTGAGCGCTGTCGCCCGTCACCGATGCCGGATCGGCGTGCACCGGATCATGCGGGCCGGTCGGATCGTCCGGGTGGACATGCCCGGCCGAGCCCGATGCGTGATTCTGCCAGTGGCCACCGACGTGCGGTTTCGCACCGTTCACCGGTCACCTTCCTGCCGTGTCCGGTTATGGTGACGCGGTTGGTCGTCCAGAGAGTGCTCGGCCTGGAACATGGCGTCGGTGACCAGCTCTAGGGGGTGCTCGTTGGCTAGCCGGTAGAACACCCGGTTGCCCTCGTGCCGGGTGGTCACGATCCGGGCCAGCCGCAACTTCGCCAGATGCTGCGACACCGCGGCCGGCGACTTGCCCACGACTCGGCCAGCGTGTTCACCGACAGCTCGCCGTCCTTCAACGCGAGGACGATACGCACCCGGGTCGCGTCCGCCAGCATCGTGAAGATCTCCACCGCCAGCTCCACCAGCTGATCGTCGACTTGGTCAGCCAAGGACTGATCAACCCATCTATCTGCGTGCATACGCAGATTATTGCACAGCCGTCTCTGGAACGCCGGGTTTCGCGCGGGCGAAGAACTGCGCGCCCGGCACACAGAACTGCTCAACGGACTGACCCCGGCCGAACGCCACGGACTGACGATCGGGCTCCCCGGGATCGCCCGAGTGCTCAAGAACCAGCACTGACAGCCCAGAGATAGCGACCGACTCCTCAACAGTCACAACGACGAATCATGAAAGTAGACGCCCGAGAGAGGCAGCAACTTTTTGGGCCTTCCCGCCAGCCGACCCGGAACACGTAGCGCAGGCGTTCCGAGAGCCGACCCGTTACCGGACGATCTTGACGCGAATGGCACACAGCGTCATTGCAGGTGGAATGAGTGAACTCCCGCTGGGATAGGCATGCGTATAACAGAGCAACGAGATCTCACCGCCCAGCGAAACGGCCTGAACGCCCTCGGCGTCGGTGACGACCATATATAAGTCGACCACGACCTTACAACCGCGACCGCCCCGTCTGGCATTAGCGCTGGCTGCCCTGTCGGGCTGCTCATCGCGGTCTTCATAACTGCCGCCGGATTCCTCGTACTCACGCGGAGTCGAGGCTGAGGGCGGGCCGCTAACCGTCATGGCCCGATTCACGCTTGCTTGCGGCGGCATCGGTGGAGAACGTCCCAGGTCGATGCTGATACCCCATTCATCGGGTACTGAGCAATGTCCGCAGCCAATCATGATCACCGGACTTCAGTGCCGATCTTGGCCGCCTTGCCTAGGCCCGGCTCGGTAAGGTTGCGCTCCAAAACGCGTTCGTAAAAGCTGCGGCGTCTGGCGTCCCGGGGTGCGACGGGAGCTGGGCGGCCCCTTGGTCGGCGGTGATCCTCCCAGACGCCGACGTTGCAGGCGCTGGTGGCCGCGGTGCGCAAGCTGGAGGTGGTGGTGCGGGCATGAGCAGCGCCGCGCGGCTTAGAGTCCGCCCGGCCGAAGCGCGCGACCTGGACCGGGTGTGTGCGATCGTCAACCACTTCATCGAGACAACGGCGTTCAACTTCCGGATCGAGTCCCAACAGGTCGAGGAGTGGCTGCACAACTGGGAACGCCTGCACCGGCTCTACCCGTGGTTAGTAGCGATCGAGGGCCAGCGGGTGATCGGGGTCGCGTACGCGGCGCCGTGGAAGGCGCGCGACGCCTATCTGTGGACAGTGGAGTCCACCGTGTATGTCGATCATGAATGCCACCGCCGTGGTGTGGGCGACGCCTTGTACGCCGAGCTGCTGGCCCGGTTGGAACGCCAGGGTTTTCGGACCTCGATCGGGGTTATCGCGCTGCCCAACCCGGCCAGTGTCCGATTGCACGAGCGGCACGGGTTCGTCCAGGTCGGGCTGCTGGCGGACGCGGGCTACAAACTGAAGCGCTGGCATGATGTCGGGTTTTGGCAGCGCCGCCTCAACGGCGGCGAGCAGGCGCCGCCCACGCTCACGCCGGTCGACGACGACGGATCAGGAGTGTGATGGCCTCGGCCGAGTTGGTATCTGGCAGGGTTCTCGCAGCGCTAACGGGCCGGCCCGCATGCGGACCCACGTGCGGTACGCCGTCAGGCGGGCCGGGCAGGAGTACGCCGCACACTGACGACCGCCCAGTACGCCACAACGCGACGCCGAAAGAGGACCGGTGATCGGGCTTGACTTCGATTACCTGCTTTCAGCGGGTGACCAACGGCTGCCCAGTGCGCGCCGCGTCAAGTACCTGTCGGATGGAATCAATCGTCACTTCGGCATCGTCACTCTTCCATACCAGACTCTGGTGCGTTGCTCCCTGCACGACGCGGTGAACTCCGTTGATCGAGAGCGCAGCAAGCTCTCCATTGATCTCGGTCCAGACTCGTCGCGTCTCATCGTCTGGTGCAGTCGCGCTTACGACAATTAGGGGCATGGAGCCCAGACTTGTCACTTCTCGTTCTTGGGCCAGCGTTTGAGGCATCGCCCGACCGTGGTCAAGGATCAGTCGCCAGTACCTTGTGGTAACCCCGAAGCTATCGCTGGCCACCGCCTGCGGCGCTGGCAAATCGTAATATTCGGTTCGCGGTTGAAACAGCCGCACTACGCCGAACGGCGCAAGCCAGCGAGCAACGGTGATCAAACGTCGTTCTGCCGCACGCTGCCTGTGATGCTGCGGGGGAAAGCGTGGATCGTCATCCAACCTCCCGGGATCGATCAGCACCATTCCAGCTACATCGCGCGGATACGTCTTGGCATAGACGCGGGCAATCCGGCCTCCGTATGAGTGCCCGACCAATACATATGGCCCGCCGACCCGAGCTCCGGCCAGCAACGCATGAAGCTCCCGCACATGCTGGTTCAGATCACGCGGGGTCGGTCCACGCTCGCTCCAGCCTGCGCCCGCCCGGTCGTAGGCACAGACACGATTCGATTGCGCTATCTCCGGTTGCACCAGACCCCAGCTGGCCGATGAGCCGTTACCCAATGCGTCCAAGATGATCGTTGGACTTCCGTTGCCGATGCAATTGATATGCAGTTGGTAACTGCCGACATCGACCAACTCACCGGGGGCCGGGAATTTCTGTTGATCATTCCGTGTGGCGACTGCCTGGAAGATCAGGCCGGTGCCTGCCAGACCCACGAGCAGTATCAGCACTGCTAACCCCATGCGCCAGAGCCACCCGACAAGACCAATCCGCCGCCGTCCTTCGCTTCGCTTAGCCGGGGTTTCGCTGGAGGTCACCATTAGACCGGGCTCAATATCCGTGGTGCGGCCGATGCAGTGCAGCGCTTGACCGGCGTAGCGATCAGGCGCTGCGGCCTACACTACTCAGCACCCTGCCCGCGCTCGCCGCTGGTCTGTGGGCACGTGGTTGTCTCGATAGGGCGCGACCCCGAGGCGACCTGGACCGCGGTGCCTCCGCCGGCAGTTTCCAGACAGCGGTCGGCAGATGCCCTGCTCCAGCATCCATTCGGGACCTTCTGCGTCGCCCGCTAGACGACCCCTCACCGGACGCTTCTTCGAGGTCGCGTGCCGCGTCCGCCTGCCGAGCCGGGGCATCCGGGGACAGAGCCTGGGCTGGTTCGGGCTCGCGCTCCGGTGAGCCAGCTTTCGCGGCCGAGCTGCGTTTGATCGGAGCCCCCCGGTACCGAGAACGGCCATGGCTCCAGAGAGGCTCAGCCCCAGAAGATCCCGGTGGGATCGCGGCTGATCTCAGCGAGGAGGTCTTCGACTCTTGACGATGGATCCAGTCGGTCGTAGACGTGGAAAAAAAGGTTACGGTCGCGCCAATACAACGTCCACGACATGTCGGCGGTTGTGTAGCGCAACCGTGCGATCGGGGAGCTGGTCCACTCCGGCCCGAGGTCCTCGCGCCAGGGGGTCCGCCGCTCCACGATGGTTAGGTGCCGCGGCGCGACCTGGCATTCGAGGCGGACTTCGTGGCGGGCGTGCTCGGGCACCCGGGCGGCGCACCACCGCTGTACCCGCGCCACGTCCAGATCTGGCAGGGCCACCGGGTTAGCATGTCAGATTGCCCGTACCCGAGCCGGTCAGTCACTTGCCGTGGAGGTTCATCTGGGCGTTGGTGAGCGCGTCGAATGCGACATCGAGGCGCAGTTGGCGGCGCCGGTTGGGCTCGTGGTTGGCTTCGGCCGCCACGAACCCGAGCAGCTCATCCAGGTCGTCGTCGGTGACGGGCAGGATGATCCGGTCGTTGTCGGGCCGCATCGCGAACACGAGACGTTCGCAGTCGGGGTCCAGCAACAACAGCTCGCGCAGCGCAGCAGCGACCTCGTCGGAGACGACAACTTCGTTGACCGGACTGGCGAGAGTGAGCGTTCCACGGCGCAGATCGTAGGGCGAGTCGGCCCAGTTGCTGATTACGCCCTCGTCGTCGCAGACGCTGCACTGCCACCGGATCGGCGCTGCTGGTTCGGGCCGGAAGACGATCATTCGGCCTACGCAGGAGCGGTGAGCGGGTCGGCGCGGGCAGGGCAGCGCGGTCATCCAGGCGGTGCCGGCGTCTCCGGCTGTTGCCGCTCGAACGATGTTGCTCAGGTGCCCTGCCAGGCGGCGTGCTGGGCCCGGTGTGTCCTCGGGAAGGTCAAGGAAGTGGTACAGGTCGGCGACCAACATTCCCAGGACTGTAACGACTGGGCTGTTGAGGCGAACAGGCAGCTGCTGGTCAGCCGACGCTGCCGGGCGGGGGCAGGGGCGGTAGGAGGGCGTGTATCAATGCGGGACCGGGCGCTGATTCAGCGCGGTCGCGGCGACAGGCCAGAATGTATGCGTGGTCACGGTCGACGACGTCCGAGCGGTGCTCGCGCGGTTGCCGCGCAGCAGCGAGGTGCTAGTGCGCGATCGTGTGAAGTTCCGTGTCGGTCAGATCGTGTACGTCGCGTTCAGCCAGGACGAGACCGAGATCGGGTTCGCCTTCCCGAAGGAGGAACGCGCCACACTGGTCGCGGCGCGGCCCGACGTGTTCTTCCTCCCGCGCGAGTCGGAGCTGCGTTTCCACTGGATTGAGGCGTGGCTCGATGCGCTCGACGCGGACGAGATGCGCGAGTTGGTGCTAGACGCGTGGCGGATGGTCGTGCCGCAGCGGGTCGCCCGAGAGGTGCTCGGCCCGCCAGCCGCGGGCCACGAGCCGGGTCGGACCGGGTAGCAATCACGCACTAGGTTCCGTCGGACTGGCCCGATAGCCGAACGGCGGATTCTGGCGGTCAACGCAACAGCAGGGGTCCGATCTGTTCGATCGGTTTCTTGAAGCCTAGGCGTTTGCGTGGTCGGTCGTTGAGTTCGGCGGCGACCCAGTCGAGGTCGTCGGCGCTGTGCGCGGAGAGGTCGCTGCTCTTCGGGAAAGTATTGCCGCAGCAGGCCGTTGGACGCTCCTATGTTTGTCAAGCGGCGTGGGCGAGGCCGTTGAACGCGGCGGCTGGGCGGGTGGCGGCCTGGATGCGGCGGTAGAGCCGTCGGGCGAGGATGCGCTTGAGGCTGCGGCGGACGTCGCGGTGGGTCTTGCCTTGGGTGGCGCGTTTGGTTTCGTAGGCCCGGGATTCTTCGTGGCAGCGCAGCGGGTGATCGCGACGGTGTGCAGGGCGCGGTTGAGGTTGCGGTCGCCGGTACGGCTGAGTCGGTGCCGGGTGCGTTGGCCGCTGCTGGCCTCGAGCGGGGCGACGCCGGCCAGGGAGGCGAATGCTGCCTCGTTGCGGACGCGTCCGCGGTGGGACCAGCTGACCAGGAGCTGGGCGGCGACGACGGGTCCGACGCCGGGCTCGGCGAGCAGCGTCGGCCCGGCCGGGTGCTGCGGATAGGAGCGCAGCAGCTCGACGTCGAGCTCGGCGGTCTGGGTGATCAGGAACCGGATCCGGGCGGCGATGGATCGCAGGGTCGAGATCGTGACTCGATGCTCGATGGTGGCGCCGGCCGGGCTGGAGAGCCGGTCGATCCGGTCGAGCTGCTTGGTCAGGCGAGGCCGCGGAGCTGGGCTCGGAGGTGCTCGGGGGCGACGACGATCAGGCTCTTCAGTTCGTTGATCGCTTTGGTCCGGCTCACCAAAACACCTTGTCGGGTGACCAATACCTGCCGAAGTGCCTCCCGCAAGCCGCGCTCACGCGGTGTGGCCTGCTCGGTCTGGGCGAGCGCTGTCCGGGCGGCCTGAACAGCATCGATCCGGTCGTTCTTCGCTCCCCGGGATCGCTTCTTGTTCGGGATCTCAACGATGTCTTCACCGGCCTCAGCCAGCATCGTGACGAAGCCGGCGGCGAAGCTGCCGGTGCCCTCCAATGCCCAGACGCGGCGCCCGGGAGCATGCTGCACGCGCCCACGCCAACATACGCGATAGGCCGGTCCGTCGGTCCGGTCAGCTGTTTGGGCGCGGACCGGCCGGTTCCGGCGTCGAGGATGGCCAGGTCGATCGTGTCGCGGTCCGGGTCACCGCCGATGACGAAGTCGTAGTGCTCTGCCAGCATGACCATTTGCAGTTGTCCTTTCGTAAGGTGAGCTTGGACGGCACCGGCCTGGGAGAGGTCACCTGTCGCGGCAGCACTGTGAAGGGTCACGCCTCACAGGCGGACAAGCTCCTGATCAAGCCAAGACGAGTGGGCCAGGTCGGTGTCGGCCACTCAAGGGACAGGTCCAACGCAAGGCACGCCTACCGGCGGCCAGTGTTCTCGAGGGTCACCTCAAGCGGCCGGCACCAGCCTGCCGGACCAGCCCAGTCGGGCCACCACAAGACTCACAGTGTTCTCGTTGCGTGGCGCGCTGCCAGGGCGCGTGCGGGTCGCAGAAGAAGATGTCGATGTCAGCGTCCACGCGACCTGTTTCCACTTGCCCATCTCCGGGCCCTGGTCCCAGGTCAGCGAGGCCCGCAGCACCTCGGGCAAGGTCTTGATCTTGGCCGCCAACGCATCCCGCACCAGCTCGGGGGTGTAGCCGTCGGGCAGGTGCAGCAGCATCGTGTAGTTGGTGGTCCGCTCCACCAGGGTGCCGATTGCGGACAGGTTCTTCCGGCCGATGATGAGGTCTCCTTCCCAGTGGCCGGGCACGGCCCGGTCCTCGGCCTCGGCCGGCCGCTCGGCAATGTTGATCATGTTCGGGATCCGGTTCTTGCGCTGCCCGACCTTCCGCGACGGCCGCCGCACCGCCCGACCGGTACTCAAATACCTGGTCAGATCATGTTTCAAGGCGCCGCGGGACTGCACATACAGCGATTGGTAGATGGTTTCGGTGCTCACCTGCATCTCCGGCTGATCGGGAAAGTCGACCTTCAACCGGCCCGCGATCTGCTCCGGGGAGTACTTCTTGGCCAGGTCCGCCTCCACCATGCCACGCAGCCTCAGGTTGGTGAGCAGCTTCGCCGGCTTCGGCCGCGACGCCCGGTGATAGGCCAGTGCATGCGCCGACGTGGCCCGATAGCGCCCCAGCCCATCGGCGTTGCGACGCAGCTCCCGCGACACCGTCGACGGTGACCGCCCGATCATGGCCGCGATGGCCCGGATCGAGTCACCGCGGGCCCGGCCGAGCGCGATCTCTTCCCGCTGCGCCAACGTCAAACACCGACCCTTCAGGTTCCGGCCCCGACGAGGTCTGACCCCTCCCACCGCAGCCAGCCAGCGGGTGCCTTGCTTGCGATAACTGCCGGCCGCGATCGCGGCATCGTTGATGAACTCCCCAGCCGCCATGCCAGCCCAAAACACCTGATAGACCTCAGGAACCATCCGATAAGAGAACCGCACACAACACCCTCCGAACTAGGGATGTTGCGATCACTGCGAGAACCCGGGGAACGGCAACCGGCACAGTCCCAGGTCTAAGAAACGGCGGCGGCGCAGATCTGCTCCGCAACCGTCGCAGGGCCGCCGTAGCCGGGCTCGATTCGGAAGTCGTCGAGGTTGGCGACGGCGAGTGCTGCCTCAAGAGTGCAGAACTGCCCAGAAACCAGGGCAGTCCTTCCGGTCCCTGCTCCTGCTGCCGGCGCCTGACAATTCGGTGAATGGACCCGACAGCAGAAGCACTCAATTGCCGATGTGCGCGTCGAGCGGATCGACTTGGCTCCGGGCCGGTTAAGCCTGTGAGACCGCCGCGGCGCACCTGGTCCAGCATCTCCTTCTCGCCCTTGCTGACCTGCGCCGCGCCGAACCCCATGAAACCGCCCTCCTTGGCGGCGTTGAATCGCGGTGGGTCCGGCCTGCGCGCCCAGCGCGTGCCCTCCGCCACAGGGCGAGCGAGCCTGCGCCATACACGTGCTGCTGGCACTACGGTCGTACCCGTGGAGAGATTCGAGATCAACGTCGACGAGGCCGTCCTCGCTGACCTACGTGACCGCATCCGCTCCAGCCGGCTGCCCGGTCCGGCGCCCGGCGAGCCGTGGTCCCAGGGCACCGACGACGCTTACCTGCGTGACTTCCTCGGCGTGTGGGCAGACGGGTACAACTGGCGCACCAGCGAGGGCGAACTCAACCGATTTGCACAGTTTCGCACCAGGCTCGACGGCGTACAGATCCACTTCGTCCACGCCCGCGCCGCCTCCGGCGGCGGCGTTCCGCTCATCTTGACCAACGGCTGGCCGAGTACGTTCGCCGAGCTGCTACCGCTAGTGCCGCTGCTCACAGATCCGGCGGCGCACAGCATCGAGGGGCCGGCGTTCGACCTGGTGATCCCCTCGTTGCCCGGCTATGGCTTCTCGGAACGCCCGGCCCGCACCGGTGTCACGTACCGCGACACCGCTCGTCGATGGCACCGCCTGATGCGCGAGTTGGGGTACGACCGCTACGCCGCAGGCGGCAGCGACTTCGGCGCGGGCGTCGCCACGTACATGGCGCTTGAGGACCCGTCTCCGTTGATCGGCCTACACCTCAGCACACCCGAGGTAGCGCCCTACACCGGTCCGGACTCCCGTCCCCTCAGCGAGGCGGAGCACCTTTACCGCGAGAGTCTTGCCGCGTGGATTGCTACCGAACACGGCTACCAAGCGATCCAGTCGACCAAGCCCCAGACGTTGGGCTACGGCCTCACTGACTCTCCCGCCGGCCTGGCCGCGTGGATCCTCGAGAAGTGGCGCTCCTGGTCCGACGACTTCGGCAGCATCGATCGCGACCTGTTGCTCACCACGGTCACCCTGTACTGGGTGACAGGCACCATCACGTCCTCGATGCGCGACTACTACGACAACCGGTGGTTCCGCACGCCGCTAAACCATGACGACTTCGTGGCCGTCCCAACTGGGTTCGCCAAGTTCAGCCACCAGCTGGCCGACGAAGGCGACATTCCGCGGGGCTGGCTCGAGCGCCTCTACGACATCCAGCGCTGGACGCCCATGCCGCGGGGCGGCCACTTCGCGGCAGCCGAGGCGCCCGAGCTGTTGGCCGCCGACATAGCCGGGTTCTTCGGTGCGCTCTGATACGCGTGCCGCAAGCTGACCGTCAATCGGGCATCACAAGCCGAAGGCTGAACGGGACTCGCATGGCCTCTAGTCGATGGACGTTCGACGTGCCCTCAATCTGCTCGCTGGGGTCACCCCCAAGAGCCCAAGCATCTCCCCGTCGAACGCCTCCCAAGGTGGTATACCGGAACTTACGGAGGATCCTGCGCAGAGAATTAGACACGCTGGCGGCCCGGCGTTTTCGAGGCACAAGTTCCGCCGCAACCGTGTCGATCTTTTTAGAGCCTGTTGCCGGCATTGCACAAGACACCTTTTGCGTCGGGGAGTTATGTGCTCGTAATGGTCTGATGGGCGTCATCAATGAGTGACATTGCTAGCCAAGCGTCATGAAGATCGGTAGAGGGGAATAGTGGAGTTAGTCCTTCGACGGATCTTGCAAAATCTTCAACCTCGACCTGGTATGGGTTCGGACTGGAATGCCTGACGGATTCCGTTTCGCCGGCACGGGTCACATCGAAGCTGACTGAAGAGTCCTCTGTGAAAAAGCCTGGCGCATAGATTGAGCCATCCGTTCCATTTATGCGCAGATCATTAGCTGATGGTCCATAGAGACGTGAAGACCTGATATGCGTGAGACATTCATTCTGCTCACACAGGATGTCAACCGTCTCATGTGTCTTGTCTTCAGGCCGACGGACAGATGCGGCACCTCGTAGCGATCCTGGTCCGAGCAGACCAATCATTGCATCAACGGTGTGTATGCCGGCATCGTTCATAGCAGATAGACCGTTCTTTAAAGGGTCAAGTTTCCAGGCTGCACTTGGAGCCGCTCGATTCATTTTGAAGCTCCATTCAGCAGAGGCGGTGACGATATCACCAAGTTCGCCATTCTTGAGAATTTCCTGCATTCGCGCATAAGTGTCCTGATGGCGGAGGTGATGGGCCACGTGAACGACAACTGCCCGCCTGGCCGCGATCTGACTTAGTTCGTTGCACTCCTCAGCGGTCATCGCTGCCGGTTTTTCTAGCAGACAGGGAATGCCACGATCGATGACTCGCTTGGCCTGAGAAAAGTGCATGTAGGGTGGGGAGCAAATCATGACAGCGTCATAAGAGCCCTCATCCAACAATTTGTGCTCGTCAGTAAAGATAGACTGAATACCATACTTGTCAGAGACGTCGCGAAGTTTTTCTGGGTTGCGTCCCTGAATGGCCGAAACTGTTACAAGTTTGGAGTTAACCAGTGCTGGGATCGTGCGTTTCTGGGCAGTGCCCGTCGCTGAAAGTATGGCTAGGCGAAGGGGCTTCATCGGGTGTTTCCATCCATAACTAAGGATCGTCCAGTAAATGGATAAGGTCAATTCTCCAGTCAGGTGGTGGCTTCGTGCAATCTCGTGGGTTCCAGGTGATGGAGCCGTCGTCCAGCCCAGCCCAACGCCGTCGAGCCAGCGGATTTCAGCTTCCGTGGCCGCGTGCAGGTACTCGGTCTACGAGGCGTACGCCACGCGGCAGACGGCGTCGGCGGAATGCTCGGCTTGGCGTCCAATGGCCTGGACACCCTCGATACGGTTCGCCTCGACGAGGCTGGCCGCAGGAGGACCGAGAACAGGTACTCCTGGGCGGCGTCGAATCGCGCGAACGTTCGCTGCACGGCGGTCCCAGGCCGCGGCCTGCCGTCCGGAGAACTCGTGACCGGCGAAGACGGCCATCTTCGCGTGAGCGAAGTCGGGTCCGAACTCGGGCAGCGTGCCGTCCCAGAGATCCCAGTGGGCGGTCTCGACCTCCGGCCGGGATGCGCGGACGCCGTCGAGAAAGGTGCGGGCCAGCGCCAGGGATTCCGACTGGTCGCCGCGGGGTGACGCCGAGATGTGCAGCAGTGTCGGCATGCCAACCCGTCACGAAATTATGTGCGTACGCACCATCATACATTGTGTGCGCCTGCACGCAAATGGCTAGACTCTCGCCATGGCTCGATCGCGACGACATCTGGCTGCAAACGCGTGGGGAAGCGTGCTCCGGGTGCACGCGCGGCTCGTCCCGCTCATGGACGCTCGGCTGCGGGCCCGTCACGGACTCTCGCTGGCGTCCTACGACGTCCTGCTCGAGCTCCAGGCCGTGCCCGACGGCCGGTTGACGATGAGTGATCTCGGCAACCGGGTCGTCCTCAGCCGCACCCGAGTCAGCAGGGTGGTCGACGACTTGGCGCGCAGCGGCCTCGTCGCCCGCGAGACCAACCCGGACGACAAGCGCTCCGCCTTCGCGACGATCACCCCGGCGGGGCGAGCCGCGTTCCGGGCCGCCGCGCCAACCTATCTGCGGCTGATCGAGAAACACGTGGCCCTCGACCTCTCCGACGACGAGCTGGTACACGTTGCCGAACTCCTCGAGCGCATCGCATCAGCGCCCGTCACCGACGATGCGCGCTGAGACAGCTCCTTCCGCCGCGCCAGCAACTGCATCAAGACGAACTGTCGACAAGGTGACCGTGCCGGATACCGACCGATGAGTGGGACACGGTCAGCGTGAGATGATCCGTGCGCGCCCGGAAGGGGCGGGGAGGTTCAGATGTTTTTACGAGGACCTCGGCAATCCGGACGGCCTCCAAAGACGATGGCACCGATGGTGTCAACGATCGAGATCGCGTGCACGCCGGAGGAGGTCTTCGCCTTGGCCACCGATCCGCGCAGATTCGCGGAATGGCAGCACGACGTGGTCAATGTGCGCATGCTCGGTGAAGCACGATTTGCCACGACCCGACAGATCAGCGGCGCCGAGCGTACGATGATCCAACAAATCACCCGTAACGATCCTCCCCATGGCTGGGCCGCCCGAGGCATCGACGGCCCGATCCATCCGCACGCCACGATCACCGTCGAACCGGTCAACGGCGGCACCCGGTCACGAGTCACCTTCGCTTTGGACTTCGAAGGCCACGGGATCGGCGTTCCCCTGCTACCGCTTGTACGCCGGCAAGCACACAAGGGCGCTCCAAATAGCTACCGGAACCTCAAGGACCTGCTCGAACGCGGCCAGTGAACTGATGCCGCGAATCCGACGGACACGTACCTCGTGGGCCCTGCGCGCGCGCGTGACACGACCCGTGCTGCGAAAGGTGTCACCATGGAGCCGTGCTGCGGCGGCGTCGAATGACCCTGGCTCGATCACCGCGGCTGTCGGTTCTCAAGCTGAGAGCGATGCCTCTACGTGTAGGTCTCCAGGATTCTCAGTGCCTACCTCTAGCCACGCACAGAGCGTCGTCGGATCTATGCCCGCCGTCTATGAAGCCCCGTGGCGGCGGATTTGATGGCGTCGGTGACCGCGGCCACAGTCGGGCTGTCGAGTTTCCAGCATTGCCAGAACAGCGGGACGTCGAGATGGTGATCGGTGACTTGGGTCAGCGCAGGATCAACGAGCTGGTCTGGGAACATCCCCCATCCCAGCCCTTCACGAACAGCCGCACCGAATCCTTCTGCGGTTGGCACGTAATGTGTCGGTCGGACAATGGTCTTGCGGAATATTGTGCGCACCAACTGATCCTGCAGCGCATCGTCGCGATTCCACGCCAACGAAGGCGCCGCAGCCACAGCGTCGGCAGTGAAGCCGTCCGGCAGATAGCGCTCGACATAGGCCGCACTGGCCACCGGCACGTACCACATCACCCCCAGCGGGTGAACCTGACACCCCGGCACCGGTATGCGCTCCGTGGTCACCGCCCCCATCACCGCACCCTCGCGCAGCAAGCGTGCCGAGTGGTCTTGGTCTTCGATCCGGATGTCGAAAAGCACGTTTGGCAGCTGCCCGAACACCGTCGTGAACCACGTCGACATGGAGTCGGCGTTCACCGCGATTGCGATCCGCATCCGCTCCCCGGAGCCACCGCTAGTCTCAGCGAGTGCCTCGGATTCCAACATCGCGGTCTGCGCGGCTAACCGGATCAGCGGCACACCGGCTGGCGTTGCCCTGCAGGGCTTCTCACGCACCACCAGGACCTGACCCACCCGCTGCTCCAACGCCTTGATGCGCTGACTCACCGCCGAGGGTGTCACATGCAACTGTTGGGCCGCGGCGTCGAAGCTGCCGGAGTCGATCACCGCGGCGAAGGCGGCAAGCTGTTGGCCATCAATCATCACATTAGCAATACTAATGCGAATGAGGAATCCTTAGCTGTACTGATACGAACTCATTTCCTAATGTCGGTGTCGTGAGTTCACCCGTGATCCTCGGCTTCGTCGCCTCCTTCACGCTGATCGCCGCCATCGGCGCGCAGAACGCGTTCGTGCTACGCCAAGGCATCCGGCGCGAGCATGTGGTGCCCGTGATTGCACTGTGCACCGTGTCCGACATCGTGCTCATTTCGGCAGGCATCGCCGGCGTCGGCGGTCTGGTCAGTGCACACCCCGAGCGCTGAACATCGCCAAGTTCGGCGGCGCGGCGTTCCTGATCTGCTACGGGCTGCTCGCGGCGCGGCGCGCCTGGCGTCCATCGTCGCTGACCCCAGCGGCAGCCGCGCCCGCCCGGCTGCCCCAGGTGCTGGTGACGTGCGCGGCGCTGACCTTCCTCAACCCGCACGTCTACCTCGACACCCTTGTACTGCTCGGTGCGCTGGCCAACGAGCACCGCGACGGGCGGTGGCAGTTCGGTGTCGGCGCCGTGACCGCGAGCGCCGTCTGGTTCATCAGCTTGGGGCTGGGCGCGCGTCGGCTGGCCCGCCTCTTCGCAACCCCGGTGACCTGGCGAATCCTCGACGGGCTGATCGCCGTCACGATGATCGGACTCGCCGTGTCTTTGGCATTGACCTGACACACAATTGCCGGTACGGGGTCACTGATCAAGGTCTCGGCCTGCGGGATCGCAAGAAGCTCCAGACTCGAGACCTCATCGCGTGGCCGACACATCCACGCCGTCATCTCCTCCAGCGCCTGGTCGGTGATCTTGGAGATGGTCTCCTTCGACACCGAGGCGCCGTAGACCTCGGCGAAAATGTGCCGAGGTGCCGATTGACTAGCAGACTGACTGGCTGGGCGCGCAACCTGGTAGCAAATCTGCGCGGCTAGCCATGATCAGGATCGTGGTGGCAATACCTTTAAAGACCGGGAAAGGCGGTGAACTTGAGATTCCACCACATGGTGCTGTCAGTCGGCGTCGTCGGGGATGATGGGCATCGCGCAGCCAGCCGACCGTCGCCTGGCCATTGTGGAGATTCGCAGCTCTCAAGGCTGAAGCCTGGCCATCCTCGCGAGGGTACGAGGCGCGGAGCCGACTGTGAGTCGATCGAGGATCACTCGGTACTGGACCCACCAGCGCGTACGTAGGACCAGACCTCGCTGTGCGTAGCGATCGGCGGTGCGCCTTCGCCGCGACGCTCGGCTGCCGAGCGGTGGCCGTGGGCGAAGGAGTCTGAGTTCAACCAGGCCTGGAATGACTCCTCATCGCGCCAGCGGGTCAGGACCAGCCACTGCTCCCGGCCATCAGTCGGCTTGAGCAACTCGAAACCCTCGAATCCATCGGCGTTGTCGACGGCTCCGGCCCGCGCAGCGAAGCGGTGTGCCAGCTCATCCCCCGTATCGGCCGGCACGGTAATGGCGTTGATCTTGATGACGGTCATGTGTTCATCGTCCCCCACGATGCCGCGACGTACGTCAGCGGCCGAGTTGGATCGGAAGGTGCTGGGCGAGACCCGCCTGGCTCGCCGCAGCCTCGACCGCGAGCCGATCGACCAGGTCGTTCATCCGATCGCCCGAGTGTCCCTTGACCCAGCGGAAGGTGATCTCTTCGCGCTCCCGTACGGCGGCGACCAGCGGCTCCCACAGGTCGCGGTTGGCCACTGGCTTCTTCGCCGATGTGACCCAGTCGCGGGCGATCCAGCCGCGCCACCAGCCGTCGCGTAAGCAGTTGACCACATACGTCGAGTCGCTCACGACCACGAGAGGACCGGCCAGCGCGGTCACCGCCTCCAGCGCCGCCTGGATCTCCATCCGCTGATTGGTCGTCCGGAGCGAGCCGCCGCCCCCATGCCGGCCGTCCGCGGTCGCCCAGGCCCAGCCGCCCTGGCCTGGATTGCCCGAGCAGGCGCCGTCGGTCCAGACCTGCGTGGTGGGCCGAGCCGCAGTGTGTGTAGGTGTCGGCGCAGCCGAGGCCACTGCTGGGTCGCCCCACGCCGGCGCTAGCTCGCCGAAGAGGCTGTCGGGTGCGCAGGCGTCGTGTGCCCAGCGTGCCTTGCTCCCGCTTGGCAGGGACTGGATCCGATCTCCAGGGCCGATGGCGTCGCCGCAGACGCCACAGACGGTCGCGTACCTTGCCGTGATCGCCACCCGGCTAGCCTACGGAGTCGCGGCCGGACAGCGCGGCATGGCCATGCGCCGAAGTCCCAGAGGCCAATACGCCGAATGCCCTCGTCCGCCGCCTCACAGGTGATCCGCCGAGGCAGGCTCACAGGGCGACTGCCTTCCTCGCCGGCCAGAACGAACTCATCCTCACAGATCTCGCCTTGGCTGAACTCGTCTACGTGCTCGAGTCCTACTACGAGCGACCAAGAGGCGAGGTTGGCCGCAAGGCATGCGGTAATTTACTCCCGCCTCGGCAACTACCGGATGCTCCCGCCTGGGGTGGGCGCCCAGGAGGGGGTGGGCGCCGAAGCATCACCTGGCCCGGTGCCGAAGTCCGGTGTGGTTGCGTTGCGCAACCAATCTCGGCATCGCGGCTGTTTGTTCAGCCATCTGCTCCGCCAGCCCGCGATCGTCCGGCGCGCCAGCGGTCAGGGCGAGCGACGACCAAGAGCTAGGTATGCGATGGGACCGACAGGCTGAACGACGCAACCCAGAATCCAGAGAGACTTGGGGCCGCGCACCTGCTGCCCTCAACTGAGCTCACCGGCCCCAGATCGGGGTCGCCGGGCACAGCCCGGCCGACTTGATCTTGGCCAGCCGGGTCAAGCCGTCGCCAGCGGCTGGGTGATCGCATTGGCGGTGGGCCGACGCTCCTAGGCCTCGGCGTCGGAGGCCAGGGCAGCAGCACTGCGTCGGAGGTTCGGTGGTGGCTTAGCTAGCATCGGCGAGGTGGCCGCATCGGACGTGCTTCCCAGTGCTTCCCGGACCCGATCGAAGCGGTCAGTCGTGCGTTTGCTCGATCGGCTGTCCGATCTCGGCGCGGGACCCGAGGATTCTAATGACGAGCGCCTCCGCCATGGGACGTTGATCTTGGCCTCTGTGCTGATCACGCTGATCTCTTCGATCTGGGTCGCTACCTACTTCGCCTACGGCTATCCCACGTCGGCGGCGGTCCCGGCCTTATACCAGTTGATCACCGTGGTAGGGCTCGTCGTGCTGGCGCGGACGCGCCAGTTCGGCGTATTTCGCACAACGCAACTCCTCATGTACCTTGTGCTGCCTGCCCTCCTCCAGGCTTCGCTCGGCGGCTTCGTTGCATCTAGCGCGATGATCTTGTGGGCGATCTTCAGCCCACTTGCGGCGCTCGCCCTTCAGGGGCTCCGGCGCTCAGTCGTGTGGTTCGTGGCGTTCTTCGCCGAGCTCGTGGTGCTCGCGCTGCTCGACCCTCGCCTCTCGCAGCACCCGGCGGCGCTCCCGACGGGCTTCGTGATCACGTTCTTCGTGCTGAACGTCATGGGGCTCAGCTTGAGCGCGTATGTGATGCTCGGGTATTTCGTGGAACAGCGTGAGCGGGCGCATCGTGCGCTCGAGGCCGAGCGGGAGCGGTCGGAGCGCCTCCTGCTGAACGTCTTGCCCCGACCGATCGCTGAACGCCTGAAGGTTGATACCGGGGTGATCGCGGATCACTACGACACGGTGAGCGTGCTCTTTGCAGACCTCGTCGGCTTCACGGAGCGCTCGTTGATCCTGACCGCTGACGAGCTCGTGGCCCTCCTGGACCAGGTTTTCTCCGCGTTCGACCGGCTCGCCGATGCGGAGTGCGTTGAGAAGATCAAGACGATCGGCGACGCCTACATGGTGGCGGGCGGGTTGCCAGAGCCACGGCCGGACCACCTCCAGGCGGTCGCCCGCCTGGCGCTCGCGATGCGGGACGAGATCGCGGCGATCGCGGAGAGGACCGGACGCGGCTGGCTCGCGGTCCGGATCGGGATCGACACGGGACCGGTGGTGGCGGGGGTGATCGGCCGGCGCAAATTCATCTACGACCTCTGGGGCGACACCGTAAACACGGCGAGCCGGATGGAGTCCCACGGACTGCCCGGGGAGATCCAGGTCACCGACCGCGTCGCGGCCGTCCTCGGTCCAGGGTTCACCGTGCGGCCGCGCGGAACCAGCGACGTAAAGGGGAAGGGGTCCATGGCGACGTTCCTACTTGACAGCGCCGACTAGCTGACCACCGACCACTGTCCCGGTTGCACCCCCAGCCGGCATCGACCAGAACCACGATTGCAGGCGCAAGGCACGAACGCAGATCGGCTAAGTCATGTGAGCCAACCGGCTCCCGCAGGGCCGAAGCTAACCGGGTTGGATAGACGCTCAGCCGGCAAGCGGCCGCCCCCGCTTGATCGGCAGGTCGGCAACGCGGGGTTGAACATTCGGCTCAGCGTTCATCTACACCGCCGCTCACTACTACATTCCGCACGCGAGGCTGCGGGCGAGCCAGTCGCGACACTGGCCGGGTGTCCATCCGCGCTGTGCAAACAGCAGGTCGCGGGCGCGTCGGGTTGGGCATTCAGGGCATGTCGTGCGCCTTGTAGTCATCTTGAAAGCAGGCCGTGCGTCTTGATCTTGAAGTCGCCCGCGAGCGGCCTGCGAGGGTAAAGCTTTCACGGTCGCCGATCCCATTGTGATCATCCGCGCAGCGAATCCAGCGGCTGACCTTCACCGCTAATCGGTGATGGGTTCGGTGTGACAGTGATGGTTCCGGCGGCGCCGTCGACGGTCACCAGTTGCCCTGGATGTAGGCGTATTGTGGCGTCGCCGGTGGCGACGACGGCGGGGATTCCGTATTCGCGGGCCACCAGGGAGGCGTGCGCGGCGAGGCTGCCGCTGTCGGTGATGACGGCGGCTGCTCGGGCGAACAGAGGCGTCCATGCTGGGGCGGTCGTTTTCGCGACAAGCACATCGCCGTCGCGGAACTCGCCGAAGTCTTGCGGACCCTGGATGATGCGTACCGGTCCGGTTGCGCGGCCTGCCGATGCGGGGTGCCCGAGGATGACATTGTCGCCGACTTCTCGCTCACCGCGGGCTTCCTGCGCGGCGCGGCCGATCACATCCCCGATCAGTCGAACCGGCTGCCCGAGCGTCAACGGCGCGGCGAGGTTGCGTTGGCGCTGCCACAGGTGGCGGCGCTCCTGCACGAGGTGAACAATCGGCTCACTCTTCCCAGCCCGAAGGGTGCTGGTGACTTCTTCGTGGTTGCAGAAGTACACATCATCGACCCGTTCGATCGCACCGGTCGCGACCATGTGTTCGCCGAGTCGGCGGACACAGGCACGCAGGACCGGCCATCCGAGGGTGAAGTCGCGGGCCTGCTCTTCTCGGATGACCGCATACCGCTGAGTGATCTGCAGCAACTCCTCGAACTGGCTGAGTAGCCGTGGTCGACCGACAAGGACGGCCCGGCAGGTTTGCTCGGCCGTGGCGCGCTGCTGGGCCAGCCGGGTGTGGCGCTGGTCGCCGTCTGTCAGTGGTATATCCGCCGTTGGCAGTTCGGCGGCGACTGGGTGGTACCAGTCGGCGCTCTGCACGGCATGGGCTGTGCTGACGGGCTGGGTGCCGGGCAGTCCGCGTAGCAGTGCCTGCGTGCCGCCCTTCTCCTCGGGGAGCACCTGGGCTAGGTGCTGTCGGCAGAAGCGGGTCAGGCAGGCCTCCATCTTCCATGCCGAGCCGCCGACGATCGCCAGATACCACAGGTAGATGCCGGCTTGCCGGCCGAGCTGGTTGACCAGCTGCACTAGCCGGTCCGGGGTGGCCGTGGTGGCCTCAGTTTGCGCGTCGGTGACCAGCTGCCGGTAGGTGGGCAGGTGGTTGTTTCGCCACTGGTGGTCCAGGTGGGACAGTGCGGCGCGATGGGCAGCTGCTGGGTTCTGGTTGACCCGGATCAGTGCGTTGTAGATGATCCGCATTGCCCGGCCGCGGCCCTGCCATAACACCCGGCTCAGCAGTTTGGGTGTGGGAATCGGAGGGGTGTTGTAGTACCAGCCGTTGACGAGGGCGTATCGGAACGGCACTCGAACCCCGACGGTTTCTTGCATGCCGTCGAGGTACCCGTCTTCCAAGGCCGGCAGCAGCCAGGTGGCGAACAGTGGGGTGACCGCCTCGGGCAGCCACTCGCCGAGCCGGAAGTTGCGCGACCACAAACCTGGGCCCGGCGCCGTCCATGACACCGGCTCCGGCACCGCCGTCATCGGCCGCGCTTGCAAGAGCCACAGCCTGCCCTCACGGTCGATCGCCCACTCGATGTCTTGCGGCTGGCCGTAGCGGTCGGCGATCTTGCGGGCTAAGTCCGTCACCGCCTGGGCCTGCCGGGCTGTCAGCACCTTGCCGCCGGCGGGTATGGGGCGGGACCTCCGGGCGTTCCGCGCGGTGACGGTCCACTCCTCGCCGACCACTTCACCAGACACCAGCCGATCACCTAGGCCGGGCACGGCGGTGACTAAGGCCTGTTCGGGGTCGCCGCTGACGGGATGGGCCGTGAAGGCCACCCCTGCAGCTATTGGTTCCACCATCGCCTGCACCAGAACGGCCATCCCGGCCGCGCTGTCACCGTGCCGCCGGTGATACGCCGAGACTCGCTCTGAGGTGGTTGCGGCGAAGCATCGCCGCACCGCCTCGCCGAGGCCGCCGACAGGGACGTTCAAGTAGGTTTCGTAGAGGCCGGCGTAGGAGGCGTCCGGCAGATCCTCCGCAGCAGCCGAGGACCGCACCGCCAGCCGCGGCGCCCCCAGGCTGCCGGCCGCCGCCTCCAGGGATCTCTGCCATCCGTCGACGTTGAAGGCTCCGGCCGTAACGACCAGGCTGGGCGGGACGGGAAAGCCGGCTGCGGCCAGCTCGCCCAAGACACCGGCCTTGCCACCTACCCGTGGCCGGTCAGCGGTAGCGGCCCTGGCCAGATCGAAAACCTCGGTGTTCGTGTCCATTACAACCCTTCATAGGTAGCATTACAAAGTATTGTGTTGCTACACTACTAGTGCTGTGCTGAAAACAAAACGTCTCAGGGAGGCGATGGGTGTGCTGCCGATGCGACCGGAACTGCTGAAGGGCCACCTCGACACGCTCCTGCTGGCTGTCCTCGAACCGGGACCCCAACACGGGTACGCCGTCATCGAGTCGCTGCGCTCCGGCAGCGACGGCGCCCTCGATCTACCCACCGGCACGGTCTACCCGGCACTGCACCGGCTGGAACGCGCCGGGCTGATCGCCAGCGACTGGCAGACCGTGGGCGGCCGGCGCCGCCGCGCCTACCACCTCACCCCAGCTGGGCACACCGCGCTCGGCGAGCAACGCGCCGTGTGGGACCAGTTCTCCACCGCCGTCACCGCCCTCCTTGGGAGGCGAACATGGCCCGCCACCGCCTAGCCAGCGACACCAATATGCGCGCGAAAGACGCGCTCGCCACCTACCTGTCCGATGTCGCCGCACAGCTATACGGGCCACGCCGCCGCCGCGCCACAATCCTTGCCGAACTACGCGACGGCCTCGACCAGGCCACCGAAGACAACATCACTGCAGGGCTAACACCCGACCAGGCCGCCGCGGCTGCGATCACCCAGTTCGGAACCCCGCGCGCCGTCGCCGACGCGTTCGGCGGCGAGCTGGCCACCGCCTACGCCCGCCGCACCATCGCCTGGTTCATCGTCACCGGTCCGCTCGTGGGAATCTGGTGGCTGCTCCTGCTTCAGCCAAGCCCTTGGCGCACTGGCCTGATCGCCCTGCTCGCGGCCATCCCCGTCCTCCCACTGATCGTCATCGCGATCGCCACCGCAGGCGGAACTTTCGCCACCACTGGGCAGCTGATGCGCTGGCTGCCCGAAACCGGTCCGCGCCGTGCCCTGGCCGCCACCACCGCCATCGCAGCGATGTGCATCATCGGCGACCTCACCATGATCAACATCTTTGTGGTGTCTGGCGCACCGAGACGACCGCTCGCGGTCATCGCTATCGCCGCCAGCCTCACCCGCATTGCCTGCAGCATCACCACCGTGCGCCACGCCAGGCGGATGCGAAGCCTGTCACCTGGCGTGTTCGAGACCGCCAACCATGACGCTCAGTAGCGAGATCTTCGGCCTGCCCCTCCCCGACGCTGGACCGGTCTTCGCCTCGGCGCTGGTTATACACATCCTGTGCGGGCTGACCGCCGTCATCGCCGGTGCGCTCGCCGCTACCGCGCGTAAGCGACCCGGACGCCACCCGCGTGCTGGACGGGTCTATCTGTGGGCGCTCGGCGGAACTTTCACCACTGCCACCATCAAGGCCATTATTCGCTGGCACGAAGACGCCCACCTATTCGCCATCGCCGCTGTCGCGTTTGGCCTTGGCCTGTACGGCTACCGCGCTCGGCGACGCCACCGCCCCGGCTGGCCACCCCACCATGCCATCGGCATAGGCGGCTCCACATCGCCCCGCTCACTGGCTTCTACGTCGACAACGGACCCTTCCTGCCCCTATGGGATCGGCTACCCCATATCACCTACTGGCTCATGCCCAGCCTCGTCGGCGTCCCACTCCTCTGGCTTGCGCTACAGCGCTTCTCGCCGCCCCGGCGTCTGGAGGGTCCAGCAGACGTCCACTCGAACGATCCCTCGCCGACGATGCTCGTTCCTGAGCCCACGACCGACGTGATCTCATCGCGCGTGTCCCGGGAACGCCGGGCGGTCGAAGTCGCTGGGCGACTCTCGGCTCGTCCGGCGGTTCGCGATGGTTCGGCAAGCCGAGCCTTTTGCAAAGCCCGCGCAGGCCCGAATTGAGGTGAGCATCCAGTCTGCGCCGCTGAGGTCTCATAGGAGTTGGGCCCCCGGAATGCTTGACAAAGACAACCTCCTTGTCTACTTGTGGCGCCAGACCTTGAGGGCTGAGGCGAGCAGTAGGGCAACCAACAAGGGAATCAGCACGACTGAGGGAACGGCGCCGAGGATGAGACCGCCAAGAACGGTGCCAATGATCGATCCGGTGGCCATGGCGAAGACGAAGCGCTTGTTGGCCCGTAGGGCTTCGAAGCTACGGTCTTGGCTGTAGCGGGCGAACGCGACCAGCATGGTCGGCAGGGAGATGGCCAGCGAGAGGCTGCCGGCGATCTTGATGTCCACCCCGAACAGCAACACGATCGCGGGAATCGGTAGTTCCCCACCGGCAACTCCCATTAGGGCTGCCACGACCCCGATGCCGGCACCAACCGTGACCCCGAGCAGAGTGCGCGAAGCGGGTTCGAGAATGAGGGGGTCGAGGGGGCCGACGTGGTCCCACGTGAGCGCGACGGCAATAAGCACCAGCAGGATGGCGAGCACCCGGCGCAGGGTGGTGGAGCGCATCCGGGGTGGCCCAGGTGGCGCCAACCCAAGCGCCTAGAAGACTGCCGGCTAGCAGGTTGACCACCACGAACCAATAGCCGGTCATGGCGTCGAATGGAACGGCGCCCAGCCGGGCGGGAAGGGCCGTCAGTACCACTAGCAGGCTCATCGCCTTGTTGACAACCACGGCTTGCAGAGCAGCAAAGCCGAACAGCCCGAGCAGGATGGGGAGCCGGAACTCGGCACCGCCGAGGCCGATCATGCCGCCCAGCAGCCCGACCCAAGCGCCTGCGCCAAGAGCGGCCGACAGCGACCTGACCCTCTCAGGCGCACGCGCGCTCATCGGCGTGAGAGTGCGTATGAGCGCGCCCCGCGCCTCGTCCAGCCGAATGGGGATACATCCACTTACACGCGTCCCGCCTGAGCGAAGCACACCAACGATAAGACGTCACGAATCCGGTACGGCTTGATCGCGAGTGTGTAGCGGACATGCTGTCGGAGCGGAATCGACCCGTCCCGCTCAGCCAGAGCGGGTGCCGGCTCATAACCATTCGTGGCTGCCACGTCGGTATTCGTTCGATTCGCACCGCTTGTCACCTTTCCAAATCAAGCGCGTCGCACGTCAGCGCAATGACCGCTGACTAGCCGCCAACCACGACCGTCGAGCAATCCCTCATGTCGGCCGCCGCCAGCGCGGTTCACCGCCCGACGCGGATCACTCAGCGCAGGCGTTCCGATTGCCGACCGCTCACCGCAACGCGTTCCCGCGGGGATGCCCGTTGCGCCGGGACACAATTGGGCAGCGGTGAAGCATTGCGGCAGGTGGGTCCCGCCGTGCTCTATCCATCCTCGCCCGGGCTGCTCGTCCTACGTGCGCTGCAAGTGGGCAGTGAAGTCGACTGTTTCTTGTTCTTTGGTCTGACGCACCCTGAAAAGGCCGGGCTGATCAGCCCGCAGTCGGGGAAGAAACCGAGCTTGACGCTGAATCAACCCACTTGGCTCGCCAGGCAGGCGCCTTGAATGGCGCTCCGTAATACGCCGTCTCATGCACGACAAGTCCGTCGCGGTACTCGTGGACGACGATGGTGTTGTAGCGGTCTCCGTCGTAGTCGAACAGCATCTCTATCACCCAGAGGTCACCGGAACCAACCATGCGCCGGAGGGTTGCTGTCGGCGGGGTCGGAAACGCGAGCCGAAGCTCCCGAATCCTTTGCTTGCCGCGGATTACCTCACCCGACTGCGGCCACTCGATCACCACATCGTCGTCGTAGAGGGCATCGGCGGGCTCCATATCGCGAGTGTTGATCGAATCCACAAATCGCCGTGTCGCGTCCCGCCTGGACTCATCGTCCATTTCAGATCCTCCCACTGGTTATAGGGCTCACGGCATCGCCCGTTCGCCGTAGGTTGCATTTTCGCCAGCCAGGACAGTGGCCAGCGCCCGTTCGATCAGTGGGCGCAGCTCCACCTGCCCGTCCTTTGCCTGCCATTCCTCGACGGCCACCCAAAGCGCGGCGGCGACCGCGGCAGCCATCGCGCGAACCTCCAGGTTGTCGCGGCTTATGCCAAGCCGCTGCGCCAGGACTGCTGCCATCGCTTGGGCGGAGGTGGCCTGCTCTTGCCGGAGCCGCGGATGGAGTGCCGGGGTACGAAACGCCAGCTTTAGCCGATTGAGGACGCGTTCCCGATCCTGGCCGTAGAAGGCCGACAGGCCATCGACGATGGCGTGGCATAACGCCTGAACAGCGGACTCGTCAGGCCGCGCAGCCATTAACCCGGCAAGCAATGGCCGATACACCGGCCAGAAGACAACCTCATCCTTGGTTGGGAAGTAACGGAAGAACGTCCGAGGGGCCACATCCGCCGCCGCGGCAATTTCCTCGATTGTGGTCGCCTCGAAGCCTTTCTCGCTAAACAGTCGAATAGCCTCTGCCTGGATCACCCGTCGAGTCCGTTCCTTCTTTCGATCCCTCAGTGAGTCTGAAGGGTTCTTATGGAGGGGGGGCATTCATGTCAGTCTATGCAAAATGGCATCTAATGCCAAGAGGCACCAACTGACAAGCTGCACACACGTATCCGATTGCCATGGTGGGCCGGCTGGGGATCTGGTGTGGGCAAACTTTTGGACCGATCCCTCAAACAGAACCTCTGAGCGCAGTGATACATGACAAATCTGTCGCCACAAGCGAACCGTTGTGCGGGCCCAACAGAACGGCCGCGGTCCGAGGATGCCTACGTTATCGAGACCATGCACGCAATAGGCTCGAAGTTGTGATTAAGCGTGCCGAGCGGATGCAGCCGATTGTGGGCTTTGGGATCGATCGAGTGGCGGCGGCGGCGGAGGAAACGGGGGGACGCCACGGCGGCCCCATTCTCCGCATGGAGAACCTTGATACGGATCTCCCGCTTCCGCCAGAGGCGCTTGAGATGACCCGCACCAAACTTGACGACCCTAGGTCGAATAGCTGGCTTCCGTTCACCGGCGACCTGGACCTGCGCGCGGCGATCTCCGATTTCACCGCCGAGCGGAGCGGCCATCGCTACGACCCCGAGCGCGAGATCGTCGTCACCGCGGGCGGGTTGGAAGCGCTACTTGACGTCCTCCTCTGCACCGTCGATCCCGGAGACGAGGTGATCGTCACCGACCCCACCTATGCGGGCATCGTCAACCGTATCCGGCTCGCTGGCGGTGTCCCGCGCTTCGTCCCTTTCCTCGCCGAGGAGGAGGGCTGGCGTTTTGATCGCGACCGGCTTGCCAGCGTCGTCGGGCCGCGGACCACCGGCTTTCTCCTCATGAGCCCCTCGATGCCCTCGGGTGGCTACCTGGACGAGGGGGATTGGCTTGCGGTTTGTGAGCTATGCCGCGAGCGCGATCTGTTCCTCATCTACGACTCGGCCATGGAGCGTCTACTCTTCGACAACCGACCGCTCGTCCACCCGCTGCGCATGGAAGGGATGGCGGAGCGGACAGTGGTCGTCGGCTCGCTCTCCAAGGAGCACCGCATGATTGGCTGGCGTGTCGGCTGGGTGGCTGGACCCGCGGACACGGTGACCGACGCCGGCTGGGCGCACGTCTACAACACAACGATGCCGGTTGCGATCTCCCGCTTCGCGGCAACGGCCGTCCTGCGCGGCGACCAAGGCCACGTCGCCGAGTGCGTTGCCGAACTCGAGCGCCGCCGCGACACGATACTCTCCAGCCTCCCCGGCTGGCCGTTCGTAAGCCCGGCCGGGGGCTGGTCGCTTCTTCTCGACGTGGCCTCGCTGGGCTTCGAGCCAGCGGAGGCGTCGCGGATCCTCCTCGACGACGCGAAAATCGCCGCCACTGCGATGACCGGTTGGGGCGACGAGGTAGCGGCGCGGTACGTCCGATTCGTCTTCAGCGCCGAGCCGGTGGACCGGCTCGAAACCATCCCCGACCGCGTGGGCGGGACGAAGCTCGCAGAGGCCGTCGCTACTCGAGTCTGAACCGCCGGCCGCTATAACCGAGATAGCCCGCGGCGTCGGCGCCGAGTCTCCAAAACGTATCTCGGCGGCTCGGTCGCTCCGCCAGCCCCTTACTGGTCAGCTCATAGCGACGTTAAGACGTACCCCGGATCCCGATAGCCAACCGGTCAGCGGGATGGCCGCTCTCGCTCAGGAAAGGCCAAGAAGCCGTCCCCGATCACGAACGCGGACCTCCGACCGGGATCCGCCTGTCGCTGCGCCGGTTCCGCGTGAATCGCATTGAGGAGCTAGGGAGCCACGTAAGCAATGGGTCCGAGAGGCGTACAACGACCTCAGCCGTTGATAGGCCGTTGTACGGCTTCGATGCCCTCCGGCGACCCTCGCCCCTTCAGGTCGCGGACCCGGTTCAACCGAGAAGCTTGGCCATCATCCGTTGATAGAGGTCGGGCGGAATGGCTGTGTGATCGAGCACAGCTTGCACACCGAGACCGTAGCTGGCCGCAACGGCGATGATCGCGAGGTCGGTGGCAGTCAGTGCCGGCTTCTCCTGATCGGCGCGGTGTGGCTCGAGGGAGGCGGCGAGCTGTTGCCGGGTGGCCTCGAAGCGCTCGGCCAGCTCAGCCCGTAGTTCGGGCTGTCGCACCGCATAGAGGAAGAACTCAAGGGTGAGCAGCCCAAATCGCCACGCCTCTGGGTCGGTCGGGGCCGCGACCTCGGCGAGCTCGGCCATGGCGTCAGACGGCGGTTTCTCGGGGTCCGCCATGGCTTGGAAGGACTGCTGTTGGAGGTTCTGCTGGCGGTCCATCACCGCGAGGAAGAGCTGCTCCTTGGTGGGGAAGTTGGCGTAGACGGCGCCCTTGCTGAACCCAGCATCTTCGGCGATTTCGTCGACCGACGCGGCGTGGTAGCCGCGCTCGGCGAAGACTTTGACCGCGCTGTCGATCAGCTGGTCACGAGTCCGCTGCCTGCTCTCGGCCCTGGTCAGTCGTGTCCTCACGCTGCGCACTGTAGGTCAACCTCCCAGCTCTTTACATACTAATCAGTATTCAAATACTATTTAGTATCTGAATGGATGACCACATGACCACGCTCAATCCCATCGCCCCCCCGTCGACCGCACCGGATGAGGTGGAACAACACTCGCTGCCGGCAACAGTCGTCTACCACCTGCTGCCCGGCCTGTTGATCCTGGCCGTGACGGTGGCGGCCGTTCCTGTCGTGACGGCCGCGGGCCTGCCGCGCATCGCCGCACTTCTCCTCGCGTTCCTGGTCGCGCAGCTGCCCGTCCAGCTCGGCCATCTGCTGATTCAGGGATGGCGGCGCAATAGCCGGCTCTCGCTCGCCGGCGTAGTGCTCTACCGCGAGCCGCTGCGCTGGTGGCTGTACCCGCTTCTGGTCGTCGGCATGCTGGCCTGGAGCTGGTTGATGTGGTTCGCACTGAACCCGATCAGCACCACCTTGAAGACCACACTGTTCGCCTGGCTCCCACCCGGCTTCGCCGCCACCAGCAGCGCCGACGCCGCGGGCCTTCTCGGCTTTCCCCGGTCTGCATTGCTGCTCACCTTCGGCGCATATCTCATCCTCAACGGGTTGGCCGGCCCCATCGTTGAAGAACTGTACTTCCGCGGTTACCTACTGCCCCGGCTCTCCCGCTTCGGGAGGAAGGCGCCGTTGCTGGAGACGTTGCTGTTCACCGTCTACCACTTCTGGCAGCCGTGGCTGTACCCGGCAATTCTGGCCGCCTTCGCCGCAGTCGTGTTCCCGGTATATCGCACCCGCAACATTTACGTCGGAATGTGGGCCCACTGCCTGCTCAATCTTTCTGGTGGACTGGCCCTAATCGCGCTGGTCCTTGGCGGCGCGGCCTGATCGATCACACAACGCACGATAAGGAGAAATCCATGGCAAACATCAAGGTCGAGAACGACAAGCTTGTCATCAACATCGAGGGTCTCGACAAACTATGGACCTTCACGGGCCGCCTGGAGATTCCGCTGGCCCATATCACCGGCGCCAAGCAGGATCCCGATGTGGTGTATGGATGGAAGGGCTGGCGCGGCCCGGGAGCGCACATACCCGGCGTCATCGTCGCCGGCACGTTCCACCGCGACGGAAAGCGGATTTTCTGGGACGTGCACGACCCCACCAAGGCGGTCGTCATCGACCTAATCGACGACCACTACAGCCGGCTTGTCGTCGGAGTCGATGATCCTGCCAAGACCACCGCCGCCATCCAGGACGCCATCGACGCCTAACGAACACGGGTTTGGCGTTCAACCGACCGTGCGCATCGAGGACCTGCACGATTCAATCAGTTCAAGGAGTATCCACAGTGAAGCTAGCCAGAGAAACAGCCAGGCCCGCCTTGGATCGTCTCTCCGCATTCATCGCGGCCGGCGCTTGGGCGGCGATTGTGGGCGGTGCAGCAATGGTCATCTCGTTCCTGTTGGAGTGGCTCGTTGTTCCCTACGAGCGGCTGGGCGTTGCTGCAGCGGATTTGACCGCATCGTATCTGACCGCTTCCAGCCTCCGCCTGCTCAGCACCGTCCTGTTCCTTTGGGCGCTGCTCGCCCTCTACAACCGGCAGTCGATCGCCGCCGGCGCCTTCGGTCTATGGGGTTTCATTGTGGCGTTCTTCGGCACAGCTCTGCTCGTCGGGAATGTTTGGGCTGAGGTGTTTGTGTATCCCACCTTGGCACGGGTGGCCGCGACTGTGTTCACAGGACAGTCGGCGGAAGCCTCATCCCTGATAATTGGCAAAAACCTGTCCGCCTATCTCTTCGCCATCGGAATAGTTCTCTTTGGTCTGGCGACCTTAAAGGCGGGTGTTTATCCGCGATGGGCATCAGCGTTGTTGGTCGTCTCAATTCCGGCGACCATTTTTCTTCCTAATACGGAAGGAACGTTCTCAGAATCGATCGGGCAGATCATGTTTGGCTCTGCCTTCATGATTCTCGGTTGGCACGCCCTGAGGGGTACGCCTACCAGATCTTGAGTAACCCCCAACACAGCGGTCGCATATTGCGACGGCGTAGCGCTATGTCGAATACCGAGATACTCGGATAAGCCACCCAGAGGTTTACGGGGTCTTCGGAGTTAAGCATGGTTCGAGCGAGTTCTGTAGGGTCGCCGTCCGTCGGCGGCAAGCATGATTCTCAGCCGGTAATGATCAAAGTCCTTGAAGCCGTGGGCGAGCCGGCGGACTTTCTCGATGATCAGGTTGAATCTCCTATGTTTGTCAAGTCGGGTTGAGCGCGGTCTCGGCGGCGTTGAGCTGGCGGTAGATCTGGCGGGCGAGGTAGCGCTTCAGGCAGCGGCGGATTTCCCGTGGGGTTCGTCCTTCGGCGGTTCGCTTCTCGACGTAGGCGCGGGTGCGTGGGTCCATCCGGATGCGGGTCACGGTGGCCATGTGGAGGGCGCGGTTCAGTCGTCGGTCGCCGCCACGGTTGATGCGGTGGCGCACGGTATTGCCGGAAGAGGCTGGTATCGGGTTCACCCCGGCGAGGCTGGCGAATGCGGCTTCGGAGCGGACCCGGCCGGGATGCGACCACGCAGCCAGGGTGACGGCGGCGGTGACCGGCCCGATCCCGGGCTTGTCGAGCAGCACCCGAGCTGGGCTGGCGTTGAGGAGGTCGGTCAGCTGCTTGGTGTTGGCCGCTATCTCCCGATCTGCTGCAATCACCCGCTTCGCCAGCCGGACAGCCTCCTGGCGAGCCACAGCGGTTGCGAGGTCTTCGTCTCGGGCACGCCAGCCGGCCATCGCAGTGATCTGAGCGGCCGTCAGGGGTCGGCGGGCGTCGATGCCCAGGTCGGCCACCCTGATGAGCGCAGTCAACGCGTTGACCGCGCTAGTCCGCTCGGCGCTGAGGTGATCACGTGAGGCGATCAGCACCCGGACGGCGGCTCGGACACCGTCGTCGGCGCGGGGCCGACGCAGCATCCCCTCGTCGACGGCCAGCACGGACTGGGCGATGCGGCGGGCGTCCAACGGATCGGACTTGCCAACTCCGCGGTTGGCGCGGGCGTTCATCCGGCCGGCCTCGGCGACCGCATACCCGGTGTCGTTGGCGACGCGGGCCAGGCGGGCGCCGTAGGTTCCCACTCCCTCGATCACCCACAACACATCGAGATCACCACCGGTGCGGCGGGCGACCCACGAGACGGCTCGCTGGAGTCCTGCGACGGTGGCAGGAAACTGCGCTTCGTCGACGACCTCGCCGGTCGGGCAGGCCAAGACAGCGACGGCGTGGTTGCGGGCGTGCGCATCGACGCCGATGACGAATGGGTGAGCATGCGCGACGATTGTCATGGTGATCGACGCTCCTCTCTTCAATAGCGGACAGGAAGTGCGGTCGCCAAAGGCGGCCGGTACCGGTCCGGGAAGAGGTCACGTCGGGGCATATCTGTGATGGGCCACGACCCGCGACGGGTCGGGCAGTCTCCTGATCAGGTCACCGAGGTGGGCCGGACGGTACCGGCCGCGTCACTCGGTGCGGACAATTCAACGGAAAGACACCGCCGAAGGGGTCAATTGCTTCGTGAGTCACGCACCGAACGGACACGACCAGGACCATCCTGACCAGCCAGTCCCAGACCAGCCGGTACGACACTCACAGATCGCTTCGGTGCCGCCGTTGGAGACCCCTGAGGTGTCGAAGTAGGCCAGCACCTGGGCCCGCCAGGAACGGAGGGTGCGGCCCAGTCGGGCAACCTCGGGGATGGGACAGCTGTGGAAGCTATCCAATACCTTGATCGCAACCTCGCGTCCTTTCGCTGGAGTGGCGTGGTAGATAGATCGGAGCTGCTGGTAGCACTGCCAGGTCACGTTCACCTCATCTGTGGGGTCGCCGACGTCGAGGCAGTTCCTGATCTTGGCCCGCTGCTTTTCGGTGAGGTGTTCGGCGCCGTGGCGGAGTAGCGCCACGGATCTTATAGAGGGGATCGTGTTTGTGGCCGCGGCGGCCGAGGGTGTCTTGCTGCACGCGACGCCGGACCTCATCGACCACCTGGGTGCCCAGCCGGACCACGTGGAAGGCGTCCAGCACGGCGACCGCCTCGGGAAGGCCGTCGTGGATCGCGTTGGCGTAGCCACGGAACGGGTCCAACGCGGCCTGTTCCACGCCGTCGATGAAGTCTGCGGGTTGAGCGTTCAGCCAGGCCTTGTAGACGCTTCCGGAGCGGCCCACGACGGCATCAAGCAGACGGGCATGCAAGCATCCGGCCTGGTCACGGGACAGATCCACCATGATGGTGACGGCTCGGTCGACCCCGATCCGCGACGGCCGCCAAATATGCTCATCGACACCCAAGGTTCTTCACATCCTTCAGTCGATCCGGGTCGCTCGTGCGGGCCTTGGCCTCTATCTCGATCGCGTCCCAAGCCGTGTGCCAGTCCACGCCCAGATGTCTGGCCAGCGCCGACACCGTGGTGTCGTCGTAGCTGAGTGCGCTGGTGGCCCACGCCACCGCCCGGGTGGTCAACACCATCCGAGGTGGTGCCAGTTCGTGGGCCTCGCTGAACGTCCCGGCCGGACACCCAGATTCTCGACAACGCCATATCCGAACCAGCCAATGAAGCACAGTGACCTTGCCGAAGCTCGGGGCATCATGCAGCCTCCGGAGCCGCCGGCCGTGGCCAGCCGCGAGCACCCCACACCCAGGACAGGCCGCCTCCAGCTGACCCGACTCGATCGTCAACACCAAACCCTGTTGATCATCGATCTGAACGTCGAGGACATGCATGTCGGGAACATCGAGGATTGCATCGGCCCGGACGCACCAGCGCGCACCCGAACCACACATAGAGTGAGGCATCGTCGGGGCTTTCTCTCAGAAGCTTGGTCGCCTCTGATCCTGAAGGTCCCGACACCCTTACCGAGGGATCAACACACCCCGCGCCGACTCACCCACCCATGCTCATATCCGAAGAGCCGGTTTACGTCAAGGCAGCCTCATGGTCGCGCGTCAACATTTAGCCGGGACAGGACACACGGCTGCCGCCTGTCGCCCCGTCGGTGAAAACCTTCTGTACATCTCCAAGGGGTACGCCGGCCGCGATCTTCCAGCTCGCTCGTGGCCACGGGAACCGATCCAGCCCATTCGACCTAGCAGGAATAAGCGTCCGCGCCGGAGGCCGCACTAGATGTCCAGTCGGTGGCGGGTAGTCGTCGGGGGTCAAGCCCGAGAGCGGACCGGCATACGGGCTCGGCAGGATCGCCGAGCATGAGGTAACGATCTCGGGCCACCGCATCCCAGCCGGATCCATCGTCCTGCTCAGCCCGTGGGCAACCCACCGGCGTCCGGACCTCTGGCCGGAACCACAGCGGTTTGATCCGGCGCGCTTTGAACCAGCTGCCGAGCAGGCCCGCCCGCGGTACGCCTACTTCCCGTTCGCTGGCGGCCTCCGGGGCTGCATTGGTGGCCACTTCGCCATGACCGAGGCGGTCGTCGCGATCGCCACGCTGCTGACACGGTTCTCGGTTGCTTCCGATGCCCCCGACATCCCCCTGCTTACCCACCTCACGCTACGACCCGCCGGTCCCGTACGGTGCCGGCTCGAACTCCAACAGCCCGCACCGGTGTCGCGGTAGCCTCCATGTCCGACCCGTCCTCGACCGACTTCACATTCCACCCGATAGGACGCGTGGAGAGTCCGCTCACCTCCACGGCCGACGCGCCGCGGCAAGGAGATGAAGGGGCTCCTGATGCGTACCTGATCTTGAATTCTGATGTTCAGGCAGGCTTGAGCGGCGTTGCGGTCGGGGACGAGATATCGTGTTGCCCTGGTTGCATCAGGCCGACTGCAGTGTCTTGAGGGTGCATCCGCGCGGAGACTTGAGCCGGCCTGAGGCCGGCGTCTTCAGCACCAGGGGCACCGAGGCGACCCAACCCGATTGGCTTGCATCACGTACGCGTCCTCGGCATTGATGGCTACGCGTCCATGTCAGCGGTCTGGAAGCGATCGACAGGACGCCAATCGTCGACCTCAACCCCATCCTGGCAGTATCGATGAGCGGTAGCGGGCGTACGCCGCCGTGGCCGGTTCAGCTAAGTGGTCGGTCTCGCTCGCTAACATCGGCCGGTGTGTGTGCGACGACTCGACCGCTGACCGCCCCTCCGCGGCCCGACGCAGAACTACCCTCCATCACGTGAGTCGCGCCGCGCCGCCAAAGTGTCCGGCCCCCACGCTCCAACCAACACAAACGCGACAATCCAGGTCAGCACCGCGAGAATAAGCATGTCCCAATGCGATCCCACCCGCGGAATGAACGGACTCGAGCTGCTGAGATTGATCGTCGCATGCATCACGATCGCCGCGAATAGGCTCTTGGCGGTGTTGTTATAGACCCAGAGGATGAAAATCCGCAACGGCACCGACCACACCGTCCACCACGCGATCCACAAAGCCGAACGCCCCATCTTCACCAGCGGCACGAGATGCCACAGTGAGGTCACCAGGCCAAGCACGACGGCCGTCGTCAGCGCGCTCCAGCGCGCCTGCAACGGATCCGTTGCATAACCCGTCCATCCCGCCTCCTCCCCGATGCCAAGCACGAAAAAGAGGACAAAGAGCAATGGAATCATGACGACCACATTGGCCGGCTCGGCATGCAAGGGCAGTCCTATTAGGCGCTGGATCAGATAGTTCAGGAACGACAAGGTCGGCGCGAGTAAGAAGAGCGGGACGTACCAGATGGGCCGGATCTTCCATTGATCGAGTACCCCGGCCAGGTGATTCCGCACACCCCTGAGTCCCTCGGCCCGGTACACCAGAATCAACGACGCGACGAGCGGCACACCGACCGCGGCCGTGATCGGCCACTCGCCCGGCTCGACCAGCCAGATGGGGGCGGAGAGCGCAAAGACAAGCGCGAAGAACCGGACTGGCGACCGCATGCGCAAACCGTATTGCAGTGCGCCCGCTTCTCGGCGCGGTCGCAGCTCGGAGCGGGTGGGCAAGTCGTCGCTGGCCTTGCGCTATCAACGGCATACCCGGCCATGTCTCCAGGCAGCTATTGGAGGAGTCGAGATTGGGGCCGTTTGCTGCCCCTATCGCGGCCCAAAACCGCGGCACCAGAATGAGATGTCGAGTTGGGAGCTCAGCGAGCTGCAATTGGCGGTGAACTAACGAGGTGACCGACGCTCAACTGCCGGACCTGGTCGTGGGTCTGATCAGAGTGCGCGACGCCCGTGGGCGCTCTGCTGAGGAAGGCGCCGAGATCGTCTCGTATGTTGCCGAGTTGACGGCTATCGTCCACAACCGGGGGGACGCCCTTGCCGACGAGACCACCACGCGGTTCTGAGTGCGCGGCGCTGACATCGACCGGGAATTGCGGGTCATCTATACCCCCGTCGTGCCGCCGGGTGAGGAGATCGAGGTCACCGCGCTGTGGGACATTCGGGGCCGGCGCGGCGAGTACGTGATCACCGTGACTGCCGACGCGTTCGGCCAAATCACCGAGGTACGGAAGGACAACAACTCGGCCCGCGTCCAGGTTGTTGTCCGGGACACCCGAGTCGACCTCACCTAAGCCCGCCGTCCAAATGCGGGGGTATGCACAATCCGCACCATTCTTGGCGAAGCGGGTGCGCATAGAGGACATCGGGACTTGGATTCGCCAGCGGCGCCAGCATTTTCGCGCGGAGTGCTGGGAGGCGGGACTGTCATATGTCGAGGTTGATGAACTCGGGTTCGAGTCCGTTATGCGCGAGACCCGCCGCCACCTGCTGGCGCCGTCAGATCGGTCTCCCCGGTGGGGCGGCTGCTGCGGCTGACCGACCAGGTCACGGTCAGGGCTGAACGGCAGCGCGCACCTGCGGACATACCCAGCGATGATCGATCGATCCGGAAAGCGGCGCGAGTGGTGTGGTCGGGTCGTTATCTTGATGTCCGGGAACGGTTGCAGATCGCCGACCTGCTCCGGTTGGGCTGCTCGCTGCGTCGGATCGCCGCCGAGCTGGGCCGGCATCCGTCGACGATCAAACGCGAGCTGGATCGGCACCCGGTGCCGACATACATGTCGAGGAGGCTATCTCAGCGGGTTGGTGTGGAGGCTGTTTCTTTGGCGAAACGGGCTGCCGGGGTGTCGTAGCCGAGGCCTTTGCGGGGCGGGCCGAGCCGGGTGGCGAGCAGGATCCTCGCGATCTAAGTCATCCTGCGGCCAAGTTAAGGCCAAGTGGGCGGCGAGGTAGCCGCAGCGGGTAGGCACCGCATGCTCTTTCACGGTCCGCCGGGCGTGGGCAAGACCATGCTCGCCGAGCGTGCCCCGGGTCTGCTTCCTGAGCTCGATTTCAAGATCCGATGTGCCACACCGTGGCGGATGTGGCCAACCAGCGCAAGCTGAACCGGTGCTGGTCACCCGATGAGGTCTGTGGCTGGCTGAGGAAGACCTTCCCTGATGATTTGTCGATGCGTCTATGCCCGGAGACCATCTACCGGGAGCTAGCCAGACGTCCAATTTTCCCTTAAAAATAAGGATTCTGCACTTAGGCGCCTTCGGTGGCCAGACTCAGATGGTGGTCAGACCCCATAGCCAAAGCTAAGCGAAGGGCCAGCTGCGCTCGGCTGGGCTTGACTCCTTACAGATTGGGGAGTTCGAGCTCTACTACGACGTCTGATATCCGGGGTTCGCCGAAACCCCCGAATTCACGCGTGGATCCGGGGGTTTTCGCGCTTCTTGGAGGCTCGATCGGACCGATTCCGCAGGAGATCCGCTCCCGATACCGCCTGATGCCGATCAGGGAGTCAGCCCAACCACGATCTGGGCGGAAACCCAGCGTTCGCCTGGACCGATGTGGCTGACAACATCGAGGACCACGTAATCGTCCACGAGCGTCACCTCATGCGCCTACCGGTATCGGAGCTTGTTCAACCGGACGCATTGAACTCCGGCGGCTGGCAGAGCCGAGCAGTAGCCTAGGCGCGTGGGGGCAAGGCAAACGGCTGACCTGGCCGAGTTGCGGGACTGGGTAGAGGGACTGCGCGCAGCGGCACACACCGCACGCCAGGAGGGCAATATCACGCTGGCCAAGGCGTTGGACATTACCCGCTTTGAGGTGTACGAGTCCTATCTTGACGAGGATTACACCAACAACAGAGCCAAGCGGTTGATGATCAAGAAGTAGGCATTGGTGAAACCGTCGGTGCGGGTCAGGTCGCCGCCGGTTGGCCGGGTGGCTTGAGGTCGCGGTGCACCGCCCTCCACTGGCTGTCCTCGCGCCGATACACATGGGTGACCCGCAGCGCGATCGGGGCCGGAGCGGCGGTTGCGCGATGCTGTGTAGCGCTCGATGGCGCCACCGTGTAGGCCAGGTCCCCGCTCGCCTCAGAGACGAGGAGGTCCCATTCGTAGCTGCGTACGTCGGAGAACCAGGAGGCAGCGGACCGAAAACGTCTTCGTGACCTCCTTTGTGCCGCTGCGCGCAACCAGTTCGCGATCCTGCTGCTCCCTGCTAGGGGTGGCGCTGATAGGTAGCACGGAGTGCGCGGACTTGGAGCCTTGGCGATCCGGGCGGCTCACCGGCTACGGGAGTGGAAGGCCCTCAGGTCTGCAAACTCAACTCCGCTACTTCCGTGGCTTGCCTGCTCTCTTTTGAGTATTTCCAACGCTGCAAGGCCCGGAGTGGCAGGATGCCTGGGCAATGGGTCGATGTTGGCGCGAGGAGGCTCATTCATGGAACGGCTTTGGATCCGAGAGGTCCGACGCGCCGCCAGGCGTGCAAGTGCTCCATTCGCTCAACAGATCGCTTTGGGTTGCGGCGCGGCCGCGGTCGGAACGATGGTCGCCTCCGTTCTGCCTCTGCAGTTGGATGGCACGCTGGCGCAGGCCGCATGGGCCGCCTTTTGGGCAGTCGCTGCATACATCGCCATCTGGGCCGGACTCATCCTTTATCACCTGTGGCGGTATCGATCTAGCGGATTTCGGGACCACGACTGGCTTGCGCGACACGATGACTCCGATCCCGACGGTGCTCTTCTCCTAGAGCTGGTTCGCAGGTCAGGCGGCAGCCAGAATCCCGGTGTTGACCTGGAGCTATGGGTCAAGAGTCATGGCAAGTGGGAGGTCGTCGATGACGACGACATGGTGTCGATGCCTGACAAGGTGATTCGTTGCCGATTCGATCTCAACCACGAGGTGTTTCCGAGTGGCTTTTATGACGTCCGCTGGTTCCGGGCCGACAACCGCGGGAGGCACGTTGAAATCACCCGCGAGCGGTTCCAACTGCGGAATCACTCCGTCGGCCGCCGGACAGCACCTGCATCGCGGACCAATCGAAAGTTGGCTCCCATAGGTTTGCCCACCACCGAGGACGAGATCAAGCCACGCAGAGCGGTAGAGGTCCGCTAGCGTTTGTGCGCTGAGCGGGCGGCGCGAACGGGCTACCTCTATACGCCGGCCCCAGGTGGCCTATCCCTAGGACTGCGGCGGCCGCGCCGTTGATCTCAGTGATCACGGCTCCTGACCGGGAGTCGCGCCACTGACATAAGGCCGCCGGAGCGGTTCCCGGTGTGGCCGCTCGACCAGTTGCCGCGCGCGGTCTCGGCGCTCACACAGCCTCAAGGCTGGCACTTCGGATGATCTCGTTCAATTCCTTGGTGGCCTTGGTCATCTCGCGCAGCTCAGCTGCAACCGTGTGAAGATTCCCCGGCGGCGCGGCACGCGAGCCATCCAGATCATCGACGCTGATCACGTACTCGAGCGGCTCGATAAGGCCGAAAGGTCCTTCTGCCACGATCCGTACCCGATAGGCCTTGTGAGCGTCCGGGTCGTCTGAGTTGTGCACCGCACCCAAAGCCCACTGCATCGTGCGACCAGGCGGCAATGAGGTGATGCCTTGCTTCAAGATCTCCAGGATCGGCTTGATGTCCAGCGTCGATGGCGGTGCCGGATCAAAGGTCACCTTCACGTTACGCGCGATGCTTGGCCCGGAGTTCCCAAGCAGCAGCACCAGAGCTTGGCCCTGCCCGTCGTCGCCACGAATATCGACCCATAACATCGGCTGGGCGGCATCTTTGGCGGCCTGCTTCTGCTGTCTCGCCTGCTCCCGCGATGCCTTAGCGGATCGTCTCACGTAGATCAACGAGAAGCCGGCCACCAGCAGGGACAGGATGGACACGGCAGCTCCGAGCGCCACCCAATATTCAGGCTTGATGTCTCTGATGACGTTTCTGATGAACTCCATGCTTCCAACTCACCTCATGCAAGCGCGGCTTGCCGTGGATCTCCGGGGAGTAGTTTTGCACGCCGGGAACGAGCGTAGGCGGCCGAAACTAGAAGCTGTCGAAACGATGACGTTCGTCTACCGGCGCCCGGACCGGGGGTGGTTCCCGGTGAGCCAGACCACGGGCGCCTTGGTCCTGCGCCGTGCGCCCCGCCCGCCAGGTGATCGCGTCATCCCAAGTTTCTGGTCATCGCGGACTGGCTCCTAACCAGGTGCGAAGACGAACCCGACCGAGGGTTCATCGTGCCGGTGAACCCGCAGCACGTCCAGGACGAAGCCCAGGATCGGTGCCGTTCGCTGCTCGCTGCTCGCTCGGTTCTTTGGGTATGAGCGAAGGTCGAGCCGGCCCGGACCGTGAAAATTGCTCAAAGGCGGCCGGGCGGCGTTTGTCGCGGTCCGGCAGCATGTGGCCCATTCGTACCGTGCGCGGCCTTATGGGTGTGCTGTGCTCGGCACTGCTCGCGGCAGACTGTGTCGGAGGCAGGGAGGGAGGGTGATGGCGTGGCGCTGCCCACGGTGGCGAGCTTGTGCCGGGCATTGGGGAAGCACCTGCACCCAGCCGCCGGTTTCGTCGTTCCCGAGACGCCGGTCACCGCTGTGCACGTCTCTGAGCTTGTCGATCCGACGTTGTACGTGTCGGGCGGAGAGCTGCTGCTGACCACTGGTTTGACTCTTCCGACCAGCAGGATCGAGTGGGATGGATACGTTTCGCGGCTCAATGGCATCGGAATTGCCGCACTTGGTATCGGCCTGGGTCCGCGCTACTCCGAACCTCCAGAGGCGCTGGTGGAGGCATGCAAGGCCTCTGGGCTCACATTGCTCGTTGTCCCGGCCCCAACACCTTTCCTGACGATCTCCAAGACCTACTGGACAGCGCGAGCGCGCTCCTCGGAGCAGCACCTTCAGGATGCGGTCGCGGTGCACCGAGCGCTCATCGACGCCGCTGCCTCGGCTGATGCGCCTGCCGAGGTGCTTCGACGGCTGGCGAGGGCCGTGGACGGGTGGGCGGCCACTCTCACGTCCACCGGCAAGCTCGATCAGATTCATCCCGCTGGCTTGGTCGTGGAGGCGGAGGCCCTCCAGTCAGAGGTGGAGCGTCTGGAGGTTGCTGGTGTCCACTCGGCCGCGTCGTTCATCGCCCGTGGTCGGTACGTCGCGATCTTCCCTTTATCAGTCGAGGAGACCGTGGTGGGCTACCTGGCCGTCGGCACGACAGAGCAGCTGTCCGCGATGCGCCGCCGGGTCGTACTCACCGCCGTGGCCCTGCTGAGCATCGAGTCGATCCATTGGCAACGCGCGGCGCCTGCGCGAGAGGCGACGACTCGCTGCGTGGCGAGCCTTGTGGACCTTGGGTACCTTGAGGCGGCTCGCCAGCTCGCGGCGCTTGAGGGCATCCCCATGCTGCAGCGTGAGGGTCGGGTTCTACTTGTGCACGCCCGGGACAGCGAGAAAGTCATCCGAGCCGTCGAATCCTGGTCCACAGACGTGCTTGCCGTAACTATCACGCGTGCCGAATCGTGGTACCTGATTGCCCCTGGGCACCCGCGGCTTGAAGACCTGGGTCGGTCGCTGTTGAAGGCGGACCCGACGGCGTCGGCCGTCGTCTCCGAGCTCGTTCGCCTCGAGGACGTCGGTACGACTCGGTCCCGGTTGGGGGATCGGTTGCGCGCATTATCTCGGGGAGAGCTGGCGCTTGACGAGTTCCCACTCGGGGACGTCCGGCTGATCGCAACAAGGCTCGATGAGTTCCTACAAGTTCAAAGCAAGGACGTCATCGCGGCACTGGCGGCCTACCTGCGCCACCGTGGGCAGTGGGCACAGGCTTCGCGTGACCTGGACGTGCACCGCAACACGTTGCGTTATCGTCTTTCGCGAGCCCGCGATTCGCTCGGCGTCGACATCGACGATCCAGACGTCGCCGCCCGGCTGTGGCTCCTAATGCGTGAACGCGGTGCGGCCTAGCGCCGCCATGTGAAGCAGCCCATCTGCGCGCATGGTTCGCTGGTCGGAATGCACAAGGTCCGCTCCTTGATGTGCGGATAGCACCAAGATCGGGCGTTGATTTTTCCTTACTGTGGCGACAGCCCACGAGACGGAGGAATCACAATGTCGCAGCTAGAGCAGCGTCGCATCCTGGCCACCAGCATCCCAGGTCCCAAGTCGCAGAAACTGCAGGTGCAGCGCGCTTCAGAACTCTCCAGCGGTGTGGGTGTCACCATGCCTGTCTTCATCGAGCGGGCCGGCGGCGGCATCCTGGTCGATGTCGACGGCAATCACATCATCGACTTCGCGTCTGGGATCGCTGTGACAAGCGTCGGTGCGTCCGACCCCGCCGTGGTCAGGCGCATTGCGGAGCAGGCTGAGCGCTTCACCCACACATGTTTCCTGGTCACCGAGTACGAGGGAGTCGTCGACGTGGCCGCCGCGCTCAACCGGCTGACCCCGGGCGACCACCCGAAGCGGACGGCGTTGTTCACGACCGGTGCGGAGGCAGTCGAGAACGCGATCAAGATCGCTCGTACGGCGACCGGTCGCCCGGCGGTGGTCGTGCTCGGACACGCTTACCACGGACGCACGCTGCTCACAATGACCATGACGGCGAAGAACGTGCCGTACAAGCAGGGTTTCGGTCCATTCGCTCCGGAGGTCTACCGGGTTCCCTCGCCGTACCCCTACCGATGGCCGAGCGGCCCCGAGAAATGCGCCGAGGAGGCCCTGGCGGCCATGCGCGACACGGTGATCACCGAAGTCGGCCCGAACAACGTGGCTGCAATCGTCGCCGAGCCGATCCAAGGCGAGGGCGGCTTCATCGTGCCGCCGGCGGGCTACCTGAAGGCCCTCCAGGAGTTCGCACAAGAGCACGGCATCGTGTTCATCGCGGATGAGATTCAGACCGGATTCGGACGCACCGGGGCGATGTTCGCCTGCGAACACGAAGGGGTCGTGCCCGACCTGATCACGACGGCCAAGGCGCTGGGAGGCGGCATGCCGCTTTCCGCCGTCACGGGCCGCGCTGAACTCATGGACGCGGTTCCGGCGGGGGGCCTCGGCGGCACCTATGCCGGCAACCCAGTCGCATGCGCAGCCGCGCTCGGTGCATTGGAAACCATCGAGCGCGAGCAGTTGGTACGCAAGGCGCAGGACATTGAGGCCGCGGTGATGCGGCGGCTCGGCTCATTGACTGGAGCTGACTCCATCGTCGGCGAGGTCCGCGGGCGTGGTGCCATGCTGGCCGTTGAATTCGTCAAGCCTGGGACTCGAGAGCCCGCTCCCGAAACGGCCCGGCAGGTAGTGTCGCAATGCCACAGCGAGGGTGTCCTCATGTTGGTCTGTGGCACCTATGGCAACGTCGTTCGGCTACTGCCGCCGCTCATCATCGGCCAGGAGTTGTTGTCCGATGGCCTGGATGTGCTCGAACGGGCTATCAAGGCGGCGTCGTGACCATCACGTCATACAACCCGCGGACGGGTCAGGCGAACGGCACGGTCGAGGAGATGTCCTCCCACGAAGTCCAAGCTGCCGTCGAACGCGCGTCCAGCGCGAGCTCGGCCGTGGCGGCAGCCAGCCCGCGAGAGCGGTGCGGCTGGCTGCACGCGGTTGCCGCGGGACTCGTGGCGAACACCGCGGAACTGGTCGAACTGGCCGAGACAGAGACCGCGCTGGGCTACACGCGCCTCACCTCCGAGGTATCGCGCGCGGCCGGCCAGCTGCGCTTCTACGGCGACGTGGCCGCCGAGGGCTCCTACCTCGCTGCCACGATCGACCATCCGACCGACACCACACCGGGGCTGGCCCGGGTCAACCAGCCGCTCGGACCTGTCGCTGTCTTCGGCGCAAGCAACTTCCCTTTTGGCTTCGGCGTGCTCGGCAACGACTTCGGGTCCGCTCTTGCAGCCGGGTGTCCAGTGATCGCCAAGTCCCACCCGGCGCACCCGCTGTTGAGCCACCGGCTGGCAGGACTCGCGCGGACGACATTGGTCGACGCTGGGGCTCCCGACGGCTGCCTAGAGATGGTGGTTGGCTACGACGCCGGCGTCGCACTCGTGCAGGACGAAAGCATCGCCGCCGTGGCGTTCACCGGCTCACAGGCAGCCGGCCTCGCACTCTGGCGCATCGCGAACCAGCGGCGAACCGTCATTCCGACATACGCCGAAATGAGCACGGTGAATCCGGTCGTAGTCACCAGGGCTGCGGCGGCCACCCGGATGGTGGAGATCGCCGAGGGGTTCGTGGGCTCCTTCACACTCGGGTCTGGTCAGTTCTGCACGAAGCCTGGTCTCGTGTTCGCTCCAGCCGGAACGGCGGCAGTCGAAGCCATCAGTAAGGCCCTAAGACAGGCTTCGCCCGAGCCGGTCATGCTGACCGCGGCAATCGCACGATCGACAGCTCAGGGACTCGAGGAGCTGAGGCTCGCCGGTGCTCGCGTGGTTGAGCTCGTCGAGGCATCCATTGACGGCTGGTGCGCGCCGGCCGCGGTCCTCGAAGCGCCGATCGATTCTCTGCGGGACGGCAGCAGGCTGCTTGAGGAGTGCTTCGGTGCGGTAGCCGTCGTCGTCGAGTACGCCGACGTCGCCGAGCTCGCTGCTGCGGTCGGTCGCCTTCAGGGCTCCCTCGCGGGCAGTGTGTTCACAGCTGATCGGGACGACCCGGACGGTGCGTCCTGCCTCGCGTTGCTGTCGCCGAAGGTAGGTCGGTTGTGCGCCAACAATTGGCCGACCGGTGTCGCATACACCTGGGCCCAGCAACATGGCGGTCCATGGCCGTCGACCTCAGACCCATCGGCCACGTCGGTGGGTGCTGCCGCCTTGTACCGATTTGTGCGGCCGATTACCTATCAATCGCTGAGAGACGAGTGGCTGCCACCGGCACTGCAGAGTGCGAACCCGTGGGACATTCCCCGTCGGGTCAATGGTGTGCTTCAACCGCTTGGCGCGACTCCATGAGCCTGCCTGGACGCTGCTGCCGCGCTGTAGCAAGAGGTTCCACTGAGGGAACCGTCCGCACATCGCAGACGGATGCTGCCCATTGCGCCAACTCCGACCCGTAGCCGACCTGGGAGGCGATTGCAGGCACGTGACGTGATCGCTGCACAGCGTCGCCTGGCCGCGGCGCATCCGGGAGCCGACGGCGTACTCCGCTGAGCTTTGTCCAACAACCCGTCCACAAGGCTCATACGCCACGATTCCGGCGCCGTCTGAGGTGGGCATTAGGGTGCCTGAGTGCTCTACGTCGCGCTCGCCGCACTCTCAGGGCTTATCTGGGGTGTCGGCGACTTTGCCGGCGGTAAGGCAACGCAGCGAGCCGCAGTTCTCCCCGTGGTGTGGTTATCGAAGCTGGTGAGTCTGCCGCTGCTCGCCATCTATCTGATCGCGACGTACGTGCCGGTGACGGCGGTCGGCCTCGCTTGGGGTGGCCTTGCCGGGGTGGCGGGTGTCGTCGGGTTGGTGCTGTTCTACCGTGCACTTTCGGCAGGCGCTATGACGGTGGTCGCGCCCGTGACTGGCGTGACCTCAGCTGCCATTCCGGTTGTGGTCGGACTTGTCGCTGGCGAGCGTCCTTCGCCATCCCGACTTATCGGCGTGGGATGCGCGTTGGTGGCAATCGCACTGGTCAGCATCTCACCGAGTCCGCCAGGAGATCGGCAGCTGATCACCTGGAGACTTGTTGTTGCGGCGCTCGGCGCCGGCATCAGCTTTGCGCTGTTCTTCATCTTGATCGCGCTTGCAGGTGAGTCGGCGGGTGGTTCGGCTGGGATGTGGCCGATCCTCGGTTCGCAGCTCAGCGCCCTGATCATTGGCGGCCTGCTCCTCCTGATGACGCGACCCGGCCCGTGGCCCCGGCAATCGGCCGTACGGTGGACGATGGTCGCTGGCCCTTGCGACATGACGGCGAACGCCCTCTACCTTATGGCCACTCGTGGCGGAGACCTCAGCGTCATTGCGCCGATCGCCGCGCTCTATCCGGTCACAACAGTGATCTTGGCTTTGATCATCGAGCACGAGCGGCTTCGTGTCGTTCAGGTAGCGGGGCTCTCGTTCGCGGTGGTCGCCCTGGTGCTTGTCAGCGGGTAATCGATCACTTTCGACTCCGAGTTCCACGCTCGCCTGTAGCCTCTCAGGGGAGGTGAAGGTGCGCGAAAGCATCGAATATCCACATCGAGTGGCTATGGTCACCATGCATACGTCGCCACTCGCGACGCCCGGGGTGGGAGACGCCGGCGGTCTGAACGTCTACGTCGCCGAATTGGCTCGGCGGCTCGGCGAGCGCGGTCTCAAGGTGGATGTCTTCACGCGCCGTGACGCAGCCGACCTGCCCGATATCGTCGACATCCACGAGCACACCAGGGTGATCCACCTCAATGCAGGGCCCGCGGAGCGGGTCGCCAAGGAAGCGCTGCCCTCCCTGGCGGAGCAGTTCAGCGCCGCGCTGGAGGAACGCCTTGACGATCATGACCTGATTCACACCCACTACTGGCTCTCCGGCCTGGTCGGTCGGGAACTGAAGCGTAGGCACAGCATCCCGCTGGTCCACACCATGCACACGATGGCTCGAGTCAAGAACTCCAATCTCGGCCGTCACCAGGCCGTCGAACCTGATGTACGCGAGCGCGGCGAAGCAGCCATTGTTCACGAGGCCGATGTGCTCACGGCCAATACGAGCGACGAGGCGGCGGAACTGCGCAGTCATTACGGCGCCAAGGCCGAGCAGATCATGATCGTGCCGCCCGGGGTTGACTTGCGCACTTTCCATCCGTGCAACCAACCCAAGTCACGAGCCCAGTTCGGCGTCGCCCAGGATATCCAGGTGATCTTGTTCGTCGGTCGCATCCAACCCTTGAAGGCACCTGATGTGTTGATCAAGGCCGTTGCCGAGCTGGCCCGGAGGGATCCGACACGCCATGATCGACTGCAGTTGATCATCATCGGTGGACTGAGCGGTTCGGACGCGGAGTGGTCAAAGACTCTAGGCCCGTTGGCGGTTGATCACGGCATCGAGGACATGGTTGATTTCCGGCCGCACTCGGCCCGCTCGGAACTGTTCCGCTGGTACTGCGTGTCCGACGTTGTGGCTGTGCCTTCCTACAACGAGTCTTTCGGCCTGGTCGCGCTCGAGGCGCAGGCCTGCGGGCGGCCTGTGGTGGCCACTGATGTCGGAGGCCTCCGGCACGCCGTTCGTGATCACTACAGCGGCCTACTGGTGAGCGGACACGACGAGCGCGAGTGGGCCGATTCCCTGGCCACGATCCTCGATGATCATGATGAGATGATCAGGATGGGCGCCAACGCGGCGGCGCACGCCTCGACATTCAGCTGGGACAACACCGCGGCCGCCACGCTGCAGGCCTACCACAAGGCCATGACGACCTCATTGCCGACGGACTGATCTTTCGCAGGCTGCTTGCGCGCTGGCTGGCTTTCGGACTCCCTGATGTCCTGGCACGGAGCCGATCACGCTACTGCGTCGAACCCCAGAAGACCCTCTCGACGACGGCCCTGGCTCGTCGCGTGACCCGACGGTAGTCAGCGAGGAGGTGGGAGGACTCCCCCGGCCCGTATCCGAGCAGCTCAGCCAGGCTGGCTAGCTCCCGGTTGTCGCTCGGCAGCGAATCCGAGCCGCGCCCCCTCATCAGCATGATCTGGTTGCGAACCCGGCTTGCCAGCATCCAGGCTGCCTCGAGGTGTCCGGCGTCCATCGCGTCGATGATGCCGGCCTCGCAGGCGGCTCGTAGCGCCACGATTGTCTGGGAGGAACGCAGAGCGGGCAGCTCGTGAGCATGCTGCAGCTGGAGAAGCTGAACCGTCCATTCAACATCGGCGATTCCACCCGGCCCCAATTTGGTGTGCTTCGCCGGATTCGCGCCGCGCGGCAATCGTTCGGCCTCGACCCGAGCCTTCAGCTTGCGTATCTCGGTCAACTGCGACGCCGTCAGTCCGCCCTCCGGCCAGCGGTGGGCATCGATCGCTGCCATCAATGCTTTGCCGAGCTCCTCGTCGCCCGCTAGCGCCGCAGCGCGAACCAGGGCCTGCATCTCCCATGTGGAAGACCAACGGCTGTAGTAGTTGCGGTAGGCGCTCAGCGAGCGGATGAGGGCGCCGCCTTTGCCCTCCGGCCGCAGATCCGTATCGATGCTCAGGGGCGGGTCGGCGGCCGGCCGAGTCAACAGCGTGCGCATCTGTGTCACTACCGCAGCCGCAACCTTGATCGGGTCGCTGTCCGCATCGGCACCGTCGTCCATCACGAACATGGCATCGGCGTCGGAGGCGTACGACATCTCCCGACCACCCCAACGGCCCATCGCGATGACGGCGATCCGCGGCACTGGTTCACTGTCAGAGGCTTCGCGGGCCACGGCCAGAGTCGCATCGATTGTCGCCGATGCTAAGTCGGCGAGTGCGGCCCCCACACGAAGGACGTCGTTGTCCCCAAGCAAGTCACCGGCCGCCACCCGAAACAGCTCTCGCCGGCGAATCGCCCGGATTGCCTCCACTGCTGCCACGCTGTCGCTCTGCCTGCCAGCAGCGGCATGCATCTCCGCCTTCAGCTCGGCCAATGACGGAGGGCGGAGCTGAAGATCATCGGCGAGCATCTGCACGGTCTGTGGAGCCCGCTTGAGCAGCTCGACCGCGTACCGGCTGGAAGCAAGGATGCGAGCCAACCGCTCCGCCATCGCGCCCTCGTCGCGAAGGGCCCGCAAGTACCACGGAGTAGTGCCCAGCGCCTCCGACACCTGGCGGAACGCGAGCAGGCCATGATCAGGATTCGGCGCTTGCGCGAACCACCCGAGCATGGCCGGCAACAACTGGCGCTGAATTTCAGCCTGCCTGGTGACGCCCTGGCTTAGTGCGGCTATGTGGCGCAATGCCGCCGTCGGATCGGCATAGCCAAGCGCTCTCAGCCGGTCCAGGGCGGCGTCAGGGGTCAGCCTGAGCTCATTGGACGGGATCTTGGCCACCGTGTCGAGCAGGGGTGAATAGAAGAGCCGCTCATGCAGCCGGCGCACCCGCTGGGCGGTGTGGCGCCAGGTGCTGAGCAGCTCGTTCACCGGGTCCTTGTAGCCAAAGGAGCGGCCCAGCCGGCGAAGATCATGATCGTTGTTCGGTAGCAGGTGAGTACGCCGTAGGTTGAAAAGCTGGATGCGATGCTCGAGCGTTCGCAGAAACCGATAGGCCAGCGCGAACCCTTTGCCGTCCTCGCGGCCAACGTAGCCGTTGTCGATCAAACTCTTGAGGGCTGGCAACGTGGCACGCGACCGCAGCCGCTCGTCGACCCGTCCGTGTACCAATTGCAACAGCTGGACCGAGAACTCGACGTCGCGTAAGCCACCCTCGCCGAGCTTGAGCTCGCGACCCTGATCCCGCGCCGGAATGTGGGCCACCACGCGCTTGCGCATTGCCTGGGCATCGACAACGAAGTTCTCTCGCTCCGCAGCGCGCCACACCATCGGTGTCACGAGGTCAACGAACGCCTGGCCAAGCTCAAGATCACCTGCGGAAGGTCGAGCCTTGAGCATCGCCTGGAATTCCCAGGTCTTGGCCCACCTTTCGTAATAGATGCGATGACTGGACAGCGTGCGCACCAGCTGACCAGCCCTGCCCTCCGGTCTGAGGGCGGCGTCCACCTCCCAGATCGTCCCGGCCGACGTGTGTGCCGAGCAGACCCGAGTCATCTCGGCCGCCATCCGGGTCGCGATCTGCACCGCCTGGTCGTTGGTGATCAGCGGAGTGCGGTCGCTGTCCAACACTGGTTCAGCCACGAAGAGCACGTCCACGTCGCTGACGTAGTTGAGTTCCTGGGCACCGCATTTGCCGAGTCCGACCACTGCTAGCCGCGTCTTCATGGCGTTTTCGCCAAGCTTGAGTCGAGCGATCGACAGGGCTGCCTCGAGAGTGGCGTCTGCCAGGTCGGAAAGCTCGTCGGCAATGTCAGGGAGTGCCTCGATCGGCTCCGGCGCTCCGAGGTCGCGCGCGGCGATGCGCAAGAGCGCTCCGCGGTACGCGACACGTAATTGATCGCCGGTCGGATCGGTCGCGATCGGCGTCGTTGATTCCGGGTCGGCGCCCGTAGCCTCCAACAGCTCGCACCGCAGCGCAGCTGCAGGAACCTTGGCCACTTCAGTCACGAGCAGCTGGAGATGCTCCGGGTGAGCGATCAGATGATGGCTCAGCTTGTTGCTACCACCCAAGACCATGACTAATTGGCGGGCCAGAACAGGCGTAGCTGTCAGTCGGGCGAGCAAATCCGGGACTCGATCACAGAGCCGATCCAGACCTGCCAGCGCTAGATCGGGATCGGCGGATTTTGCAACCAAATCAAGCAATGGCTCGTGTTCGTCGGCCCAGTCATCGATGATGCGTTCTGCTGTCACCGCGTTGACGAAGCCTCGCCGCGCCAGCGTGCCCTGCATCGTCTCGATCCGGATCATGAGTTTGATGCTACTGAGCGCCCGACTTGACGGGGTCGGCGTGACTGGTAGCGTCGCCGCGGAGGTCGCGAATGATGGCAACGCTCCGTCTGCGCCCGCAGGAGGCCTTGCTGGAGCAGTCGCGAACGATCCTGGACTGGCTGCACGGCTTGACACCCGAGGCATTCGAGCGCCCTACGGTGCTGCCGGGCTGGAACGTGCGGCAGCTCGCGGGTCACCTCGTCCACGTCCACGCCGGCCTCAGGCAGTCCTTGGATGAGCCGACCAAGGAAACTGCACTGCCGATCCAGGAGTATGTGACACGGTATCGACGCGATGTCGAGATGATCATGGCTGCAACGCTCGCGGCGTCGGTGGAGCTGACCGGTCCCGAGGTGGTTGCTCGGCTCGAATCGGCCATCGATGATCTTGCACGAAGGCTCGGCGCCGGCGTACGGATGTCGCAAGTGATCAGTGCGGGCCGTGGCCCGACCACAGTCGAGGATCACATCGCGACCCGCATCATCGAGCTAGTTGTCCATACCGACGATCTCAACCGTTCGCTTCCTGAGACCGCCCCGGCGGAGCTGCATCGAAGCGCGCTCTCACGGTGTAGTCGTACCCTCGCCAGCATTCTGGCTGGGCAGCATCCAGGCCACTCCGTGGAGGTCAGAGTGCCGCCGTACGCGGCTGTGCAGTGCGCGATCAGCGATCCCGGGCCGACCCATACTCGCGGGACCCCCCCGAACGTCGTGGAGACCGACCCGCTCACGTTCCTGCGGCTGGCGACCGGCCGCACCAGGTGGACCGATGCTGTTGCCAATGGCACCCTCCACGCATCCGGCCTTCGTGCCGATCTTTCTGCAGTCCTGCCTCTCCTCTCCTGACGCGCGATTTGCCAGATCAAAGCACCAAAATGTGGTGTTGTGGCTCTGACAAGTCGAAGCGAGATGGAGCAGCAAGGTCCCGGCCGTGGTTAGAGGACCGGTAGAAGGCGGATGAGCTCCATCGGTGTCACCTGCCGGCGGTACTCCTCGAACTCCGCACGCTTGTTCCGCAGGAAGAAGTCAAAGACATGCTCTCCGAGAGCTTCAGCGACGAGCTCGGACCGCTCCATGGTGCGGATGGCCTCGTCGAGATTGCGCGGCAGCGGTGAGATCCCCAGCGCCTGCCGTTCCCGCTCCGTAAGAGACCACACATCGTCCTCGGCGCCCTCGGGCAGCTCGTACTCACCCTCGATTCCCGCCAAGCCGGCCGCCAGAATGAGCGCAAAGGTCAGGTAGGGATTAGCCGCGGAGTCGATCGAGCGCAGTTCGACTCGGGCCGACGAGCCCTTGTTCGGCTTGTACATAGGTACCCGGACAAGCGCCGAGCGGTTATTACGTCCCCAGCAGATGTAGCTCGGCGCCTCACCGCCGCCTGCCAGCCGCTTGTAGGAGTTGGTCCACTGGTTGGTGACCGCGGTGATCTCGGCGGCATGCCGCAGCAGGCCGGCGATGAAGTAGCGCCCAATCTTGGACAGGTGATGTTCCGCACTTGCGTCGTAGAAGGCATTGGTGTCGCCCTCGAAGAGTGACATGTGAGTGTGCATGCCGGAGCCTGCGTGCTCGGTGAAGGGCTTGGGCATGAACGACGCATGAATGCCTTGCGACAGCGCAACTTCCTTGACCACCACGCGGAAGGTCATCAAGTTGTCTGCCGTTGAGAGGGCATCCGCATAACGGAGATCAATTTCTTGTTGCCCAGGGGCGCCCTCATGGTGGGAATACTCCACCGAGATTCCCATCTGTTCCAGCATGGTGATCGCGCGGCGCCGGAAGTCACTGCCAAGGCTCTGCGGCGTGTGGTCGAAGTAACCGGACTGGTCCACTGGCGTTGGCGGCTTGCCCGGCTTGATCGGATCCTTGAAAAGGAAGAACTCCACCTCAGGGTGCGTGTAGAAGGTGAATCCAAGATCGGCGGCCTTCTTGAGCGCCCGCTTCAGCACATAGCGGGGATCGGCGTACGAGGGCGAGCCGTCGGGCATCGTGATGTCACAGAACATCCGCGCGGTCGCCGGACTGATGTCGCGCCACGGCAGAACCTGAAAGGTCGATGGGTCAGGATGCGCCAGCATGTCCGATTCATAGACCCGGGCGAAGCCCTCGATCGCCGACCCGTCGAAACCCATGCCTTCGGCAAATGCCCCCTCCAGCTCGGCAGGGGCGACAGCGACCGACTTCAGGAAGCCAAGAACATCGGTGAACCACATGCGAACGAACCGCACATCGCGCTCTTCAATCGCCCGCAAAACGAACTCGGTCTGCTTGTCCACGCGGCCCAGTCTGCCGCTCAGGATGTAACGGCAGCGTTACGGCTCAACAGGCCATTTTCCGGACTGCTCGCGCATCGCGCTTGGAATCCGCCGCCGTCGTCGTCGCTCGCCGCTAGATTGCAGCCGCCGTCCGCGCTCGGAGAAAGGCGCCTCCGCTCACTCCTCCTCCCTGCGGCGGCGCGCGATTCCCGACGCTCGCCGCCATTTTCCGGACTGCTCGCGCATCGCGCTCCGATGGGGACATCGAGAATCCGCCGCCGTCGTCGTCGCTCGCAGAGAAAAGACGCCTCCGCTCACTCCGTGTTGTATTGCTCGCTCCGCTCGCTGAGGCTGGCGCCTGCTTGCCGCGGCGCGCGATTCCCGACGCTCGCAGTCAGTTTTCGGACTGCTCGTCGCGTCGTAGTCTCGTGCCGTGCCTCATCTGCGGATTGCCATGGCCCAAGTCAATGCCACAGTCGGGGATATCTCGGCCAACGCCGACCTCGTCATGGACTGGTCAAAGCAGGCCGCTGACGCCGGTGCACATCTGGTGCTGTTCCCGGAAATGGTGCTCACCGGCTATCCCGTCGAGGATCTTGCGCTACGCCGCAGCTTCGTCGAGGCCTCCCGGGTCTCGATCAAGCGCCTCGCCACTCGGCTGCTCGATGCAGGGCTTGGTGATCTTGTCGCCGTGGTCGGATACCTGGACCGCACCGACGAGCCAGACCATCCCAAAGGCGGGCATCCGCTCAACGTCGCTGCAGTTCTCCACCAAGGGCAGGTGCTCTGTTCCTATGCGAAGCATCACCTACCGAACTACGGCGTCTTCGACGAGTACCGCTACTTCAAACCCGGCAACGAACTGCACGTGCTGCGGATTCGTGGCGTCGACGTCGCGATTGCCATTTGTGAAGACCTGTGGCAGGACGGCGGTCCGGTGGCCGCGACCGCGGAGGCGAATGCCGGCCTGCTGGGGGTGATCAACGCCAGCCCGTACGAGCGGGACAAGGACGACGTGCGCGGCGACTTGGTCACCCGCCGGGCCCGGGAGGCTGGCTGCCCGCTCGCGTACGTGAATATGGTCGGTGGACAGGATGAACTGGTCTTCGATGGTGACACCATGATCGCCAGCGAGGACGGCAATCTGGTGGTACGGGCCCTCCAGTTCGTAGAAGACCTGGTGGTTGCTGATCTTGATCTTGCCCCGGGCACTGCCTCGATGCAGGCGGAACTTGCCGAAGGCACCGTCCCGGCCGAGCCCGGCCAGAGCGGCATGATCATTCTCAGACACCACATCTCTGACGCCGGAGACGCACCTGCCGAATTGATCACTCCAGTAGTGGCGAAGCCGCTCGAGGCGATGGCAGAGGTCTATCTCGCTCTCGTCACGGGCCTGCGCGACTACTGCTCGAAGAACGGCATCGAGCGGGTCTACCTCGGGCTCTCAGGTGGCATCGACTCCACGCTTGTGGCCACCTTGGCATGCGACGCCCTCGGTGCCGACCGGGTCTATGGCATCTCCAATCCCAGTGCCTACTCCTCGGAGCACTCAAAGAGCGACGCTGCCGAGCTTGCCGCACGGACTGGCTTGCATTTCCAGACCGTGCCGATCGCCCCAGCCGTGGACGCGTTCCACCAGATGCTCGATCTCGAAGGCATCGCCGCAGAAAACCTGCAGGCCCGGATCCGAGCCGTGATCTGGATGGCCGAGTCCAACCAGCATCCACCCTCGATCGTGCTCGCCTGTGGGAACAAGAGTGAGCTTGCCGTCGGGTATAGCACCATCTACGGTGACGCCGTCGGCGGCTACGCGCCGATCAAGGACGTGCCGAAGACCTGGGTCTGGAGGCTGGCCCGGTGGCGCAACAAGCAGGCCGTACAGCGGGGTGTGACTCCGCCCATACCGGAAAATTCGATCATCAAGGAACCCAGCGCTGAACTGCGACCGGGCCAGAAGGACACGGACTCGCTGCCGCCCTACGAGCTGCTCGACGATGTTTTGGACGACTACGTGGAAGGCGACGCGGGCCACGAAGAGATCGTGGCGATGGGCTTTGACCCGGAGCTCGCGGATCGGGTGATCCGGATGGTCGATCGCGCAGAATACAAACGACGGCAGTACCCGCCCGGCACCAAGATCAGCTTCAAGGCATTCGGACGGGACCGCCGGTTGCCGATCACCAACGGCTGGCGTGAGGGCCGCTGAGGTGACTGCATTTCCCTCTCTGAAGTCTGAGCAGTCGAATCCGCTGCTCCGGTAGTTACAGATGCCAGATACCGGCTGGTATCCCGACCCTGCAGGGGCGCCTGGACGATACCGCTACTGGGACGGTTCGCGGTGGTCAAGCTTCACCACCGACGATCCTCGTCGGCCAGGCCCTGCAAAGACTCCGGCTAGCGGGTCGACCCCGAGTGAGCCCAGGAACGGCGAACCGCCTGGCCAGCCGTCGCGCGGGCGCCGTATCGGCCTGATCATCGGAGTGCTCGCCGTCGCACTGCTCGTGGCTGTGGCATCGGCCATCTTCGTCGGCAACGTCCGGTCGGTCGTCGACAACCCGCTACCGACATCGACCGCGGGTGGCACCGAGGACTCCTCGCCCCGTGGTACACCCACTTCCACCCAGAAGCCTTCCGCCACGCCTACCGCGGTCCCGCAGGTCCCCTGTCCGAGGGGAAATCCAAATCAGCTGGCTCGCCATCCCAGCGACGGTCGGGTATATGGCGGGAACCTGTCGTTCGAGGCGCAACCAACGTTCGAGTCCGCTGCGGTCGAGCCGCGGTTCAGTTTCGCCTACGACGTGCTCCAGCAGACCCGCCCGGTAAGCCAGACCCCGCCCTGGATCGCGCAGCTCGCCGTTGGCCAGCTGCGCAGGAAGGATGGCTTCATTGGTGACGCGCGGAACACTGTCGAGCGCCTGGTGCAGTGCGTGGTCATCGGCAACATGTACGGCCCATACGTGCCTATGCGTACAGATATCCGCAGCGAAAGCCTGAGTATTGACGGCCGTAGTGGATGGCTGATCGACAGTGAGATCACCGTCGACCGACCCGATGTTCAGGTCGCAGGAGATCACGTGATCTTCATCGTGGTACGCGATGGCCGGGACTGGGGCTTCTTCTTTGGTGCAGTGCCTGTCGGCAACGCACAACTGGACGCCGTACTCGCCAGCGCTGTGCGCGGGCTACGTGCAAGCTAACGGCCCCTCAGCTTGTCGAAGGGCCACATCGCGGGCTTCGACAAGCTCAGCCGGGCGGCCAGCTAACTCTCGGCGGACTCTTCGGAGATCACGAGCATCGACTCCAGCAGAGGCGCGCCGAAGGTGGTGGCCATCGCGACGTCGCTGGCATCGCGACCACGCCCGATGAGCACCCGTCCCTTGCGTCGTTCGTTGTTTCGCGGATCGAAAGTCCACCAGCGATCACCCAGATACACCTCCATCCAGGCCGCAAAGTCCATCGGCAGATCGAGAGGTGCGATGTCGATCTCCGGCAAGTAGCCGAAGACATAGCGAGCCGGAATGTTGAGAGCGCGGCAGAACGAAACCGCGAGGTGTGTGAAGTCGCGGCAAACACCGTAGCCGGTGCTGTGAGCATCAGCGGCTGTGGTCATCGGATTGCTGGCTCCATATTCGAAGCGAAGGTGGCCGTGCACGTAGTCGCAGATCGCCTGGACTCTGCGGTAGCCGGGCGGCGTACTGCCGAAGCGGCTCCACGCCTCGGCACCGAGGACATCTGGCAGACAGAAGCGGCTGGGCAGGATGTAGATCAGTACTTCGTCGGGAAGCTGGTCAGCCGTAAGCTCGGGAGCCTCCTCATCGACGTCTTCGGTTGCATCCGGAACGATCACGCTCGCCTGATAGCCGATCACTGAGCGTCCCGCCGGCACGATCAAGCGCCGGCAGAGATTGCCGTAAAGATCTGTGTAGGCACGAGTCGGTACATCTGGCTCCAGCGACCAGCGCTCTTCGATGACGTCAACCTTTTGATCACTGAGGGGCTCGACCTGAAGTACGGCGGGAATATCGATATCCGACTGATGAACGAACTCACAGCCGATCTTCACTCGACGCGTCAACTCCACCACCGCACCTTTGTCACGAACCACCATCGATGTCTCCCCTCGCTGACAGCCTGACCACCGGCGGGAGCCTACGAGGTAAGAAAGCCTATCCGGTGATCAGGTCGGGCAGCGCAACCCGAGGCGCCCGTGTATCTCGCATGACGGAATGCAGCGGATCCAAGCACGTAAATCTCCATATTCTCTAGCGACCAAGTAGAGATAGAGGGGTTTCCTCACAACCGAAGGCGACATCATGTCCATACGCAAACTCCTGCGCGTACATCCGATCGCGGCGCTGTCTTTATTGACTGCCGCAGTCCTACTGCTAACCGGTTGCGTCGGCGGTGCCGCCAAGGCACCGGGTGATGCTGGCACCACGACCTTGCATCTCGTCGGCTACGCGGTACCCAAAGAGGCGAACAACGCGATCCAGAAGAAGTTCGCAGACACCCCGGAAGGCAAGGATGTCGTCTGGGAGGAGTCGTACGGTGCCTCAGGCGACCAGAGCCGCGCCGTGGTGAATGGTCTGAAGGCTGACTACGTGAACTTCTCACTCGAGGGCGATGTCACCCGTCTGGTCAATGAGGGTTTGGTCGATGAGAGCTGGCAGTCCGGACCCACCAAGGGCATTGTCTCGGATTCGGCCGTCGTCATTGTGGTAGAGAAGGGAAATCCGCTTGGCATCAAGGATTGGTCCGACCTGATCAAACCCGGTGTCAAGATCGTCACGCCAAACCCGGCCTCGTCCGGTTCGGCGCGCTGGAACATCCTTGCCGCCTACCAGCAGGTGATCGCCAACGGCGGGACCGAAGCTGCCGCCAGCGACTACCTGACCAGGTTCTTCAACCACGTGACCGCGCTTCCGGGCAGCGGACGCGACGCCACCAACGCGTTCCTGGAAGGCTCGGCAAACGTACTGATTTCCTACGAGAACGAGGCGATCCTTGCCCGCCAGTCAGGTGAGGACTTCGACTACATCGTTCCTGACGCCACGATCAAGATCGAGAACCCCGGCGCGGTGCTGAAGAATGCCAATCCCAAGGCCAATGCCTACCTCGACTTCGTGCTCAGTCAGGCTGGCCAGGAGGAGTTCGTGAAGAAGGGCTTCCGACCGGTTGTTGCGGATACCCCGATCGGCGAGGTGGCCGGTGCGAACGACCCGGCCAGGCCGTTCCCGGTGCCGCCCAAGCTGTTCACCATCAGCGACCTGGGTGGCTGGGATGCCGTGAACGCGAAGTTCTTCGACGAAGAGGCCGGCTTGGTGCCCGAGATTCAAAAGGCAACAGGAAGGTCTCAGTGACCCAACGCGCAGGGATAGTCGAGCCGCCGCTGCTCGACCCCGTAATCGCAGGCACGGCCCCCAGCTCCGGTGGGGGCCGCCTGCAGCGAGGTCGACGTGCCACCTCGCTGACTCCCGCATCAGCGCTGGGACTGGGCGTCGCGCTGATCTGGTTCAGCTTGCTGGTGCTGATTCCGCTCACCGCGGTCCTCGTCCACGCTTCCGAAGGTGGCTGGTCGACCTACTGGGACACCCTGCGCAGCCCGCAGACGATGGCCGCGGTCAGGCTCACCGTCGGTCAGGCGATGCTGGTGACGGCTGTCAATGTCTTCATGGGCACCGCGATCGCTTGGGTGTTGGTCCGTGATCACTTTCCCGGCAAGCAGGTGCTGGAGGTCGTCATCGACATCCCGCTTGCTCTGCCGACCATCGTTGCCGGTCTGGTGTTGCTCAGCCTGTATGGGCCTTCGAGCCCGTTTGGCGTGAACTGGGCCAACACACCGGTGGCAGTGTTCCTGGCCTTCTTGTTCGTGACTCTGCCCTTCGTCGTGCGAACCGTGCAGCCGGTGCTGCTTGAGATCGAGCCCGAGGTGGAGGAGGCGGCCGCATCGCTTGGCGCTAGTCAGTTCACGATCTTCAGGCGCGTGATCTTGCGGAGCCTGGCCCCGGCAATCGCGTCGGGTGCAGCCCTTTCGTTCTGCCGAGCTATCAGCGAGTACGGATCGCTGGTGTTGCTTTCAGGCAACCTGCCTTACTCCACGGAAGTGGCGTCAGTGCGCATCTTGTCCTATATCGAGGGCGACAAGCTGACTGAGGCTGCGGTGGTCGCCTCGATCTTGCTGATCGTGGCGCTCGTCGTCATTGTCATTCTCGATCTGATCTCCCGAAGGGTGGCCCGCTATGAGTGACACCGCCCCATCACAGAACGCCACCCGGCTGGCCCTCCGTGTGCTCGTCATTGGCTACCTATTTCTGCTGGTGATCTGGCCAGTCGCACTGGTGGCGCAGAAAACGTTCGCCCACGGGCTGGCTCCGGTGATCGACGCCTTGCGGCAGCCTGAAGTGATCTTCGCGTTCCAGCTGACGCTGTCGGCGGCCTTCTGGGCTGTCGTGATCAACACCATCTTCGGTGTGGGCATCTCGCTGCTGCTAGTTCGCTACACATTCCCCGGTAGGCGGGCGCTCAACGCTCTGGTGGATCTGCCACTGGCAGTCTCGCCGGTCGTGGTGGGGCTGTCTCTGGTGCTGGTCTACAGCGGCCGTACGGGCTGGCTGGGCGCGAGCCTGGAGCAGGCTGGGCTGCAGGTTATCTATGCCCCGCCCGGGATCATCCTGGCCACCGCATTCGTGAGCCTCCCGCTGGTGATTCGCGAGATCGTCCCGGTTCTTCACGAGATCGGAACTGAACAGGAGCAGGCCGCAATCAGCCTAGGAGCTTCAGGCCTGCAGACTTTTGCTCGCATCACCCTGCCGGCCATCCGATGGGCGCTGCTCTATGGCGTGGTGCTCAGCCTGGCTCGCTCTCTCGGTGAGTTCGGGGCAGTCAAGATCGTCTCCGGTGGTGTGGCGATGCGCACCCAGACAGCAACTCTCCTGGTTGAGGAGCGATACCAGCAGTTCGGCGTTCAGAACGAGATCATCGCTTACACGGCAGCCTTCATCCTCGCCCTGATTGCGGTCATTGCCCTCGTTGTCGTGACCAGCATTCGACCTGACAAGGGGCCTCCGCGATGAGCATCAAGATCGCAGGCGTCGGCAAGAAATTCGGCAACTTCACTGCTCTGGAAGGCATCGACCTCGACATCGCTACAGGCGAACTCACCGCACTACTCGGACCGAGTGGGGGCGGCAAGTCCACCTTGCTGCGGATCATCGCGGGCCTCGAGCCGGCCGACGTCGGGTCAGTCGAGATCGAGGGAGTCGATGCCACTGGGTTGCCGGCCCGGAAACGAAACGTCGGCTTTGTCTTCCAGCACTACGCGGCATTCCGGCATCTCAACGTGGCTGGCAATGTCAGCTTCGGGCTGAAGATCAGGAAGCGGCCCCGCCGGGAGATCAACAAGCGCGTGACCGAGCTGCTCGAACTGGTACACCTCTCCCAGTTCGCGGATCGCCTCCCAGCTCAGCTGTCGGGCGGGCAGCGGCAGCGGATGGCGCTGGCCCGTGCGTTGGCGATCGAACCCAGCGTGCTGTTGCTCGACGAGCCGTTCGGTGCTCTAGACGCGAATGTGCGCAAGGAACTGCGGGCTTGGCTACGCCGGCTGCACGACGAGGTACACGTCACGACGGTCTTCGTCACGCATGACCAGGAGGAGGCGTTGGAAGTGGCTGATCGGATTGTAGTGATCAACCAGGGCCGGATCGAGCAGATCGGCCCGCCTCACGAGCTCTACGATCATCCGACTTCGGAGTTCGTCATGAGCTTCCTCGGGCCGGTGACCACACTCGATGGCCACCTGGTACGCCCGCATGATCTGGAGATCGAGACTCACCCATTCGGCGATGCATATCCGGGCCGAATAGAGCGCTTCAACCGCGTCGGGTTCGAGGTGCGACTCGACGTTCGGCTGCTCCAGGACGACGCGGCGCCGCCGGTGCTGGTCACGTTGACGCGGGCGGAGGCGACGGCCAAAACACTTGACCTAGAGGTGCCGGTGTGGATCGCTCCGGTGGCTGGCGCCTCCCAGGTCCGCATCACTACACCCGTGGCATCCGGCGCCGGCAGCCTCGACCTCTCCCCCGCCGGCTCGATACCGCAGCCTACGTTCACCTAACAGCGGGCCGGGCTCTTGTTGATATCCGACGCTGCGTGGGATCTTGAAGCCGTGCATGGCACGCATGCCACGTGCAGCATGATCATCCCACGCTACGTGTGATGTTGACCTCAGGCGATGGAGCGGTCAGAGATCGTCGTTCCAGCGCGGGTCCTTGTCGTACGCCTCGTTGCGTTCTTCCACACGCTCGAGTGCGCGTTCGGCCTCCTCGCGCGTCTTGTAGGGCCCGAGCCGGTCGGTGATCTTCGTGTCGTTGTTGTCCGGCACCACCTTGTGGGTCTTGAGGTCAAACCACCAATCGCCCTCCGCCATCCTCACCCTCCTTCGGGCTGCGTAACACGATCGTCAGTTCTTGCCCTGCTCGCGCATCCCGCTGCTGTCGTCGCTCGCAGCTTAGACGCTACTCCCCCGCCTACACCCCGTGGAAAGTGGTCATCAACGCCATGAGTTCGGCCGAAAACGCCATGCGTTCGGCCGAATTTGATGTGGCTTTCGACCACTTTCGGGAAAGTAAGATCGCGAGGTGACCATCCAGCCTGCGACCATCTCACCGCCACGCGAGGTGCCACGGAGCATTGTGCGGCCACGCTATGTGGGCCGACCTGCGCCCGAACGTTATACCGGCGACGATGTGCAGCCGCCCGAGGTGGTCGAGAAAATGCGGGTTGCGGGACGAATTGCCGCACAAGCTATGCACGCCGCCGCGGAGATGATCCAGCCCGGCGTCACTACCGATGATCTTGATCGAATAGTCCACGAATTCCTGATCGGCAACGGCGCGTACCCGTCAACTCTCGGCTATCGCGGATTCCCGAAGTCCTGCTGCACATCGGTCAATGAGGTCATCTGCCACGGCATTCCTGACGCCCGTCCGCTCGAGGACGGTGACATTGTCAAGATCGACGTCACCGCCTACATCCATGGCGTACATGGCGACACCTGCGCGACCTTCCTCTGTGGCGAGGTCGATGAGCAGAGTCGGCTGCTTACCGAACGGACCCAGCTGGCGCTGATACGCGCGATCAACGCCGTGAAACCAGGGCGCCAGGTCAACGTCATCGGCCGCGTGATCGAGAGCTACGCCAAGCGCTTCGGCTACGGCGTGGTTCGCGACTACACCGGACACGGTGTGCACACGACCTTTCACTCCGGCCTTGTCATCCCGCACTACGACGAGCCGGCCTATGACACGGTGGTCAGGCCAGGGATGACGTTCACGATCGAGCCGATGATCACCCTCGGGAGTGGCGACTGGTACATGTGGGACGACGGCTGGACGGTACTCACCGCTGACGGGAGCCGATGCGCCCAGTTCGAGCACACCCTGGTGGTCACCGAGAACGGCGCGGAAGTCCTTACCCGTCCGTCGCGTTACTAGCTAGGCTGGGGATCGGACGAGTCGGTCAGGCGATCGCGGCGGCGCGCAGGCGCCGTTGAGGAAAGTCCGGACTCCACAGAGCAAGGTGGTGGGTAACGCCCACCCGGGGTGACCCGCGGGACAGTGCCACAGAAAGCAGACCGCCTCTGATCACCAATGAGGTGCTCAGCCATCTCATTGACACGGAGGTAAGGGTGAAACGGCGGTGTAAGAGACCACCAGCATCTCAGGTGACTGGGATGGCTCGGTAAACCCCACCTGGAGCAAGATCAAGAGGGCGCGTACGCGCGTCTGCGGAGGCGCTTGAGGGCTACTCGCCCGAGCCTCCGGGTAGATCGCACCAGGCCGCTGGTAACAGCGGTCGCAGATGGATGATCGCCGCGGTCGGCAACGACCGACAGAATCCGGCTTACCGACCGACTCGTCCGCCAACTGGCATTTGACTAGGGATTATGTTGATCAATCACCTCTCCAGTCCGCACATAGTCCGCAGAAAGGACAGAATCGACCGCCGTGCGGGTCCGATCATCACTGTCCGGCCACAAGTGGGAGTAGGTATCGAGCGTCTCTGACGCCGAGGCATGACCGAGTCGCGCTTGCACGGTCTTGACGCTCTCGCCGTGCCTGATCAACAAGCTGGCATAAAAATGCCGCAACTCATGAAAGCCTGTCCCAGCCGGCGCGCCCGCGGCCTTGACGGCAGCCCGCCACACATCCCCGAACGCGGTGCGACGGATGGGATTGCGGGCGTCTGTGACGAACACGAACCCATCGCCGAGCGGCGGGAAGGCGCCCAGGTGCGCGGCGAGGGCATCGAGCACGACTTGAGGCAGCGGGATGGTGCGCACGCTCGCCGCCGTCTTGGGCGCGGTCAGGAACGACGGACGGCCAGTCACGGTTACGAGCTGTCTGTCCACATGCACCACGCGGCGCAGGAAGTCGAGCCTGTCCACAGTGAGCCCCAGGCATTCGCCCTGACGCATGCCCGAGCCAGCAGCCAAGATCACAAGCGCCCGATATCGGGCGGGCACTGCGTCAGCTAGCGCGTGCACAGTCTCGACGGGCAGCGGCTCGACCCGTGACGGCGTGGCTTTCGGGAGACGTGTCCCGTCGCACGGGTTCGCCACGATCAACCGGTCACGCACGGCCGCGCGAAAGATGCCCGACACAACACCATGGACGACGCCGACGGTCGATGGTGCCAACCGATCGGTCATGCCCTTGACCCACCCCTGGACCTCACTCGGCCTGATCGATGACAGCGGCTTATCGCCGAACACCGGGTAGGCGTTGCGGCGCAGGTTGCCCTCGATGTAGACCTGCGTGGTCAGGCGATGCACCTGGGTTGCGCGCCACCGCTCGGCGTATTCGCGAAAGGTGATGCGGCCCGAGCGCGGGTCGACATATTGACCGGTGACGATTGCGGCGGTCACCTCATCGAGCCAGCGCTGCGCATCGGTCTTGCGATCGAAGTGCTTCGAGTGCTCCTTGCCGGCCGCGTCACGGTACCGTGCCCGCCACCGCCCGTCGGGACGCTTCGCGATGCTGGCCACTACCCGCCTGCCTTCCCCATACCCTCAGAAGGCCCCAGGTAGCCCGCCTCGCGCGATGCTGCGATCCACCTACCCGCAGTTGACCGGGGCAGCTTCAACATCTCCTCAACCTCCTTTGTCGGGTTATATGACACCGCATAGCCGTAGCGGTAGAAATACGCCGTCCACCGCAGCGCCCGATCTGTCGGCCCGTGCTCGGCCACATCATCGGGAGCGGTCTCCCCCACGGCTCCCTGCCGTCTGGATTCTCAAGCTCACGGATGACCGGCCCCATCGCTATCCATAAGCAAGGCGAGAACGATCCACTCAGCTATCTGTAGATGTCTCAGGGCTTCCGTGGTCACAGCGCCCCCGGTGCTGCTGCTTCCACAAGGCCGATCCGACTCCGCTATACGGCGCTCAGATCATCGCGATCGCCCACGAAAACGAAACAGCGAGAAGTGGGCGCGGCAGGTAGTCGCCGCCCTTGACGGCAGCATCAGCACTACACGGTGGACGGATCATGCAACGTTTGGCCTAGCCGCGGCCAGGCCATCCGCGCTCTCCGACGAGTCTTCATCGACCGCTGTCCTGCTGACTGTCGTCCAGTCGCCGCAGGCGGGTTATCTCACGCACTGTGACGCAACTGCCACACCACTCGGCCGTCTCGCGCAGGGACAGGCCCTCCTCATCCGTCATCGTCTGCAGCGCCGCGCAGGCGCGCCGCTCGGCGTCGCGAACCGCAGCGTCGCGTTCACCGAGTGCGGTCATCACGTCGACCGCCAAACCCTCGATCCGGCGTTCCCGGTCGGCCCCGTTCCTTACGCCGTACCGCCTGGGCATCTAACGCTGAGCGTCGCGCCGCCTGCCTCACCGACTGCTGACTCATCACATCTCCCCTATCGACAGCGGTCCTTTATCGACACCGGCCCTTTCACGCAGCCCTAAGCCGTTCCGAGGACTCAAGCGGTCATCACGACGATCTCGACCTGCTTCACGTACCCCCAGCCGATCTCAACATCCGATGTGCCACACACCTCTTTGCATTTCCGGTTCCTTCGCCGCCGACATGACCGCCGAACCGACGTGGGACGGCTTCAGGGGTTGTGACGATGAGCATCCACAAGCTCACCGCCGGGTCGGGGTATGACTATCTGACGCGGCAGGTCGCCGCCTTGGACGCCACCGAGAAGGGCCATCTCGGGTTGGCGTCCTACTACACCGAACGCGGCGAAATACCCGGGGTCTGGCTGGGCTCCGGGATGGCCGGTATCGACGAGCTGAACCCCGGTGACATGGTGACCGCGGAGCAGATGCGGGCCTTGTTCGGAGCCGGGCTACATCCACTCGCCGTGGAACGGCAGCGGCAGCTGCAGGGCCCGAACCTGACTGTGGAGAACTACCAGGTCGGCGACCCGGCTGGGCGCGCCGTTCAAGATCTACCAGCCGGATGTGTCGCCGTTCCGGGTTGAGGTGGCGAGTCGGATCGCCGCCTTCAACCAGGCGGCCGGGCTGCCCGGCGACTGGGCGGTGCCGGCTGGCGGATCGGGCCCGGATCCGCACCGAGGTGGCACGGGAATTCTTCGTTGCCGAGCACGGACGCCAGCCGGAGGATGCCCGGGAGCTGGCCGCCACGATCGCCAAGCATTCCCGGCCGCGGACGCAGGCGGTCGCCGGCTATGACCTGACCTTTTCCCCGGTGAAGAGCGTGTCGGCGCTGTGGGCGGTCGCCGACCAGTCCACGGCCGCGGCGATCGAACGGGCCCACCGGGCCGCCGTCGGGGACGCGTTGCGGTTCATCGAACAACACGCGCTGTATACCCGGACGGGAACGAATGGGGTCCGGCAGGTTGAGGTGCGGGGCATGGTGGCGGCCGCGTTCACCCACCGGGACAGCCGTGCCGGCGACCCCGATCTGCACACCCATGTCGCGGTCGCCAACAAAGTGCAGACCCTTGACGGGCGCTGGCTGTCCATCGACGGACGGATCCTGTTCAAGGCCACCGTGGCGGCGTCGGAAACCTATAACACCGCACTTGAAAACCACCTCCGGAGCAGCCTCGGCGTCAGGTTTGCCGAACGGCCCAACCCCGACCCACGGCTACGGCCGGTCCGGGAAATCGTCGGCATCGACCCTGCTTTGAACGCGCGCTGGTCGACCCGCCGAGCCAGCATCGAGATCCGCCGCGGCGAGCTCGCTGCCGACTTCCAACGTGTCCACGGCCGCCCACCCACCCCGATTGAGTCGTTGAAGCTGGCCCAGCAGGCCACCTTGGAAACCCGCGACGCCAAACACGAACCCCGCACCCTCACCGAACAAAGACAAGCCTGGCTGGTCCAAGCAAGCCAGGTCCTCGGCGGCCCACAGGCGGTACAGACCATGGTCCGCACCGCACTGCACCCCGACCCAGTCGCCGGGACGCCAGTCAACGCCCAGTGGCTAAAGAATGCAGCCAGCCGGGTCCTGGCGGCGATGGAGGAACACCGCTCGACCTGGCAGATCTGGCATGTCCGCGCTGAGGCCCAGCGGCAAATGAGAGCTGTCGAACTCCAAGCCAGCCAGAGTGAGCGGTTGGTCGACCTGCTGGTCGGCGACGTGCTTGGGAGCCTGTCGGTGTCGCTGGCCCGACCGAATGACGGCATCACCGAACCGGTTGTGCTGCAGCGATCCGACGGCACGTCGGTCTACACCGTCGCCGGATCCGACCTGTTCACCTCGACCCGCATCCTGGATGCTGAGCAGCGACTCGTCGACACCGCCGGGCGCTACGACGGCCACGCAATATCGCCAGCGGCGGTCGATGCGGCGTTGCTGCAGGCGACCGCCAACGGGGTCGCCCTGAACGCCGGGCAGGCCGCGCTGGTCCGCCAGATGGCCACCTCGGGGGCGCGGCTGCAGCTGGCGATCGCGCCCGCCGGCGCCGGCAAAACCACCGCGATGCAGACCCTCGCCGCCGCCTGGACCGAAGCCGGCGGCACTGTGATCGGGCTCGCGCCGTCGGCGGCCGCCGCCGCACAGCTGCGCGACCAGATCAACGCCCACACCGACACCCTCGCCAAACTCACCTGGTCCGCTCGACCAGCACGACCTACCCGACTGGGTCCGAAGCATCGGGCCGTCGACCCTGGTCGTGATTGACGAGGCCGGGATGGCCGACACCCTTACCCTTGACGCCGCCGTCCACTTCATCGTCGGACGCGGCGGCAGTGTTCGGCTGGTCGGTGACGACCAGCAGCTCGCCGCGATCGGCGCCGGCGGCGTGCTCCGCGACATCGCCCACACCCACGGAGCGCTCCGGCTCACCGAACTGCACCGGTTCACCGACCCCGCCGAAGGCGCCGCATCCCTCGCCCTCCGCGACGGCCGGCCCGAAGCGCTCGGCTTCTACCTCGACCAGCGAACGCGTCCATGTCGGCGACCTCGCCGCCCTCACCGAGGAGGTCTTCTCGGCCTGGCAAACCGACCGGAGCAGCGGCCTGGATGCGATCATGCTCGCCCCCACCCGCGAACTGGTCAGCCAGCTCAACCAGCGCGCCCGCGCCCACCGGCTCGACACAGAACCAAACGCGACCGAGCCGAAGCCGTTCGGGTGGCGATGCTGGCCGACGGCAACCCGGCCAGTGTCGGCGAACAGGTCATCACCCGAACCAACAACCGAACCCTCCGCTTGACCGCCACGCGACTGGGTGAAGAACGGCGACCGGTGGACCGTCCTCAAGGTCACCGGCAGCGGCGGCCTGACGGTGCGGCACCACCGCAACGGCCGCACTGTTCGGCTGCCCGCCAACTACGTCACCGAGTCGGTTGAGCTGGGCTACGCCACCACCGTGCACACCGCGCAAGGAGTCACCGCCGACACCATGCACGGCCTGGTCGCCGGCGAGGAATCCCGGCAGCAGCTGTACACCATGCTGACCCGGGGCCGCATCGCCAACCATCTCTACCTGCAGGTCGTCGGAGACGGCGACCCGCACAGCCTCATCCGGCCCGAGACGGTCCACCCGTCCACCGCGACCGAGCTGCTCGAGCAGATCTTGGCCCGCGACGGCGCACCGCGGTCCGCCACCACCCTGCAACGCGACCAGCACGACCCGGCCGTCCGGCTCGCAGACGCCGCCGGCCACTACGTCGACGCCCTCCATGTGGCCGCCGAAGACCTGGCCGGACGCGAAGTCATCGCGGCGTTGGACGTCGCGGCCGAGCAGATTGTGCCCGGCCTGATCGACGAGCCGGCCTGGCCCACCCTCCGCGCCCACCTGCTGCTGCTCGCCGCACACGGCACCGACCCGGTCGCCCAGCTCGCGGCAGTCGCCGGCCGCCGGGAACTCAACTCCGCCGACGACCGGGCCGCCGTCTTGGATTGGCGGCTCGACGACACCGGCCACCGCAACGCCGGCCAGGGCCCGCTGCCGTGGCTCCCCGGCATCCCGCAAGGGCTGCGCGACCATCCGGTGTGGGGGGACTATCTGGCCGCCCGATCCGACCTGGTCCGCACGCTGGCCGACCAGGTCAAAGCCACCATCGCCGACACCGATCCGCCCGCATGGGCTACCCAGCGCGGCACCGTGCGTGCCGAGCAGCGTCATCGGGGAAGTGCAGGTGTGGCGGGCCGCGATGCAGGTCAGCCCGGAGGACCGGCGTCCCACAGGCCCCGTGCAACTGCAGAAGGCCGCCCGGACCTGGCAGGTGCACCTCGACCGCCAGGTGGCCGGCGACCGGGCACCGGCCCTGCAGGAATGGGGCTGGCTGCTCAACCAGCTCAGCCCCAACCTGACCAGGGATCCGTTCGCCCCAATGCTCGCCGACCGGCTGGCGGCGCTCTCCCGCGCCGGCGTCGACGCGCGGCAGCTGCTCGGTTCAGCCATCACCGCCGGTGGGCCGCTGCCCGATGATCATGCCGCCGCCGCGGTGTGGTGGCGGATCAGCCGGCATCTCACCCCAACGGTCACCGCCCAGGCCGACACCGGCCATACCTTCACCACGGCCTGGACCACACGGCTGGCTGAGCTCGTCGGCGCCGACCGAGCCGACAGCCTCCAGTCCAGCGTGTGGTGGCCAGCGCTCGTTACGGCAGTCGACCATGCCCTGCAGCGCGGCTGGCGGCTCGACGACCTTCTCGGAGCCGCCGGCATGCCAGATGCCGGGTCTGTGGATGCAGCCCAGGCGCTGGTTTGGCGCATCTCGCTGCTGGCCGACCCGATGCCCACCGACGAGCCGGGCGAGCCGCCCTTTAGCGCCGCCCCATCGGACCCCTGGAACAACGCCGAGCCGCCGTCCGTGGAGATCGCCTTCGGCGCCCGGGACGACATCACCACCAGACCCGCCGATACGACCGATGCGGTGTTCAGCGGCCCGGCGGATCGGGACTGGGTGGAGCCGGACCTGGCGGTCGCGGCCCTGGTCCGTGGCGTCGCCGGGCCTCCGGAGCAGAGCGACGCGGACGTCAACCGCATGTTCACCCGGGCGATGGCCTGGCAGGAATGCCCGATCAGCCGCGACCGGATGATCGAGATCAACCAGATGGCTTTGAGCTACTTCCGCAGCCAGTTCCCGTCCTCCTGGGGACAGACCTACCTCGCCGACCGGTTCGGCCAGGACCTGACCGATGACCTGCGCTTCCGGCCCGGCCAAGCACCGGCCGGCTGGACCGGACTGGTCAGCCATCTCCGCAGCCGCGGAGTCACCGGCGAGGAAATGACCGCCGCCGGCGTGGCCACCGTCGCCAGCACCGGCCGTCTCATCGACCGGTTCCGCGACCGCGTCATCTTCCCGATCATCCACAACGGCGAGATCCTCGGGTTCGTCGGCCGCCGGCACCCCGATCTCACCGACACCGATCGCGGCGGACCGAAGTACCTCAACACCGCCGACACACCGCTGTTCCACAAGGGCGCCCAACTCTTCGGCGCCAACGAGGTCGATCTTGCCGCCGGTGGCATCCCGGTGATCGTGGAAGGACCGATGGACGCCATCGCCGTCACCCTGGCCAGCGGCGGCCGCTACATCGGTGTCGCACCACTCGGCACCTCCCTAACCGATGAGCAGGCCAGCCAGCTCGCCCGCCATCGGCAAGAACCCGATCGTGGCCACCGACGCCGACATCGCCGGCCGGGTCGCCGCCGAACGCGACTTCTGGATCCTCACCACCTACCGCCTCGACCCCCGATTCGCCCTGCTCCCTGAGGGCAGTGACCCGGCCGACCTGCTGGCCCTCAACGGTCCGGCAGCGCTCACTACCGTGCTGGACCAGGCGCGGCCGCTCGGTGAACGGCTTGTCGAGGAACGGCTCACCAGCCTGCCACCCGATCAGGCCCAGCTCGAGGCGGCGCGGGTCGTCGCCGCCCGCCCCCCAGGATGTTGGGACCAGGGCAGCAACACCATCAGCTCCCGCCTCAACGTTCCCCTGCCTGCGGTGCGGCGGACCCTGCTCGCCCATGTGAAGGAGTGGAACATCGACCCCCGGCGGGCCGCCGCCAATCCACTGCACGGCGTCAACGAGGTCAAGAAACGGCTGGCCGAAGCGGCCCCGATCCGGCCGGAGCAGCGGTGGGCAGCCCTGGCCAGCCAGCTCGACCAGCGACTCCTCCGACAGGGCGACTGGCCAGCATTGGCGCAGCTCATGCAGAGACTCGATGATCAAGGACACGACGTCGCAGCGATCACTCGAGCCGTGACCAGGACACCGCTGAACGATCTCCCCGCCCAGGATCTGCGGTACCGGCTCGCCGCGCACCTCGACCTCGGCGACGACCTGCCACAGCCCCCAGTCCATACCTCGACGGCCAAGACCACGACACGACCGAGACGGCACCGGAAAGTTGCCGCTTCCTTCGTGGCGACGACACGGACGCCCGCTCGTTGACCAAACGCGTTCTGTCACCGCCAGCACCTGCCGTCGTCACCAGGGAAATGATCAACACAACGAGGAAGACTCGCCCGAACTGCAATCGCCGCTTATGGTTCTCGCCGCCACTCGGGACACTGCTGTCGGTGAGATGATCCGGCGGCACCTAACCACCCTGGGCCAGCGGCGCGGAGGCGAACAGGACCCCAAGGATTCGTCGTCGCCGGCTTTTGGGTGCCCGTCGCCTCGGGCGCGCAGCGCTTGCCTGCTGACCGCCCGGCTGATACCCCGACAGTCGTGGCGACCCGTCGTCCCCGGCCCCTTCGCCCTGCCTAAACCGTGGCCCCCGGTGGTCGACCTGGACGTGCAGCGTCTAGCGGACAAGATCATTTCTCGCTGCTACGTGCCTGCTGATCACCGTGATAATCACGCCGTCTTCACGTGCGATCCGGCTCTGCTGGAGCGGGCCGCAGGTGGCGGCCTAATCGCCTTCGTTGGCTGCCAGCTACGTCGCCTATTCAGCCGCGCGGCCGGTTTGGCGACGCGCGTGAAGCTTGGCGCGCTCCTCGGGGTCGCCGCAACGATGATCAACTGGACTGCCCTGTGGCGAGCATTCATGATCAGCTGCCGCACCGCGATGCTGTGGGGCAATGGTGACGAGGCCAGCTCGCAGCCGGTTTCTTTGTGGTTGGGCCGTGTCGCCGTGCTCCGGCAGCGTGTTGCGGGAGGCGTTGTGAAGGTCCTTGATCTCGCCCGTGTCAAGATCAACGAGCCCAAGCCGTGGATGACGCCGACGCCTCTCCTCAGTTGGTCTCATAGCAGCGACGTCCGCCGCGAATCGGTCCTCCCTGCTGCGGCGGCTTGCCTCCGCTGTGTGCCGGGTGTAGCGGCCCTTCGCCGGCCAGGCTTGGTGGCCGTCCTCACAGTGACTCCGCAGCCGAGAGGTCATCCGTTCGGTCAACGCAGGCAGACTGTAGCGATGCCATTCCTCCAAGGCCATTGGTGAAGGCGTGACCGGCACGGCGGCGTTGATCGGCAAGAACCGCGATCTCGTGCACCAGGTGGGGATGCTGCGGCTAGCAGGCAGGAATGGTGTCGGCAGCCTCCCAGACGTAATCGGTGACCAGCCAGGCGACAACCGCGTCCAGCCACAACCACAACTGCTGCCGCAGCTGCGGGGTACGACAAGTCGCCGGCTCCCACGGTCGGGGCAGCGACCGCGCACGTGTTCTTCAGCTGCTCGTGGTGCCGCCTGAGTGGGATGACCGGGGCGCCCGGCACGCTATACGGATTGCCGCCATGCCGTCCAACGTCAAGTCGGCTGCGACGATCCTCAGTGAGTCGGAAGATCAACATCGGGCCGGGCTGTTGTCGCATTCGGATGATGACGGCGGAACGAATCCCACTCTCTAGCGTGGACCGGAACCCTGCCGACTTGGCCAGAGCGGGCGGCGACAGCGGGCCCGAGCTCCGGTCGTTCGGTCGGCGCCGGACCGACGGCGGCACGCACCCAGAGCAACCGAGTGACCCCACACACCTGCTTGGCGTTGGCAGGCCGTCCGAAGCCCGAGCTGCAGGGCCCGCGCGCGTTGGTTCTATTCCTCTTCGCTGGTTTGCTGACCGCGTTGGGTGATGCGGTGACCGGGTTGATCCTCCGCGACAACTCCTGGCTGCAGTCGCTAATTGCCGGTGCACTCGGAGTGATCACCCGGTTCGCCTTCATCGGCCACGAGGCGTCGCATCGATAGTGCTCACCTCCCGCCCTCCAACGACCTATCGGCCAATGGAGGGTTTCGGAGACGAACGATCCGCGTGCCAACACATCGGCACGCTGAGGTCACCCAGGAAATCAGCAGGCTGGGCCAGAAACTGGTCTCGAAGCCATCCGCGTCTGGACCCGGCAACACCGGCGCATCGCCCACCCAGGGGCGTAGGGCTGTCTATTCGAACCTGTTGAAGACAGGCAAATTCGCGTGCCACCGGGCGTTGAAAAGCGCCAGGTCGATAGCTGCCGTGAGCTCATGAGGCGGAACCCCAAACGGAGCGACCGGTGCTCGTGCCGCAGACAAGACCATAGCGGCCACGCGATCGTCGAACAGTACGCGCCGACCTGAAGAACTCCGCTCTCTCGTAATAGCGCACCGTGTCTGCGCCAACACCAACCCGCCTGGCCAACGCCGACACGGTCAGTCCCGCTGACCCAACCATCGTCTCGGACACGCTCACGTCTCAACGCTAAACCGTGGCGTACGCTCCAAGGTCAATCTCTCCCTGCTGCGGACTGGTTGCAGGAGCGCAAACCGGCGGAATTGCAACCGCCCGGGAGTGTCCTCGACGGTTGCGCCGCTCGCCTAAAGCTCGTTCAGGATTCGGGTTCTCTGCTGCGCGTGCTCTTCTGGCGTAATCTTCCCATCGGCGAGCAGCTGATCGACAGCCGCAAGTCGCTCCTCCACGGACTGCTTTGGCTCGGGCAGACCTTCGATTTGAGCACGCGAGCCGAACTTCTGCCTGAACATCTGCACAGCCGCTGCTATGTCGTGAATGTTTCCAGTCGCTGATAGAACCACCACGACAATTGCGGCTGCCTCAGTCAAATCCCGGGTCTCCCGCGGCGGCGCGTACCGAACAGATACGCCGTGCTCTTCCAGCATTTGCGCCAGCATGCTGACGCCCCGCACGCCTCCCCGATAAGTCAGCCGAACGGTGTCAGATTCCATCCGACCAGCCAAGCACAATTCCACGGCGTCCACCTGACCGTCGGGGGCCCAGCATACGGCTGCCGCGGGCCGTTAGCCTTCGTCAACTGCTGCAGCGTACGAAACGCACCACTCGCGGCTCGGTGGCCTGGAACCGGTTCCTCTCGCGTGAGACAAGTCATCATCGTCAACAACGTCATTGACAGCTCATGACCAGATCGAAAAGGTCTTCGCAGGCGTCAATGAGTCGATTTACTGCCCAAAAGAGCGGATTAGGCCGCATACGAATTGTCGTCAGGCAGTCTCCCGAAGGCAGAGGGTTGGCTGGCTCTCGCTGCGTGTCGGAAACAAGTCATGTAGCTCACACGGGTAGTGACGTCGGATAGCGATGGCCGCAACCGGGTTCCTCAGCTCGCGCGATCTGTACGAGGCCGGATGCAGGATCAGTCAGAGTCGCATTCCGCCTCGGACTGCCCGGAGTGCAGCCGGGATAGCAACATCTGGAGCTGACCGACCTCTGCCTCACTCAGTGATGTGACGGCGTCTTGCTCTACTTCGGCGACAGCACGCTCGACGGAGCGGACCGCGGAAGCACCGCGGCGCGTGATCTCTACGATGTGTCTGCGGCGATCGGCGGGATCGCGGCGCCGTTGCACGAGCCCGCCGTCTTCCAGGTCGTTGAGAATCGTCACGAGTGCGCTGGCGTCGGTAGCTAAGACCTCGATCAGATTCTGCTGGCTGGTGGGGCCCTCGCGGGCGAGCCGCATCAGGGTCGCCGCGTGGCGCGGGCCAAGGCCTGTCACGCCGAGCGCCTGCCGAAGCCGTACGTTCATGATCCGACCGTGGCGGGCGAGCAGAAACCCCAGCCGGTCGCAGTCGGCAGCCGGTTGAACCGACGTGCTCACCTGCGTACCTGCCTGCGACTGCTCAGCCATCTCACTCAGAAGACTACAATCGTCCACCGATCATTGGGCTTCTATAATGATTATGACTCACCAATGATTGGTATACCTACTGCTGTCGACCAAAAGGACCTGAGATGAATGCTGCAGTGCAACGGCCTTCGGTAGTCGTTATCGGCGGCGGCTACGCGGGCATTGGCGTAGCCGCCGCGCTCGATGAGGACGCCGACGTCACCCTCGTGGAACGGAGGGACACGTTCGTGCACAACGTCGGGGCGTTGCGGGCCCTGGTCAAGCCGAGCTGGGCGCCACAGATCTTCTTGCCATACGACCGTCTACTCACGAATGGCACGGTGATCCACGACGTGGCAATTCGCGCCGACGCGCGCGGTGTTGAGCTCGCGTCCGGCCAGCGGTTGTCTCCGGACTTTCTCGTCCTGGCGACCGGTTCGACCTATCCGTTCCCGGCCAAGACTGATCACCCCAAAGCCGGTGACTCAGTCGATCGCTACCGCCGGACGCATGCGGCTCTGGAGCGGGCCAGTCGAGTGATGCTGGTCGGCGCCGGCGCGGTGGGCCTCGAGTTGGCCGGGGAGATCGCGGCCGCCTGGCCGGACAAGCACGTGGTGCTGGTCGACATTGCTGACCACATCCTGCCCGGTCCGTACGATCAGCGGTTGCGCGACGAACTCAACCGCCAGCTGGACGACCTCGGCGTCGAGCGGATCCTCGGCAGCGGGCTGCTCCAGCTGCCGGACCAGCCCACAGGTGAGCTCGGTGCCTTCACCGTCACCACTGAGGCGGGTACGCGGATTGAGGCCGACATCTGGTTCCGGAGCCACGGCATCGCGCCGGTGACCGACTACCTGGCAGACGACCTGGCCACGGCGCGGACCTCCGACGGCTACCTCGAGGTCACACCTCAGCTGCAAGTCCGGGGCTTTGAACACGTCTACGCCCTCGGCGACATCGCCGGCATCGACATCAACAAGGCCGGCGTGGCCGCCCGTCAGGCGCCGGTGGTCGCCGCGAACATCAAGGCCCAGATCTCCGGCTCGGAGGAGCGGGCCACATACACGCCCGGACCTCCGGTGATCCTGCTGCCACTGGGACCTGCCGGCGGTGCGAGTCAGCTGCCCGGCCAAGAAGACATCGCCACCGCCGAACTCACCTCCCAGATCAAGGGCAGAGACATGATGATCGACCGATATGCGGACTTGCTGCATGTCGAACACTGACCCCAGAGTCTGGCACGAAGATTCCCCGACCTCCGCGGCTAGGCGGCTTCGATGGTGACCTTGTAGTCCAGGTTGGCGAGTTGTTGGCGCACGTCGTTTCGTGTGTTCGGGGTCGCGTCGGATGTAGTAGTCGGGGCCGGGGTCTTCGCAGAAAGCTCCGGTCCTGCTCATTTGCCAGATGATGACCAGCATGGCCAGCTCGATGGCAAACGACGGCTTTGGACGGGCCGCGGCGGCTGGCGATGCGCCGGTATTTCGCTCCCAGATAGCTGCAATGGCCAAAGCCTTATCCACCGAGCTGAGTAGCTCGTGGGGTTCGTGCCGAGTGTCGTTACACGTGGTGTCGGTAGCGAAGCGCTGCAAGGCGGCGCCATCTCGGTCAATTCTCCTTTCGTATCGCTCTATTGCACACGTACTTTGAAGTCGGTGCACGACATGGGCTCGTCATTCGCGCCCAACCACATCGGCGTGCCGCTGGTCTCGCCCAAATTGAAACTGGACGTCGCCAGGTCGTGATGAGCCGCAACATCAGCGGCGGACCGCGGATCTCGGTGTTCATGGGTGGGCTGAACTACCAGATCGAGCACCACCTGTTCCCCTCCATGGCGCGACCCCAACTACATAAAGCGCAGCCGCTCGTCGCCGCCTACTGCGCCGCCCAAGGTGTCCCCTACACCCGCACCACGCTTTGGCAGTCTTGCGCTGACGCCCGTGATCCTTGCCCCAAGAGGTACTTGGCGGCTATTGGATCGTAGACCACGTCGGTCTGGCGGTCGCGCATTTCTGCATCGTCATCGGCTACCTCAACACCGTCGGACTACGCGGCAAGGACCCCTTCCTGTGCCCCCTGATCGCTCAACGCCGCGCCCTCTAACCCTGCCGATTCAACTTCCCGCTCTGGGAGCCCGGCCTAGCTCCTTCTTCCTGCGATGCCGGCGAACACACAGAATCAGCGGCGCAATGCCGGCATTGCGGCAGCGCGAGCCCGATGGCGAGCGCGAGCGCATACGTGATGCCGAGGAAACGACGACCTGCGCAGGGGACGATCAGTGCCCGGTGGTCCCGACTCTGCCGAGCTTCGTCTCGGCCGTAATCGATTCTCCTTCGACTCGTGCCGCTGCATCAACCTCTGAACCGAGCGCGTCAAACCTCAGCGCACCCGCTAGTAACCCGTTGACCACCGCTCCCGGTCCATACCCCTCATTGTTGCCCGCCGCCAGCGCCGTTGATCACCCCACTTCGGGCCTACGGCCGGCGGACGGGCCCTCCATGAGGGCATGCAAGACCTGCGCTAAACCTACCGAGCGTCTGACCTTGGGGCCTGGGCTTCTCGCCCACCATTAGGGCGGGCCCGTCAGGAGATGCACGCTCCGAAACCGGCCCGGCCGATGCGTTCGGCGAACTGGATGATCACCCATCGCACAACCGTCGCCGCGTTACTCCAGCGGCAAAAAATAGGCTCAAAGAGCTCGGGGTGAGCGAAGGGGCATATAGCCTCCCCTTCGCTCACCGGCTTAGTAGAGAATGGTCTAGGCGGATGCCAGACGCTTGGATTCGAACTTGTCCATCCGGGGCCATTTGACGTTCCACGCCCAGCCCAGCTTCTCGAAGATCCAGATCAACCTCGCGGTGATGTCGATTTGTCCCTTCAGAACGCCGTGACGAGCGCAGCTCGGGTCGGTGTGGTGTGAGTTGTGCCACGACTCGCCGAAGCTAAGGATGGCCAAAGGCCAGAAGTTGGCGGCCTTGTCGCCCGAGTCGAACGGTCGGTCGCCCACCATGTGGCAGATCGAGTTGATCGAGAACGTCACATGGTGCACGAGCGAAACGCGCACAAGTCCCGCCCAGAACAAGGCGGTAACGGCGCCTTGCCAGCTCCAGGACCACAACCCGCCGATCAAGGTGGGTAGCAGGAAGCTCGACGCAACGATGTAGCCGTATTGCTTATCGAGCCGGACCATAGCCGGGTCCTTGAGCAGGTCCGGGGCGAAACGCTCCGGGTTGGTCCGCTCTTTGTTGAACAGCCAGCCCATGTGGGAGTAGACGAAGCCCTTGGTCAGGGCCCGCTTGGTGTGGCCGAACCGCCAGGGCGAATGAGGATCGTTCTCCTCATCGCTGAACTGGTGGTGCCGGCGGTGCTCGGCTACCCAGCCGATGGGCGACATCTCGAGAGACAAACAGGCCGCCACTGCCATGGTGATCTCGAGCCATCGCTTGGCCCTGTAGGCCCTATGGGTGAAGTAGCGGTGGAAGCCCGCCGTGACGCCGAGTCCGGCGATAACGTAGAACACCGCGCCCAAGACCATGTCGTGCCAACCGAGGCCCCAGCCCCAAAAGACCGGGACGGCGGCGGCCAGGGCCACCATGGGTCCGACGATGAAGAACCACAGCAAGGTGATCTCGCCGTTGCCCTTCCCCTTCTCCGCGAGGAGTGGCTTGGGTCCGCGGCGGGGCTGTTCGGTCACCGGTTCCTTACGAATAGTGGAGGCAGACAATGCCCCTCACCTCCTGTCAAAGTAGCATGACGTTGGCAGCAGGCGCAGAAAGTTCAAAAGTTGATTACAAGCCCCTTCATCATGTGGGCAATTCCAATGAATATCGCGCCAATACCGATCAATACGTTTGCAACTTTGCCTGCTTGTATTTCTCGCTCTCCGTGCTTGGCGCGCCAGGCCCAATACGCATTTCCGAAAGTTGCCCTACGTGAGCTCAGTGAACGTTTGGGTGATCTTCCTGGTCGTTAATGATTCCCACGACTATGTCGAACCCTCCCAACTCAACTCGCAACTTTGCCAGTAAGTCCGTTGTGCTAGTTGGTGTCGAGAGTCAGTGAGCCCATAGCCCTTTTGGCTTAATAGAAGAAAGTTTCTAATTTGGTGAGTTTATTGTCTCTACTCGAACCTTGCGCCCAGCACTTTGGCGCTCGAGGAGTTGCAGGTCCCGAGCTAGAGCGAGGCTGCGGAGCGCTGACCACGCTCACGTGAGTCGTGAGAACGACTGTCTCCATGCCTGCAACAAGCACGGCGGGACCACCAATGCACAATCCACCTGACCAAGAAACGGCCCCGATAGATACCTGTACGTGATCTGCGGTCAACTCATCAGCGTCATACGATCAGCGGCCCTGGTGGGCGAGTGCGATCGAGGCCTGCTCGCCGCCGCAACCGAGCTCGAGCACCCGCTTGCCCTCGACGTTGCCGAGCAGGCGGTAGGCGCGCTCGTTCGGGATGTCGGGCCCATAGCTCACGACGTGGTGCGGCAGGGTCGCCTCGGCGGGGAACGTGGCGGAGAAGGGGCGGGGATCGGGACCGGCCGGCGAGGGCAGCCGGTGCATCCGCGGCTCGCAGATGGCGGGCACCGTCGTGTTGAGTGGTGGAGCGCCAGAGCGTCGGCCCACGGCTTGGGTCAGGTTGGGCCAGAGGGCGAAGCGCATCGCCCCTGTCTACATCACCGGGCGAACTCGTCGACCAGCTCGCGCGCTTCCTCGTCGCGGTACTGGATGGGCGGGCTCTTCATGAAGTACGCGGACGGGCCGAGCAACGGGCCGCCGATGCCGCGGTCCTGGGCGACCTTGCAGCAGCGGAGGGCGTCGATGATCACGCCGGCCGAGTTGGGGGAGTCCCACACCTCGAGCTTGAGCTCGACGTTGAGGGGCACATCGCCGAAGTTGCGGCCCTCGACGCGGATGTAGGCCCACTTGCGGTCGTCGAGCCACGGCACATGGTCGCTCGGGCCGATGTGGACGTCGTCGTCGGAGATGCCCTGGTCGATCTGGCTGGTGACCGATTGCGTCTTCGAGATCTTCTTGGACTTCAGGCGCTTCCGCTCGAGCATGTTCTTGAAGTCCATGTTGCCGCCGAAGTTCAGCTGGTACGTGCGGTCGATCGCGACGCCGCGATCCTCGAACAGGCGGGCGAGCATGCGGTGCGTGATGGTTGCGCCCACCTGGCTTTTGATGTCGTCGCCGACGATCGGCACACCGGCCTCCTCGAACTTCGCAGCCCACTCGGGCTCGCTCGCGATGAACACCGGGATGGCGTTGACGAACGCGGTCTTCGACTCGAGGCAGGCCTGCGCGTAGTAGCGCTGCGCCTCCTCGGAGCCGACCGGGAGGTAGGACACGAGGACGTCGGTGCGGGTGTCGCGCAGGACCTGCGCGACGTCGACCGGCGCCGCCGGCGACTCCTCGCAGGTCTCGCGGTAGAACTCGCCGAAGCCGTCGAGCGTCGGGCCGCGCATGACGGTCACGCCGAGCTCGCCGACCTCCGCGAACTTCACCGTGTTGTTCTCGCTGGCCCAGATGGCCTTGCCGACGTCGAGGCCGACCTTCTCGGCGTCGACGTCGAACGCGGCCACGAGCTCGATGTCGCGGATGTGGTAGCCGCCGAGCACCACGTGCATGAGGCCGGGCACCTCGTCAGACGGGTCGGCGTCCTTGTAGTACTCGAGCCCTTGGATGAGGGAGTTGGCGCAGTTGCCGACCCCGGCGATCGCCAAGCGGATTTTGCTCATGGATGCGTGCCTCCTGTGGCGGTGACGATCCGGTTGGGGGACGACCGGGACGAGTTGCTCTTGGGTGATGCGCGTGAGTTCATCGAGCCAGCCGAGGTCGTCGATCAGGGTTCTGATGTCGCGTTCCTTGAGAGAGCGGATGTACGCGTCGGTGGTCGGAGTGTCCGAGGGCCGACGGCGCTTGGCCAGCTCGGTGGTCAGGTGGGCCCGCCGCCGCTCGAAGAGGCCGAGCCGGGCGACTGGTTCCAGGAAGCGGCAGAACGCTACCTGCACGTGAAAGGCACGGTCGTCGGCGGGGTCAGCGTTGACGAGCAGCTCGCGCAGGCGGGTCTCGCCCTTGTCGGTGATGCCGTAGACCTTGCGGTTGCGCTTCTTATTGCGGCGGTCGGACTTCGGCTCGCTCGTCGCCGATTTGCGCTGGTGGCGCAGGGCCGCCAGCTCACCGCTGATGGCGCCGGTCATCGGGCCGACGAGCCGGGGCCGGGCGTGATCAATCATGCGGACGGCGCCGGCCAGCTCGAGCCGGTTGAGCGCGGGATAGAGGGAGCCGAATGAGACGCCGCCGGACCCGCCGGCGAGCTCGGCCATCTGCTTCTTCAGTTCATAGCCGTGCGCCTCGTGCTCCTTGAGGACCCCGAGGATCGCCATCTCGATCACGAGGGTTAAGAGTATCGGTTCGATATATCGAGCCGCAACTATCGGAAGCCACCACGTCGACGTGAGGCCGACGTCGGGGCAACGTGGGTATGTCGTCGGCGTGCGCCGATGCCCGCTCTGCCGAGCGCTCATCAGGAGTACCGCAAGGGGCGGCTCGCGCAGCACGAGATGCGCGACGCCGACCCCGAGTTGGTCCGTGCCGCGCGCGAGTGCTCGGAGCCCGGCGCACGGACGTTGTATCACCACCAAGGCCGAGCTGCGCGATCGCCAAGCGATCCGGCGACTATGCGGCCTACTTATTCGAGGTGTGGCCCGGACTGCCGGTGGAACCACCTCGCCCGCACCTTCGTCCTCAGCCCCGCCCGCTCAGCGTGAGCCCCGAGGCCCGCCCGGCTTGAACCGATTCTCGGGACGAACCACCATCGCGGGGTCCTCCCGCAGGGTCCCGTGGCGTTGACCCTGCCCGCAGCCTGGCTGGCCGATAACGGTCGGGCTGGCCTCCGCTCCACGATGACGTGTGCGGTGTGGCGGGCGGCCCGGACGCGGGGTGGATTCAGCTGTCGTTCAGGCGTTGTCCATCTGGTGTTCGCCTTCGGTATGTTTTCGGTGTTCCGCTCGGTTGCGGTGGTCCTGCACTCCTACTTACCGGCTCGGTGGCCGCCGCCTGTCCCGGAAGGGGGAGGTCGTGCGTGGGCTCGTGCTCGCTAGTGGGAAGGGATCTCGTCTGCGGACGCCGCGGGGGCGGATCAAGCCACTCGTCTCGGTGGCCGGTGTCGCCCTGTTGGAGCGTGCCGTGCGGAACCTAGTCGACGTGGGAGTCGATGAGGCGGTCGTGGTGGTGGGGTATCGGGCCGAGGAGATCGAGCGGTTTTGCGCTGGGTTGTCGGTGCGGCTCGGTGTCTCGGTGCGATGCGTGCGCAACGCTCGGTTCGACGAAGGCAACGGGCTGTCGGTGTTGGCTGCCGAAGAAGCACTGGGGGGCGCGCCGTTCTTGCTCGTCATGGCCGACCACGTGCTCGACCGGTCGATCCTGTGGTCGCTGGTGGGTTCGGAGATGCCGTCGGATGGTGCGGTACTTGCAGTCGACTACTCGGTTGCCGCCGCAGGTGGTGTCGATCTCGACGACGTGACCCGAGTGCGTACCGAAGGCCGGCTGGTCCGTGACATCGGCAAGGGGATCTCCTCGTTCGACGCATTCGACACGGGCGCGTTCTTGTGCACCGGCGGGGTGTTCGATGCGTTGCGTGACGCGGTCGCCGCGGGTGAGACGTCGTTGTCGGCGGGGATGCACCGCCTCGCGGATCAGGGTCGGTTGGAGCGCTGTGACGTGACCGGCGCCCGTTGGGTGGACGTGGACACCCGCAGGGATCTGCGAATGGCGTCGCGGTGGCTGCTCGCAGGTGGCGGCAAGGAGCGTGACGGGGCAGTGGCCAAGGTCAACCGGGTCATGTCGGGCCGGGTGATCACACCGCTGCTGCTGTCGGTCGCGCCAGGGTTGCGTCCGGACACGGTCACCATGCTCGCCGCCGTTGTTGCGTTGAGCGCAGCGGCCGCGATCCTGGCGGGCTGGGTGTTGGTCGCTGCGCTGGCGGTGCAGTTGGCGAGCATCCTCGACGGCGCCGATGGTGAGATCGCCCGGGTCGCGCACCGCGGGAGCCGGTTCGGAGCGTTTCTCGACCCGATGCTCGATCGGGTCGTGGACGGGTTGGTGTTCTCCGCGGCGGGTC
>CAWILN010000007.1:0-165605 GCA_963836855.1 uncultured Actinomycetota bacterium | reverse complement strand
GAACAGCCGGTATGGGTACCGCTAGGCGGCCACCCGAGCACCAGCCTCATCGGTGAAGTCGCCGTCTGGCGTGCCTCCGTCGGCGTCGACCCCCAAGACCGCAGACCGACCGGAGCAGGCCAGCTACAAGCGGCCTCTGCTCTTTGGCAACAGAACCTCGACCGAAACGTTGCCCTGTGCAGCCACCGCCCGGGCCCAGATGCAGGGAAACGCCAGGCTGGTGGACCCTCTCCAGATCACCAGGGCGAAGATCGACATCGTAAGCCTCCAACACGCCCTGTTCGTCGGAGTGCCCCGCCCGGACCCCGCTTGTGAGCTTCAGTGTCAGCTCTAGCGATTTGGGCGATCAACACTCGCCGGGCCCCGAGCAGTTGCGCGCATAAGAGCTCGACGTGCCTAGAAGACCGCCTGCGAATCCGCGCGGCCTTGGGGCCAGGTGACGACAGTCACAGGAATCGGTCGGTCGTTATCCACGAACTGCTGCATCACGGGCGCGGTGTCGAACTCGTTGACACCGATCGTCCGGGCGGCAGAGCGGGATCGATAGGTGAGACCCATGTGTCCTGCGTGTGAGGATCGCCCACTACCGAATTCCGACTTAGGTGACACAAGGACCAGCTTCGATGCGCTAGGTACAGAAAGAGGATGATCATGACACCCCAGGCCGGTGACAGGCTGATGTCGCTCACGGATGTCTCGGAGATGTTGGGCATCCCTGTTCACACCTTGTACCGCTGGCGGTACAAGGGCGACGGTCCAGTCGGCTACAGGGTTGGCCGTCATGTGCGGTACCGCCGGGAGGCCGTCGAAGCGTGGCTGGAGCAACAGGTCGATAAGCGCTAGCACGAGACGCAGATCAGTCCGCATACAGTCCCTGCGCACCGCTGAGCCCAACCGCTCAGGCTGGAAAAGATCTTCGAGCACCTCGGCTGCCCCGGTCGCCCGCTTCCAGCAGCCCTTATCAATCTCCGGATCCAGCGACGTCCTGCATGCCCATGTTGGTCGACAGTCGATCGCGCATATAGCCCTGCTTCGTCCATCAAAGTGGCAGCCGTCTTCTGAAGTGGTGGCTGGTAATGCCCTCGAAATCAGCTGGCGAGCCACTCGGATAAGACACGCCGGGAATGCGCTTTACGCGCTAAATGCGACATCACGCCCTTTGACCCGCCCAGATCGATCAAAAAGGGGGGTAAACGGGGGGCAGGCCAATCTCAAGATGATAAAATCCCTAGTCAAGCTCCCCCGGTTGGACTCGAACCAACAACCCTTCGGTTAACAGCCGAATGCTCTGCCAATTGAGCTACAGGGGACTGACAACCACGCGGCTACGTACCTTAGCAGCCACGTCAGCCTACGTCGTATTCCGTTCTCACCTGCTCCATAGCTTGATCAACAGCGGCCCGGACGCCAGCGGTCTGCCAGCTCAGCCCGCGCGTGAGCGTGCTGTGCCAGGCGACGCCACCGGTACCACCAAGATCACGTCGAGCGGTGATCGTAACGCCGCGCTCCCCCGCCAACGGAATGAACTTTTCGATGGCGATCGTCGCCACAATCCGCTCCCGGAACAGCTCGGGCAACCGTCCCGGCTCGACCAGTTGGAGCGAGCCGTGGGGGGATGGCTTGCCGGGCGCGGCATGAAGGGCCCAGGTCAGCTTGCGTAGCTCAGCGTTCCATGCGCCTCGCTCGATCTCGTGCCAGCCGACGTGCTTCCAACCCTCGTCGTCTCCGTACGACAAGGAGGCCGGGCCTGCGATGCAAAACCCCGTCGGGGTCGTTGCCCAGGCGAGGATGCGGGCGGGTCGGCCCGGCTGAGTCGCGAGCGCGGACCTCCATGAGTCATAGATCGCTTTGGGTAGGCCGCGGCTCCGCGACCACCAGGCCGAACGAGCCGGAATGTTCCCCACGCGGCCATTCTCCTCGGCCAAACGCCCCGACGGGCTCAGAGCTGAGCTGAGGCCTGTTGCGGACAGAACCCGCGCAACCTCTCCAGCGCCCGCGCCTCGATGCGCCGGACTCGCGTCACCGATATGTCAAGCGCCCGCGCTGTGTGGGCGAATGACCTCGGCTCACCGTCGGCAAAGCCGAGTCGAAGCTCCAGGACGCGACGGTCAAGGTCGTCCAGCCGGAGAAGCAGCTCCCGCGCCGGCAGCGGCTCGGCGATTACGGCTTCCAACTCGTCCCGGGCCTGCAGGCGCTCCAGGATCGTGCCCTCCACAAGTTCCAGCGACCGAGGCCGCTGGTGTGAAAGTAGGCCGGCTGTCCAATCCTCACTGCGGCCAAGCGCGTCAGCCATCTCACGCAGCGTCGGAGCCCGGCCAAGGCTCTGGGTGAGCTCAGCCTCCAGCCCGTGCGCGGCGCGCAACTGCTCGGCCCGGCTGGTCGGCAGGTTCATGGCTCCCAGATGTTTGGCGGTAGCCGCGCCCACGAAGGCACGGATCCAGAACAGGGCGTAGGTGGAGAACCTGTTTCCCCGCGCATGATCGAACCGCTCGACGGCTGTGATCAGCCCGGTGCTTGGCTACCTACCGGTACCTGTCGCCTCCTGATCCTCCCGGTAAATGCCCTCAAGCCTCACCGTTATCCGCCTATCGCACCTAGTCAGGTGTGTGTTGGCTGGTGTCTGTGGATATGGCGGCGTATGTGAAGCAGTCAGCGGCCGCGTCCGGCGTACCGGTAACCGTGTCAGACCGCCAGACCTTGCTGGAGATCGCCCAGCTGTTTGTTGCGGCTAGGGCCCACAATGCGCACTTGCCTTTACCTGCGAATCAGCACCGACAAGTCGGGTGACGGCCTCGGCATAGAGCGGCAGCGTGAAGACTGCCGCAAGCTCGCCCACCAGCGCGGGTGGACAGTTGTGCAGGAAATCGTCGAGAACAACACCAGCGCCACCATCGGATCGCGCCCAGGCTTCGAGCAGCTGCTGCAGCTCATGCAATCGCGGCAGATTGACGCAGTGATCGTCTGGCACGTTGACCGGCTACTGAGGAAGATGACAGACCTGGAACGGGTCATAGAGCTCGTGGAGACAACTGGCGTCCGGCTCGTCACTGTGAGCGGTGACATCAGCCTCGATACCGACATGGGCCGGATGGTCGGCCGCATCATGGCCTCGGTTGCCCGCGCGGAAGTCGAACGCAAGTCCGCTCGGCAGCGCAGGGCCGCTATCCAGAAGGCCCAAGCCGGCAAGCCGCACGGCAGCAAGCGCGCGTACGGGTACGAGGCGGATCTGGTGACGCTTAATGAGTCAGAAGCCACCGTAATTAGTGAGATGGCGCGCCGCGTCATAGCCGGCCACTCATTCAAGGAAGTCGCGTTCTGGGCCAACGCCCAGGGCTACCGCACCACCACAGGCAAGATCTTCTATCCCCTTACGGTCCGCAATCTGCTCCATAAGAAGAGGTATGCCGGCATCCGTGAGCACAACGGTGCCGAGTACCCGGCTGTCTGGGCGCCGGTGTTTGACGCAGAGACGTGGGAGCGCTTGCAACTGACGCTCCGCCTACGCCACGACCGCAACGGCTACGAGCAAGACGGTCCCAAAGCCCGTAAATACTTACTGACCGGGCTTGTCTTCTGCGGCCGATGTGGCTGGCCCCTATCTGGCAGCCGTATGTACGACACAAAGGACAGGACACCCCGTCGGGTTTACATGTGCATGAAGCGCACCGACCAACTCGCTCCTTCCGGCTGCAACGGGCTGAGGCGTAATGCTGACGCGTTAGAACATTGGGTAGCTGAGTGCTTGATTTACCGGCTGGACTCGCCAGAACTTAGCGAGTTGTTGGCGAGTACTTTCCAAAAGAACGGAGATTTCAGAAAGTTGCTCCAGATGCGCGACCTGCTCACCAAGCGCATCACCGGTTTTGTTGACGACTATGCGCGCGGCCTGCTCACGCGCCTGGAGCTTGCCAGGGCCAAGCAAACAGCTGAAGCCGAGCTAGGCCGCATCGAACAAGAAATCCGCCGGCTGAACGCGTCAGAAGCCGTCACAGCACTACTTCCAGCGGGTCAGACAATCCGACAGGCATGGGAGGCTGGCGACTCTATGGAGTGGAAACGGAGCTTGCTGCAGCTGGTCATTAGAAGGATCGTCGTCAATCCGGGCCGCGCAAAACCGTTCTACTTGGTGAACGGCAAGCGGATGCGGTTCTCACCCGATCTGGTCGATATCGTTTGGCGCGCATAGCGGCTGCTTAAGTCCTTAAAGTTCGTCCAATACATACAACTGGGCCTCTGCCTCTTTGAGTGCTATCTGTGCCATATCCTTGTAGTATTCACAATGCTCCCGGCGCATAGCCAGCGCTTCCCCGAGGATGGTGGTTCAGCGGCAGGCGGTAAGCCAGGGAGGTAAAGCCGTTAGATACAGGAGCTTCCCCAGCCATGCCTGTGTCTGCACATTGGGCAAAGTTTAATTTTGGCGGTGTCATACGGCTTTACCGGGACGGTGCACAACAACACAGATCCGGCGCAACAACAGCTCTGCGCATGCGAGTAGCTCTGCCGGCTCTCTCCGATCGGTGTCGTCCCATCCTGCCGTGCGCGGCGAGGCAGCAGGCTCGCGGGCTCGTCCGCCGCCAAGTCGATTCCTAAACGGGCAGCTGACAGATCGGACCGCCTGCGGATCAGAGCTTGCTGAACTCCAGGCGTATGTATTGCAGTGTCACCCGACTTGGGCCAAACTAGTGCGCACCCTGTGGATGGCGGCCAGTGCTTGGCGGACCTCGTCGGGCAACGGGTCTTCGGCGGTCACGGTGTGGCTGCCGGTGTTGATCTTGATGGTGCGGTAGCGGCGTACGCCCGGACGAATTTCTTGATCGTCCAACCGGTCTGGGTCTCAATGCGGTGGGAGATGGCCAGCGCAGCGAACATCACGGCGAGGTGGGCGTCGATGGATTCGCGTTTGTGGTGTAGACCGGCCTGGCCCGCAGGTCGTGCTTGGACATTCGGAAGGCGTGCTCGATGCGCCACAGCTGGTGGTAGGCGCCGATCACCCAGGACGGTTCGGCGTCGAGGATATTGGTGATGTAGGGCTTCCAGCCGGCCAGCGTACGGGCTTTCGTTTCGAGATCGCGGTTGACCGCATGAGTGCCGCCGGTCAGGGTGACGAACCGGTTACGTTTGATCGCCGCTTGCCCGGCGACGGCCTTCTCGGCCTTGGCAACCTGTTGGTCGATGCCGTGCAGGGTGCGCCGGGCCCGGTCGGCCTTGTACTGGTAGATCGTCGTGCGGCGCCGCTGATTGGCCTTCGAGCCCATCATCACCGGCTGGGTCAGCGTCATCCCGTCGGCCGGCTCGGCGTCCGGGTTCGCCTGCCGCCACTGATTGATCGCATAAGGCACCTCGGGCAGCTTCCCGCCGATCACGAAGCTCCAGCCGGCGTCCTCGACCTCGGCCAGGTTGGCCTCGCTCATCATGCCCGCGTCGGCGATCACGGTTACCCCGGCGATCCCGCGTGCGGCCACGAACCGCTGCACCAGCGGGATCATCGTCTTGGTCTCGGCCCGGTTGCCCTCGAACGCGTCGATCATCAACGGCATCCCGGTGGCGTCGGTGAGCAGCCCGACGGTGATCTGCGGGTCCAGGCGGCGTTCCTTGGACAACCCGGGCTCCCGGAACCCATCGCCGGTGTCGGTGTCGAACCACAGCGTCGCCACGTCGTACAACACCAACGCCGAAGGGCCGATCTGGGCAGCGGCCGCGCACGCCCCGGACAGCCGGTTCCGCCACTCAGGCTTCGCATAACCGGGCAGGCGGCGTTCTACGGTCCGATACAGAAAGATCGAGATGAGGCGCGTTTCGATCGAGGAACTCGGGCTGCAGGCCGCGGCAGCGGTCAAGCACGCTCAGCCCGGGTCTTGCATGCCAACACCACTCGACGATTGAATTAGAGCTTCAGGGGAAATGGCTCGGGGGCCGCTGTCCGATCTTCTAATAAACCTGTGAGGCTCTTATGGTCAACCATAGCTCTATCGACGACATCGATTTGCGGCCGCTGCCAGGGAAGAAGTATTTCAGCTCCGACCGGGAGTGGCGTGAGGAGTTTATCTATTTTCTGCTGGTGGACCGATTTCACGACGGTGTTGTCCGAGATTCAATTGAGGGCTCAAACAGATCTCTGGGCTTTGCGACGCCCGAGGACTTCTACGGTGGCACTCTCCGGGGAGTGACCGATCACCTTGACTACATTCAAGGATTGGGCTGTACGGCGATTTGGCTATCGCCTGTTCTGGAGAACAATCCCGGCGCTTACCACGGCTACAACATTAACAATTACTTGAATATCGACCCGCATTTCGGTACCAGGCAAGATTTGGTTGATCTAGTCGAGGCCGCCCACCACCGTCCGACTCCCATGCGGATCATCCTTGACGTCGTCATCAATCATTCCGGGGACAATTGGTATTATCCCGGCGATGTCGATTATGACTACACCGATGATCAGCGTTTTGATCTAGGCGGGTGGCGACGCGCCGATCGTCCCATCCCTAAGGAGCTGCAGAATCCGGATCTCTATCATCGCCGTGGTCGGATCGTTGGCAACGGCTGGGATATCTATCCTCAGAATCAACACGGCGACATAGTGTCGCTGAAAGACTATGCCAACGATGATGACGCGCCAGGTTCGGAATTGATCAACATCCTCATCGCCGCGTATTGCTATTGGATCCGGGAAACCGACATTGATGGCTTCCGGGTCGACGCGGTGAAGCACATGGGCGAGCTGGCCTGTTCCAGGTTCTGCTCCATGGTGCGAGAGTACGCGTACTCATTGGGCAAGCGTGGATTTTTCTTATTCGGCGAAGCGGCGAGCCCGGACGATGAGCTTTACGACCGCTACATCGGACCAAATACCTCCAAATTGAATCCAGGAACAGTCTTTTTCGGTATCGACTCGCTGCTTGACTTCAGGCTCGCCCAGGGAGCAGGCCCTGGTCGCGAGCCGCTCCGAGATGTCATTAAAGGATTTGCTGGGCCGGAGACGCTCTTTAATCGTCTCGAGGCGCAACGCAATCGCGCTCTCAACCGCGGAGAAATGGGTCGCTACCTGGTGACCTTTGGCGACAACCATGACCGCTTTTGGCAACCTGGCCGGATCGGATGGCAGGCGCCCACCGGCCAGATCATTGCCATCATCGGCTATCTGCTGTGTTCACTTGGCACCCCGTGCATCTACTACGGGACCGAGCAAGGTTTCGAGGGTCATGGCGGAGATAACGCGATGCGCGAGGCCATGTTCGACGCCGGCCCGGGAGGCAAGAACCGCCTTAATACGAAATGCGAGATCTACACCGAGATCGCTGCAATCGCGGCAGTCGTCAGATCAAATTCGGTATTGCGGTTTGGGCGCATGTACTTTCGGCAGATCTCCGGCGATGGAATCAACTTCGGCTTCCCTTACGGAACCGCCTACACCCTCGCCTTCTCCCGGCTTCTCTATGGCAGAGAGGTGCTTGTGGCATATAATGTCTCCACAGCACAGAGGAACGACCGGGTAATTGTTGACGCGGCGTTCCATGCCGCGGGCGACCAGATGAGCTATCTCTACGGCAACGCTGGAACGGTGACCGTGGCGGCTTCCGCCAGCGGAGATACTTACGTCGCCGTGCCGCTGGAACCAGGCCAATTCGTCATCCTCGAGTAGCGGTTTGCGCTCCGCAACAAGATCGAGATTCTGCCTGCGACCCGCAGGTCGCTGCTGCCGACGAATGATATGGCGCTAGTTGAGCAGTCGGCCGGCTCCGCGGTCAGCGTCGCCTCGACTCGTCCGATAGCCACGATGCCGACCAGCAGTCGCAATAGATAATCGTCCCGCTCTATACCTGCGGCCGGAACGCAGCAGCCCGGAACCGCGCGACCCGTGGCAATCAGACACAGTGTCAGATACGCAGCTCGCAGGGTTGCCTCATAAGCGTTGGGAAGGGTCTACTACCGACTTTGGGCCAAATTAGTGCGCTCGCTCGTGGATGGCGGTGAGTGCTTCGCTGATGTCGTCGGGTAGGGCACCCCGGCTTCGGCCAGCACCCGAGCCGCGTCTTGTTTTGCTGGTCGGTTCGTTGATCCGCGCCGTCACCAACTGCTCGAACACCGCATCCTTGCCGCACGCTTTGTCTAGACCGAGTTGGCGTTACACCGCGGCGATCGCATCCGCCAGCCTGCCCATCCGCGACGAGGTGATCTCCAACGTGCCGGCTCCTGCGCGGCGGCGACATCGAGCGGCAGCGGGTCCTGGCCAGCGGCGATCCGCTGCGCCCGACTGCTTTCAGCAGCTCCACCTCGGCGTCGGTGTGGGCTGAACCAAGATGCTCGATATCGCTGGACCCTCGCGAGGACTTCGACACAACCTGGACAGCGATAGCCCCCGACGCGGTCCGCACAGTCCCCACATAGGCCACACGGCAACCCTTACCGACCCGACATTAGTGCGCAATTCCTGACCCGCCCAACGACGAACTACCTAGTCCAGAACCGGTTCGACCTCTTGGGCGTCAAGCCGTGGCCCAAGTCGGGTCCAGCCGTGTGGCCCGCTCACGACCGAGCCATCCAGCCGTGCGCAGCGAGGCAGCAGGCTCGCGGCCTCGTCCGCGCCAAGTCGATTCTTAAAGCGGGCAGCTGACAGATCGGGCCGCCTGCGGATCAGAGCTTGCTGAACTCCAGGCGTATGTATTGCAGTGTCACGGTTAGCCCGTTGTTCGCGCAGACCACGCCAGCCGCCGCGTCAGAAGCGAGTACATCGCCGAACTGTGACATTGGTAACGATTTTTTCAGCCGGACGAAGGTGAGCGTGGCCGTGCCGCTGCTCTCCGAAACCGTAAAGGTTGCTCTGTCGCCTTGCACTTGATAATTGCCGCTGATAGTCCCGTCCACCAGCAGACCAGCGGTCGGACCAGGCAAGCTGAGCTTGATGGGTTCCTTGCCTTCACCACTTAGCAGATAAGACCCGTTGTTGAACGTCACAGTGACGTCTCCACCCTCGCCAGTGCCGTAGCTACCGCGCTCCCCTACCCCGGCGAACCGGACAAGCCGGTAGCGCCCGCTTAAACACTCATTTATCGGGACTGCCGGAATCGGTGAAGTGCTCGGGCCCACGGTGGCAGGAGTTGCCGCGGCAGGTGGCTCGCTGCTCGGTATCGGGGTTGGGCCGGATGCTGAGTCGCCAGAACAGCCCGCCAGCGCGACCAGCAGCGTTGTCAGTACGGCGATGAAGAGCCGATTCATGATTCTCTCCCCCGAGTTGAGCAACCGGGTCAGCATATGCGCCCAATCCGGCGCACTAGCAGCGCGGCCAGCGCACTCGATGAGTGGGGTTGCGGTCGCAGTGGATGAGTGCGGAAATACACCTGTCTGCTTTGAAGGTCTTGTTCTACGCCGGGATCCTCACCATCGCTATGATCATCGATCGCGGTCACGGTCTTGATCTTGACAAGTTGATCGTCGGGTTGCAGAACGAGTCTGAGTTGATCACGCGTCATACAGACGCCTGTTGCGATGCTGCATGGTTGCTCCCTGACTCAGTGTGATCAACAACGCTGCCGCGTCCCGAAGCCAACGCTCGTGCCCGACCGACCTCCTTCTACGAGCGGACCGCTGTTTGGTCGGCCATAGAAACTCGCCGCTGTCACCGCCGACTCGTTTACATGACGCCAGCCAGCTTTGCCGGCGCCCTTCGCGGCTGACCTTCGCGCGAAACGCATGCATTCGATCTTGATGTCGAACATCGCGATCTTCGCGGTCCTGCTGCCCGCACGGTACTTCCCGCTTTGGGGGATGCGCTACTCGCCCGGCCGTTGAACTCCAGCTCGCCACGAGTCGATGGCGTCAATGGAACTCACCTTCCCTGTCGTGTCGCCGAGCGTCGGCAGTCAGGGTGCTGTGATTCACCGGCCTGTTCTCAGCCGGACCGGCTAATTGGCGAAGCCGGGCTGCTTCGCGATGGCTGATTGCTCCGGCACACCACTGCACCGCCTCGGACACCGTCAGGTGTTCGTCGATGATCATCGCTTGAAGAGCAGCACCTGCACGTTGTTCGGTCGCGGCGATCATCGCGTCTCGTTCTCCTAACGCGGTCAGCACCTCGACCGCCAATCTCTCGAGCCGCCGGTCACGTTCGACTCGCTCACGCCGATACCTTGCCTGCACCTGGGACGCCGCCCGCCTCGCTGCCTGCCTCACCGTCTGCTTGCCCACAACCACCACTTCCTCCATCGACGAAGACTCGCACTCCCTACGCCATTTCGCGCCGGTTGAGCGGTCACGACCTCCAACACATTTCACGAGACGTACCTCCCTCAGCTCTCCGCAACGTCATGGCCGACACACCTGGTGCACTCTGAGATGCTCGGCTTGCTCTTGCGATGTGCGGGAGCCCGCGACGTCATCGGGAAGGCTCAACCTGATGCTGCCCGCCAGCTGTGGTGAGGCTCTGAACAGTGGCTGCCTCCCGGTGGCGGTGATGGTCGGCGACGACGCCCGATAGAGGCTTGGGGCAAAGCGCGACAGCAAGTATGGCCGCCCCAGAGTGCTTGCGCGTCGCCGGCCCAGCGGTCATACCGAACAGGAGGTGACCCTCGTGATCGCCGGAATAGACACCCACAAAGATACCCTCGCCGTCGCGGTCGTTGACGAGGCCGGCCGGCTTGTTGCCGGCGGCGACGTGCCCAACACCGAGCGTGGTTTCGCCCAGCTCGTCGACATGTTCAACACCCACCGCGTCCAGCGAGTGGGGATCGAAGGCTCAGGCAGTTTCGGCCGCGCGGTCGCGGTGCACCTGGTTGTGTGCTGGCAGCCCGACCGGCCGGCGACCGTGGTTGAGGTGCCCACGTTGATGACCTCACGCGAGCGCCGCGGCCAGCTCGGCAAAGGCAAAACCGACCCGGTCGACGCGTTAGCGATCGCCCGGATCACCGCCCGCGAGCAGCAGCTGCCACCGGTCCGGCTCACCGCCGGTGCCGCGGCAGATCTGCGCGCCCTGCTCGACTACCGCGAGGACCTGGTTCGTGAACGCGGCGCCCTGGTCAACCGCGCCCACGCCGAGCTGGGCGGTCTGCGACCCGGCTACCAGCACCAGATCCCGATCATGACCACCCGCGCCCGGGTCCGGGCCGCGCTCGAACTCATCGGCGACGACACCAACATCCGCGCCACCTTGTGCCGACGCCGCCTCGAACGCGTCATCGCCATCGACGCCGAGGCCGCTGACCTGAAGCGCCAGATCACCAGGCTGGTCGCCGCCGCCGACACCACGTTGACCGACCTGTACGGCGTCGGCCCGCTGGTCGCGGCCCGCTTCATCGCCGAAGTCGTCGACATCCGCCGCTACCCGAACCGGAACGCGTTCGCTGCCGCGAACGGCACCGCGCCGCTGTCGGCCTCGTCCGGCCGCACCGTCCGGCACCGGTTCAACCCCGGCGGGAACCGGCAGCTCAACCGGTCCCTTTACACGATCGCGCTCACCCAGATCCGCGGCGACACCGAAGGCCGCGCCTACTACGAACGCAAACGGGCCGCCGGCAAGACGAAACGAGAAGCCCTGCGCTGCTTGAAACGGCGATTGTCCGACATTGTGTTCGCCACCATGCGCCACGACGCCACGGGCGCCGCCGCCGCACCCGACCGGCATACTTGGCCAGCCTGGTCGATCCCGGCGGGAGTGGGTGCGGTCGACGCAAATGAGGCACGACTGACTGCCTGAAGGCAAGCTGCGTGGCAAAGCTTCCAGCCTCGAACTCTGCTCTTCGCTGCGGCGTTCGACCACACCCACCTCTCAGCAACGTACCCCCACTCGTACCCCCAAGCACCTCACACATCTGGGATACGTCCCCCACAGGGCTTGCAACATAGAGGCCCACTGACGGAAGGTACCCCGGGTCGGCCTGACCGCCGAGGCGGCCGAGATTGCCTTTCGGGGGTGTGACGATGAGCCTGCACAAGCTCACCGCCGGGTCCGGTTATGACTATCTGACCCGGCAGGTCGCTGCCTTGGACGCGACCGACAAGGGACACACCGGGCTCGCCTCGTACTACACCGAACGGGGCGAGTCGCCCGGGGTGTGGGTCGGTTCCGGCATGGACGGGATCGACGGTCTGGACGTCGGCGACCCGGTGACGGCGGAGCAGATGCGCGCTTTGTTCGGGTGCGGGTTGCATCCGTTGGCCGAGCTGCGGCTGCAGCAGCTGGACGGCCCCGACCTCACTGGACGAGACTTCCGGGACGTCATGCGGTTGGGGGCACCGTTCAAGATCATCGACGATGCGACGCCGTTCCGGGTCGAGGTGGCCAAGCGGATCGCTGCTCTCAATGCGACGATCGGGGAGCCGGTCGACGCCTCGGTCGCGGCGGCTGACCGGGCGCGGATTCGGACGCAGGTAGCCCGGGAGTTCTTTGTCGCTGAGCATGGCCGGGCTCCGATTGATGCTCGCGAGTTGGCTGGGCAGATCGCGAAAAGCTCACGTCCACGGGCGCAGACAGTCGCCGGTTTCGACCTGACGTTCTCGCCGGTGAAGTCGGTGTCGACGCTGTGGGCGGTCGCCGAACCGGCGGTGGCGGCGGCGATCGAACGGGCCCATCAGGCCGCCGTCAACGACGCGTTGGCGTTCATTGAGAAGCAGGCCTTGTTCACCCGGACCGGGCCCCAAGGGATCCGGCAGGTCAACGTGCGTGGCCTGGTCGCGGCCGCGTTCACCCACCGCGACAGCCGTGCCGGCGACCCGGATCTGCACACCCATGTCGCGGTGGCGAACAAGGTGCAGACCCTCGATGGGCGCTGGCTGTCGATCGACGGCCGGGTGTTGTTCAAGGCCAACGTTGCCGCATCGGAGACCTGATATGTAGTTCGTTTTGTCAAGTTGGGCATGGGTGGGCCGGCCGCCTGGCTGGGTGTCGGCGACCGGCCCTTTTTCCTTGCTGCTGGTGTCTTCGGGTTGGGCGTGTTAGCGACGCGCGGTCAAGCCTGATATGCGCGGGTTGGCTACCGCAGGACGGGTTGTTCGACTGGAACGGGCATCACTGTCTACGAAAGCGAACGTGGCCAGCGATGGCTGGTTGTTCATAGGTCTCGCGTGGATCCCGTTCCTCGCGCGGGGTTCCGGATTCAACCTGCCGGCAAGGACATCGTTGATGATCTTGTTCGTGGGGCGGCTCCTGGAGACGATGGCGCTGTGGTGCGCCGCAGGCCGCGGGCAGGTCGATGACCTGCCCGATGTGGGGCTGCCGACGGCCGTGGAGGCTGCGGGGTCAAGGGCGGCCGTAGGTCGTCGCGGCAGCGATCGCGTCAGCGACCCTTGAGGCCGGAGGGACGGCCGCATAGGCTGCGCGGCGCGCCACACCGCCGCTGCTGCCGGTCGCAGAGTGTGCATGGTTTAGCGGTGGCTAGTCGTCCATGACGGCCAGCGACCAGGCCCAGCCGGCGAGCTCCCGGGCGATGGCGACAGCGGCGATGGTGTCCTTTTTGCGGCGGGCCTGGAAGGTTTGCCAGCGTGAGTGCAGCCGCCGGTTGCCTTCATGGCCGCGGACCCTGGCGGGGGCGGGGGCGAGCTGCCAGCGGTTCCGCAGATCCCTGCTGGGGCTGCGGTAGCTCTTGCGGTGGTGCCAGGCGGCCTCCACCAGCAGCCGGCGGGCATGGCCGTTGCCGGCCTTGGTGATCGAACCTTGGGACCTGGATTCTCCCGAAGAGTCCTCGGTGGGCACCAGCCCCAAGAAGGCGCCGATCGAGGAGCCGCTGAACCGGTGCCAATCCCCGATCTCCACCGCCAACCCGAATCCGGTCAAGGTGGAGATGCCGCGCAGGCAGCACAGGCGACGCACTAGCGGGGTATAGCTGCTGTCGGCGGCCATGGCCTCGATCGCAGCGTCCAGCCGGTCCCGCCGGTCGGTGGTCAACAGCACCGCTTCCACCGCGTCCTCGAATGCTAGCTGCCGGGCCGGGGCGTCGAAGCGTTGCTGTTGCAGCCACCGCTGATGTGTTGCGGTCCAGGTTTTGCGGCCGGGATAGACGATGCCTTGCCGCAGCAGCAGCTTTGATGCTCGATGCCGGGCCCGCATCAAATCACCGCGGACATCCTCTCGGGCCCGCACCAGATCCCGTGCCGCCTCCTGATCGGTGTCGGGCACGATCACCTCAACGATCTCATCGAGACGTAACAGCCGGCACAGCTGCTCTGCATCCTTGGCGTCGGTTTTGACCCGATTCCCCGCCGGTCGGGTCAGTTTCGATGGCGCCGCCACCGGGCACGCGATGCCGCGGCCGCGGAGAAAACGGGCCAACCCGTAGCCGGTCGGTCCCGCCTCATAGGTCACCTTCACCGGCTGCGGCAACGACTCCAACCAGCCCCAAATGCCGGGCGGGTCCGCTGGCAGTCGCTGCTGCCACACCTCGCCGGTGTGTTCATCCATGGCATGCCCGACCGCTGACCGGGCGTGCACATCCAACCCGACGAACGTACGCTGTCTAAACACTGAGGCCTCCCGCAACTGTTGGCACTACCGATCTATGGCGTTAGCCTTCGGCAACCCACGTCCATTTGCGAGCGAGGCCTCAGCCCTCCCTCATACCGTCTACAACACCGCCCTGGAGCAGCACCTCCGCGACGCGTTGGGGGTGCGGTTCGCCGAACGTCCTGGCACCGATCCGGGCAAGCGGCCGATCCGGGAGATCGTCGGCGTCGACCCCCGATTGAACCAGCGCTGGTCGACCCGCCGCGCCCACATCAACACTCCGCCGCGGCGAGCTCGCCATCCAATTCCAACAAGATCATGGCCGACCACCGACACCGGTCGAAGCGCTGCACCTGGCCCAGCAGGCGACGTTGGAGACCCGCGACGCCAAGCACGAACCCCGATCACTCGCCGAGCAACGCGCCACCTGGCTCAACGAAGCCGCAGCGGTGCTCGGTGGCCGCGGCGCCGTCGCGTCGATGGTGCGAACGGCGCTGACGCCGCCGCGCCGAGACCGCCACGCATCGCCGACGCCCACTGGGTCGCGCAGACACGGCCGATCAGATCCTGGCCGTCATGGAGGAGAGCCGCTCGACCTGGCAGATGTGGCATGTCCGCGCCGAAGCACAACGACAGGTCCGCACCGTCGACGTGCCCGCCGAACATGCCGCGGCGCTGGTGGACCTGCTGGTCGATGAGGTGCTCGATCGCCGCTGTGTTGCCCTGGCCGCACCGGCTGACGGCATCGAGGAACCGGGAGCGTTGCGGCGGGTCGACGGGTCGTCGGTCTACACCGTCGCCGGCGCCGACCTCTACACCTCGCAGCGGATCCTCGACGCCGAGCAGCGCCTCGTCGCCGCCGCGGGACGCCGCGACGGGACAGTCGTCGATCAGAGTCGGCGGTGGATCTGGCTCTGCTGGAGATGGCGGCGAACGGCACCGCCCTGGATGCTGGGCAGGCTGCCTGGTCCGGCAGATGTGCACCTCCGGGGCCCGGCTGCAGCTGGCGATCGCCCCGGCCGGCGCCGGGAAGACCACCGCCATGCGCGCCCTCACCCTGGCCTGGACCGAAGACGGCGGCCAGGTGCTCGGCCTCGCCCCGTCCGCTGCCGCGGCCGCTGTCCTCGGCGAGCAAACCGGCATCCGCACCGACACTCTCGCCAAACTCACCTGGTCACTTGACCATGGCGAGCTGCCGGACTGGGCGGCCGCGGTCGGCCCGTCGACTCTGGTGATCATCGACGAAGCCGGCATGGCCGACACCCTCTCCCTCGACACCGCCGTCCAGTTCGCCATCGATCGCGGTGCGAGTGTCCGGCTGGTCGGTGATGATCAACAACTCGCCGCGATCGGCGCCGGCGGCGTCCTCCGCGACATCAAACAGAGCCACGGCGCGCTGCATCTCGACCGAGCTGCACCGCTTCACCGACCCGGCCGAAGCAGCAGCATCACTCGCCCTCCGCGACGGCAAACCTGAGGCACTCGACTTCTACCTTGATCACGGCCGTGTCCATGTCGGCGACCTCGCCACCACCACCGAGGATGCCTTCACCGCTTGGGTTTCCGACCGAGCGGCCGGACTCGACGCGATCATGCTCGCCCCCACCCGGCGAGCTCGTCGCCGAACTCAACCGCCGCGCCCGGGAGCATCGCCTCGATCACTCCGCTGCCACAGCCGAGGTGCGGTTGGCCGACGGCAACCAGGCCAGTGTCGGAGACGTGATCATCACCCGCAGCAACGACCGCCGACTCCGCCTCACCGCCACCGACTGGGTCAAAAACGGCGACCGCTGGACCATCACCCACGTCGGCCAACACGGTGACCTGACGGTCCGGCACAACCGCAGCCAGCTGACCGTCCGGCTGCCCGCCGACTATGTCGCGAGCCTCGACCGGTCTCGGCTACGCCACCACCATCCATGCCGCCCAAGGCGTCTCCGCCGACACCATGCACGGCCTGTTGACCGGGCAGGAGTCCCGGCAGCAGCTGTACACCATGCTCACCCGCGGCCGGCACGCCAACCACCTCTACCTCCAAGTCGTCGGCGACGGCGACCCCCACACCGTCATCCGACCCGACACCATCTCACCCCGCACGCCGACCGAGACGCTGCAGCAGATCCTCGCCCGCGATGAAGCGCCGGTCTCCGCCAGCACCGTGCTGCGCGAGCTCAACAACCCAGCGGCCCGGCTCTTCCAGGCGGTCCAGCGCTACACCGACGGCCTCCACGTCGCAGCCGAACAGCTCCTCGGACCCCAGACCGTCGCAGAGCTCGACCAAGCCGACCAGTACATTCCCGGACTCACCGCTGAACCCGCCTGGCCAACCCTGCGAGCCCACCTGCTCGCCCTCGCGGCCGAAACCGGAAAGCACCCACTCCGCCACCTGCTGACAGCCGCCAGCGGACGCGACCTCGAACCGCAGGCGACATGGCCGCCGTCCTCGACTGGCGCCTCCCAGCGCTCACGCCTACCGACCCAGGTCCGCTGCCCTGGCTCCCGGGCATTCCACCAACGCTCCATGCCATCCCGTCTGGGGCGGCTACCTGGCAAAGCGATCCCAACTTGTCGCCGACCTCGCCGACCAGGTCCAAGATCACGCTCTGCCAAGGTGACGGCCCGCCAGCCTGGGCTGCAGCGGGAAGTCATCCCACCGCCCTCATTCGCGAAATCGCAGTGTGGCGAGCCGCCAACGGCATCAATCCCCAAGACCCGCGACCAACCGGAGGAGGCGGCCAACTCGATACAGCCGCCGCCCTATGGAAACAGCGACTCGACCGGCATATCGCCCGTTCCACCAATTCATCCGGCAGCGAGACGTTTAACGAACGACAAGCAGCACACACCGCACTGAGTCGCTCCCACCACGACAGCCGGCGCCCGTACCAAACACCCGGCCAGCGTCCGAACGGGCCAGCCGCACCCGGCCGCTAACCCCCGTCGAGCTGCCGGTGGGGGCTGCGGTGTCGGCATCACCATCGGCCTGCTGGTCAGATGGCCCGCGGCGCTCCTTCGGCTGCCAATGGTCGCCGACCTTTTCGTGCGTGTGCTGCAGGCCCCTGAAGCCGAATGGTCCCGCGGCCGCCTCGGACATGCCGAACTGCCTCACCCTCCCCGCCTTGATCAAGTCCTTGACCGCTCCCGCCACTTCTTCGATCACTGGTCTAGGGGCAGGTCGTGCGTCTGCAGCACGTCGGCCGGCGTGAGCTCGGCGAAGCAGTGCGGATACGGGCCGTGGCCGAGATCCTCGACCAGGATCGGCAACCGGTCGCGGTCCATTTCCAGCACGACGAGTTCGGACGGATCGAGATCGGCGTAGTGGTTCATAACGATGCCGGGGACCTGGTCGGCGAACGAGCAGTGCACAAAGCCTTCACGCTCATACCCCAGGCCGCGGCTCGACCATGGGTAGCGGCCGGTAGCCTCGGCCTCCGCCCACGCCGACCGCTCCGCAAGGTGGAACACCGGCTCGGGAATCGGCTGAGGCGCGGCGAGCAGCCCGAGCCCGACCAGATCAGCGCGTAGCCGCTCGGCGTCGGTGAAGTTCAGCGCAGCCATGCCGAGGGTAGCGGCGGCAGCCACATTGGCTGGGATGTCATCCACGAAGACCGTCGAGTCGGCGGACAGGCCATGCCGATCAAGGGCCAGTTGGTAGAGCGCCGGCTCAGGCTTGAGCAGCCCTTCGGTGCCGGAGACGACGATGGCCTCGAAGCGGCGCAGGATGCCGAAGCGCTCGGTCGCAAGCGGGAAGGTCTCCGCGGACCAGTTGGTCAGCGCGATCAACCGGACGCCCGCCTGCCCCAGTTCAGCGAGGATCCGCTCGTCCCGGGCACCATGCCGGTCAACGTCGCGTCGAAGTGGACGCGGTAGCCGAGGATGGCCTCCCGGTCATCCGGGAAGCGAGCGATGAGCTCCTGCTCCGCCTCCTCGAACGAACGGCCGCCGTCGTTCAGCCGGTTCCAGCCGGCGAAGTCGACTCGTTCCAGGAAAGTCGCGACCTCCTCGGCCGGCAGCACGCGCTCGTACGCTTTACGCGGATCCCAGGACAGCACCACGCCGCCTAGATCAAAGATGACCGCATGGCTCCGCATCACGTCTCCTCCGGATGAAACCACAACAGCAGACTATGGTCATACGAACACCGAGCTGCCGGCCATCGCGGCGGCGATCATCAGGAAGCCGAGCGATGCTAGACCAGACTGCTGAGTGACCTGTAAGGCTCGTGCTGGCTGGCCTGGGGCTGGCTGGCAGAGTTGGTGCCGCCGCGGTTGTGGTCGTGACTCCTGAGTGACTCGGCTCCGCAGGCCAGTCGATGTTCGGTCTGCGGATGCCTTGCAGTTGATGTGTCCGGCGATGGCCGGCGGCGACGCCGGCTCTGCTCGTTCTGATGGCTTGATCAGAAGCCTGTCCGACCACGGTCGTGACTCATTACAGGTCTGCCGACGAACCTCCCGGGCCGACATTTCACCGTCCTGTTGGCCGAGAGGAGATCCCCCGTGCGGACCGTCGCCGAGGAGTACGACCGTGTCGTTGGAGTCGACACCCACGCCGCCACTCACACCATGACCCTGCTGATCGGGGCGACTGGTGCGGTGGTGGAGCAGCGCACCTTCCCGACCAGCGCGGCCGGGCTACGCCGAGCCCTCACCTGGATCCGCAACCGCACCCAGGACCAGGCCTGTCTGGTCGTGGTCGAAGGCACCGGTTCCTATGGGGCGGGGCTGGCCGAGCATTTCACCCAGGGCGGGATCGTCGTCGCCGAGGCCCCGACCATCCCCGCGGCGAGACCCCGTGGCAAGGACGACGCCATGGACTCGGCCCGGATCGCCCGGGCTGTGCTGGGTCTGCGGCTCGATCAGCTGTGCTGGCCGCGGGCCGGCGGCACCCGGACCGCGATCCGGGTGCTGGTCTCCGCGCGAGACCAGATGGGCACTGAGCGCACCAAGATCATCAACGCTCTGACCGCGCTGGTCCGCAGCGTCGACCTTGGTGTTGACGCACGAAAGGCCCTGACCAGCGCCCAGATCACTACGATCGCCGGCTGGCGGGCCCGCGACGAAGACCCCGCGGTCGCAGCATGCCGGCGCGAAGCAATCCGCCTCGCCAGCCGGATCCACGCCCTTGGCCGGGACCTGGCCGCCAACATGGCCGAGCTGCGCCAGTTCACGGCAGCAGAGGTTCCCGAGCTGCTGGACCTGCCCGGGGTCGGCCCTGTCGTGGCCGGCACCATCCTGCTCGCCTGGTCCCACCCCGGCCGGGTGCGCTCCGAAGCCGCCTTCGCCGCGCTCGCCGGAACCAGCCCCATCCCCGCATCCTCAGGCAACACCATCCGATATCGGCTGAACCGGGGAGGCGACCGACAGCTGAACCGGGTACTGACCACGATCGTGCTGGTGCGGATGCGCCACGACCAGACAACCCGTAACTACCTGGCCAGACGCCGAGCCGAAGGCCGAACAACCAAAGAAATCATGCGCATCCTCAAGCGCTACATCGCCCGCCAAGTCTTCCGTCTCCTCGCCGCCGCGCACCCAACCCCAGCAGCCTGACCGGCACATCCACCATGGTCGGCGGCGGGACGCCGCGCACCGCGGGGGCAGGCCCTGGCCTGCCCACAGCTGCCCCACAATGGCCGCCGAGGCTCCGGAGTCAAGGGCGGCCCCGGCCGTCGCGCAGCGTCGCGCAGCGATTGCGCAGCAACCCTTGACGCCGGAGAAGCGGCCGAACACGCTGCGCGGCGTCGCGCCGCCCTTCCCGCCAAAGGGGTTGACACAACATAGAAGCATCAACTGAGTGACTACCGGGTCGACCCCCTACATTCAGGCACACGTTCACGGACCCGATTCGAGCTCAGTTTACGACCTTGACGACTTACCGACCGTGCTTCGGGATGAAGAGGTTGCAGGGGGCTAGATATTGGCGGGCGTCGCTGAACGCCCAAGAAGCGCATCGAGCCGATCAATAGCGGCGTCAGCGCCGTCCTCGAACAAGCCGCCGTACCTCGTTAGCGTAAACGCAACGCTGTTGTGCCCAGCCCACTCGGAGACCTCGCGTACGTTACAGCCCGCGGCCACCATGATCGCGACAAAGCTATGCCGAAGTCCATGGAAAGTGATGTCGTCCAACCCGGCGCGTCAGCACGGCCGGCCGCAAGACGGTGCGGCCCCACGAGCGGAAGAGCGGGCCGCCTGCAGGCGCGGTGAACACGAGGGCCTCTGAGCTCGGCTCAACAAACTCTGACAGGTGTAACTCAAGCCGCCGCATAACTGAGCGAGCGACCGGCACGGAACGCTTCGATCGTGTCGTCTTGGGCTCGTTGTCCAAGGTCACCCGGCCTCGTAACTCGACGGCCGTGGAGGTTACGCGGATGCGGGAGCGCAACGGGTCGATGTCGCGTCTGCGTAACCCTGCGGCTTCTCCCCACCGAAGTCCGGCGTACGCACCGACCAGCACCAGCGCGCGATACTGAGGGGGCATCTCGTCGACCAGGCGCTCAACCTCGCTCTGCGATAGATAGCGCGGAGGCTTTTGGCGCTCCGTCGGAAGCGGCACTGCAGTGGCGGGATTGAACTGCAGACGATTGTCGGCGATCGCGGCATCCAAACACTGGCGAAGCGCGAAGACAGCTTTCCGGGTTGTCGCGGCCGAGAGACCGCTGGCCAACAGGTCGGAGACCCACTGTCGAACTCCGCCGTTGGTGATCGCCCGAAGCGGCGCGTTGCCGAAGCGCGGTAGAACCTGCTTCTGCATGGTGGTCTCGAGCCGGGCCCAGGTTGTCGCTCGAAGATCATGTCGGGTGGGCAGCCACTGCTCAACCCATTCGTGCAGACGCATCTCTCCTCGACGTGGGTCACGCCAGGTCCCTCCGGCCAGCGCGACCTCAATCTCGGCCTTACGGCGCTCGGCATCGACCAGTCGCATCTTGGTTTCGCAGTGCTGCCGTCCGCTCTCGTCGCGATAGCGCACCCTGTACCGGGTGACGACTCGAACGCGGCCAGAGCCGTCCGGCTGGCGAACGCGACGTCGCTCGATGTGGGCCATGCGCCTACTCCCGTGTGAACTGGCGGCGGTCGGCCTGATCCTCCAGCCAGGCCTCGACGCTGGAGCGGCGATAGCGAACGTGGCGGCCGACGCGGTAGCCCCTGGGGCCTTCACCGCGATGACGCCAGCCGTAGAGAGTGTCGATCGGTACGCCGAGCATCATCGATAGATCGGCGATCGTCATCAGTCGCTCGTCAGCTACCTCGTTCATAACCTGCTCCGTTCTGGTTCGGGGAATCGCCCTCCGTGAGCGGCATGCACTCGTTTGGTCTGCCTGCCGAACCTCTTAAGGACAAACAGCTGCTGTCAGCGTTCGGCGGCGCACAAGATCGGGTCGCAGTGGGCCCAATGAGCCCGACCATCGAGTTCGCATCGAGCAACTTCCACTTGGCCAGCCAGCGACTGGAGGTCCGAGATCGGAGCCGCTGGATTCGGCGCACGCCTGGCCCAGTGGCCGCGAGACAGGCCTGGAGCAAGACCACCCGAGGGAACCAATGCGGCTGAGGTTGTGGCAACGTCCAGCGCTGCGGTGGAAGTCTCGCTCCCCGCTCGCTCCCTCAACTCACGCTGTGGCTGACGTCGCCTGCGAGAATACGAGGCGTTTGACCTGGTCAGAGGCGGTTTGATCTTGTGTCCCCAACGGGATTCGAACCCGCGCTGCCGCCTTGAAAGGGCGAAGTCCTAGGCCACTAGACGATGGGGACCTGAAATAGCCACAGCAACCTTAGCGTGAGCAGCCGCTGCCAGCCCTCCCAAGCCGAGGCTCGCAATCACATCCGTTTCCGCTGACTTCCCCAGCTGCGCTATAGTTTCGCGGGCGCCCGGAAGGGTGCGTACCCTGGGCCACAAGGCCCCGTGGCGCAGTTGGTTAGCGCGCCGCCCTGTCACGGCGGAGGTCGCGGGTTCGAGTCCCGTCGGGGTCGCGTAACTGGTGATGGATTCCATCACAACGATCAAGGCCAGGTAGCTCAGTCGGTAGTAGCGTTCGCCTGAAAAGTGAAAGGTCGCCGGTTCGATTCCGGCCCTGGCCACCGGCTACGAGCCGCGAGTCCCCTCGCTCTGAATCGCACGACGCATCTTCGGCGTCGGAAGCACATCGCCCACGATCGCGCTCGAGCGCCGCGGACCGACGTAACGGGAAGCCAGGTTGATCAGCGTCTGCACTCGGTTACGCCCGCCGAGCAGGTAGGTGATGTGCAGCAGAATCCAGCCGAGCCACGCAAGGACACCCTTGAGCTTGACCCCAACCGGCATCTGGAGCACTGCGTCTCCGCGACCGATGGTAGCCATGGTGCCTTTGTCGCGGTACTTGAACGTCTCAGTGTCTAGCCCGCGATGCAGTCGAGCGATCTGCCTGGCGGCGAACTTTCCCATCTGCAAAGCCGGCTGGGCCAGCTGCGGCAATGGTTTGTCCACGATGATGCTGCCATCGCCGATCGCGAAGATTCGCTCCTCACCAATAACTCGGGTGTCTCCATTGACCTCGATCCGCCCCGCTTTACCGATCGGCAGTCCCCAATCGCGAACCAGCCGATCACCTGAGACCCCGGCAGCCCAGATGACCAGATCGACTGGCATCGAGGAGCCGTCCTTGAAGTCGACGCGATCAGCCTCGATCTCGGTGATCGCGGTATTCAGCCGAACATCGACACCACGCTTGACCAGTTCCTTCAACGCATACTGGCGCAACGAATCGTCGAACGGCGCCAAGAGGTATGGGAACATCTCGACAAGCACCACATGAACTCGCGCCGGGTTGAGTTCGGGATAGGTCGATGGAAGGGTGTCGGACTTGAGCTCGGCCAGCTGGCCCGCCATCTCCACTCCGGTTGGCCCGCCGCCGACGATGACTACCGTAAAGCCGCTGCTGTTCTGATCCGCCCTGCCGGCGATGATCTCCAGACTGCCGAAGATGGTGTCGCGGACCTTGAGCGCCTCCGCTCGGGTGTACATCGACATGGTGTATTCCGCGGCTCCAGGAATACCGAAGTGGTTGGTCGTAATCCCGTTGCCGATCACCAGGTAATCGAAACCGACCCGAAAACCATCGTCACAGACCACTTCATGTCGATCATGGTCGATGCCAACGACTTCGCCACAGCGGAATCGGACGCCCTCGTGCCGCGCCGCGAAAAAGCGAAGCGCGTACGTGACATCGCCGGGGTTGAGGCCTCCAGTCGCCACCTGGTAGAGCAGCGGTTGGAATGTGTTGTACGGGAACCGGTCGAGCAGCGTAACCCGGAACCCTTCCTTGGACAGCTCGTCTGTCGCGGCTATGCCCCCGAAACCCGCGCCGACAACGACCACATGAGGCATCTCAGTCACATACTCATCTAAGCAGTGGCGGCGTCGCCTCCAACAGGCCCATCGATGAACACCGGCCCGCGCTTCACGTACGCCTCGACGAACCTGCCGATCTCATCCAGCGCATGCTTGCGTACGTGCGGCGCAGACAACGTGAGGTCGTGAAGGCCTTCCGGGATTCGCGCCACCGTCACGTGCGGGCCCAACCGAACCGCACGGGCCGCGATCTGCTCCACATCCAGCACGGTGTCGACGATGCGCAGGCCCTCATGCCAGCGTCGCGAGAAGTCCGTCGCCGTCGAGGCGAGTACCAAGATCGGCACACCAATGCCGAGCCCGGATGCAACGCGTTGATGCCCCTGCAGAATCGCCCGCAACCACCCTGTTCGGATTGGCGGGCCCGGCGCGGATTTCAGGGTCAGGTCGTAGTCCCACTCTCCGCCCAAGCTGATGTGGAGCGCCCGCGCATTGAAGCCGAGCTCTGGCAGCCGGATGACCGACGTCGGCGCCCGACTGCCCAGAGCATCGATCACTGGCGTGCCCAGGGTTCGTACGATCGCCGAGCCCTGCAAGTCGAGCCACGGCGAGTTGAGGATCAGACCCTCGAGGCGGCCCACGTTGCGCGCTGCCCACAGAGCAGCGATCAGACCACCCGTCGAGTGACCCATCAGAAGCAGCCGATCATGGTCGCTCGCGATCAAGTCGGCGGCTGCATCAAGCTCAACTGAGTAGTCGTCGAGATTGGTGATGAACCCGCGGAGTTGTCCTACTCGAATGCTGCGCCCGTAACGTCGCAGGTCAAGGGCGTAAAAGTCATAGCCGAGGTCGGCCATGTAGTCCGCGACGTGGGTCTGGAAAAAGTAGTCGTTCCAGCCGTGAAGGTAGAGGGCTGCGCGCCCTCCAATCCGAGGCCCAGCCTTGCGGATCAAGGTTGCCACCAGATCGACGTCGGACGGCTCACCTGGCGCGGGCTCAGCACCCGACAGCGCAAGGTCGGTTGTCTCGTAGCCGTCCAGGAAGTCAGGACTCCAGGTGGTCACCCACCCATATTGCCTACTTGATGAACCTCACATTGATCGGGTACTTGTAGAACTCGTGCTTGTTGGCCGCGATTGTGCCCATGATGCAGAAGATCAGCGCGACGATGAACGACAGCGGCCACAAGATCAACCCGATGACGACGGCTGTCAAGATCACGCTGATCACATAGACAATGCTGTACAAGATCGAGAAGTTCAGAGCCTCAGTCGTGACGTCCTTCAGCCAGGCACTGCGATCCTTGTAGATCAGGTAGGCGATGAGCGGGCCGATGAAGCCGAAGAACGGGATGCTGATGTGGGAGATGATTCCCCAGGTCTTCTCATCGCTTTCCGACACCGGCATCTGGCCGGGCTGCGCGTATGGCTGCTGCGGATAGCCGGGCTGGCCGTACTGCTGCGGCGTGTTGCCCTGCTGCGGATATCCCTGTTGAGGGTAACCCTGCTGGTTTGGGTCGCCGTACTGCTGATAGCCCTGCTGCTGGTAGCCGCCGTAACCCTGCTGGTAACCCGGTTGCTGGTAGCCGGCATTGGGATCGGTGAAGCCCTGCTGCTGGTATCCCTGAGGGGTCTGCTGACCGTAGGGCGGCGGCGTCTGCTGACCGTAGGGCGGCGGTGTCTGCTGACCGTAGGGCGGTGGGGACTGCTGACCGTACGCTGCGGCCTGACCCGCGGATGGATCGCTGTAGCCCTCCTGAGGGGCGTATCCGTACGGCGCCTCAGGGGCAGACGATCCGGAATCGGCAACCGGAGCGATTGGCTCAGTGCCGGACGGGCTCGTCGAAGTGTCATACGGATCCCCAGAGCCAGCACTCGTCAGGTCCGTCGCCGTTGTATCAGTCGAATCTGTCGTAGCGTCGGCGAGGTTGTCGCTGCCCGCAGTCGATGGGCTCGAGATCGGCTCGCTTGGATTTGCCGGATCAGCCTCAGTCGGGGACTTCGGTTGGTCGGGCGTTTCCTGAGGGTTCTGGCTCATGCAGTCCAGGCTATTGCGAGTGGGAAGCGATTGTGCGCGATTCTCTAGCCTGACTTGCGAAGACGCCCGTACTCCTGCTCGTCGGTCGGGGAATCGTCTTCCTCGTACTCCTCGGCGAGGTCTGCATATTGCGGAGGTACTTCGTGGCCCTCGGATCCTGACCGAAGTTCGCGCTCCAGCGATGAAAAATCAGTATCGAAGGATCGGTACTTCAGTTCGCGGGCAACCTTTGTCTGCTTTGCTTTTGCACGGCCGCGCCCCATCGGGTCGACCCCCTCGCACGTCGTCTGCCTGCGGCTAGCCGCGGCTCAAATGGTTAATGTCGTGAGGGAAAGGCTACCTAATGGTCCCAAGGGTGCAAAGCCGCGGCACCTATCCCGCAAAGTGTTGGCCGAACAGGCTTACCGGCACAAGGGTGCCAGCATCGGCGGCAGTCACAGCACCGCAGACCCACGCCCGCAGCCCTCGCTCAGCCAGCAGGCGTACGGCATCCTCGACCGAATCCGGTGGCACGACTGCCGCCATCCCGACGCCCATGTTGAAGGTTGCTTCCAGGTCAGACTCCGAGATTTCACCGAGCTGCTTGATGAGTCCGAAGATGGGTGCCGGCCGCCACGTCGAACGGTCGATCCGTACGACGCATGGCTCGGGAACAACCCGAGCCAAATTGTTCGCGAGCCCGCCACCGGTGATATGGCTCAGCGCATGCACCTCGACCGCCTCGATGAGCGCGAGGCAGTCGCGAGCGTAGATCCGGGTCGGAGTCAGCAGTTCCTCGCCAAGCGTCTGACCAAGATCGGGAACGCGACGGTCCAGCGTCCAGCTCGACTGCTCGCCGAGTACGTGTCTGACGAGTGAGTATCCATTGGAATGAAGCCCGGAGGACTCCATTGCCAGCACCACGTCACCGGGCCGCACCCGCTCGGCACCCAGGATCTTGTCCCTGTCCACCACCCCGGTCGCCGCCCCTGCGATGTCGTACTCATCGGGTCCGAGCAAGCCAGGATGTTCGGCGGTTTCGCCACCAAGCAGCGCACAGCCGGCATCCGTGCATGCCATGGCTATCCCTTGCACGATTGCCGCAATGCGTTCCGGATGGAGCTTGCCGCAGGCGATGTAATCGGTCATGAACAGCGGTTCGGCGCCACAGACAACAAGATCATCGACGACCATCCCGACCAGATCGAAACCGATGGTGTCGTGACGGTCGAGGGCCTGGGCGATAGCGACCTTCGTGCCTACCCCGTCGGTCGACGTCGCCAGCACCGGATGCTCGCGTTGCGCGAGCGTACTGGCGTCAAACAGACCCGCGAAGCCGCCGATTCCGCCGATGACCTCCGGACGCCGTGTCTTGGCGACCCATTCCTTCATCAACTCGACAGCGCGATCACCAGCTTCGATGTCGACCCCAGCCGCCGCGTACGCCGACATGTCAGAATCCAGACGTGCAATAGCGCTGCTGGATTCTGACAACTCGGCGGAGTCAGGGGCGGGTGAGGGCATCTGCAGCGCCGAACCCGGAAACCACTGGCTCCAGGTCGGCGGCGGTCTCCTCGAGGATGGATTTACCCAGCCGCTCGCTGAGCGGCAACTCGACTGGATAGACACCGTCGAAACAAGCACGACAGAGCGCCCGCTTGCCGACCTGAGTCGCCGCCACCAGACCGTCCAGCGAGACGTATCCCAGCGAATCCGCCCCAATCGAGCGGCAGATCTCGTCGGTGTCCAGGCCATTGGCGATGAGCTCAGCGCGCGTGGCGAAGTCGATCCCGTAGAAGCACGGCCACTTCACCGGCGGAGCAGAGATCCGTACGTGCACCTCACTGGCTCCCGCCTCGCGCAACATCCGAACAATCGCCCGCTGAGTATTGCCGCGGACGATGGTGTCATCGACGACGACTAGGCGCTTGCCCGTGATCACGTCCCGCAGCGGATTCAGCTTCAACCGGATGCCCAGCTGGCGGATGGTCTGGCTGGGCTGGATGAACGTGCGGCCGACATAGGAGTTCTTGACAAGTCCCTGCCCATACGGGATCCCGGAGGCTTCGGCGTATCCAATCGCCGCTGGCGTACCCGACTCAGGCACCGGAATCACCAGATCGGCATCGGCTGGCCACTCCCGCGCGAGCGTACGCCCGACCTCGACGCGCACGGAATGCAATCTGCGACCCGAGATCGTGGTGTCCGGCCGGGCCAGATAGACGTACTCGAACAGGCAGCCCTTCGGATCCGCCTTGGCAAAGGTACGGCTGCGCAGACCGTTGGCATCCACCGCGATCAACTCACCCGGCGTGATCTCCCGAATGAACGTAGCCCCAACGATGTCCAGCGCGGCGGTCTCGCTTGCGACCACCCAACCACGCTCAAGCCGGCCGAGTACCAGAGGCCGGATGCCCTGAGGGTCTCGCGCGGCGTAAAGCGTCTCCTCATCCATGAAGACCAGACTGAACGCGCCACGCAGCTTCGGCAGCACCTGCAGTGCCGCCTCCTCAGTGCTGAGCCCAGGGAAGGTCGCTATGAGCCCCGTGATCAAGGACGTGTCGCTGGTCGCCTCGTTGGACAACGATCCAGGAAGTAGCGAGGCAGAGTGCTTGTCGCGCTCGTTCAGCCAGGTCTGCAGCTCCAACGAATTGGTCAGATTGCCGTTGTGACCGAGTGCAATACTTCCGACCGCGGTCGAGCGGAAGGTTGGCTGGGCGTTCTTCCACACACTCGCGCCGGTTGTCGAGTAACGGCAATGCCCGATAGCGACGTGAGCATCGCCGAGCGAGTCCAGAGTCGCCTCGTTGAAAACCTGGGAGACCAATCCCATGTCTTTGAAGACCACGATCTGCGAACCCTTGCTGACCGCGATTCCCGCCGACTCCTGCCCACGATGTTGCAGGGCGTAAAGCCCGAAGTAGGTGAGCTTGGCGACCTCTTCGTGCGGTGCCCAGACGCCGAAGACGCCACATGCATCCTGAGGCCCACGATCCTCGGGATCTATCTCGTGGTTCAGCAGGCCATCGGCTTGTGCCACTGCCTCATCGTAACCGTCAGAACCAGACATCACTGGCAGTTGGAACGGTTCCCTGCTCGCGCCATCCCGGGGCACAGACGCTCTTTGAGCGATACGCACAATAATTCGGGCCGTTGGGGATACCCTTGCTGCTGCCATGGAGTCACCTAAGCCTGCCCGGACCAGGAGCATAGGCGCTTGGTCGGACTTCGCTGGTGCCAACCAGTCCCAGATCGTCGACCTGATGATCAGCAACGTTTTCAGCGTCTGTGCGGTTGTCGGCGCCGTCGTCATGTTCGCCGCAGCCGACTCGCCGCTCTTCTGGTTGGGCGCTGCATTGGGCGCGGCATCGGTGATCATTCTGGGTTGGCTGCTCCGTCGTGACCTCAGCCGAGGGCGGAACCTGCTGGCGACCTATCAGGCGCCTCGGATGATCGTTCTCATCGCCGTTGCGGCGGCCTACCTCGCCCGTCGGCCGGCCGACGCGACATGGATCTGGGTCGCCACGGGCCTTGCTGTCCTCGCGATCCTAATAGAGCCGACGGTTCGCCTGATGCTAAGCAAGGCGGAGCCAGTCGCAGTACACCTGCCCGACTTTCCTGAAGTGCCACGGCCACCTTTCAAGCCGACTCTGGTGACGCTTGCTCCGTTCGCCGAGGCCGCCGTCGGCGTACTCCTGGTCGCCGCCGGAGCCCCCGCATGGTCGTACCTCTTGATCGTCGTCCTTGGCACTATGTCGGTCGTGATCATGACGGGGTACGCCATCCGGGCAGTGTCGATCGGCCGACGCTCCGCGATCGGTGTCCGCAATGCGCTCAAGCAGTACCGGCCCGAGTTCGCCGTGTACTACGCCGCGCGTAACGGTGCGCGTTATCAGCTCGGCATGTGGCTGCCCTACTTCGAGCGTCTCAACCGCCGCTTCATCGTGATCACGTGCCATCCCAGCACGGTGCCTGAGATCACCGAGCTGACCTCGGCTCCAGTGCTGGTTCCCAAGCTCAGAAGCTCGCATGGCCGTCTCTGGCATCTCGCGGTGGACTCGCTCAAGGCGGCGTTTTATGTCCAAAACCACCCTGCCAACGTCGACATGATGCGCTTCGACCGGTTGACACACATCTGGTTGAACCACGGCGACTCAGACAAGGCGGCCAACTACAGCGCGCGGCATTCAGCCTTCGACAAGATCTTCGTCTCTGGGCAACAGGGCGTCGATCGCTACGCGGCACACGGAGTCAGGATTCGCCCCGAGCAGTTCGCGATCGTGGGACGCCCACAGATCGAGCGCGTCGAGACTCGAGACGTGCCGCTGCCAGCTGAGGAACACCGCACGGTGCTGTATGCCCCGACCTGGCACGGCGGAAAGCCCAACACCGACTACTCCTCGTTGCCGTTGGGCGCTCAGATTGTTGATGCGCTGCTGGCCCGCGGAGTCACGGTGATCTTCCGACCGCATCCGCATACCTATCGCGACCCTCGGCAAACGGGGATAGCTCAGGACATCCAACGGCGGCTCAGCGCAGACCGCAAAACCACTGGTCGGCAACACGTCTTCGGCCGCGCTGCTGAGAGCGACTGGGACATTCCGGCCTGTTTCAACCATTGCGACGCATTGATCACCGACGTGTCGTCGGTCGCGTCGGACTTTCTCGCAAGCGGAAAGCCCATGGCAATGGTCGCGATCCAACAGAAGGGCGTCGCGTTCCGTGCGGCGATCCCGATGGCACGAGTTGCTTATGTCATCGAAAGCGACCTGAGCACGCTTCCGGAGGCGCTCGACGAGCTGCTCGGTCCCGACTCCCTGGCCGCAGCGCGTCGCGAGTACCGCAGCTACTGCCTGGGGGAGGCTCTCGGAGCCGAGGCGCCCACCGGGTTCCTCCATGAGGTCGAGAGAATCCTCGACAGCGGCCGGTTGCAAAGATCGGTCGCAAACACCACCCGCAAGCCGAAGCAGCGAACCGCGTAACTGGTCGAAGCTGTCACATTGTGGCGCTTTTCCTCGTCAGATGGTTGAGGTTCAAACCCACCATTCGAGAGGAAGAAGCCATGACTCTGCAAGTGACCACGATCATGCTCGGCGTCGAGGATCTGGCGCGATCCAAGAAGTTCTACGCTGACGGCTTGGGCTGCACGATCGAACAGGACTATCCCGCATTCGTCTCGATCGGCCTCGGCGACGGATCTTCCTCGTTGGCTCTGTACCCGAAGGAAGCAGCGGCCCAAGATGCCGGCGTCTCACCCGACGGATCCGGTTTCCGAGGTGTCTCATTCCACTTCATCGTCTCCTCGAGAGAAAAGGTCGATGAAGTCCTGGGCCAGGCGACCGCCGCTGGTGGTGATGCGGTGAAGGAGCCGACCGCAACCGGCTGGGGATACTTCGGGTATTTCAGCGACCCAGACGGCTATCTGTGGAAGGTCGCGTCCTCCTCATAAAGGGAACGCCCGAGAAATTGCAACCCTTGGCGGCTGGATCGGCGGTCCAGCCGCCAAGATGAAGTATGGACAACCTGCCCCGGCTCAGTCGATCGCTGCTCGGTCTCCCCGCCGCAGCACCGGTCCGTCTCGTTCACCTCGGTTTAGGCAACTTCCACCGCGCCCATCAGGCCTGGTACACAGCCAACGCCTCGGATGGATCCGGTTGGGGAATTGCGGCGTTCACCGGCCGCCGACCTGACGCCGCCGAAGCGCTCGCACCTCAGGACGGGCTGTACACCTTGATCACTCGCAGTGCCGAGGGCGACACCTTCGACGTCATGGGGCCGATCTCCGCGGTTCACCCCTCGAGCGATCACCGGGCGTACCTCGGCTACCTCCGGCGGCCAGAGGTGGCAGTGATGACCATCACGGTGTCCGAGGCAGGGTATGTCCGCGGCTCGGACGGGCACCTTGACCTAAGTCGTGACGTCATCACGGCCGACATCGCTGCCCTTCAGGACAACATCGAGGCGCCGGTCAGCAGTTTGCCGGGCAAGCTGGTCGCTGGTCTGCTGGCCCGTCGGGACGCCGACGCCGGTCCGATAAGCATCTTGTCCTGTGACAACCTGCCTGAGAACGGTGCCGTGACGAGCACGGTCGTCACTGACTTGGCTGCCGTGGTGGACGCGACGCTGCCGGCATGGATGGAGAAGCACGTCGACTTCGCCACGTCAATGGTGGATCGCATCACCCCAGCCACCACCGCCGAGGACCGCAGCCTGGTCGCCCGGGCCCAACGCTATGAGGACGCATCGCCGGTGCCGACTGAGCCGTTCGCCGAATGGGTGATCTCTGGGGGCTTCCCCGCCGGTCGGCCAGCTTGGGAAGACGCCGGCGCCCGGTTGGTCGAGGACATCACACCGTACGAGCAGCGCAAGCTGTGGCTATTGAATGCCTCCCATTCATTGCTCGCCTACGCCGGCAGCATCCGCGGCCACGCCACGATCGATGATGCAATCGCCGACCCGCAGTGCCGATCTTGGGTCGAGGCGCTCTGGGACGAGGCCTCGCGACACCTCACTCTGCCGGCGGACATGATTGCCGACTACCGTGCGGCATTGCTCCAGCGCTTTGCCAACCCCCGGGTACGCGATCAGCTGAGCCGGATTGCCGCCGACGGCTCTGTCAAGCTGCCCGTACGGATCGTGCCCCCACTACGTGCCGAACGCACCGATGGGCGAATGCCAGTCGGCGGCGCCACCGCCATCTCGGCCTGGATCTTGCACCTCCGCGGCCGCGGCGCCCCAATCAAAGATCCCGGCGCGGATCGCGCTCGCAAGGCAGCCGACGCCGATGACGAGCCAACTGCAGTCTCAGGAGTGCTCGAGACGCTCTACAGCGGGCTCGGCGGCGACAGCGCACTGGTTCGCGTGATCATCGAGCAGATGGAGGCACTCACCGAGCAGCGATGATCACAAAATCGTCCGAGACAAGTCACGCGCCGACGAGCCGGGGAAGCCCGCGCGCGATCTCGGCATCGACCTCGAAGTACGAATTCTCGCTCGAGTCGCCCATGACCGCGTCCGCATATTCCCGCAGCTCGTCGATCGAGTTGCTCTCCCACAGGCAGAACACAGCGCTCCTGTCTGTACTGGGATAGAACTGCAAGACGCGTGTGCCCTGCGGCGCGCCGTTGCCGTCCAGCAGGTTCTGACCGCGCGCGAACGCTGTCGGCTGGTTCGTGATGCGGTGTTGCAGGACGATCAACATGATCTCCACCTTCCGAGCGGGTTGGTTGTCTCTGCCCTGACGGTAGGACTGGGAACAGCGCAGCCGCATCGCACGCATTGACCAACTTCCGCGGCCGCAGCCACGTGGTCATTTCACGCCGCTAGAGGAGCTCTTGCTCGACTGCGAGCACACTCGCCGCCGCACGAGACGACACGCCGAGCTTGGCGAAGATGTTCTGGACGTGTCGCGCGACCGTGCGATCACTGATGACGAGTGCGCTCGCGATCTCGCGGTTGCTCTTACCAGCCGCCACGAGGCGAAGCACTTGCACCTCTCGCGCGGTAAGTCCATGTCCACCTGTACGAATACGGCCCGCGAGCACGTCGACGCGCGCGAGGTCCGGCCGCGCATCGAGCCGAACAAAAGCGTCGCGCGCTGCGGCGAGCTCAAGAGCGGCCGACTCCGGATCATTCAGCGCACGGAAGGCCTCGGACAGCAGCACGCGCGTTCTTGCCGCCTCGTACGGCGCCTCGAGCTCCTGCCACGAGTGCAGCGCCTGCCGCAATGGCAGAAGTCCGCGTTCAGCATCGCCATCTGCTAATGCCACGGCCCCGGCGGCATGAGCAGCCATTGCGAACAGCAATTCGCTCGGATGATCCCGAGCGAGCTCCTCGAGCTCCTTGGAAGCAGCGCGCGCAAGCTCGAGGCCGCCGATGCCGAGCTCGATCTCGACCTGCACCGGCAGCAGCGACGCGCGGCCATTCCATGCATCCGCTTCGGAAAGAGCGCGGCGGACTGCGGCCGCCGCGGCGACTTTCTTCCCTTGCCTCACATGCAGAAGCGCGAGGCCGGGCAGCGGCTCGCGGCCGCGCCGGGTCGCCTCCTCGTACGATTTCTTGGCCGCCGCGATCTCTCCGCGTAGTCGATGCAGCTCGCCCTCGCGGTAGGCCGCTTCACCCAGCGCCCGACGGTTGAGAACGCCCTGGCTGAAGCGCTCCGCTGCACGCCGTGCTTCCTCAAGTGCAGCCGGCCACGCTCCGGCGAGCGTCATCAGTTCCGCGCGATGCACCAGACAGACACCCTGATGCGCAAGCATCTCGGGCTGCCGCGCACACCAGTCCGTCAGAACAGACGTCCACTCCCGCGCCGCACGCAGTTCGAAGAGGTCGCGACAGAAAGCGATCGTGTTGCAGTAGACGATTCCGGCCACCAGGGGCGAAAGCTCGCCCGCAGACACCGCAATCATCGTTTCGTCCACCAACCGCAATCCCTCGTCGCGTCGTCCCTGCCGAAGAAGCGCGCTCGCCTGCTCCATCAAGGCGAGCGACGCAAGATCGGGATCGCTGAATCTCTCTGCAATCTCCGCGATCTCGACCGCGACCGCGTGCGCGGCGATGTAGTCGCGGCGGGAGGAGTGATCGAACACCACGGGGATCGAAAGGTAGCCCCGCGCAACGCAGTCGCCTGTTCGTTCGAGTAGACGCTGCCCGCGCGCGAACCAGCCTCTTGCTGGTGCCGGCTCGCCACGGAAGAGATGACCGTGGCCGATCCACCAGGTACAGCGTGCTGCCGAGGCTACGTCTCCAGCGTCGAGGTCTGCGTGGAACGCGCGCTCGAGAGAGTGCGTGTACTCCTCGTCGCGGCCGAGCATGTACGCCGCCCTGGCCAGCAGCCCAAGATCTTGCGCCGAGAGAGTCTGCTCTTGATCACAGCGCATCAGCGACTTGAACGCCTGGCTCCAGGCGTTCTCCGCGTAGGCCTGACGGCCCCGCGCGAGCTCTGATGCGGCCATGACGCCATTCTGGCGTCGCGCATCGCGCAGCGGCAGAGCTACGAGTCAGTCGCTTCTCTCCCGGTCAAACGGGAAGGTTCAGCTGTGCCCACTGGTAGGCAATCTCGTGCGACTCGAATCGGGACTCGACACTGGGCTCGTCGATCTCGATCATGAAGTCGCCGTCGTACCCCTTTGGTATCGCTCTGAGCACGGCGTCGAAGTCGACGACTCCCCGACCGGGCTCGCACCACAGCCGTTTGGTGGCGGCGAGCTCCTGGTATGAGGGACCCACCGGTGTCTCGGCGTCACCATGGCTAGGGCCGAGATGGTCAGGGAAGACGTCTTTGATATGGATGCCGCCGAGCCGGTCGGCATAGCGTTTGATCAGGCTTGCCGGCTCGATCCCGGCCCAGCGAAGGTGGCCGGTGTCGGGTCCGAACCCGATGAGGTCGGACCCGAGTTCGTCCAGCAGGGCGACGATATCGTCCTCAGTCTCGAACACACCCCCAACGTGGGAGTGGTGGAGGGGCCGGAGCCCTTCTGACTGGAGGACCTCGCAGACGATCCCGCAGTTCTCGATGGCGCGGTTGAGCCGGTCGCGGCTGAAGTCGGTGCCGACAGCGGGTCTGGCCATCCTGGCGGGAATGGCCATGGAAGAGATCATGGTTCGGTCCAGGCCGAGCTCCGCCTGCGTGCTGGCGAACCGTTTGGCCCGCTCGACCTCTTCGGTGATATCTATCGTCTCGTCGAACGCTGAACTGAACAGGCTGATCGCCGGTGCCAGGCCGTAGCTGCCGATCCACTCGGCGTACTCCTGCGCCTTCATGCCGTCGAGGACATCGGCCTTGACGGCGCTGTAGCCGATCTTGGCGAAGTCGGTGAACGCCTCCTCGAACACTTCCCTGGTCTTGCCCGCCTTGCTCCAGTACGGGATGGGGTTGACGGCGATGCGCCGTCCGGCGGGCGTAGGGGTCATTGCAGGCTGACCGGGCGGCCGGTGCGGGCGGACTCGTAGACACCGGTGATGATCGCGATGGATTGCCGGTTGGTCTCCAGGTCCACCCGCAGGGCCTCTCGACCGGCAAGCGCGGCAAGGAAGTTTTCGTATTGGCGGCGATGGGCGTCGATTCCCAGCCGGCCAGGGTCGCTGCCGGCGGTCTGCGCGGCAGCGCCCGAGGCCTCGGGGTAGTCGGCAATCTGGTTGATCGCTGTGCCCGGCTGGCCGTAGGCCCGCTCTTCGGCGCTGCTCTCGCGTGGGGTGAGGTGGATGAAGGTCAGCTTGTCGTTGTCGATGACGACAGAGCCCCGGTCGCCGTGCACCTGCAGCCGGGCGCTGAGCCCCGGATAGGCGGCGGTGGTGGCATGCAGGACACCGAGAGCGCCGTTCTCGAACCGAACCACACCGACGGCGACGTCTTCGACCTCGATCCGTTCGTGGGCGAGCGTGCCGGTGTAGGCGAAGACCTCGACCGGGCGGCCCATAGTGGCCACGAGCAAGTCGACAGTGTGCACGCCCTGGTTCATCAACGCGCCGCCCCCGTCAAGCTCCCAGGTGCCACGCCAGTCGCCGGAGTCGTAGTACGTCTGCCCGCGCCACCAGTCGATCGAGGCGATGCCGCTGGTCAGCCGGCCCAGCTCACCATTGCCGATGGCCGCGACCGCCACTTCCGTGGCGGGGTCGAATCGGTGCTGAGAAATCACCGCGACCTGAGTGCCGGCGTGGCGCTGGGCGGCGACGATCTCATCTGTCTTCGCCACCGTGGTCTCGGCAGGTTTCTCGATGATCACGTGCTTGCCCGCCTCGAGGGCCTCGATGGCGACCTCGCCGTGCCGGCCGGTTGGGGTGCAGACCGACACCACGTCGATGTCAGCGGCCTGCAGTGCATCCCTCAGAGAGGGAAAGGCCTTCCCGCCATGCTCGGCCACCAGCCGCTCGGCGCGATCGCGGTGGGTATCGACAACCGCAACCAGGTCGATCCGGTCGGCGAGCTCGCTGATCACCGCACCGTGGATCGTGCCGATAACGCCGGCACCGACGAGGGCCAGCCGGAGCTGCTGGTTGGATTCGATGGAAGCGCTCATGCGTACTGGATCCCTTCGCTGGTAAGAATGTCGGTGAAAGCCTTCCATGCCTTGGTGAACAGCTCGGGTCCGGACAGCGCCCCATACGCGGTGTACTCACCGAGGTGAGGCTCCAGCGAGAAGAACCCGTCGAAACCATCGGCGCGGAGTGCTCGGACTGTTTCCCGCACCTCGCCGTCGCCGGCCCCGGCGACCACAACCGAGGCGTCGGCCAGTAGCGCGTCCTTGATCTGGAAGTAGCCGATATGTGGACGCAACATGGCATACCCCTCGGTGAACGGCCGGACTCCGACCTGCACGAAGTTGGCCGGGTCCCAAGCCAGCTGCAGTTTGGGCGATGACACCGAGGTCACGATGTCAAGACAGCGGCGCGGAATGTCGCCGTAGATCTCCTTCTCGTTCTCATGCACCAAGATCACGTCGGAATCGACGGCGGCCTCAGCAAGGGCACCCATGCGGCTCAACACCTCGTCCCGCCGACTGTCCGGGTCGGTGCCCTCGGGAATGAAGAACGAGAAGAGCCTGATGTACGGCGCCTCGAGAGTCTTTGCGACCTCGACGGCGTGCTGCATGCGCTCCAGGTGAGGTGGGAACTCATCGTCGATGGAGATCTTGCCGATCGGCGAGCCAATGCTGGAAACCTTCAGCCCGTATCCGTCGAGTGTTTCCCGCACAGTGGCCAGCTGGCTGTCATCGAGGTCGAGAATGTTGATTCCCCACGCACTACGGACCTCCACGTAGCGCAGGCCTAGGCCCGCAGCTGTCTTGCACTGCAGGCTGAAGTCGTCGGAGATTTCGTCAATAAATCCTGAAAGCGTCCACATCGTCGTCTGTCCTTTTCTTTGCTGCTATGCGGGCTGAGCCCTTCGACAAACTCAGGACGGCGCCGTTCGACATGCTCAGGGCTCAGCCCGCCAGGTAGGGGTGCACCAGGTCGAGATAGCGCTTCGCCATGGTGTCCACGACCTCGGCCGGGGGTGCCGCCCAAAGATCGGCGTTGAAGATCTCCACCTCGACATCGCCCCGGTAACCAGCCCGCGCGACTGCTCTCGTAAAGGCAGGGAAATCAATGTGTCCGTCGCCCATCATGCCGCGCGCTAGCAGGGTGTCGGCCGGGAGCGGAGTGATCCAGTCGCAAATCTGGTAGCTGGCGATGCGTTGGCCGGCGCGCTGCACTTGATCGGCAACGCCTGGTTCCCACCAGAGGTGGAACGTGTCGACCACGACGCCGACGTCGCTGGTGTCGAAGCGTTCGGCGATGTCCAGTGCTTGAGCCAGCGTGGAGATGACCCCGCGATCTGCGGCGTAGATCGGGTTCATTGGCTCGATGCCAAGGTTGACGCCCAGTTCGTGAGCGTAGGGAACGAGCCGCTCGATGGCTCGGGAGGCGCGATCCCTGGCACCTTCAAGATCACGATCACCCGGCGGCAGCCCGCCGGGGACCAGCACCAGGGTGGCGGCGTTCAGCGCCGCGGCCTCCTCGATGGCCTCGTGGTTTCTGGCCTCGGCTTCCTCTGCTTCCGCAGGATCTGCAGTTGTGAAAAATCCGCCCCGGCAAAGAGACGAGACACGCAAGCCCGACTCGGCGACCAGACGACAGCCCTCGTCGATGCCGACCTCAGCGAGCTGTTCCCGCCAGATCCCGATCGCGCCGAGGCCGGCGTCGACACAGCCCTTGATCGCTTCCGGCAACGACCACGAGGCGGTGGTCCGCTGGTTGAGCGAGAGCCGGCTCAGCCCTGTTTGGCCGCTCACCCGGCTACGCCGGCGGTAGCGAACAGCACGCCAAGGCGTTGAGCCGCGAGATCGGGATCTGTCAGCAGTTGCGCCTCATTAGCCAGCTCGAACACACGGGCCAGATGGAGTATCGAGCGAGCCGATTGCAGCCCGCCGACCATGACGAACCCATCCTGATGACCGTTCAGCCAGGCAAGGAAGGCGATGCCAGTCTTGTAGTAGTAGGTCGGCGTGGCGAAAATATGCCGGGACAGTGACAACGTCGGCGTCATCTCCCGGCGATATCCCTCAGTGTCATCGTCGTCCAATGCGCTCAGTGCCGCCGAGGCAGCTGGTGCGATGGCAGCGAAAGCGCCGAGCAGCGCATCCGAGTGATGAATGCCGTCGCCCTCGATGAGCTCCGGATAGTTGAAGTCGTCGCCGGTGTAGAGCCGGACACCCGACGGCAGGGCGGCGCGCAGCTCCTGTTCATGATCAGCGGAGAGCAGCGAGACCTTGACGCCGTCGACCTTGGCGGTGTGCTCACTGATCAAATCGAGGAAGGTACGGGTCGCAGTCGGTATGTCGGTCGAACCCCAGTACCCGTTGAGCTGGGGGTCGAACATCTCGCCCAGCCAGTGCAAGATGACTGGTCGGGTCGCCTGAGCCAAGACGCTGGAGTAGACCTGAAGGTAGTCGTCGGCGCTGCGAGCGACGGCCGCCAGTTGGCGCGAGGCCATCAAGATCACCTGCGAGCCAGCCGCCTCGACGAATTCCACCTGTTCGAGATAGGCATCGGTAACTTCGCTCAGGCTGCCGGCAGGAGCAAGCAGCTGATCAGTTCCGGCACCGGAGGCGATTCGAGCCCCATGCTCGCGGGCCAGCGCTGCGCTGCGGCTGATCAACTCCTGGGTGGCCGACCAGTCCAGACCCATATTGCGCTGCGCGGTGTCCATGGCCTCAGCGACCCCGAGACCGTATCGGAACAGGTGACGCCGGAACGCCAGGGTGGTCTCCCAGTCGATGACGGCAGGCGCACCTGGGACATTCTCGCCACGCGGATCGGCAACCACATGGGCTGCGGCAAAGGCGACCCTGCTGCTGAAAGCCTGGGGATGCTCCGCCCAGGCACGCGGCTCGCGCAGCTCGATCTCACGCCAGCCACCCCCGGTCTCTGGAAGGGCAACAGTTGCGGTGGTTGTCGTCATGACGAGAACCAGTCGATCGCGACCCGGCGACCCTCGGCGGAGGATGTCAGCCCGGCATCGGCCAGCTGCAAGCCGCGTACGCCGGCGGCGAGATCGTAGGAGTGCGGGCGGCCGGCATCCACGTCGGACAGGAACTGTTCCCACTGGGCCCGGAACCCGTTGGTGAATTCAGCGTTGTCCGGGATCTGCTCCCATTGGCCGCGGAAGTCTTCGGTCGTGGGCAGATCCGGATTCCATACCGGCATCGGCGTACGAACGCGGGGTTGGATGCGACAGCCGAACAGGCCGGCCACTGCGGAGCCGTGGGTTCCGTCTACCTGGAACTCGACCAGTTCGCCGCGATCAACGCGAACCGCCCATGATGAGTTGATCTGGGCGATCACGTCCCCTTCGAGTTCGAAGATCGCGTACGCCGAGTCATCGGCGGTGGCGGTGTACTTTCGGCCCTGTTCGTCCCAGCGCTCCGGGATGTGGGTGACCGCCTTGGCGGTCACCGCCTGTACCTTCCCGAATATGTTCTCCAGGACGTAGTTCCAGTGGGGGAACATATCCAGCACCATGCCGCCGCCGTCCTCGGCCCGGTAGTTCCAGCTGGGCCGCTGGGCGGGCAGCAAATCACCCTCAAAGACCCAGTACCCAAACTCCCCGCGTACCGAGAGAATGCGTCCGAAGAACCCAGAGTCGATCAACCGCTTCAGCTTGAGCAGACCCGGCAGGTAGAGCTTGTCGTGGACCACGCCGTTGATTACGCCCGCCTCTCGAGCGCCGGTCACCAGCTCAATACCCTCATCGACCGACTCCGCGATTGGCTTCTCGGTGTAGATGTGCTTGCCGGCACCAATGGCCTTCAAGATCGACTTCTTACGCTCGGAGGTGACCTGCGCATCGAAGTAGATCAGGGCCGAGTCGTCGCTGAGCGCCTCGTCGAGGTTGGTGGTGAAGTCGGCCACGCCGTGCTGGGCGGCCAGTGCGGCCAGCTTCTCGGCATTGCGGCCGACCAAGATCGGCTCCACCGTGATCCGCTCACCGTTCGGCAGGCCGACGCCGCCGTCGTCCCGGATGGCCAGCACCGACCGGACCAGATGCTGGCGATAACCCATCCGCCCGGTTACCCCGTTCATGATCACTCGAATAGTGCGCTGTGCCACGTTGTCTCCTCGATCATCATCTTCACTCTTGTTACGAAAGCGCTTTCGCAACCGCTTTAGGTACTATACGATCGGCAGTGGAAAAAGCACAACCCGAAGGAGCTGCCCACTGTGCGCTGCTTCGTCAGGGCCCGTATTGCTGAGCGATGTGGCGGCAGCCGCCGGTGTGTCGCTTGCGACCGCTTCGCGGGCCCTCAACGGCCAAGCGGGGGTGGGCGCAGTGCTTGCCGAGAAGGTCCGCGAGGTGGCAGGGAACCTCGGCTACGTGGCCAATGTCCATGCGCGGCAGTTGGCCGGCGGAACCACCTCGGTGATCGGGCTGATCGTGCACGAAATCGACGATCCGTTTTTCACCGAGATCGCCGGTGGCATCGTTCGTTCGGCTCTAGCGGAGAACCTCATGGTGCAGGTCTCGCACTCCGGACGAGACCCAGCGCAAGAGCTTCGGGAGATCACCACCCTTGTGGTCCAAGACGTTGACGGCATCATCATTGCCGGATCGGGCTACGTCGATCCGGCCAAGGAAGCCCGCGCCAAGGAGGTGCTGCGGGCGTATCAGCAGCGAGGCGGCCGAGTGGCCGTCATCGGGCGCCACCATCTGGGCGTCGACGCCGTGCTTCCCGACAACGTGGAAGTGGGGGCTCTAGCAGCGCAGCACCTTGTCCAACTCGGCCATCGCGATGTTCTGGTCGCTGCGGGCTCGGACCAGTTGACCACGATCGCTGACCGCCTGTCCGGCATTCGTTTGGCGTTCGAGGATGTCGGGATACGAACCCATCGTGTTGCACGACGAATTCAGTCTCGAGGGCGGTGCGCGAATCGCCAGCCAGATCGGTCGAGCTGACCACACCTCCCAGCGCCGTTATTGCGCTCAGCGATCTGATGGCAATCGGCGTGCTGCAGGAGTTGCGACGCCAAGGCATGCGCGTCCCGGACGACATCTCCGTCGTCGGAATCGACGACATCACGGTGGCCCAATCACTCGCACCGGCCTTGACCACGGTCGCGGTACCTCTGACTGAAATGGGCGAGATCGCCTTCAGCATGGTGCGGAAGCCCGTCCGCAGCCAGGCCCCGCCGCCGCGTTCGTCCCGTCACGGTTGGTCGTCCGCGAGTCCACGGCGGGCGTGCAGGAAGGCGTGACAGTTCTGTCAGCGAACGCCAGCGAAACTCACAGGTCTCAATCTGACACGACATTGACACCACTCGAGAAAACGCTTACGCTCACTCACGAAAACGCTTTCGTACCTTTGCGAAAGCTATGTACCAGCAACGAAGGGAAAGAGGATGGCTCTTAACCGTAGGCAGTTTCTGATTGGTGCCGGCGGGCTGGCCGCTGCGGCCACCACGATGGGGCTGGGGGCCTGCGCCCCTGGGCTCCTCGGGTGGTGGTTCTCAGGGTGGCGGCGAGGGCGGTGCGACCAACCTGGCTTTGGCCTGGTGGGGCAACCCGACGCGCAACAAGAACACCGAAGCGATGATCGCTGCGTACATGGCGGCAAACCCCAACGTGAAGATCACGGGCCAGCCGGGTGATTTCACCAGCTACTGGGACAAGCTGGCCACCCAGACGGCCGGCGGCCAAGCCCCGGACATCATTCAGATGGACATGAACTACATTTCCGAGTACGGCACTCGCGGCGCTCTGCTAGATCTGGGCAGCGTTGACACGTCCAAGTTCGTTGAGGGCACCGTCGATTCAGGCAAGATCAACGACAAGCTGGTGGGCATCAATGCCGGCATCAACAGCGCGATCATCTTTGCCAACCCCAAGGTCTTCGAGAAGGCCAATATGGACCTGCCCGACGACAAAACCTGGACCTGGGACCAGATGATAGAGATTGGTGCGGAGGTCGCCTCCAAAGCGGGAGTGCCCTTCGGCGTGGCGCAGCTGATCAACTCAGACGCATTGTTCGGCGCGTTCGTGCGCCAGCACGGCAAGGAACTCTTCACTCCGGACGGGCTTGGGTTTGAGGTCGCGGAAGCTCAGGCCTGGTACGACCTTCTGCTCAAGGGCGTGAAAGCCAAGGCCTTTGGAACGCCCGAGCAGATCAGCGAGGAGGTTGCCAAACCGTTAGACCAGGTTGCGATCGTGGTCGGGACCGCTGCCATGTCGTACTACAACTCCAATCAGCTGCTAGCGGTCAGCAATGCGGCTGGGGAAAAGATTGAGATGATGCGGTTCCCCAGCCTGGCGGGCAAGGCAACCGAACGCAAAGCCTGGTACAAGGCGAGCATGCTGTGGTCCGCGTCAAGCAAGACCAAGAATCCAGAGGCGGCAATCGCCTGGATCAACTGGTTTGCAAACACCCCGGACGCCGCAAACATTGACCTGGCTGAGCGGGGCATCCCGCCGAACGCCGAAGTACTGGCCGAGGTCACGCCCAAGCTCTCCCCTGAGCAACAGGTAGTCGCGAAATACATCGAGGACATCAAGACCGAGGTGGGCAACACCCCGATCGCCCCACCCCCAGGCGGCGGCACGATAGCCGAACTCTTGACCCGTCATGGGACTGATGTCCTCTTCGGGCGGACGAGCTCAGCTGAGGGCGCGCAGAAGTTCGTGGACGAGCTCAAGTCCAACCTCCAGGTCTGAGCCGTGAGCGCCATCTCGGAGCTTTCGACCATCCATCGCGTCAAGACCAAGACGCCGGAGGAGAAGCGGCTCCAGAAGAAGGAGGCAGGCCGGGACAACAAGGCGGGTTATCTGTTCCTGCTGCCCTGGCTGATCGGACTCGTGCTGATCGTGGCCGGGCCGATGTTCGCCTCGTTGTACCTGTCGTTTACCAACTACAGCCTGATCCAGGCGCCCGAGTGGGTCGGGCTGGATAACTACGCCCGGATGCTCGACGACCCGCGTCTGCACAAGTCGCTCTCGGTCACGTTCATCTACGTGATCGTCGGCGTTCCGCTGCAACTGATCGTGGCTTTGGCCATCGCCATGATGCTGAACGAGGGGATGAAGGGGCTGGCCTTCTACCGGTCGATCTTCTACCTGCCATCGATGCTGGGCGCCTCGGTGGCCATTGCTGTGCTCTGGCGGCAGATGTTTGAAGTGGACGGCCTGGTGAACCAAGTCCTCAGGCTGTTCGGTATCCCAGCAACCACCAGCTGGATCGCCGATCCGCAATACGCGTTGTGGACCATCATCTTGTTGCACATCTGGACGTTCGGTTCACCAATGGTGATCTTCTTGGCAGGTCTGCGGCAGATCCCCGGCATGTATTACGAGGCGGCCTCGGTCGACGGCGCAAGCAAATGGGCCCAATTCAGGAAAATCACGCTGCCGCTGCTGTCTCCGATCATCTTCTTCAACCTGGTACTGCAGATCATCAACGCGTTCCAGACATTCACGCAGGCCTTCGTGGTTTCGAACGGGACCGGCGGTCCCGCGGACGAGACACTGTTTTACACGCTGTACCTCTACCAGCGCGGGTTCGTCCAGTTCCAGATGGGCTATGCCGCCGCAATGGCCTGGCTGCTGGTGGTGATCATCGCGGCTTTCACCGCTATCAACTTCTACTTCTCCAAGCATTGGGTGTTCTACGGTGACTGATCTTCAAACCCAGGGGGGTCAAGTCGCCCCCGTTGACACAACGACGTCGTTGACCGGACCGGCTCCCCAGGAGGCGATCCATCATGCTCCCACATGGCGCGACCGGACACGGTCGGTGATCAAGCACATACTGCTCATCGCCGCCAGCGTAATCATGATCTATCCGCTGCTCTGGCTGATTGCCAGTTCCCTCCGGCCGACCGAGGTCATTTTCCGTACTCCAGGCCTCTGGCTGAACGACCTGTACGTGGAGAACTACACCCAGGGTTGGTATTCGCTGACCTACCCCTTCGGCCAGTACATCATCAACTCCTTCATTGTGGTGGTGGGGTCCATCGCCGGCAACCTGCTGGCCTGCACACTGGCCGCCTACGCGTTCGCCCGGCTGCAGTTCCGGCTGAGGGGGCTGTGGTTCGCCATCATGCTGTTGACGCTCATGCTGCCCTTCCACGTGCTCGTGGTGCCGCAATACATCATCTTCAACGCGCTGGGCTGGGTGAACACGTTCGTTCCACTGATCTTGCCTAAGTTCCTGGCGGTCGATGCATTCTTCGTGTTCTTGATGGTCCAGTTCATCCGAGGCATTCCCAAAGAGCTGGACGAGGCGGCTCGGATCGACGGTTGCGGCCACTGGAAGATCTTCAGCAGGGTGATGCTTCCGCTGATGGGCCCAGCGATTGCCACGACGGCGATCTTCACCTTTATCTGGACCTGGAGCGATTTCTTCACACCGCTGATCTACCTGACCGATCCCATCGCCTACACCGTTCCCGTGGCGCTGCGCTCCTTCCTAGACGCGACAGCTGGCAGCAACTGGGGTGCGATGTTCGCCATGTCGGTCGTCACCTTGATCCCGCTCTTCCTGGTGTTCTTGTTCGGCCAGCGGTTCTTGGTCAAGGGCATCGCAACCACCGGCGGAAAGTGACCTCAGTGCGGGGACCTCGCTCAGCGGGGTCCCCGCTTTCCTCCATTCGCGAAAGGGAGCCCCCTGTGACCTCCCACCGACGTTATGTGGTGGTCGGAACCGGCCACCGCGTCCAGATGTACCTCGATGCCATGGCCGGCGACCACCGCGACGACGCGGAACTAGTCGGACTCGTTGAGCCGAATCCGGGCCGGTTGGCCACGCATCTGAAATGGCTGTCCCAAGCGGCTCTCGACGTCGAGAGGGTCGTCACCGGCCATCCCGACGAGCTCGAGCGGATCCTCAGCGAGACCCACGCTCACCGGGTGATCATCACCTCACCCGACTACACCCACGCCGAACTGATCGTGCGGGCGCTGGATGCTGGTGTCGACGTCGTGGTCGAGAAGCCGTTGACGATCAATCCGGAGAGCACGCGGCAGATCGCCGAGGCGGTCCAACGATCCGGTCGGCAGGTTGTGGTGACGCACAACTATCGGTATTCGCCACGGAACTCGGCGCTGAAGGAAGTGATCAAGAGCGGCTCAATCGGCGAGCCGCTGTCAGTCACCTTTGAATGGGTGCTGGACACTGCGCACGGCGCGGATTACTTCCGGCGTTGGCATCGGGACAAGTCGAACTCCGGTGGCCTGCTGATTCACAAGGCATCGCACCATTTCGATCTCGTGAACTGGTGGCTTGCTGACCCTCCCGCACTGGTGTATGCCCGCGGCGGGGTGAAGTTCTATGGGTCGGAAAGCGCGGCCGCGCGCGGGATGGCACCCCACGCCGAGAGGGGCACCCACGACGGCGTACACAACCCTTGGGAGCTTGACCTGCGCGGCGACCCTCGGCTGCAGGCGCTGTACTTGGACAACGAGTCCTACGACGGCTACCACCGTGATCAAGATGTCTTCGGCCCAGGCGTAACCACCGAAGACAATTTGGCGGTGATCGTGGATTACGCCCGGGGCGCAACGCTCAGCTACGCGCTCAATGCGCATTCGCCTTGGGAGGGCTATCGAGTCGCCGTCAATGGCGACCAGGGTCGAGCCGAACTCGAGGTGGTCGAACGGCCGGCCGTACTGACCGATGCTGCCGGCAGCTTCGTGGTCGATCCGAGCGCCGTCTCAGAGTCCTCATCGCGGACCGGCGGCGAGCGCCTAACGCTGCAACGCCACTGGGAGGTCGCCCAGGACGTCAAGATCGAAGAGGGCACAGGAGGTCATGGCGGCGGCGACGCGCTGCTGCTCGCCGATATCTTCCGCGGCCCGGGAGACGACTGGTTGGAACGAACAGCGGACTGGCTGGACGGAATCCGCGCTATCGCGGTCGGGATGGCAGGCAACGAGTCATTGCGCACCGGCCAGCCGGTCAAGATCACCGATCTCGACCTAGGTGTTGATCTTTCCCGCTGAGTCTCCTGCGAGCATCGGCTAGTGAGGGCACCGGTTTTGTCTGGACGACCAAGCGAGAACGGCGAGTGTGAGCATGTTCGGCGGCACAATATCCTCGGCTAGCCGTTCGAGCGCGGGAGGAAGACAGAACCTTCAGTGCCCGAACGGGTGCGAGCAGGAATATTAAGGAGGAGTTTTAGATGTCGTCTCTGCAGCTCGACCCCGACCGGGCTCTCCCGTTTCCGGCAGAGCAGCGGAGCATCGCCCGCGAAATCTATGGCGAGACGAAGGACCTGCCTCTGATCTGCATGCACGGGCACGTGGAAGCCGGAGGTGTTCGCTGACGACACCCCGTTCGCCAACCCGGCGCAGCTGTTGATCGTTCCCGATCACTACGTGTTCCGAATGCTGGCCTCCCAGGGCATCGAGCCCGCTCGCCTCGGGGTGCCGCGGCTCGATGGGGGTCCGGTCGAGACCGACTCTCGCAAGATCTGGCGCACGTTCTGCGAGAACTGGAAGCTCTTCCGCGGCACGCCCTCGCGCTACTGGCTGGAACACGAGCTCGTCGAGGTGTTCGGAGTTGATCTAGTCCCGAGCGCGGAGACGGCCGACGCAATCTATGACCAGATCGCCGCATGCGTGACCGACCCTGAGTTCCGCCCGCGCGCACTGCTCGATCGCTTCAACATTGAGGTCATTTCCACGACGGACTCGGCTACGTCGGACCTCCAGCACCATGCGAAGTTAGCCGCCGACGGTCTGGGCGAGCGGGTTTTTCCGACGTTCCGGCCCGACGCTGTGGCCTACCTCGATCGACCGACCTGGCGCGCCGACATCGAAACGCTGGCGAACCTTGCAGGAATCGATACGACGACGTACGACGGCTTTCTCGATGCACTGCGCTCCCGTCGCGCAGCCTTTGTCGACGCCGGCGCCCGCGCCACCGATCACGGCCACTTGCTGGCCGACACCGCCCCAATGGAGCTGGACGCGGCCCGCGAGCTGTACTCCCGCATTCTCGGCGGGACGGAGGCGAGCGAAGCCGAGGTCGCCGCGTTCGCGGCGAACATGCTCTACCAGATGGCCGAGATGTCCTGCGAGGACGGCCTGGTGATGCAGATCCACCCCGGCGTGCTGCGCGATCACAACAGCGCCATCTGGAGAACGTATGGCTCGGACAAGGGCTACGACATTCCCATTCAGACCGAGTACACCCATGCCCTGCGACCGATGCTCGACAGATTTGGCACCGACCCTCGATTCCGCCTCATCCTCTTCACCGTCGACGAGACTGTGTTCAGCCGCGAACTCGCCCCAATTGCCGGCACCTATCCTTCGGTTCGCCTGGGCGCCCCATGGTGGTTCTTGGACTCCCCCGAGGGCATGCGGCGGTTCCGGGAGTCCGCAGTTGAGACCGCCGGCTTCTACAACACCTCCGGCTTTGTGGACGACACCAGGGCATACGCGTCCATACCCGCGCGCCACGACCTCTTCCGTCGCGTCGATGCGGGTTATCTCGCGCGTCTGGTCCTTGAGCATCGGCTCGGCATTGACGAGGCCGTCGAGACAGCCATCGACCTGACGTACAACCTGCCCAAGGAGTCCTACGCACGCCCTTGAATGCGCCGCTGAGCCTGTCTAAGCGGGGCTTCTGGTGCCCTTCGACAAGCTCAGGACACATTCATGCGCGCTGAGCCTGTCGAATCGGGGCTTCTGGTGCCCCTCGACAGGCTCAGCGCACATACCGAGCTCAGGGCACATACCGAGGCTCAGGGGCACATTCCTCGGGGTCTACTGCGCGTACGGTACGAACGGCGCCAGATGCTTCACGAAGTGGTCCGCGATGATGCGGTAGTGCTCCTCTTCGTTGTCGTTCCACACCTGGTACATCCTCGGCCCGAACTCTTCCAAGATCGCCCCGTAACCGACGTGCAAGACCTGCCGTGAGTCGACGCGGTCCATCAGCTGAGCGACCTCGTCATCGGTCGGATTGCTGGGGATCCTCGTCGGATCGCAGGAGAGGTGATAGCTCTTGCGGTTTGCTTCGAAGCTGTCGAGGGCGAGCGCAAGGACCTCTCGCATCAGATCAGGATCGTTGTTCGCGATCACCCGCAGAGCCTCTGCCCAACTGGTGCCCGCCGTCTTGAGATGCACCACGCCCTTGGTCGCCTCAGCGATGAGGGGATACGTGGAGTACTTGTCCGAACCGGAGTGCAGAGACAGTTTGTACGGGCCGAGCGCCCGAGCGAGCTCGGCGTGGATCTCGAAGTCACGCTGCAACTCATTGATGTCACCGATGTACTCGACACCCTTCTCGAAGCGGCCGACAAAACGCGGTGCGAACGAGACGAAGTCCATCCCGAGCCGCTGCAACTCGCTGACGACGACGACATGCTCGGCTGGCTTGGTCGGATAGTCGGTTTCGTCGACGGCGAACTCCACCTCGCAGTCGATACCCTTCTCCATCAGGCGCCGGTACATGGCCATGGCGTGGGCGAGGGATGGGCCGTACTTCGCCATGGCCCGCAGCACCGACTCCTCGTCCAGCTCTATCGCCTCGTGCTCGAGGTCGATGCGGTGCCCGACGTAGGACTCCGTGAATGTCGCCAGGTCCGAGTCCAGACCAGCCCAGTCGAGCGCTTCCACTTTCTGCCTGATCGCCAGCGGATCGGCATGCTCCGCCCCGGGGTCGACTTCCGCCTTGGGATCCAGGGTGTAGAACACAAAGCCAGCTGCCGCAGTGGCTTCGATGTCCTCGATCTGCTCCAGATGATCCGCATCGCCGCCCACTCGCTTCGTCCAGCCGGCCTGGAAGGCACCCCACGTCGCGTCGTCGAGCACGTTGCGCGGCGTGCGGCGGCAGCGCCCCATCTCCCGGATCGACTGCTGAGCAAAGACCGGATTGATTGCCGCGCCGACCGCCTGCAGCGCTCGTACGTGGCCGGGTGTCGCCAGCCCGAGCCGGTCGCCGAAGCCAGCGGAGGTATGCAGTCCAAACCGGGAAGGTTTCAACCAGGGCAGCGCATCCCGCAGCGCCAGGGCGTTCTCCGGCGTAGTCTCCGCGACGAGACGAACCTCGCCGTCAGTCTTCTCCGCAGTTCCGGCGAAGCCCCGGAATGCTGACTCGTCATCAGCAACGGCCACGAGCCGTTTGACACCGTCGACTGACCGCTCGAGCCAGTACGTGGCGCCCCCGTACGAGACCTGTGACTCTGCGTAGGCGCGATCTCCGAGCATGGCGGCGGCGGAGGGGGCTAGCTCATCTGGTCGGGCGGGCATGTTGTATGTTAACGCGGTAGAAAACGTTTTCTCAACCGACGTTGGGCCTGTAAATGGATATCGACGATCTCCGCTCCGGTTTCACCAATCCACCCGCGAGCGCGGCGCCAATGATGCGGTGGTGGTGGTTTGGTCCATCGGTGACGCGATCGGAGTTGGAGCGCGAGCTCACCGCGATGGCCGACGCCGGACTCGGCGGTGTCGAGGTGGCCTACGTCTACCCGTTGGCGACGGCGACCACGGAGTTCGGTTCGGATGCGTTCCTGGCCGATCTTCGTTTCGCTGCCGAAAGAGCGCACGGGCTCGGGCTCCGCTTCGACCTCACCCTGGGCAGCGGCTGGTCCTTCGGCGGGCCGCACATTTCCGCGGAACTAGCCGCGCGGCAACTGCACTGGGAGCGACGCGAGATCGGGCCGGACCCGATGGAGGTTCCAGTGGCTTCAACCTGGCCGGGCGACGACCTGGTCGCCGCGTACATCGGTGCCGGCTCACTGCAGGAGCAGCCAGCGTCCTACGACCAACTGCCAGTCATGGACGGTCGGTTGATGATCGGCGGTGGAACAGGCCCACGGATCGTGCTGCTCGCGTACGCCCGCCTGACCGGCCAAAACGTCAAGCGCGCCGCGGCAGGAGCTGAGGGTCCGGTGCTCGACCACTATTCCGCAGCCGCCACCGAGGCGCACCTGCATGCGGTCGGCGAACCGATGCTCGACGCCGTGCCGGCCGAGCTGCTCGGATCCGTTTTCTGCGACAGCCTCGAGGTGTACGACGCCGACTGGACCCCAAGGCTGCCAGCGGAGTTTGCCCGCCGGCGGGGCTACGAGCTCCTTCCCGTGCTGTATCGGCTCACGGTCGATGGGCACGAGGCAGCGCGGCTCCGCGCCGACTATCACCGCACGCTGGCTGAACTCTACGAGGAGAACTTCGTCGCCGTGTGCACGCGCTGGGCGGCCGGGCGAGGCGTACCGTTCCGGATACAGAGCTACGGAACACCGCCCGCGACGGTCAGCAGCTACCGGTTCGCGGACCTGTTCGAGGGCGAGGGGTGGGGCTGGCGTGCGATCACCCGGACTCGATGGGCGTCGTCAGCCGCGCACCTCTACGGCCGCACAGTGGTCTCCGCCGAGGTCTGGACCTGGGTGCACTCTCCCTCCTTCCGCGCCACCCCTCTCGACCTCAAGGGCGAGGCACACGAGCACCTCCTCTTGGGCATCAACCAGCTCATCGGGCATGGCTGGCCCTACTCGCCGAGCGATACGCGGGCTTGGTTGGTTCTTCTACGCCGCCGGCGCGCTCGACGACCGCAACCCGTGGTGGCCAGCCATGCCGAGGCTCACCAGGTACCTGAGCAGGTTGTGTTGGCTGCTGCAGCAGGGCGAGCCGACGGCTGATGTCGCGCTGTACGTGCCGAATGACGACCTGTTCGCGACCATGGGCCGAGCGCAGGGCGGCTCGCTGAACACCTGGGGGGAGGCACTTCGACGGATCCCGAGCGCGATCCCGGCGACGATTCGGACGGCTGGGCTGGATTACGACCTGGTCGACGACGACGCTCTCGCGATCATCCCGCCGGATCGGTATCGCGTGGTCATCGTGCCCGCCAGCACCATGATCATGGAGGCGACCGCGGGCTGGCTGAGTGACGTGATCACTGCCGGCGGCTCCGTGATCTTGATCGACTCGACGGTACACGTGCCTCGGTGCGATCACTGTCGCGGCTGGCGATTTGACCGAGGCGCTCATGGCTGCTGTCGCTCCCGACCTGAGGATCTCGCCGCCGACGCCGGACATCGGCTTCGTGCATCGTCGCACCCGGGACACCGACGTCTACTTCGTAGCCAACACAGGCCCGACAACCCGGGCGTTCGGCCTCGCGCCGCGGACGAGCGCAACGAGCTACGAGCAGTGGGATGCAGTGTTCGGCCGAGTGCTCCAGGCAGGAGCGACGACGGACGGGATCGAACTCACGCTGCACCCATACGAGGCCACTGTGATCATCCTTAGCGACGAGCCGGTGACGCAAGTGCTCGCTGACGGCCGACCCGAGCGCCAACTGACGCTGAGCGGTCCCTGGCAGCTGGCGTTCGGCAGCCAGCCGGCGCAGCCAGTGGAGCTACCGCACGCATGGGAGGACGAGCCCGGTCGGCAGTACTACTCCGGAGCGGCGATCTATCGAACCCGTATCGACCTCGGTCCTGTCGATGGCCGCGTGTCGATCGACTTCGGCGACTGCGACGTCCCCGACGGCAACTCTGCAGCCGGCGGCCTGGATGGCAGCTCCTATCGGGTGGCGGTGCAGGGTCCGGTCGGCGAGGTCGCCCAGATCCGGGTTAACGGCATCGACTGCGGCCTGGCTTGGGCTCCGCCGTACCGGGTCGAGATTGCCGATGCACTGCGCAGCGGCGCCAACGAGATAGAGATCATCGTCTACAACACGGCGGCGAACGCCCTCGCCGCGGATGAGCAGATCACGCGGCTAGCTGCGGAAAGCGAGGCTCGTTATGGACGCCGGTTCCGGATGCAGGATCTGGACAGCGCCATGGCGTCGGTACAGTCGGGTCTGCTCCGCGTACCGACAATCGTGTTCAGCACGGCCTCCGCCACTTGACCCGAGCGTCAGAACGCGGCGATGTCACCCGAGGGTCTCGGCCAAGAAGGCCCGCGCCTCATCCTGCATGGCAGCGTCGAAGGCGTGGCCACCGGGCCAGAACGACCCGCGGTAGCGCTTCTCGACTGCATGCAGGTGCTTGAGCTGATCATGAGCCTGCTCCATCCCGGCGCGAGGAAAGAGCTCGTCATCGGTGCGGTACTGGACCAGAAATCGCGCCCGCCCCAGGGCGGTGAGGTCGGGCCAGTCCATCAGCGCCCACAGGCCGGGTATGTGGAGCAGCCACGAGTGGGTATCCAGCTCAGCCGGTACCAGCGAGGCGAAGGTGGCCATCATGCAGCTCACCACGCACGCCGCAACCCGATGATCCAACGCAGCGAGCAGGAGACTGCGGCCACCACCGCCAGAGAAACCGAATGTCCCGAGGCGCTCAGGATCGATGCCATCCTCGGCGGCAAGTACCGCGAACGCCACCAGGTCGTCGGTGAGCACCGCTCCGGCGAAGGTCTGGCCCAGCGCACCGGCCGCCTTGGCCAACGTGTCCTCGTGCAGACCCGACGCCAGGTCCAACCGTTCCTCATCGGTTGGACTCGACCCTGCTGCCGCCACAATGCCTCTTGGGCCTCCAACAGGGCGGCAAGCCGAGGCGTTGGTCGGGATAGGTCGAACTGCCGGCTGCCCCACGAAAACGTGTCGTGGACCAGCACGACGAAGCCCCGACGAGCTAGCTCGTTAGCCGGTGCGCGCCCTGCGTAATACGCAGCGCGCAGCCAGGCAGCCCGCGGGCTCGAGTCGGCCCCGAGGTCGACCAACTGCTCAGCGCCAACCGACCGTACGCCGCCATGACAGTGCATGCCGAGTACGCCGGGCAGCCTGCGCCGTACGCCTGCCGGGCGCAGCAGCCAGGCGGTCGTCTCGGGACCGTAGCCCACCGACCAGCGAAGCCGACGGATCAGGACTCCATCCAGGCGCCGACTGCCGTCATCAACCACCGTTGGGCGGCCACGAGGTTGTCGCAGGCCGAGCACTCGGCCCAACGCGGTGCCAGCCGAGTCCGCGCCGACCCAGGGCTCAGCCGATCGCACCGCGGCCGGCCAGTCCTCGTAGCCCGCGATGGGGTTTGGGGGCGGCGCAGGCCGCTGCGAGGATGCGGCGGTCAGCGGACAGCCTCGGCTGACCGAACCGGCCCAGCGCTCCCCCGCGCCTCGATCCGGGGTCGGAAGATCGTCGCGTGCTCCGGTGCGCGTTCATTGAGCAGGTCCCACATGCGATGCCAGGCCTGCTCACCTAGTTCGGTGACGGGAACTGATGCGGTGGTCAGGGACGGCGTCAGATAGCGAGCGAACGGGATGTCGTCGAACCCCACCACCGACATATGCCCAGGCACACTGACGCCCCGTTCGCTCAGGGCACTCATCAAGCCCATGGCGACAAGATCATTGAACGCTAGTACGCCGGTCGCTGAGGACGTCAGGACGCTCTCCGCGACAGCGTAACCGTCGGAGAAGTTGACTCCACACGGCAAAACCTGAATCGCTGTGTCCGGATGATCTATCGAGAAAGTCGCGTACTGCTGCGAGCCGACGAGCATTTGATGCGCTCTGCGGCGCGCCGGCGAGGTACACCAACGATCGGTGACCATAGCTATACAGCAGATCGAGCAACTCGCTCAACCCGGTGTGGTAGTCGGCGGCGATCACTGGCGTGCTGGACGACCCCGCCTCACGGTTCACCAGTACAACCGGTTTCAGCTCCTTGAGCAGGCGGCGGAGATCCGCATCGGCCATGCGTGGCGCGCACAACACGATGCCGTCGCAGCGCCTTCGCGTCTCGACGGCGAGGATCCGCTCCTCAGCGACCGACTCCGCGGAGTCGGCGATCAAGATGTGATAGCCATCGCGCGCAGCAGCGCGGCTCAAGCCTCGCAGCACACCGTGAAACGTCGGGTTCTCAAGATCCGGAACAACCACTGCGACGGTGTTCGTCTTGCCGAGGACGAGGCTGCGGGCGAGCGGGCTGGCTGAGTAGTTGAGCTCCTCGGCAGCGGCACGGACCTTCTCGGCCAGCGCCTCATCGACCGATGGGTTACCGTTCATCACCCGCGAGACGGTGGCCAGCGAGACACCCGCTCGTGCGGCGACGTCGGCGATGGTCTGCGATCGAGTGTGGGGTGAAGTTGACACGTCGGGTCCGTTCTCGTCCGTTGTCCCGGCGGGTCCCCCGAACGGCTGCCAGGCGGTTGTTGGGCTCGCCATCCGTTATACCGATCGTGTACGGTTTGTGAAAGCGTTTTCTAGGGTTTGCACGTTGATCGCGTGGAAGGGCCGGGGAGAGGATGAACCTTTCCGCTGCAGCGTCGGGCGCCTCGTCGTCTGCAGCCCGCCTCATCCTGGTCGGCGTACGAGGGTTCGGGCAGGTCCACGCCGAGCGGATCGCCAGGCTCTCGGATCAGGGCTTCGTCGAACTGGTTGCGGCCGTCGACCCCGGCGTCGTCCTCGACCCACCCACCATCTACGGCGTAGATCTGTACGCCGATCTGAGCGAGGCACTCGCCGCAGTGGGCCCGGTGGACGTGGTGGTGATTGCGGCGCCGCTCGGTGCGCACTTCCGACTGGCCACCCTCGCCCTGACTGCGGGCGCGGACGTTTATCTGGAGAAGCCCCCGGTGGCGTCTTTGGACGACTTCAGGTCACTTCTTCAGGTTCAGCAGGAGACTGGGCGGGCGGTCCAGGTCGGCTTCCAGAGCCTCGGGTCACGCGCACTCCAGATGCTCACCGAAGACGCCCTTGGTATCGGTCGTCTGGTCAGGGTCAGCGCAGTTGGGACATGGTCGCGCACGGTGGGCTACTGGACACGTTCCCCATGGGCAGGCCGCCGAAGCCTGCGCGGCGAGCCCGTCGTCGACGGCGTCGTCACAAACGCGTTGGCACACGCGGTGGTCACAGCCCTGGCCATCGTCGGTTGCCGCCGCTTGGACGAGGTCGAGTCGGTGGAGACCGATCTTTACCGGGCCAATGCCATCGACAGCGACGACACATCTGTAGTCCGTATTCGCACTGCGCGGGGACTCGACGTGACCTGCGCCCTCACTCTGTCTGCACCCGTCGAGCATGAGCCGTACGTGCACATCCAAGGAACACTAGGCCGTGCCTCTTTCAGCTACACCGCTGATCGTGTGGAGGTCGAGACCGGGGATCGAAGCAGCACCGAAACCACAACCCGGGTGGACCTACTCGAAAACCTGTTGGCCCACCGCCGAGATGGAGCGCCGCTGCTCGTGCCGCTGGTCAGCACAGGAGCGTTCATGCGAGTACTTGGGGCCATCGCTGGGGCTGAGGAACCGGTGCGTATCGACCCCCGCGCCGTCAGATGGGAGGGCGAGGGTAACGACCGGCGGGCCATTGTCGACAATGTAGAGCACTGGGTGTGGCAGTCCGCACTGAGCGGCCAGACGTTCGCCGAGCTCGAGGTGCCATGGGCGCATCGGGAGCGAGACAAAGTGCTCGTCCGCGCGCGCCTTTCCGATGCCGACGTTGCGGTCTACCGCGACGGCCTCGGCACCATATCGACTTCAAGTCCTCGGCCATATCTGCACCCGGTATCTACGCGGGCCGGCGTGGTGGTCACAGCCCACCATCCGTCCGACCACGACTGGCACAACGGTGTCGGCATGGCCATACCCGATGTGAATGGCACGAGCTTCTGGGGTGGTGGCACTTACGTTCATGGGCAGGGGTACGTGCTGCTCGACAATCATGGCGTGATCGTTGGCGAGCCGCCGAAGGTCGATGACGGCGGGTTCACCCAGGAGCTGAGGTGGATTGCTCACGACGGAGCACTCGCGCTGCGTGAGCAACGGTCGATCGGCTGGACTGCCATCGATCAGCAGAGCTGGAGACTGATCTTCGATTCCGAGCTGCGCACCGACGCGGGCGCCCAGCTCGGCTCCCCAGGCAGCAAGGGCCGCATCGGCGGTGGCTACGGCGGGTTCTTCTGGCGATTCCCGGCTTGCGACAACGTCGATGTGTTCACTGCTGAAGCGCGGGGCGAGGACGAGGTGCATGGCAGCCTAGCGCCGTGGCTGGCATGGTCTGCGGACTTCGCCGCGGGCCCTGGGATCAGCGGGCCGGCCACGATCGTCATCGCAGCGCCAGACGCGGCTGCGGCCGCGGAGCCCTGGTTCGTGCGGGTGCGCGACTATCCAGGCGTCGGCTCGGCGCTTGCCTGGGACCGTCCAGCGACTCTTGCTCCGGGCGCCACGCTGCGCCGGCGTTTTGAGGTCGCTATCGCCGACGGTCGACTGACTGAAGCGGAGACAGCCGAGCTCGTCGCCGAGCTGACAGCCTCGCGATCGTAGTGCGGATAGCCCGAAGCGGGCTGAGTTTGTCGAACCCCAGGGTGCAGCCCGTCGACAGGCTCAGGGCGCAGTCACCGAATCCGAGTCAGCGAAGCCCGACGCTGGTTGTCTCGACGGTGAGCGCACGCGCCTGGTCGCTGAGCGAAAACCCGAGACCGGGCCGGGCCGGCACGTGCATACGACCGCCAGCGATCTGCAGCCGCTCGTTGAACAGCGGCTCCAGCCATTCGAAGTGCTCTACCCAGGCGTCGAGTGCGTACGCCGCGGACAGGTGCAGGTGGATCTCCATTGCGAAATGCGGCGCGAGTTTGAGCCCGGCCTCCTCGCCTAGCGCCATGATCCGCAGGAACTGGGTGATGCCGCCGACCCGGGCAGCATCCGGCTGGATGAAGTCCACTGAGCGGCGCTCGATGAGGGCGCGATGCTCTGCGGTGCTGGTGAGCATCTCCCCGGTGGCGATCGGGGTGTCAAGCTTGTCGGCGAGCATTGCGTGGCCTTCGACGTCGTAGGCGTCGAGGGGTTCCTCGATCCAGGTCAGCTCGAAGCTTTCGAGCTGCCGGCCGATACGGAGCGCGGAAACCCGATCCCATTGCTGGTTCGCGTCGACCATCAAGGGCACGTCTTCACTCAGCGCGGCACGCACCGCTTCCACACGGCTCAGATCGATCCGCGGGTCGGGCTGTCCGACCTTGATCTTGACCCCGCCTATACCACCCGCGATCGAGGCGTTCGCGTTGTCGATGATTTCCTCGATCGAGGAGGACAGGAAGCCGCCGGAGGTGTTGTAGCAGGCCACCGAATCTCGGTAGCCCCCGAGCAGTTTTGCGAGCGGAAGCCCGGCCCGCTTGGCCTTGAGGTCCCAGAGCGCAATATCGATGGCGGCGATGGCCTGGGTAGCCAGCCCGCTCCGGCCGACAGAAGCGCCAGCCCATACCAGCTTGGTCCAGATCCGTTGGATGTCGTTGGGGTCCTCGCCGATCACGTCCTCGGCGATCTCCTTGGCGTGGGCGTACTGGCCCGGGCCGCCTGCGCGCTTGGAGTAGCTGTAGCCGACGCCCTGATGTCCTTCGACGGTGGCGATCTCGGCGAAGAGGAAGGCGATCTGCGTCATCGGCTTCTGCCGGCCGGTGAGCACCTTCGCGTCGCTGATGGGCCGGTCGAGCGGGAGGAACGCCAGCGAGAAAGTGCACGAGGTGATCTTGTCCTGGCTGGCCTCGCCGGCCTGCAAGGCGGCGAAGTGGCGCTCCGTAGCGGCACTGGATTCGGTGGCGGCGGTACGGGCCAGGTAGTCCGAGGAACTGGTCACTGGGTCTCCTGCAGGTGGACGATCACCATCTAGTTAGCTGCATGGGGGACAGGTCCGTCAATACGGGAGCCGTCAGTAATCCGGACGGCTACGTGTACGGACGTCCCATCCCAGCGTTCGCGCTCAGCGGTCACTCTGCGCGGCTTCGTCGCGCCGTCGGTTCGAGCGATGGGCGGCCTCGCCGCGACCCTTTGGAGGTGTTCGGGCAGACTTCCGCCATGCGAACAGTGGGCGTGGAGGAGGAGCTGCTGCTCGTCGACGTGTATACCGGGAAGCCGCGTTCAGTCGCCAGCCAGGTTGTCGCCGCCACGGACGAAGACAGCGCGCGCGAAGCGGGCGAGGGCGGCGTCGAGGACGAGCTCCAGCGCTACATGGTGGAAACCCAATCCTCCGCGGCGAGCGAGCTTGCCGACGTTGAAGAGCAGCTGCGTACGTGGCGGCATGTCGTCGCCAATGCAGCCAGGGAAGCCGGCGCCGGCGTCGCAGCAATCGCCACCGCCCCGGTGGCGGGCACCGGTCTGATCTCTCCTGCCCCGCGCTATCAGCGAATGGCGGAGCGCTTCGGCCCGACCGCGCAGGAGGTCTTGACCTTGGCCTGTCACGTGCATGTCGGCGTCGAATCAGACGAGGAGGGCATCGCCGCTATCGATCGGATCCGGGTATGGCTGCCGGTCATCCTCGCGATGAGCGCGAACTCGCCGTTCTACGACGGTCGCGACACCGGGTATGCCAGCTACCGGTCGCAGCTGTGGATGCGCTGGCCGTCGGCGGGCCCAACCGACACGTTTGGGACTCCCCACGCGTACCACGAACTGGTGCGCTCGATGGTCGAGTCCGGCGTGCTGCTCGACGACGGGATGATCTACTTCGACGCACGCCTGTCGCGGCTCTATCCGACGGTTGAGATCCGAGTCGCCGACGTGTGCGTCGATCTCGAAGACACGCTCGTCGTCGCGGCGCTGTGTCGAGCACTCGTCGACACGGCAGCGGCCGAGGCGGCGCGCGGTGATCCGGTGCCGCAGATGCCGACGTCACTGCTACGACTTGCGGTCTGGCGCGCGGGCCACGACGGCGTCGACGGGGTCCTGGTTGACCCAGTGTCACGACGGCCCCGGCCCTGGATCGAAGTCATGCACGATCTGGTCATTCACGTGCACGACTCCCTTGAGGAGTTTGGCGATATCGAACGGGTCGAGGTCGGGATCGACCGGTTGGCGCGGGTGGGCAGTGGTGCCACAGGCCAGCGACGCACCTTTGCAAAAACCGGCCAGCTGGTCGACGTCATCGTCGAGGCGGTGCGCCGGACGGCTGGACGCTAGTGTGTCGCGAGGGCCGTCTACGGCGCGTGTGGCTACCGCCGGGCGGGCATCGACCAGCGGATCGCCTAGATGTCGCGCCAGATCGCCGACTTGCGGATCTCGAACTCAGCGGCGCTGATCATTCCACTGTCACGCAGTGCCCGGAGTTCGGCCAGAACCTCCAGTGGGTCGCGCTTTGGCCGAGGTCCGCCGCGGATCGCCTCTCGGGCCTCATCGGCGAGCATCTCCCCTTGCGTGCCGAGGATCTGGTCGACAGTGAGGCTGCCGTCGGGTGTGGTGACGCGGACAGTACCGGACACTCTGCGCGTGGCGGCCTCGATGGCAAGAACCTCCCGCAGCGGCACGCTGAAGCTTGACCCAGTGCTGCGGCGGGGACGGAAGAGAATGCGTTCGCTGGTCAGCACCAAAAGGCCCATCGCCCCTGCGCATCGCCCGTCCATCATCCGCAACACGATCTCGGAGTCAGTGAGCGAGGACTGCAATTGGGCCACATGGACATCGGAGCGCTGATCGGAGGCCATGGCGGACGCCGCGTCCACCACATCGGGACGCAGGTTGTAACGGGCCAGCCGCTCGGGGACGCTGGGGGGTCGTAACCACCGGAACCATGACATCGTTGCGCATCCTCGTCGTCGGATGATCAACGATGATGGCACTCTGTGTCCGCGGCACCAAGCTGGGCACGACTTAGGACGGTTGCCCCGTCTCTTCAAGCTTCACGAGAGCCTGGCGCAACAAATTGCGCATTTAGTCGTATGTGAGATCTCCTTCATCGATGGGCACTGCAGCCCACAATTGTTTCTGCGCTTCGCAGCAATTGCTCTGTTTTTGGCCCCCAGCGGCAACGACTAAATAGGCAGTTGCGCATTCTTAGCTCGTTAGTGTTGCAATCCCTCGCCAGATGTGCAGTGGAAAAAGCGCTACTTCTTACCCCGCCAGGCGCGTTCGAACGGCAACCGCCACGCGTGCGGCGCAATCAGTTGGTGAATCGAGTTCGGCCCCCAGGAGCCAGGGGAATACGGCCGGACGGGATGCGGATCCCTCAGCAACGGCTCAGAGCGCTCCCACAGGCTTTCAATGCCTTCGGCAGTGGTGAAGAGCGTGTGATCATCGCGCATGGCATCCAAGATCAGCCGCTCGTACGCCTCCAGGATATCGCCTATGCGATCGGTCTCACGTGTTGAGAATTGCATGCTCAGCTTGTCAAGCTTCATGCCTGGTCCGGGTCGCTTGCCGTAGAAGGAGAGGGAGACTTTGGCCTCGTCAGCAAGATCAAAAGTAAGATGGTCCGGACCGGACGAGCCGACCCCCGATCCCGCAGGGAACATGCTCTTCGGTGCCTCTTTGAAGGCAATCGAGATGATCCGCAGGCCCTCGGCCATCCGCTTGCCGGTCCGGCAGTAGAACGGTACCCCGGCCCAGCGCCAATTGTCGATACCGCATTTCAAAGCAATAAATGTCTCAGTGTCGGAATCGCGTGCGACACCTTCCTCATCGCGATAGCCGCTGTACTGACCACGGACAACTTCGCGCGGATCGAGTGGCAACATTGAGCGAAAGACTTTGTTCTTTTCCTCACTAATTGCCCGCGGTTCTAGCGCAGTTGGCGGTTCCATCGCCACAAATGCGAGCACTTGGAAGAGGTGCGTCACCACCATGTCCTTGTAGGCGCCGGTCACCTCGTAGAAGTTCGCGCGCCGATCCAGACCTAGAGTCTCAGGAATGTCGATCTGGACGTGGTCGATGAAGTTGCGGTTCCAGATCGGCTCGAAGAGCCCGTTGGCGAACCGGAACGCCAGGATGTTCAGCGCGGCTTCCTTGCCGAGGAAGTGATCGATGCGGAAGATCTGCCGTTCCTTGAACGTCTCGTGCAACTGATCATTGAGGGTGATCGCGCTCTGCAGATTGGTGCCGAAGGGCTTCTCCATGACGACCCTGGAGCGTTCCACAAGCTTTGCCTCGCGGAGAGTGTTGATCACCTTGGGTGCGGCGGAAGGCGGCACACTCAGATAGTGCAGGCGGCCCGGAGTCCCGCCAAGCTTCTCCTCCGCGACGCGAACTGTCTTGCCCAGGCCCTCAGAGCCCGCCGACTGCGGTATATAGGTGAGCTTCTCGGCAAATGATTCCCAGTGCACGTCCATCAGTGGATGGTGGCTGAACTCAGTTATCGCCTGCTTGGCGAAGTTGCGGAACTCCTCCTCGGTTAAGTCCTCAAGTGAGGTTCCGATCACCTGGATGTCAGGCGCCAGCTCCGAGAGAGCGAGATGCGCCAACCCAGGAAGAAGCTTGCGGCGAGACAGATCACCGGTCGCCCCGAAAAGCACGATGACGTGGGGTGGCATGCTTTCCATAGCTCTGCGCGCCTGGGAGCCCGCCGCTGGATAGGCAATGGTCTGAACCTCGTGTTGTACTGCCACGCCTCGATGCTCCCATTCCCCGGCGCGTGGCGGCAACAGGCTGGAACTCGTATTTAATCAAGCCCATGGGCCATCTCTTGACGTACGCCGCCAATTGCACGTTCCTCTTCACCGAGGTGGAGCTACTGAAACGGCCGGAGGCAGCTCGCGCAGCAGGCTTCGACGCGATCGAGTTCTGGTGGCCCTGGCCAGATCAGCCGGCGCCTCCCGACACCGAGATCGACAAGTTCGTCGCAGCCGTACGCGATGCCGGAGTCCAGCTGATCGGACTGAACTTCTTTGCTGGCGATCTTGCGGGCGCTGACTGTGGTGTGCTGTCCATCCCGGCGCGGTCTACGGAGTTCCGCGACAACATTGCCGTGACGATGCATATCGGCGAAGCTCTCGGCGTACCGGCCTTCAACGCGCTGTACGGCAATCGCGTGAGCGAGGTGACACCAGGGCAGCAGGATGATCTCGCGACCGAGAACCTCACTTTGGCGGCCAAGGCGGCTGCTGCGATCGGCGGAACGATCTTGGTCGAGGCGGTGAGTGGGCCAAAGCCGTATCCGCTACGGACTGCTAGCGACGTCGCCGCGGTCCTCGACCGAGTGCCGGCGCCGAACATCGGCTTCCTCTGTGATCTGTTCCACCTGGCCAACAATGGCGATGACATCGATGCAGCATTGGCTGCGTACGCTCACCGGATCGCCCACGTACAAATCGCCGACCACCCCGGACGCGGCGAACCGGGCACCGGCACGCTCGACCTCTACCGCTACCTCAGCACCATTGAGGCCACTGGCTACACCGGCTACGTCGGCCTCGAGTATGTTCCGACGACGACCACGATTGACAGCCTGCGCTGGCTGCGCCAGCAGAAAGTGACCCGACTGTGAGCACGATCGCGTTTATTGGCCTCGGCATCATGGGCGCTCCCATGTCCAAGCATCTGATCAACGCTGGTCACACAGTGATCGGCTTCAACCGCTCCCGGGGTCCGGTGGAGCAACTGGTGTCAGCGGGCGGCAAGGGCGCCAACAGCGTTGCCGAAGCTGTCCAGGAGGCCGATGTGACCATCACTCTGGTCCCTGACTCGCCCGATGTCGAAGAGCTGGCGCTGGGAGTAGACGGCATCTATGCCAACGCGCGACGAGGGTCGATTCACATCGACATGTCCTCAATCAGGCCTGACGTGGCAGCCAAGCTGGCCGAGGCCGGCAAGGCGGCTGGGGTTCGGGTGATGGACGCCCCAGTGAGCGGCGGTGAGACGGGAGCCATTGAGGGCACGCTGTCGATCATGGTCGGAGCCCACCGTGAGGACTTCGAGGAAGTGAAGTCAATCCTCGACACGATGGCGACAACGGTGGCCCTCGTCGGTCCGCCGGGCTCGGGGCAGACGGTGAAGGCGGCCAACCAGCTGATCGTCGCAGGCACCATCGAACTGGTGGCCGAGGCAATCGTCTTCCTTCGGGCGTACGGCGTTGACACCGACACGGCCATCGCTGTGTTGGCCGGCGGCCTGGCCGGAAACCAAATCCTGGAGCGAAAGGCCGCCAACATGCTCGCAGGCAACTTCCAGCCCGGCTTCCGGATCGACCTGCATCACAAGGACATGGGAATCGTGACCGCTGCCGCCCGCGAGCGCGAGGTTATCATCCCACTCGGCGCGCTGACGGCAGAGCTCGTCGCTGCCGTCCGCGCACAGGGGGACGGCCACCTGGATCACTCGGCGCTGCTTCGCGGCGTGGAGCGCCTCTCTGGGCAGCGAGTCTCTTGATGGAGCGCCATGGGACATGGTGACCATCCCCGAGGAAGTCACGCGCTACCTTCACGCCGTGACCGCACGGGTCCGCGACGTCTGCGGCGATCGCGTGGTGGGGGTCTACACGACAGGTTCCTTGGCGCTCGGCGGCTACCGTCCTGGCCGCAGCGACATCGACGTGATGGCGGTTGTCGCCTGGTCACCTGCTCTGGAAGTTCGGCGACAACTCGCGGCCCAGCTTGATCATCGGCTGTTGACCTGCCCGGCCGCGGGCTTGGAGTTTGTCCTGTACCCGCTGGGAACCGTCAGCCGGCCTACCTCGGACGCCGGGTACCTGCTCAACCTCAACACCGGGCCCGCGTTGCCGCCACTGACGAGTTTCGACCCTGGAGAGGGTCCCGCGTTCTGGTACGCGATCGACCGCGCGATCACCCGTCAAGGCGGTGCATCGCTGTACGGGCCGCCCGCTGCAGACCTCTTCGCAGAGTTGCCCTTCTACGATCTACTTCGAGTCGTGATCGCCTCCGTAGAAGCGCACAGCGACCCGCAGGAAGGCCATCTTCTCGACAATGCCGTCCTCAACGGCTGCCGCGCCTTGAGCTTCGGTCGTGATCACTGTTGGTACGCCAAGGTCGATGCTGCCGAGCGGACTCTGCCGACTGCCGGTGAGTTCGCGCCGCTTGTAGCCGCCGCCATCGCCTCGTTCGGTTCCGGACGGGGGGAGGCGACGACGCTAGATCCAGACACGGTACGGGCGTTTCTGATCGAGGTGCTGCGGAGATTACGAAATCAGCCATCCGTGCCGAGCTGAGCAAAAGCGTCCAGCATCAAAGTCTCTGCCAGGCATGCGGCCGCGAAGTCACCGAGATGAAGTGACTCGTTGGCGCCGTGGGCGCGGGAGTCAGGATCGCCAACTGCGGTGATCAAGATGGTTGCCTGGGGAAACGCTTTGCCGAACTCCGCGACCAAGGGAATCGACCCGCCTTGCCCGACAAAGACCGGCGCCACACCCCAGGCCTCGGTGAATGCGGCGCGGGCCGCCTCCGCATACGGACCTGAGAAGTCGATCACCGACGACTCTGAGGTCTCAACTCCGGTCACTGTCACCTGAGCACCCCAAGGAGCATGATCATTCAGGTGCGCAACCAGCGCGTCCAAGGCCTTTGCCGCGTCGTCGCCGGGCGCAAGGCGGGCGCTGATCCTCGCCCGCGCCACTGGAATCAAGGTGTTGGATGCTTTGGCGACCGGCGTCGCGTCGAGCGCGATCACCGATACGGCCGGCTTGTACCACATGCGCTCGACGAACGACCCGCTGCCGATCCAGTCGACGCCATCCAAGATTCCCGACTCCGCGCGCAGCCGCTCAGGTGGATAGTCCAGAGCTGCGGCAGCCGCCACCCCAAGCCCAGCGACCACCACGTTTCCTGCCTCATCATGCAAGCTCGCCAGCATCCGACATAGCGCCGTCAACGCGTCCGGAACCACTCCCCCATACACCCCGGAATGCAACGCATGATCCAGCGTGCGGACCTCTACCGTGCAGCCGGCAAGTCCACGAAGCGTGGTGGTGAAGGCCGGTTGCCCGACCGCCCAGTTGCACGAGTCGGTGATGACGAAAACATCAGCCGCAAGTTCGGCAACGTGCTCCTCGAGCAGCTGAGGCAGACCAACCGACCCGACCTCCTCGTCACCCTCGACAAACAAGATGACACCGATGGGCGGCTTGCCTCCGAATGCTCGCAATGCGGCCAGATGAACGGCGAAGCCGCCCTTGTCGTCACTTGTGCCGCGGCCAAATAGCCGATCCCTGACCTCCGTCGCCTCGAAGGGCGGGGTACGCCAACCCTCCGGATCCCCCTCGGGCTGGACGTCGTGGTGCGCGTAGAGACAAACGGTTGGCATGCCCTCGGGCGCTGGGAACCGGCCGATGACGGCCGGTGCAGCCCCATCGGCACGTATGACGCGGATATCGGGACATCCAAGATCCTCAAGCAGTCCCACGATGCTGCGTGCGCTGCGCTCTACCTCGGCGGCCCTGGCTGGGTCGGCACTCACAGACTCGATCGTGATCAGCGACTTCAGATCGACGAGGACGCCCGGAATCTGGGCATGGACCTGATCACGCAGAGACATGGCCAGAGCCTACGGCGAGGGATGCACTCCTTACCTGGTGGCCGCGACCCAGATTGCCTGGTTCGAGGTGCGTACGCCTCCCTTGCTGGTCAGCAGTGGAGTCCATCCCGCTGTGACCCGGCGCCAGACTCGACTCGCGACTTCAGGCGGCTGCCCATCGGTCAGTCGTACGATCGGAGGTGCCACATCGCGTACCCACTGGGTGCAGTCCTCGGCTGAGGCTGTTTCGTAGACCACCGTCACTGTTCCAGTCTCGATTTCTCTAAACCCTGCATCCGCCACGAGTTTCGCGAGCATCTTGGCATTACCAAGCACGAAGGGACCAGGTCGTCCGAGCGGAGGAGGGTGCAGGCTGAGCTCTCTCAAGATGATCGGGATCGGTAACGCGAATTGCACCGTCTCTAGCGGGCCCCACACTGCGGCTGCAAGGCGCCCGCCGCTTCTCACTACTGAGTTCAGCCGCTTGAGAGTTCCAGCGACATCGGGCAAAAACTGCAGACCTTGACGCGACAGGACTGCATCAAAAGTCTCGTCAGGAAACTCCAAAGTCTCGGCGTCCGATTCGCGGAACTCGACGTTGTCGAGACCGGCCCGACCGGCGCGTTCGCGTCCAAATGCAAGCAGGTTGGGTGCAATGTCGGTGGCCATCACGCGACCACCGGGCAGGACGGCGCGAGCGGCGGTCAAGGCTGGCTCGCCGTAACCGGTAGCTACGTCGAGCACGGTGTCTCCCGGCTCTAGGTCAGCGAGTTCGACCAGCTTCCGCGACACGACCTGCCCGCCCGCCTCGGCTTCGAGCACGTCATACCACCGTCGCCAGCCGGGCGCAGCTTGCTGCCAGTCCGAACGTTGCGCTTCCTTGAACGCGAGCGAGTCGAAGATCACGGCGGATGTCATGCGCCCGTCCTTTCAATGGCCTGCCAACCGACGTTACGAGGCGTCGGGCCGGGCGCGCATCGCCTGGATACACCACGGCTACACGTGATCTTGGTTTGTTCTGACCACATACGGTCAGACGAGCTGCTGTTGGACGGCAATAGCGGTAGCCGCCGCCCGAGATGAAACTCCAAGCTTGACGAACATGTTCTGCAGGTGCCTAGCGACGGTGTACTCGCTGATGGCAAGCGCCTGGCCGATTTGCCGGTTGCTCATCCCTGCCGCTACTAGCCGCAGCACCTCAGCCTCTCTGGCTGTGAGCCCCGCGATCCGATCTGGTCGACCGGGAGTTGCGGCCGCGGCGTGCTGAGCGTCTCTACGGGCACCGAGACGCTCGAAGCCGCCTCGTGCCATCTGGATCTCCAGCCGGGCGCCTTCCTCGTCCCCCATCGCCTGGGCCGCTTTGCCGACCAGCAGATGAGCCTGCGCTTCCTCATAGGGAAGCTGCAAATCCCGCCATGTCGTCAATGCAACGCGAAGATCCGCCACTGCTCCTCTGGCATCATCGTCCGCGAGCCGTACTTCGCCCCAGGCGACGGCCGCCATCCCAACCACGGCTGAACGGCCAAGCAATTCGGCGATCGACGACAACTCCTGGGCGGCTTCCCTGGCAAGTTCCTGGTCGCCGGCTGCGAGGGCGACGGAAACCTGGGCAGCAAGCAGTTGCGCACGGCGCACACGGGTCATCGATCCCTCAGCAAGCGCCGTTCGCAGTGCGGCGGACGCCACGCTGGTCCGTCCTTGCGCGAGGCGTACCAGCGCAAGACCGGGCTGAGGATCTCGCCCGAGCTCATGGGCTTGCAGATAGAAGTGCTCGGCGGCGGCCAGGTCGCCGCGTCGGCGCCGTATGTCAGCCAGCGCATAGAGCGCCTCGGCCGCAGATCTTGGCTTGAAGGCGGCGAGTTCCTCGGCGGCCTTGCTTATCTCGTTCTCTGCCTCGGTCCACGACCCGCGCATACCCAGCAGTTCGCCCCGGTGAATCCGACAGACCCCGTGAAAGGGCGTGACGACGGGAAGCGATACGCACCATGCTCGGGCGGCGTCGGTCCATTCAGCAGCGCGCTGCATGTCGGCAACGTCGCGGCATTCTGCGATGACGGTGCAGTACACGGCACCAGTGAAGAACACATCGAGCCGTCCGGTCAGGAGGAGTGCCATGGCTTCGTCGAGCGCCGCGCATCCCTCCTCGAGTTTGCCCTGAGCGATGAGTGCCCGGCCGCGAAGAGTGAGCCCAAAGGCAACCACGCTCGGGCTGCGGTGCCTCTCGCCAATATCGACTGCACGAGTTGCGTGGGCGTCCGCCTCGTCGGCAGCCCCGCGGTTCAGCGCAAGCTCTGACTCGGCGAGCGCGACGAACCCACATTCGGCACTCTCCGGGATCGCGGCCATGTGGCGGTTTGCGCGGCGCAGCCACCCGAGAGCCACCACCCTGTCCCCGTTGTAGAGGTGATCCCAGAACATACGCCACGCAGTTCGAACCGCCGACCGGTCGTCGTGGATTTCGTTGTATCTCGCATACGCCTGCTGACGCGCGCTGAGAGACTCAGCAAGACGGCAGACCAGCCAGGCGCTGTCGGCGAAAGACTCGAGCTGATCAGGTGTGAGATCAGCGGGGTCCCGAGTGCTCAGCCGCCTGTATGTCTCCGGCCAGACGTCGTGTAATCGACGTGACATTGAATGTCGCTCCAACAGCTCTGGCTCACCTGGATCAACGGTGAACGTCGCCTCTTGTCGCTCATTGTCCGCGCATATCGGCTAAATCCACCAGAGCAGTTATTCCGACCTCGATCAGGAGCTATCTGCGGGGCAAGTTGGTTCAGTGGGCGGCCATTGCTGCAGGAATGGTGCCCTGCCAGGCCTCCCGGATACGCGCAAGAGGCAAGGTGAATTGGCCGACCACCTCGAGGCTGGCATCGTCCTCGGCGGTGACCACACCAAGCCTTGTCAGCATGACGTCATTGATCCGGCAGAGCGTGACCAGATCACTGTCGGCGAACTCTTTCACCGAGAGCAGTGCGCGGCCGGCGCTTTCGGAGAACAACCAGACGAACGGATCAGCCTCTGGCGGCAGCTCGATGCGTGCACCAAGCCCGCGCCGGAGTGCCGACTCGATTAGAGCCTGCGCCAGCCCGCCGTCGGCGAGATCATGGGCGCTGGCAAGCAGGCCGCGGCGGCTCGCCCTGATCAGCACCTCGGCCAGTGCCTTCTCCTGAGCAAGATCAACAGTTGGTGGCCGGCCGCCAAGATGATCATGAATGACGTCCGCCCAAGCTGAACCGGCCAATTCGTCACGAGTCTCACCGAGAAGGTAGACGACCTGCCCGGCCGACTCGAAGGCGCTGGGCGTGCGACGCGTGACATCGTCAATCACGCCGAGCACTCCAACCACAGGCGTTGGCAAGATCGGCGTGCTACCGGTCTGGTTGTAGAAACTCACGTTTCCGCCGGTCACCGGCGTACCCAGCTCGCGACAGCCGTCCGCAAGCCCGCGTACCGCCTCGCTGAACTGCCACATGATCGCCGGATCCTCCGGTGATCCGAAGTTGAGGCAGTCGGTGATCGCCACCGGTTCGGCTCCGGTGGTCGCGACATTGCGGTACGCCTCTGCCAAGGCCAGCTGCGCACCCGCATACGGATCCAAATGTGCAAAGCGACCGTTGCAGTCGGTGGCGAGAGCGATCCCGAGACCTGAGTCCTCATCGATTCGCAGCATTCCCGCATCGTCGGGCTGCGCCAGCACAGAGTTGCCGCGGACGTAGCGGTCGTACTGATCAGTGACCCAGGACTTGTCGCAGAGGCTGGGCGATCCGATCATGCGGAGCAGGGTGTCGGCCAACTCCTCGCCCGTCGTCGGTCGTGCAAGATGATCAACTCCGTTGGCCTGGACTTGATCTTGCCACTCCGGCCGCTCGTACGGACGCTCGTACACCGGACCCTCATCGGCGACCGTACGCGGCGCTACATCGACCACCGTCTCACCGTGCCAGTCGATAACCAGTCGATCACCAGTGGTCACCTCGCCGATCACGGTTGCCAGCACATCCCACTTACTGCAGATCGCCAGGAAATCTTCGACATGACCAGGCTCAACGACCGCCATCATGCGTTCCTGCGACTCGCTCATCAAAATCTCTTCGGGACTGAGCGTGGGGTCGCGCAGCGGCACCAAATCAAGATCAATATGCATCCCGCCGTCACCGGCGCTGGCCAGCTCTGAGGTGGCGCACGAAAGCCCGGCGCCGCCCAGATCTTGAATGCCGGTGACAAGTCCCGCGGCGAAGATCTCGAGTGTGCATTCGATGAGAAGCTTCTCCATGAACGGATCGCCAACCTGAACGCTGGGGCGTTTGGTAGCAGGTTTGCGTCCTGACCTCGCCCCAGGTCTGCGCCCTGAGCTTGTCGAAGGGCGCGCTTCGACCTGCTCAGCGCCCATCTCTCCTGTGTCATCGAAGCTCTCCGAGGCGAGCACGCTAACCCCGCCGATGCCGTCTGGTCCCGTAGCGGCTCCGTACAAGATCACCTTGTTGCCGGTCCCCGTGGCCTTTGCCAGGTGCAAATCTTCATGGCGCAGCACTCCGACACAGAGCGCATTGACCAGTGGGTTGCCGAGGTAGGTGCGGTCGAAAGTCACTTCGCCACCGATATTGGGCAGCCCGAGGCAGTTGCCATAGCCGCCGATGCCGGCGACGACACCGGGCAGCACCCGGCCAGTGTCGGCCTCCTGAAGGGGCCCAAAACGAAGGGAATCCATGACTCCGATGGGGCGTGCTCCCATGGCCAAGATGTCGCGGACGATGCCGCCTACACCGGTTGCAGCGCCCTGGTACGGCTCGACATAGCTGGGATGGTTGTGCGACTCGACTTTGAACGTAACGGCGTAGCCCTGCCCGATGTCGACGACGCCGGCGTTCTCCCCGATGCCAGCGAGCAGCTTGCCGATGGGAGTCTCCAACGGCAGTAACGCGAACTGGCGTAAATGCACTTTGGACGACTTGTAGGAGCAGTGCTCGGACCACATGACGGAGTACATGGCGAGCTCGGAGGAGGTCGGCCGACGACCCAGAATTTCCTTGATCCTGGCGTACTCGTCCTCCTTCAGCCCTAGCTCAGCCCACGGTTGTGACTCGTCAGGGCTCTCCGCCGCGTTCCCGACCGTGTCTGCCACGGCCGCAACGCTACCTGTGCTCGGCCCGGAGAGTCCTGACAGTCCAATCATTGCGTTGGGCCCAGTCGAAGAAGAACCACGCCATCACCGTGGTAACGACCGCCGTCGCTGTCAGCCAGACACTGCTCCCGCCGTCGTTGAGCAAGGTGCCCAGAATTGCGACGATCAGCACGGCGATCAGCGTGCTCCGCACCGTCGTGAAATCCGGCCAGACGCGCGGCACCACCCATGTCATGATCACGATCCACAGCGCGACACCGATCAGCAGCGACCCGATGCCGAGCGGGGAAGCAATCGTCTCGGCGGATGCGACCGCCTTGCGGCTGATCACGTCCAGCGCGTCACCGTCGAGAACTCGTTGCACGAAATTGCCTAGGTGGCTGCGCTGATCCGGTCCCCGGAGCCAATCGAGCACCGAGATCGCGGCGACCACCAGCAATGCCGCGCCAGCGATCACCAGCAACTTCGGCCACGTGATCTTGACACCGGAAAGTGCCAGCATCAGCCAGAGCACCGCTGGCGTCAGCGCGATGACTCCGCCGAAATCGCTGCCCATTGTGGGCCAACCTTCGCAGAGCACGATGGCAAAGCCGATCGCCCCGACAGCCGCAACGGCTGCGGCCCGACGGCCGGCCACCTGGTACCGATAGGCGATGTAGCCTGCCAGGAACAATCCGGCAGTGGCGTAGGCGGCGAAAGTCACGTTTCCGAAGCCGTACCAGCGCAGGCCGAAGATCGGGCGCGAGTTGAGTAACGAGCCCGGCTGCATGACGGCACCAAGCGCGGCGTCAAAGGTGAAAGCGGTAACGGTCAGCGCCGTCGCGGCAATGATGCTCGGGACCTGGGCGAGCCGGCCCAAGAAGAGCGCCAGCGCCGTCAAAGTCACCGACCAGACAGCCCCAACGAGACTGACGACCAGGCCAGGCGAACCGGTGTTTTGCCAGGGCAGGGCGCCGGTGAGCATCATCACGGCGGGGCTTACTCCACCGAACGTCATGATCAATTTAGGCAGGAAGAAGCGGCCGCGCAGCGCCTCCACGACCATGATCACGAATAGCCCTGCCCCGCCGAGGCCGAGAGCCAGATAGCCAATCAGCGCTGCGTCAGAAAGCGCGGCAACGGAGTCGATCTTGGCCTCGATGGCATCGAGGGTGAGGTCCGCGCGGTAAACCGCGAAAGGTGAACCATCAACGGCGACCGCCGACCCGGGAGCACCGAAGTCGATCAAGGTTCGGGTCAGATCGGTGAGCGTTACAATTCCCTCGCGGCGCGTGCTCGCAGAGGTAAGCCACCCGGGCAGCGTCGTGCCGAGCCGGTAAATGACCTGCGAACTCGGGTCGTCGGAGCCGGCAACCGGGCCAACGCCCGTCACGATCGTCGTGATGTCCTTGCGGTCGGCCAGCTGGGTGATGATCTGGTCGGAGAGCGGTCCGGCGTCTACGAGTGTGATCGGGCACTGGGTCTGCATGCCGCCGGCGACGAAGTCCTCGGGCGATTGGTAGCTTGCGACGCTGCCGTCCGGCTTCGCGGCCGCGAGAGCTGCCCCTGGACCGACGGCAGCGACGCATCCGGGGACGGAACCGGCAAGCGTACCGAGCTGTGCATCACCGCGATTCGCTGCAGCAGCCGCCTGCCGCGCGGCCCAGTCGGTCACCTTCCCGTTGCGGACTTCGGGCGCGCACAGATCACCAACCGCCGCCCGGCGGCCGGCTCCCAACGTGGTCCAGCCGGCCGCTGCGCAGTCCCCGACATAGCGGGGTCGGATGGAGACCATGCCAGTCTGGACATCGTCGAGATGAGTGCCCAGCACTGCGCGATCAGCCGGCGTCAATTCGGTACGACCCGTCACGCCGACCACGACCACCTGATCTGTGAAGATCGCCGACTCCTGCGGCTGCTCGGCCAGCGCGTGGATTCCGCGCAGCCCGACAAACAGCGCGCCCAGTACCAGCAGCAGGAGCACCCACCGCCACCCCCGGAGTGGACTCGCGTAGTTCGGCTCGTCCGTCACGGTGCCACCGACCGGATCACTCCGCGGCGAGTGCCGGACGCTGGATGAGCCTCGTCCGTCAGCCACGGGAATTTAGACCTTGGCGGCGAGGAAGTTGAGGACGCTACTAAAGATTGCGCGACCGTCTTGGGTCGGTCCAGTCAGCGAATCGACATTGTGCTCCGGGTGTGGCATGAGGCCGACCACATTCCCGCGCTCATTACAGATGCCGGCAATATCGTTGTAGGACCCGTTGGGATTGCCGTTGATGTATCGGAAGATCACCTGGCCCCCGTCCTCTAGGCGACGCAAGGTCTCTTCATCGGCTACATAGCCACCCTCGCCGCTCTTGAGCACGAGCGTGATGTCATGACCCCGGGTGAAATCCGAGGTCCATGGGGTGTCGACCGACTCGACTCGAAGATCTTGATCCTTGCAGACGAAGACCCGAACATCGTTACGGATCAGGGCGCCCGGCAACAGATGTGCCTCGCAGAGGATCTGGAAGCCGTTGCAGATACCCATCACCGGCATCCCCGAGTCGGCGGCCTTGATCACCTCGGTCATCACCGGGGCGAATCGGGAGATGGCGCCACAGCGCAGGTAGTCCCCATAGGAGAACCCCCCTGGCAGAATCACGGCCTGTACGTCATCGAGCGTGTCGGTACCGTGCCACAGTGGCACCGGTTCGCCCCCGCAGAGCCGGATGGCGCGGAGCGCGTCTTGATCGTCGAGCGAGCCGGGAAAAGTGACAACCCCGATTTTTGGGCCGATCTGTGGTCCCATCAGCCCGCCTGGGTGGCGAGCTCGGCCTGCTCGGCAGGCGCGCCTTGGTCTCCTTCGTCGGGTGCTTCCGGCAGCTCCTCGACGCGGACGTTGAAGGTCTCGATCACGGTGTTTGCCAACAGTGTCTCCGCCGCCCGGTGCACCTCGGCCAGTCGATCTTCGGTGAGCTCGCCGTCCACATCGAGCTCAAACCGCTTGCCCTGACGCACGGAGATGCCGGCAAAGCCCAGCCGGGCCAGTGCCCCGGTCACAGCCTTGCCCTGGGGGTCCAGGATCTCCGGCTTCGGCATCACGTCGACCACCACTCGCGCCATGCCTGCGGAGTTTAGCCCGGCTCGCGCACCGCTCCAGGAAGAGCGATGAAATAGGCAAGTGTGACAGCGTGCTGTCATTTGGGCCGGAGCGCAGTCAGGCGACTTCGCGACGTGTCGCAGACAGCATGCCGGCGAGGGCAGGCAGCAGACACCATGCCGCAAGAATTAAGGCGGCGAGCCACCACGGCGCTGGATGGTGGCCGGCGAACAACACGGGCGAAGTGATCTCCAGCATGGCGTTGGTCGCTCCGCTTGGCATCATGTTCAGCAACTGGTCCCACTTCTTCAGGAAGAAGACAACCGAGACAATCGGCTCCACCAGAAAGCCGAGGATGACGCCAACCACGAGAGCGACCGGCATGTTCTTGATCAAGATTCCGAGACCCATTCCGATCAAGGTCCACAGCGCGATCGAGGACACACCAAGAATGATCGATCGCCAGGTTTCAGACTGGTCCAGCAGAAAGCTCCCGCCGTTCGCCAGCACGAACGGAACCGACACCAGCATCCCAGCGGCCACGCTGGTGATCCCATAGATCACACCGAAGATCAACAAAGCTTCCGCCTTGCCCAGCAACATCCGGACCCGCCGTGGGATCGCCAAATAGCTCGAGGCGAGCGTGCCGTATCGATACTCACTGCCAACTGCGACGATGCCTACCACCATCGCCAGGATCCGGGACAACACATTTCCGCCGTTGTAGATGCTGCGGATGATCCCTGGATCAGCAAACGGCGCGCTCGCAACGCCCGCGCTGTTCTGCAGCAGGGCTATGACAGCGGGCAGCGCAGCGTACACAGCGCTGAGCACGAAGATGCAGATCAGGACGACCCACCACAGCTTGGTGGTAGCAATCCGGCGCAACTCCGCTCGCAGTACACCACTCATCGGGAACCTTCGAGCATGGCAAAGAACTCTTGCTCGAGATCGCGCCGCTCGGTGACGAGCTCATCGACCGCAATCCCGGAGCCGAACAGTGCGGAGCCGACCTGACCTGCGTCGTGACTGTGAATCCGCAGATAGGCGCCGCGCTCGTCCGCCGCGATTTCAACCTCCGCACCAATGGCTGCCAGCGCTTGCCGCGCGGTGCTCAGGTCTGACACGCGTGCGCGGGTGGTGCCCTCCCTCAAATTGAGTTCCGACATCGGCATCTGCGCCAGCAGCCGGCCCTTGTTGATCACAACAATGTCGTCGGCGGTGGCCTCGATCTCGTTGAGCAGATGGGAGGAGATGAACACGGTCCGGCCGCTCGCCGCGATATCGCGCAGGAAGGCACGCAGCCATCGGATGCCCTCCGGATCCAGGCCGTTCGCGGGTTCATCCAAGATCAAGTAGTCGGGATCGCCGAGCATAGCGGCGGCCAGCGCGAGGCGTTGCTGCATGCCCATGGAGTACTCCCCCACTGGGTACCGGGCGACTTCTCCGAGTCCGACTTCGTCGAGTAGCTGGTCGACCCGGCGATCGCTGGTGCCAGCGGTAGGCGCGAGCACCCGAAGGTGGTTACGGCCGCTCCGGCCGGGATGGAAGCATGCATCGAGCACACAACCGACCGTCTGCTGAGGATGTGCCAGGTCGGCGTACGCGAGTCCGCCAAAGGTGGCTGTACCGGTAGTTGCGGTCACCAACCCGAGGAGAATCCGCATAGTGGTGGTCTTCCCTGCCCCATTGGGACCCAGGAAGCCGGTCACACGCCCGGGCTGGACCACGAAGCTGAGATTGTGTACGGCGAGCGTGCCGTTGTAGCTCTTGATCAGCCGATCAACGATGATCGGCGGGACCTCGTGACGGACAGTCGGCCGTGAGGTCCTCCCTCGACTCACAGCACGTGCAGGCGGGCGACGAACGGTCTGCCCAGATCGCGGCCGAGGTGTGGCCGCAGGACGGTCCGCGAGCCCGACCCTCGATGCCGGCCGGATCGGTACAGCATGCGTGATCTCTACTGAGCTCTGAGCGATCTGTCCTGCTGCCTGAGTGATCTGTCCTGAGCTCTGAGCGATCTCTCCTGCCCCCTGAGCTCGTCGAAGGGGCGGGTTCGCCCGCTCGACTGGCGCCGTCTGAGGCAACGGCGCTGTTGGACGCTCGATTGGCGGGATGGGCCGGTACACCGGCATCTGCTCCGACTGCACTCGTGGCGGCTGAGCAGCCGAGATCGGTGCGGCCGGCAGCGCCGCTGCGGGCATGGGATCTGGCAGATGAATATCATGCGACGTGATCTTGGGTAGCTCGAAAGTTGGCGAGGGCGCACTGCGTCGCGACTGAGGCGGTTCCGGAGTCACCTGCAGCCGGGGCGGCTGTGAGAGATCCGGCCGGCTGGATTGCGTGGGTTCCGGGTCAACGATGGCGCGCCGACCGGTGGTTCTGCTGCCGGTCTGTGCCGGCTCCTCCTCGTCGAGGCGCCAACTCAACGATTCCACGAGCAACGCTCGACGTGCTGGTGAGCCGGAAACCATCAGATGATCATGCTCTGCCGCCTGTACGTGTGCACTGATCGCACTCGGCTCAAGCGCCCGAGCGGCACGCTCCGGGCGCACCACAAAGCGGTCCCCACTTTCAGCTTGTGTGAAGCCGAGGGACCGTTTGGCCACATATGATTCAACGTCGTCTGGCTCCTCGAGGAGTGCCCGCCGCGGCCGATCCACCGGCATAGTCTCTCAGTCATCTCCTTGTGCTGCTCGACGGTGGTCATGTGTCGTACATCAAGGTTTTGTTGCAGTACCGCCCATCGGTACCACGAGGCCGTACCCATCTTGTTCACGCCGTACGCGGCATGTGCTCGCCCGCCATATCCAGCATGAACATCCCACGCAGCGTGGGATGTTGACAGGAGAGGCCCGATCCACTCTTCCTCAGGGAAGCCACGTCTTGGCCCCTGAGCACAACCCGGACCGGGCCAGTAATCGTACCGCTGATCGCCAATTGATGCTGCAAAGTAGAGGTAACCAGAAAGCTTTCACGTCCAGGAAGGACAATTCGACATGACGCTCTACCGCCCTCGTGACGACCGGTTGATCGCGGGCGTGTGCTCAGGAATCGCTCGCCGATTCAATCTCGATCCCACCATCGTCCGTATCCTCTTCGTGGCCAGCCTCTTCCTCCCCGGCCCGCAAATCTTGATATATCTCGTCGCCTGGCTGCTCATGCCGGACGAGGCCACGACCTTGGTCTAAGCCCCCACCGCCGAAGGCCCCTCAGTCACCTCGACTGAGGGGCCTTCGTAACGTGACGCCTTCCGCGCAGGGTGGCTGACCAGTCCGATCACGCTCAGCAGATCAACACCGTTTGATCTGGGGGTGATTCTGCACTTCCCTACAGCACGGGCCCGTGCAGGTACGCGGCCGCCTCGGGATGAGCCGCGGTAATCTCTTCGATGCGCGTGACCACCGTGTTCACTTGCTGGCCTGCAGTGCCGGCGAGATCGAGTGGATCAGCAATCGCTGCGTCGAGTTCCGCGCGGGTCACACCAAGCCGAGGATCGGCAGCCAGGCGGTCAAGCAAGTCATTGTCGCTGCGACCGGTCTCCCGCATCTGCAATGCGACCGCGGTCGCATGTTCCCTGATCGCTTCATGTGCCGTCTCGCGGCCAACTCCGTGCCGCACGGCCGCGATGAGCACTTTCGTGGTGGCGAGAAACGGCAAATAACGCTGCAGTTCGGCATTGATCACCGCCGGAAAGGCGCCCAAATCCTCGAGCACGGTGAGAAAGGTCTCGAACAGGCCGTCGAGGGCAAAGAAAGCATCCGGCAGCGCGACTCGGCGCACTACCGAGCAGGACACGTCGCCCTCGTTCCATTGATCACCGGCGAGCTCGCCGATCATCGAGACGTAGCCCCTGATGATCACCGATAGTCCGTTGACCCGCTCGCAGGATCGTGTGTTCATCTTGTGCGGCATGGCACTGGAACCGACCTGGCCCGGCTGAAACCCCTCGGTGACCAGCTCATGCCCCGCCATCAGCCGGATCGAGGTCGCCAGGTTGGAAGGTGCCGCCGCAACTTGAGCAAGCGCGGTCACCACATCGAAGTCGAGCGAGCGGGGATAGACCTGGCCGGTGCTGACCAAAGAATGTGCAAAACCCAAATGATCAGCGATTCGCCGCTCGAGCTCCTCCAGCTTCGCACCGTCACCCAGCAAATCGAGCATGTCCTGGCTCGTCCCCACCGGACCCTTGATGCCGCGCAACGGATAGCGGCCGAGCAGCTCCTCGATCCGCTGGTACGCCACAAGCAGCTCGTTCGCTGTGGTAGCGAAACGCTTCCCCAGGGTTGTGACCTGGGCCGGAACGTTATGAGTTCGTCCAGCAATCGGCTGATTTGCGTACTGGGTTGCCAGTTGGGCGAGCTGTACCAGTGTCGCCACAATCCGGTCCCGGATGATCCTGAGAGAGGAAACGATCTGTAGCTGCTCGACATTTTCGGTCAGGTCGCGCGAGGTCATCCCCTTGTGCACGTGCTGGAAGCCGGCAAGCGCATTGAACTCCTCGATCCGTGCCTTCACGTCATGCCGGGTGATCTTCTCCCGTTCGGCGATGCTTGCAAGATCAACGTTTTCAACTACGCCCTCGTAGGCCTTGATCACCAGGGCGGGGTCGTCACCGCCGAAGTCAACGCCAAGGTCATGTTGAGCCTCCAGAACCGCGAGCCACAGCCGGCGTTCAGAGATGATCTTGCTCTCCGCCGACCAGACCGCGCGCATCGCCCGCGAGGCATAGCGGTTGGCCAGGACGTTGCCGATCCGCACTGCTCAGCTCACCGCCAGCCGCGCCGCGGATGCAGCGATGTCGTGGCGATAGAACGACCCCTCGAGCTGGATATGCGAAATCGAGTCGTACGCCCGGCCGCGGGCTGTCTCAATGTCATCCCCGAGTCCGACAACCGCCAGCACCCGGCCACCGCCGCTGATCAGGTTCCCGTGCTGATCGAGAGCGGTCCCGGCATGGATGACTGCGCTGCCGTTCTGAGTCGCAGCCTCGACCCCGGTGATCACCCCACCGGTCATGGGACTCCCGGGATAACCGGCAGCCGCGAGGACAACGGCTACCGCAGCCCCGCTTCCCCACGCCAGATCGGGGCACGAAGCAAGATCACCCGTAGCCGCATCGTAAAGGAGTCCACCGAGAGGAGTCACCAATCGAGCAAGCAGTGGCTGGGTTTCGGGATCGCCGAACCGGGCATTGAACTCAACCACCCGAACACCGCGGGAGGTCAGCGCTAGGCCGGCGTACAGCAGTCCGCTGAAGGGTGTCCCGCGGCGCGCCATCTCAGCCACTGTTGGCCGCAGCACCCTCCCGGTGACCTCTTCAACAAGATCATCCGGTGCCCACGGCAGCGGCGTGTAGGCGCCCATGCCGCCCGTGTTTAGGCCTGTATCCCCATCACCGACGCGCTTGAAGTCCTGCGCGGGTTGCATGGCCCGTACGGTGCGGCCATCGGTGATCGCGAACAGGCTCACCTCTGGCCCATCGAGAAACTCCTCGATCACCACCCGACCGCAGCCCAATGCATGATCAACAGCGACCTGTCGGTCATCGGTCACCACGACACCCTTGCCGGCTGCCAGCCCATCGGCCTTGACGACGTACGGCGGTCCGAACTCCTCGAGCGCTTGCTCGACGTGATCTTGGGTCACACATTCTCGGAACTGAGCGGTAGGCACACCGGCTGCGGCCATCACCTGCTTGGCGAAGGTCTTGCTGCCTTCGAGCTGCGCCGCGGCCGCTGATGGGCCGAAGCAGGCGATACCTATCTCGCGTACAACATCGGCAACACCCGCCACCAGCGGCGCCTCAGGTCCCACAACGACCAAATTGACTCCGAGCCGGGTGGCCAAGCTCCCCACGGCTGAACCGTCGAGCGGGTCCACGGCGTGATTCGTGCCTAGCGCGGCAGTGCCGGGATTGCCCGGCGCGGCGTGCAATTCGACGACCGCGGGATCCCGGCTAAGCGCCAGGCTGAGCGCATGTTCGCGCCCTCCAGAGCCGATCACCAGCACGCGCAGCGCATCCATCACGTGCCAAGAGCCTACCTATTGCCGAGCGATGCCAGAGAAGCCCAAATCGGGTACGTTTCGCCCCGTGGCCGATCCCAGCTTCCCTGCGCTGCATATCCGGCCATTGAAGGGATGGATGAACGACCCAAACGGGGTCTGCCGCATCGACGGTCGCTATCACGTCTTCTTTCAGTACAACCCAGATGCGCCCGTCCATGGCGCCATGCACTGGGGCCACGTCAGCTCGACTGATCTGATTCGTTGGCAGGAGCACCCAGTGGCGCTCGCACCGAGGTCAGGGCTCATCGATGGCGCCGGATGTTGGAGCGGCTGCCTAGTCGACGATGCCGGCGTACCCACGGCCGTGTACACGGCAAATCCCGATCACGCCAGGAACGCTGCTGTAGTTCTGGCCCGATCCGATCGATCCCTGGTTCGTTGGGAGCAAGACGAGTCGCCGGTCATGGGAGTCTCGCTGGCCTCCGGAAATGAGGAAATCCGGGATCCGTTCATCTTCGTGTACGACTCCCGCCGCTATGCCGTTCAGGGGGCGGGACAACCGTCCGGCGGCGCACGGCTGCTGCTCTATGGCTGCGACAATCTCAGTCGCTGGAGTGAGCTAGGAGTCCTGCTCGGTGCCGACGACCCGATTGCCGGGGAGCTCGCCCCAGCCGACATATGGGAGTGCCCCAACCTTGTCCGGATTGATGGGCAATGGGTAATTGTGCTCTCGCTGTGGCGCCTGGCCGATGGCCTCAACCAGCTGGTTGGCGTGCGATACCTGTTCGGTGACTTGACCGCCCAGGGTCATGGACTGAGGTTCAGGGCGACATCAGGAGGCATGGTCGATTACGGTCCCGCGTTCTATGCTCCCCAGCTGCTAGCCGAACCGGATCGCACGCTGCTGTGGGGTTGGGCTTGGGAACTCGGCCGGAGCGACGAGCAGATCGCGGAGGCTGGCTGGGCCGGCGTACTGACGTTCCCGCGTGAGCTCTACATACGCAACGGCGTCCTCGGCGAGCGGCCAGCAGCTGAGCTGGAAGGGTTGCGCCTCGGAAACCTCGTATGGCGGCCGGGCCTACCATTCCAGGAACAGGCATTCGAGTTAGTCGCCAGCGGGCCCGTAACTCTCGGGCTCGTTCATGCCGACGCTGTTGAGCCGGTGTCAGCCGTGGAGGGCACACCGACCGATCCGGCGAGGATCTTGGTCGACGGCAGCATGGTGGAGACCTTTCATCGTGGAGCCAGCCGCACGGCGCGCGCCTATCCGGGTGCCGAGAGCAGATGGGTCGTGGACGGCACTGCCGTCACCGCCTATCGACTGGGCAACCATCCTGTTTAGCGACCGCTCGTGCACGCTCGCCGGAGGCGAGCTCCGACGCTCGTGGTCTGCGCCCTACTCGCTAACCGGGTTCGACAGCTCTGCGTTGCGGGCAGCATCGAATGGGGCTCGGTCGAAAACGAACAGGCTGTAGGTGATCTTCCCCTCCTTGACCGTGACACATTCAGCGCCAGGGGCGCTCTTGACCGGCATCGTCTGGGTGTCGTACATGACGAGCGCCGTCTCGTGGTCACCGAACGCGGCGATGAGTTTCGAGCCGGTAAGGATCTGCACAAATGGCCCCATGAACTCTCGGTACGCGGCCGCGCCCTCCAGCCGACCGGCTGGTGCGTCACAGACGATCTCGTCGGCGATATAGATCATCGCCTTGTCCATGTCGTGACTCGTCCAGGCCTGGTGGTAAGCGAGCGCCACATCGAGTGCAGGACTGGTGGATTCGGTCATCATGCTTCCTTCCGACATCGAGGACTTGGGGGGTGAATTTTGTTCCTCCCATCTGTGTAGACACCGCGGCGCACGCGAACGGAACGCTGCTGAGCGGACTGACAGCTGGGATCGGGAATGGCTGCCAGCGAACTGGACAGCTGCGAGCGACGGGAGTCGCGCGCCCGCCGCACGGAGCCAGGCTGGCGCGCCGCTTCCTGGACGAGCGAGAGAGCAGACATGCTTTCCGTCTGCGAGCGAGTGAGGAAGGCAGCGGCTAGCAGGCGCCAGCCTCAGCGAGCGGAGCGAGCAATACAACACGGAGCGAGCGGATGTGTTGTTCCTCTGCGAGCGACGACGACGGAGGCGGATTCAAAGCGCGCGATGCGCGAGCAGCTCTGGTCAAGGTGCGATGCTGAGACGGTGGAGCAGGCCGCGCTGGAGCGCGCTCACGCCGGCGACGAGCAGGCTTTCCGCGACCTCACGGACCCGTACCGCCGTGAACTATTGGCACACTGCTACCGCCTGCTCGGCTCGCTGACCGAAGCCGAGGACATGCTGCAGGAGACCTTATTGGCCGCCTGGCGAGGACTCGCCGGATTCAAAGGGCGTTCATCGCTGCGCTCGTGGCTGTACCGGATTGCCACAAACATCTGCTTGAACGCGGTCCGGGCTAGCGCCCGGCGAATTCCGATCGAGCCGATGCCACCGTTCCAGCCGCCAGAGCCGACCCAACGTAACGAGATCCGATGGCTGCAGCCATATCCCGACACCTTGCTCGAGGGAATCGCCGACACGGCGCCGGGCCCGGAAGCCCGCTACAGCCAAAGCGAGGCGATTGAACTCGCCTTTGTTGCTGGCTTGCAGCGGATGCCTCCTCGGCAAGCCGCCGCGGTCCTGCTGCGCGACGTCTTGGGTTTCGGCACCGAAGAGGTCGCAGCGATGCTCAAGACCAGCCCGACGGCGATCAAGGGAACTCTGCAGCGTGGTCGTGCGGCGCTGGAGAATTCGCGCAACACAACTCACAGCAGCACGCCGCTACCACGGTCGGCCGAGGAGCGCGAGCTCGCACGGCGCTTTGCCGATGCGTACGTCGCTGCCGACATCGACGGCGTGCTCGCGTTGCTCACTGACGACGCGTGGCTGTCCATGCCTCCCGCGCCACACCAGTACCAGGGCTTGGCCGCGATTCGGTCCTTTCTGGAGGCCAGCTTTGCTTTCCGTGGCGCACGGCGCGTGTATCTGATCCCAGGCCGAGCGAACAACCAATCGTCCTTTGCCAGCTACCTCAGTGATCAGCAAGAACCGATCGCGAGTCCAGCCGGACTGTTCGTCCTCACTCTTGCGGACGACCACATTCGGGCCCTCACCCGCTTCCACTACGACGATCTTTATCCGCTCTTGGGATTCCCGGCGTCGCTGTTCTCAGCCTTGTAAACACGTCTGCGAGCGTCGGAGGTCGTTTCCGGCGAGTGCAGGAGGAAGCGGTGAAGCCCAGCGCGAGAGCGGCAGCGCCACGCAATTGTGCTTCACCGCTGACGACGAACGAGCCGGATTCCCGCGACCGTGGGCGAGCGGACGCTAAAGAAGGTTGTTGATCACGATGGCTTGTTCGCGCGAAGGGCCGACGCCAATGCCAGAGATCCGGGCGCCACAGAGCTCCTCGATCCGGTTCACGTACACCTGTGTGTTCTTTGGCAGCTCATCGAAATCCCGGCAGTCACTGATGTCCTCAGTCCATCCGTCCAGCTCTTCGTAGATCGGGACAGCATGGTGAAACTCCGACTGGGTGAGCGGCATGCTGTCATAGCGGACGCCGTTCACCTCATAACCGATGCAGACCGGGACCTTCTCCCAGCCGGTGAGCACGTCGAGCTTCGTCAAGAAGATGTCGGTGAACGCGTTGGCACGTGCAGCCGTCTGGACGACCAACGCATCGAACCACCCACAGCGCCGCTTGCGTCCCGTTGTGGTCCCGAATTCGACGCCGGCCTCCCGAAGCTTGTCACCATCTGAATCGAGCAGCTCGGTGGGCATCGGTCCCTCGCCGACTCGCGTGGTGTACGCCTTCGCGATCCCCACAACCCTGTCGATTCGTGTCGGACCTACCCCGGTACCGACGCACGCCCCACCGGCAACCGGGTTGGAGGAGGTCACGTATGGGTACGTTCCATGATCAACGTCAAGATGATGGGCCTGGGCGCCTTCGAACAGCACAACCTTTCCGGCATCGAGCGCTTCGTTGAGCAGCGCGCTGACATCGACGACGTGGGGTCTGATCCACTCGGCATGCAATAGCAGGTGTTCGGCGACCTCCGCCGGGTCGATCTCCCGTCGGTTGTACACCTTGACCAGCAGATGGTTCTTTTGCTCGAGGGCGGCTTCGACCTTCTGGCGCAGAATCGACGCGTCGAACAGATCCTGAATCCGCAGACCAATGCGGTTGACCTTGTCTGAGTACGCTGGCCCGACACCGCGTCCCGTGGTTCCGATCCGGGCCTTGCCGAGGAAACGCTCAGTGACCTTGTCGATCACTTGGTGGTAGGAGGTGATGATGTGCGCGTTGGCAGAAATGAGCATGTGAGAAGCGTCCACGCCACGCGCGGCCAGACCCTCTATCTCGCTGAGCAGCACGCCGAGGTCGACTACGACTCCATTGCCGATCACCGGGACGCATTTGGGGTTCAGGATGCCCGATGGCAGCAGGTGCAAGGCATAGCGCTCACCGTTGACCACTACCGTGTGACCGGCGTTGTTGCCACCTGAATAGCGGACGCAGTAGTCGACGCGATCACCAAGCTGGTCGGTCGCCTTGCCCTTACCCTCGTCGCCCCACTGGGCTCCCACCACAACAATCGCCGGCATGAATCGCCGTCCCTTCTAGCTCTCTACCACGTAGAGAAATACGAAGCCCCTGGGCGCATTCGCCACAGGGACTCTTGCGACGTAACCCTACCCAACCTCCTGCGTGTCGCACGAGCCCAATCAGAGCCAGTCTTTGGCGCGAAAGACGAAATAGAGCACCACGCTGGCAGTGACCATCAGCAGCAAATACACCCAGAACCCGGTAATGCTCCCGGTCAGCGGAAAGTGCACGTTCATCCCGACAAAACCCGTCACGAGGGTCGGAACAGCGATGATTGCCGCCCACGCACTGAGCTTCTTCACTATCTGGTTCAGTCGAACATCGGCGAGCGCAAGGCTGGTATCGAAAATTGATGCCAGTGCCTCGCGAAGCGCATCGGCGGCATTGGCTACTCGGGTGTGGTGCTCAGACAGCATCACCCAGTGCCGACCGATCGCAGGGTCTCGCCCAGCCTTGACTTTCCTGCCCTGAGGCGGGCTGTCGACGATGTCGGTCATGACGGCGCGCATCGGGTCGGTAAGCCGGCGCAGTTGAGAGAGCGCTGCTCGGAGCTTGAATGCATGCAGCTGTTCCGGCTTGCCCAGCGGCCGCTCCTCGAAGAGCACATTCGCCAAGGTGTCACTAGAGTCCTCGAGCCACTGCACCGCTTCCTCGTAGGTGCTGATCACGGCCGCGATGATCGTTTGGACGGCCGCCTCGATGCCGCCTCTTGCGATCACCTCTTGCTTCTGTATGAACAGTTGTGCGGGCTGGAAGTCTGGGGTTGGATCCGCCAGGCAGATGACGGCGCGATCAGTCGCGATCATGGACACAGGGTGCACTACGATCCGTGCGCGGTCCCTGTCCACCGAGACCGCGTTGGTGATCACCAGCCGAGCCTGGCGAATCGTCTCGAACTTGGCCCGCCTATCGTCAGCGAGCAGATCCTTGATCGCCGGCTCGTCAAGCTCGAGGGCATGTGCGACGTGGCGCACCTCCAAGGCTCCGTACTCGTGATCTCGGGGCAGAACCCACCATGCTGATGCGTCCGAGTGCAGCTCCAGTACGTCACTCAGGTCTTCGCCGGTCAGATCCTCGGCGATGATCTTGTTGCCTGACCACACCCGGCTCACCGGCGCGGGACGGTCGGCGACAACGGTGGACACTCTCCGAAGACTAGCGCCGCGGGCCACCTGCCCCGAGGGGTTGCCCGTTCTGCCGCGCACTCAGGGACGACTGCCAGTCGGTCCGCCTTCAGGCCAGGTGCTGGTTGTACCAGTCCAGCATGTCCTGCCACGCCTGCTCGGCGGCCTCCGCGTTGTAGCGCTGGCCGGTGTCATTGAAGAACGCATGGCCGGCTCCAGCGAAGGTACGAATTTCGTAAGTAAGGCCCGCCGTCTTGAGCGCCGCCTCGGCGCGGTCTCGCGTCGCGTTCACCCGTTCGTCCTGCTCCCCATAGATCCCATAGACGGCCGCCTTCGCCTTGCTGAAATCGGGATTTTCGGGTGCTGGCCCGTAGAACGGGACGGCAGCTGCCATACGTTGTTCACCAGCTTGCAGCAGGTTCCAGGTCATGCCACCGCCGAAGCAGAAGCCGACAACTCCGACCTTCGCATCGGGCACCCGCTTCTCGAGCTCGTCGATGCCAGCTTGGAGATCAGCAACAAGCTGCTCCGGAGGGGTATTCGCAAGCGCGGTCGGCGCAGCCGCTGGATCGCCGAGCGACCCGGTGCCACCTTGGGCTGAGAGCAGATCTACGCACAGCGCCGAATACGACGCACCTGCGAAGCGTCCCACCAGGTCGACGAAGTGCGGGGTCAGACCGCGATTCTCGTGGATCACGAGCAAGGCGCCTTGAGGATCAGACGCCTCAGCCCACGATCCCTGCAGCTCACCGGCCGGGCCAGCAAAACGCACCGGTTCCCCCGGCTTGGTCGTCGCGGTTCTTCCTGGGGTTGTCGTGACTGCTGCCGGCGCGGGCGATGCACCCGCCGCCGTCTGCTCGCCGCCGGCACCGCCGCCATTGCCGCAGGCCGCCAGGAAGGCAGTAGCACTGCTCACGCTGAGACCCAGAAGAGTCAGCCGCCGCAGCGCCTCCCTACGGGTAAGCAGTCCATCAACGAAGTCCTCTGCTACTTCGCCCACGAGGTAATTGCGCAACGCCATTGTCAAAACCTCCTGTTGTGTGCATGGAACGATCGCCCCACGTCGAATATGCCTACTGCTAGAACACGCATGTAGCGAAACGAACGTTCACAAAGGCACTTCAATGAGTCCCGATTGAGACCGAGCGCGACCCCATCGCGGCCTCGCGAGCCGCCCGCGCCGGATGGGCCGACCATGCATCGAGGTCTGCTACACATGCGGTCCGTGAGACTGCGACGTGCGCCGCAGCGAGGAACATCGACAAGGTGAAGGCCGGCCGGATGGGCCGGCGCCAAAGGCTAAGAATCTTGAAACGGAACCCCGCAGAACTGCACGTCCAGGACAGACCAACCACAACCCTTTGGCGCCGGCCCATCCGGTCGGCGTTCACCGGGAGCCAGTCGCCCTTCGCCGCCAAACCGCTCAGGCCTAAGCCCCGCGCGGAGCAGCAGAAGAAGGGAGATGAGGCTTACTTGTTCAGGGACGTACCAGCCGAACGCAGGTCCTCGCAGGCCTCGACCACGCGCTTGGCCATGCCCGCCTCCGACAACTTCCCCCATGCACGCGGGTCGTACGCCTTCTTGCTGCCTACCTCGCCGTCCACCTTCAGCACACCGTCGTAATTGGTGAACATGTGTCCCGCCGCAGCGCGGGTGTAGGCGTACTGGGTGTCGGTATCGATGTTCATCTTGATCACGCCGTAGTCGACCGCCGACCGGATCTCCTCCAACGAGGACCCGGATCCGCCATGGAACACCAGGTCGAATGGCCGTTCCTTGCCGATCTTGGAGCCAACCTCATCCTGGATGTCCTTGAGCACCTCCGGCCGCAGCTTGACCGCCCCCGGCTTGTACACGCCGTGCACATTGCCGAAGGTCAGCGCTGTGATGTAACGGCCCTTTTCGCCGGTGCCGAGCACTTCGATAGTTCGCAGCCCATCTTCAACTGTGGTGTAGAGCTTCTCGTTGATCTCTGCGCTGACGCCGTCCTCCTCACCGCCGACCACGCCAACCTCGATCTCCAAGATCACATTTGCCGCGGACGTCTGCCGCAGCAACACCTCTGCGATAGACAGGTTCTCCTCCAGCGGCACGGCCGAGCCGTCCCACATGTGTGACTGGAAGAGCGGCAGGCCGCCTCCCTTGACCCGCTCAGTGGATATGGCGAGTAGCGGCCGTACGTATCCGTCCAGCTTGTCCTTCGGACAGTGGTCGGTGTGCAATGCGATGTTGATTGGATAGTTCTTTGCGACCTCGTGTGCGTACCCGGCCAACGCCACCGCACCGGTCACCATGTTCTTGATCGTCGGGCCAGATGCATACTCGGCGCCGCCGGTGGAAAACTGGACAATGCCATCTGATCCGGCTTCGGTGAAGCCCTGCAGGGCCGCGTTCAAAGTCTGCGAGGAGCTGACGTTGATAGCTGGGTAGGCAAAAGAGCCCTCTTTGGCCGCGTCCAGCATCGCGGCATAGACCTCGGGGGTGGCAATGGGCATTCTCGATGAGTTCCTTTCCTACCGGCTGAATTCTTGTGTGTTCGCGGTGGTGCTTCCGTGAATCCACAGTCTGTCAAAGGAATGCGAAGCGTGGTAACCGCGGAGTGCTGTCTCAGCTTTCCAGCGCCGACAAGTCGACTCCGTGACGACCAGCCGAGAACGCGCGAACAGTGCTGTCCAGAGTCGCCGGAAACACGGTGACTTGGTTCAGTGGCACTTCAGCATGTCTACCGTCGACAGTGGTGAGCCGAAGCCGGGGGTCGCGGCCTACGCCGCCTTTGATCGTTCCGATTGCGACAACCTCTGGCCACGATGCGTTCAGCCCCGCGACTTGGATTCCTGGCGGACCGATCCAGATGGCAGCGCCACTACCGAGGCTGGCAAATTCTCGTTTGGCCGTCACCAGAAGGGCAGCGCTAATGCCGATGAGCACCAGCGATATGCCCAGCACAATGGCGCATAACACGACGAAGAATGCGCCGGTCAGAGCGTCGCGCTGCCACAGATAGATCAAGAGCAGCACCGCGATCGTGACGCCAAGACTGATCAGGCGCGAGCGCAGGCGGCGGCTCCGCCGCGCCACCTTGTCGGCGAGGGGTCCTGGGTCATAAGGCACGACCAGCTCGGAGATCGGACCCGTACTCATGGCGCCATTGGTTAGTTCTCCCGAGCGCCTCGGGGCGTGATGGCCATGTGGATGCGATAGCGGTCAGCGCGGTACCAGGAGGTGGACATCTCGATGGCTCGCTCGCCCGCGTAGGTCACGCGCTCCTGCACCAGCAGCGGTGCACGTTTGGCGATTCCCAAGATCCCTGCCTGATGCGCGTCGGCAGATTCCGCCCGCACTGTCTGCTCACCGCTGCTGACCACAACGCCATACTCGCTCGCGAACACGTCGTACAACGAACCGAGTTCACGTTGCAGCAGTCCCGGGAACAGTGACGACGGATAGTGACCGACCTCGTACGCCATCGGCGTGCCATCTGCTGTGCGCAACCTCTCCACGCGCACGACCGACTGGCCGGGACGAATGCGAAGCGCGTAGCACACCTCATCGTCTGCTGGTTGTTCCGTCGCCGAAAGCACCACCGTTGCCGGGACGAGGCCACGATCGCGCATCTCACGCGAGAACGATGTCAAATGAAGTCGCGAGTCCACCTGCGGACCAGCGAGGTAAGTCCCCTTCCCGTGCACTCGTTCCAGAACGCCGGCCGCGACCAGGTCGGCAATCGCCTGACGTACGGTGACCCGGCTGACAGCGAGACCTACCACCAATGCCCGCTCGGAAGGGATGGCGTCGCCAGGGTGGAGGTCGGTCTCGATCAGGTGCTCCAGGATGCCGCGGACCTGGGCGCGTTTGGTGGTTGCTGAGGCGGGTTGGCGATCGAGTCGGAGGGCCTCGAGATCACCTCGGCCGTAGTCGTGCCGCAATGCGTCTTCACCCCCCGATTTGATCCAGATCGCAGGACCAGTGAATGCCAGTATGAGAGCCTTCCCCGAAGGGAGACAACCCGTAAGAGGCTTTCCGTCATCGACTGCTGGCTGCAACATGGTCTGCCCAGCGGAGCGCCCAGTGGTACATCGCGATGGCAGCCGCGGCACCAGCGTTGATCGATCGCGTGGAGCCGTATTGGGTGATGGCCACCAGCTGCGCGCAGACAGCCACGAGCTCATCGGTTAGCCCAGGGCCTTCTGACCCGAACACCAGGCAGGTCCGTTCTGGAAGCTCGTAGGACTCGAGCGGCACGGCACCTTCGAGATTGTCGACGCCGATGATCACGTAGCCAGCTGCCCCAAGCCGGTCGGCGAACTCGGCGACTGAAGAATGGTGCTCGACGTTGAGATAGCGGTCTGTGACCATGGCTCCCCGCCGATTCCAGCGCCGACGACCGATAATGTGCACGTCGGCGACGTTGAAGGCGTTGGCGGTCCGCACGATGGAGCCAATGTTGAAGTCGTGCTCCCAGTTCTGGATCGCGATGTGCAGTGGATGCCTTCTGGCGTCCAGATCAGCGACGATGGCGGACACCCTCCAATAGCGATAGCGGTCGATCACATTGCGGCGATCGCCGTGTTCAAGCAGATCCGGGTCCAGGTTCGGGTCGTCAGGCCACGGCTTGGGGTGCGGTCCGAGACCCGGTGTTCCAGATGCGGCAGCTATCTGATCCTCAGTTAGGAACCGACGGCGCTCGCTCATCGATTGCACCGCGGCCTGCCGGGATTCACTATGTGGCCTGAGCGCATCGGCCTCTGTGCGCTTCTCAATTGCTCGCTCCGCTCGCTGCGGATCGCGCTCGATCTCCGCCTACTTCGTCGTCACTCGCAGACGAAAAGCGTGTCTGCTCGCTTCTCCTCAGCACGGCGGCGCGCGATCCGGGATTTAGGAAACTCACAGTCTGCGACGGTACCGTTTCCCGACGTGACACCATTCGCGGCCGCAGTGCTGGTGCCGATGCTCCTTCCGTCCTGGATGGACCCGGAGTATCTGATCAACCTCTTTGGCCCGTACGCGCTCTGGGGTGTGGCATTCATCATCTTTGCCGAGTGTGGTCTATTCGCGCTGCTGCCTGGTGACTCGCTGCTGTTCACGGTAGGGCTGCTCACTGCGACGGGGGTGATCCCCTACAACCTGGTCTTCGTCTGCGTCGTGCTGACCATCGCCGCCGTACTGGGCAACGTGAGCGGCTATGCGATCGGTCGGAAGATCGGGCCGCCACTTTTCAGACCGCGTCCTGGGCCGGCGGGCAGGATCTTCAAACAGTCCCACGTCGTCAGAACGCACCTCTTCTTCGAACGTTATGGCAACCGGGCACTCATCCTGGCGCGCTTCGTGCCGATCGTACGCACCTTCGTTACTTTGGTCGCCGGCGTTGGCAAGATGGATTTCCGGCACTTCATCACCTACACCGCCATTGGTGGTGTGCTCTGGGCATGCGGACTGACTATCGCCGGCTACTTCCTCGGCAACATTCCCTTCATCAAGAACAACATCGAGGCCGTGGTGATCTTGATCGTGATCGCCTCACTGGTTCCGATGGGAGTCGAATATCTGTTGCACCGCCGGCGCCGCAAGCACGAATCTGCCACGGTCTGACATTTCGCCGACTTGTCAGAAACCACAAGTGCTCTGGCACTGCTCAGTTCTGACAAGTCGGTGTGAGCGCGCTATACAGCCGCTTCGGTGATCTCCAGTAGCGCTTCAAGATCGTCTCCGGTGGGCACCCACCGCCCTGCTGAGACGTTCTGTACGACCTGCTCGGCGGAGGTGGCTCCTGCAATCACCGAACCCACAGTCGGCATGGCTGCCAAACCGCCAATCGCAACCTGAAGCATCGAGAGATTCCGGTCGGCCGCGTACCCCTCGATCGCCTCAATCAGCTCGAAGTTCGCCTTATCGAGCCGAACTCGGTTCCGGGCTAGCCGAGTGCCGGCGGGAGCGGGCTCGCCGCGGTGGTACTTGCCCGTGAGCAGTCCAGAGGCGAGTGGAGAGTAAGGCAGCAGGCTCTGGCCAGTGTGCTCAATGGCCGGCACAAGTTCAGTCTCAGCTGAGCGGTTCAGCCAGGAGTACTCGTTCTGTGCCGAGATGAACGCCTCAAATGAGCTGGCCCGAGCGGTCCAATCGGCGTCAATCACCTCCCACCCGGCGAGGTTCGACGAGCCGATGTATCGGACCTTGCCCTCAGCCACAATCTCGGTGAGCGCGGCCAGCGTCTCCTCGATCGGCGTGTGCGGATCGGGCTCATGCAGCTGGTACAGGTCGATCCAGTCCGTCCCCAAGCGACGCAGACTGCTCTCGACGGCAATCCTTATGTACCGCCGCGAGCCGCGGGCACCCCAGTCCGGCCCGTTCGCGCCTCGCATGTCGGAGCCGAACTTGGTTGCAATGATCACTCCGGTGCGACGCGAGCCGAGCGCCCTGCCCAACAGCGTCTCCGAGCCGCCCGCGTTGCCGTAGACGTCAGCAGTGTCGAACAGTGTGATCCCGGCATCGATGGCAGCGTTCACCACGGCCGGCACGTTTTCGTCGGCCATTCTGGCGCCGAAGTTATTGCAGCCGAGTCCGACCATAGAGACGGTGAGGCCAGAAAGTCCGAGTTGTTGGTAGGTCATCTCCGCGGGCATATCCCCCGACCCCCGGATCACTAACGCTGGTTCGGATTCTGCTGTCCAGTCTCCGGCGGCACATATCCGCCAGGTTGCGGTGGCTGATAGCCGCCTGGCGGCGGTGCCTGCTGCCGGTTCTGTTGAGGCGGCTGATAGCGCTGGGGCGGCTGCTGGTACTCCTGCGGATTGGGCAACTCGTCGCTGCGTGTATCGAACTCCGCCGGCGGCGCTGCTTGCTGCGGCGGGAGCTGCCGCTGCTCCTCATCGCCACGGTAGGCGATCTCCCCGAAACTCACGTCGGGCGCCTGGCGCACGGCGGGTTCGTTCACCTCGAAGTACGTGGCCTTCTCGAACTTGAACACGTTGGCGACGATGTTCGTTGGCACCGACTCGACCTTCGTGTTATAGACCCGCACATTGGCGTTGTAGAAGCGGCGCCCGGCGGCGATCCGGTCTTCGGTCTCGGCGAGCTGGCGCTGCAGCTCCAAGAAGTTCTGGTTGCTCTTGAGATCGGGGTAGGCCTCCACGCTGACGATCAGATTTCTTACGGCACCGGAGAGTGCGGCCTCGACATCGGCACGCTCTTGGCTTGGCAGCGAACCTTCTGACTGCGAGAGCTGCTGAGCCTGACTGCGGAGTCTGGTGACGTCCTCCAAGGTGTTGCGCTCGTGGGCGGCGTATGCCCGCACCGTCTCCACCAGGTTCGGGATCAGCTCATAGCGGCGGTTGAGTTCGACGTCGATCTGTCGCCAGGACTCCTGAATCAGATTGCGGGACTTGACGAAGCCGTTGTACGACGCTATGCCGATGAGCGCGAGAATGACGACGATCACCAAGATGATGATGATCACGATGATGGCGGTACCCATCAGATCTCCTTAGCTTGCGAGGCATGCCCACTGAGCTTGTTCGATCCGCGCCCGGCTCGACGGACTCAGTCCATTCACCCTAACGGGTAGTGAGAAAAGGCTTCGTCAGGCCTTACGCCAAACCCAGGTCGCGCGCCGTGATCGCTGCGCGGTACTCGAGTCCGGTCGCCTCCACCGCCTGCTTGGCCCCAGTGTTCCGGTCGACGATAACGGCTACTCCGACCACCTCTGCTCCGGCCTCACGCAATGCCTCGACGGCGCTCAACACCGAGCCACCCGTGGTGCTGGTGTCCTCCACCGCGAGCACACGTCGACCGGCGACCGGTGATCCCTCGATGCGTTGCTGCAAGCCGTGGGTTTTGCCCTCCTTGCGCACCACGAAGGCGTCGAGGCGCTCACCTGCGGCCGCGGCGGCGTGCATCATGGCTGTGGCAACCGGGTCGGCGCCGAGTGTAAGACCACCCGCGGCCTCGAAGTCCCAGTCGGCAACCAGCGCTCGTATCACTCGACCGATGATTGGCGCCACCGCCCCGTCGAGCGTGACCCGCCGCATGTCCACGTAGTAGTCGGCCGTACGCCCCGACGCCAATGTGACTGTCCCGTGGACGATCGCCAGTGCCTTGATCTGCTCAATCAGCTCGGCGGTGTCCTCGGCGACAGTCGGCGTCCTCACGACCCGCACAATATCTTGCGCTCGCTCGCGCACGGTCGCCGGAATCCGGCTCGTTCGGCGCTCCCGGCGAAGCGAATGAAATGCCGCTGCCGCAACTGGCCAGCTTCGCCGGCAACTTCTGCACTCGCCGGAAGGCGACCTCCGACGCTCGCCAGCGAGTCATCTTGCGCTCGCTCGCGCACGGTCGCCGGAATCCGGCTCGTTCGGCGCTCCCGGCGAAGCGAATGAAATGCCGCTGCCGCAACTGGCCAGCTTCGCCGGCAACTTCTGCACTCGCCGGAAGGCGACCTCCGACGCTCGCCAGCGAGTCATCTTGCGCTCGCTCGCGCACGGTCGCCGGAATCCGGCTCGTTCGGCGCTCCCGGCGAAGCGAAGGAAATGCCGCTGCCGCAACTGGCCAGCTTCGCCGGCAACTTCTGCACTCGCCGGAAGGCGACCTCCGACGCTCGCCAGCGAGTCATCTTGCGCTCGCTCGCGCACGGTCGCCGGAATCCGGCTCGTTCGGCGCTCCCGGCGAAGCGAAGGAAATGCCGCTGCCGCAACTGGCCAGCTTCGCCGGCAACTTCTGCACTCGCCGGAAGGCGACCTCCGACGCTCGCCAGCGAGTCATCTTGCGCTCGCTCGCGCACGGTCGCCGGAATCCGGCTCGTTCGGCGCTCCCGGCGAAGCGAAGGAAATGCCGCTGCCGCAACTGGCCTTGCGACCTTTATCTGCCGGCGAATGGATCGGGGGTCAAGGTGTACTTCGTGGACAGGTACTCGTGAATCCCCTCGAAGCCGCCCTCACGTCCGATCCCAGACTGTTTCACCCCGCCGAAGGGAGCTGCCGCGTTGGACACCACGCCGACGTTGAGGCCGAGCATCCCGGTTTGCAACGACTCGACGAGGCGCTGGCCCCGTGCCAGGTCTTTGGTGTAGGCATAGCCAACCAGGCCATACTCAGTATCGTTCGCAATCCGCACCGCTTCATCCTCGTCAGCAAAGGTCACGATGCTCAAAACCGGCCCGAAGATCTCCTCCCGGAGGATGTCGCTGCCGGGTCGTACGCCGGCGACAACGGTCGGCTCGTAGAACGTGCCCGGTCCCTCGATCGAGTGACCACCTGTCAGTACCTTGGCACCGCGCTCGGTCGCGTCACGCACCAGCGAGTCGGCCTTATCCACCGCATCGGCATTGATCAGCGGGCCTATCTGGACGTCCTCCTCAGTACCCCGGCCAACCTTGAAGGTCTGCACGCGCTCGGTAACACGGGCAGCGAACTCGTCGGCGACGGCCTCGTGCACAATGAACCGGTTTGCAGCAGTACACGCTTGGCCGATGTTGCGGAACTTCGCCAGCATCGCCCCGTCAACGGCCGCAGCAAGATCGGCATCATCGAAGATCAAGAAGGGTGCATTCCCGCCCAACTCCATGGAAGTTCGCAGAATTCCCTCTGCGGCTTGCTCCAGCAGCTTGCGACCCACCTCGGTCGATCCGGTGAAGCTCAGCTTGCGCAGCCGCGGATCGGCGATGATCGGTGCCGACACCTTGCTCGACGTGTGGGTAGTGATCACATTGACAACACCTGCCGGCAGGCCAGCCTCAGAAAGGATCTGTACGAAGTACAGCGTCGTCAAGGGCGTCAGCTCGGGAGGCTTGATCACTACGGTGCAGCCGGCTGCAAGCGCCGGTGCGATCTTGCGAGTCGCCATGGCGAGCGGGAAGTTCCAGGGGGTGATCAAAAAGCAGGGCCCGACCGGGTGTTGCGAGACGATCATCCGGCCGGTGCCCTCCGGGTTGATGCCGTAACGGCCGAAGATCCGAACTGCTTCCTCGGAAAACCAGCGCAGAAACTCGCCCCCGTACTTGACTTCGGATTTGGACTCCGCCAGCGGTTTGCCCATCTCGAGTGTCATCAGCAGCGCGACGTGATCCTGGCGTTGCTGCACTAGGTCGAAGGCTCGACGCAGGATCTCGGCACGCTCCCGAGGCGGCGTCTTGGCCCAGGCTGGAGCAGCATCGACGGCCGCGTCCATGGCCGCGGCACCATCCTCGACGCCGCCGTTGGCGATGGTTTTGATCACCTCGCCAGTTGCGGGATCGTACACGTTCAACGTGGCACCGGATGCGGCCGAGCGCCATTCACCGCCAATGAACAGCCCATCCGGTACCGACTCCAGCAAGGTCGTTTCCGTCGCACCTGACATCGATAGCCTCCCTGGCTCAACAGACACCGTCGTCAACTCGAGCCTAACCCTTGGGCGTCGCCAGCCAACGTGGAGGAACTAGGGTCTCGGTATGCCCTCTGCCTGGAAAGCTGACCGCATCCGCTCGGCGGCGACCACGATTTTCGCCGAGATGTCCGCTCTGGCATTGGCGACCCAATCGGTGAATCTGGGGCAAGGGTTTCCGGACAGCGACGGCCCGGCCTTCATGCTCGAAGAGGCCCGCGCAGCGATTGCAGGCGGCATGAATCAGTACCCGCCCGGCCGCGGCATTCTGCCGTTACGGCAAGCCATCGCAGCACACACCAGCCGGACTTACGGCCTCAGCTACGACCCTGAAACCGAGATCCTCGTCACGACGGGCGCCACCGAGGCGCTGGCGGCGTCGATTCTGGCGTTTGTCAATCCGGGCGAGGAGGTGATCGCCATGGAGCCCTTCTATGACTCGTACGCCGCCTCCATCGAGCTCGCCGGCGGGCAGCGGGTCGGGGTAGGACTCTTCGGGCCGGAGTTCCAGTTGGATCACGCCGAGCTGGCTGCCGCATTCACTCCGAAGACCAAGGCGCTGTTGATCAACTCACCACACAACCCCACAGGCGCGGTGCTCGATCGAGCGGATCTGGCCGTGATCGCGGAGCTGGCAGTGCAGCACGATGTGGTGGTCATCTGCGACGAGGTATATGAACATCTGACGTTTGACGACGCCGAGCACATACCGCTGGCTGCGTTCCCGAACATGCGCGAGCGGACGATACGGATTTCCTCCGCTGGCAAGACCTTCTCGGCGACTGGATGGAAGATCGGCTGGGCGCTCGCCTCGCCTGAGTTGATCAACGAGATCACCGCGGTGAAACAGTTCCTCAGCTATGTCTCCGGAGCACCCTTCCAGCCAGCCGTTGCGCGCGCCCTCAACGAGGGCGACGAGTGGGTGGAGAAGGCCCGGCTCGACCTGCAGGACAGGCGAGATCAGCTCGCCGTGGGCTTGCGGTCAATAGGACTCGAGCCGATCGTGCCAAGAGGCACCTACTTCATGACCACCGACGTTCGGCCACTGGGCTATGCAGACGGGGTGGAGTTCTGCCGAGAGCTGCCCGCCCGTTGTCGAGTCGTCGCGATTCCCCACCAGGTGTTTTACGACCGGATCGAGGCCGGGAGACCGTACGTGCGGTGGGCCTTCTGCAAGCAGGAGCAGCTGCTCGATGAAGCGATCCGCCGACTGGGAACCTTGCGTAAATCGACCTAAGTCGTGCCCTGAGCCTGTCGAAATTATGTGCCCTGAGCCTGTCGAATGGAGCCAGTCGGCGCTTCGACACGTTTACATGAAGTGCCTCAGGCCTTCCCCGGGCTCCGGGGACTCTTCGGCATCGTCGTCGGTGAACGGCGTTGAGCCAGCAAGCAGGTTGTTCAACCGGGCGCCATGCAGCACGCGATACGGAAAAGGTGGGCTTCCCGCTCGGTCCGCGATGCCCGCGTACGGCAGCGCTGTGCCGCCGCCCGCAATGATCACGTTTCCAAAGCGCCGACCCTTCAGCGTCGAGGGTTCGGCGCACAACAGCACATGGGAAAAAGCGAGACAGACACCGGCTAGCACCCGGCGCGTGTAACCAAGCGGCCCGCGATCAGTGAGATTGATGATGATCACTCCATGATCGGAAAGAGCGCGCCGAGCATCGGCGAGGAACTCCGCGGTAGTCAGATCGGCTGGCACCCGGGCGCCGACGAAGGCATCGATGATCACCATGTCTGCGTACCCGTCACGCAGTTCTGCGATGCCGCGGCAGCCATCTGTGCCGCGTACCTTGATCCCGCTGCGCGTCGGGAGTGGCAGGTGGCGGCGGACGAAGGTGATGAGCTCGATGTCCGGCTCGAGCACGATCTGCGCAGAGCTCGGTCGTGTCACCGCCACGTAGCGCGGCAGGGTCATTGCGGCGCCTCCGACGTGGACCACGCGTAGCCGCTGCCCCGGCTCTGCCACGCTGTCAACAACATCAACCAGCCGTTGCACGTAGTCGAATTCCAACCGCAGCGGATCGTCCAGGTCGACGTAAGACTGGTCCGTACGGCCCACTCGGAGTGTGAAAGCTCGCCGGTACGCCAGGTCAGGCACCAGCATTGCGCCGTTAGCACCGGGCCGCAGTATCAAGCTGGCCGAGCTCACAGTTGCTCCCCGGAGGGAAACCCGCATCGAGGCTGCCGCAATCGGTTGTGGTGTGGTGTAGAAACAAGCTGGAAAGGAGCCTCGCCATGGAGCTGCGCTGGATCGACTCTGAAGGAGCAAGCAACCACGACCTGGGCGAGCTGGAAGCCCTGCTGCATCGCAAGGACGGATTCCTCTGGCTGGACATTCCCGAGTGGAGCGACGAAGTAGAGGCGCTGCTCGCAGGCGAGTTTCACTTTCATCCGATAGCAATCGCGGAAAGCCGAAACCGCAACCACATTCCCCGGCTTCACGTCTATCCGCACCACCTGTTCATCGTCGTCCACGCACCTGAAATCGGCGAACGCGGCCACGTGCACTATCTCGAACTGGACCAGTTTGTTGGCGAAACCTTCCTGGTCACTGTCCATGGGCCGCTGAACCCGATAGTTCCCCTCGAAGCAGCGATGCGAGAGACGAACGCTGTGGCGACGCGGCTGGAGAGCGGCCGGCTGCATCCCACCTCGCCGTTCGGACTTACGTACGCGATTGTCTCCTCGATCGCCCGCCGGGAGGCTGAAATGGTTGCCGAGATCGCGCGTGAGGTCGGTCTCTTGGAGCAGCGGGTCATGGCTGCGGTGGACGAAGAGCCACAGAAGTTTCTCAACCAACTGTTCGCGGCTCGACATGAGCTGCTGACGATCAAGACCATGGCCTCTCAGGGCAGCGATATATATCGACGGGCGATCAAGTTGTCCACTTTCGTACCGCCCGAGGGCCTGGATCTGATGAAGGATGTCCTTGATCAGTACGAGACAGTCGCCCACATCAGCGATGCCCAGCTGGTGTTTCTGATGGGGGTCACTGAGTTCTACCGGGCCCGCACCGACACGAAGATGACCATCGCTGCCGAACGCCTCGCCGTCATCGCAGCGATCACTCTCCCCATCACGTCGCTCTCCTCGGTGTTGGGGATGAATGTGATCGTCAACGAATCGACGCGCTGGATACCGCTCACAATACTGTTGTTGATCATGTTGATCATTTCACTGACCCTGCTGCGCTGGGCTCACAGACAAGGCTGGTGGTGATCATCTGACAGGTCGGCTGTTCTGAGAGAGTTGATCGCTCATGCGACGGCGGGCTGGGACTCCAAGATGATCAAACCGTCACTGCTCTCGTCGGCGTCGAAGGTGACAGTTTCACCTTCGTGCACCTCCCCCGTCAACACCTTCCGGGCGAGTTGATCTTCGATCGTGGTCTGAATCAGCCGACGCAGCGGGCGAGCGCCGAACACCGGGTCGAAGCCGGTGAGCGCCAGCCATTCCTTCGCCGCGGGAGTCGCCTCGACAGTGATCCTCCGATCGGCGAGCCGCTTGTTGAGCCGCGTCAAATTGATCTCCACAATCCTGGCCAGCTCCTCGGTGCCGAGTGCGTCGAACATCACGACTTCGTCCAGCCGGTTCAGGAACTCGGGCTTGAACGCACTCCGTACCACACCCATGACGGCATTCCGCTTGGTGTCAGCGCCCAGCGTCTGATCAGCCAGGAACTGTGAGCCCAAATTCGAGGTCAAGATCAAGATCGCGTTGCGGAAATCGACCGTACGCCCCTGGCCATCGGTCAGCCGACCATCATCCAGCACCTGCAGCAAGATGTCGAAGACCTCGCTGTGCGCCTTCTCCACCTCGTCCAACAGCACCACGGAGTACGGCCGGCGCCGGACAGCCTCGGTAAGCTGGCCGCCCTCCTCGTAGCCGATGTAGCCGGGTGGCGCACCAACCAGCCGCGCCACCGAGTGCTTTTCGGAGTACTCGCTCATGTCGATCCTGATCATGGCCCGCTCGTCGTCGAACAAGAACTCCGCAAGGGACTTGGCCAGCTCGGTCTTGCCGACGCCAGTCGGACCAAGGAACAGGAAGGACCCTGTAGGCCGGTTCGGATCGGAAATACCGGCGCGTGAACGCCGCACGGCATCGGAGACCGCACGGACCGCTGGCAGCTGACCGATCAGCCGCACGCCGATCCGAGCCTCCATCGACATCAATTTCTCGGTCTCGCCCTGCAGCAGCCGGCCGACCGGTATGCCCGTCCAGTTGGACACGACCTCGGCAACATCGTTGGGGCCGACCTCCTCCGAGACCATCGACGGAAGCTGGCTCTCGACCGTGGCGGCCTCCTCCATCTCCTTCTCCAGCGCAGGAATTTCGCCGTAGTTGATCTCGCTGGCCTTGACCAAGTCCCCTTCTCGGAGGGCACGATCGGAAGCAACGCGTAGCTCGTCGATCTGCTTCTTGAGCTCGCCGACGCGGTTGAGTCCTTGTTTCTCCGCTTCCCAGCGCGCCTCGAGGGATCGCAGATGCTCCTGGACGTTGGCCAGCTCCTCGGTCAGCCGATTCAGCCGCTCGACACTGCCCGGGTCGGACTCCTTCTCCAGCGCGAACTTCTGCATCTGCATCCGCTCCACTGTCCGGCGCAAGGCATCGATCTCCACAGGCGAGGAGTCGATCTCCATCCGCAACCGCGATGCCGCCTCGTCGACCAGGTCGATCGCCTTGTCGGGCAACTTCCGCGACGTTATGTAGCGGTTCGACAGAGTGGCTGCCGCTACCAGCGCAGCATCAGTGATCGCAACCTTGTGGTGCGCCTCGTACCGCTCGCGCAGCCCGCGCAGGATCGCGATCGTGTCCTCGACACTGGGCTCGTCCACGAAGACCTGCTGGAAGCGGCGCTCGAAGGCCGGGTCCTTCTCGATGCGCTCGCGATACTCATCCAATGTGGTCGCGCCGATCATGCGGAGCTCGCCACGCGCCAGCATCGGCTTGAGCATGTTGCCCGCGTCCATCGAAGAATCTCCGGCGGCGCCCGCGCCGACAACGGTGTGCAACTCGTCGATAAAGGTGATCACCTGTCCGGCCGCGTCGCGGATCTCGGTCAAGACGGCCTTGAGCCGCTCTTCGAACTCACCGCGAAACTTGGCACCGGCCACCATCGAGGGCAAGTCGAGCGACAGCAAGCGACGGCTCTTGAGTGAGTCGGGCACATCACCAGCGACCAGTCGCTGGGCCAGACCTTCCACCACGGCGGTCTTGCCCACGCCAGGCTCTCCGATCAGCACCGGGTTGTTCTTGGTACGTCGGGCCAGCACCTGGACCACGCGACGGATTTCGGCATCCCGGCCGATCACCGGATCGAGTTTGCCGTCCCGTGCCATCGCGGTGAGGTCGACGCTGTATTGATCGAGTGCGGACGAGGTTGCCTCAGCCTCCGGGCTGGTCACCCGCTTACTACCTCGGGCCTCATTGAATGCGCGGGTCAGCGTGTTCGGCTTGATGTTGAGCGCGGTGAGCACCTTTTTGGCGTCGGAGTCGACAGTCGCTAATGAGATCAGGAGGTGCTCGGTGGCCACATACGCGTCGCCGAGTTGCTCAGCACGTGTCTCAGCGTCCGCCAGCACACGGGCGAACGACCCGGAGAGGTTCGGCTGGCTGACCGAGGTGCCCTTCGCCGAGGGCAGCTTGGCTATCGCACCCTGTGCGGCTGCCGCGACGACAGCCGGATCAGCGCCTACAGCAGCGATCAAGGGCGCCACAGTGTTGCCGGGCACCTGAAGCAGCGCGTGCAGCAGGTGCGACGGCTCGGCGTACGGGTTCCCCGCTGTCAGCGCAGTACGCAATGCGGCCGAGACGGCGTCACGGCTCTTGGTAGTGAGCTTGTTGGTATCCATGTCTCCTCTGGATCAAAAACCTGCGAGCTGCAAGCATCCGCGTTGCGCAAGCAGCTCCGATAAACTTGAGTACCCGCCACTCAACTATGCGCCTACGCAATCCACTTCGCAATGGCAAAGTTGAGTCCAACAGACTCAACCTTGAGCGAAGATGAGCTATTCCATATTTGCCTGCCGAGGCTGTCGGTCAGAGCCCGGCGTCCAGCGGCTCGCCTGCTCTTCCCATGACGGTGGCGCGCCAGGAAGCTCAGCGGCCCCGCGGGCACTCAAGCCGTCGATGATGATGGCGAGCTGGCGTTGCCTGAGCTCAGCAGTCCGGGCGGCGTCGCCGAGCCTAGTCTTCGCCAGCAGCTCCAGCAGGAAGGCGACATCAAGGAAGGTCAGTCCGCGACGCAGGACACCGGTCTCCTGGACGCGTTCGAAAAGCTCGACGGTTCCTCTGACCATCCGCTCCGTTCGGGCCGCGTGGCGCTCGTCGGGCGTGAAATGCCCAGCGAGGTGGACCGTCAGGGCGTGCGTGTCAGCGGCGACGATGTCGCGCAGCCACTCGACGTACGCAGCCCATGGATCCTCCGTGGACGCCAATGCCTTCTCGACAAGCTCGATATAAGTGTCTTGGCCATCGAGGCAGAGCTGGGCCAGTAGGGCGTTCTTGCTTGGGTAGCGGTGATAGAGCGCAGCGATGCCGACGCCGGCCCTGCTGGCGACTTCTGAAATGGGGGCGGCGGGGTTGCCTATGAAGACTTCCCGCGCGGCCTCGAGGATGCGCACGTTGTTGCGCTCGGCCTCAGCCTGGCGCCCGCGCTTGCGTGGTTCGGTCGACACGAGAAACAGCCTAGTGGAATCTGGAATGATCCATTCTGTTTTGATAGGCTTAAACAGAACGAATCATTCTGATCAAAGGAGTCAGGGCATGTCAGAGCCCGCAATCACGCCTTTCACCGTCAGCATTAGTGATGACGACCTCACCGACCTGAGAACCCGGCTTGGCAGCACCCGGTGGCCCGAACGGCTTCCCGGGCCGGCCTGGCAAAAGGGCGTCCCAGTCGACTACTTGCGGCGGGTAGCGGACTACTGGGCCTCGGACTTTGACTGGCGGGCGCAGGAGAAGCGCATCAATGGGTTCCCGCAGTTCACCACTGACGTCGACGGCCAGCTTATTCATTTCGCGCACGTGCGGTCGGCAGTGGTGGGAGCCACGCCGCTGTTGCTCCTACACGGCTGGCCCGGCTCGTTTCTCGAGCTCTTGGGCGTGATCGACTCGCTCGTCGATCCTGTCGCCCACGGTGGCACCGAGGCCGATGCCTTCCATGTCGTCGTGCCGTCGCTGCCAGGGTTCGGCTTCTCGACTCCACTGGCCGGTGAGGGCTGGGGCAGCCGCCGGATGGCCGGAGCGCTTGCTGAGCTGATGGCTCGACTGGGATATGAGCGCTACGGCGCACAGGGCGGCGATTTCGGGGCATTCGTCGCGCCTGACCTGGGCCGGGTGGATTCGGAGCACGTGATAGGGGTCCATGTGAACGCGGCCAGCATGGGGTTCATCCCGTTCGGAGAGTTGTCCGAGGAGGACAAGGCATCACTCACCGACGTAGAGCGGGCCAGAATTGGGCGGATGGCCAACTTCCTCAGCGAGGGAAACGGCTACTTCGGCATTCAGTCGACTCGGCCGCAGACCCTCTCGTTCGCCCTCACCGACTCACCGGTCGGCCAGCTTGCCTGGATTATCGAAAAGTTCAAAGAGTGGACCGGATCCAGCCACGACCTGCCCGAGGAGGCCGTCGGCCTCGACACCATCCTCACCGACGTCTCCCTTTACTGGTTCACCCGGACAGCGGGCTCAGCGGCGAACATGTACTACGAGGCGGTGCACGGGCATGACTGGCCGACACCCTCGCAGGTGCCCACCGGTGTCGCGGTTTTTGCCGAGGACATTGCCATACGCCGTTATGCCGAGCGGGCCAACAACATCGTCCATTGGAGTGACATCGACGCAGGCGGCCACTTTGCCGCGCTCGAAACACCCGATGTCCTGGTGACCGACGTACGAACGTTCTTCGCAGGCCTGCGTCAGAAGATTTAGCCGACCAGCCCAGCGGGGAGATCGGGAGCACCGCTACTAACGGCCGCCTCCAGAGTTGCCAGGTCTCGTTCTGCGTACAGCCGGTGCTCCCACTCCTCATTGAGAACGACTAGCAGGCACTCACGCACCAGGTAGCTGCGGGACTCTGGCCAGCCAGGGCCCTCGACCGGTTCGGTGTGGCCGTCAAGCGACGTCTCGGTCAGACCCTCGATGACCTGGCGCACCGTGGACATCCGATCGCGGCGCAGCTCGAGCACCTCGTCGAGCGAGGGCCGCACATTGCGATCCCGTGGCACCCCAGGGGTGTCAGGCATCTCGTCCCATGGCAGGTCGAGTGGATGCCACGGAGACCGGTCGCCAAGGATCGCGCGTCTGATCCACGAGTCGGTAGCGAACACCAGGTGCCGCAGCGTCTCGATGAACGACCAGCCACCGACCGACTCGTGCAGCAACTCAAGCGGGAGGCGGCGTGCCCGTTCGACGGTGCCGTCCCACAGCCGTTCGACAACATCCCACGCCTCCTGGAAGCCAGCCTGGTTTGTCGGGCGCATCTTCGCGCGGTCGGGGTATCGCCTGTCGAGCTCGGCGTTGACCAGCGGACCGATGTCGACGCCATTGATCGTCACATTCTCGATCTCGCCATTGATGTCGACATCAACCAGCTCGACGCCTCGCATCACCGTCCCCTTCAGATAAACGGCGCGGAACTCTGCAGCGCTCAGGTCGACGGCGCGAAAGTGCGCGCCGCTGAGGTCGACGCGCTCAAACCGGGAGCTACGGAGGTCGGCACGAAAGAAGTCAGCCACAGCACGACGCTAACGTCAGCCTCTGACGACCTCCCGCAAAGGGAGACGAGCGCTTGAGTTCCTAACACTCACCTTTGTGTCATGGCAATGGGCGGCCAGGAAGCGCCAACGGTGGTCGTCGTCCGCGTCGGCCGAGATGCACTCCGCCGAGCGGATCAGCGGTGAACACTCGTGACCCGGACGAGGACTGAACGGCAGCAAGCAAACTGGTCAACTGCTCGACCCTGGCTCTGAGCTCATCGATGTCGTCCTGCATATACAGGATGCGGCGGATCCCCTCCAGGTTGATTCCCTCGTCTTGTGAGAGCCGCTGGATCAGTCGCAGCCGCGCGATGTCGCGAGCCGAGTAGCGACGGCCACGCTTGGGCGTACGCCTCGGTGAGACCAAGCCCATCCGGTCGTAGGTCCGCAGGGTCTGGGGATGCATCCCAGCGAGGTGCGCTGCCACCGAGATGACGAAAACCGGCGCATCATGATCGATTCGCTGCGGCAGTTCTGAAGCAGACACGTCTCACCTCATCCAGATGCGAAGAGCTTTGCCCTCGGATTGACCGAGCCGACCGCCTCGGCGTATGAGTTCAGTGCCTCCTTGGCCTGATCATTGAGCGCCTGAGGTACCAGCACCTCGACAGTCACCAACAGGTCGCCCTTGGTGCCGTCCCGCTTGCTGACACCCTTGCCACGTATCCGCAGTGTGCGCCCATTTGGCGTTCCTGGGGATAAGCGCAACTTGACCGGCTGGCCACCCAGCGTCGGTACCTCGATCTCCGCACCGAGCGCGGCCTCCTGGAAGGTGACTGGTGCAATGAGCGTCAAGTTGTCGCCCTTACGGCCAAAGATCCGGTGGGGGCGTACGTGCACGATGACGTACAGGTCGCCTGGGGCACCGCCGTTCTCGCCGGCTCCACCGCGACCCTTGAGCCGGATCCGCTGGTTGTCCGTAACACCTGCTGGAATCCGGACCTGCATGGTCTTGGTGGACTGACCTCGGCCCGAGCCGTGGCACACCGGACATGGGTCCTCGACGACCATCCCACGACCGCGACACTCACGGCACGGCTCGGTCACGGCGAAGACTCCGCCAGAGGTCGATGTCTGCATGCCGCTGCCCTCACACGTGGGACAGACACGTGGAATGGTTCCTGCCCGAGCACCGGTGCCGCGGCAAGCTTCGCATGCAGCGTCGGAGACCATCTGCATCCCCACGGTCACACCTTCGATCGCCTGAAGGAAGTCCACAGTGACTTCGCCCTCGACGTCGCTGCCGCGACGCGGGCCTCGGGAGGTGGTGAACCGCGTTGTTTGTGTGGTGGTGGGACCGCCATTGAACAAGCCACCGAAGATGTCGCCGAGCCCGCCTCCGGCATTGCGGAAGAGGTCGTCAACCGATGGGCCATCCGGCCTGGCACCGCTCCGCGGGAAGCGGAAACCTCCGCTGCCAAACAACCGTCGCGCCTCGTCGTACTCCTTGCGCTTGGCCTGACTCGACAGCACGTCGTTGGCTTCGGAGATTTCCTTGAAGCGCTGTTCGGCCGCGGAATTGCCCGGGTTCTGGTCGGGATGGTTCGCCCGCGCCAGCTTGCGATAAGCCTTCTTGATCTCCTCGGGAGTGGCGTCCTTGGAGACACCGAGGACCTTGTAGTAATCCTTCTCGATCCAGTCCTTGGTACTCACCGACACCTCCCTTCGAGATGATCAACTACCGATGCTTGACGGATGTTCCTGACGAGCTCACGACTGATTGTTATCGCTAGCCGGCTCATCGGCGGCCCTGGGACTTGAGCTTGCCGGAGGCTTTTCGACGGGCTCAGCGTGCATTGGCGAGTCGGGCTCAGGGCGTGTCGCCGCCTCGGCCACCTCAACCTCGACGTCTTCTGTCGCGCGAGCTGGAGCATTCGGATCCGGCTCGGCCACCGCGACTCGGGCAGGTCGCAGAATGCGATCCCCGATTCGGTAGCCCGGCTGCAGAATCTCCACACAGGTCGGCCCCTCGATGCCCTCAGCGTGCGCATGCAAAAGCGCCTCGTGGATGTGCGGGTTGAAAGGATCACCAGCCTCGCCGAAGCTCTCCAGCCCGTATTTTGACGTGACCCGCTCGATCTCCTCGGCGACAGCCTTGAACCCGCCGTTGAGCTCGTCGTGCTCACGGGCCGAGCGCACGTCGTCAAGCACCGAAAGGAAATCCTTCAGCACACCCTCAATCGTCACCTTGCGAGAAAGATCACGATCTCGGTCGACTCGCCGCTTGTAGTTCACGTACTCGGCTTGCAGTCGCTGAAGATCAGACGTCCGCTCCGCCAGAGCGGCCTTTAGCTCAGTCACCTCTGCCTCAGCCTTCGATTCTTGATCAGCGGCTTCTTCTTGAGCCCCTGTGGCAGGAGCCGCAGTTGCCTGCGGCTCCCGTACCTCATAGGTCTCCGGATCGATGCGGCGCCGGTCCCGTACGGTCGGTCCCCGCTGCTCGAACTCGGCCTCGGGACTGCGCTGATGCTCAGGTTCGCGTACGCTCACCGGGCCTCACTTGAGGTCTGGTCGTCGTCCACGATCTCAGCGTCGACAACGTCCTCGTCAGCGGTGCTGCTTTCACCGTTGGACTCGGCGTGCTCGCCGGGCTCACCTGCTTCAGACGGAGCCTGCTGAGCAGCCTGCGCTGCGGCGTACATCGCCTGACCCAGCTGGGCACTCGTCGTGTTCAACTTCTCGACCGCAGCCTTGACGCGGTCGTTGTCCTCGCCCTCAAGAGCAGTCTTGAGTTCGGCAATCGCCTCTTCCACCGGCTGCTTCACGTCGTCGGTGATCTTGTCGGCGTTCTCGCTCAGCAGCTTCTCGGTACGGAAGACCAAGTTGTCGGCCTCGTTGCGGAGCTCGACCGCCTCGCGCCGCTTACGGTCTTCCTCAGCGTGCGCCTCGGCCTCCTTGACCATCCGGTCGATATCGTCCTTGCCAAGCGCGGAACCGCCGGTGATCTGCATGGACTGTTCCTTGGCGGTAGCCAGATCCTTGGCATTCACGTGCACGATTCCGTTGGCGTCGATGTCAAAAGCGACCTCAATCTGCGGCACCCCGCGCGGCGCCGGCGGTAGGCCGGTCAGCTCGAAGTTGCCGAGCGGCTTGTTGTCCTTCGCGAAGTCGCGCTCGCCTTGGTAGACCTGGATCATCACTGAGGGCTGATTGTCATCGGCCGTGGTGAACACCTCCGAACGCTTGGTCGGGATGGTGGTGTTCCGCTCGATGATCTTGGTGAAGACGCCACCCTTGGTCTCGATGCCGAGACTCAGTGGGGTGACATCGAGCAGCAGCACGTCCTTGACCTCGCCCTTCAGTACACCGGCCTGCAGGCTGGCACCAAGCGCAACGACCTCATCAGGGTTGACGCCCTTGTGCGGCTCCTTGCCACCGGTCAGCTCCTTGACCAGCTCGACGACAGCAGGCATCCGCGTAGAGCCACCGACCAGGATCACGTGGTTGATCGCGCCAACGCTGATCTTGGCGTCCTCGATCACGGCGTGGAACGGTGCACGACAACGATCAAGGAGGTCCGAGGTGAGCCGCTGGAACTCAGAACGGGTCAGCTTTTCCTCGAGGTGAAGCGGACCGGCCTGACCAAGAGTGATGTAAGGCAGGTTGATCTGCGTCTCGCTCGCCGAGGAAAGCTCGATCTTGGCCTTCTCGGCGGCTTCCTGCAGTCGCTGGCGCGCGATCTTGTCCTGAGCAAGATCAGTACCGTTCTTGTTCTTGAACTGCTTCACCAGCCAGTCGACAATCCGGGAGTCCCAGTCGTCGCCACCAAGCCGGTTGTCACCGTTGGTGGCCTTCACCTCGAAGACACCGTCGCCGATCTCCAGCAGGGATACGTCGAACGTGCCCCCACCCAGGTCGAAGACCAAGATCGTCTGGTCCTGATCGGTCTTGTCCAGACCGTACGCGAGCGCCGCAGCGGTCGGCTCGTTGATAATCCTGTCGACGATCAGGCCAGCAATTTCGCCGGCCTCCTTGGTCGCCTGGCGTTGCGCATCGGAGAAGTAAGCCGGGGTCGTAATCACCGCATGAGTGACCTGCTCGCCCAGGTAGGCCTCCGCGTCTCGCTTCAGCTTCTGGAGAACGAAGGCGCTGATCTGCTGAGGGCGATATTCCTTGTCGTCGATCTTCACCTTCCAGTCCGTCCCCATATGGCGCTTGATGGAGCGGATGGTGCGGTCGACGTTCGTGACGGCCTGGCGCTTGGCGACCTCGCCAACCAGAACCTCGCCGCCCTTCGCGAATGCGACCACCGACGGTGTGGTCCGGGAGCCCTCGGCGTTCGGGATGACAGTGGGCTCACCACCTTCGAGTACGGCGATGACGGAGTTGGTCGTTCCGAGGTCAATGCCCACTGCACGAGCCATGATGAATTTCCTCCAGAGGAAGTATTGGGATGTTCTTGAGTCTGTATCACTCAACTTAGTACTTGAGCGCACTAGGCTCAACTATGCCAGACCCTTGAATGTTCCCGAATCCGAGGGCCTGCTTGGGCCCAACGGGTAGCCGGGCTTCTGGGCGACCCGACAGGATGCCGGGTCTCTCGTGGAGTGTTCCGGCTTGACGCGGGTTGGGCATATACCAGGCCATGGTCCCTGGAAGCACCGCGGGGGCAACAATCCTCGGCACGGAGTCATGGTGTCACTCGGCCGCGGACTGTCCGGCGAGCGACGCAGCGAGCATAAAGGGGAGGTCCGAGAAGGGCGCCGGCCCTCTATGACGGGCTTGATGGTCCCATAGGAACCTCGGGAACCCCGCTGCCCGTGGCCTCCTGCGCCAAGACGTGTGTCAGGACGCTGCCGCTTTCGACCTTGATCGGCTCCGTCGTGGTGGCGGTTCTTTCTGGATGTACTGGTAATCCCGGCCCATCGGGCGCCGCCGACGTCGGAGCGAGCCAGCTGTGTCGGCGACGGCGGGCCCATGTGTGGTGCGACGCGTTGACCTCAAGCAAGCGACCCTGACCTTGGCTCCATACCATCCGGTCAGTGGTTCGGGTTCGAACCAGTCTCGGCTCGCAGTCCCGGACACCAGCTCGTGATCTCTGTCGCGTCAGTGTGCGCCGCTCAAGCGCCGCGAGACGTTGGCGGCCTCAGACATTGCCGAGGCGGCGCTGCGGCGCAAGAGTGCCTCTGCCTGAGGCGCCGTTCTGCGGGGCTGATCGTTCCACCGTGTGAGATCTCGTACGTGCTGCGCGCGAACTGCGGGAGCAGGCGTCCAATGATTCGGCTGGGGCGTGGTCCCGAGGAGGGTGTACCACGTGATGTCCAAGGCGCGCTGGACCGCCTGGCTCCGCACCTTCGACAGGCCACCGCCTGCCTGCAGGATTGCGCCAACCAGGCACGTCCCCACCACTGGCCGGCCAGCCATCTCGTCGACGTTGTCGGCGGTCACGGTCTTTGTCCGTCCGTTGTCGTCCTGGTAGGCGAACCAGCTGTGCTGCAGCCAGCCGGTACTGATCAAGTCAGCGGCCTGGTTGAGAATGTCGGCGAGATTGTGAAGCTCGGCAAGCCGTGCACTGGCTTGGTCACGAGCCCGCAGCTGTCCGATGAGGCGGCGCTTGGTCCACCAACTTGGATGACCATCGATATCGACGGTTGGAATCAGGTGATCCGTCGCAACGGCTGTCATGGCTTAATTCTGCTCCTGGATGCAGAAAATGATTCCGGGCAATAACCAGCACCTGGAGCAGTGCCTTTGCGACCGTGGTAGCGACGGCTGCGGCAAGCGCCACCCCTGGCAGTCATAGGCTGCTAAGTCATGGCCTCGGATGTCTGGATGCTGGGCTGGCGACGTGCCGATGAGGGCCATGGGCACAGCATGGCACGTGTCGAACGCCTCGAAACTGGCTGGCTGTGCCACGCGGCCGAGGTTCTGATTGAGCCTCAAGAGACCAGTGCGTGCAGCTTCACCATTAGGCTCGAGCAACAATGGACAACCCGCGAAGTCGAAGTCAACGTGGTGTCCGGACAGGGTCAAAAACGCCTCTCCCTCAGGGCCGATGAGATGCGCAACTGGTGGCGTGACGGCCACCCGGCCCCCGACCTCGAGGGTTGTGTCGATGTCGATATCGCTGCCACACCGCTGACCAATACCTTTCCGATCAGGAGACTCGACTCACTCGGTGTAGCCGAACAGCGCACTTTGCCGGTCGCATGGGTTGACGTGCCGACGCTGCACGTGGAGAGGGTGGAGCAGACTTACCGCAGGCTTGGCCTAGGTCGCTGGGAGTACAGCGACACGGCACATGGCACCTTTCAGTTGACTGTTGATGATCATGGCTTCGTTATCGACTACGAGGGCCTCGCAAGCCGAGTGACACCATGATGATGTCTCCGAACACTCCGCCCGGCTGTCTGGAAGCATGCGAGCATGAGCGACACCACTGAATCGGCGATTCCGACTCTGCGCCAAGTCGTGCTGGACTGCGAAGACGCACGATCCCTTGCCGAGTTCTACCGGAAGCTGCTGGGGTTTCACTACCGCCCAGGTGACGAGCCACCCGCAGCAGGAACCCCCGACGCGAGAGGCAACGACTGGCTGGTGCTGTGCGACGCCACCGGCTCCCCCCGGCTGGCGTTCCAGCAGGTGCCGCACCTGCCAGAGCCGACATGGCCGGAGGGACCTCGACCGCAGATGTTGCATCTCGATACCACCGTTCCAAGCCTGGGCGACTTGCGTATTCAGCATGACCGCGTGCTTGCTCTCGGGGCGCGCCTTCTCTTCGACCGATCCGACGATGAAAATGAGCCCCTGTACGTCTACGCCGACCCATCTGGGCACCCATTTTGCATCTTCGTGGCTCCATAGTTGGGTTCGGCGTGGTGTGCTGGATAGCCAGGAACGGCCTGCGTAGCGTGGTTCCAGCTCACCAGCTAGGAGGTGCAATCCATGGCTAGCTTCCTTCGTTTCCTGGAGAGTCTCGGCCTGCTTCTCGCTCGGCTGGGACTTGGCGGCATTCTGCTGATGCACGGCTGGATGCGCTGGAACGCCGGTGTTCAGAAACAGATTGACTATCTGACTCAGTTCCGCACCCCGTACGCCGAGGTCGCGGCATGGGGCTCGATCATCTTCGAACTCGTTGGCGGCGCGCTGCTGATCGTCGGCGCCTTGACCCGTTTCGTCGGCCTCGGCGTGCTGATCGAGCAGATCCTGATCATCGCGTACACCAACTGGTACAAGTGGCCACCGACATTGCTCAATGCCGATGGCAGCTACCAAGGCGGCTACGAATACAACGTGGCTATCGGGTTGCTTGGCCTGCTGCTGTTCGTGATGGGCGGGGGCGCAGTCTCCATCGACCGGCTGTTCCGTCGTAAGCAGCCGACGCCTATAGAGGAAGAGGACCAGCTCTCCGACCCCTACCCCACGCGAAGAGCCATGTGATCCGACCACAGCAGCCACTCACAGATTCACAGGGAAGACACAGTTAGCCCATAGGTCTTTACCGAGATCTGATGTCAGGCTTAGCGCATGATTCGCACAGATGGAACTACAGCACCTCTCACCCGACCCGACGGAACGCCGATCCGAGTCTTGGCCGTCGATGACGAGTCCAGCCTGACCGAGTTGCTGTCGATGGCCATGCGTTACGAGGGCTGGCAGGTTTCCACTGCAGCCTCGGGCGGGCAGGCCGTGAGGGTAGCTCGGGAGACCAGGCCAGACGCGATTGTGCTGGACATGATGCTGCCGGACTTCGACGGACTCGAGGTCATGCGCCGCATTCGGACTGAGGATCCCAGCGTGCCAGTGATCTTTCTCACCGCGAGAGACTCAGTCGAAGATCGCATCGGCGGCCTGACTGCAGGCGGCGACGATTACGTCACCAAGCCGTTCAGTCTGGAGGAGGTCATCGCCCGGTTAAGGGCGTTGCTGCGCAGGAGCGGCGCGGCGCTCGCCAGGACTGACTCGACGCTTGTGGTTGGCGACCTCACACTGGACGAGGACAGCCATGAGGTGCGCCGCGGTGGAACGGAGATCCAGTTGACCGCTACCGAATTCGAGCTGCTGCGGTACCTGATGCGCAACCCGCGCCGAGTGCTCAGCAAGGCACAGATCTTGGACCGGGTGTGGAACTACGACTTCGGCGGTCAGGCTAACGTCGTCGAACTCTACATCTCCTATCTGCGTAAGAAGATCGACGCCAATCGTCCGCCGATGATCCACACTTTGCGCGGCGCTGGCTACGTTCTGCGCCCGGCTGCTACATGAGCTATCCAGCACCCGTTCAACCAGGCCCCGGCCCAATGGGCTGGGCGCCGCGTAACGCTGGCGTGGTGCCGCGGCCGGATCCCTTCGGCCGCCACGCGTTGCGGCGCCAACTTGTCATCAGGGTGACGGCGCTTGTCGCGCTCGCCGCCCTGTTGATCACCACTGCGACGGCCTTGGCCACCCGGCAAGTGCTGATGTCCCAGCTCGACCGCCAACTCGACGCGGTCACGACCCGGGTCCGCGATCCGGTCGACACCTGGCCCGACCGCGACCCCGATAGCGGCCTGCTGCGCCCAGGTCAGCCGATCGGTACCCTCGCGGTGATCTATGACATTGGTGGCAATCCCCAATCTGGCGGGCAGCTCACCGAGCGTGGCGCGTCCGGCCAGCAGGGCGCAAACGTTACGGTTCTGCCCGACGCCGCGGTTTCCCAACTCGCACACTTACCGACCGACGGAACGAAGAGCTCTCTTGACCTCAGCGGGCTTGGCCACTACCGAGTAGTCGGCTTCCGAATCCTGGCCGGCGGGACAACGCTCGGTGCTCTGGTGGTCGGCGTGCCGTTGCGGCAGGTCGACGAGACCATCCTGGAGTTGGTCGCCCTGGCGGCCCTGTTTTCTCTGCTGGTCATCGCGGGCACCGCATTCGCGGCCCGCTCCCTCGTCGGCCGCAGCCTGCGCCCGCTGAATCGGGTAGCTGCGACCGCCCAGCAGGTCTCTCAGTTGAAGCTGGATCGTGGCGAGGTCGCCCTCGCAGTGCGCGTACCACCGGCGGATGCTGATCCGGCCTCGGAGGTCGGCCAGGTAGGCCAGGCGCTCAACCACATGCTCAACAACGTCGAGGAGGCGCTAGCTGCACGCCAGGCGTCGGAGACCAGGGTGCGGCAGTTCGTGGCCGACGCCTCGCATGAACTACGAAATCCGCTTGCCGCCATCCGCGGTTACGCCGAACTGACCAGGCACGACCGCGAGAAGCTGCCGGCCGATACGGCGTACGCGATGTCCCGCGTTGAGTCTGAGACCGAGCGAATGTCCCACCTGGTCGAAGACATGCTGCTGCTGGCCCGGCTGGACTCTGGACCTGATCTTGATCTAGAACCAACTGATCTGAGCGAGATTGTGATCAATGCTGTCAGCGATGCCCGCGCTGCCGGTCCTGATCATGTATGGCAGATAAGCCTGCCTCATGATCCAGTGCTCGCGTACGGTGATCAACACCGGCTCCAGCAAGTGATGGCCAACCTGCTAGCGAATGCGCGTACCCACACGCCGGCCGGGACGCAGGTGCACACCGCAGTCGCAGTCCTCGGGGCGGAGGCGGTTGTCGCCGTAACCGACAACGGACCCGGTATCCCTCCCGAGGTGTCTCATCGCGTCTTCGAGCGGTTTGCCCGGGGAGATGCCAGCCGGATGCGGTCGCCGGATGCGGCGACAGGCAGCACCGGTCTCGGGCTGGCCATCGTGGCCGCTGTTGTCGAAGCTCACCACGGCAGAGTTACGGTCACCAGCCAACCGGGTCGGACTCAGTTCACGGTCCATTTGCCCCTCGCATCACTCGTACCGGCATCCCACGCATGGCCGGCCCCCGACACGCGGGCACCGAGCTAGCGTCCGAGAGCGATCTGGTCGCCGCCCTGTTCTGCCCGGTACGTCGCAGCAAACGCTGCTGCTTCTGCGCGCGACCTCAGGTTCAACTTGGCCAGGATGCTGCTGACGTGGTGGGCCACTGTCTTCGGACTGATGAACAGCTCGGCTGCAATCTCAGGGTTGGTCAGCCCTCGTCTGATCAGCGCGAGCACGTCGCGCTCCCGCTGAGACAGCCGGCCGACCTGGCGGGGCCCCGGTCTGGTCGCGACGCCGAGACTGCGAAGCAGAGCAGCGGCCGCAGCGGCGTCGCGATGGGCACCTAGCCGCTCCAGGCGGTCGAGAGCCCAGCTTGCTTCGACCGCCGCTAGCGACGGATTCTCGATGCTGACGACGCCGGCGAGCTCGACCCGGGCCCGGGCCGCGTGGAACGGCAAGTCCAGCCGATCAAACTCGACTGCCGCGTTGCGGAGCAGATCGGCGGCCAGGCCGGAGTCTCCGCGCGCTGCCGCCAACAATCCACTGGCACGTTCGGTGAGTGCCAATGCTTGAGGATGCTGGTGGTGTGCTCCTGGCAGCGACTGTGCCGCAGCATTGGCCGAGGCAAGATCATCGCTCGCGAGATAGGCGTCGACCAGGCCCGCAGCCAGGATGGGGAATACGGCGTCGCTCATGCGCGTCGCTCTCAGCTGAGACCGAAGCACGGCGATGGCCCGATCGGGATGACCCGCGGCGATCATGACCTCCGCGTATGTCGGGGCGATCGCCGGGGCGTCGCCCGCCGAGGCCAGGAGCTCGACAGCCTCATCGACTGCACCCTGGCGAAGTCGCAACTCGGCAAGCCCACCGAGTGCTTCGATTCGCGGTCCCCGTCCAAGATCGGCAGCCATTGACAGGGCCCGCAACAGCTCGGTCTCCGCGAGCTCCCACTTGCCGGTCCCGACCAGAATCCGCCCGTAGTGTGCGCGGCATCGCGCATGGAGGAACGGGCAGCCGTAGGTCGCTGCAAAGCGGTCCGCCGCTGCGCACCACTGCGCGGCTCGTTTGTGGTCTGCGACCAGGCTGCATGCCGACAACATGCTGCAACTGGCCCACACCACGGTGTCAAGCCGGGCGCACTCGCCGGCCAGCGTGCCTGCCATCGCCTCGTCGAGCAGCGTTAGCCCGGCTGACACGTCACCGCTGTTCACCATGGCCAATCCCAGATCGGTCAGAGCGGACAGCTCGAGATCGGGGTCGCCCAGTCGTCGGGCCAGGTCGAGCGCTTGGCCAAGCAGCTCCCGCTGGCGCACTGGATCGTCGGAGGTGTAGCCCTCCATCAGCCACAGCCAGCCATTGAGCTGCTCCTCATCACTCAAAGCTGCTGCCGAACGCGCACGGGAGATCCAGCCCTGGGCGACAGCCGGGTCGTCGAGGTTGGAGAGGTAGCAGACTGCTATGTCCAGGCCAACGATGGTCGCCTCGGCGTTATGTTGCATGGCGCGATAGCCCGCGTACGCACGCATTCGGTAGCCGAGGCTCTCCCGGATCTCGCCAAGCCACCAGAGCGCGGTGCCCAGGCCCTCCAGCGCCTCCGGAGACTCTTGCTCAGCGAGGATGGCGGTCAATTGCTGCCGCGCCTGCTCCCACCGTCCGAGCGTGAGCAACTCTGTCGCCGTCCGAAGGGCGTCGTCCGCCTCCATTGCACAATCATCCGCCAACCCTGGCGATCGCGGACAACACCGGGGCGGGCACGAAATGGGTCACTTGACCGATGCTCGGACTGCAGCGGAGGGACATTGTGGAGACCTGAGCAAGCACTCTGAGGAGAGATCGTGGCCCAGGCATTCCAGATCACTCGCGAGCAAGCGGAGGCGTACGAGAAGCTGTTCGTGCCGGCCCTTTTCGCGCAGTGGGCACCACTCATGGTGGACATTGCCAGGATCGCGGATGGTCAACGGGTGCTCGACGTCGCCTGCGGCACCGGGGTCGCCGCGCGCACGGCGGCCGATCGGGTTGGGGCTACCGGATCTGTTGTCGGTCTTGATCTCAATCCAGCGATGCTGGAGGTCGCGGCTGCCACCCGAAGCGACATCGAGTGGAGGCAGGGCGATGCGGCACATCTGCCTTTTGGAGACGGGGAGTTCGACGCCGTGCTGTGCCAGTCCGCGCTGTTCTTCTTTCCCGATGTCGATGCTGCGGTCGCCGAGATGGCACGGGTGGCGCGGCGCGGCGGAGCGATCGCTGTCCAGACCTACGCCAGCCTCGACGAGCAGCCTGGTTTCCTCGAGCTGGATCGTGTCGTCCGTCGGATCGCGGCTGCAGATGCTCTGCAACTACTGGACGCGTACTGGTCGCAGGGCGACCTGTCCATCCTGTGCAAGAGGCTCTCTGGGGCTGGGCTGGACATCGTCGAGACCAGAACAATCCTCGGCACGGCGATGTACGGCTCTGTGGAGAATCTGATCGAGACCGAGGTGAAGGGAACCCCGCTGGCCGATCGGCTCAGCGACGATCAGATCGGGAAGATACTTGCGGAGTCGACCGGCGTCTTCGCGAAGTTCCTTACGCCTGCGGGCAAGCTGGAGATGCCGATCCGGGCGCACTTGGTCATGGGCCACAGACAGTTGCTCTGAGCCTCCGGCCAACATGCCCTCTGCCCGTCAGCTGCGAGGGTCGGGAATCGCGGCGGATTCCAAGCGCGATGCGCGAGCAGCTGAAGATATTGCTGCGAGCGTCGGGAATCGCGCGCCGCCGCACGGAGGAGGAGCGAGCAGAGGTGTTCTTCCTCTGCGACCGACGACGACGGCGGCGGATTCCAAGCGCGATGCGCGAGCAGTTGAAGATATTGCTGCGAGCGTCGGGAATCGCGCGCCGCCGCACGGAGGAGGAGCGAGCAGAGGTGTTCTTCCTCTGCGACCGACGACGACGGCGGCGGATTCCAAGCGCGATGCGCGAGCAGTTGAAGATATTGCCAATGTGCCCTGAGCCTGCGGTCAATCGTGCCCTGAGCCTGTCGAAGGGCACCGGCCACGGTAGGGATAACCCGAGCTCGAATTGGCCCGATAGCCTGATGGTGGCTTCGACGCCAATCGAGGAGCGTTGAGGGCATGACAGCTCCTGACGTCCGCGGTGAACCTGCTAGCGAAGTACTTGATCTTTATGACGTGCTGCCTGAGCGTGTCGACGCCCCGCGCGAGCTCGGGCGTCCGGATATGGGCACCGCTCGCGCGCCCGACGCTCGCGTCGAGACAGAGGATGATCCGTTGACTTCCATGATCAAAGGCACGGGTCGCAACCTGGCGGTGATCATCGGGATGTTCGCGCTCTCGCTCACCGCGTTCGTCGCCTGCGTAACGCTATTCAGCCTCGGAGTGGGACTGCTCGTACTGGTCGTCGGTCTGTTCATCCTGGTCGGCTGCCTCATCGTCGCCGGCTGGTCGTCGCGGATGACGATGGCTCTGCTCGCCTACGCCGGGATCACGCTCCCGCGTACCCGCTATCCGGCAGCCGGACCCGGCTTCGGTGGCAAACTGCGGCGCCTGGCCCACGCCCAATCCTGGCGGGATCTGCTGCATGTCTTGATCAACTTCATCCTCAGCACCATCACCTTTTCGCTCGCGCTGACCTGGGTGATCGGCGGCCTCGGCGGCGTGACGTATTGGTTCTGGAGCGGCTGGCTGCCGCAGCCCAACGAGGGACTGCCAGCCCTGCTCGGCTACACCAGCCGCTTCGCCGACCTCACATTCAATACGGTGCTCGGCATACTGCTGCTGATCACGTCGCCGTTTGTGCTACGCGGACTGGTCCGCCTGCACGCCGCCGTAGCGTATGCGCTGTTGGTGGACGAGACGCCAGCCCTGCGTCAACAGGTGAGTGACCTGACTCAGAGCCGTACCGCTGCGGGCGAAGCTGAGGTCCACACCCTGCGACGGCTCGAGCGCGACCTGCACGATGGTCCGCAGCAGCGGCTGGTCAGGCTCGGCATGGACCTGTCGGCGGCTCAGCGCCGGCTTGAGGACGACCCCCCGCAGGCGCGTGCCTTACTCGACGAGGCTCTGCAGCAGTCACAAGACGCGCTCGCCGAGATCCGTACGCTCTCCCGCGGCATCGCTCCACCGATCTTGGCCGAACAGGGTCTGCAGGCGGCGATCACCGCACTGGCCGCGCGCGGCACCATACCGACCTCAGTCGAGGTGGAGGGGGTCCAGTTGTCTGACGCGGCGCAGAATGCGGCCTACTTCGTGATTGCCGAGGCTCTGGCCAATGTGGAGAAGCACAGCCAGGCGCGGCAGGCTTCGGTCGAGGTGCGGCGTGTCGGCGCTCTGGCAGTGATCAACATCAGCGATGACGGGATCGGCGGCGCATCGCCGGCCAAGGGTCACGGTCTGTCTGGCCTTGCCGACCGGCTGGCCGGAGTCGACGGGAGCTTGACGGTGTCATCTCCCGCGGGTGGCCCCACTCAACTCACTGCGACGATTCCGCAACGCGCCGAAGACTGATTGACCGGTCAGTGTCTCAGCGGGCTACACGTACCGGCTGAGACACTGACAACTCGGCTGTGGCAGCGTATGGGGCGTGCGTGTCGTGGTGGCCGATGACTCCGTGCTGCTGCGCGAGGGCCTGGTGCGGCTGCTGACCGAGGTCGACTGTGAGGTCGTGGCCGCAGTTGATGATGCTCCCAGCTTCTTGTCAGCCGTCGCAGAGCAGCGGCCAGACGTTGCCATCGTGGACGTACGGATGCCGCCGAACATGACCGATGACGGTCTGCGGGCAGCGGTCGAGGCCCGTACGTCCCAGCCTGACTTGGGGATCTTGATGCTGTCGGCCTATGTCGAACTCTCCTACGCTGATGTCCTGCTGTCCGACGGCCGTGGCCGAGTGGGATATCTACTCAAGGACCGCGTCACCTCCCTGGAAACACTGGTCGACGCTCTTCGGACGATCTCCGCTGGAGGTACCGTTCTCGATCCTGAGGTGGTAGCTCAGCTCCTCGTCGCGCGCCGGGCGGACCCACTCGCGGCGCTCAGCGCCCGAGAGAGACAGGTGCTGGCGCTAATGGCCGAAGGGCGCAGCAATGCCGCCATCGCGGAACGCCTGGTGATCACCGGCGGTGCGGTCGAGAAGCACATTTCGAACATCTTCGCCAAGATCAACTTGCCGGATGTGGGCTCGGACAACCGCCGGGTCCTGGCCGTACTTGCCTGGCTCAGGTCCCGCTGACTTACGCCGACTTGTCAGAACCCAGTCGTGCCATAGCGCGACTGGGTTCTGACAAGTTGGCGTAAGCGGTGGGGCGTTACTGTGGCGGGCATGGCGACGGAGCGGATCGAACTGGAAGTCGGAGATCGGGTCGTCAAGATCAGCAACCCGGACCGGGTCTACTTCTCGGCACGTGGTGAGACCAAACTTGATCTTGCTCGGTACTACCTCTCGGTCAGCGACGGGATCGTCAATGCCCTCTATCACAGGCCGTGCATGCTGCACCGCTTTCCCGATGGAGTGGACGGGGAGAAGGTCCACCAGAAGCGGCTGCCGCATGGCGCGCCGCCGTGGATCGAGACCGTACGAGTGCACTTTCCGCGATTCAATCGGGACGCAGACGAGCTGTGCGTCACCCATCCGGCGGATGTGATCTGGGCGGTACAGATGTCCACGGTGGAGTTTCATCCATGGAACTCTCGCCGCGATGACGTTGAGTCCCCCGATGAGTGGCGGATTGATCTTGACCCGATGCCAGTTGCCAGCTATGCCGACGTACGACGAGTCTCAGTGATCGTCAAGGAACTGCTGGATGAGCTCGGCGCAGTTGGATATCCGAAGACTTCTGGCGGCAAGGGACTGCACATCTATGTGCGAATCGTTCCTGATCATCAGCACCCTGACGTACGCCGTGCAGCCTGGGCCTTCGCCCGCGAGGTCGAACGTCGCGCCGGCGATCTGGTCGACCTGACCTGGTGGCGTAAGGACCGCGATCCTGGTTCGGTCTTCGTCGACTACAACCAGAATGCGCGAGACCATACGATCGCTAGCGCTTACTCCGTACGCGGCACCCCGGACGGTATCGTCTCGGCACCACTCCGCTGGGATGAGATCGCTGACGCCGACCCTCCAGACTTCACGATCGCCACGATGCCCGCCCGCTTTGCCGAGCTTGGTGATCTGCACGCCGACATCGACGACCACCCCTACCGGCTCGATCGGCTGCTGGAGTGGGCCGACCGGGACGAGCGCGACCACAAGGTCGCGCCGCCCGATGCCGACTAGCCGATTCCCAACGGAGGATCGGCCAGCCGCCGGCTAGGCGAGGCTCTTGCTCTTCAACCACTCCGCTGCGACCTGCGCAGGATCCTGGCGATCACTGTCAACCTTCTTGTCGAGCTCCATGAGTTCCTCGGTCGTCAGCGCAGCTTGAACAGCATCGAGGGCCTCCACAGCAGTCGCATTGCTGGCCACATCGGAGCGAACCAGCGGCACCACGTTCTGCGGAAGGATCATCGACTGCGGATCTTCGAGCTGGATATAGCCCTTCTCGGTGAGGACAGCGTCGGTGGTGAAGAAGGTTGCGACCTGAATCTTGTTTTTATCGAGATCGCTGATCTTCGGAGGGTACTTCGAGTACGGGACAAAGGCTTTGAACTTGGCGCCGTAGATCTTCTCTAGACCGGGAGGTCCATAGGCTCGCTTCTCCAACTCCGGAGGACCGCCCAGCGTGGACGTGCTCGCGACCTTCTTCAAATCCTCGAGGGAAGTGATTCCGTTCTGCTCCGAGAACTCCTTCGTCACAACGTAGACATCTTGATCGACGGCGGCGGAAGGCTTCAGAATCTTGAGGTCGCTCGGCAACACCGTCGGGAGAGCCTTCTCGACCTCTTCGGCTGTGGTGGCCGAGGCATTCGCGTCGAAGTAGAGCAGCAGGTTGCCGGTGTACTCAGGCACTGCCGAGATCGACTGATCTTGCAGCGCCTTTATGTAGATCTCACGGGATCCGATGCCGAGTTTCGTCGACGACTCGACACCCTTTGCTTTCAACGCTTGGGAGTAGATCTCAGCCAGGATCTTGGATTCAGTGAAGTCGGCTGAACCAAACACGATGGGAGCTGCGGCCGCGCTGGTTGCGGATGGGGAGGCCTGCGGTGACGTCGCCTCACCCAGCGGATCGCTACCACCACCGCACGCGGTAAGAACCAGCGCAACGACGCCGATGCCGATGCCAATGAGCGATTTCTTGATCTTCATGCTGACTTCTCCATATATTCACCGCTGATCTACTCCACTATCCGACTAGGTTAAGTGGAGTATCAACCGTGTAGCGCATCGACTTACTCCCCGGCTTCGCCCGGCGATTGGCAAGCCATCCAAGCCCACCCAGCGACACATCCAGGACAATAGCCAGCAGCGCCACGACTACAGCGCCTGCGAACATTTCGGGGTAGTTACGGGTTGCGTTGCCGGTGATGAGCAGCCGACCGAGGCCGCCGCCAGAACTGTAGGCGGCAACCGTCGCCGTCGCGACCACCTGCAGGCTCGCACTTCGGAGGCCCGATATCACCAGCGGCACAGCGAGCGGCCACTCGACCTTGGCGACAACCTGCGATTCCGACATCCCGAGGGCCCGCGCAGCGTGCACTGCCTCATGGTCGGCGCCATGAATTCCGGCTGCCGTTGCGGTCAAGATCGGCGGGACGGCGAGCACAGCCAAGACGCCAATAATCGGTCCCACTCCGGTGCCGAGAAGCAGCACGACAAGGACGAGCAGCCCCAGAGTGGGAATAGCCCGCGCAGCATTGCTGAGGCCGATCACCAGGAACGAACCATGGTTCGTGTGACCGATGTAAATGCCGAGCGGTATCGCGACTGCGGCAGCAATCCCGACAGCGGCCAGGGTGTAGCCGAGGTGTTCCAGCAACAGGTACCAAATTCCAGCGTTGCCCTGCCAATTCGCGGGATCCAGCAGATACTCGAAGAGGTTCATGCCAGCCGCTTCCTGAACCAGGGCAGCGTGCCACGCTGGATGAGCAGGATCAGGCCGTCAAAGATCACCGACAATGCCAGCGTCAGAACCAACGCAACGATGATCGGCGTGTAGAAGAAGCCGCTGAAGCCTAGGTCGAAAAGCTTGCCAAGGGCACCGCTTCCGACCAAAACCGCAACGCTGACCAAAGCGATGTTCGAGACCGTGACCACGCGCAGGCCGGCGAAGATCACCGGCATGGCCAGCGGCAGCTCAACCCGGAACAGCCGTCGGAACCAGCCGTAGCCAACGGCAGTGGCCGACTGCCGCACCGACGGCGAAACCGAGCGCAGGCCGTCCACGGCGGTGCGGACCAGCAAAGCGGTCGAATAGATGGCCAGGGCTACGACGATGTTGACCGGATTGAGGATCTTGGTGCCCAGCACCATCGGCATCATGACGAATAGCGCCAGCGATGGTATCGAGTAGATCAGGCCAAGAAAGGCCAGGATGACATTGGCCGCCCGCTTGGTCTTGAAGACCAGGAATCCCAGTGGCAGGCAGACTGCGAACGCGATGAGAACGGGCAAGACGGCGAGGATGACATGCTCGATCAGCAAGCTGCCGATCATCGCCAGATTGCGTTGGATCCAGGCCCAGTCGAGGTTCACTGAAATACGCTCGAGCCGCGACGGGACCTGGCGTTGCCATTGGCTTCGCGGCTCTGATCCTGCTCATCAGGGATGCGGTGATCTTCAATTGTCAGTTCGGCGGTGTCATCCGACTCGATCACGCCAGCTGGGCGCGCCGGGGCAGCGCCTTGCGGATCCTCAGGGTCGGCCTCAGTGGGCTCAGTGGGATCGGCTTCGCTCACTGGCCCCAAATCAGCCATCTGGTCGTACACCTGTTCAGATTCCTGCGCCTGGTCGGGTTCCGCCATCTGGTCGTACACCTCATCTGAGTCGTACGCCTGTTCCGGTTCGGCGGCCGCTTCATAGCCGTCCTCCGGCTGGGCCAGCGTTTCGTGCGCCTGGGCCGCTTCGGCCTCGCGAATAAAGATCGACTCAGCGAGCGATACGCGTACGTCCTTCACCTTTGCGAGAATGTCGTCTGCACTGACTACGCCGGCAAAGCGACCAGTTTCGGCTGTCACCGCGATAGCGAGCCCGTACGGGGAGGTCAGTGCGGAGTCGAGCGCGGTTCGCAGGGTGTCTCTCTCGGGACTGAAGGTCGAGCCAAGAGCGAAGACCCGACCTGGGCGCCTCGGATCTGCCCAGCCGAGCGGGCGTGCATCGCCGTCGACGACCAAGGTGGGCGTCGTGTTGGTCGCAGTCTCCACATCGCGGACCACTTTGACGCCGTCCAGGCTGAGCTCGTTGGCTGGCTGGAAGGAGAGAGAGCGAAATCCTCGGTCGCGACCGACAAAGCCCTCCACGAACGCATCCGCGGGCTCGTCCAACAGCTGCTGCGGCGTGCCAACCTGGGCGAAATGCCCGCCCACCCGCATGATGGCAACCTGATCCCCCAGCTTGATGGCCTCGTCGATGTCGTGGGTAATCAAGATGATCGTCTTGCTCAGCTCGCGCTGGAGTCCGAGGAAGAACTCATGCAGTTCGCTGCGAACCACCGGATCCACCGCTGAAAACGGCTCGTCCATGAGCAGGACCAGCGGATCAGCCGCCAGTGCGCGAGCAACGCCAACCCGCTGCTGCTGCCCGCCGGACAGTTGCGCAGGGTAGCGGTGTGCGAGTTTGCGTTCCAAACCGACGCTGTTCAGCAGTTCCAACGAGCGCTTCTCGATCTTCGCCTTCGACCAGCGCAGCAGGGAAGGCACCGTCCCGATGTTCTCGAGTACCGTGCGGTGCGGAAGCAGCCCGCCGTTCTGGATGACGTACCCCATCTGGCGGCGCAGCGTGGTCTTGCGCATGGAGCGAAGTGGAGTGCCGTCCCAGGTAATCCGGCCCGTGGTGGGCTCCAGCATCCGGTTGACCATGCGGAGGGTCGTTGTCTTGCCACAGCCGGAAGGGCCCACGATCACGGTGAAATTGTGGGAGGGCACGGTGAGACTGAGGTCGACGACCGCTACCGTGCCATCCCGGAACGTTTTGCCGACTGACTCGAACTCGATCACGCCAACCCCACAGGTCTCGCTCAACAGCTTCGACGGCCGGCGCCCTTGTCGACCAGTCGGTGACCGCCGCGTACGGAGGACAATGACGACCCTAGTCGTCGGAACTGACAATTCCGGTACGCGGCTCGGCGTGCCCAGCGGGCGCTCGGCGAGCCTCGCGCGCGCCGAGTGCCCGCAGACCAACTTCTGACATCAGCGTCGCGGTAGCCGCAGGGTCGTGGCGCACTAGGCTGAAGTGCGCATCGCCCCCCGAGGAGGAGTTCGCACGTGAAGGTCGTCGCGATCGTCGTGGCGTTGGCCGTTTCGGTCGTGGGCGTGGTGCTCTTCATCCGCGCCGTGGCATCGATCGTCGGGGTCGTCAAACTAGGCAAGGCGGCGCCCGGCCGGGGTGGTCATCCGGGCCAGCGCTGGCGGCGGATGCTGGTCGAAACCCTCGGGCACACCCGAATGCTGCAATGGACCACGGTCGGCGCTGCGCACTGGTTTGTGTTCATCGCGTTCGGTGCCTTGATCTTCACATTGATCACTGCGTACGGTCAGCTCTTCAATCCGCGGTTCGCCCTGCCGATCATCGGCCACTGGCTGCCTTACGAGTGGGCCAGTGAGATCATCGCCTGGGCGGGACTGATCTCTATCTGCTTTCTGATCATGGTTCGGCTATTGCTCCGCGGTCGTGGCCGAGAGTCCCGATTCTTTGGCTCACGATCTTGGCAGGGATACTACGTCGAGCTGACCGTCCTCGGGATCGTCGTGTGCGTCCTCGTGCTGCACGCGATGGAGTATCAGCTTCTGGGCTCGGAAACCTCGCGGCTGCATTTCCCGCTGACCTGGTTCCTACTCCCCACCGGCATTTCAGCCGCGGCACTGGAGACGGGGATCGTGATCGCCGCCGCGATCAAGATCATCGTCTCGATGGCCTGGTTCATCGTGATCGGACTCAACACGACGATGGGCGTCGCCTGGCATCGATTCACTGCCTGGCCCAATATCTGGTTCAAGCGTGAGTCGTCGGGCAGGCCAGCGCTGGGCGAACTACAGCCGATCATGATCGACGGCAAGCCGCTTGACTTCGCAGCCATCGAGGAACTCGATGAGGACGCAACCCTGGGTGTCGGCAAGGTGGAGGACTTCACCTGGAAGGGGCTGCTCGACTTCACCTCGTGCACCGAGTGTGGTCGCTGCCAGTCCCAGTGCCCGGCGTGGAATACCGGCAAGCCGCTCTCGCCCAAGCTTGTGATCATGGATCTGCGGGAGCATGCGTACGCGAAAGCGCCGTACCTGCGAGCGGCCGAAGCGGCACGTGGCGCACTGCCGGAGGCGACGCAGATCGAGGCAGCCCGACCGTTGGTTGGCCCCATCGAAGTGCAGGACGGCGTAGCGGGGGTCATTGACCCTGACGTTCTATGGTCCTGTACGACGTGTGGCGCCTGTGTCCAGCAATGCCCTGTGGATATCGAGCATGTTGATCACATCCTCGATATGCGCCGCTTCGATGTGATGATGTCCGCGGAGTTCCCGAGGGAGCTCAACGGGCTCTTCAAAGGCCTGGAAACCAAGGGAAATCCGTGGAGCATGAGCCCGCGAGGGCGAATGGAGTGGGCCAAGGATCTTCCCTTCCCCGTTCCTGTGGTGGGTGAAGACGTCGAGGACCTCGGCCAGGTGGAGTACCTGTTCTGGGTCGGCTGCGCAGGTGCGTACGACGACCGGGCCAAGAAGACCACGCGTGCGGTCGCGGAACTGCTGCACATTGCGGGCGTGAGCTATGCCGTGCTCGGAAATGGCGAGACCTGTACTGGTGATCCGGCCCGGCGTGCCGGCAATGAATTCGTCTTCCAACAACTGGCCATGGAGAACGCGGAGAGCCTCCGGGAGGCCAAGGCGACCAAGATCGTCGCGACCTGCGCGCATTGCCTGAACGCCTTGAAAAACGAATATCCGCAGCTTGGCCTCACCTGCGAAGTGGTACATCACACCCAGTTGCTCAACCGTCTGGTACGTGACGGTCGGTTGACACCAGTCGCGCCGCCCGAGGGCTCAGCTGCCGGGCGGACTATCACGTACCACGACGCCTGCTATCTGGGACGACACAACGAGATTTACGATCCGCCGCGAGACCTGCTCGCTTCACTTCCCGGTGCCACGGTCGCCGAGATGCCCCGGAACCGCGACCGATCCTTCTGCTGCGGAGCCGGCGGTGCACGGATGTGGATGGAAGAGAGGCTCGGTACGCGGATCAACGAGAACCGCACCGAGGAGGCGTTGGGTACGCTCGCCACGGCTGGAAGCAACGGCCACGATGCGATTGCGACCGGATGCCCGTTCTGCCGGGTCATGCTGACCGACGGCCTCACGGCGAAACAGGCGGCCGGCTCTGCTCCCGAGAGCACCGAGGTGCTCGACGTGGCGCAACTGCTTCTCGAAGCGGTCAAGCGCGGCACGTAATGTGCCCTGGGCCCGTCTGTGTCCTGAGCCCGTCGAAGGGCCCAACGCTCACGCTTCGACAAGCGTCACCGGACCGACGGCATTTTGACGTCTCGAAGCACTTGATTTGACGTCATTATGGCGTCACAGTGGTGTCATGGATCTTTCACCGTACATTGAGTCGGTCCGAGCAGGCGTGGCAAACGCGTCCTCGCTGGCTGACGAACAGACCCAGCACATTGCCGAGCGCTTGGGCACCGCTGTTGAGTCCTCGACGCGCCTTGCCCTCATCCAGGCGCTCTCCGATGCCACCGGCACCATCAGCGCAGAGCTGGCACCGTCCTCCGTTGAGCTGCGAATGGTCGGCATCGACCCGGAATTCGTCGTGACCCTTCAGAGCGGCGAGGCTGAACCAACGCTGCTGATGCCAGAGCCAGGAGGCGACCGCGAAGGCACGGAGGAACCGTCTACGACCGAAGCTGATGACGAGCCTGTAGCCCGCATCACCCTGCGACTTCCGCAATCGGTAAAGGCGCGGGTCGATGAGATGGCCTCATCTGAAGGAATCTCCACCAATGCGTGGCTGATCCGCGCCGTGATGGATGCCCTATCTGAACGCACTGGCTCCCGACCGGAGTGGCCGCAGCCGCCGCGGCCCCCGATGCCGCCCCCGCCAAATGTGATCTTCGGCGGGAGCGGCCCGTTCGGACCGCACGGCGTCTTCGGTCCAGGCGGGGTCTTTGGCGAGCGCCCGATGAAGCCCGGGCACGGGGAACCGCGTTCCCGCGGAAACGTCCAGGGGTGGGTGCGATGAGCATCGCGAGCTCCTACGAGGGCGTACGGCACGTCGTCGTGGACAACTTGGGCAGCGGATCGATCACCGTGGAGCCCGGCTCTCCACAAGATCTCGTCGAAGCATGGATCGACGCAGACGATCGGTACCTCGAGCAGGTGCAGATCCGCCAGGATCAGGACTGGCTAAGGATCAGCATGCCGCGCCGCTTCGTGTGGAGTACGAAGGCCCAATTGCGCCTCGGCGTGCCAGACGGGCTGGCCTATGTGATCAAGACCGGCTCAGCCGATATCTCGATCAGTGCCGACATCGGTCGCTCCAAGATCATCAGCGGTTCTGGCGAGATCACGGTGGGCAACGCTGTTGATCTTGATTGCAGTACGGGATCGGGCAACATTTCGGTTTCCCGGGTGGACGGCGACGCCGCCCGGCTCAGTTCGGGATCGGGCGACGTCTCGGTGAGCGAGGTCTATTGCCCTCTTTCAGCGAAGTCCGGCTCCGGGGATGTCGTCGTGAAGTCTCTTCGGGGTGCCGAGCTGCAAGCCAAGTCCGGATCGGGCGATATCGGCGTCGCCGCGACGAGCGGCTCGGTCGACCTGCGGTCGGCTTCGGGCTCGTTGACAGTCGGGGTAGCCGACAACCTGCCCGCCTGGCTCGACGTCAGCTCCGTATCCGGCGACATCCGCATCGGCCTCGACTCGACGACCCAGCCCGAGGCGGGTGAGCCGTACATCACTGTGCGGGCGCGCACCGCCTCCGGGGACATCGCCATCTACCGCGCTTGAGGCACACGCCTCGCCTGTGCACCCTTTCGTCAACTCCTGGGCGCTGAGCCTGTCGAAGCACACATTTGGTGCCTTTCGGCAAGCTCAGGGCGCATGTCAGATCTGGGTCCGGTGGAAGTTGAGGTGGGAGCGGCTCGGCGTCGGGCCGCGCTGTCCTTGATAGTGGGAGCCGTACTGAGCCGACCCGTACGGATGTTCGGCAGCCGTGCTCAGGCGGAAGAAACACAGCTGGCCTATCTTCATTCCGGGCCAGAGCTTGATCGGCAGCGTTGCGACATTGGACAGCTCAAGGGTGACGTGACCCGAGAAGCCGGGATCAATGAAGCCGGCAGTGGCGTGCGTGAGCAACCCCAGCCGACCCAGTGACGACTTGCCTTCTACGCGGGCGGCGATGTCGTCGGGAAGCGTCACCACCTCATAGATGGATCCCAGCGCAAACTCGCCCGGGTGCAAGATGAATGGTTCATCGCCCACAGGTTCGACGGCTCGGGTCAGCTCAGACTGGTCTGCAGACGGATCGATATGCGGATATCGATGGTTCTCAAAGACACGAAAATAGCGATCGAGGCGGACATCGATGCTGGATGGCTGCACCAGGTCGACGGCATACGGTTCGAGCCCGATGCGGCCGGCATCGATCTCGGCCTTGATGTCGCGGTCGGAGAGCAACATGCCGGGACGATATCGCGACGAGCCGTCAGCGGCCGCGCGTTATCTCGATCCAGTGATCACCAATGGAGACGATCGCGCCATCGCCCACTCGGACCATTTCGCCTGCCCGGCAGCGCGCCGACATTCCGTTGGTCGTGGACACAGTCGATCCGTTGGTGGATCCGCGGTCAACGACGTACACGCCACCGGCGTCTACGCCGACCGCGAGATGCGACTTGGAGACGGTCCGCGACTCGTCGGCGATCTTGATCAGTTGCGCGTCTTCCTCGCCCGCCTTCGGCTGCGGGTTGCGCCCAAGCAGTACAAGGCCCTCTAGTGTGATCCGCCTCCCATCGTCCAGCAAGATCGACCAATCCTGCACGTAAGGCGAACTGGACGGCATAGCGGTCTGATCCGAAAAATCACCTGCTGACATTGCGTAGTCGGGCATGTCCTCGCGCACGGGTGACACGGGGGAAGGAGAACGCTGCGCGGTACGCGACCCCGGAACCGCCTGCTGTCCAGGCGAAGAGAGTTCGCCACCGGAAGGTTGTGAGGTTGGCGATGGACTGTATGGCGACGGCCCGTACGGTGCACCCGGGTACGGCGTCGCGTAGGCGTTGCCGCCGTGCGGCGAAGCCGACCCGCCAGGAGGCACAGCGGCGGCATACGGTGCCCCGGAATTGGCAGGCGCCATTCCCGGCGGCGGGGTCAGCGGGCCTGGCGGCACAGGGCTGCTGGCTGGCCCGAATCCCTCTCCCGGCGCATAGCTCTGCGGTGACGCGGCGCGAACGCCGCTTGGTTGCGGCTGCGACGTGCCACCAACCTGAGCCGATGGGATCTCTGCTGCGGCAACGGCGGCCCTAGCCGGCTGCACGGGTGGTGCCAGGTGGCGCTCCTTGATCATCACCGATGTGACGGCGAGATCATGCCAGCCTTGCTTACGTGGATGCCGGAGCATCATGATCAACATGATCAAAAGGCCGATCCCAGTGATGAACAGCGCCCAAAACACTAAGCCACGGATGAAGACCCGACCCGGGCCGATCGGCCGCCCGTCGAGAAAGCCAACCAGCTGCAGCTTCATCGCGCGAAGACCTGGGCTCGCCGCCCCAACCGCGAGGGTGTACCAGATCAGGACGATCCAGCCGATTGTGATGACCGCACCGATCACTCCAAGTGTCAGACGGAGCGCACCCGTCGTGCTCGGCAACAGCAAGATCAGCGCACTGCCGACGATGACCGGGACCGACAGGTTGATGAGAAACGCGACGAAGCGCGTGCCGAGCGGGCCGACCTCCACTCCGGGGGGTAAGCCTGTCTCGCGATTTGGGCGACCCTGTGCGGGCGATTCCATGGAACAGCTCCTCGTCGTTAATGACTCGCAGGTGAGACGCTACTGCGGAAAGTCAATCAATACAGACACTCCATCACCGAGTTCCATGACACTGCCCAATTGCACGGTGACGGGCTCGCCCGGTGCGAGCTGCTGACGATCTACGGCTCCCGGACGAACCAAGACCGTCCCGTTCGTGGAGTTTAGGTCGGTGACAACAATCTGCCAGTTTTCCGCAGCCACCTCGAGGTGTGTCCGGCTGATGTCGTGGTTCGGGCTTGGGACAGTCATGAGCCGCCGCGCGCGGCTGTCGGACCGATCGGCCGACGGCGCCCGGCCGATCAGAACCGGTCGATCGAGCTCAGCGGTGGAGCCGTCCGAGGCGCGCAGCACGGCGATCACTGGGCCCGGGACAAACTGCGGCGGCCGGCTCGCCAGAGGGCTTCCACATACCCGACAGCTCATGGAACTTGGAGGGTTTGCGTGTCCTTGCCGGCACAGCACAGCCAGGATCGCCGAATCCAGGAGACTGTCGGCCGGGGAGGGGCCAGACGTTGGACCGGCAAGAGCATGGGACGCCGGATGCGGCGCAAGAGGAGCTTCCGGCGCTTGCACTCCCGGCTCAGCCTCCGACTCGGGCTCGTCGAACGGCGATGGCATCAGCTCCGTGTCGGCACGTTGCAGAGCCGCAATCTCCTCCGATGACAGTTCAGCTGTCTGGTCGGTCGGAGTAGCTGCAGCTACCGCTTCGGGCGCTGGCTGCTGCGGGGCCTCAGTGGATGGAGCTGCGATCACGTGGGGCAGCGGCTCGGTCGATAACGCGGGGCCCGGTGAGTCGGCCAGCATCGGCTGGCCCTGAGGAGAACGGACCTGTTCGCGCTCTGACGCATCGAGGACCACCGATGATGCTCGTACGGCGCCGACAACCAGCGGCAGCTCGAGCAAGGTCGCATCTCCGTCGTACGGCGTGTCCACTCGGATATGGGAGACACCGGCAAGCCCGACCTCAGTCCAGGTCTGGATGCCGTCGCCGTCTGCCACCAGCTTCCCGGTGGCGAGATCGATGACGGAGATGCGGCCGCGTACCAGCGAACGCATGCCGTCCGGGGTCCAGAAGAAGGCACCGAAGCTAGGTAGTTCGTCAATTTTGAAGCTTGCGAGCCTGGCGGCGAGTTCGGTGATCGAGCTAGACGCCACCACCTGATCCCACAACGTGTTGATTAACGGAGCCCACTCATGAGTGGGCGGCTCGAGCAGCACCAAAGAGGTTGGCCCGGAGAGCACCACCCAGTCCCCAGGGGTGTACGTCGCGCGCCACCGCCCCAGCACCGCGGCCATAGATTTCTCGCCCTCCTCCCGCAGGCATTCCATGCCTCTAGGCTCCTGCGACATTCTCCCTTGGCTTGGGATTGAGGAAAAGTCAGGGCCGTCCTCTAACCGATTCCCCTGGTCAGAGGCATGACGAAGGGTGCTTGGAGTCTCCGCAGGGCCGTATAGTTTATCTCGTGCTCGCCGACACTCACACGTGGGTTATCGCGACGAGGCCTCAAGCGACGACTCGGCGTACGACGATTGCCGACGTCGCACGGGAAGCAGGCGTAAACAAAGGGACTGTCTCCCGTGCGCTGCGCGGCATCGCCGGCGTGGGCCCAGCAACCAGAGAACGCATCATCGAAACAGCCGACCGGCTGGATTTCTCAGCGTCCCACCTGGCAACAGCACTCGCCAGTGGTCAGTCCAGGACGATCGGCATTGTTCTTCCTACGCTGCGCTCGTGGTACTTCAGTGAATTTGCCTCTGGGGCAAGCGAGGTCCTGAGTCCTGCCGGCTTCCGGGTGGAGCTCATCAATCTGGATGTGGACTCCGACTCCCTGGAAATGGACTCTCCCCAGTTCCGCAAGCTGTTCCGCGAGCTTGGTGCTGGACGGGGCCGCGACGCGCTCCTCTTCGCCGGCACGATCTCAGTCGAACGCAATGAAGAAAGCGCCGAATCAGCACGGGTGCCGATCAGCGCTTCGGGCTCGCCGCTGACCAGTGTGCCGGGAATCTTCGTCGACAACCGAGCCGGGGGTCGGCTCATCGCCGAGCACCTGCTATCGCTGGGTCACCGCAATATCGCAATCTTTGACGGACGAATGGCAGGCAAGCACGACTATCACGTCTGGGATCAGCGAACCGACGGGCTCAGGGACACCGTGCGAGAAGCCGGGTTCGACATCGACACCCGCGATGTCATACTCCCCGGCGATTGTCACGCCGAGGACGGTGAGCGTGCGATGAAGCAACTTCTCGCGAGCGGCCGGACACTCCCGACAGGGATCTTCTGCCACTCCGATGAAATGGCATTCGGGGCCATGGCAGTGCTCCGCAGAGCCGGGCTCCGCTGCCCCGAGGATATATCGATTGCCGCCTTCGATGATCATCCAATGTCACGCTGGTGGGGCTTGACCACCGTGAGCCAGCACGCCCACGAGCAAGGGGTACGGGCCGCCCACGCGATGATCAAGGCTGTGTCGGGAAATGGCCACGATGCAGACGGTTTGCGGCAAGAACCGGGCGTGCTGCAGGTCGAACTGGTGACGCGTGGCACGACCGGCCCCGTCCCTGAGCGCACCTAGCCGAGCTCAGACCACTGCGGCGCGCACGGACAACACATCCGGGAGATGCGCTGCGATCTGACGCCACGTGACTCCGTCGTCGATACTCACATAGATCGACCCGTCGCGGGCGCCGAAGTAGAGGCCGACGTTTTCGGCGTTGTCGGCGGTCATAGCATCGCGCAGCACAGCCGCGTAGAAGTGATTCGGCAGGCCGGATTCGGACGGCGTCCAGCTCGCACCTGCGTCATCCGAGCGCCAGACCCGCGCCATGCCCTCTGGCGGGAAGCGGTTGATGTCAGCAACTAGAGGAAAAACGAATACAGTCTGCGGCTTGCGCGGATGAACCACGATCGGAAATCCGAAATCACTGGGTAAGCCGTCGGCAATTGAGGTCCATTGGTCACCGCCGTTATCGGAGCGATAGACACCGCCGTGGTTCTGAGCGAATATTCGATGAGGCACGTCTGGATGTGCCGCGATCTTGTGCACGCATTGCCCAAACTCAGGCAGTGGATCGGGCGCAAAGCTCACCTTTATGCCGGTGTTCGCGGGATTCCACGACTCCCCCCGGTCAAATGTTCGGTAAACCCCGCCAGTCGACATCGCCACCGTCACATGGGCCGGATCAGTCGGATCTGGCAGCACCGAATGAATCGCTTGCCCGCCGCCACCCGGTTGCCACATCTCGCGATGCGGATGGTCCCAGAGCGATCGTATGAGGCTGAACGATGCACCGCGGTCTGCGGAGCGGAACAATGCAGACGGTTCTGTGCCGGCGTAGATCACATCGGGATCGTGAGGACCGGCTGGTTGGATTTGCCAGACTCGCTCAACACTGCTGCCGAGCTCTTCGGGAAAGCGCACGGCAGCGCCATGAGTCTCAGTCCAGGTAGCTCCGCGGTCGTCTGAGTAGTAGACGCCGGGGCCCCAGTGTTCGCTCGTGCCACCGACGAAAAGCCTGGGCTCTGCTCCTCTGGTATCGATGCCGGTGCCATAAATGGCCTCCATAAGAAACTGCGGGTCCGACCATTTCCATTCCTTTCGCTCTTCGTCGGAGCGACCGACCCACAAGCCTTTCTTGGTGCCAACCAGGACTACCGCTTCACTCATGTCTGCCTCCCCCGACCTGCAATCCGTCCATGCTCATGGTCTATGGTGACTCGCCAATCGCGTCAAGTTCATCGGGTGGTTGGCCTCAGTCCTTTGGCTGCCGCATCCGCAGCCAAGCGGTTGCGTCGCTGGGCAGGCGGCCGCCAACAAGCTCGACACTGCTGAGTAGCACCTCACAGTCCCGAAGCGTGACAGGCTCGGCGCCGAAGTTGGTCACACACCCCACCCCGCCGGGCCGCTCGAAGTGCAGCACGGACGGCTCGGAGTCCACCCAGCCCACATCCGTTCCCGCGAACAACTCACCGCGGAGCGCCAGCGCCCGCTGGTAGAGGTTGAGCGTCGAATCCAGGCTGTTCCCCTGGACGCTCACTGCGTAGCTGCCGAACCAGTCTGGCTGCGGCAGGTGCGCGCGCCCGGGACCGAATCCGTACGCAGGCTTGCCCGGCGTCCACGGCAGCGGCACCCGGCATCCGTCCCGGCCCTTTTCGGTGGTCGAGCGCCTCGCTATCGGGTCCTCCAGAACCTCTCGCGGCAGGTCTCCCACCTCGTGCAGTCCCAGCTCGTCGCCCTGATAGATGTAGATCGAACCCGGCAGCGCTAGCAAGATCATGATCGCGGCCCGCGCTCGGCGCTCACCCAGCACGCGGTCCAACCTCGGCGTGGCGCCATCGGTGAGCAGCCACGACCTCGCGACCTGTTGTGCTGGTCGCCCGTCTGCCACTGGCAACCCGTAGCGCGTCGCCACCCGGGGCGTGTCGTGGCAACCGAGCAGCCAGCTTGTCGTGGAGCCGCTATTGATCATGTCTGCAAGCCCGGCGTTGATCACGGAGCGATAGTCCTCTGGCCGCCAATCGGCATCCTGCATCGCGAAATTGAACGCATGGCCGAGACTGTCTGCAGACGCGTACCTCGCTCGCCGGGCCGGGTGTACAGCGGCCTCCGCAACGGCAGACCGCGGCGGATCGTAGGAGTTGAAGATCTGCCGCCACTCCGCATAGATCTCGTGAACGTCGTCGCGATCCCAGAGCGGGTGTGAGCCGTCCGGACGCATCATGTCGGCAATCTCACCCCAGGGCGGGTACGGCTCCGACATGTCCTTGCGCAGGCCATGGGCGACATCGATCCGGAATCCGTCGACTCCGCGATCCCCCCAAAAGCGCATGGTGTGCCGGAAGTCCGCCCGCACCTCGTCGTTCTCCCAGTTGAGATCCGGCTGCTCGGCGGCGAAACAGTGGAAGTACCACTGGCCGTCACCCGCTGGTGCCCAAGCCGAGCCGCCGAAAAGCGATTCCCAGTCGTTGGGTGGCTGCTCGCCGCCTGAGCCGAGGCCGTCACGGAAGAGATAACGATCACGTTCCGGCGCGCCACGGCCGGCGGCGAGCGCCTGCACAAACCAGGAGTGCCGGTTGGAGGTGTGATTAGGCACGATGTCGACGATCACCTTGATGCCAGCGGCATGCAGCGCCGCGACCATTGCGTCGAAGTCGTCCAAAGTGCCGAGCCTGGGGTCGATATCGCGGTGATCATCAACGTCGTAGCCGCCGTCTGCAAGTGCGGAGGGATAGAACGGGGTCAGCCACACCGCATCGACGCTCAGCGATTGGAGGTACGGGACGCGAGAGGTGATGCCCGGCAAGTCTCCGACCCCGTCACCGTTGCTGTCGGCGAAGCTGCGTGGATAGATCTGGTAGACCACCGCCGTACGCCAGAAGTCCGTGGCGGTCTCCATTGCGGCTTGATGATCTTTGACTGTGCTTGTCACTCGACGAGTGTGCCGCGATTGAGTCGCGTTTGCTGCATTTCTCCCGCACCAAGCTGCGAGCGTCGGCAAATCGCGCGCCCGACGATCGGAGGAGCGATGAGCGAACGCGCTTCTTGTTCGCGAAGAGCGACGACGACGTCGGACCCCCGCGCGCGATGCGCGAGCAGCTTTGATCAGGCTGCGAGCGTCGGCAAATCGCGCGCCCGACGATCGGAGGAGCGATGAGCGAACGCGCTTCTTGTTCGCGAAGAGCGACGACGACGTCGGACCCCCGCGCGCGATGCGCGAGCAGCTTTGATCAGCCTGCGAGCGTCGGCAAATCGCGCGCCCGACGATCGGAGGAGCGATGAGCGACCTTCGCGAAACGACGACCGGCCTTCACAATGGCCAGCCCGACGCCCGAGGTTGTGCCTGAATCGGGCATGCGCGAAGATCAGATGAACGACACCAACGACTTCGTGAGCTACCTGAGGAGGCACCCATGAGCGAATCCGCTGCCGTCAACGTTGCCGAGGAGCCCGCCGACGAGCTTGCGGGATACAGCCTCACCGGTCGGGTGGCGCTCGTCACCGGTGGTACTCGGGGAATCGGCGCCGCTATATCGGAGAAACTTGCTGCGCACGGCGCGACGCTTGCCGCGGGCTTCAGCGGAAACGTGGAGCGTGCCGATCAGTTCGCGCAAGAATTCGCCGCCCGATTCTCGGCACCGGTCAGCACCCACCGCGGCAACGTCGCCTCTCCCGACGACTGCCGCAGAGTAGTGAACGAAGTTCTCGAGCAACACGGCCGGCTCGATATCTTGATCAACAACGCAGGTATCACGATCGACAAGACCATCCTCAAGTTGACCGACGATGACTGGCACAAGGTTTTGGACGTCAACCTGTCAGGCGCCTTTTTCCTGTCACAAGCCGCACTCGGACATATGGTCGAGCGCGGCAGTGGTCGGATCATCAATGTCAGCTCGATCATTGGCGAAATCGGCAACATCGGTCAGGCCAACTACGCCGCGTCCAAGTCAGGTCTCTTTGGGCTGACCAAGACCTTCGCCCGCGAAGCCGCCTTCCTGCTCGAGCGATCGGGCAAGCTCACGGACGACAGCGTCGGGCTCACCGTCAACACCGTCGCTCCGGGCTACACCTTGACTGAGATGGTTGCCGCCGTCCCAGAAAAGGTGCTCGACAGGATCAAGGCGCAGATTCCGCTGCGACGCTTCGGCCGGCCGGACGAGATCGCGCGCCTCGTGGGATTCCTCGCCGCAGACGAGTCGTCCTACATCACCGGTCAGGTGTGGGGCGTCAACGGCGGTATGGACATGTAGCCAGGTCGGCTACCGCACTCTCTAGGTCAAATTTTTCGATCGGTCCGGAATTCCGACCTTGGGGATGATCCTTCTCTGCGGGTGAATACTCCGACCAAATGCGGAGTTTCCAATGGAGGGAGTACGACTCGAGCCAGGAGAAGGGGTCGGCGCGCTCAGGTTTCCAGCACGTACGTCCCAGGAGCCTCAGTGATCGGCTTGTACTTCCGGTTGCCCAGGCGCGGTGGCTTCCGCATTGCCCCGGCTCGAGTGCCGATCCACTGAGCCCAGTCCTCCCACCAGGTCATGGGACGCATAGTCGCTGCCGCCAACCAGTTATCGGCATCGGCCGGCAGTGGCTGGTCGCCCTCGAGGACGCGATGAACAGACTTCGGGCTGGGCGGATTCACGATGCCGGCGATATGGCCGGAGTTTGAGAGCACGAACCGCACGTTTCCCCCAGGCAGCCGCGCGCCGGCGTACGAACTACGCCATGGCGCAATGTGATCTTGCTCGGCGGAAAGGAAGTACAGATCCTGATCAACTTTTTCAAGATCGAGTCGCTGTCCTGCCAATTCCATGACGCCACGGGCGAGTTCATTCCCTACATAGCAACTGCGTAGGTAAAAGCTGTGCATCTCAGCTGGCATCCGAGTCGAATCGTTGTTCCAGCTCAGCAGGTCGAATGCCGGCGGTTCCTCTCCCATCAGCCAGCTGCTCACGGCGTAGTTCCAGATCAGGTCGTTAGTTCGGAGCAGGTTAAAGGAGCGCTGCATCTCCTCCTTCGGCAGGAAGCCGGTACGCTTCATCGTCCTCTCGAGCCGGCGAATAGATGCTTCATCGGTGAAGACGCCAAGCAAGCCAGGCTCGCTGAAATCGATCAAGGTGTTGAGGAAGGTCGCTGAGTTGATCAAGTCCATGCCGACTGCATCGAGATAGGCCAGCGTCGCCATGGTGAGCGTTCCGCCGAGACAGAGCCCGAGCAGGTTGGCCTTCTCTGCACCGGTGATGTTACGGACGACCTCGAGTGCCGCTATTGGGCCAGAGATCAAGTAGTCGTCCATCTTCACGTGCCGCATCTGCTCATCAGGATTGCGATAGCTGATCATGAAGGTGGTGTGCCCGTGGTCGACGGCCCACTGCACGAGGCTCCGACCAGGAGCCAGGTCCATGATGTAGTACTTGTTGATCCAGGGCGGGCTGAACAGCAGCGGGATCTCATGCACCTCAGGAGTGCTGGGCGCGTACTGGATAAGTTCCATCAGCTCGTTGCGGAACACGACCTTGCCGGGTGTGGTGGCCATGTCCACGCCCACCGTGTGCGCCCCTGGAACCACCTGACGCGGCGCGCCCTGATTAGTGCGCAGATCATGAATGAAGTTGCGTGCCCCTTTGGCCAAAGACAGCCCGCCGGTATCCAATGCCTTCTTGATAACAGCCGGGTTTCCGAAGACGAAGTTGGTAGGGGCCAGCGCGTCGACCATCAGCTGCACGGCGAACTCGGCCTTCTGCTTGACGGCAGGCGGCGTGTCAGCGTCTCGGACGACGTCCAGTAGCGCCTGTTCACAGTCGTAGTAGATCTCTCTCAGCCACCAGTACCCTGCGTTCTCGGTCCAGGCCGGATCTGCGAATCGCCTGTCCTTGCCATGTTTCGGCGCGTACGACGACGTGCCGCCGACTGCGCGCACGGTCGCAGCTGTGGTGGCGCGCACCATTTCGCCTGCGGCGCGGGCCAACGCTCCCGCCACCTTGTCCGGGTGGGATGCCACAGAGAGGCTCGTACGCAAGAAGGGCGAGAACAACGAGAGCGGGTCGAGCCGACGCAGGATTTCGCTGTCGCTGAGAAGGTTGGTGCCTGCGGTCAGAAGTTGGCCGTATTGATCGCGGACCGCCTCGTCGATGTTGTCCCAGCCATCGTCCGCGTCGGGCTGCGGGACTGTTGCCTCACTCATCGGGACCCCCGATTCTTGCGCCGTTTCACAGTGACCTGGCGGAGCGCCTCGTAGGCTTCAATCAGCGAGCGCTGCTGAGAGGCAGTCAAATCCCGATCGGACTGAATTGCCACAATGACGTCTGCCGACCCATCCGGTGGCTGATCACCACGGAGCAGGTCGGCAGAAACGTTGAGAGACTCGGCGATTGCCCGAAGCACTTCCTCCGAAGGGGCGCGAAGCCCACGTTCGATCTGGGAGAGGTACGGATTGGAGATGCCAGCCATCGCCGCAACTTGACGCATCGACAGCTCGGCCAGCTCTCGTTGCCGGCGGATGATATCGCCAAGTCTTAACTGATCATCCGCCGACTGCTGCGTTGTCACAGCATGAGCATACGGCTTACTTCAGGACGTCACGAGCGGCAGAGATGTACGCCGCGTTCACCTCGCTGAGGAAGTCATTCTGCGCCTTTACAACAGTGGTGACCCAGTCGAGCTGCGTCGATTCCGCGAGCTGCTGCCTGAAGTCGACATAGCTGGTGATCGTCTTCTCGTAGCCGTCGAGCGCCGCGTTGGCGGTCTTCTTGCCGGTTTCGAGCACCTTCTCGTTGATCGCACGGTAGCGCTCGGCGGCGTCGCCGAACCCCTCAGTGAAGTCATTGATCTTCTTAGAATCGGTAGTCGTGGCCATGATGTTCTCCTCGGATTGTTGGTTACAACGTGCTCAATGTTAGCCAAAAAACGCTAGCTTAGCTAGCGGAGCGAGTGCGAGATACGTCACATCGTTGTCTCTAGGATGGTGGCCATGAATCAAGGGTCGGAGTCATCGGAGAATCTCGTCGGCGAAATCATCCGCAGGCAACGAGAGCTGGCCGAGCTGTCGATGCGTCAGGTCGCGGCGATGGCCGGTATCTCCAACCCGTACCTCTCCCAGATCGAACACGGGCTTCGAGCCCCATCGGAAGCTGTGCTGGACACGATTGCCGCCACACTTGGCGTCCCACCTGAAACCCTGCGACGAGGCGCGGATGACCATGGCTCCGAAGCGGACCATGATCACGATCACGGCCCGCCAGCCGAGCACACCTCATTTGTTGCCGCCATCTCTACGGACCCCGGATTGACCCCGCGGCAGCGACGCGCTCTTACAGAGATCTACACCGCTATGACCGAGGCCACCGCTGCTCGGCGGAGCCGGCGAAGCCGATGACGAAGGGCACTGCGGCTCAGCGGTTCGACTCGGTCGATGACTACATCGGCACGTTCCCACCTGAGGTACAGACTGTGCTGCAAGCGGTGCGTCAGACAATCCATGCCGCGGCTCCCGGCGCGAAGGAGTCGATCAGCTATCAGATACCCACGTTCAGCATCGGTGGGCGGCCAGTCGTCTATCTAGCCGGTTGGACGAAGCACATCAGCATCTATCCAATACCGGACCTCGACGAGAAGCTCGAGCAGCAGATTGCTCCCTACCTCTCCGGAAAAGGCACCGCCAAGTTCGGCTTGGGTAAGCCGATCCCACAGGAGTTGATCATGGCCCTGGTCCAGCGGCTGGTTGGGCAGCGTCGGTAGCTGTCGGTCTACCCTGTGACGCTGGGCATCGGCTCCACAGGTGGCGTCTGGCGATACAGCTTGCTGATCTTGTATGCGTGCTCTTCCAGCTTCAACGCCTCTTGGCGCGCCTTCACCATCTCCTCTGGGCTGAGCTTTGCGACCTTCGCCAGAACAAGGACCTCGCCTTCTGGATCATCGATGAACCCGACTCGGACACTGCCCACTCCGGGCGCGTAGTACTTGAGCTGGTGTCCACTTTCCGGCTCTAGCGGGCTCCGCTCATCAGTGATCATCACATTCTCGTAGCAGCCAACCGGCACACAGGTCCGCTGCTGCGTCTTGGAGACCTTCGCGCAGTCCAAGAACTCGATGTCGGGCGACCAACCCTGCAAGTACTCGGGCGTTCCCAATTGCGGGTTCGCCATCACGATGTTGCCTGCCTGGGCGTTCTCCAGACCGGAAATCCAAACGTCTGGAGCCCCGTCGAACTTGCCTTCTTCATACTCTTCGGGATATTCACCAAGGTTCCACAGGTTTCCGGCGTTGTCCTGCGCATGGAAAGCGAGTTCAGCCTCTTCAAGATCACCTTCGTTGAGATCTTTCTCGACGATGACCAGGGTACGGACGCCGTTGATCACCTTGGTCAAGTCAGTCACGGTAGTCACCACACGATGGGGAAGCAGGCCTCCCCCTCGGTCTGCCTCTCCGGCCCAGGTGAACTGCGTACCCGGAATCCATGGATTCCATTGGTTGTCGATCCTGGGCGGATTGGGGAAGTTTGCGGGATCAAACGGCGCCACCGTATTGCACGGCGGAGGCTTGGGCTCATCAGCCGCTGCTGTAACGGAATTGGCGAAAAGCAACAAAACGGTAACGAGAATGGTCAGGGCGGCAGGACGGACTCGGACGCTGGGCATTGAGCCCCCTTTCTCAGCGCAGCTACATACCAACCCGGTGGCCGAGATGACCTGGAGTCCTTTCCCTGAGTTCACAGCGTACGGACGTCAGTAACAAAAGTCGATGTGGAATATATGAGCAATTGATCCGCTTGTGTATCGATTTGATCTACAGACGGCAGCCGTTGAAGTTGCTGTTGTGCGGCCGTACGTGAACACTGCACCTGCAAGACCGTAGGTCTCATGATCACCGTGGCAAGGTCGCGATCTGTGGAAATTTGACGTGGCCGCGACTGCTGGCTAGACGCGTACCACGGCTGCTAGCCAGCTGACCGAATAGGCCCGACTACGACTTCCACATGTGAAGACGCACCGTCGTTCCCGTGCCCGTCGAACGCAATTGAACGAGGTCGCACTTGCGATTGGCCGAGGACAACCCGTCGCGGTCGCTTGAGACGAGCGCACGCCGGCCCGCCAACTCGTCGTCGATCACGGTGTTATCGGACACTTCGCAGACGAGCGCATCTGTCAGATCCCAGATCCGAATGGTTCCTTCGTCTGCGCCACGCCGGAGACTGCAGGAGGCAAGGCGGCGGGAGGTGGCAGCGAGGTCAGTCACCTTGTCTGACCAGAGACCGGCCCCGTAGGCCTCCAGAGTCACGATATTGAAGACACGGTCGACAGCCTCGGGCGTGAAGGTGTACTCCGCTGGTTTGCCATCGAGCTCGGGGAGCTCTGCGCCGAGCATCGCCTCGACATGTGCGCGGCCACCGTATTGGGAGTTCCCCTGATAGCTGTCTCCATCCATGACGGCCGGGTGGCTGCGATGAGCCTCTTTGATCACCGACGGATCGAGGCCTCGGGTGTCGTAGGGACAGATCAGCCAGAGCGGAATCGTTGGATCGACGGCCACATTGAGCAGAGCCTCATGTACCTGGCATTCGAGGATCTCTTCGGGACGGCGCCCCGCCCAAATCGGCTCACCAATTCCGCGCACCGGACGGCCATAGCCTGAGTGCTGATCCACAAAGTTCTGCCAGGCCGGGATGATTCGTGCCGGATTCTGGCCGAGCTTGGCCATGTCGACGAACTTGACCTTGCGCGCCTGAGTTCCGAGGCTCTCGCGCAACCAGTTGGCATGACGCCGCACGACGGCGACCATGACCGGCTCGCCGGCGGCTAGGCCGTCCTGGACGAATGGTGCAAGGACCGAGGCGTAGTCATCCGGATCGCGCCACATGAACGCCTCGTGCCGATAACTTTGCTGCGATCTGGGTGGCGCGGCTTGCGACATAACGTTTTCCTGAAGCAATTTGGCAGTCGGCATCGCTAGGGATCTACGACACTGGTGCGGCCGCATCTCGGGGCACAAATGCTTGCTCGCGAGTCTCGTCGTACCATACCGAAGCCGTCGCCGGGAGCCAAAACCGCCGTCCGCCGGGACGAGCACTTTGTGACGCAAACCACCACCAGGAGGCCTGATTCTTTGCAGCGCGGCGAAAGATCTTTTGGTCGGGCCGGCGATGATCGCCAAGAAGGGCGGTCGGCAAGATCACACAGTTGATTTTCAGCGCGCGAGTGCCAGAGAGTCTGATCGGCCGACGAGCTGGCGGGTCTCAGTAACCGAGCTCTTGGCGCCAGCTTTCGAGACGCGTCTGCTGCGGGGCGCATCGGGTAGAAGATCTCGAGTTGTTGCGGCCGACCTACAGTGGCGCCATGTCGGCACGCTGGCTGGTCGTGCTCTTGACCGCAGCTGCGCTAATAGCGACGCCTGTCCTGATCGGGACGCGACCAGCCCCGCCGTCCGACATCACGGCCGCCGAGCTCGCCGGGCGCGTCAAGCAATCGGCAAACGTCGGGTGGTCTGGGTACGTAGAGACCTCTGGAACGCTGCAGGTTCCTGACAACGAGTCGTTCGCCACGCTGGCCCAACTGCTGGGCGAGAACACTCGGCTGCGAGTGTGGTGGCGCAACGCAGAAGACTGGCGGGTGGACCGAATCCGGGGCACCGGTGAGACCGACCTCTTCCGACAGCAGGGCTACACGATTCGCTGGGTCTTTGAATCGCAGACTGCAACCTTCTCGCCGGTTTCTAAGATCCGGCTGCCCGACGCCTCCGACCTGCTACCCCCGACCCTTGCCCGCGGGCTGATGCAGGGTGTACGGGACGCTGAGCTGATCCGACTCCCGACCCGACGGGTGGCCGGCATCGACGCGCCCGGCCTCCGGCTAACGCCTGATGAACCTGCCGCAACTGTTGCCCATGTCGATCTCTGGGCCGAACCCAATAGTGGGCTGCCATTGCAGGTGGAGTTGTACGGCGTCGGCGATCAACGCCCCGTCCTGACCACGACGCTCTATGAGCTCAGCCTGAACACCCCGGCCACCGAGACCACAGACTTCACCCCTGCCGACGGCGTACATGTCAACTACGAACAGTCTGTCGACGTCGCCGCGGCGGCGAATGCCTTCGCTCCATACGATCTCCCTGCTTCCTTGGCCGGGCTGAGCTCGCGCGATGGCGAGGACCCTGGCGCTGTTGGAATCTACGGGCGCGGCCCCACCACTGTGATAGCTCTGCCGCTACGCGGTCGAATCGCCGGGCCGCTGCGGCGCCAGCTCAGCGAACGCGGCAGCGCTCAATTCACCGATGTTGGGACCTTGGCGCCCATTGGTCCCATCGGATTGCTCATCACGCCCTACCGCGGACGGAACGGTGCCTTCCTCTTGGCCGGCACAGTGAACTCCGAGACGTTGCAGCAGGCAGCGGCCGAGCTCTTGGCGCGTGCATGACTGACGTAGCCATGACGAACGGGCAGGTCATCCGGACCCAAGGCCTGACCAAGCGATATGGCGACTTACGCGCCGTCGACGCCGTGGACCTCGACGTCCGTACTGGCGATGTCTACGGATTTCTCGGCGCCAACGGCTCAGGCAAGACGACAACACTGCGGATGCTGCTCGGGCTGGTGCTGCCGACCGCTGGGGAGGCGGAAGTTCTCGGAAAGCCGATGCCGGCCGCGCGCCAAAGCGTGCTTCCGCAAGTCGGCTCGCTGGTGGAGAGTCCCGGCGCCTATCCACATCTGTCCGGCCCTGCGAATCTCGCGCTACTCGATGCAACCGGCTCCGACCGAAGCCCGCGACAGCTGCGCACCAGCCGGATCCATACGACGCTCGAGCGGGTCGGATTAAGCCCCGCCGATCGCCGACCCGTCCGTGCCTACTCGCAGGGGATGCGGCAGCGGTTGGGGTTGGCGGCCGCGTTGATGCGCCATCCGCTGCTGTTGATCTTGGACGAGCCGACAAATGGCCTCGATCCACAGGGCATCCAGGAGATCCGGCGACTGCTCCTGCGGCTGAACGAGGAGGGGACAACAATCTTTCTCTCAAGCCACCTGCTCGCTGAGGTCGAGCAGATGTGCACTCGCGTCGGCGTGCTCCACAGTGGGCGCTTGATACTCCAAGAGCAGCTGGACATACTGCTGCGACCGACCGGCCTGGTCTCGGTGCGGACCTTCGAGACCCACCGATCCGCCGCGCTGCTCGGAAGCTCGATCATTTCGATCGACGGGAACCTGCTGCTCGTTCGAGCTGAGGATCCGGCTCAGCTGAATGCCTACCTGGTCGGTGAAGGTATACGAGTCGAGGAGATTGGTCCCTATCGCCGGACTCTCGAGGAGGTCATCCTTGACGCGGGCGTGCAGGCATGATCGACGTCGAGCTGATCAAGATGCTGCGCCGGCCACGGACCTGGCTCATCGTCGGCATGCTCATCGCGCTGCCGACGCTGGTCGCGGTGCTGCTTGCGGTCACCGATCTCGGGCCGCGACCTGGCACTGGTCCGCCGTTCCTTTCGGCTGTCCTCACCGACGGCACACTGTTCCCACTCGCCGCGCTCGGGGTCGTGCTACCGCTCCTGCTGCCGATCGCGGTGGCAGTCCTCGGTGGCGACGCCATCGCGGGCGAAAGCGAAACCGGCACTCTGCGGTACCTTCTGGTCCGGCCCGTCGGGCGTACTCACCTGCTGCTCGCCAAGCTGGTGACCGTTGTGGCGTTCGTGGTGCTCGCTGTACTCGTTGTCGGCGCCGTGAGCTACGCCGAGGGCCGTCTTTTGCTGGGACAAGCTCCCGCTGCCGGCACGGTGAGCCTGAGCGGGTCGACGCTCAGCCAGCAGGAGCTGGCGGGGCGGACCGCCCTTGCGCTGGGCTACGTGATCATCTCGATGCTCGGAGTCGCCGCGGTCGCCCTGTTCCTCTCCACCCTGACGAGGTCATCGATCGGGGCGGCTCTTGGAACAGTTGGCCTGCTCGTCACGTCGACTGTGCTGATAGGCCTCGACGCCGCGAATGCTTTACATCCGTTCCTACCGACGCGCTACTGGCTGGCCTTTGTCGACTTGTTCCGCGACCCAATCCTGTGGCGTGATGTGCTGCGCGGGCTCGCCGTCCAACTCGGCTACCTGACCGTCTTCACCTTGGCTGCCTGGGCCAACTTCGGTACCAAGGACATCGACGATTGACGGTCAGCAGCGGACAGTGTTGGGTGCATGAAGTGTTCCAGCTCCCAGCAACGAGTCGAGAGCGGCTAGCACGACAGGATGTCCAGGAAGGTCGCCATGAGCTACGGTCGAGCCCGGACATATGTCCTGGACGACGAGGTTGAGCGCCCCTGACAGAGCGGCGGAGTCGACGGGTGTCACCACTTGGTCCGTCGAGGACCGAATTGTTGCCCACAATGGTCCGCTCGGCGTCTCATCGCCAGCGTTCAGCCGGCGTAGCAGGTCGCTGTCCGGGATCAGCTGCTCGCATGCAGCAGGGCAGCCGCCCGCAAACTCGGCGCCGAGGGCGGCCTGGTTTGTCCCATGTTGTGGGGAACCAAGCGTCAGCACCCGGCGTGCCATGCCCCCGCCGTCGCCGTCTCGGACCCATAGGCGGGCGACTACACCACCGGCTGAGTAGCCGACAACGTCCACTGACGCTGCCCCGGCATCCTCGCGAACGCGATCAGCTACCTCGCCCAGACGCTCGGCTTGGGCGCGGAGATCACCGGTGCCGTCCCCCACCGGGTCCACGATGACAGCGGTCCGGCCGGAGGAGCGCAGTGCTTCCGCAAGCGGCTCAAGCGACTGGACGTTGCCCCCGTACCCCGGCACCAGGAGGACAGGGCCGGGATCTGTTTGCGACACAGGGTGTGTGGAGCCAGCGATCAGTCGGATGACCGAGATGATGGCAACGGCCATGATCAGCAGCAGTAGTGCGGTTCCGGCACCGAGCACCAGCCGTCGCCGTTGTGGCGAGAGCGCGTCGAACATGACACCTAGCCAATCTGTAGCTGCACTACGAGGCCGGCGTGATCCGACGGCCAAAGCTGGGTGACCGGGTCGCGATCACTCAGCTCATCGCCGGTAACATCGGCTCGGGTGACGGACACCTGCTCTGCTGGCGTTGATCTGGCCAGCACGAGGTCAACGCGGCGCTCGAAGTCCGCTGTTTCATCGTTCACAAGCTCGCCTAGCCACGCTGTGTTGCCTGGGCCGGCGCGACCCGGGTCCTGGAGCCAGAGATCGGTAAACCCGTGATCCTTCGTGATCAGCCGGTACGCGGCGCCGGATCCAATCGGCAGACCAGACCGTGCCGCGGGACTGGCCGGGTTGGAATTACAGTCACAGGCGATCACGGTCGATAGACCTGTGTTCCCTAACGGGCCGTTGAGCAGTTCGGCGGCCTGCGTGCGGGCCAGTTTGGCGCTCTGGGATTCCAGATGGGTTGTGATGAATCGGATGCGAGCAGGTCCGACGCCAACGTCGGCCCATGCGTATCCGCGGACGAAGGGGAAGGTGGTATCGCCAAGTTTGACTTCGAAGGGCCGACTGTAGTTACCACCGCCACTGCGCTCGATCCGGATTCCGGCTCCACTTCGCATCAAGATCACGTCGCGGTCGGTCAGGCGGACATCCTCGGCCGAGCCAGCACCTCCAGAGAAGGGATTGCCGGTGAACGCGGGAGCCTCAACGTCGGACTCTTGCTGGACGTGGACTGCTTCATAGCGGACACCGCGGTCGGCCAAATCGGCCAGCAGGATGGCGAGAAAGTCATAGTCATCCTCTGTCGCGTTTGGTCGTCCGATTTGGTCGAGCTGCATCGGTCCGTGCCGCCAGAGCGCGACCTCCTGCAGGCCGATCAGGTCGGGCCGCGCGGTAGCGATCTCCTCGGCGAGCAACTTACTGCGCGTCGCGAAGTCGGTACGTTCGACGACGTTCCGCAATTCGTGGTTTGCGCGGCCCATTGCCAGCACCCCCGCGCGCCCCCGACGGTCGAGTGCGGCACGGATTGGGCGGTTGACGTTCCCCCCGAGGTAGATATTGCGGGTCATCACGGTCAACGTGGGTGGAACGCCGGCGGCATACCCGCGGACAATTCTCCCCGTGCGCGCATCGCTCAATGGATCCGCTGCCGTCGGTGCGCGATTCCCGACGCTCGCGACTAGGACGACGCTGATCACGCCGCCGAGGCAGAGAATCGCCAGAGCCACCGCTACCCTGAGAGCGATTCGCGCCTTTTCCGATCGGAGCGTCACATGCCCAATTCTGCGTTGCACATGATGCGGCTGCCGATTAGTGCATGGGCGGAGGGGTCAGCGGCGAGGCTTTCAGTTGGAGCGGATGACGGGAATCGAACCCGCACTGTCAGCTTGGGAAGCTGATGTTCTGCCATTGAACTACATCCGCAAGAGCGTCGCTCGCCGCAGGAGTCTAGCGGATCGAGCACTTGACTCGTCCCCGGCGGGAGACTGCACATGAACAGTTGCACTCGGGGAAACTCAGTACCCCAGTCGAGAAAGGGAGCACCAGCGTGACTATTGGATTTGGCCAGGTCGTCATCGACTCGCAACGCGCTGATGAGATCGCCGCCTTCTGGTCGGCGCTACTGGAGCGCCCTGTCACCGACGGCGCCACCCAGTTCTACGCGATGATCCCGGCGTCCGAGGACCGCACCTTTCCCGCGCTGATGTTCCTCGCAGTACCCGAACCGCGACAGGGCAAGAACCGCATGCACCTTGACCTCGTTTCGACCGACCTCCAAGCCGAGGTCGAACGAGCGGTAGCACTCGGCGCGACCAAGGTGGCTGACTTCGACGAGTACGGGACCATTTGGACGACCCTGACCGATCCCGAGGGCAATGTCTTCGATATCGGGTTGAGGCACTCCCCAGAGGAGCCAGCCAGCTAGCCTCGGCCGAGCCGTCCGGGCCTGTGATCAGGGAATCCCCTGGGATTACCGGAGCCGACCCTGGAAGCCCAAGTGGCCCCTCCTCGCTCTGAGGGCTCCGGACTAGCTTGGTGGGATGACCGAGCCCCTGCCCGAACCCACGAATGTTGGCCCGATCGCAGGTGGCAATCTGCGTGCGTCCGACGCCGACCGCGACCAGGTGGCCACCCTGCTCAGCACCGCGTACGCCGAGGGCAGATTGACCCGGGAGGAGCACGACGAGCGCGTCGACCAACTGATCGCGGCCAAGACCTTCGACGACCTCATCCCGATCACGCGCGATCTCGTCATCGTCGGCACACCCGCTCCCGTCGCCACCCCGCAAACCACGAACCGCTTCACTATCGAGACTGCGGGACAGAATCCTCAGTCGGACAAGATGGTCGCGATCTTCGGCGGCGTCACCCGCAGCGGCAAGTGGCGGGTGCGGAAGAACATCCAGGCGCTGGCGCTCTTCGGCGGCATGGACCTTGATCTTCGTGATGCGATCTTCGAAGCGCCGGTGGTGGAGATCTCAGGTTTGTGGTGCTTCGGCGGCTTGGACATCAAAGTGCCGGAAGGCATCGAGGTTCAGGACCAGACCGCTGGCATCTTCGGGGGGACTGATGTCCGCGATATCGGCGACCCAGCACCCGGGGCGCCGATTCTGGTGATCAAGGGCGTGGCCTTGTTCGGTGGGGTTTCGGTACACGGGCCCAAGAAGAGTCGGAAGCGGAAATGAACACCAGTTCAGCCTTACGGCACGCCGCCGCGGAAAACGGTTGCCCTGGCGGCGGCACGTAGCCTGAACTTGTTATGGAAGAACTGTTTGCGCCGCCGGCGTACGAGTGGAAACGCCTCTCCCCGAAGTACCGCTCTATGCGCCAGCTGACCAGCTTGATTGTTCCTCCCGTCCTGCTGACCATTCCGGCGGTGATCGTGGGAGTCACAACAGGACGCTGGTGGATCTCCGGTCTGATTTGGGCAGCTGCCGTCGTGATCGTCATCGTCCGGCTCGGATTCGTCACTCGCAACTGGCGCTCCTGGGGCTATGTGGAGCGAGAGGACGATCTCTACATCACCCACGGCGTGATGTTCCGCAGCCTGATAGCCGTGCCGTATGGGCGAATGCAACTAGTGGAGGTGGAGTCCGGTCCGCTGGAACGCGCCTACGGGTTGGCCGCTGTCACCTTGAAGACAGCCAGTCCGGAGACCGGTGCTCGCATTCCTGGGCTTAGTCCGGAAGAGGCAACGCGGCTACGCGATCGGCTGACCGAGCTCGGCGAAGCACGCGCCTCGGGGCTATGAGCGCCTCGCAGCCGCCTCAGCACACCTCGGCCCCCGACCCGGCGGTTACCACAGCCGGTCCGCCACCGGTTCCAACCGACCGGTCGTTGAAGCAGACTGAGCGGCCGCATCCGCTCACACCATTCGTCCGTGGGTGGATCATTTTCGTCGCGATCGCGATTGGCTGGGGTCGCGAAATTCTCACAAGCGCCGGCGAGGATCAGCTGGATGCGGGCGGTCTGACCTGGATACTGCCCATCCTCGGTATCGTCGTCGTCCTGGCTGCTGTCACCGGCTTCGTCGCCTGGTTCTTCACCCGGTTCGTGATCGACGACGAGGAGCTCCGGATCGAGACTGGCTGGATCTTCAAGAAATCGACGAAAATCCCGTTTGAGCGGCTCCAGTCGGTCGACATCATCCAACCGCTTACTGCACGCATCTTCGGCCTTGCTGAGCTGCGCCTCGATGCCGGGAACAGCACCACCAAGCTGCGCTACCTGACCAGGAGCAAGGCCTCTCGATTCCGCGACTATCTGCTTACCCGTGCCCACGGGCAGCAGGCCAGCATCCGCGATCTTGATCAACAAGCGGCGGCGAGCATCTTCACCGATCTGGGAGTGACCGATCAGCCGCTTGTTCGAGTGTTGCCGCAGCGGCTGATCGTCAGCTTCCTGCTCTCGAGCGAGTGGCTGATCCCAGCAGCCATCACCATAATCATCATCGTCGTAACCGCAGCCGCAGGTGCCATCGCGTTCGCCCTGGGCGGCTTGATTCCGTTGATCATTGGCATGCTGACGCTCATCTGGCGGCGTGTGATCGGTATGTTCAACTTCACGTTGGCCGAGTCCTCACGCGGCCTTCGGATCACGCGCGGACTGACCAATCTGACAAGCCAATCGGTGCCGATCAATCGCATCCAAGGCGTCAAAACCAGCCAGCCACTGCTGTGGAGGTCACTCGGCTGGTATCGGGTCGACGTCGATATTCTCGGCTACGCCCAGGGCGACAGCGAGGACAACGAGTCGAACGCCTCCAGCGTGCTGCTCCCGGTCGCCACCTTTGATGAAGTCGAGCTGGCGATCGGGCGGGTGCTGCCAGGATTTGATCTTGATGGCATCGAGCTCCACTCGCCGCCGAAACGCGCGCGCTGGGTGCGGTGGTTCGACTTCTGGACCCTCCGGTATGGCTGGGACGACCGAACCCTGATCGCCGAACAGGGCTGGTTCACCCACGTACGCGACGTCGTCCCCCACGCGAAGACGCAATCGGTACGCATCGAGCAAGGTCCGCTGCAACGACTGCTCCGCCTGGCCGACGTCCATGTCCACACCCCACGAGGACCCGTGAACGCCGTGGCACACCAGCTGGACGAGCAGACAGCCCGAGAACTGGCGCTGAGCCAGCTGGATCGGGCGCGCGCCGCTCGAGCCGCCGAGCGCCAGCATCGAGCGGTCGAAGCAGTGCACACCGATGATCATCAGGGCGAGGCCGAACTGCTAGCCGTGTTCGGCACCGGTCGTGATCACCTACTCGGCGCCGGCGGCGAGAGCGAGGTGTTCGCGATCGATCATGAGCGAGTGCTGCGGCTCTACCGGAGCCGACACGAGGCGCCACGCCGGACCGCTACTCAGCTGGATGCCCTCTATCAGACCTGGGCTGGCAGTGACATCGGCCTGGAACTGCCCATGATCCTTGACATGGGCGAGCGCAACGGGCGGTTCTTCACCGTGGATCGCCGGCTCTCGGGTCGGAACTTCTCAGGCTGGCTGCAACATGCCGACATGGCCGAACGGCGACCGGCGTTGATCAGCTTCCTGGATGCAACCGAGCGATTGCAACGACTACCGAGCCCGGTGCCGGGCTTCGCGCGACTGATCGGCGAAGGGGCGCCGCAGCAATTCAGCACGCTCGCTGAGCTGCTCTCCAGCATGCTCCGGGGGCCGCTCCAGAGCAGCCGGACGCAACTGGAACGCGACATTCCGGGCGTGGCCGAGGTCTGGAACCGACTGCACGGCGAGCTGGCACAGCGGTCCGTCGTTCCTGCGACTGTGCACGGTGATGTCTGCCCGCCCAACGCGTACATCAGCCAGGGTCCCCAGGGACCGGTTGTTACCGGAATCGCTGATTTCAGTCCACATACGGTGCACGCCGACCCTTTGATGGATATAGCCGGCTCGTTGATCTTCCTTGAGCTCGAACCGTACGCCGACGCCGGCGCAGACGCGGCCTGGCTGGAAGCAGTGGCAGTCGAACGCCACGGGCGAGAGATCGTTCGCTGGATCGATGCGTACCGACGCTTCTATGGCTTTTATTTCTCCAACGCGTACGCCTTCGACACCAATCTCTACGCGTGGTGCCTCCGTCAGCTGAATCGCTGAGCTCCCAGTCGGGGATCAGTGAGGTTGCTCGAGCCGGACTGGAACTTGTCTGGCCACAATGAGCGGCGGATAGTTGGCGCAGGGAAAGGCGGTGACCCTTGAATCTGCAGCCTGGTGAAATGCGTACCCTCCAGTTCGGACCCTTGTGGGTGCTGAGTTCTCTGGCCGGAACGTACAACCGATTCAAGAGCTACGAGCTCGCCGCCTTCTGGGACACAGTCGTCGCGGTGGCGTTGCGTACGCCATACCCGGCGAGGGACATCCTCACCTCCATGGCAGAGGACCGGTCCGGTCTGCTGCTTGACTTCGAACTCGATGACCGACCTGTTGTCTCAGGGCTACGCCACATCGTGTCGATCCTGGACCGATTCGAGTCTGAGGCCTCCGCCGACTTCAGGATGGCGCTACTCCGAATCGGAGTTGACGTCGCCCGAAATCGAGGCCCGTACGGCCGGACCATCACACCAGAGCATGAGCAGCTCTTGCTGCTGATCGCAGAGTTGCTGGACCTGGATCCACTGCCTGACAACAGCGACGACGTTTTGGTCTGAACTAAATCACGCGCCACGTTGGAAATCTGGCCCTCCCGGCCGCGGCCGGATATCGCTAGGCTCGCGAGCATGAGCGAAGAATCGGTACGAAGCGCGCCCGTGCTCGGCATCGACATCGGCGGCAGCGGCATCAAAGGAGCGCCCGTCGATCTTGCGACTGGCGAGTTCACAGCGAAGCGACTTCGCATCACTACGCCCGCCAAGTCAACACCGAAGAATGTGGCAGCAGTCGTCGGTGAAATCGTGGACAACTTCGGCGCCATCATCGGTGATGGGCCGATCGGGGTCACAATCCCGGCCGTTGTCACACACGGCAAGACCCGATCTGCCGCAAATATCGACAAGTCGTGGATCGACGCCGAGGCCGAGAAGATCTTCGAGGATCACCTGGGGCGCGACATTCTGCTTGTCAATGATGCCGACGCGGCCGGCATCGCCGAGGTGCACTACGGCGCCGCCAAGGGCCATCCCGGCCTGGTGCTGATGGCGACGCTCGGGACCGGGATCGGCACCGCGATCGTTTACCGCGGCGTCCTCATCCCGAACTCAGAGCTAGGCCATATCGAGATCGACGGCGATGACGCCGAGAAACGTGCCGCCGCCAGCGCCAGAGAGAGAGGGCCTCTCCTTCAAGGAGTACATTCCGCGCCTCCAGAAGTATTTGGAGCGACTCGAGGCTTTGTTGTGGCCGGACCTGATTGTGATCGGTGGCGGCGTCAGCAAAAACTCCGACAAGTTCATCCCGAAGCTCAAGCTCAACGCTGAGGTCGTGCCGGCCAAACTGCTGAACACTGCTGGGATTGTCGGAGCCGCCTGGCTCGCAGCTGACCGCCAGATCCACCCCGACGAGCTTAGGTAGCGCGGCTCCGGAGGCCGCGGAGGCTACATCCGTTCCAAGGGCTCAATTCCGAGCATGGTGAGCCCAGCAGCCAGCACACGCTTCGTCGCCAAGCACAGCGCGAGCCGTGAATCACGTACGGCACCCGAGGACTGCAATACCGGACACTGCTCGTAAAAGATGGCCAACGCGCCAGACAGCTCGTAGATGTAGTTGCACAACCTGTGCGGCTGCAGAGTCCGGGCCACCTCGTCCACGGTGTCCCCGAACCGGATGAGCAGCAGTGCCAGCGTTTGCTCTGCCGGCTCCTCCAGCACCAGCACCTTTGACTGCTCTCCATAGCCGCGAGCCGCACCTTTGCGCAAGACCTGGGTCACCCTGGCGTGCGCGTACTGCAGATACGGTCCGGTGTTGCCCGTGGTCTGCACCATCCGGCCGACATCGAAGACGTAGTCCTTGTTCAGCCCATTGGACAGGTCGGCGTACTTGATCGCAGCGAGTGCGACCGGGGGCGCGGCTTGCTCCTCGGCGGCGTCCAGCAGCGTGTTGAGATTCACCGCTGTGCCCTCGCGGGTCTTGAACGGCTTGCCGTCGGTGCCCAACACGGTGCCGAACGCAACGTGCTCGGTGATCACGTCGTCGGGCAGAAAACCAGCCTTACGGGCGACGCCGAACACCAGGTCGAAGTGATCGGACTGCCGAGCGTCTACGACGTAGATGATCCGGTTGGCATGCAGGTCACGTACCCGGTGCCGGACCGCCGCCAAGTCCGTTGCCGAATAACCGAAACCACCGTCGCGTTTCCGCACGATCATGGGGGCTGCGAAACCGTCGACAAAGACGCATAGCGCGCCGTCGTCGATTACCGCCGTCCCGTTGCGCTCCAGCTCAGCGACGATCGCTGGGAGCTGATCGTTGTACATGGACTCACCGGCAAGATCATCATCGGTGAGCAGGACACCCAACCGTTGGTAGGCGACGTTGAACCCGGCGAGTGAGACGTTGATGAGTTCCCGCCAGATGCTGCGTGTCAGCTCGTCGCCCGACTGTAGATCAACCACACGGCGCCGGGCGCGCTCGGCGAACTCCGCGTCTGCACGGAAATGTGCGCTGGCACGGGTGTAGAGTTCCTCCGCCTCAGGCAGCGTCAGGGTCGAGGCATCGACGCCTTCGTCAAGAATCTGCTCAACCAGCATCCCGAACTGGGTGCCCCAATCGCCAATATGGTTCTGTGCGATCACGTGGTGGCCAACTCCGGCTATCACGCGGCGCAGGCAATCGCCGATCACTGTTGAGCGCAGATGCCCAACATGCATCTGCTTGGCCACGTTCGGCGCGGAGTAGTCGATCACCACAACCTGAGGATCTGACACCTGCACGACGCCGCTGTACGGATCAGCGAGCTGGTCGGTCGCCGCCTGAGCCAGTACGTCGGTTCGTAGCCGGAAGTTGATGAAGCCAGGTCCGGCGATTTCCGGCGGCTCGCACAGGTCGGCAACATCCAACGTGGCGACGATGTCTGCGGCAACCTCACGCGGCGACTTGCGTTCGCTATTGGCCAAGCGCAATGCCACGTTCGACTGATAGTGGCCGAACTGCGGCTTCGTGGCAGGCCGAAGCTCTGGGTCGATGCCGACGACGGCCTCGATCCGGGCGCTCAGCAGCGAAGGAACGGAGGGCACAAACGGAGATTATTTCACTGCGGCTAACTAGCGGCCTCCAGCGCGCTCGGCGCGGGACGTGGGAGACTTCACGCTGGTCCCTCGCGGCCTTCTCGTCGCTCCTGCCCGCGATAGTCTGACCGTCGATCAACTAAGGGCCAGGCTGGCAGTGCGGGCACCAGTAGCTGTGCCGCTCTTCGCCGGGCGGCCCGAGCTCCTCGGTGCGGATGGCGGTTCCGCAACGGCGGCAGGGTTGGCCCGATCGCTGGTAGACATAGGCACGTCGACCAGGTCGTAGATCACCGGTGGTGGACTGCTCCGCACGCCAACGGTTTGCATGAAGCAATTGCTGACCGCGCTGCACAATGCGCGGCAGCTTACCGACGTCGCGTACTGGGGTACGGGGATGAACGCCATGGAGGAACAACAGCTCCGCCCGATAGAAAGTACCGATACCGGCGAGGTTTCGTTGGTCGAGCAACGCTTCACCAATTGTGCGGTCGGGCTGAGTGGCGATGCGCCTGACAGCTTCGTCGGGGTCCCAGTCGGATCCAAGCAAGTCGGGCCCGAGATGTCCCACCACGCTGTTCTCAGTGCCGGTCGGAACCAGCTCGATCACGGGCAGCCGGTATCCCACAGCATCATGATCATCAGTCGCGAGCACGGCACGAACTTCGAAGGCGGGTCCGCCACTCCAGCGCCGCCCGTGGGGATAGATCTTCCAAGCACCATCCATCCTGAAGTGAGTGTGCAGGGTGAACTCATTACTGAACCGGAACAGCTGATGCTTACCGCGTGAGGTCACCTCGCGTACGGTGACGCCGGTCAAATCGGTCGCAGCCAGGGATGGCACGCGGAATTCCGATCTGGTCAGCACACGGCCCGCAAGCACCTCATTCAACCGCTGGCATGCTCGCCAGACGGTGTCTCCCTCCGGCACGGCCTCATTGTCCCGTCTCGTGCGAACAGCTAAGAGGCCAGAGCCCGCATCATCACAGAAACCCAGGTGCGGAAGGGTCGCCATGTCTCAGCCAAGGCGAGAAGTTCAGCGTCACTGAGGTCATGATCAATCCCGTACGCCTGCTGGACTGCTGCCCTGGACCTGCTTTCGCCAAGGGAAGGCGCATCGGCGTGGCCGCACGCACGAATCACGATCAACGAGCTGTAGAACGGACCGATGCCTGGCAGCCGTTGCAAATCCGCCTGCGCGTCCTCAGGCAACATCGCACGTAACCGCTGTGCGTCCAACTGACCACGGTCGGCGGCCTCGGCAACGGCATGCAGCCGGGGAATCCGGTCTGCCGGTAGCCCTGGCAGCGACTCAATCTGGCGGACCGCGCTCGGTGTTGGCACGCAAACCGTGAAAGAGCCTGACAGCTCGAAGCTGGCACCGTACTGCTCCGACATCCGGGTGCGCAGCATGATCGCCTGGGTGCGCGCCCGACGTGCGCTGATGATCGACCAGAGAGCCGCCTCATAAGGCGAATAGAACAGGGCCGGCCGGAAACCTGGCGCTCGTGCGTGTACTCGGGATAGCACTGGGTCCGCGAGGCAGAGTTGGTGGAATGCCTCGCCGTCGTGGTCGAGCGAGACCACCCTGGCAACCTGCCTGCGCACCGCCTCGACTTCCGCATCGCTCAGCTGATCGCCGATGGCCTGAGCCAGCAACTCCAGCCGGTCGCCCGACTGCCGCGCCTCCACCCCGACCTGTCGCTCATAGTTGCCGTCAAGGCAGAATGCCATCCGCATGACGCCGTCGAAGCTGCGCTCGTCGCGATGGCCGAAGCCCATCAATGCAATCTCGCGAAGGTCGAACGGACCCGCAATGGCCAAATGCGTCGTCATCACGGCGTAAGTCTCCCCGACGGCCCTGACACCCTGCTGCTCACATTAATCGCGACATTTACCCTTGGGACGTGCCAGCATCCAAGCAACACGTGTCCAGCAAGCACCGGCTTGTGAAATTGTTTTGGCTGCTCCTTGGCATGGGAATTGTCGGGCTGGCGACATTGGCGGGGGCTGTCAGCTTTGTGCGGTCAACAGCGGCGGGCCATATCTACACCGAGTCCGATGTGCCAGCGACGCCAGTAGCCCTGGTGCTCGGAGCGCAGGTTAACCCAGACGGCACACCGTCCGCATTTCTGGCCGCTCGTCTTGATCTTGCAAAGCGCCTTTATGATGCCGGACTGATCGAGATGATCATCGTCTCGGGCGATCACTTGGCGCCGGAGTTTGATGAGCCTGCCGCCATGCGCAATTACCTGATTAACGCAGGTTTACCTACGGAGAAGGTGATTGCCGACCCAGGGGGATTTGACACTTACGAGTCTTGCCTGCGGGCCAAGCGAGTCTTCAATCTCGCGCAATTGATCATCGTCACACAGAGCTACCACGTCGTACGTGCTGTGGCAACCTGTCGAGCCTTGGGCGTCGACGCGACCGGTGTCGGCGACAATTCGGCTCGACAGCACACCATCGCCTGGTGGCGAGGGGCCATCCGCGATCAACTGGCGTGCCTCAAGACCGTTGTTGATCTTGCAACGCGACCAGATCCGAAGTCCGATGAGCTGAGTACCGCCTACGATCCCATTTCGACGTAGCCCGACTGGTAACTCATGCAGCGCGGGTCGTGTCGTACGCGGGGTCCTGCGGCGCAGCGTAAGGGTGGCCTAGTACCGCCGCCCTGGACCCATCTGCTGGTGATCACACGGCCAAAGCAGCCAGCCAGAGCGCCGAGTTCTCGAACGTCAGGCGGCGCGATGCACATCTGAACTAGTCAATTGCGTTTCTTGGCTAATCAATTGCGTTTCGTGGCCAGTAGCCCACCGCACCAGCCACCTTTTTGGTCGCGCCCCCGCATGCCAAATGCCGGCGTCCACGTTCCTAATTCGCAGCGCCGACAGCAATTCAGTGGAGTGTCCAAATCGTAATAAATTCGTTCGCTCAACATCTACAAAGTGTGAAATCCTTATCATAATCTCAAAATTTAAGGTACCAGCCACGCGGCCATCTGCCGCGGCCTCAAGGTTGACCGGTGTGGGCACCATTTCCCGGGGGTTGGCACCCATTCACGTCGAGCTGCGCTGATTCGCGTGGGCTGTCCCAGCGTGCGGAAACACGAGCAGGAGCCTGTCTCACGTCGATAAGGAGCCCGATGATCAAGTGGATTGTAGGAGCCGCACTGAGGTTCTCCGGGCTAGTGGTGGCGGTCGCGATCGGGATACTCGGAGCCGGCCTGTTCCAGCTCCATCGCCAGGCCGTCGATGTCTATCCAGAGTTCGAACCGCCAGACATCCAGATCCAGGCCGAGGCCCTCGGCCTGTCCGCTCAAGAGGTCGAGCAGTTGATCACCGTGCCGTTGGAACAAGACCTGCTCAACGGAATCCCGTGGGTCAAGCACATCAGATCCAGGTCGATGCCGGGTCTGTCGGCCATTGACTTGCAGTTCGAGCCCGGGACCGATCTGCTCGCCGCTCGCCAGCTGACTCAGGAACGGATGTCGCAGGCTAAGGCGCTGCCGAACGTTGGGACCCCGCCGATCATGATCCAGCCGACGTCGTCGACCAGCCGGGTCGCCATGATCGCCATGCGATCGGACACCGTCTCAGAGATGCAGATGTCGGTCCTGGCCCGTTGGCAGATCCGGCCTCGGCTGATGAGCATCCCCGGTGTTTCCAATGTCTCGGTCTGGGGTATGCGCGATCGCCAGCTGCAGGTTCAGGTGGATCCCCAGCGGCTGCACTCCCGCAAGGTCACGCTCACCCAGCTCATCGAGTCGACGGGCAATGCGCTGTGGGTGTCGCCGTTGAGCTTCGTCGAGGCATCTACGCCTGGTACCGGCGGGCTCGTTGAGACCCCCAATCAGCGACTCGGGGTGCAGCACATCCAGCCGATCAACACCCCTGACCAGCTCGCCAACGTCGCTGTCGAGGGCACCCGGACTCCGCCGCTCCGCATTGGCGATGTCGCCACGGTGACCGAGGATCATCAGCCGCTGATCGGAGATGCCAGTCTTGACGGCACGCCCAGCCTGATGCTGGTCGTGGAACGATTCCCCGATGCCAACACGGCCCAGGTGACCCGCGATGTCGATGAGGCGCTGGACGCCATGGCCCCCGGCCTGGCCGGAATCGAGATCGACCCCCAGGTTTTCCGGCCAGCGTCCTACATGACCGCTGCGCTGAATCATCTTGGAGTCGCTGGCCTCGTCGGCCTGCTGCTTTTTGTCGTCGCGCTGGGTGTACTCCTGCTGTCCTGGCGGGCCGGACTGATTCTCGTGGTGACCGTTCCCCTGTCCTTGGTCTCGGCCGCGTGGGTGGTCCACCTCCGCGGTGAAACGCTCACGTTGATGACCCTGCTCGGCCTCGCCGCCGCCACGGCGATAGTTGTCGACGATGCCTACGGCGACGTGGCCGAGATCCGCCGCCGGCAGCTCGCCGCTGGGCCGGACGGACCGCGCCTCAGCTCAGTCATCGGCGACGTGGTCGGGGCGCGTCGCGGGCCGCTGCTGGTCGCCTCGGTCATAGCCGTGCTGGTTTTGGCCCCCGTGCTAGCGATCGGCGGAGTGTCGAACGCCTTCACTTGGCCGCTGGCGGCAACCTACGTTCTCGCCATGCTGACGTCCCTGGTCGTGGCGCTGATCGTCACTCCCGCGCTGACCGTGCTGATATTTCGGGACGGCCGTCAGCAACTGCGCGCCGGTCCGATCGATCGCTGGATCCGCAGCGGGCTTCATCAGGTCGTGGCGCCGGCCATCGGCAGACCTGGTTGGGTCGCGTTTGCCACTGGCGTACTCGTCGTGGCGGGCGTCTTCGCGACATTGGCTTCCAGCGGCCCTGTGCTGCCGACTCTGCAGGATCGCAACGTGCTCGTCCGGGTCCAGGGCGTGCCCGGCACGTCACTGACCGAGATGGATCGGATCACCTCAATCGTCGCCTCCGAATTGCGATCCGCGCCGGGAGTGGAATCTGCAGGAGCGCACGTCGGCCGCGCCATCACTTCCGATGAGATCGTCGACGTCAACGCCGGAGAGATCTGGCTGACGGTCGCGCCTGATGCAGACTACGCAGAAACACTTGCTGGCGTACACGAAATCGCGGGCGGATACCCAGGCCTGCACACCAGCGTACGAACCTACGCCGAGGACCGGGTCGCGGCGGTCCAGGAAAATGTCGGAGACGAGCTGGTGGTCCGCGTCTATGGTGATGACCTGGCCAAGCTGCGGGACACGGCCGATGACGTCAGCAGCATGCTGAGCACCGTTCCCGGCGTCTTGTCGCCCAGGGTGGAAGAACAGGTAACTGAGCCCACCTTGGAGGTCGAGGTCGATCTGGCCGCGGCGCAGCGCCACGGCCTACGCCCAGGCGACGTTCGCCGCGAAGCCACCACATTGATCTCGGGCTTGGTCGTCGGAAACCTTTTCGAAGAGCAAAAGGTCTTCGACGTTGTGGTCTGGGGTGGACCGGGAATCCGGCAGAATCTTTCCGATCTCGAGGCGTTGCGCATTGATGCCCCGTCGGGCGGACAGGTGCGCCTCGGCGAGGTAGCACGGGTGCGCATCGCACCCGATCCGGTCGCGATCGACCACAACAGCGTTTCCCGAAGCCTCGATGTGACGGCCGTTGTCCACGGACGGAGCGCCGCGGATGTAGCGCAAGAAGTGACCTCACGACTCCGCGGGATCTCTTTCCCCTATGAGTACCGCGCAGAAGTGCTTGGAGATGCGGCTCAGCAGCAGGCAGACCATCGTCGGGTCGGCGCGATTGCCGCAATTGTGGTCCTACTGAGCTTCTTGATCTTGCAGGCGGCAACGAGAAGCTGGGGGGTTGCCGCGGCGCTGCTGGTCACCCTGCCGGCTGCGGTCGTCGGTGGTGTGCTCGTTGCTCCGCTCGTGGGCGGCGTCTCCTCAATCGGTGTCTTGGTTGCCCTCTTCGCACTCTTCGCGCTCGCTGTGCGCCAAGCTCTCGTCTTCACACGCCGCGCGCGTGAGCTCGGCGGTGACTCGGATGCCAGCTCAGGCGACGCGGTGCGGCAAGCCGTACAGGAGCTCGCGCCATCAGTCATCGGCGTCGCCCTCTTGACCGCGGCAATCTTGGTCGCACCTGCTGTCGTGGGCACAACGGCCGGCTTGGAAGCGCTTCATCCCTTCGCGGTCAGCATGCTGGCCGGATTGGTGACGGTGACCGCCGTCTCGCTGATCGCAGTTCCCGCCTTCTATCTGGCGATCGCCAACCGAGCCCGGCGCCCGGAGACGATCACCCCCGCACCCGCATCTGAAACTGAGGTGGATTCATGAAGCTACGTGGTTTGGCCGCATCTATCGCGGCTCTTGCGGTGATGACTCTTGGCGCCAGTGGCTGCAGTGAAGCCGGGGCGTCGAACGAAGAAAATCCCGAGACCGCAGTCACGGTCGAGACAGCCGGCGAAGGACAGCCGGCGCACATCACGGTCAGCGAGCGCGCGGAGCAACGGCTCGGCATCCGTACCGAGCCGGTACGTCCGATCTCTGCTCACCCGAACGGGGCCGCTGAAATGATCTCCTACTCCGCCGTCGTCTATGACGCAGACGGAAAATCGTGGGCGTTCTCCGCGCCTGCTCCGCGCACCTACATCCGAGTACCCATCGAGATCAGCTCCATCAGCGGAGAAATAGTCCAACTCAAGAGCGGACCACCGGTGGGGACGCAGGTCGTAGTCGTCGGTGCGCCTGAGCTGGTGGGCGCCGAGGCTGGGATCAGCGGTGAGGAGTGATGGCCAAGCCAGGTGGGAGCGTGATGCGGTGGATCGTCAGCACGAGCCTGAACTACCGCTTTCTGGTCGTTGCCGTCGGCGCGTTGCTGATGGCACTTGGCTTTGCGATCCTTCCTTCGACACGGGTTGATGCCTTTCCCGAGTTCGCGCCTCCGCGAGTCGTCATCCAGACCGCCTGCCTTGGCCTCTCGACTTCGGACGTAGAACAGCTGGTCACCGTGCCGCTTGAGCAGGCGCTCAACGGAGTTGACGGTCTGGACGATATGCGGTCCAAGTCGGTACCGCAGCTCTCGGCGATCGAGCTCATCTTCAAACCCGATGTGGACGAGCTAAAGGCTCGCCAGCTCGTCCAGGAGCGGATGACGGCCGTCGCCTCCAGCCTGCCGACCTGGGCGGCACCACCGGTCATGCTGGCGCCGGTTTCGGCCACAGGCCGGGCGATGCAGATCGGAATGACGTCTAAGGACCATTCCCTGATTCAGATGTCGATGTCGGCCTACTGGACGATCCGCGCGCGGCTGCTGCAAGTTCCGGGTGTGGCCAATGTTGCCCTCTGGGGCGAGCGGCTCCAGATGATGCAGGTTCAGGTAGAACCACCCAAGATGGAAGCGCGGCACGTCGCGCTGAACGAGGTCATGGAGGCCACGGCCGACGCAGTCGATTCCGGTCTCCTCCGGTTTTCCAGCGGTTCGATCATCGGCACTGGCGGCATGATCGAATCACCGAACCAACGGATCAATGTCCAAAATGTGCTGCCGATCATTACCCCAGATGATCTGGCCAAGGTCCCGCTGCACGCTGATGGCTCGGGCAAGGGTGTCAAGATCGGCGACATCGGCCGCGTGGTCGAGGATCACCAGCCACTCATTGGCGATGCGGTGATCAACGACAGTCCTGGCCTGCTGCTGGTAGTGGAAAAACTGCCCTGGGCGAACACGGTCGAGATGACCAAGGGCGTGGAAGATGCAATCCGCTCGTTGGAGCCCGGCCTGCCTGGAGTGCAGTTCGACACGACAATCTTCCAGCAGGCCAACTTCATCACTGCCGCGATTCAGAATCTGACGCAGGCCTTGGTGCTGGGCTTCGTGCTCGTAATCGTGATCTTGGCATTGTTCCTCTTCGAATGGCGGGTGGCGCTGATCAGCCTTCTCACCATCCCGCTGTCGCTGATGGCCACCTTGCTCGTCTTGCACTGGCGCGGCGAGACAGTCAATACGATGACCCTTGCCGGCTTGGTCATCGCCTTGGGTGCAGTTGTTGACGACGCCATCATCGACGTCGAGAACATCGTCCGACGGCTCCGTCAGCACCGGCTGTCGGGTGGCCAGGGCTCCACCGCCTCGGTGATCTTGAACGCGTCGCTGGAGGTACGGGGTCCGATCGTCTACGCCACCATGATCATCGTCGCAGCGGCCGTGCCGATCTTTCTGCTTCAGGGCCTAACCGGCGCGTTCTTCCGCCCGCTCGCGCTGTCTTACACCCTCGCGATCGTGGCCTCGTTGCTCGTCGCCTTGACCGTGACGCCCGCGCTGGCACTGATGCTGCTGGGCAAGTCCAGGATCGAGCGGCGGCAATCGCCTGTTGTCGGGGTACTGCAGCGCGGCTACACAGCGGCTCTGTCTCGGATCGTTGTACGGCCTCGGCGGGCGTACGCGATCTTCGCCCTGGTCACCGTGGTCGGCATCGTGCTGACGCCGCTCCTGGGCCAGTCGCTGTTCCCGGGCTTCAAGGAACGCGACTTCCTTATTCACTGGGTCAGCCAGCCGGGGACCTCAGCCGACGAAATGCGGCGCACCACGCTGGCGGTTAGTAAGGAGCTCAGGGAGATTCCGGGCGTACGCAACTTCGGGGCACATATGGGCCAGGCGTTCCTTGGAGAAGAGGTCGCAGGGGTCAATCTGGGCGAGAACTGGATCAGCATCGATCCATCGGCGGACTACGACAAGACTCTCGATGAGATAGAAGATGTCAACGATGCTTATGCCGGCCTTTTCCGGGAGACCCAGACCTACCTCGATGAGCGCATCGAGGAAGTAATCTCCGGCGGCAAGGAGCCGATCGTCGTCCGGGTCTTTGGCGAGAACCTGACGGTCCTGCGCGAAAAGGCCGCCGAGATTGAAGAGATCATGGGCAGCGTCGAAGGCGTCCAGGATCAGCACACCGATGTGTCGACCGACGTCCCGCAACTGCAAATCGAGGTGGATCTTGCCAAGGCTGAAAAGTACGGATTAAAGCCAGGCGACGTACGCCGAGCCGCCGCGACCTTGGTCGCCGGTGAGGAGGTGGGTGATATCTTCCGCGGCGGAAAGGCCTACGACGTCGTGGTGTGGAGCACACCGCAGACGCGCACCAGCGTCTCCGATATCCGGAGTCTGCGCATCGACACACCATCCGGCGAGACCGTGCGACTCGCCGATGTGGCCGATGTGTCGCTGCAACCCAGCCCCAATGCCATCGACCGCGAGGGAGACTCCCGTCGACTGGACGTCAGTGCCACTTTCGAGGGCGACCTAGGTTCGGTAGTCGAGGAACTCGAGAACAGGCTCGAGGGAGTCCAGTTTGAGCAGGGATATCACGCTGAGGTTCTCGGCGAATGGGCCGAGCGAGAGTCAGCCCAGCGGACACTGCTGGCAACTGCGGTAATCGCAGGCGTGGCGATCTTGCTGTTGCTGCAAGCGTCCTTTAACAGCTGGCGGCTTGCCCTACTGAGCTTCCTGACACTTCCAATGGCCTTGGTTGGCGGCGTTATGGCAGCTTTCCTCGGCGGTGGAGTGGTCTCGCTCGGGTCGTTGATCGGATTCTTTACGGTCTTCGGCATTGCGGCTCGGAACGGGATCTTGTTGATCAACCATTTCCAGCACTTGGAGCGCGAGGAGGGCATGGCCTTCAGCCGCGACTTGGTGGTGCGTGGAGCTCGAGAACGCCTCTCACCGATCTTGATGACATCCCTTGCCACCGGCTTGGCTCTGGTTCCG
>CAWILN010000006.1:0-24912 GCA_963836855.1 uncultured Actinomycetota bacterium | reverse complement strand
CCCGATTCGTCGGCGCTGCCAGCTGTTGACCCACGGGTAGGACGTGCAACCGCATGGGCCACACGCATTAGGAGCAGCACTCGACGAAGCGAAACTGGCAACGGCCACGTGGGCTCCGCCGGGTAGGAGGCGCCACCTGGTACCGTCCAAGGACTGGCCGGGCCTGGCTGCGCCGTTCGCACTCAGCATCCTCGGCACTGCCGGGTGGGTAGTTGCAGTCGGTGCGCTCGCGCGAAGCGCAAGGACTTATCGGCGGCACAGCAAGAGGGCACGGCGAGGCACCGGCTCGACCTCCTCAATTCGTGAAACAGAGCTGCAATGCTGAAACCCGGATACGACTTCACGACGTGTTCGACTTTGGGCTCAACGTGATCCTCGATGCCCTCACGCGGTCGATACCGTCCTTCTCTCGCCCGCATCGAGTGTCATGACCTCCCAGCGGCGTTGACGGCCATCAGCTGCCGGCTTAAAACAATGGGCGCTTGAGACGGGGCACGAGCGGTCGGTGTTTAGCGTGATAACTGTGGGTAAAGTGTGGGCGAGAAGCCTTCTTCGAGAACGAGAATGCCTCTGACTAGGTGCTTTGTGCGCCGCGAGGGAATCGAACCCCCAACCCGCTGATTAAGAGTCAGCTGCTCTGCCAGTTGAGCTAGCGGCGCGCGAGGAGCAACAGTATCAGGATCCCTCATCTTCAAGTACGGCCATCGCGGCATTGTGCCCGCCGAGGCCGCTGACTGCGCCGCCTCGTATCGCTCCAGAGCCGCACAACAGGATGCCGGGATAACCGGTCGCCACCCCCCATCGCTCGGCCGCGGTCGTACCAGCTGCGTCGTCGGCCAACCACGGCCAAGCAAGATCACCATGGAAAATGTGGCCGCCAGGCATCCCGAGCTCGCTTTCGATATCGAGCGGCGTCATGACCTCGATACATGGCTCACCACGGCGATCGAGAGCCAGGCAGGGTTCCAGCGGTTCAGCGAGCACCGACTGCAGGGACCGTAGCGCGGCACCTTTCGCGCGCTCCCGCGAGCCAGTCTGATCAGCCACGAACAGGCTCCCTGGGGTATGCAGCCCGAACAGCGTAAGAGTGTGGTAGCCCGCCGCCCTCAACTCCGGATCGAGAATCGAGCCGTCGGTAAGGGTGTGGCAGTAGATCTCGCACGGCATGGGATCCGGAATCTGACCCGCTAATGCGTCCTCGTACGCCTCCTGCAACCTGCGATAGCCCTGGCCAAGATGCAGCGTTCCCGAGAAGCCGCGCGCCGGATCAACTCCAGAACGGAAACGAGGCAGCCGCCGCAGCACAATGTTGATCTTGGTTTGACTGCCGACCGGGGCATCGCACGGCTTCCCAAGCATCCGCTGCAGCGTTGCCGGTGCGCAATTCACCAAGATCATGTCAGCGGTGATCGACTGCCCATTTGCCAACGAGACCGTTGCTCCGCCATCGGCCAGTGGCTTGATGGCGGCAACACCACAGCCGGTCTCGATCGAAACCTTCGCCTCAAGGGCCACCCGGACCAGCTCAGCGGTCAGCGCTCCCATGCCACCGACCGGTACCTTCCACTCTCCATTGCCGTTGCCGATCATGTGGTAGAGGAAGCAGCGGTTCTGCCGCAGTGACGGGTCGTGTGCCGAGGTGAACGTGCCGATCAGCCCGTCGGTCAACACCACGCCGCGCACGGTGTCGTGAGCGAACCTTGCCTCGATGAGCTCGCCGAGCGGCCGCTCAACTACAGACGACCAGATATCCTGATCGACTCGTGCCCGCAGTTCGGCGGCACGGGGGAGCGGCTGAGTCAGCGTCGGTTCTATGACTGCGGCGAGTTCCTTTAGTTCGGCCTCAAAGGCCCTCCATGCCTGGTATTCGCGATCGTCGCCAGTCAGCTCCTTGAACGAGTCGCGCGTCGGGGTTCCTTCCTCACGCTCGATGAGGAGACCGGTGCTATCGACTGGCGTATAGGACTTGAACCTGCGGGAACGCAGTTCAAGTCGGAGTCCTAGCTCGGCGATGACCGAGGTCGGCAGCAGCGAAACCAGGTACGAGAAACGGGAGAGCCGTGCGGACACTCCTTCGAACACTTCCTTGCTCGCAACCGCACCGCCGAGTTCGCTGCGTGCCTCGAAGACACTTACGCGATGTCCGGCCCGGGCTAGATATGTGGCGGCGACCAACCCGTTGTGCCCGCCGCCGATGACGACAATCTCAGAGCGAGTACCGGTCATCGGCTTCGACTGCCGAGTTGCTGGGTCTGCGCTCGATTCGGAGCTCGCCGACGGGCAGTTGACCGACGGACCCTCGCGAGCCGTTGCCTCCTCAGCTTGTCGATTTCGGGACGGACCAGCGGCGGCAGTTCACGTCTCAATGCCAGCTCCAGGACGTGATCAGCAAGTGCGGGGTTCCTGGCCAGGAGTGGGCCGTGGGGATAGGTGCCGATGACCGTGCCGGCGACCGCGCCCTCTGTGCCATCGTCGCAGTTGCCGATCCCAATTTCGACGGTGGCAAGCGGCGTCACACCGGGTCCGAGTCGGGTATAGCCACCATGGTTCTCGAACCCGGTCAGCCACTGTTCATTGCCGTCTCGGCCGTTCCAGCGGCTGATGATCTCACCGACCGCACGAACTGGGCCGCGGGTGGTCGTGACGTCCAGCAGTCCAAGGCCGGAGATCACGTCGTCCTTGTAGCCGACGGTGAAGCTGTTACCGACGATCTGGTAACCAGCGCAGACGGCCAGGACGACAGCCCCGCGATCGACCGCGCGGTACAGCCCGCCGTCAGCCTTGAGCGCCCGCACGGCCGAGACCTGGGCCGCATCTTCGCCCCCACCTAACAGATAGATATGGCCCGTATTCGGTATCGGATCGCCAGGCTCCACTACAGTCAGCACCGGCTCGTACCCTCGCCAGGCCAGACGTTTGACGAGCACCGTCGCATTGCCGCGGTCGCCATAGAGGCCGAGCAGCGACTGGTAGATCAGGACCAGCTCAACGCGTTGAAGAGCGACCGGATTGCTCATCTCAGACCCTGCCCATCTTGCGAAGCCGTTGGAACGGGGTGTACGTGGCGATCACATCGACCGGTTCCGGATGTCCCTCGAGCGCGTCGGCGAGATCGGGTATGCAGCGATAGTCGACCTCCGCGTACCTGAGTCGTACCGCCAGATCCTGCGCCCGGCGCCCAGTCGCGATGACTGTCCGTCCCGCCAGCCGCTCGTACTCCACATCCCAGAGCCAGGACACGTCACGACCATCAGCCGCGGCCGAGTCGATCGCCAGCACAACCGTCTGGGACTGCGCTAACGGCAAAGCTTCGGCCCAACCAGCCGGGTTCTTGGCCAGTAGCAGTCGGGCCGTTGTATTCCCGAACCGTGCCGTGGCGAATCGACCAGCCGGCGATGTGACTGTGCGCATCCCGGTCAACGCAGTTCGAGGGTCGACACCCATGAGTTCCGCGGCAGCCAGGGCGCATGCGGCGTTGCTGATGTTGAAGGTGCCCGGAACGCTGAGTTGGGGATCCCAGACGTGACGTGTCCGATCCACGATCGTGCCACTCTCCACCCGGTAGTCCCCTTTGGGCTGGGCGAGTCCGCAACCTGTGCAATACCAGTCACCACTTTGCCCTGAGATGTGATCAGGCTGGCTGCGTACCAGCCTGGCGTCGCATCTGGGGCAGAGCGAGGAGTCTTGGGTCCAGGTCGTGGCCGTGTCTACCCAGATGACTTGCTTGGCCGCCAGCGCCGCCCACACGATCAGTGGCTCGTCTGCGTTGGCGACGACGATTGGCCCAGCCGGACCAGCGTCGGCGAGCGCCTTGCGCCAGCTGCCGCCAAGCCCCTTGATCTCGTGGTGCCGATCAAGCTGGTCGCGACTGAAGTTCAGGAGCACCAACACCTCGGGCCGACCGAGCCGAATGATGTCAGCAACCACCCGCTCGTCGGTCTCCAAGATCGCGATCTCAGCTCGCGGATGGCTGCTGAGCGCTGAGGCAAGACCGTGGTGGAGGTTGGCTCCGTCTGCGTTGTGAACCAGGCGATATCCGTCATGGTTGAGAGATTCGCGCAGCGCTGAGGCCAGGAAGTGCGTGGTCGTGGTTTTTCCATTGGTACCGGACACAACCGCTATTCGCTTGCCCGTCAGCAACTTGCCCAGCGCGCCAGGATCGAGCTTCAGCATCACTCTCCCTTGGATGGACGCCCCGGTACCTCGTCGGGCAATACGGGAAGCGGCACCGGCCAGGCGCCCAGCCGCCGTGGCTGCGGTCAAGCGGGCAGACGATATCGACATGGCGCTAGTGGGAGTGGGACGGGTAGTAGGTCATCGAACCTCCGCGACGATCGTTCCCCGATTCCTAGCCTGCCCCCTATTTTGGGGCGTTCGCGCATCGCGCGTGGAATCCGCCTTTCGTCGTCACTCGCAGACGAAAGACGTGTCTGCTCGCTCCTCCTCAGCACGGCGGCGCGCGATTCCCGACGCTCACGCCCCTATTTTGGGGCGTTCGCGCATCGCGCGTGGAATCCGCCTACTTCGTCGTCACTCGCAGACGAAAGACGTGTCTGCTCGCTCCTCCTCAGCACGGCGGCGCGCGATTCCCGACGCTCACGCCCCTATTTTGGGGCGTTCGCGCATCGCGCGTGGAATCCGCCTACTTCGTCGTCACTCGCAGACGAAAGACGTGTCTGCTCGCTCCTCCTCAGCACGGCGGCGCGCGATTCCCGACGCTCACGCCCCTATTTTGGGGCGTTCGCGCACCCGCTTACGCCCTGGGGTGAGTGACGGGACTCGAACCCGCGACATCCTGGACCACAACCAGGTGCTCTACCAGCTGAGCTACACCCACCATGCGAGAGCCCCCGAACCAGTTCCGCGGGCCACACCGCGCAGCGTGAAGTGTACCGGCCGGCCCGTTCGCGCGGGTAGTCAGTTCTCGCTCGGTACGGCCCCCGTGAGGGCCCCCTGATGGCGATCCGCGATCTGCTTCGACGCCGCGGTGTCCGGGCCAGGCAATGGCACGAACACCGCCTCGCGGTAGTACCGCAGCTCCTCAATGGACTCTTGTACGTCGGCCAGCGCGCGATGATTCCCGGCTTTGGCCGGTGCATGGTAATAGACCCGCGGGTACCAGCGGCGTACCAGCTCTTTGATGCTGGAGACATCGACGCTGCGGTAGTGAACGTGCCGTTCGAATGTCGGCATGTCGCGGGCCAGGAATGCCCGATCGGTCCCGATTGTGTTGCCGGCCAGCGGAGCCTTGCCGGGTTCCGCCACGAACGCGCGCACATAGTCCAGGACACGTTGTTCGGCGTCGGTCATAGACAATCCCGAGTCCAGCAATCTGAGCAGGCCGGAGGCCTCGTGCATGCCGCGCACGAAGTCGCCCATCTGCTCCAGCGCCTTGTTGCTGGGCTTGATCACCAGATCGACGCCTTCTCCAAGCACATTGAGGTCTGCATCCGTGACCAGCGCGGCTAGCTCGATCAACTCGTCGTTGATCAAGTCGAGCCCGGTCATCTCGCAGTCGACCCAGACCAGGAGGTCGCTCGTGGCCATCTACGGTTCCTGTGCCTCTCGTCTGTGTGATGGGCGATGCCGCCTTGGTGCGTACACCGGCACCCACTTGATCAACCACGCCGCGCCGGCCCAGGTGATCAACCCCATCGTGACAGCCGCCGCTGCCAAGGTGGCAACTGCCGTGACGGCACTGATCAGCAGCGGGCCTGTGGTGTTGCCCAGGTCGCTACAGAGCCGCCATCCTGCCAGAAACTGGGCACGGTCTTGCGGCGGTGAGGCGTCGGCACCGAGAGTCAGAACGACGCCTGAGGAGATTCCGTTGCCCAGGCCCATGAGTGCAGCCACCAGGCCGACGCTAGTGGCCCCGCTGGTCAGCGGCAACAGGACGAAGCCGAGCCCGAGCACGATCATCGACGGCGCGGCGACGTACACGCGTCCGAAGCGGTCCATGATCGCGCCGCCCGGATAGAACAGCAGCATGTCCACACCGGCCGAGACGCCGAAGATCACGCTCGTCGTCGCAGCGTCCACGCCGACCGACTCAGCCCACAGCGGCACGATCGACTGGCGGGTGGCACGAGCGGCCATTATGACCAGAACGCCGATGCCAAGCGTGAGCAGTACGCGCCGATGTTCGGCCAGCACCGAGATGACGGCTCGTCGCCGCCGACCCGCCAAAGCCCGCACGGCGTTGTGGTCTCCGGTTATGTCGGGAAGGAATGCGGTGAGGAGTGCCGCCGCGAGGTTCATGATGGCCGCGAACGCGTACGCGCCACTGATGCTCCAGCGTGAGACGATCGCGGCGGCTAGAAATGGTCCAACGAACAGCCCGATCCGGAAGGTACCGCCCAGAGTGGAGAGAGCGCGGGCACGCATTCGGATCGGGATGGCCTCGGTGAGGTAGGCCTGGCGAGCCAGGCCGAAAACTGCACCAGCTAGTCCGGTAGCCACCATCGCAGCGCCAAGCAACAGCAGCGATTGGGCCAGGAACGCTCCCACGAGTGCGGCTGCGTCGAGCACACAAGCCCCGATCAGGGCCCGTTTCTCCCCAATCCTTGCTGCCAGGACTCCCGCAGGGAGATCGCCGACCAACTGACCGATGCCAATGAGACCGACAATGAACGCCGCACTCGCCACGCTGGCGCCGAGCTCTCGGGCCGAGAGTGCAACGAGGGGAAGGATCGCACCCTGACCGATAGATACCAGCAGAGTCGGCCCGTATGCGGTGATGGCTATCTCACGCCAGCGCGTGAGCTGTCTGCTCTTTTCGCTGGCGTCGCTCACTCGAGCGAACCTACCCAGGATGTGAACGCCGACCGGAACTGCTCAACTTTCCGACCGCTGGCGGCATTCTCCACTCATGAAACGGCGCGTCAGGCTCAAATTTCCGACCATTGCGGAGTTCCTGATTTCAATCGGCGGCCAGATCCGGCGCTACAGTGATGCGCGAGCTGGCCGTACGGATACGGACGGCGCGCTCCCAGCCCCCGTAGCTCAGAGGATAGAGCAGCAGCCTTCTAATCTGTCGGTCGTAGGTTCGATTCCTACCGGGGGCGCAAAACATGGCTCTGACTAGGTGCTCCAGTTTCGAGATCCACGAACACGGCGGCGTTGCTCCCCACATCGCTCCCCACATGTGGGATAGCTTGCCTCTGTGAGGAACCTCGAATTGGGCGAATCCGGGGACGTTTCGGTGACCGCGCAATACAAGAACAGTGCCGGACGATGGGTAGCCGCACCGAGGCCCCAGAAGGCGACCCGATGGAAGGCTCGGGTCTACGTGCGCGGCCACGACGGGGTCCGTCAAGAGATCGTGCGATTCGGCCGGACGAGGCGCGAAGCTGAGGCATCTCTGGAGGCGGCGGTGGCAGCCGTCCTTCGCGGAGCCGATGCTGTCATCAACCCGACCATGCCGCTACTCGAGGCGGGTGAGTACTGGCTGCAGCAGATCGCGCGACCAGACTCGGGCCTCAGCGCGCGGACGATCGCTGACTACTCCTGGACCTGGCAGAAGTACGTTGACTCCACGACGTCGTCGCTGCGCGGTCTCACACTCCAGCAAGCGAATGACCCGCAACGCCTGCGCGGCTTCCTGCAGCGGGTGGCAGAGGCACACGGCTCCGCGTCGGCGAAGAAAGCCAAGAGCGTTCTGCATGGCGTGTTGGGCTACGCCGTCGACAACGGCGTGCTGTCCCAGCGACGCGACGCGCCAAGTACGCACAGTCACCTCCACCGCAGCGAAGTCAAAGGAGCGCGACCACACTCGAGCCATGACGCGCAGCGAACGAGACCACATCATCGCCGCAACACTCCTTGCGGCTCGCGAGCCAGGGTTGAATCCCCGCACACTGACGCAAGCGGCGTGCGACAGCAGATCTCATTGCATTCCTTGCAGGAACGGGCGCCCGGATCGACGAAGCGCGGCGCGTTCGGTGGCAGGACGTCAACCTTGAGCGCGGACGCGTCTACCTGCGCGGCACAAAGAGCGAAACCTCCGACCGATGGCTGAACCTTCCCGACTGGCTCGTCGAGCAGCTGGCGGCGCGCGCCGCCGACTGCGGCGCCGAGGGCTACGTCTTCGCTGCGCCGGCCCAGCGTGACCCCGAGCGTGTGTGGGACCAAAGCAACAGCGCGGGAGCGGTTCGTGCCGCTCTGGACGCGTGCGGCCTCACCTGGGCGGTTCCGCACACGTTTCGCCGCACAGTCGCGACCCTCCTCGATCAGGCGAACCTTCCCATTGCCCGGATCGCCGACCAGCTAGGGCACTCCGATGTGAGCATGACCGCCCGCGTGTACCTCGGCCGTGACCTGAAAGGTGATAAGCGCGACCTGGCACAAGTCCTATAGACCACTTGCCAGCAAGCCCTGGGTGTCAGAAACCGAGTGATCGAATGAGGCGCTCCACCGTTTCCCGCATATCACTCGGATTTCCGGAGGGTGTCGTTGCTCCGGCTGGCTCCCGCGACACGAATCCGTCCTGCTCGTAGGCTTCGATATCCGAGAGGCGGTATCGCACTCGGCCGGCCAGCTTGAGATAGGCAGGACCGCGGCCTTGGGATCTCTGATTCGCCAATGTTCCGCGTGAGAGTTGCCATCGTGCCGCCAGCTGAGCGTCGGTTAGAAGGTCGTGCACAGCTTCTTGCGAGACATCGTCACGGGAGGCCACCGAGGCCCTCTCTCCCGGCGCAGTGCGCTTTGTAGTCGCATCGCCAAGAGCAAGCGGCTCGGGCCAGCCCTGAAGACTGCTCTCGAGTCTCGTTCTCTGACTTGGTCGGGTCACCTCGTTTGCCCTTTCAGTCACCAAGATGCGAACGGGAATGGGATTGTGCGGCAATGACCGTGGCGCCGCGTCCCTTCGACGATTTCTCGAACCGAGCAACCCGGGTTACCGTCTCCGTTGTCTGCCGACCTAATTCGGTACCGCTCATCACGACCGCCCATCAGGTGTGTCGGCTCGTCTCATCAAGCCAGATCCGACTGTCCCGCACGCGCACCCACTTGACTGTGGAAAAAGTGCTTCGCTGTGGATAAAGAGGGCGTAAGGGCTTGAGGCGGGGGATCTCCATCTCACATCGCCCTTAAGCATGAAAAGGTCTGTTGGCGGTCAGATCACGTCACGCACAGGCCGCAGCGAGCCGAATCGAGAAGCTTGTTCGAAGCAGGGCGATGAGATCCCCGCTCGCAACCCCACAGCGCAGACACGCCTTGATCGAGCCCGGGGTATCGGATTGAGAACCTCGGCCACTGGCAGGCTGACGCGGTCAATGAAACACCAGCCCAACATCGCGAGTGTCTGCTGGGCGGACGGGTTCAGTGTGTGCCGTTGATTCTCTGGTCGATGTCGAGGGTGAGTTTCAGGGCGTCGAGTGTGCTGGCGGGGGTGATCTGGTTGCCGGCCTCGCCGCGCAACACGGCGAGCACGTGGTCGATCATGGCGGTGTATTGGTCCGCGGGCGGTAGTTGAAGGTCGTGGACGCCGTCGGTGGTGTAGGCGGTGACGGTGCCGGTTGGTTTGCCGTCGAAACCCATGGTCGAGGTGGCTTCGAGCACGCCGTCGGTGAAGGTGGCCGTATAGCCGCCGCGGGCGCCCCAGGACATCGGCATCAGCGAGGACACCGAGTCGCGGACGAACCCGTCGGTATAGGTCAGGGTCGTCTCGACGGCGGCGCTGTCCTCGTCGCGGGCGACGCTGGCTACCTCAATCGACTGTGGCAGGCCGAGCGTGCGGGTGATGATGTCCATATCACTGTGCATGGCCTCGAGCGGCAGCACCTTCAGCCCCAGCGAGGCACCGGGCCACAGGTGGGCGGTCAGATTCCACAGGGTCACTGCTCGAGTCGCCCGAAGGTGCTGGCGCGGACGGCGTCGACCAAGGCCTGGTTGGCCGGGATGAACCGCTCGAACATGTCAACGAACACCTGCTTGTCGCTGCGCTTGGCGGCCTGAACGACCAGCTGTGCATCGGCCAGGTTGCCGGCCAGCGGCAGCTCGACCAGGGCGTGTTTGCCCGCGTCCAGCGCACGCAGCACGTATTCGGCGTGCAACGGAATGGGCAGGGAGATGTCGACCAGAAACGACTCGTCCTCGAATGCGGCGTCCATGGTGGTGGAGTGGTCGAACCCGAATTGCGCGGCGGCCCTGGCGGTCTTGTCAGGGTCACGGCCGAACATCACCACCTCGACGTCTCCGCGGGCGGCGTACGCTGCAGCGTGGGCCTGGCCGAACCCGGTGCCCAACAGAGCAATCTTCATGATCATCGTCCCCTTTGAACTGGATGGTTACATGGTGCGGTCGGTCCGTCAGCGGCGGCGACCGAGGGTGTCGATCTCAGCGACATCGGCAGCGCTCAGAGTGAGCTCGAGGGCGTGGTAGTTCTCCGAGATCCGATCGGGGTGAACTGACTTCGGGATGACCGGAATGTCGTGCGCGAGATGCCAGGCAGCACGACCTGGGCCTGGGTCGCGCCGCGCCGATCCGCGACGGCGGCGAGGGTCGGATAGGTGAGCGGCGGGGGGCGCAGTGGACTATGCGCCTACCCGATCACTCCGCGATGGCGGTGTATGCGGCAACCAGTTCCGCGTCGTACAACGCCGGATTGAACCGAATTTGATTTCCGTGCATCGCTGAGCGCTCCTTACGGGACTTATCTACTGACAGTGCTCTTGCCAGATCGCTGCTGACTCATCACCCTTGGCCTACCTCGCCAGGTCTACACCTGTCGTCTCAAACCGAGCACTTCCATCCGACGTACCCCCTCGAGCTCTCAACACTTCAAGTCGAACACACCTCATGCACGCCGGAAGTAGCTCGCGGCGGCCTGACCGCCGCAGCGGCGTGTACCCCTTTCGGGTGGGTGTGACGATGAGCCTCCGCAAGCTCAGCGCCGGGTCTGGGTATGACTACCTGACCCGGCAAGTGGCAGCCTTGGATGCGACCGAGAAAGGTCGCACCGGGCTGGCGTCGTACTACACCGAACGCGGTGAATCCCCTGGGGTGTGGATCGGGTCTGGGATGGAAGGGATCGACGGCCTGGCCGCTGGCGACCCGGTGACCGCGGAGCAGATGCGAGCCTTGTTCGGCTGCGGTCTACACCCACTGGCCGAGCTGCGGCAGCAGCAGCTGGAAGGACCCGACCTCACCCTGGAGGCCTTTCAAAATGTGGCGCGGCTGGGGGTGCCGTTCAAGATCGTCGACAACGATCTAATCCCGTTCCGGGTCGAGGTGGCCAGGCGCATCACAGCGCTCAACACCGCCATCGGATCGCCGGCCGACACCTCCATCGCTGCGGCTGACCGGGCCCGAGTACGGACTCAAGTGGCCCGGGAGTTCTTCCAGGCCGAGCATGGCCGCCAGCCGGTCAACGCGCGGGAGCTCGCGGGGCAAATTGCCAAAGACTCCCGGCCACGCACCCAAACGGTCGCCGGCTATGACCTGACATTCTCGCCGGTGAAATCGGTGTCGACGTTGTGGGCCGTCGCCGACCCGCCGGTGGCGATGGCGATCGAACGGGCCCATCAGGCCGCGGTTAGGGACGCTTTGGCATTCATCGAGAAGCATGCCCTGTTCACCCGGACCGGGCCGCAAGGGATCCGGCAGGTCAACGTCCGAGGCCTCATTGCGGCCGCGTTCACCCATCGGGACAGCCGGGCCGGCGACCCTGATCTGCACACCCACGTCGCGTTAGCCAATAAGGTCCAGACCCTGGACGGACGCTGGCTGTCGATCGATGGGCGGGTGCTGTTCAAGGCCAATGTTGCCGCCTCGGAGACCTACAACACCGCGCTCGAGCAGCACCTCTGCGACACGTTAGGTGTGCGGTTCGCCGAACGACCGGGAACCGATCCGGCGAAGCGGCCGATCCGGGAGGTCGTCGGTGTCGACCCGCGACTGAACCAGCGTTGGTCGAACCGCCGCGCCCACATCGAGGCCCGGCGCGGCGAGCTGGCTATCCAGTTCCAGCAGGATCATGACCGGCCACCGACGCCGGTCGAAGCGTTGCATCTGGCTCAGCAGGCGACGTTGGAGACCCGCGACGCCAAACATGAGCCCCGATCCTTGGCTGAGCAACGCGCCACCTGGCTCGGCGAAGCTGCAGCCGTGTTAGGCAGCTCGGAGGCCGTTGCGTCAATGGTGCGCACGGCCCTTACGCCGCCGGCCGAAACCGCCACGATCGTCGACTCCAGCTGGGTCACCCAGACAGCCAGCCACATCTTGGCCGTCATGGAGGAAAGCCGCTCGACCTGGCAGATGTGGCATGTCCGGGCCGAAGCGCAACGACAGCTCCGTACCATCGACATGCCCGCTGAACATGTCGCGACACTGGTCGACCTACTGGTCGATGAGGTACTGAACCGCCGGTCTGTCGCCCTTGTCCCGCCGCGAGACGGGATCGAGGAACCGGATGCGTTGCGGCGGGTCGACGGGTCCTCGGTCTACAGCGTGGCCGGCGCCGAGCTGTATACATCGCAGCGGATCCTTGATGCCGAGCAGCGGCTCGTTGCCGCGGCGGGACGCGGCGACGGCGCAGTGGTCGATGAGTCGGCGGTGGATCTGGCTTTGCTTGAGATGGCGGCAAACGGCACCGCCTTGGATGCTGGGCAGGCTTCGCTGGTCCGACAGATGTGCACCTCGGGTGCCCGGCTGCAGCTGGCGATCGCCCCGGCCGGCGCCGGCAAGACCACCGCCATGCGTGCCCTCACCCTGGCCTGGACCCAAGACGGCGGCCAGCTGCTCGGTCTCGCCGCGTCCGCGGCCGCAGCCGCCATTCTCGGCGAGCAGACCGGCATCCGCGCCGACACACTCGCCAAACTCACCTGGTCACTAGACCATGGCGAACTGCCCGACTGGGCCGCCGCGGTCGGCCCGTCAACATTGCTGATAATCGACGAAGCCGGCATGGCCGACACCCTCACCCTCGACACCACCGTGCAGTTCGCCCTCGAGCGAGGTGCGAGTCTCCGGCTGATCGGTGATGATCAACAACTCGCCGCGATCGGCGCCGGGGGCGTCCTCCGCGACATCCAACACAGCCACGGCGCGCTGCATCTCGCCGAGGTGCACCGCTTCACCAACCCCGCCGAAGCCACAGCATCACTGGCCCTCCGCGACGGCAAACCGCAGGCGCTGAATTTCTATCTCGAGCACGATCGCGTTCACGTCGGCGACATTGCGAAAACGACCGAGGATGCCTTCACTGCTTGGGTGCTCGACCGATCGGCCGGACGTGACGCGATCTTGCTAGCTCCCACCCGCCAGCTTGTCGCTGAGCTCAACTGTCGCGCCCGTGGTCATCGCCTCGGCAATGTCCCGGTTGGACGGGAGATGTGTCTGGCTGATGGCAATCAGGCCAGTGTCGGGGATGTGATCATCACCCGGGCCAACGACCGCCGGCTCCGTCTCACCGCCACCGACTGGGTTAAGAACGGCTACCGGTGGACCATCACCGACATCGGCCGGCGCGGTGACCTCACGGTGCGGCACAACCGCAGCCAGCTGACCGTCCGGCTGCCCCTCGACTATGTGCGCACCTCGACCGGTCTGGGCTATGCCACCACCATTCATTCCGCACAAGGCGTCTCCGCCGACACGATGCACGGTCTGTTGACCGGGCAGGAGTCCCGGCAGCAGCTGTACACGATGGTCACTCGCGGCCGGCACGCCAACCACCTCTACCTTCAAGTCGTGGGCGACGGCGATCCCCACACACTCATCCGACCCGACACCATTTCGCCGCGGACGCCGACCGAGACGCTGCACCAGATCATCTCCCGCGATGAAACGCCCGCTTCGGCCAGCACCGTGCTGCGCGAGCTCAACGACCCAGCGGCCCGGCTTTTTCCAGGCGGTCCAGCGCTACACCGACGGTCTGCACGTCGCGGCCGAGCAGCTTCTCGGACCCCAGACCGTCGCAGAGCTGGACCAAGCCGACCGCTACATCCCCGGACTGACGAACGAACCGGCCTGGCCAACCCTCCGAGCCCACCTGCTCGCGTTAGCGGCCGACACTGGACAGCACCCACTCCTCCACCTGCAGACAGCGGCCGCCGGTCGCGAACTACAGACGGCAGGCGACATGGCCGCCGTCCTCTACTGGCGCCTCCCAGAGCTCCCGCGCAACCGAGGTCCGCTGCCCTGGCTCCCCGGCATACCAGAAACGCTTCATGCCCATCCGGTCTGGGCGGGCTACCTGGCCAAGCGATCCCAACTGGTCGCCGACCTCGCCGACCAGGTCCACGACCACGCCTGCCGAGGTGACGGCCCGCCTATCTGGGCTGCACCGGAAAGCCACCTGAGCACCAGGCTCGTCGGCGAAGTGGCAGTATGGCGGGCCGCCAACGGTATCAATCCCCAAGACCCGCGACCAACCGGAGGAAGCCAACTCGAAACGCTCCCGGCCCTGTGGAAACAACGCCTCGACCGGCATATCGCCCGTTCCACCGACCCGCCAGCAGATGCGAGCGCCGGCGAGCGACCGGCAGCAGGCACCGCACTTAGTCCAACGGCTGACAGGCAGCGCTCATACCAGCAAACCGAACGGCGTCCGAGAGGGCCGTCCACGCGCGGGCGATAGCACACCTCAGTCGTCGAATCGCGGCGCTCGGAACATGAGGTTGCACTCAACGCGGTGGTAGGACAGGCAGCAGTGACCTGTGACGGGTGATGCGCTCCATTTCTGTGCCAGCTGATGTGCGACAGCAGGGCTAGGTTTTTGTAGCCGTCCGTGGCGGCCTCGATTTGATCGTAGTGACGGTCGTGGCGGTGGTTCGGCGAACGGTGTGGGTGTCTCCGTCGCCGAGCTCGACAGTGATGGTCGTTTCCGATACGTGCGCGGTGAGGGTCTGCCGCGCGAACGCCCGACCGCACCCGATCCGCTGCGTCGCGACACAGATCGTGCCGCTGGCATCGGCCAGCCGTTGCACCGTGACTGGCTCCAGACTCGGTCTCGGGGGCGGGCCGGCCGGGCGGAGTCCTCGGAGCCGGAACACCTGGGCCGGGGTGAGCGGGTTCGGCTGGGTCCGCAACAGGGTCCGGCTTTCGAGGTCGAACAACATCAACACGGTGGGTTCGATCCGGATCCCGACCTGCCGCCCCGCGAGCAGGGTCGAGGCGGTCAAGATCCTCCCGCCGAACGCGAACGTCGCAGCAGGGGAGATCACCCGGTCGACCTCGACCGCGTCGCCCTCAGCGAGCCCGTCCGTGCGGGACGGGATCGGCGGCGGTCCCGCCGCCACGGCCTGATGGGTGGTGATCAGCCGGGCCAGGTCGGCCACCGTCAGGTGCGAGGTCACGCTCTTGATCCGCGCACCAGCGATGCAGAGGTGGATGACCTGCAGGTCCGCCCAGAACCGGACCGTCAGACCCGCTCGAGCTGGGCCCAGCCAGAACTGCCGACCGGCCACACTCATGTTCCCCGACGGCGGCACCACCGCATCGAACTCGACCGGGCCACCCTCCCAACCTGACCCGGCCGGCGAACCCGCCGACTGCGTGACCGGTTCCTCGTCGCGGCGGCTTGTCACCGGACCGGCGGGCAACGCGGGTGCGGCGGTCAGCGTCGGCGGCAACCAGACCGGCAACACCTCCCGCTGATCTTGCGGGCTCGGCGCGAACCGATCGGCTGGAACCGTTGGCTGCTTGGCATCCAAGCCCTGATGCGGACGGTCGGTGTTGTATCCGACCACCCACGCGTCCAACGCTTCCTGAGCCGCGGCGAGGCTCGGGAACGGCCCGTGCTCGTCGAAGAAGTCCGGCCGTAGCGTGCCGTGGAACCTTTCCACCTTGCCGTTCTGGTTCGGCGACGCCGGTTGCGTCAACCGGTGCCTGATCCCGTTCTTGCGGCAGATCCGGTCGAACATCACCTCCCCGCCCTTCCCGAACCGATCGGTGAACTGCTTCCCGTTGTCGCTGATCACTTCCTCCGGCACACCGAACCGGGCCAACGCCTGCGCGAACGCCAAACACACCGCCCGACCCGTCGCCCGTTCCACCACCGCCGCCATCACACAGAACCGGGAATGATCATCGACCCCGGTCACCACCTTCGCCTCCCGCACGACACCTGTCGTGGTGTCGACCAGCCAGACCCCCTCGACGATGTCGATTCCCCACAACTGCATCGGACCCGGACGCTCGAACCGGACGAACGAGGACCGAGGCCTTTTCCGCGGCCGTGGCTGCGCCAACCCCTGGCGCAGCAAAATCCGGTTCACCGTCCGATCAGACGGCGGCTCCACCCCGACCGGCCAGGTCGGCGGCAACCGCCGCAACAACTCCAACCGGATCCGTTTCGCACCCCACCGCGGATGCCGGCGACGAACCTCCGCGACCGCCGCCTCCACCCCGGCGTCGACCCGATGCGGACACGACAACGGACGATGTGACCGGTCCGCCAACCCAGCCACCGAGCCCTCCAGATACCGGCCCACCCAACGATGCAACGTCGACCGCGCCACCTCGTACCGGACGGCGACCTCGACCACACTCTCCCCGGACAACACCGCCCGAACCGCGTCCAACCGCTGCTCAACAACCGACAACACAACCAGCGCCATCCCGGCTCCCCGATCCGCAACAACGCCCCACAGAAGCGTCAACGAATCAGGATCGCCGAATCAGGCCCACACTGTCGCGCATCACCTGGCGCAGAACTGTCGCACATCACCCGGCACAGGACAGTAGGACAGGCCAGCAGACGGCAGCTCTGGCTCTTTCAGATCAAGGGCCGGGCTCCGCCCGGCCTTCCGGCGCGTGTCCTCGCTCCGGTGTGGGCCGCGCCGCGACCTAGATGATCCGTCCGCGTACTCGCCGCCCGAGGCCAAGCAACGTAGGTCCTCCTGGGGCCGAGGACGGTTGACAAGCGCCAATCTGTTGGACTGGGACGACACCGTGCTTGACGTGCTTGATCGAGGCCGAAACCTCAGACGATACGAAAGGCAGGCGACTCGACATGGCCGACCATCTCAATGGCGCTACGCGGCTGTTCCCGATCATCGGCGACCCCATCAAGTACGTCGAGTCCCCCCAGCGCCTTACACGCACCTTCGGGGAGCGCAGCTACAACGGCGTATGCGTGCCGATGCAGGTGCCGGCCGATGACCTCGGCACCGTTATGGCGGGCCTCGCGGCCTCGCGGAACGTGGACGGGATCCTCGTAACCATGCCGCACAAGTTCACTGCCTTCACCCACTGCACCACCAGCTCTGAGCGGGCCAAGCTGCTGGGGGTCGTGAGCGTCATCCGCCGCAATCCCGACGGGACGTGGCACGGCGACATGCTCGACGGACTCGCCTTCGTCAAGGCGCAGAAGGATCATGGAGCCCAACCGGAGGGCGCTCGGGCACTCCTCATCGGCGCCGGCGGCGCGGGCAGCGCAATCGCCATCGAGCTTCTACAGTCGGGGGGCCGCGAACTTGTCATCCATGACGCCGACGAGTCACGGGTCGCCACACTGCTCGACCTGCTCTCGGACCTTGGTCAAGGGCAGGTGAGCGCCGGACCGCCAGATCCCACCGGCTGCGATCTGGTGTGCAACGCGAGCCCCATGGGCATGGAAGAGGAAGATCCGCTCCCGGTGGACGCCACACTGCTCAGCTCGTCCATGTTCGTGGGCGATGTGATCGCCGGGCACGGCGTGACCCCGTTCCTCGAGGCCGCACAGGCTGCCGGCTGCAAGACGGCCAACGGCGACCACATGGTCGAGGCCGCACAAGACCTCATGGTCGAATTCATGCTGCAGGCCTGAGGGCTGGATTTAGCGACGGCGGGCAGAAGAGCAACCCTGGCGATAAGGTCCAGCCATGGCCCGTCAAGCCCGAGCTCCAGAGACTCAGCCGTTCGGCGTAGAGGCCTTCGAAGCCGGCGAGGGGACGGTTCTGCGCTGGCTGGGCATGGCTGGGTTCTTGATCAATAGTCGCGGTACGACGGTGATGATTGATCCGCTGCTGGGCGGTTTCGACATGCCGGTGATGATCGAGTTTCCGATCGCCGCCGGTGACGTGTCGAGCCTGGATGGCGTCCTGGTCACACACAGCGATAACGACCACTACAGCGTGCCTACGTGTCGTGATCTTGCCGCGGTAACCAGCGAGTATCACTCGACGCAGTACGTGGCTTCGCTCATGGAACAGCACGGCTTTCCGGCGTACGGTCACAAGATCGGCGAGCATTTTGCGATCGGACCTGTGCGTGTGGAGGTCACGCCCGCCGATCACGCCTGGCAGAACGAGTACCCCGGCGCCAGCGACCGCGTCTTCCAACGGGAGGACTGCTGCGGGTTCTGGCTCGACACACCAGACGGCACCATCTGGGCGCCCGGCGACTCACGGCTCATCCCCGACCACCACCTGCGCATGCCCACCGCCGATGCCATGCTGTTCGACTTCTCCGACAGCGAGTGGCACTTCGGACTCGACGGGGCGATCGCAATGGCGAACGCCTATCCTCACACCCCATTGCCGCTGTACCACTGGGGCAGTGTGGATGCTCCCGACTTCCCGCCGTTCAATGCCGACCCGGACTCATTGCGGGCCGGGTCGATAATCCGGAACGCATTCAGGTCCTGGCACCGGGGGAGCCGTTCGTGCTGCAGCGAGTGCAGAGCTGATCCTTGACGAGGTGCTCGTCTCCGGCGAAAGGTTGCTCACCATGACGTCCAATCAGCAGAGCTCCGAGATGTCCGAGCGTCAGGCTCACGCGGAGGCCACCTACCAGCGACTGTTCGGACCGCGCGACCGCAGTGCGCCCGACAACGATCCGGAGCTGATGGAAATCCTGCGCCGGTTCATCTTCGGAGACGTGTTCGACACCGGGGTGCTCGACGACCGCACCCGTGAACTGATCACCGTCACCGTGCTGGTCTGCCTGCAGACGTTGCCACAACTCAAGTCCCACACGGCCGCCGCCCTCAACGTCGGCGTCGAACCAATCCAGATCCGCGAGGCTGTGTACCAGCTGGCGCCCTTCATCGGCTTCCCGCGCACGCTCAACGCGGTCGCGACGATCAACGAGGTGTTTCAGGACCAGGGCATCGAGCTGCCCCTTCCGGCCCAAGGCACGGTGTCGGACGCCGACCGGTACTCAAGGGGGCTCGCGGAGCAAGCACCGCTGTACGGGGACGAGATCAAGGACAACTTGGCCGACCTGCCCGAACCGTTCGACGAGGCCCTGCCCCGATTCCTGACCGAGTTCGGCTTCGGCGACTTCTACACCCGGACCGGACTCACCCTGGCCGAACGCGAACTCATGGTGCTGTGTGCCCTGGCCACGATCGGCGACACCTCGGCCCAGCTCGACCCCCACGGCCGCGCCTGCCTCCAGGTGGGCAACTCCAAGACCGCCGTCGTCGCAGCATTGGTGCACTGCTTCCCCTACATCGGATTCCCGCGCGCCGTCGCTGCCATCCGCGCGGTCAAGAACCTCTAACAGCAGCAGTACAACGGCACTTGCTTGTCAATCTGCTTGACGACGAGGCTGGAAATCAGCCCACAGCGGCGGACTGTGCTGGACAACCCGAAGGCGCTACCTATCGATCATGCGCCTGCCAAGCCCACCTGATAAGGCAGAGGTCAGTGGTTCAAGTCCACCTAGGCCCACAACATGGCGATCCACCGAGCACTGGCGCCTGCCGACCCGCTAACTCATCAGGCACCACACTGAACAAGCCGAGCTTCGGAAGTGAGGTTCACGCGCTGCCGCGCTCATGAGGTCACCTCCCGCCTACAGGTGCAGGCGCTTCGCGAGTTCGTGGCGTACGTCCGGGCCTCGGGCGAGCTGCATCAGGACCAGGGTGACGAGGCTGAGTGCGCCGCAGGTGGCTGACGGCACCGGGTTATTCACCCAGCCGAGCGCAAGGAACACGATAGGTGCCAGGCCTAGCAGAACCGTCAATCCGCTGTAGAGGATGTGTTCTCCCACCTCGATGCGCATCACGCGGACGGTGATCAGCAGGGCGACGATGGAGCAGGCGCTGACGATGGGCACCGCGTAAGTCAGTGACCAACCACGCCAGCCGGTGAGGTAGTCCCAGTAGACGCAGACCAGGTCGACCAGGACGACGAGGTACACGGTCCCTTTGGCGACATTGCGGCGTTTGCGTACGGCCATCAACACCACCAGCCACATGGTGATCAACCCCAGCCACACCGAGCGAAGGGCCCCGATGCCCTCGAGTCCTCGGCTGAGCAGCAGCTGCACCACGAAGGACGCCAGGATCACCGCGATCGAGGCGAGGAACAGCACCCGCAACACCCGCCGTCGGGAGAATCTGAGGGGCACCGCCGGTAACGGACTCGCCGTCGCTTGACCTGCGACCGGGGCCGTGCACAGTGGGCAACGGCTCCAGCTGCCCTCGATGTCGACGGCGCACTCGGTGCAGCGCCTCATGGTTCCCGCTCCGCGAGCTCGGTCTCGGTCACCCGTACGGCGGCGACCGTCACCTCGACCCCGCTGGCGCTGAGCAGTCGGGCGAATTCCCGGATGTGGTCGGTCTCGGTGAACGGCGAGGTGAAGCTGAGCGTGAGCAGATCGGCGTGGGACCCGACGCTGAGCTGCGGCCTGGCCGCGGAGACGTGGAACAGCATTCGCCCGACGTGCGAATCGGCCGGCTCGGGCAGGCTCAGCCGGCCGAGGTTCGAGACCGCGATGGTGAGACTGCGGTTGCTGCCGTGGTTGACCAGCTTCAAGATCACGTCCTTGAGCGGCCGAGGCACGATCCTGAGCACCGGCATCCGCTCGAACCGGAGGAACCTCCGCAGCTTCTCCTCCAGTGCTTCCGGCGTGGACTTCGGGCGGAACTGGCTCTCGAGCTGGCGGCAGATCGAGCCGAGGTCGTCGGCACCGGCGCCGTAGGTGTGTTCCACCCGGGTGGTCGCGAAGAAGTTCCGCGGGGACGTCGAGGGGAAGAACTGACGCAGGTTCACCGGCACCGATGCCGCCACGGTGCGGGTCCTGGTCAGGCCACCCGAGGACCGGCGGACGGACTCGAAGAACACGGCGGTCAGATACATCGTGAGCGCGACACCCTCGGCGCGTGCGAGGGCGAGTACTTCCGCGGTGGGCATGGTGAGCTCGACGACGCGCGTCCGGTTGTCCGGGGTGCGGGTCCCCCTGATCCGGTGCACCTTCGTCCGCTGCGCGCGGCGTGCCCGGCCCGGCTCCCGAGGAGCGTCGGGCGACGACCGTACAGCCAGCTCGACGGTGGGCACCGCCGGTGCGGCGGCGCGGCCGAAGGCGGATTCGGAGGCAGGTAGGCGGGGTCGACGGCGCCGCCGGAAGTAGTGCGCGAAACTGTCACCGGTCAGCTCACGCGCCTGCTCGGCTGCGTCATCGCCGGCCTGGTCGCCCGGCTCGCGTCGGCCTGGAGGGGTCCGTGGATCAAAGATCCCACCGGCGTCCTGGAGCGGATGATCCGACTCGGGATGCCGCAGCCCGACGTACGCGGTGACCAGGTCAGACAGGAACCAGGACGCACCGGTGCCGTCGGACAGCGCGTGGAACACTTCGAGCGAGATCCGCCGGCGATGGTGCATCACCCGGAACAGCAGGGTGCGCCGGTCTGCTTGGTAGATGGGGGCGCAGGTGGGCAGCTCCTCCGCGGTGACGAGTGGACGCAGGTCGCTGTCCTGCAGGTAGTACCAGAACACACCGCTGCGCAGCACCGCGTGGTAGAGCCGATACCGGTCATAGGTCGCATCCAAGGCCTCCTGCAACAGCTGGGGGTCCACCTCGTGGTCCATCTCGGCGCTGATCCGGAACACCTTGGGATCGGCGTCGCTCCGTGCGGCGAGGAAGATGTTGGAGGCGTTGTCGAGCCGCACCCAGGCCCGGCGGGTCACGTGGACCCGTCAGGCTCAGGGTGTTCCCCGGCGCCGGAGCTGTCGTAGTCGAGTGCGCCGACCACCTCGTCGGCGTGTCGCGCAGCGGGGAATCGCGATCGGACGATCTGCCGGCTCCCTCCGCGATCTACCCGCTGCACCATGGGCTGGGGACGCTCAACCGCGACCTGCTGGCTCCCATCGTCAGACCTGGCCTGCCCCTGCCGTATCACGTACCGTGGCGCCGGCGACGCAGGAACGAGACGCCGGACACGCCGGACCATCCCATAGTCTTCAGCCAGCACCGGCCGAGGCGCGGCGAGCAAGCTCAGCGCCGCCCGCGTCAGCCGGTTCACGGTCGAGCGACGACGTCGGGAGCAACTCCCATGCGCCCAACCTATCCTTGGCCCAGCCGGAGCCAGGTTGGGTAAGCGGACTGCAACGCGTCACGACGGGATCGGGACCTCCCCGCGACACCGCTGCTCACGGCGGTATTGGGGCATTGGGCGCTGCGGTGACCTCGGGCGCAGTGTCGTTTCTCCTGTCAACGGCCCGGTCGGGGTCAGGCTGCTCTCGGAGGACTTTGGACGGATGCTGAGCCTGTCCGGCGATCGGTCCGCCACTCAACCCGGGTTCGGGACGAAGAGGTCGCCGGTTCAAATCCTGTCAGCCCGACCACAAGACGCCTAACCAGAGGCGCAATGGCAGATCGCCAACCAACTCATATGGGCCGCTGAATGACTACGCACCCGAGCCGCGCTGTCCGAATAGCCCCGATTCGTGATCGTCGCGCCAGTCTGGATCACTGGGCGAATCACTCGAGGAAAGAGGCGATCCTCGTAAGGCTTTGCTCCATGATCTTACGGAAGCGGCTGCGAAGGAGCGGAACGATAAGTCTGACTAGAACGATAAGTCTGACTAGTCCGTTGGCTCGCGTCTCGATTGACAGCCGTAGGCGGGTCGCAGCTTCACCTTGGTCCGGCGCCAGCTCGACACGTTGGCGTAACAGGAAAGGTCCGAACAACTGCACATCCCAGGCCGCGGACTGGTCTGGCTGATGCTCCGTCACAGTTGCGGTTCCCTCCACCCGGCGGCTGCCTTGCCGGCGCACAATATTGGCCTTTGTGCCGACGCCAACTGTTCCCGGGCGAGGTCTGGTTCATCTCCAGCACGTCCGGGTCCCACCTGGGATGGTTCTCAAAGTGATGGGCGGGGACGAAGTCGAACACCGTCCCCGGCGGACTGTGCATCAGCTTCTCGGCGCTCACAACAGACAAGGCAACCGACGCTCCTCCACTCGGTGATAGGACCCTTCCGTACCAGAACCGCTAGGTCAAGACTCCCCGCACGGCCACCGGCCTACCTCGCACCGCCCGGGCCTCGTGGTGGACGCTCGAGGACACGCCGACAGCGGTGTTTGGGAACCCGGCACGGAGCGGGCTCACCTGATAATGCAGAGGTCAGCAGCCCTAAATCCCTGACCGGCTGACAGGCATTAAGCCAGATCTCGCCGTAGTTGGGACCGTCAAGGACTCTTCGGCAGGCGGGGCCGGGACCTACCGATCAGAGGATCAAGATCGCGGAACGGGAGCCATTCTGGGAGCCAGACCGCTCAATCGGCACTGAACTTCGACGGACTCAATCGGGCGAAGTCGCCAAGTTCTGAGCGTGGCCGTCGAGTTGGCGGACCGGCTCGGACGCCAGATCGAAACCTACGGATCTGTGAGTGTCGTTGCGGTGCTCCTGGGTGGAGGACCACCAGGCTCGGCGTCGGTGACCCGATGTGACTCTCTACGGATCCGGCCGCTTCGGCGTGCCCTTCTTCTGACCTGTCCGTCGTGGTTACCGGCGCCGGCCTGGCCCACCAGTTGGCCTGATCAGAAGCCTGTCCGCTCGAGGGCGTGACCCATCACAGATGTGCCACTCGGTGACCTCTACCCAAGCCGGTGCCGACGGTTGACCCACTCCCTAAAGGAAGGACTAGGCCGGTGCCCATGCTGGCAGAACTTGTCGACGCCGTCGTCGGTGTCGACACCCACCGCGACACCCACGAAGTGGAGCTCGCGCTCCCGACCGGCACTGCGATCGGGACACGAAAGATCAGCAATGACACCGCAGGCTTTGCCGAGTTGTTGGCCTGGATCGTCGACAATTCGCCGGGGCCGCGGGTGGTCGTCTCGATCGAGGGCACGCGCAGCTTCGGTGTCGGGCTGGCCCGCGCGGTCGCTGCCGCCGGCCTAACCGTCATCGAGTGCGAGCAGCCCAACCGCAAGGCCCGCCGCGGGAAGGGTAAGTCCGACCCGATCGACGCCCATCTCGCGGTGCTCGCCGCGCTGCGCCTCGATGCCGACCGGCTACCGGTACCCCGTGCCGACGGCGACCGCGAAGCGCTGCGGATCCTGCTCGGCACCCGCCACGAGCTCACCGTGGTCACCACCGCCCAGACCAACCGGCTCCGCGCGCTGCTGTTGGGAGGGGAGGATACCGAGCGTGATCTGGCTCGTGCGACGCTCACCGATCCCGTGCTCCTGGCCATGGTGCGGCGACGGGAACCACCACAGGCCAGCCGCGAGCAGGCGGTGCGGCACGGCGAGATCCGACGCCTAGCTCACGCCATACGGGCGGGGCGTCACGCCTTAGCGGCCAACCGGGCTCAGCTGCAAACCATCGTGGACCAGATCGCTCCCGGGTTGACCGAGCGCCGCGGCATCGGCGCGGTCACCGCAGCTCAAGCCATCGTGTCTTTCTCCCACCCTGGACGGTGCCGAAGCGACGCCGCCTTCGCCGCGCTGTCGGGCACCAGCCCATTGCAGGCCAGCAGCGGCAAGACGGTTCGGCATCGGCTCAACCGCGGCGGCGACCGAGCCCTGAACAGCGCGATCCACACCATCGCCATCACCCGCATCCGATGCTGCCCCACCACCAAGAACTACGTCGCCCGCCGCACAGCCGAGGGCAAATCCAGCCGAGAGATCCAGCGGTGCCTCAAGCGCTACATCGCCCGCGAGCTCTACCGCGCCCTCAACACCAGCACCACGCTCACCGCCCAGACGCCGGCAGCTCCAGCGGCCGCTTGACAAACATAGAAGCGTCA
>CAWILN010000005.1:0-227270 GCA_963836855.1 uncultured Actinomycetota bacterium | reverse complement strand
ATCGGCGCCTTGCCCTTTGGCTGACGGGCCTCGAAGAGCTCAACCACACGCGGCAGACCCTGGGTGATGTCATCACCAGCGACACCACCAGTGTGGAAGGTCCGCATCGTCAGCTGAGTACCCGGCTCACCAATGGACTGCGCCGCGACGATGCCAACAGCCTCACCGACATCGACGAGCTTGCCGCTGGCCAGGGACCGGCCATAACACATCGAGCAGGTTCCACTCGCCGCCTCACAAGTCAGCACACTGCGCACCTTGACCGTGGCGATGCCGTTGTCGATCAGCAACCGAATGTTGACATCACCAAGATCGACTCCAGCCTTCAGCAGCACCTCACCGTCCGGCGCGAGCACATCTGTGGCGAGCGTCCGCGCGTACACCGCCGTCTCCACGTGTTCGTCGAGCACCAGACTGCCGCGACCGTCCGTCCGTAGCGATGATCTTGGTCAGACCGCGCTCGGTACCACAGTCCTCCTCGCGGATGATCACGTCCTGGCTGACGTCGACCAGTCGTCGGGTCAGATAGCCCGAGTCGGCCGTGCGCAGAGCCGTGTCGGCCTGACCCTTGCGCCCACCGTGGGTGGAGATGAAGTACTCCAGCACCGACAGCCCTTCACGGAAGTTGGACTTGATCGGCCGCGCGATGATCTCACCCTTCGGATTGACCACCAGACCACGCATCCCTGCGATCTGGCGCATCTGCACCATGTTTCCGCGAGCACCGGAGTGCACCATCATGTAGATCGGGTTGGTCTTGTCGAAGTTGTTCTCCATCGCGGTACCGAGGCGAGATGTTGCATCGGTCCAGATCTCGATCAGCTCCTGGCGACGCTCGTCGTCGGTGATCAGGCCGCGCTCGTACTGCTTGTCGATCTTGCTTGCGCGGTCCTCGTAGACCGACAGGATCTCGGCCTTATTAGCCGGGGTGCTGACGTCTCCGATGGAGACGGTGACCCCAGAACGCGTCGCCCAGTGGAAGCCCAGGTCCTTGAGCTGATCGAGACAGTGAGCTACCTGCACCTTCGGATAGCGCTCGGCAAGATCGTTGACAATCTGTCCCAGCTGCTTCTTGCCGACCTCGAAGTCCGCGTAGGCGTAGTCCTCCGGCAGCGCTTCGTTGAACAGGGCGCGACCGAGAGTTGTCTCCAGCAGGATCGAACCGTTGGACGCCAAGGTCTTGCCCGCGGGCGGCACGATGTCGGTGAGGCGCAGTTTGATCTTGGCCTGCACCGACAGCTCACGTCGGTCGAAGGCCATCAAGGCCTCTGACACCGAACCGAAGGCCCTGCCTTCGCCGGCTGCGCCATCGCGCTGCATGGTGAGGAAGTAGGTACCGATGATCATGTCCTGAGTAGGCATGGTCACTGGCCTACCGTCGGCCGGCTTCAAGATGTTGTTGGTCGAGAGCATCAAGATCCGGGCCTCAGCCTGGGCCTCTGCGCTCAGTGGCAGGTGTACGGCCATTTGGTCGCCGTCGAAGTCGGCGTTGAACGCCGTACAGACGAGCGGGTGAATCTGGATGGCCTTGCCCTCGATGAGCTGCGGCTCAAACGCCTGGATGCCCAGCCGGTGCAGCGTCGGCGCACGGTTCAGCAGCACAGGATGCTCAGAAATGACCTCTTCGAGCACGTCCCACACAACTGGTCGCTGACGCTCCACCATCCGCTTGGCGGACTTGATGTTCTGCGCGTGGTTGAGGTCATCCAGCCGCTTCATCACAAATGGCTTGAACAGCTCCAACGCCATCGCCTTCGGCAGGCCGCACTGGTGCAGCTTGAGCTGCGGGCCGACCACGATGACCGAACGGCCGGAGTAGTCGACGCGCTTGCCGAGCAGGTTCTGCCGGAACCGACCCTGCTTGCCTTTCAGCATGTCGGAGATCGACTTGAGCGGGCGGTTGCCCGGGCCGGTGACCGGACGGCCACGACGGCCGTTGTCGAACAACGAGTCCACGGCCTCCTGAAGCATCCGCTTCTCATTGTTGACAATGATTTCGGGGGCACCGAGATCAAGTAGCCGCTTCAGCCGGTTGTTGCGGTTGATCACGCGACGGTACAGATCGTTGAGATCCGATGTCGCGAACCGGCCACCGTCGAGCTGCACCATCGGGCGCAGATCCGGCGGGATGACCGGAACGCAGTCCAGCACCATGCCGGTGGGGCTGTTCTTTGTCGTCAGAAACGCCGAGACGACCTTGAGCCGCTTCAGCGCACGGGTCTTCCGCTGACCTTTGCCGACATGGATGGTCTCGCGCAGATTCGCCGCCTCCGCCTCCAAGTCGAAGGTCTCCAGCCGCTTCTGAATGGCGTCAGCGCCCATGGAACCTGAGAAGTACTTGCCGAACCGGTTCTTCATCTCCCGGTACAGCACCTCGTCACCTTCAAGGTCTTGCACCTTGAGGTTCTTGAAGCGATTCCACACCGCCTCGAGCCGATCGAGTTCACGCTGCGCCCGGTCACGCAGCTGCTTGACCTCGCGCTCCGCACCCTCGCGGACCCTGCGTTTGGCGTCGGCTTTGGCACCCTCGGCCTCGAGCGCGGCAGTGTCCTCCTCGAGCTTCCTCATCCGGTTCTCGATGTCAGAGTCCCGGCGACCCTCGATCTGCTTGCGCTCGACATCGATCTTGGCCTCTAGCGAGGACAGGTCACGATGCCGGGCGTCCTCATCAACGGCTGTGATCATGTACGCCGCGAAGTAGATGACCTTCTCCAAGTCCTTCGGAGCGATGTCCAGCAGGTAGCCAAGGCGCGACGGAACGCCCTTGAAGTACCAGATGTGCGTCACCGGCGCTGCTAGTTCAATATGGCCCATGCGCTCGCGACGAACCTTGGAGCGAGTCACCTCGACGCCACATCGCTCGCAGATGATGCCCTTGAAGCGCACCCGCTTGTACTTGCCGCAGTAGCACTCCCAGTCCCTTGTGGGACCAAAGATCTTCTCGCAGAAAAGTCCGTCACGCTCCGGCTTGAGCGTCCGGTAGTTGATGGTCTCCGGCTTCTTCACCTCACCATGCGACCACTTGCGAATCTCGTCGGCGGTGGCCAGGCCGATGCGGATCTCGTCGAAGAAGTTCACGTCGAGCATTCTTTGCTTATCTCTCTTCTCTCAGTACGCGATATCTCAAGTTGTCGATGGACTGAATCCCCACCTCCGCCGACTCAGCGCGCGTGGTCGTAGGAGTGACCGCTGACGCTGACAAGTCGGCAAGAGAGGAAGCACTCAGACTTCTTCGACTCCGCCGAGGGAGTCACCGGGGCGACGCGACAGGTCGATGCCGAAGTCCTCAGAGGAGCGGTAATCGTCCTCGGAATCTCGTAGCTCTACCTCAGTTCCGTCGCTTGACAGCACCTCGACGTTGAGGCACAGGGACTTCATCTCCTTCACCAGCACCTTGAACGACTCCGGGATGCCAGGCTCGGGAATGTTCTCCCCCTTGACGATGGCTTCATAGACCTTGACCCGACCCGGGACGTCATCGGACTTGATCGTAAGCAGTTCTTGTAGGGCCCACGCCGCGCCGTACGCCTCCAGCGCCCAGACCTCCATCTCGCCGAACCGCTGGCCACCGAACTGAGCCTTCCCGCCCAACGGCTGCTGGGTGATCATCGAGTACGGCCCTGTCGAGCGCGCGTGGATCTTGTCGTCCACCAGGTGGTGCAGCTTCAGCATGTAGATGTAGCCGACGCCGACAGGCTCGGGGAACGGCTCACCAGACCGGCCGTCGTACAGATTGGCCTTGCCATCCGCATTGACTAGCCGGACACTGTCACGATTCGGGCGGGTATGACCTAGCAGCCCCGTGATCTCCGACTCGGTCGCACCGTCGAAGACCGGTGTCGCGATCCTGGCAGGACCGTCCACCTGGTTGAGCCCGATACTGCGCAGCCGATCTGACCAGTCACTCTTGACGCCGTCGAGATCCCAACCCTGCTTGGCAACCCAGCCAAGGTGAGTCTCGAGGACCTGGCCGACGTTCATCCGGCTGGGCACACCCAGCGGGTTGAGCACGATGTCGACAGGGGTTCCGTCCTCGAGGAACGGCATGTCCTCAATGGGCAAGATCTTGGAAATGACGCCCTTGTTGCCATGACGCCCGGCGAGCTTGTCGCCGTCTTGGATCTTGCGCTTTTGAGCCACATAGACCCGGACCAGCTGGTTGACCCCGGGGGAAAGCTCATCATCAGCATCGCGATCGAAGACGCGTACGCCAATGACCGTCCCGGACTCGCCGTGCGGCACCTTGAGCGAGGTGTCACGGACCTCCCGCGCCTTCTCGCCGAAGATCGCACGCAGCAGCCGCTCCTCTGGCGTGAGCTCGGTCTCGCCCTTTGGGGTGACTTTCCCAACCAGAATGTCGCCGGTTGAAACCTCGGCACCAATCCGGATGATGCCGCGCTCGTCAAGGTCGGCGAGCATCTCTTCACTGACATTGGGGATGTCTCGAGTGATCTCCTCGGCGCCCAACTTGGTGTCGCGAGCGTCGACCTCGTGCTCCTCGATGTGGATTGAGGTGAGCACGTCATCTTGGACGAGCCGCTGGCTCAGGATGATCGCGTCCTCGTAGTTGTGACCCTCCCACGGCATGAACGCGACCAGCAGGTTACGGCCGAGAGCCATCTCGGCGTGATCGGTACAAGGACCATCCGCGAGCGGCGTCCCCTTTTCGATTCGCTGGCCAGCAGTTACCAGCGGACGCTGGTTGATGCAGGTGCCCTGGTTCGACCGACGGAATTTGCTCAACCTGTAGGTCTTGAACGTGCCGTCGTCCTGAGTGACGTCGATCAGATCAGCGCTCACCGAGGTGACGACGCCGGCCTGGGTTGCGACCGTCACATCACCGGCATCCACTGCGCCGCGGTATTCCATACCGGTACCAACAAAGGGGGCTTCCGACCGAATCAGCGGCACCGCCTGGCGCTGCATGTTCGAGCCCATGAGGGCACGTGACGCGTCGTCGTGCTCGAGGAAGGGGATCATCGCCGTTGCGACGGACACCATCTGCCGCGGTGACACGTCCATGTAGTGCACCTCATTGGGCGGCACCGTGTCGATCTCGCTATGACGCTTACGGACCAGCACCCGATCCTCGGTGAAGCGGCCCTTGTCGTCTAGCTTGGCGTTGGCCTGAGCTTTGACGTACCGGTCCTCCTCGTCGGCGGTCAGGTACTCGATCTGGTCAGTAACGTGACCCTTCTCCACTTTGCGATAAGGGGTCTCGACGAAACCAAAGGCGTTGACCCGGGCGAAGGAGGCCAGGGAACCGATCAGTCCGATGTTGGGACCCTCAGGAGTTTCGATCGGACACATGCGGCCGTAGTGCGACGGGTGCACGTCGCGGACCTCCATGCCCGCGCGATCCCGCGACAGCCCGCCGGGGCCGAGCGCTGAGAGCCGCCTCTTGTGCGTCAGGCCAGCAATGGGGTTGGTCTGATCCATGAACTGAGAAAGCTGCGAGGTTCCGAAGAACTCCTTCAGCGCCGCGACAACCGGCCTGATGTTGATCAAGGTCTGCGGCGTGATGGCCTCGACGTCTTGGGTTGTCATACGGTCCCGAACCACCCGCTCCATGCGCCCGAGCCCGGTACGCAGCTGGTTCTGGATCAGCTCACCGACGGTGCGCAACCGGCGATTGCCGAAGTGGTCAATGTCGTCCTCTTCGACGAGCAGCTCGCCACGGGGCGACTCGAGAGTCTCCGTGCCCTCGTGCAGGGCCACCACGAAGTGGATGGCAGCGACGATGTCATCGATGGTCAGCACCGTACGGTCGAACGGCAGCTCCAGACCCAGCTTTTTGTTGATCTTGTAGCGGCCAACCTTGGCCAAGTCGTAGCGCTTTGGGTTGAAGTAGTAGTTCTCCAACAGGGCTTGCGCGGCCTCACGGGTCGGCGGCTCACCGGGACGCAGCTTGCGGTAGATATCAAGCAACGCCTCGTCCTGAGTAGTGGTGTGGTCCTTCTCCAGAGTGAGGCGCATCGACTCGTACTTGCCGAACTGATCGAGAATCTGCGCGTCGGTCCAGCCGAGTGCCTTGAGCAGCACCGTCACGTTCTGCTTGCGCTTCCGGTCAAGACGGACGCCGACCATGTCCCGCTTGTCGATTTCGAACTCGAGCCACGCACCACGCGACGGGATCATCTTGCAGGTGAAGATGTCCTTGTCGGAGGTCTTGTCCGTGGTCTGCTCGAAGTAGACGCCAGGCGAGCGCACCAGTTGCGAGACAACGACCCGCTCGGTGCCGTTGATGACGAAAGTGCCCTTGTCGGTCATCAGGGGGAAGTCGCCCATGAAGACCGTCTGGCTCTTGATCTCGCCCGTCTCGTTGTTCATGAACTCGGCGGTGACGAAGAGTGGCGCGGCGTAGGTGACGTCGCGCTCCTTGCATTCGTCGACCGTGTTCTTCGGCGGCTCGAATCGGTGATCCCGGAACGAGAGCGACATGGTGCCGGAGAAGTCCTCGATCGGGGAGATCTCTTCAAAAATCTCTTCGAGTCCGGACTTGGTGTTGATGTCTGTCCGGCCCTGGTTCAACGCGGTCTCGACGCGATCGCGCCAAGCATCGTTGCCGATGAGCCAGTCAAATGAATCGATCTGCAAATCGAGCAGATCTGGTACTTCCAAGGGTTCGGCGATCTTGGCAAATGAGATTCGGCCGGTAGGGGATGCAACTCTGGTTTTTGAGGCTGTGCGCGAGGCGGCCAACTCCTGTGTCCTTCCGAAGGCTCTCAGTGGAGGAGCAAAATGCTTCTACGCATGCTGAACGACCCGTGTCAAAGCGAGACGGGTCGACAGATGGCGAGGGCAAACCCCCAATATAGACGCTGATATGGCTCAAGTCAAGTACCGTGCGCAGCACAAAGCAGAGCAGTCAAATCGGCGACTGCCTTGGCAGAGATCTTACTCTTCGTGGGCTGCGCGACAAGGGGCAATATCCGGCGCGCGGGTCGACCAGGAGATGCGGTGCGCAGGCTGTTCGAGGGCCTCCAAGGGCACGGTCCTCCTCCGTCACGACAGCTCGGGACTTTGGACTCTCGTGTGGCTACACCATGCGCACTTGACTGATAATGCATTGACGTAACCCACGAAGGAGGCGCAATGGCCGAGCGCGCGCGGGTGCTCGTGACATACGCGAGCAGGATGGGCTCAACGCAGGAGATCGCCGAGACAATTGGACGTGAGCTCCAGACCTTCGGTATGGATGTCGTCGTCGCTCCTTGTACGGACAATGTGAACCCTGAGGGCTTCGACGGAGTGATCATCGGCAGCGCGATCTACACCCGACGGTGGCTCAAGGCCGCAACCAAATACCTCAAGCGCCACGCGCACGGACTCGACCCACAAACGACATGGCTGTTTCACAGCGGCCCATGCGGTGAAGGTGCGGTCGATGAACAGGTGCCTGCGCCAAAGGCTGTTGGACGAATAACCGTTCGTCACGGGTTACCGGCCCCGGTCACGTTCGGCGGCCGCCTTGATATCGACCATGCCGCCGGTCCAGTGAGCCGATGGATGAGTGCCGAGGGACCCCTTTCTGGCGACTTTCGGGACTGGGACCGAATCCATGCCTGGGCAGCCGAGATTGCCCATCAGGTCGATCCCGCGACCGCCGGAAAGCAGTAATGGTGGCGCAGCAGGGGTTCGGTGACCAGGGATCGCCCCCGGAGTTTGCACCGATCAGTCCGGCACGCTGCCAGGAGCTGCTGGAAAGTCAGAGCATCGGGCGGGTCGCCTGGCAGGCCGCGGATGGTCCGCAAATCCTCCCGGTGACTTATGCCTGGTACGACGGGACGATCATCTTCCGGACTTCGCCATACGGGGTGTTGTCAGAGCTGGTCCGTCCCACTGATGTCGCGCTGGAGATCGATGAGCTTGATCAGGAAAGCCGCCAGGGATGGAGCGTGGTGGTGCAGGGCCGGGCGCAAGGGGTCGCCGAGCCCGACCAGCTCGTACGCATGTGGACCGTCGGCGGTGTTGTTCCGTGGGCCTCCGGGATCAGGAACGTGTTCATTCAGATCATTCCCCGCCGAATAACCGGGCGTGCGCTAGTGGCGCGCTCGAGTCGCGCCCACCTTTAGCCGATGGCCGCTGACAACAGCGCGACAACTCCTTGCCCGGCAATTTCTCCTGCCGAGGATGGGACTTTAGTCCCGATTCTTTGGGACCCTGCCCCTCTAGCGGAAGGTTCTTGGTAAGGCCCACAATCAGATAAGGGTGGAGATTCGAGGAGACTAATCATGCCTACTTTCGGCGGTCGCGTGTCGCCGGGAGCGCGTACTCGCAGGCTCTCGCCGCACGAATGCAAGGCATGGCTCTGCAGCCATCATGAGGGGCGGCTGGGATATCAGTCGGGTAAGGGCCCTCGCTCGGTCGTGGTTTCGTACGCAGTCGCCGGAGATCAGATCTTGGTGCGGCTGCCTGACTACAACGACATCGTGCACTACGCACCGGGTGCTGAAGTCAGCCTCGACGTCGATGGTGGCACCCCCGCTGCTCATCGCGAGACTGTGGTGGTCATCGGTAGGGCTGCCCTAGCCGGAAACGGTCAGGAGCCGCTTATCGACCAGACGGCGTTCCAGGAGGAGTGGCCTCCTGGGGTACCAACGTCGATAATCTGCGTCCCGCTTACCGCCGTCGAAGGCTTCGAACTCAGGGATCCATGACCTAGATCGAACTCAGCTTGAGTCCCTCCCCCTGAAAGCGGTCACGTACGACCCCGATCTTCGCGCAAGATCAAGTCGTACGTGACCGCTTTCTTTGGGCGATGGCAAACAGCCCTGCCGCCTGCAGTTTCGCCGACGGAAATCGCTGCACGAGTGGCAACAACGTGGCCGGCCCATCTACATTCAAGATCGTGACCTCAACTGGATGGACCTCGGCAGACCTGCCTACTCAGGACGGTCGCACCGTCATCGTCACCGGCGGCAACAGCGGCATAGGGCTTCCGACAGCGCAGGCATTCGCCGAAGCTGGTGCTCGGGTAGTGCTCGCCGTACGCGACATGGCGAAAGGAGAGGCGGCCGCAGGGTCAATTCCCGGCGCCTGTGAGGTCCGCAAACTGGATCTTGCCGATCTCACCTCGGTGCGCGCTTTTGCCAACGGATGGCGGGGCGAGGTCGACGTACTGATCAACAACGCAGGGGTGATGAGAACACCTGAGCGGCGTACCGTGGACGGCTTCGAGCTGCAGATCGGTACGAACCACCTCGGCCACTTCGCGCTCACCAACTTGCTGCTGCCGCAGATCACTGATCGAGTGGTAACGGTTGCTTCAGGCGCGCACCGTGGCGGCCGGATTTCGCTGGATGACCTCAACTGGGAAAGACGAAGCTACAACCGCTGGGCCGCATATCAGCAGTCGAAGCTGGCCAACCTGCTTTTCACGCTTGAATTGCAGCGGCGATTGACCGCTGCCGGCTCACGCGTCCGTGCCCTTGCAGCCCATCCGGGCTATACGGCAACAAACCTTCAGTTCCATAGCGAGCGAGGACTGGAGGACCGGCTGTCGGCAATCGGCAACCGGCTCTTCGCACAGAGTGACGAGGCCGGAGCACGACCGACATTGTTTGCTGCAAGCCAGGATCTTCCTGGTGCCAGCTATGTCGGTCCAGACGGTCTGGGGGAGTACCGCGGCTATCCCAGACTGGTCGGCCGCACCGCCGCTGCCTCAGATGTGGAGATGGCCAAGCGGCTATGGACGCTCTCCGAAAATCTCACTGGGGTCGAGTTCCCGCTCACTGAGCAGCACTGATCCAGCCGCATGTCACGCGGTCGTTGACCGTCGATCGGCGAGCGTCACCCATGCCAGCAGGGTGGCTTCTTTCTCGTCCTTACGCCAAGGTGGTCCGAGCCGAACACCCAGCGCGTTGACCGTCTGTTGCAGCGACTGCGCATCCCGCTGCAAACCGCGAACCGCAACCGCGGTGACCTCTCGAGGATGGACGCGGGTGACCATGACCCCAGCGTCATCCAACGCGTCGGCGAGCGCGTCACCATAGAGCTCACCCTCGGCCGCGTGCATGCGCACGTGCGCGCCGAGGACGTACCCGATAGCCGGCATGCTGACCGCCCCCCGGATGCGCGTACACGGATTCCCGTTGACCTGCGGTCGTAGCAATCCCTGCAATCAGCGGTGTGTGTCCAATCTTGCGCAGTGCCGCGAGGAAGCGGGCCACTTCCCGCTCAGTGACTTGGGTCACGATCTCCTCAGCGCGGCGGATCAGTTTCTCGGCCGCTGCGAGCTCCAGTCCGACCGCAGCGTGATAGATCTGCGCAGGTATGTGGTCCTCGTCGGTCAGCGGAAGCACTCGGCGATCGACCAGCTGTGGCGACCCCACATCACCGCCGACCACGACGGCAACGGTCCATCCGGTATGCGGCCGAAAGCCCAGGGCGACATCCACGATTGGCACGCTAGCCTTCGCCACCGACAACGTAGATAGCAACAGCATGGTCGTCGTCAAGCAGCGCGAGCGCTGCTCGGCGACGACCAATCAAGCGGCTACTTGTAGGAGACGGTGGCGCCGGCGGCCTCGAGGGCCTCGCGAGCCTTGTCCGCAGTCTCCTTGTTGACCTTCTCCAGAACGGGCTTCGGCGCGGCCTCAACCAGGTCCTTGGCCTCCTTTAGCCCAAGGCTGGTCAGTGAGCGCACCTCCTTGATCACCTGGATCTTCTTCTCACCGGCCGCCTCGAGGATGACATCGACCTCGTCGCTGGCCTCTTCCTCGACGACGCCTGCGTCGCCACCGGCGGCTGCCGGGGCAGCGGCAGCGGCAACAGGAGCTGCCGCGGTGACGCCGAAGGTGGTCTCGAATTCCTTGATGAACTCGCTGAGCTCGATCAAGGTCAGCTCCTTGAAAGCGTCGAGGAGCTCTGAAGTGCTGAGCTTCGCCATGATGGGGGTCCTTCCTAGTTGTCTTCCGCAGCGGGTGCTGCCGGTGGTTCTGCCGCGGGTGCGGTACCCGCGTCAGATGCAGCTGCCGCTGCGTGTGGTGCCGCGTCGGCGGCGGGTTCTTCATTCGTTGGCTCCCGAGTCACCTCGGCAGCGAGTTCTTCATTCGGTGCCTCCCGAGTCACCTCGGCAGTGAGTTCTTCGTTCGTTGGCTCGCTGGTCGTCTCAGCTGCATGCTCCTCGCCAGACGGCTCCGCAGTCGCCTCGGCCGCTGATGCAAGGAGTGACGGGTTGTCACCGGCCGCCTGCTCCAAGGCAGCAAACAACCGGGCACTCTTGGAGAGTGGTGCAGCCACCAGGGAGACGGCCTGCTGCAGAACTCCTTGCAGAGCACCGGCAACCTTGGCCAGCAGGACCTCCCGCGACTCAAGCTCGGCCAGTCTTCTGACCTCGTCCGGGCTCATGAACTTGCCGTCCAGCACCCCGCCCTTGATCACAAGCTGCGGATTCGTGCGTGCGAAGTCGCGCAGGCCCTTCGCCACTACAACCGGGTCCCCGTTGATGAAGGCAATCGCCGTCGGACCGACAAGCTGTTCCTGGATCGCGTCAAGACCGGCTTCGCGTGCCGCGATGGTTGTCAGTGTGTTCTTGGAGACGGCATAGCTGGCATCGTTGCCGAGCGAGCGGCGCAGCTGCATGAGCGCCTTCACCGACAGTCCGCGGTACTCGGTCAGCACCACGCCGGCCGAGTTGGTGAACCTGTCAGCCAGCTCCGCTACGGCGGCTACCTTGTCCGACCTCGCCATTTGCTTCCTCCACTTCGTCACATGCTGCGTATGCAGCGCACCGAAGGGCTGGCTGGCTGTCGAAACGAGAACGCCCTTTGCGTGCGCACGGCAGCAAAGGGCAACCGGAAGACTCACGTCTTCCACGACACTCTTAGTCACCTGCGCGGGCCGTCCGTCGTGTTCGTACGGACACTTCGGGTCGAGCCTGACGGTTCGACCAACCAGCGGTCTTCGGCAGCGAACACTGTACCGGTGGCACAAAGTGCCAGCCAAATCAGCAAGGCCTCAGCGTCCCGCTTGCTGCTACGTCTGGGCCGGCACAGACCGGGTCACAGACGGCGGCGGATTCCGCTTGATCCATGTCGTTATGACCACTTGCTGTGAGGATGGGTCGATGCATCCTGGCGTACGCGAGGCCCGGGAATCTGACCTCGACCGAATCCAGCAGCTGATCGTCGACCTGGCCAGATACGAACGTGCTGCCCACCAGGTCAAAACCACAATCGAGCAGCTCCGGCTCGCACTCTTTGGCCCACAGCCGGCGGCGTACGCATTGGTAGCCGAGAGTGACAAGCAGGTGGTCGGCTTTGCGCTCTACTTTCGGAACTTCTCTACCTGGGAAGGAGTCCACGGGATCTATCTCGAGGACCTCTATGTCGTGCCGGAGTACCGCCGTTCAGGGCTTGGCAAGGCGTTACTGATGTCTCTGGCAGGGCTGGCGGTCGAGCGCGGCTACGCAAGGCTGGAATGGGCCGTCCTGGATTGGAACCAACCGGCCATCGACTTCTACCGCAGCATAGGAGCTGTCGCGATGGACGAGTGGACCGTCTATCGGCTCAGCGGCGCAGCACTTACGGCTGCCAGCGCTGCAGCCTGATTTGACTCGATCCCGACCAATCACTCAGAGAAGCGGCTCAACAGCGAAGCTCCGCCAATAGCAAGCGCGAATCCAGCGATTGCGAGCGGCGTGAAGCCAGTGGCGATGGAGTCTCCAAACAGCATGATGCCGATCAACGAAGGAACGACCACCTCGAACACCAGTGTGATAGCGGTGACCAACGTGACGGCGTCGCGCTGGAGCGCCACGGTGAAGAAGCCAATGCCGATGACACCGTGCACGATGATGGCCCACAGCAGTGGGTCGGACAGCAGAGACCACGAGATGCCTGCTGCGCCAATGCCGCGCGAGGCCAGAGCCACTCCACTGAACCCAAGACCTGCGGCGCACGACATGACGATGGCAGATGCGCGATTCTTCATCCGGAATCCGATGAGCCCAACGACTAGCGGCGCTATCGATGCCAGCAGGATGATCCAGTCGTCGACCAGCGGAATCTGCGTGGCGGCAGTCGGTACCGCGGTCACGCAGAGCAGAACCAAACCGAGACCGAGTATCGCGAGGGAGGCCCAGTCCTTCCACGACAGATGTGCGCCGCGCAGACTCGCGATCACGGCGGTGACGCCGACACTGGCGGCGACAATCGATTGGACCAGGAACAACGGAAGCCGCTGCAGAGCCAGCACATTGCCGGCAAACGCCGCTGTGTCGGCGGCCAGACCCAGCAGGTAGGGCACCTGCTTGATGATCAGGACGATCCCGGTCAGGCCCACCACTTCGGCGGAGCGCCTGGCGGCGACCGACTGAAGAACGGAGGACACCCCGTACCCCAAGCAGGCGACAATGGCGCCCAACCAACTCAGCACCAACATGCGGATGACCTCACAGCAGACCGACCCGGTCCTCGATCACGGCTAGTTGGTGGTGTGGGCTGAGACTAGGAGGATTCCGGGCGCGTCTTGTTCGTGTCCACCGGGATTCCGGGTCCCATCGTCGTCGACAGCGTGATCTTGCGCAGGTAGCGGCCCTTGGCGGCGCTGGGCTTCAACCGAACAATCTCGTCCAGCGCAGCGAAGTAGTTCTGTGACAGCTGTTCGGCGCTGAAAGACGCCTTGCCGATGATGAAATGCAAGTTCGCGTGTCGGTCGACCCTGAACTCGATCTTGCCGCCTTTGATGTCACTGACCGCTTTCGCGACGTCCATGGTGACTGTTCCGGTCTTCGGGTTCGGCATCAGCCCGCGCGGGCCGAGGATGCGGCCAAGGCGACCCACCTTGCCCATCATGTCCGGGGTGGCGACGACGGCGTCGAAGTCCAGATAGCCCTTCGAGACTTTGTCGATCAGTTCGTCGGAGCCGACTTCATCCGCCCCCGCTGCTTTCGCGGCATCGGCCCGTTCTCCCGTAGCGAAGACGAGTACTCGTGCCGTCTTTCCTGTGCCATTGGGCAGATTCACAGTGCCGCGGACCATCTGATCCGCCTTCCGAGGATCCACACCCAGCCGTACGGCAACGTCAACAGTCTCGTCGAACTTTGCCTTCCTGTTGGCCTTGGCGAAAGCCAACGCCTCGTCAGGCGGGTACACCTTTCCTGCGACCTTTTCCGCGACGGCCGCGTACGACTTGCTGCGCTTCATATTGCTGGTCCTTTCAGTGCCAATTGTTGGAGGCCAGTTGTGGTCAGAGCCGCGCCGGCTCTCCCACGGTGTCTAATTTGCTCGCTCCGCTCGCTGGATCTTTCGCTCGAACCCGCCGCCTTCGTCGCATCTGGTGAACGGAAAAGCGTGTTCACCATCTGCTCCTGCAGTGCGGCGGCGCGAAAGATCAGTGTTCTCGTCTATTCAGAGACCGTTACCCCCATACTCCGGGCGGTGCCTTCGACGATCTTCATGGCTGACTCGATGTCGTTGGCGTTGAGATCGGGCAACTTGGTAGTGGCGATGTCGCGCACCTGACCGCGGCTGATCTTGCCAACCTTCTCACGGTGCGGCACACCCGAACCCTTCGGAACGCCGGCAGCCTTCTTGATCAACTCGGCCGCCGGCGGGGTCTTGGTGATGAAGGTGAACGTGCGGTCCTCATAGATCGTGATCTCGACCGGAATGATGGTGCCGCGCATGGATTCGGTTGCCGCGTTGTACGCCTTGCAGAACTCCATGATGTTGACGCCGTGCGGACCAAGGGCGGTGCCGACCGGCGGAGCCGGCGTTGCGGCGCCTGCGTTCAAGGCAATCTTGACGAGCGCAGCAACCTTCTTCTTCTTCTTGGGAGGCATCTCTTTCTAAATCCTTCTTGTGATTGTGTCGTTGTCAATCCGACCGTGGTGGGCAGTGTGCTGTCGTGATGCTCAGACCTTCTGGATCTGCGGGAAGGTCAGATCGACCGGGGTTTCGCGACCCAGGATCTCCACCAGTGCCTTGAGCCGCTGGTTGTTCACGTTGATCTCGGTGATAGTTGCGTGGACACCCGCGAACGGCCCGTCGACCACCATGACGGAGTCACCGACAGCGAAGTCGGCAACCTCGATCTTCTTCTTTCGGCGGGTCGGGCCCTCGCTGGATGCAGTTGCCGCGGCGACCACTGCGGGCGCCAGCATCTTCTCCACCTCCTCGAGGCTGAGTGCCACGGGGGAATTGGAGTGTCCGACGAAGCCGGTGACCGAAGGAGTATGGCGAACGGTTGACCAGGACTCATCGGTCAGATCCATGCGCACCAGGACGTAGCCGGGCAGCACCGTACGCTTCACCTGCTTGCGCTGACCGTTACGGATCTCGGTGACCTCCTCAGTCGGCACGACGATCTCGTAGATGTAGTCCTCCATGTTGAGCGAGGACACTCGGTTCTCCAGGTTCTGCAGCACCCGGTTCTCCATGCCGGAGTAGGTGTGGACGACATACCAGTCCCCTGGCTTGGCCCGCAGTTCTGACCGGAACGCCTCGAGGGCGTCCTGACCGGCGTCGGACTCCTCGTCGGGCTCAGGCTCGGCTACTTCCGGTTCCTCGCTCGGCGCGAGGCTGCCGAAGTCAAGTTCGAAATCGTCCTCAGGCCGCTCCTCAGTGGCGGCGCCGCCAAAGTCGAGGTTGATGTCGACATCGTCCTCGTGGCTCGCTGTATAGCTGCCCAGGTCGACGTCGAAGTCATCCTCGTGGGAGCCCACTGATGCGGAAGATGCAGGGCTTTCCAGCGGCTCCGCATCCGGTTGCGGTTCTTCGGCTGAAAAGTTCTCGGGCACGTCGATATCTCCGTTGCTTTGTTCGTTGGCGGTCATCAGCTAAAGATCTTGAAGATTGCCCAGCCGAGGCCGAGATCGAGCAGGCTCACGAAGGCGATCACAAAGAGCACGAAGACCAGCACCACAACGAAATAGTTGATCAGCTGCTGCCCTGTCGGATAGACGACTTTGCGCAGCTCACCGATGGATTGCCGGACGAACTTGATCGGCGTCGTACGCTCCCGCTTGGCAGGCCGATCGCGCTTGTTTGTCGGGGCGCCTTTCGGGGTCCGCCCGGGACGGCGTGCTTGCTCGCTCTTGGCGCTGGTACCCGATGTCTCCGCTCCGACACCGGCTGGTTCTAAGACCTTCCCAGACTGAGAATTGCCGCCCGTCTCTTTCGCCACCTCGCTGCCGTTTACCTCGGACTGCCGGTCCTCGAGATCTCCGCTCGTCTCAGTGGCAGCGGACAACTCGGCAGAGTCCGCGTCAGCGGTCGGCTCTACCTCTTCCTTCTCTGCCACGCCTACGACCTTTCCTGGCTTGATCTACTTTGGTCTGCACCTGCAGGGCAAGAGGGACTTGAACCCCCAACCTTCGGTTTTGGAGACCGATGCTCTGCCAATTGAGCTATTGCCCTCCGGAAGCCCTCCACCAGATGCTCTTGTATCCGTGCCCGTACGAGGGCGCACTAAAACAATGGTGATTTGCCACCAAGACAAGAGAGTCTAACTGAGGATTGAGACGAGAGTCGAACCCCCAGAGGCTAGCGGGCTGCGTCGATCTTCACATCTGAGAGCGAGACGACGGTTTGCCGCCGGAGCACGTCGGGGATGGAAGCAATCCTTTCCACCTCCGATACAAGCACTTGGAGTTGCTCCTCGGAGGCCTCACCGGAGACGGACACCTGGTAGGTGATCCCTGTGGATGTGGTCGGCTCCTCCCCCTCAAAGCCGCCGGTGGCAGAAACGCGTACGTCCGTCAGCCGGATCCCGCGGTCGGCCGCCACGTGGTAGAGGTCGTTGAATATGCAGCCAGCGACCGCGAGGTGCAGCAGGTGACCGCCTGTCAGCGGCTGTGCGTCGATCTGGACGCCCTCGGTCCAATGGTGTTGCAGGACGACCTGCGATAGCGGGACGGCGTCCGTTGCGGCCTGGTCCGCCGGGACCGAGCGGATTTGGACGCCGTAACCGTCGGACATGGCGTGACTCTAAACCAACTCGGCTGCGGGCAAATCGGTTGTCCTCGAGTACCTGCTCTGAGAGGGTGCAGGTCATGACCGTCGCTGCCCGTGCACTCTGGTCGTGATCAGCTACTTCCTCTCAGGCGCTGTGGCCGGCCTGGCTGTCGCAATGCCTATCGGAGCTGTCGGCAGCTACCTCGTCGGGCTTGCTGCGCGTGAGCGCACTGCGACCGCCCTAGCGGCCGCCCTTGGGATTGCCTCGGTCGATGGTGCCTACGCCATTCTGGCCGCGGCCGGTGGGACCGGCCTGCAGGCCATGCTCAGCGGGGTCTCTGGCTGGCTGACCTATGCAGCGGCTATCACCCTGGTGGCGGTTGCGGTTCACACCATGCGGACGGCGTTTCGTCGCTATCGCGGCGATATCCAAGCCCGCGCCCAGCCGAGCAGACTAACTCCGGCCCGCGCTTACCTCAGCCTGGTCGCGCTTACAGCGATTAATCCGGCCACCGTGGTCACGTTCGCCGCGGTCGTTCTCGGCCGATCCTCGAGTGAAGGAGGCCCCTCTTGGCTAGCCGTGGCGCTCTTCGCGCTCGGCGCGTTCGGTGCATCTGCCGTATGGCAAGTGCTGTTAGCCGGAGGCGGCAGCCTGCTCGGCCGGCTGCTTCGCACCAGTCGAGGGCAGCTGCGAATCTCCCTCTGCTCAGCATTTGTCATGCTTGGCCTGGCGGTCGGTGTGCTGCTGAGCTGAGGCGCAGATCTCAGGCGCAAAAGGTCAGGACTCGCTGAGGAGTTTCTCGCTGGCGGCCAGCAGGACACAGGTGGATAGCCCGTCGATAGCCAGGGCAACCTCTTCAGGTGAGGGAAAGCTGGGCGCAATCCTGATGTTCCGGTCGCGTGGGTCTCGACCATAGGGGAAGGCCGCACCAGCTCCCGTCAGCGCGATCCCTGCCTGCTTGGCCAGTGCCACCACGCGAGTCGCGGTGCCATCGGCCACGTCGAGGCTGATGAAATACCCGCCATCAGGCTCGGTCCAAGTTGCCGCCTGGCAGTCTCCGAGGCGCTTACTCAGGATTGATGTCACCTGGTCGAACTTGGGAGCCAGAATCTCGCGATGCAGATGCATCAGCGCAGTCACGCCGTCGGCACCCTTCAGATACAGTGCGTGCCGCAGATGATTGATCTTGTCGGGCCCGATTGTCCGCTTACTGAGGCATTTCAGGTACCAATCAACGTTCGAGGGCGAGCTCGCGAAGAACGAGACTCCAGCGCCAGCGAAGGTGATCTTGGACGTCGAGGCGAAGAGGAACACTCGGTTCGGATGGCCGGCCTCCGCCGCCATCGCGAGAACATCGAGCGCGGGAGTCTCCACATCGGTCAGGTGATGCACCGCGTACGCGTTGTCCCAAAACATTCGGAAGTCCCCCGCTGCTGGCATCTCAAGCAGTGCGCGGGTGACTTCCTCGCCATAGATCGCGCCGGTGGGGTTGGAGTACATCGGCACGATCCACATGCCCTTGATCGACGGATCGTTGGCGACCAGCTGCTGCACCTGGTCGAGATCGGGCCCATTCTGGCTGAGCGGAACAGAGATCATCTCGATGCCGAACTGCTCACACAGTGCAAAGTGGCGATCATAACCAGGCACCGGACAAATGAACTTGATCGGCGCCTTCGACCATGGCTCAACCGAGTCGACGGTGCCCTTGAGGAGGGCATAGACGAGAGAGTCGTGCATGATCGACAAGCTCGAGTTGTCGCCCGCGACAAGCTGGTCGACCGGGACGTTGAGGAGCGGCGCGAAGATCGTTCGGATCGCCGGTAGCCCTAGAGTTCCGCCGTAGTTTCTGCAGTCGGTGCCCGTCGAGTCCATGTAGGCGCCCTCCCCCGGTAGCGTGAGCAGCTCATTGGAGAGATCCAGCTGCTCAGCCGATGGCTTGCCACGGGTCAAGTCCAACTTCAGCCCCTTGGCCAGCAACTCGTTGTACGCCGAGGTCTGTTCCTCGTGCAGCGCGGCCAGCTCGGCGTGACTGAGATCGGACAGTGGCATCGTCATTTCCGCTCCGGATGTTGGGTCTGGGCCGTGCGCGAGTCTAGTTGTCCGAAGAGTGGCAGTCGTCGCAGAGTCAGTTGCCGCCGAGCATGGCGGCTGTATGTCGGGGAGCCGCGAAGATCCGATATTCGGTGGCGTCAGCCGCCATTGCGCTGTGCGGTCCAAGCCGAACAACGTGGTCAGCCATCTCGACCTCACCAATGGTGATCACCGGTTCGACCGCGCGCCCCAGGTCTACCTTGGTCGGGCGGTCGCGAAAATTGACCACCATGATCATGTCGCCACGTTCCAGCAAGAGCCAGCCCCCCTCGTCATTCGACCGCGCCCGTCCCGCGTCGAACCCCGGGTCGGTGAAGTCTGGATAGGTGCGTCGGATGCTGATCAGCCGTCTGGTCAGGTCCAGCAACTCGGCGTGGTGGGCCTCTTCGAGCTCCGACCAGTCCAGCCTGGATACCTCGAAGGTCCGGGGATCCTGCGGATCGGGGACGTCGCTGGTGTCCCACTCCATTTGCGCGAACTCCTCGAGCCGGCCGGCCCGAACCATCTCGGCCAGCTCAGGCTCAGGATGCGAAGTGAAGAACCGCCAGGGCGTCGCGGCTCCCCATTCCTCGCCCATGAAGATCATCGGAGTGAACGGGCTGAGCAGTGTCACCATTGCCGCGATAGCCTGTTGGGCCGGGCTGATCTTGCTGGAGAGCCGTTCACCCTTGGCGCGATTGCCGATCTGATCATGGTTGTCCGAGCAGACGACCAATCTCCAGGTTGGGGTACGCCAGGTGTCAATCGGATGCCCATGGGTCCGGCCGCGGAAGCTCGAGCGGGTGCCGGTATGGAAGAACCCGCTTTCATACACCTTGCCGAGTGCTGCGAGGGAGTCAAAGTCGGCGTAATAGCCGCTGGTATCACCAGTCAAGCTCACGTAGAGGGCGTGGTGGAAGTCGTCACTCCACTGTGCAGTCAGGCCGTAGCCGCCGCCTTCTCGCGCGGTGATCAGCCGGGGGTCGTTCAAGTCTGATTCGGCGATGAGCGGCATCGGTCGGCGCAGGAAGGTGCTGCGTGCGGAGACGTCAATGTTCAACTCCTCGAGAAGGTGCGTTGCACGTGTGTCGTGCAGCGCGTGCACAGCGTCCAGGCGCAGCCCGTCGACGTGATACTCGGTGAGGAACATGAGGGCGTTGTCGATGATGTAGCGGCGTGCCTCGTCGGACTCCTCGCCATCCAGGTTCGGCTCATCTCCCCAGCTCGCGGGACCCGCGTCGCTTCTCAGGTAGGGGCCGAACTGTGGCAGGTAATTGCCGCTGGGACCGAGGTGGTTGTAGACCACGTCCTGGATCACGCCGAGACCGGCCTTGTGGCAGGCATCGACGAACTGCATGTAGCCAAGCGGACCGCCATACCCCTCGTGTACGGCGTACCAGAACACACCGTCGTAGCCCCAGTTGTGTGGGCCGTTGAATGCATTGACCGGCATCAGCTCGACGAAGTCGACCCCGAGCTCCACCAGGTGGTCGAGCCGGTCAATCGCTGCCATGAGGTTGCCCTCGGGAGTGAAGGTTCCGACGTGCAGTTCGTAGATGATGCAGCCTGCAAGTTGCTTGCCGGTCCACTTCTGGTCGGACCAGATGAACTCGTCCGGATCGAAAGTCCGGGACCATCCATGTACGCCATTCGGCTGCCGGCGTGACCGTGGGTCCGGAAGCACGGTGTCGGAGTCGTCGAGGATGTAGCCGTAGTCGAACTCGCCGATGCCGTCTGCCGGCACCCGCTCCGCTGGACGCCACCATCCCTCCTCGTCCTTTTTCATGGCCACCTTGACCGGCGTGGTCTCGCCGACCTTCTTGATCATCAAAGCGACCGATGACCGTCGTGGTGCCCAGACGACAAACCGCGCCAAGCTCACAGTTCACACCCCACCAGGACTGGCTCGGGGACAAGTTCGATTCCAAACCTCGCCGTCACCCCGTCCCTGATCTCTCGTGCCAAGCTCAGCAGATCCGCCGTCGTGGCTCCACCCCGGTTGGTCAATGCCAGCGTGTGCTTGCCAGACAGCCGGGCGGCACCGTGGCCGTAGCCCCTGCTGAAGCCTGCCTGTTCGATGAGCCATGCTGCACTGGTCTTGATCATGCCGCCGGGCTGGCTGAACCGTGGCGCGTCTGCGGGTAACGTGCGAGCCATGGCCGGACTGAGGATCGGGTTGGTGAAGAAGGATCCGGCGCTCCAAGTGTCATGATCATCTTGCCGGAGCACCATGCCCTTCGCCGTGCGCAGCGCCAGCACCGCCTCGCGTACCTCTGCCGCTGCAACACGCTGACCTACCTCAACGTCCAAAATCCGCGCTAGCTCGGGATACCGGATCGGTTGCGACATCGCACCGAGGGGCAGCTGAAAGTTCACCGACAGCACGACGAAGCGTCCGGGGTCAGACTTGAAACGCGAGGTTCGGTAGCCGAAGCCGCATTCGATCGGAAATAGCGTTTTGAGCTGCCCGGTCAACCGGTCGAGCGTGCGCACCATGGAGATCAGCTCGCTGACCTCGGCCCCGTACGCGCCAACGTTCTGAATCGGTGTCGCGCCGACCAAGCCGGGAATGCCTGACATCGCTTCGAAGCCGCCCCAGCCGCGCTCGATGGCGTATTCCACGAGCGGGTCCCATGGTTCGCCGGCTGCCACGGTGATCACTGCGCCTGCGCAGGCCGTGGTGTCCTCGGCAACGCCACGCGTGGCGATTTCGATCACGGTGCCGTCGAAGCCGGCGTCTCCGACCATCAAGTTCGAGCCACCGCCCAGGACCAGCACCGGTTCTTCAGAGGTATCGAAGTCTCGAACCGCCTCGACCAGTTCGGACTCTGTCTCGACCGTGATCATCCGCCGTGCCGGGCCGCCGACCCGCAGCGTTGTGTGATCAGCTAGCAGTAGGTCAGCCGCCCGTTCTGTCAGACTCATCTCAGCTTTCCTGATCCCGATGCGGGACTCGGACGCCAAGATCAACTTCGGCTCGAGCGGCGCCCAGCACTTTCTGTCCATCACAGACCGCTTCGATGCTGACGGTGACAAGCGATCCTTCAATCGCTGCGACACTCGCATTGAACTGCACTTCAACCCCGTCCGAATCGTCGGGCACCACCACCGGCCTGGTGAACCGGACGGAATAGGAGGTGACCCGGCCAGGATCTCCTATCCAGCTCGTGACCACCCGAAGTGCCGTTCCCATCGTGAGCATCCCATGAGCGATAACGCCGGGCAGCCCAACCCGCCTTGCGAAGTGCTCCGAGTAGTGGATCGGATTGAAGTCGGTTGACGCGCCGGCGTAACGAACTAGCCGTTCCCTGGTGAACCGGACGGTGAGAGACGGAAGCCGTGTGCCGATCTCGAGGCCTTCGACCACAGCGGCCTTCACGCCGGCACCTCGCGCGTGTGGAAGAACGTGGCTTGCGCTGTGCAGATGTGTTCGGCGTCTCGACCTGAGATGTCGACAGTGGCCGAGACGAGCTCTGAACCCGCACGTATCCGCACCTTGTCGATGACGAGCGTCGCGATCACCACGTCACCGGACCGGAGCGGTCGGTGAAAGGTGTATCGCTGATCGGCATGCACCACCCGATCTAGCGACAGCTCCAGCTCCGGGTCGCCGAAGAGCTGGTCCCACGCATGGGCCGAGACGACTGCAGCAAAGGTGGGTGGAGCAGTCGGCGAGTCGCTGCGATATCGCGGGTTGTCGTCGCCCAAGGCTGTCGCGAACTCGGCAATCTTCGCCGCCGACACCTGATATGGATCGCCAGGCGGGTAACGGCGGCCAGCATGTGCCTCGGTGATGGCCATGGAGCAACGCTAACTGACCCGGTTAGCTGCGAGCGTCGGGAAATCGCGCGCTGCCGTGCTGAGCCAGGCTGGCGCGCCGTGTCCTGGACGAATGAGCGAGCAGACATGCTTTTCGTCTGCGAGCGAGTGAGGAAGGCAGCGGCTCCAAAAGCGCGATCCTCGCGAGCGGAGCGAGCAATCGAACATTGCGCGAGCAGCTCAAAATCGGCGAGCTGATGCGCTGTCGTAGCGCTGGAGGACGAGACCCGCCGCTCGCTCCCCCAGCGGCTCGGCCATTCGCCAGCCGCGCCCCGCCGCCAGTGCACGCACCGATGAAAGCAGCAGACCCTCGGCAAGGAACAGCGGCAGGATTGCGATGGGCTCGGGCAGGCCCTCGATTACGTCGGCGACGCTTGGCGCGCAGGTGCCGAAGCAAGCGCGTACCGGGTTGCGACGGCCCTGAGCGAGCCGCTCCGCAAGATCAACAACCGCCTCGTTTGCGGGCGGCCTGGACGACCCGACGGCGAACAGCAGCACCGAGCAATCGTTGCCGATACCGGCCTCACCCATGTTGCGACGGAGCAGGTCAGCGACATCGTCGCCGGTACCGAGGATGTCGGCAACCACAAGCTCGAACCGAAGGGCCTGAACGACATCACGTACCGTCTCAGGGACATCGACGGTCGCGTGAAAAGCCTCGGTGAAAAGCAGGGGAACAACCACTGCCGTCGTGTGGCCAGCGTTGGCGAGCTGGTGAGCGGCTGCGCTGAGATCGGGCTCCGCGAGGTCGAGATATGCCGGCATCGCGGTGATCTTTCCCTGCCCGCCAACATCGGCCATCAGCCGCTCGATGCCGCGCCCTCCCTCCGGGTGTCTGCTGCCGTGGGCAAGCCCGATCAGCGGAAGGTCCGGATGGCTCAGTCCGGTCAGCGGGTCTCGCGGTGGGAGGTGTGCGTTCGGCATCGGGGGCAGAACTTCTTCAGCTCAAGGCGATCCGGATCGTTGCGCCGGTTCTTCTTGGTGATGTAGTTCCGCGACTTGCATTGCGTGCAAGCTAGTGTGATCTTCGGCCGCACATCTACGGTCCTGGCCATGGTCGTGTCCTCAAATCCTCGTCAGTGCTGGTCGTGCCGGTAGCGGGAGCGGGACTCGAACCCGCGACACAGCGATTATGAGCCGCTTGCTCTACCGCCTGAGCTATCCCGCTGTGGTCTCCCCTACCAGTCTCCCGGTCGGGCAACGGCCCGGATGGGCTGCATATTCCGCCGGTGCGCGGTGGCACCGGAGACGGAGGCCGAGCCCCCATGCGGAATCGAACCGCAGACCTTCTCCTTACCATGGAGACGCTCTGCCTGCTGAGCTATAGGGGCGCGTAAATGCCGCGCGACGGCGGCACCAACGGACCAAGATACACACTGCGCTGCGGCCAGGGCGAATCCGATGGCAGCCCGCTGCGCGGGCCTCAGGGGCCATCCGGTTTGATGATGCCCGGCTTCAGAGGGTAACTGTGCGATGAATCCCCTGTCGGAGGGGACATTGGTCACTTGCGCCCACTGAATTGGGATCCCTATGGTCGGTTCCATGGATACCCCGGTCGCCGCCGGCGTCGATGGCCCAGCGTCCGACGCCCTATTGAAGCTCGGCCGGTTTTTCACTCGATGGGAGGAATCCGACGACGGTCGAGTGGCGTTCCGCAAAGGCGGCCGGGCGGGCGATGTCTTCTACCGGGATCGCTGGAGCCACGACAAGGTAGTGCGGTCCACCCACGGTGTGAACTGCACCGGGTCATGTTCGTGGAAGATCTATGTCCGCGACGGGATCATCACCTGGGAAGCGCAGCAGACTGACTATCCGTCCGTCGGCCCCGATCGACCAGAGTATGAGCCCCGCGGCTGCCCACGCGGCGCTGCCTTCTCCTGGTACACCTACTCCCCCACCCGAGTCAGATATCCGTACGCGCGCGGGGTCCTGCTGGAGATGTATCGCGAAGCCAAGGAACGGCTGAAGGATCCGGTCCTGGCCTGGGCGGACGTGGTCAACGATCCCGAGCGGCGTCGTCGTTACCACCAGGCACGCGGAAAAGGTGGCCTGGTACGAGTTTCCTGGGCCGAGGCCGTGGAGATGATCGCCGCAGCCCAGGTACACACGATCAAGACCTACGGGCCGGACCGGATCGCCGGCTTCTCACCCATTCCTGCGATGTCGATGGTTTCCCACTGCGTTGGGACCCGGTTCACCCAGCTCATCGGCGGAGTGATGACCTCCTTCTATGACTGGTACGCCGACCTGCCGGTGGCGAGTCCGCAGGTCTTCGGTGATCAGACCGACGTACCGGAATCGGGTGACTGGTGGGACGCCACGTATCTGATGATGTGGGGCTCCAACGTTCCGGTGACCCGGACTCCCGATGCGCACTGGATGGCCGAAGTGCGCTATCGCGGTACCAAGATCGTCACCGTGAGCCCGGATTACGCCGACAACACCAAGTTCGCCGACGAGTGGTTGCCGGCGCAGGCCGGCACAGATGCCGCACTGGCCATGGCGATGGGCCAGGTGATCTTGAAGGAGTTCTTCGTCGACCGGCAGGTGCCGTTCTTCACCGACTATGTCAAGACCTACACCGACCTGCCCTTCTTGATCACACTGACTGAGAACGCTGAGCATGGCGGCCTGGTGCCGGGCAAGTTCCTGACCGCGGCCGATCTGGAGATGCGCTCTGAACCTGCCGAAGGGCGCTCTTTGACGGGCTCCGAGCGCAAGTCCCCGCCCGAAGCGGCGTGGAAGACGGTATTGCTGGACGCCGGCAGCGGCAAGCCGGTAGTTCCCAACGGCTCAATGGGGTTCCGCTACGCCGACTCCGGCGTTGGTCGCTGGAATCTTGATCTCGGGGGCGTTACGCCGGCTCTCTCGATTCGCGAGGTCGACGACGACGAGGTCGTCGAAGTGCTGCTCCCCTGCTTCGAGGCGGCCGACGGATCGGGGTCCGTGCTCCGTCGCGGCGTCCCGATTCTCAGGATCGGCGATCACGTCGTCACCACGGTGTTCGACCTCATGCTCGCCCAGTATGGAGTCGCCCGACCTGATCTCCCGGGAGACTGGCCGACCGGCTACGACGACCCGACGGCTCCCTACACGCCGGCCTGGCAGGCAGAGATCACCAGCGTGCCGGCCGAGGCGTGCATCCGGATCGCCCGCGAATTCGCCAGGAATGCCGAGCAGTCCAAGGGCCGGTCCATGATCATCATGGGCGCCGGAATCTGCCAGTGGTTCCATGCGGATGCCACCTATCGATCGATTCTGAGCCTGTTGATCTTGACCGGCAGCATGGGGCGTAATGGCGGCGGCTGGGCCCACTACGTCGGACAGGAGAAATGCCGGCCGATCACTGGATGGATCTCGCTGGCCAACGCGCTGGATTGGTCGCGGCCGCCGCGAACCATGATCGGTACTGCGTACTGGTACATGCATACCGATCAGTGGCGCTTCGATGGCTACGGCGCCGACGCCCTTACCTCGCCACTGGCAGAAGGGCACCTGTCGGGCATGCACACGGCGGACACCATCGCCCAGTCAGCCCGGCTGGGATGGATGCCGTTCTACCCGCAGTTCAATGTCAATCCTTTGGATGTTGCGGAGCAAGCGGAGGCGGCAGTCGCGGCGGGGGAGGCGCCCGACGTCGCCTCGTACGTGGCGAACGCGCTGGCCGCTGGAACGATCAAGATGTCGATCGAGGACGTCGATGCGCCCGAGAACTGGCCCCGGACGCTGACACTGTGGCGCTCCAATCTGTTCGGCTCCTCGGCCAAGGGCAACGAGTACTTCCTCAAGTACCTCCTCGGCACCCACTCCAATGTCATGGCTGTGGAGGGAGCATCGGACGTTCGGCCACATGATGTCCTCTGGCGGGACGACGCTCCCGAGGGCAAGCTCGATCTGCTGTTGTCGGCGGACTTCCGGATGACCTCGACGACATTGCTTTCCGACATCGTTCTCCCGGCTGCCACCTGGTATGAGAAGTACGACCTGTCCAGCACAGACATGCATCCCTTCGTGCACGCGTTTACCCCCGCCATCGACCCACCGTGGGAGGCCAAGAGCGACTTCGAGATGTTCCACCTCATCGCCCGGGAACTCTCACGCCAGGCCAGAACGCACCTGGGCACCCGGCACGACCTGGTCGCCGTTCCGATGCAGCACGACACCCCGGGCGAGACCGCCCAGCCGAATGGGATCGTCCGTGACTGGAAGCGCGGAGATGTCAGAGGCATGCCGGGTACGACGATGCCCAGCTTCCAGATCGTCGAGCGCGATTACACCGCCATCGCCGACAAGCTCGCCGCTGTCGGTCCGCTGGCGGACAAGCTCGGCTTCACGGTGAAGAACGTCACTTACCGGCTGGACCAGCAACTGGCTCAACTGGCGGCCTCGGGTGGTGTGATGCTCGGCGGTGCGGCCGATGGACGACCAGCCATAGACACTGACGCCAAGATGGCCGAGGCCATTCTCACCTTCTCCGGTACCACCAACGGTGAGCTCGCAGTCCAGGGGTTCAGATCCTTGGAGCAACGCACCGGTGTCCACCTTGCTGATCTTGCTGAGGGGTCGGAGGAGAAAAGGATCACCTTCGCCCAGACCCAGCAGGCGCCGGTTCCGGTGATCACATCGCCGGAGTGGTCGGGATCAGAAACCGGCGGCCGCCGATATGCCCCGTTCACCGTCAATGTGGAGCGTTTGAAGCCTTGGCACACGCTGACGGGCCGGATGCATTTCTTCCTTGATCATGACTGGATGCGTGATCTTGGTGAGGCGCTGCCCACCTACCGTCCACCTCTCGACATGCACCGGCTGTTCGGCGAGCCGACTCTAGGCCCCGACGGGGCCAAGCAAGTGACGGTGCGCTACCTGACTCCACACTCGAAGTGGTCGATCCACTCCGAATATCAGGACAACTTGTTCATGCTGTCGCTGTCACGTGGCGGTCCAACCGTCTGGCTCAGCCCGGCGGACGCCACTGCGATCGGTGTGGCGGACAACGACTGGATGGAATGTGTGAACGCCAACGGCGTCATGGTGGGGCGTGCCATCGTCAGTCACCGCATGCCGGAGGGCGTGGTGTATGTCCACCACGCTCAGGAGCGGATCATCGACGTGCCGAAGTCCGAGGCGACCGGTCGTCGCGGTGGGATCCACAACTCGGTGACCCGTCTGCTGGTGAAGCCCACTCACCTGATCGGCGGATATGCCCAGTTGTCGTATGCGTTCAACTACCTCGGTCCAACGGGCAACCAGCGAGACATCGTCTCCACCATCCGGCGCCGCTCCCAGGAGGTCCAGTACTGATGCGAGTCATGGCCCAGATGGGCATGGTGATGAACCTGGACAAGTGCATTGGTTGCCACACCTGTTCGGTGACCTGCAAGCAGGCCTGGACCAACCGGGCTGGCACCGAGTACGTGTGGTTCAACAATGTGGAGACCCGGCCCGGCCAGGGCTATCCGCGCCGCTACGAAGATCAGGAAACCTGGCGGGGCGGCTGGACCCTGAACAGCCGTGGCCGGCTCAAGCTCAAGGCCGGGGGCAGGGTCCGCAAGCTGCTGGGCATCTTCGCCTCCCCGGTGCAACCCAAGCTCGCGGACTACTACGAGCCGTGGACGTACGACTATCGGACGTTGATCGATGCACCACTTGGTGACGACTTTCCGGTGGCCCGGCCCAAGTCGTTGATCACCGGCGAGGACACCAAGATCACTTGGTCGGCGAACTGGGACGACAACCTCGGCGGCGTCAGCGAACAGGGACATCTCGACCCGATCGTGCAGCGGGTACGGCAGCTGTCCGAGGAGAAGATCAAGTTCGACTTCCAGCAGACCTTCATGTTCTACCTGCCGCGGATCTGCGAGCACTGCCTGAACCCGTCGTGCATGGCCTCCTGCCCTTCGGGTGCGATCTACAAACGGGCCGAGGACGGCATCGTGCTGGTCGACCAAGATCGTTGCCGGGGTTGGCGGCAGTGCGTGACCGGCTGTCCGTACAAGAAGATCTACTTCAACCACAAGACGGGCAAGGCCGAGAAGTGCCACCTGTGCTACCCGCGGATCGAAGTCGGGCTGCCGACGGTGTGCTCGGAGACCTGTGTCGGGCGGCTGCGCTATCTCGGGTTGTTCCTGTACGACGCCGACCGGGTAACCGCGGCCGCAGCGACACCCAACGAAAAGGACCTGTACGCCGCGCAACTGGATCTGATCTTGGATCCCAATGATCCGCAGGTGGTCGCCGCGGCTCGCCAGCAGGGCATCCCGGCCGACTGGCTGGATGCTGCGCGGCGCTCACCGGTGTATGCGCTGGCCAAGACCTACAAGGTGGCGCTGCCCTTGCATCCGGAGTACCGGACCATGCCGATGGTCTGGTACATCCCGCCGCTCTCCCCGATCGTCGACCTTCTTCGTGATCAAGGTCATGATGCTGAGTCTCCGGATGTCTTGTTCGGTGCCATTCGAGCGCTACGCATTCCGATGGAGTATCTGGCCGAGTTGTTCACCGCGGGCGATGTCGGCGAGATCGAGCGCGTGCTGACGGTGCTGGCAGCCATGCGGGCGCACATGCGCAACATCACTCTGGAGCAGCCGCAGGACGACTCGATCGCCGCATCGGTGGGCATGACCGATCAGAGCATGCGCGAGATGTACCGCCTGATGGCGATTGCGAAGTACGACGAGCGCTACGTGATCCCGAAGGCTCACGTCGAGCAGGCGCATGAGCTGGAGGAGCTTGGCTGCTCGCTCGACTTCGACGGCGGACCGTACGAGCAAGGACCGTTTGGCGAGGCCAGTGGCCGCCCGTCCCCCGTCGCCGTTGAGACCTTCCAAGCGCTGCGGCAACGGCAGACCTCCGAAGTCAGTGTTTCCGGCGCGGAACTCCAGGGTCGGGTGAACCTGCTCAACTGGGACGGCAAGGGGACACCCGAGGGCATATTCCCGAAACGCGAGGAGCCGGCGTGAGAGCCCGGCGCGGGAGGCAATCCCGGTGGTTCGCCAGGCGGCCGCGGTCTGCCTTGGCTATCCCGAACGCGACGTCATCGCCAGGTCGGGCTTGCTGCGGGCTGCCCTCGCTGAGGAGGCCCCTCGCCAGGCCGAGAGCTTTGAGCCGTTGCTGGCGTTCTGGGATTCCACGGATCCCTCGAGCGATCCAGACCCACTACGTCGATGTCTTCGATCTGTCACGAAAGCACAGCCTCTACCTGTCGTACTGGACCGATGGCGACACCCGGCGACGAGGCGAGGTACTGGCCGCGTTCAAACAGCGCTACCGCCGCTCTGGCTTCCTGGTCGACACCTGGGGCGAGCTGCCCGACTACCTGCCGATGGTGCTGGAGTATGCGGCGATCGTCGACCCAGTCGATGGGACTGCCTTGTTGCAGGAGTACCGGAGCAGCGTGGAGTTGCTCCGGCTGGCTCTCGCGGAACGCGGCACGCCGTACGCCGGAGTGCTGACCGCTGTGTGCAGCACGCTGCCCGGCCCCTCACCTGCCGACCGTAAGGCTGTGATGGCGATGGCGGCTGCCGGCCCTCCGACGGAGATGGTCGGCTTGGAGCCGAAGGATCCTCGACTCCTTCCGATGGGAGGTTCGCGATGAATGTCCTGCTGTGGGGCGTATTGCCGTACGTCATGATGGCGATCCTGATCGGCGGCCTCATCTGGCGCTACCGCTACGACCAGTTCGGCTGGACCACCCGCTCCTCCCAGCTTTATGAGTCGCGGCTGCTCCGGATCGGCTCCCCGCTGTTCCACTTCGGGATCCTGGTCGTGATCATCGGCCACCTGGGCGGGCCTGGTCATCCCGAAGTCATGGACCGAGGCGTTTGGGGTCAGCGAGGGCCTCTATCACTTCAGCGCGCTGGCTGCTCGGAACCATTGCCGGGATCTGCACCCTGGTGGGAATCTTGATCTTGATCTACCGCCGTCGCACCACAGGTCCGGTGTTCATGGCCACGACCAAGAACGACAAGGCAATGTATGTGGTCCTGGTGGCAGCGATCGTTGCCGGGCTGGCAACCACGGTGCTCAGCGTGATCGGCGGACATCAGGAAATGACCTATCGGGACACCGTGTCGCCGTGGTTCCGCTCGCTGTTCTACTTCTCACCCAAGATCGAATCCATGGCCGCGGCTCCGCTGGCCTTCCAGGTGCACACGCTGATCGGGATGCTGCTGTTTGCCATCTGGCCGTTCACGCGCCTGGTGCACGCCTTCACAGTGCCGTTGCATTACTTGTTCCGCCCCTACATCGTCTACCGGAGCCGTGATGATCTGCCCGCTCCGGGAGCCGCTCCGACCCACCGCGGCTGGGCCCCTGTCGGCACCCGTGACCGCACTCCAGACGCCTGAGCCGGAGAGGACGATTCGTGACGAGCCCAGCCCCCAGTGCAACGACGCTTCAGACGGGTCAGACCAAGAACCTGATCCTGGCACTCCTCGGCTTTACCATCACCTTCTGGGCCTGGAACATCATTGCGCCTCTTGGCACGCGGTACAGCGCTGAGCTCGGGCTGAGCGCCACCCAGGCATCGTTGTTGGTGGCTATGCCGGTCCTGGTTGGCTCCCTCGGCCGAGTGCCGGTCGGTGCTCTGACCGACCGCTATGGCGGACGCCTTATGTTCACGACCCTCACCCTCGCATCAGCAGGTCCGGTGCTGCTGGTTGCCTTCGCGGGATCGCTGAACTCGTACGCGTTGTTGCTGCTTTTTGGTTTCTTCCTGGGGTTGGCCGGCACAACGTTCGCCGTCGGCATCCCGTTCGTCAACGCCTGGTTCGAACCCGCACGACGGGGGTTTGCGACTGGAGTTTTCGGTGCTGGCATGGGCGGCACTGCGTTGTCTGCTTTTTTTACGCCACGGCTGGTGCGAAGCATCGGTTACGTCCCGACGCATGTCCTTATTGCGATCGCCCTCGTAGTTGTTGGCGCTCTGCTGTGGTTGCTGATGCGGGATTCGCCTGCCTGGAAGCCCAACCTCGCACCGGTCGTGCCCAAGCTGGCAGCTGCCGCCAAGTTGCCGCTCACCTGGCAGATGTCATTCCTCTACGCCGTCGCCTTCGGTGGTTTCGTGGCCTTCTCGACCTACCTGCCGACCTATCTGAAGAATGTCTACGAGTTCGACCTGACCGGCGCCGGCACCAGAACAGCTGGGTTCGCCATTTCAGCCGTGATCGCGCGACCGATTGGCGGCATCCTGGCCGACAAGATCGGTCCTCGTATCGTCGTCGCGATCGCTCTCGGCGGAGCGGCCATCATGGCGTTGATCATCGCGCTCCGACTGCCACCGGAGATTCCCGCTGGTACGTCGTTCGTTGTGATGGCCCTCTTCCTCGGACTCGGCACCGGTGGGGTCTTCGCGTGGGTCGCGGAGCTGGCACCAGCCGAACGTGTCGGCGCCATTACCGGGATCGTCGGCGCATGCGGCGGGCTTGGGGGCTTCTTCCCACCGCTTGTGCTGGGTGCGACTTACAACGAGGCAGCGCACAGCTACACCATCGGGTTGGTGTTGTTGACGATCACGGCTGGCGGCGCGTTTCTCTTCACCCTTTTCGGAATTCGGCGCAAGGCTCCTGCCACCAGTTAGCTCGACCGGCCAAGCAACTTCGCCTTATTTACTCGGACTTGGCATGATTTGCAGATGAGGCGGAGTCCGCGCAAGTGATGCCACGTGGGTACGGACCTCACTGAGGAGCGGCTAGCACCCCAGCCCACTGACAAGCCAGTGGGCATTTCCCGTGCGATCGGTATCGCGAATCGGACGACATGGCGAAGTCCGCAGTTCTATGTCCTCGTCGTTGGCGCGATGCAGGTAGTCCTCATATTGGTCGCTATTCCGGTCATCCGGCTGCTCTACCAGTTGGTGCTCGTCGAAACCGGTCTGGGGAGCATCGCGTATGACCGAATCTCACATGTACTGCGCAATCCGGTGGCCGATGTCACACTCCTGGTCATCGCGATCGTCGCCGTGATCGCGATCATCGCTGAACTGGTGACCTTATTCGTGTTGGCGTCGCACCATCAGGACGGCGACACGACATCGTTCCGGCTCGTACTGCGCCAGGTCTGGGAAACGATGAAGAAGCTGATCCATCTGCAGGGGTTGCTGATGATCGTCTACTTGATCTTGCTACTGCCGCTCGGTCAGCTCGGACTGACGTCGATCTTGACCAAGAAGGTGGCGGTACCACCGTTCATCAGCGAGGAGCTGAGCAAGAGCCCATCAGGAAGCCTGCTCTACAGCGGAGTCCTGCTGGTGATCACCTACCTGAACCTGCGGTTGATCTTCACCCTTCCACTACTGGGAACCACGTCAGCAGGAGTGTGGCAAGCCTTTGTGACCAGCTGGCGCCTGACGCGCTGGCGCTCGCTTCGGATCGTCGGTTTGCTCGTGGTGCTCTCCTTCATGGCTGGAGCCGCCGGCCTGGTTCTAGGCGCTGCCACTTTGGCGCCCACGATCGCGACCGACCTATTGGCCCCTGCCACATCACCGTGGCTCGCCGCCGTGGGACTCAGTATCTGGCAGATCGGCATATTCGTGATCACGGCACTACTGACGATCATGATCGTTCAGGCATTGACCGCGATGATGCGCGACTGGTTGAGACGCCTGCATGAAGATCATCAGCATGCCCCGACCGTCATCTCGTACTCTGAACCGTCACGCGTCACCGCTCGGCGCCAGAAGCTGCTGTGGGGCTTGGCTGCGGGGGTCATCGCGGTGGCCTTCGGTATTACCGCTGTGCTGAACCACCAGACCATGGTCCGGCTGATTGACAGCGAGCAGACCGAGGTGTTGGCGCATCGGGGGTTCATCCAAGGCGGAGTGGAGAACACGCTTCCTGCCCTCCAAGCTGCTGCAAAGGCGGGAGCCGACCGGGTCGAGTTCGACGTCATGGAGACCAAGGACGGCAAGTTCGTGGTGATGCACGACACGAATCTCAAACGGCTGTCAGGCAAGAATCTCAACGTCAAAGACCTCACCCAGGAAGAGCTGGCGAAGATCACTGTCCGGGCCGGAGGCATGGAGGCCAAGATCCCCACGCTCGAGGAGTGGATCCAGCTCTCCATTCAGCTCAACCTGCCGCAACTGCTGGAGATCAAGCTGCACGGTGGCGAAACCCCGGATCTGATACCTCGGCTGCTAGCCGTGCTCGATCGGACAGGAGTGACGGAGCATTACACCTATCACACGCTCAGCCGAGAGGTGGTGGAAGAGCTGAAGCGACTGCGGCCGCAGCTGGTGGTGGGGTTCATAGTGCCGATCAACTTCGGTGGAGTGCCCGACGTGAATGCGGACTTCATCGTCATCGAACAGCAGTCGTACAGCAGCCGCTTCGTACGACAAGCATGGGCAGATGGCTACAACGTAGTCATCTGGACGGTCGACGACGAGCAACAGATGCGCGACTACATGGATGCTGCGGTGGACGGCATCATCACTGACCGGCCAGATCTCTGCATTGCAGCACGCACAGACATCGCAGAGGACAAGGGCTTGTCCGGCCGACTCTCGGACGCCATCTCTCGGTCGGCCTCGATCTGAACCCCTTGTTGCTCAGGCCTGCGGCTTCACCAGCGGGAACAAGATCGTGTCGCGGATTCCTAGGCCGGTCAGATTCATCACCAGGCGGTCGACACCAAGACCCATACCGCCGGTCGGGGGCATCCCGTACTCCAACGCCTGCAGGAAATCCTCATCAACCTGCATCGCCTCGGGATCCCCGGCGGCAGCACGAAGAGACTGAGCTACCAACCGCTCCCGTTGCTCAAGCGGGTCGGTCAGCTCCGAGTATGCGGTGCCCTGCTCCGCGCCGAAGATCACCAGATCCCACTTCTCGGCTAGCCGCGGATCTTCGCGGTGTTCACGTGCGAGCGGCGAATTCTCTTTGGGGAAATCGGTGTAGAACACCGGTGTCGTGGTTTGGCCTTCGCACAGTTCGCCGTAGATCTCCTCGAGGACATACCCCCAGCTTGCGCGTGGCTCCATCTCCAGTCCTATCGCCCGGGCGTGCTGGTGCAGCACCGAGGTGGGGGTATCGACGGTGATCTCCTCGCCCAGCGCTTCGGAGACCGCCTCGCAGATTGTCTTGACCGGCCAGTCGCCTGAGAAGTCGTACTCGGTGATCTTGCCGTCGGCGTCGGCCCTGCGCGCGATCGGTGAGCCATGGACCGCGGTAGCGGACTCCTGGATGAGCTCCTGGGTCAGCACCCGCATCGTGTTGTAGTCGCCGTAGGTTTCGTACACCTCCAATGAGGTGAACTCAGGATTGTGCTTGAAGTCCACGCCTTCGTTCCGGAACTGCCGACCCACCTCGAACACCTTCTCCATGCCGCCCACTATCAGGCGCTTCAAGTGCAGCTCGGTGGCGATCCTCAGGTACAGGTCGAGGTCGTAAGCGTTGATGTGGGTCTCGAACGGCCTGGCGTTCGCGCCACCGTGGATCAACTGCAGGATCGGGGTCTCGACCTCGGTGAAGCCTCGAGCGTGGAGTGACTCGCGAATGCTTCGGACCACAGTGGCGCGGGCGTAGGCCACGTCACGGGCTTCTGGTCTCACGATCAGGTCCACATAACGTGCTCGGACCCGCGCCTCGGGATCGGTGAGGCCCTTGTGCTTGTCAGGTAAGGGCCGGATCGACTTACTTGTGATCTTGAACGATTCGGCACGGATGGACAGCTCACCGCGCTTGGTGGTGATCACCTCGCCGGTCACGCCCACCTGATCACCGAGGTCCACATCATGCCGCCAGTGTTTGAGCATGTCGGGTCCGACCGCGTCGAGAGCGATCATGATCTGCAAGTCGCCGGTGCCGTCGCGCAGCGTAGCGAAACAGAGTTTGCCGCCATCACGGCTGAGGATTACCCTGCCGGCAACCGAAGCCCGACGACCGGTACGCGTATTGGGCGGAAGCTCGCCAGCCTCCGCGCGGACCTGCGCAAGCGTGTGGGTGCGGGGAAAGGTCACTGGATACGGATCGACGCCCTCCTCCCGCAGCCGGTCCAACTTCTCGCGGCGTACCCGGACCTGCTCTGGCAGTCCTTCGACGGACATGGCCTCAGCCAGAGCATCGGGTTCTTCCGGGATGTTTGCGGTCACCTCGGCGGCGTATTCCTCGCCTGCCCGTTCCAGTGCCCCCGCGGTTGGTTCCTTGCCGTGCCGGCTCGACATCGCTAGCGACGGGCGCGTCAGGAAGCCTTCGGCGTTGCCGGCGGCGGTGCCGACGCGCGGCAGATCCGAGGGATACTCGAAACAGATGTATCGAGGCTGCCATTCGGGCTGGTACTTGGCGTTGGATCGGTACAGGGATTCAAGCTGCCAGTTCCGGCTTGCGAGCAGCAGCGCGTGGCGCCACAGGCGGGCAATCGGTCCGGCACCGACCTCTGCACCGCGTTCGAAGGCCTCGCGGAACATGGCGAAGTTCAGCGACACGCGACCGACGCCGAAGATCGGAGCTCGCTCGGCCAGCGAGGCCACCATCAGTTCGACCAGACCGTTGTCGGCGGTGGGATCGCGGCGCATCAGGTCGAGGGAAAGGCCGTTGCGGCCCCACGGCACAAAGCTGAGGAAGGCTCGCAGAGCGCCGTCGGGGTCGTGTGCCTCGACAAGCAGGCATTGGGAGTCCAATGGGTCCCCAAGTCGCCCGAGCGCCATGGAAAAGCCGCGTTCGTCGCCACCGTCTCCTCGCCACCGGGAGGCGGACGCGGACAGCTCGTCGAAGTGGGCAGGGTCCACGTCGCCGTGACGGGCCACAGCGGTGGTGTACCCACGACGTTGCAGCCGGCTGACAGACTGCCGGACGGCCTTCATGCCTGGGCCGTTGAGGGAGAACGTTCGCATGTCGAGGATCGCCTCGTCGCCGATCTCGAACGCCGTCAACCCAGCCTCGGCATACGCGGTTGCACCCAATTCGCCGGCACCCATCACGGCTAGCGACCAGCCGCTGGCGCGAGCCTTTGCGCGCCACTGTTCGATCGCCGAGTCCCAGTGCTCCGGATCGCCCACCGGGTTCCCACTGGCCAGGCTCACTGAGCCGATCACCCGATAGGAAACGCCCGCTTGCGCCGTTTCCGGCTCACCCGTGTTCCACACGATGGACTTGTCTCGCCGGGTAGCGAAGTAACCCAATGAATCCCACTCGCCGAATGAGCGCAGCAGAGTCCTGACGCGGGCCTCGTCCCCGGCGCTGAGGGTCTGGGTGTGACCTGGGGGCTTGAAGAGCAGATACGTGGAAGTCAGGATGACCACCGCACCCAGCACGTCCAAAAAGATGGTGACCCATAGAGGAGAGCTGACCTCATCGGGGCCGGTAAGGCCAACCTCTCCCAACATCTTGTCTAGGACGTGGAGGGCCGCAGTTTCCAGGTCCGGCGTCCTGCCGAACGTGCTGACCAGCCAGGTGCCGAGGACCAAGATCACGAGGCCGCCGAGCAGGAAACAGATGATCGCGGCCAGCAGGTTCCGCCGTGCTCCACGGGCCTGGAACTGAGGTCTCGCGCGCCAGACGATCACCAGAACGGCGCTCATGATCACAAGTCCGGCTATCTGCAGCAGCGGGCCACCGCCGATGATCGAAAAGATCCGCACCAGCTGAGGAATGATGACCCACCAGATAACGAAAATCCACCAGGCAGCCCGCAGCCGACGGCGCAGGGCAACGCCGACCGAGATGAGCAGCGCGGCGTACACCAGATTCGGCACGATCGGGATCGTCAACATCGAGACGACGTCGTGCCATTGCAAGAAATACCGTCTCAGTGGCGGTATGAAAGTCGCGACCACAACAAGTGCAGCGAACGCGAACATCGCAGTCGCAAGCCGGTCAGGCCAGCGATCATCTCGTAGCACTTGAGCAATGGCGGCCCTATGCGCAGCAGGCTCTGCTGCGGTGGCCGGTCGCTCCGCAGAGGTATTGAGGTCTACAGCCATATGTGCTCGCTAGTTCGGGGAGAGTGGACGTCGGACGACAGTCGATATCTGGCAAATTCTCTCACGGGCAGTGCATAGGCCAGCGGTCCAAGATGCCGTCGCATCTGATGGCGAGCAAGCTGCTGCAGTCGTCGGAGCGAACAGCTCGTCCTTGCATCAAGCGCGCCGCCAAGATCATTCCGCCGTGGGGGCCGCATCGGCCAGCCGGAGCATGCTTGATGGACGCGCCAAGTGGTGATCCTCGAGGCCGGGTTCGGTGGGCTTGAAGGCACGGACACCGTCGATGACGCCTGCTCTGAGGCGTTCTCGTCGATTGCTGTGTCCTACACGCCCCTTTGTTAGTCGACGATGATCGCTATCAACACTGCGACAACCACCGTATTCAGCAACAGCGCAAGCACGCTGTGCACGCTGACAAGTCGACGCATGGTAGTGGTGACGACGGCCGTATCAGTTGTAGCGAATGTCGTCGAGCATCCGATCGCCAGGTAGCTGTAGTCGGTGAACACTGGCTCATCCGAGCCTGGGAATTTCAGCCCGCCGCGCTCAATGTCCCGCCGGGCGTACAGCAACGCGAAGCTGAAGGTAATGACCATCCAGCAGGTCGCCACCGTTCCAGCGGCCAGCGCCAAGACAAGGTCGCTGGCCTGGCGCCGACTGAGCACTGCAGTAATGATCGTCACGAACGCGATCAGTGCGATGACGATCGGCCAGCCTGGGCCCGCTCCCCCAGCGAGCAACCATCTATTGATACGCGACCTTGGCAATGGCTTTGCCAACACCCTTCGCACCAGCTCGCTTCGATCGCACCGGGAAAAGGCATGCAATCCGAGCCCGAGATAAGCGATCGCAAACCCAATCCAGCCGCTGAGCCTTACGCCGAATCCGAACTCCAGATTGAACTGCTCATCGGTGGGCTCTGCCCGAGCCCCCGTGATTTGCAGCGCAACCACCACAATTTGGAACACGATTGCGACCAGAAGGCCCGACCCGACCGACACCCAGAACCGGAACACGTCCGAGCATGAGCGCGGCACGTTGGACTTGTCGCTCGAGCTAGTCATAACACTGAATCATGGCCTGATCAGGCACTCGCCAGGGCTGCTCCCCTGCTTGGGAAAGGCCGTGGCAAGCGCCTCAGCAGTGCGCTTGCCACATTCGGCGTAGCCGCGCGTCGTGAAGTGGATGCCGTCGTTGATGAACCAGCGCCTGGGCACGCCGCAGCCAGAAGTGGCCCAGATCCAGATTGCCGCTGCGCTCCCATGTCGTGAGCAAGATCGTCCTAATGAGATAGCCGCTGAGGGTGAAGAACACGCCAACCCCGAGCAGACCGCCCGGCAACCACGGTGCTCCGAGGTGATAGCCGACGACGGCGGCCACCGCGATCGCTCGAACACCGTCAAGACCCGGGACATAACTGGTCTCAGAACCGGTGGGGCGGGGCATGACTGTGCTTCGGCAGTGTGCAAAGGGAGATTTGGTCGCGGACAAAGGCCGGAGACGGCTGGCCCGACTTCATCGGCGGACGCAGCCGCGTCGTCAGCCTAACGGCTGAGCATGATAGGAAGTCGGACGTGCCCGTGATTCTGTACGCCGAATTCACTGCCAAACCTGGCTCTGAATCTCAAGTCGAGACGCTGATCTCCAACCTGGCCATAAAGGTCCGGCAGGAGCCCGCCAACACTGAGTTCACCATCTACAGTGAACAGGCCAACCCGCGTAAGTTCTTCGTATTCGAGCAGTACGTCGATGAGGCCGGTTTCGAAGCGCATATCGGTGCCGAGTACGGAGTCATCTTCAACCAGCAGCTCAGCAGCCTCATCGAAGAGGGTGCGTCCCAGCTGACTTTTCTGACGAGGTCCGACCCACCCTGAGCTGGGGGCTTGAGGCGACGGGGTCTGCTGGCTGGGCTGGCCCCAGATGGCCGATGAACGAGAGGCGGCCCAGGTGAGCAAGATCAATTCGGCACTCCGTTACATCCGGTGGCAACGTCTGGCCAGTCTGGCCTGGCCTGGGCGGCCCACACGATGGCGAGACGTCCCGCGCCGATTGCGGCCGACTCTCGTCAACGTGACCCGGCTGACGACAGCCGCCGTGCTTTCCTACTTGCTCACCATGTCGCTGACAAGTGGCGTGATCGATCTGACCGGGCCACTTACCGCATTGCTGGTCATGCAAGCCTCGGCATTCTCCACACTGAGGATGGGCGCGGTTCGGGTGGGCGCGGTCCTGGCGGGCGTCTTGGTCGCGACGTTGGTATCCATCTGGATCGGCTTGACCTGGTGGAGCCTCGGCGCGGTCATCGCTGCCTCGCTGATCCTGGCCAAGGTCTTCCGACTGGGCGAGCAGGCAATGGAGGCGCCGATCAGCGCCATGTTGATCCTCGGCGTCACCAATCCGAATGTGGCAGCCGAGATCAGGGTGTTGAACACCTTGATCGGCGCTGGCGTCGGAGTCGCATTCAACCTGATCTACCCGCCCGCGTTGCCCACGAGGCGGGCGAGTCGAACGATCATCGACGCGGCTGACGCGACGGCTGCTCCGCTCGACGCTGCAAGCCAGGCGCTCGCGATGGGGCCGATCAACCGAGAACAGGTACAGGACTGGCTGGACCGCGTGCATGCCGGCGGCCTGCGCTTGAAGTCGGCTACCGAAACTGTCGGCTCGTTGAAGGACAGCCGCCGCCTCAATCCGCGAGCGCTGGGCACCACCGATATCGAGCCAGTGTTGGCGAGCGGACTGCGTACGTTGGAAAGCTGCCTTTTGGCGATCCGCTCCCTCTTCACGGTGCTGCTGACCGAACTTCCCACCGAGGACAGGCCTGACGATCCGTACGGTGAAGAGCTTCGGGCGGCGTTTGCCGTGGTCCTGCACGATGCCGCCGACTGCATTCGCGCGTTCGGCAGCCTCGTCCTTGCCGAAGTGGAGGAACATGAGGAGGAAGCCGAGCGGTCGCTTGATGAAAGCCTCGACATCCTCCGTGAGACACAGACCGTCCTAACCGAGCTCATGATGGTCGATACCCAAGAGAACAAGTCCTCGTGGCTACTGCGAGGCTCAATCCTGGCGGCGGTCGCGCATGTGGTCGACGAACTGAATCTCGAGGAGCACGCCCGCGCCCGCCAACAGTGGAAAGACGCGCAGCGGACCAAGCCGCTGGCCCACTTACCACCGATCGTCCACGCAGCTCTGCCTCACCCAGACCGACCGTTGCTCCGCGGACTCCCACCTGGCTCGACCTGGCGGAACGCCTTCACCAGACAGATCGATGAGCAAGATCACCACGATGATCAGGAGCGCACCGATGACTGAATACTTTCGCGATCTCGGGCGAGTGCTCGACCACAAACGTTGATGGCTGGGCGTTCAAACGTCGATCAGCCCGGGCTGGTGGTAGTGCCGCACGGTCTTCACCGTGACGCCGGCGAATGCCACCTGACCGATCGTGAGCCCGTCCATCGGCTCAGCGGACCTCCTGGTGGTGGGCGGCCACGTCTCGCGTACGGCCTCGGCAATGGCGGGGAAGTCCCTGCGCAGGATCGCACCATGGTTGCCGGCGACCTTCGCGCTGATTTGGATGTTCGGGTTGCAAGCGGTCACCGAATCGAGGCTGGTGCGTCTCCGTTCTTGCTCATCACCGCGGCTTCCGAACGACGTCCCTGAAGCGACCACATACCGCGCCGGGACGGTGATGTCGTCCAGCACGGGGCCCAGCTCGCGCTCGCGGGAGATCACGCCGACTTCGATGTTGCTGTTCGCCTGCTGTTCGGCATTCGTCCGCGGGGCAGGCCGAACGGGCGCAGCAGCGGCATGAACCAGCTCAACCGCCTAAACAACTTCCGCGTCGACCGGCACCATGCCGGTCCACATCAGACTGCGCTCTCTTCTCTTCCGGTGGTTTCTCCGGCGGCGCGTTCGATCGCGTTGGTCAGCCGTTCCCGCTCCCGGATGATCCACTGACCCTTCGGATAGTTCCGGACGAACGTCTCGATGAACTCCACGGGGTCTTCTCCGACGATCTGGCGGATCGGGGTTCCGTTCGCCGCGCTCTGTTCGAACAGGTCGATGAGGTCCTCGTAGATCGCAGTCCCGCCGCCGCCAGTCCCGAAGTAATTGAGGTACCGCTCCAGCGCATCGAGCGCCGTGCGATAGCTCGCGGGAAGTTGTCTCGCGCGCGCCTTGTATTCCCGCCATTGTCGCTTCTCGCCGACCGCCTTTGAGATGAGCTTTGAGAACATGGTCATTTGCCTCCTTCGTGGAGCTGTTCGAGCCGTTCAGCGAGGAAGCTCCAGGTCCTCCAGAACTCTTTGAGGTATTCCTGTCCCTGAGTGTTGAGGGAATACACCTTGCGTGGCGGCCCCTTCTCGGACGGGATCTTCTCCACGTCGACGAGGCGTTTCTGCTCGATCCTGACGAGTAGGGCGTAGACGGTGCCCTCGGCGATGTCGGCGAAGCCCTGCTTCCGCAGCCGCGCCGTGATCTCGTAGCCGTACGCGGACTGCATGGACAGGATCGCGAGGACGATGCCCTCCAGCGTGCCCTTGAGCATCTCGGTCATCTGCTTGCCCACGGAACACCTCCCCAGTGCTACTCAGCGTTACCAACTACCGGTACATAGTAACAGCGACTAGTGCCGGCGCAAGCTCCACGTGGCGGCGGGAGCTGTCGGCTTAGCGGGTCGGCGATCCGGCTCTGGCGGAGCACTAGATCTGCGTTCTTTGGTGCCGACGCAGTGTGGCGATGAGCAAGACAAAAGCGACCGTCTGGGTAGCCGCGACCGCCGCGATCAAGATCGGCAGCGAGTGCTCATACAGCGCGCCTGCCATAACTCCTCCAGCGATGGCCGCGGCGCCCTGAACAGCGGCGAATACGCCGTACGCGGTGGCACGCCTGGAGGCCGGGACCAGGTCGGCCACCAGCGCCTTGACGGTGGAGTCGAGTACGCCCCCTGCGGCGCCCCAGAGCAGGGCTCCGATGATGGCGACCCTCGGGGACGTGGCGAAGGCCAGAACCGGTACGGCCGTTACCAGGGGTGGCAGGCCGAGCAATGCGCCACCCCTGGTTCGGTCGAAGAGCCAGCCGGATCCAAGCGCTGCGAGCGCTGCCGCACCCATGGCAGCGGCGTAGATCACCGGAACCGCGGCGAGGGTTACGACGTGATCCTGCGCGAGGTGGTAGGAGATGATGGCGAAAGTGACCAGCCCGGCGCTGACAGCTGCGGAGGCAGCCGCAAACAACCAAAACACGCCGGGCAGCTGGCCGTGCACCTTCGAGAGCAGTGATTCACGACGTTCGGGGGTCTTCTCTATTGAAGGCGTGTCATCGGCGCTCACGACACGATGGGCAATGCTGCGCCAGATTTGAAGCAGCATGAGCATCGCGACGGCCCCTGGAATGATCAGCACCGCCATCGCCGGCCAAATCGTCCCCGCTGCCGCCGCGACTGCCGCGACCAGCAGCGGCCCGGCAACCGCACCGGTCTGATCGAGGGCCTGGTATACCCCGAAACCGCGTCCCAATCCGACCGCGGTGGCAGCCTGAGCGAGCAGCGCGGTCTTGGCTGGGCTCCGGACCGCCTTGCCGAGCCGCTCTCCCAGGATGAGGATGCAGGCCACCACCAGTCCGGCGCCTGCAAGGAACGGGGTGAACGCGAGTGCCGGCACGCAGACCGCGGTCAAGCCATAGCCGACGAAGGTAAGGGTCCAGTAGCGTCCGCTGCGGTCGGCCCATGATCCGAAGACGACGCGTAGCAGCAGGGCCGTTGCCTCACCCGCACCGCTGATCAGTCCAACAAGAACTGCCGACGCGCCGAGCGATGCTAGTAAGGGTCCGGTGACGGAGCGCGCGCCCTCGTAAACCATGTCGGCGGCCAGGCTCACAACTCCGAATCCGACGACGACACGCCACGGCGACCATGGAAGCGCAGCGTCGACCGAGGCATCGAGCAGATGCACCTTCAGCCGCCACTGCCGGTCGATCTTCCGCCGGTTTCCTCACGATTTCGCCGCTCCCGTCGATGGGGTGGATGCAGTGCCGGGTGAACGATCACGTGGAATCCGCCGCTGCCGCCGGTATTCGCGCCAGGTCAGCGTGACAATCACGGCATCGAAGATCGTGAGTGCGATCAGGCCTGCACTCGGATCCAGCGCAATCCGATACAGCTGATAGCCGATGAAGATCAGCAGAACAACGATCATGCAGGGATATGCCCAGAGCTTGTTCAACAGCAGCGCAATCACCAGGACGACCTTGACGCCACCGTGCAGCAACAAATAGACGGCACCGAAGAGCACCGCACTTCCGGTAAGTCCGTTGGCGGTATGCAAGATGTAGTGAGCGACAAAGTCATGCGGATCCTCGGACAGCTCTCCTTGGGTCAGCACCATGGCAAGGTGCCGAATCCTGCCCGGGGTCTCGAACAACAGCAGCAGGCCGCCGACCAACTCGGCAAGGCCGTTGAGCCCCTTCGCAATGATGCCGATCTCAAAGAGCCGGTCCAGGGTGTCTTTGGGTTTGAACATCAATGCCTTCCGCCCAGGCAATCCACCGCTATGCGGATTTCCGATGATCAGCCTGTTGGGCTGCTGAGAGCCACGTATACGTGATCTGCGTAGGCCTCGAACTGCTCCTCGCATTGCTTGAGTGCCGCGGCCGAGTCCGAAGTCGCGGGGATGCCGAGCAGATCCCGGCTCCGCAACTCGCGATACCAGCGGCGTAGCCGATCAAGGCTTTGCTCCTCCTCCTCGAGCTCGGCGAGGGTGTACTTGCCGAGCCGCTCTTCTTTGTCCAGTTCAGCCAGGTACTTGCGACAGTCGGCGTCGAACTCGGCCCATTCCTCCTCGCGCGCGGCGACGTACAACTGCTCAAGCCGGGCGACGTCACTGCCCGCGAAACCTTTTGCGGCCAGCACCAACAAAGTGCCATTCCCAGCACCGACCAGATCCTTCAGACGCTCCAGCAGGGGTCGCACCGCAGGCAGGTCCGGAACCGCCCAGACCGCTTGCCCCAGCGGGACAGCCCCGGAGCGCCGAAGTTCTCGCCACAACGCCATGCGATGGCGCGCTGGTTCCGTTGGCAGCCGGGCCAGCACTACAACCCAGGAGCGAGCGCGTTCGGTCTCTGCACTATTTGTCACAAACTCCAAGTTACATCTGTAACTGAGTCCGTCGGCCTAGCCTGAGCGTCGCCCTCCGCCACTTCCTTGGCCCAACCTCATGTGGGCGACTCATCCGTGACCGGATCGATGCGGAGAAGGTGCCACTGCCACGCATCTAGCTCGACGAAGAGCCCATCCACGAGGTCGTCGCCGGAGCGCGTGAATGCCATCTCTCGCGTGGGGTCGGTGAGTTGCCACGTGTGACCGCGCAGGTCTGCCCATGGGGTGCCTACGCGGCCTGCGGCTCTGCCATCGCCGAGATTGACGATGATCAGCCAACGTGTGACTCCTTCCCAACACCAGGAGATGAGATTTCTGTAGCTGTCATCTCCCGGCCATCCGGACCGGTCGCAGAGTCGCCAGCGCCCGTGCCGGAATGCAGTGTCGGCCAAGGCTGGCAGTAGACACCGATAGAACGCGAGCAGTGTCGGGTCAGTCGATTCGACGGGATATCGGCCAAGGAACACCGGGAGATGCATGGTTGCTCCCTCGATCTGGCCGTTATGGACCAGCCGCGCGCCAGTTTGGGTAAGCGCCGTCACGGCAGTGACCTGCGACCGAGTGGAGCCGAATGCTGACGCAGCTCGCGGCTCGTCATGGTTCTCCACGAACCGCACGAGCCCGTGCTGGTATTCGTCGTCGGCCAACAGATGCAGCCGGACCTGCTCGGCGGAGCCGTGCAGAATGCGGTCGTACAGCCGCTTGTCGTAGCAGTAGTCGAAGCCTTGCTGCTGCAACGCCCACTCCAAGTCCCAGTAGGCCTCGGCCAAGAACAAGAACCCTGGGTGGGCCTGTCGCACTGCGGGGATCACCGTCGGCCAATAGTCGGTGCTCGGGGCCGGTCCGACAAGATCGTCCCAGGTCCGCGCGAAGACGTCATTCATGACCAGCATGGCCATATCGCAGCGAACTCCATCGCACTGATCGGCAATCTCGATCAGCGTCTCGATCACCGCAGCGCGCAGTGCCGGGGCGAAGGCGTTGAGCTGAACAACATCCGGCCAAGCGGGGAAGTAGGGGTCACGGCCATTGGCGAGGAATCGTCCGCCAATCTCGAGAAACGACGCCGGATCCCTCTCCAGGTCCGCGGACGTGCCGGACACGAAAACTTCCGGCTTGAGCGTGGTCCATGGATGATCAGGTGACACGTGATTGGGCACGAAATCCAAGATCAGGCCCATGCCACGAGCGGCGAGAGCTTCCCTTGCGCCGGCGAGACCACTTGTTCCGCCCAAATGATCATCGACACGGTAGTCACGTATGCAGTAAGGGGATCCGACGACATCCTGGGCTCGCCAATCGGCAAGAGCGGCTCCGAAGCTGGCTCGGAGGTTGTCGTTCGACAATGCGATCGCGATGCCAGCCGGACTGCGTTGCCAGACACCCATCAGCCAGACACCGTCGAATCCGAGATCGGCTATTTCATCCCAGTAGCGAGCGGGAACCGAACCAAGATCAACAGCGGTTCCTTCGTTCCTGCTGATGGCTTCAAGCCAGGGCCAGGTGTTGATCTCGTAGAGAAAAGGCTGAGGGATGCCCGTGAGAGTAGATGGCATGAAGCCGCTCCCGAGTCCTTGGCCCTAGCCGGCTGGGCCTGCGGCGAGCAGTGTCACGTCTGGTGTTCTGCTGGCATCGTCATAGAAGATCAGCCGATGTACCCGACGCGGTGGGTCGAGCAGCAGATCAGCGACCAAGGCTGTCCAACCGGTCTGGTGCATGGCGCCGAGCCCAGCGCCGTTGTCGCCGTGGAAGTACTCATAGAACAGGAGGTTGTCCTTCCAGGCAGGGTCGGTCTGCATAAGTTCGACGCCGCCGTAGACGGGCCGACGGCCGTCAGGGCCTGGAAGCCAGATGCCGATCAGCCGGTCGGCGAGGTCACCCGCGATGTCACGCAGGGCCAAATACTCGCCGGATCCCGTCGGGTACTCGATCGTAAATTCCGGCCCAAAGAATTGGTCGTACTGCATCAGCGAGCGAATGACCAAGTAATTGACTGGAAACCACACCGGTCCGCGCCAGTTGGAATTGCCACCATACATTGCCGTGTGAGATTCGGCGGGCTCGTACTCGATAGTTGCACCGGGCATACCAGGCACCTGATATGGGGTGGAGTGACGCTTCGAGATGGCGCGCAACCCATGTGGAGATAAGAACGCATCCTCGTCGAACAATGTCGCGAAAATCCGCTTGAGTTGTTCGGGTGGGACGATGGACACCAGCCCGCGGCGGCTATTTCCGGATCCGCGCATCCGCCAGTCCAAGATTTTCCGATTCTGTGCTTCCATTCTGCGGGCAAATCGCTTTTGCAAGCGCTGAATTCGTTCGGTATTTCGAGTGGGCACCGTCATGGCAGGTAGGGCGGGAATCACACCGACGAGGGTCTGTACCTTGACCGGTTCCCGGTTCCCGGAGGCGTCGGTGAGTAGATCATAGAAAAATCCGTCGTCCGGGTCGTAGCTACCAGAGTCTTCTAGTGCATCCATGACGAGGACCAGTTGCTCCAGAAACTTCACCACCATGTCCTCATAGACGCTGTCCCGGCTGGCAAGAAGCACGGCCAAGGCGAGCATTGCGACGGAGTAGTAGGCCATCCATGCCGTTCCGTCCGCCTGGTCAAGCTTCACGCCTGGGGGCAAGTGGGAACGATCAAGCGGACTGATGTTGTCAAGTCCTAGGAAACCGCCGCCGAAGATGTTGTTGCCTTCTGGGTCCTCACGGTTGAGCCACCAGGTGAAATTAAGCAGCAGCTTTTGGAAGACTCGCTCGAGAAAGTCGAGGTCGGTGGCGCCGTCAATGACGAACACCCGAAGCGCGGCCAGGGCATGGACTGGAGGATTGACGTCGTCGAAACTCCATTCGTACGCCGGAAGCGCCCCATTGGGATGCTGAAACCATTCCCGTAACAACACGAGCAACTGATACTTCGCGAACACGGGGTCTAAATGCGCCCAAGTGATGGCGTGAAACGCGAGATCCCAAGCGGCAAACCAGGGGTACTCCCAAGGATCCGGCATGGCCAGCACATCGAAGGCATCAAGGTGCCGCCATCCGGAGTTGCGACCGGATCGGTGTCCGGGCGGCGGAGGTGGTTGACCTGGATCGCCGTCAAGCCAGCGGGCCACCCGGTAGGGGTACATCTGCTTGCTCCATATCAGGCCCGCCGATGACTGCCGCAGAACCCGCATCCTTTCCTGATCGATGTCATCTGGTGCCAGTGCGGCGTAGAACTCGTCTGCTTCCCGTTCCCGGTCGGACGTGACAGTGTCGAAGTAGCTGCCGTACCAGACATCGTTGGCGGTTGGCTGCTGTTGATCGGGCTGGTGCAGCCTGAGCCGGACTTCGGCCTCGCCTCCGGCTGGAACCGTGATCTTGTACCACCAGGACGCCTTGGTGCCCCGCTGGTCCGGGTTCACGGTGTTCGCACCAGTGATCACGTGGTCGTTGATCCCATCCTTCGGGTAATCGGTGATGGGAGCGGCTCCGAAAAGCCTCGGATTGTTGGTTTCGTTGTCACAGAACAACGCTTTCGGGCGTACGCCTTCCGGCGTCGGAGCAGCATCGAGCCGGTATCCAGCGAGACGCGGATGATCAACGGCGATGCCGTCTCCGTCCAGGAAAAGCGCTGGGGCCTCGCCGCCAGTGAAACCCCAAGTGTTGCGGAACCAGAGAGTCGGCAAAACGGAGAGAGTCGCCTCCTCGGAGGCATGGTTCTTGATCGTGATCTTGGCGAGAATCTCGGTTGGTGACGCCTTGGCGTACTCGACGTCGACACTCCAGTAATGTCCATGATCAAAAACGCCGGTGTCCATGAGTTCGAACTCGGGGTCGTCACGAGAGCGCCGGCCGTTCTCATCAATCAGCCATTGATACGGAAATGGCTGCTGCGGGTAGTGATATCGCCAGTGCAGCCTGGCGTGGCTCGGCAGCCCGTCCAGATACCACCAATATTCCTTGACGTCCTCGCCATGGTTTCCTTGCGCACCGGTGAGACCGAACATGCGCTCTTTCAAGATCGGGTCGACACCGTTCCAAAGAGCCAAGGCGAGGCACAGATCGTGGTGAATATCCGACAGACCGGCCATGCCGTCTTCGTTCCATCGGTAGGCCCGGGATCGCGCGTGATCATGTGGAAAGAAGCTCCAGGCGTCGCCGTTGTCGCTGTAGTCCTCACGTACGGTGCCCCATGCGCGCTCTGAGAGGTAGGGACCCCATTCGTACCATGGGTTCGCATCGGAAAGACCTTCCTCCGCCCGCCCAGTAGCCTGCGCGAGTCGCGCGTGCTCAGCGGTGCTGCCTGGGGATGGCGCAGTCGTCATGATCTCTCCTGGAAGCGAAATGGCACCAACCCCGAGTGAGCCAACATTCTTCCCTAATGCGACCAGCCCCGACCAGGCAGCACGCCTTCAGAAGCGGAATGCAGGACGATGGTCCCTTCTGTTGAAGGCGGTCTCTCCGCTTCTAGACAGTTGAAGCTGACCGTTCGAGGCCGACAATGTGCCATGAGAGTCCGCGATGACGGTAGCCGACCGAGTGCCCATTTGCTTCGGCCACTGTGATCATCGCCGCTGGCGGGTGCACAAAGGCGCGAAAGTCGTTGTGGCGTACGCGGAGCAGGAGATTTTCCACGCTGAGGAGTGCCCTGGTGAAGAGGTTCCTTGGTGGGTAGGAGAACACCAGGAGTCGCTTCGAGTGGCTGGCAGCCGCAGACAGCAGCCGTTCGTAGTCGGGATAACAGCAGACAACTCGGTGAAGTACCACTACGTCGGCAGGCTCCACCTCCTCGGGCGAGGTCGCGATATCGAGAAGCCGGCGCGTTACCCGGTCAGCCATACCGGTGTGCTCCAGCAGCGCTGTCGCCTCCGCCTCGTAACCGGACGAGATTTCCAGATTGGTGACAGTACGGGCGCCGCGATGGAGCAGCTCGAGCTGAAGCTCACCCACTCCCCCGCCGATCTCCAGGACCGATGCGTCTCGGATGCCGTGCTCTGTCAGAAAGGACATCATTTGAAGCTGGGTGCGACTGAGCCCACGTTTGCGATACGTGCGTGCGATCCGACGCGCGAACCGGTCGCTGAAAACGGTCTGGTAGCCAGGCCGGTCGCAACACTCGCTCATCAGCGCTCACTCCTTCTGTAGCAAGATCGCGCGCTCCGCCCACTCTTTGACACCATGCAACATATCTCGCGACATACCAAAGTCTGCTGGCACGACAATGAGCCGGCACCTGAGGTCCTCACGTTCAGAACGCCGCTTGCGATCTGGGATGCGGTGTCGGCATGATCCTTACGAGCATCGGAGGGCCAATGATGGACAGCCGCATGGAGGATCTGGCCGAAGATGAGTGCTTTGACCTGCTCAAGCGGAATCACTTCGGTCGTGTGGCATTCGTGGAGGGGATCGAGCTGCCGCCGGTGATCATGCCCTTGAACTATCTCGTTGATGCCGACACTTTGGTGGTTCGGACAGACCCGGACAGCAGGCTCGGAGGTGCCTTACGGGACGCGCCGGTCACGTTCGAGATAGACGGAATTGATCAACTCCAGAGAACGGGCTGGAGTGTTGTCGTCAGCGGTCGTGCCCAGGAAGTCGTGGATCCCGGCGACCTGCACGAGCTCAATCAAACTCCGTTACTGCCTTGGGCTCCGGGTGATCGCTCCCAGTACGTCCGGATCACGCCAGCGTCCGTCACCGGTCGTCGTATAAGCGTGGCAGACCTGCCGTCGAACTGGTGGGGCTAATCAGCCAATACCTCGCGCGGCCTCTCGGTGAAAGCCGGAGCCTCACCAGCGAATCCACCGTCGGCCGCAATCAGCGCGAGCAACGGCCCAGAACCGCGCACCTCGTAATGGATGCTCGCTCCAGGAATGTCAAGCTGGCGTGTGGCGACGGAAGCGTTCATTCCAACTCCTCCGTTTCTGCTTTTCCGATGCGCTGAACTCGGCCCTGTCGGACCAGGATTCCGTCTCATAGTGGCAAGGCGTGGACAAGATCATTATCGAAGGCAGAGACTCGTCGAATGACGGGGTCCGAATCCGACGCCCCACTGGCAACGGCCGAGGAGGCTCTCGTCGCAGGACGTTGGGCCGAAGCGCGCGATGGATTCCGGGCGGCGCTAGATGTCCGCGAGAGCGGCGCGGCTCTTTTTGGGCTGGGCCTGGCATTGTGGTGGCTCCGTGAGCCGGCGGAGTCGATCCGGCTTCAAGAACGCGCGTACCGAGTATTTCGGCGCAGCGGGGATCACGAGCATGCCTTCTTCGCGGCGATGTACCTCTGCCTCGGCTACGACATGACTTTCGGCAACTCCAGCGCGTCGCGCGGATGGCTGGCCAAGTTGTCCCGATTGGCCAAAGACCACGGGCTGACCGGCCTGGAAGGATGGGTCCTCCTCTGTCGAGCGGTGGTTGATCACGATCGGAATCCCGCGGCGGCTGAGCGGTGGGCTCAACGGGCGTTGGACATTGCTTTGGTGAGCGGGGATGCCGACCTCGATGTCTGTGCGAAAAGCGAGCTCGGAGCAGCGATGATCGAGTTAGGTCGACTCTCCGATGGTGCCGAACTACTTGACGAGGCGATGGCGGGCGCCCTCGGCGGCGAGGTGGAAACTCTCGATAGCGTCGTCTTAGCGAGTTGCCGGACCATCATTTCCTGCAGCCGGGCAGCCGACGTCAAGCGCGCGGCACAGTGGATCCGGGCTGCCTCCAACTTCAACGAGCGGTACGGCTCACCTCACCTGTACACGACGTGCCGCATTCACTACGCCGCGCTTCTCATTCTGAGTGGACATTGGGGGCAGGCCGAGGATGAGCTCAACGAGGTTCTGGCGGTCGGCGCATTGGTCGAGCCGCTTCTCCATGCCGAAGCGCTGTCCCTCCTCGCCTCATTGCGTCTAGCGCAGGGGCGGGTCGAAGAGGCCGAGCGGCTGATCGCGGGGTTCGAGCAATACAGCGCCGTTGGCGCTGTGCTGGCCGCCATTCGGGCTGCTCAGGGACAGTTCGAGGTCGCTTGCTGGCTCGTACGACGGCGGCTGAGCGGCCTTAGACAAAACTGCCTGGAGGCCGCGCAGATGTTGGCTTTGCTGATCGACTTTGAAATTGCTGCTGGTGAGTCGGAAGAGGCCATTGCCGATGCGCAGCGGCTCGTCGCGATGACCGTGAGCACAGACATACCGATGATGAAGGGCCGGAGCTACCACGCCCTCGGCAGCGCACTCTACGCGGCTGGCGACGTCAAAGCTACGGGGGAACTGGAGCGCGCGCGGACTGTATTCGTGGAGCTTGGGATGCCATACGAGGCAGCCCGCTCCCGACTTGCCCTGGCGCGGCAGATTCAAGATCCAGACCGCGAGGCTGCAGTCGAGGAGGCCAAAGGAGCACTGGCGACCTTCGCCGAGTTGGGCGCAACACCAGAGGCTGACGCCGCCTTGGCCCTGTTACGGACGCTGGGCGTGAGGACCGCGCGGCGTGGTCCCAATGCACTCGGTGCGCTAACAACCCGCGAACGTGAAATCTTCGCTCTCCTCGCAGAGGGACTCTCTAATCGCGAGATTGCGACGCGTCTCTACATCACCCCAAAGACAGTTGAACACCACGTCGGTCATGTCCTCATGAAGCTGAATCTCCGACGCCGGAGCGAGGCAGCCGCCTACGCTGTGCGCCACGGCTCTGTCAAGTAGGGGATTTCCCCGACGAATCAAAGCCCGGCCCGACCGAGGCTCTGACTATGACAAATATCGGCGAGCACGCAGTAGTCCTGGGTGCGAGCGTGGCCGGATTGCTGGCCGCGAGGGCTGTCGCGGACTACTACCACCGGGTGACGATTCTGGAGCGGGAGGTCCTGCCTCCCCCCGGCGTAGGCCGTAGGGCCGTGCCACAGGGGCGACACGTGCACGCACTGCTCCCCGGCGGCCTTCGTGCCATCGAACACCTGCTACCCGGATTCGAGGCCGAACTAGTCGCAGCAGGCGCAATTCGATGCGATTCGCAGCGGGAGATGAGAGTCGTCTTGTCAGGTCACGAACTGACGCGGGAGGCCGGCTCGGCAACCAACATCCTCGCCGGCCGGCCATTCATCGAGGGTCACATCCGCCGCCGCGTGCTCGCAATTCCGAATGTGCCGATCGTTGACGGAACCACCGTACGAGGACTCGTCGCCGGCCACGACGGACAGAGCCTGGCCGGTGTCCGGCTCGACGGCTCTGTCGTGGGAAGCGATCTTGTTGTGATCGCGACGGGCCGGGCCGGGCAGCTGCCCGCCTGGTTAGAAGAATTGCGATTCACCCCGCCAGCAGAGGAGGAGCTCGCGGTCGATATTCGATACGCAAGCCGACACCTGAAGATTCCGGGCAATGCTCTCGGAAACGACAAGCTCGTCTTGGTCGGTGCCGAGCCACGCCGTCCTCGGGGAATGGGCCTTTTTGCGCAGGAAGAATCGACTCGCTATGCGGTACTTACAGGCGTGCCGCAAGATCGTCGATGTTGCCTGGGATCTCGCGGTTGGAAGTGACTTGGCGCTGCCACAGGTCCCTGGAAGACGATCACTTGCGATCCGGATGTCCAACGCCTGGAGCGAGCTCCTTCTCGAGGCCGCCGAGCAGGACGCCTATGTCGCAGAGGTCTTTGGCTCGGTGACCGACCTTCTTGCGCCTCCCACCGTCTTACTGCGTCCACGGTTCGTCTGGCGAGTTGTTCAGCGGCGGTTACTGCGTTCACGGACGGCTCTGAAATGGGCTTTGCCCGCGCAGCTCGAAGGGGGCAGTTCTGATGCTGTGGGCCCTGCCCAGATCGTGACCGACCACGGATCGGGCGCTCGATGAGGGCATCCGCAGAGCCTGGCGGCGGCGGACAGGCAGTCAACTGCTTGCAGCGAGTTTTGGACGCCAGCAGACTTAGTCCCCATGCGGCTCCGTGTTGCTTTGGCCCTGTTGACCGTCGCGCTGTTGCTGGCGGCGTGCTCTGTCACGAGGGGCTCGGGACAGCTCGCCAGCGAATCGCGCCCGGTCACCGGGTTTACAAAGGTCGAGCTCAGCGGAACTGGAGAGCTCACAATCGAGAAAACGGGTACCGAGTCGCTCGCGATCTCGGCTGAGGACAACCTTCTTCCGCTGCTGACCAGTGAGGTCTCGGGGGACACACTCGTCCTCGGTACCAAGCGCAACACTGAAATTGTCACGACCAAACCGATCAACTACGCACTGACCGTGAAGGATCTGACTGGTCTTACCCTATCTGGATCCGGCAACATCCGAGTGTCGAACCTCTCGACGCCCAAGCTCACTACTAAGATCAGCGGCTCAGGAACGATCACCGCGAGCGGCACCGCTGATGATCAAGATCTGGACATCTCGGGCTCGGGCCGGTACCAAGCCGATCAATTGGCGAGCAAGACTGTCAACGCGGGCATCTCGGGGAGCGGCACAGCGAGCGTTCTGGTGTCCGATGCACTGGATGTGCGGATCAGCGGCAGCGGAACGCTGACTTACACCGGAGATCCCACGCGGGTCACCCAGGATGTCAGCGGCTCCGGTAAGTTGATCAAGCAGTAGTAGTTGATCATCAGCTCAAATATAGGCGTGAGCTTGCTGGAAATGAGCGCGCTTCGACGGGCTCAGCGCACATTGGGTAAGAGAGCGCTTCGATAAACTCAGTGCACACTAAGCATCCCGGACTTCGACTTTGTTCGCAGCTGCAGGCTTTCGAAGAGCGGTGCGTACAAGGGCGAAGGCAGCAATGAGCGCGGCGACACCGTACACAATGCTCAGCAACCAGTACCTCGTGGCTCCGGGAACGGCGCCCAGGAAGAAGCCCTGAGAGAGGTTGATGGCGCCGTGGAACAAGGTGGCGATGAGCACGCTGCCACTCGTGTGGAGAAACACCCATGTCATCAAGATCGAGTACTCGATGGTCAGTAGGAGGAACGCCACGAACGGCAATCCGTACTGTGGCGTTCCAGGGATCACGAAGGTCGGCAGGTGCCATACCCCCCATATGACACCCAAGATCAGGCTCGCCGTCACCGCGGATCGCTTCTCGAGCAGCAGCGGTAACGCATAACCGCGCCATCCCAGCTCCTCGCCGACTACGAGGATGAAGACAACGAAGTCGAGGACCGAAACCCGACCGGCCTGGATGAATTCGGCTGACCCGAGCAGGTAACTCAAACCAGCCGTCGCAAGCGAGAGAACTGTCGGCAGTCCGAGCGCGATCACGTACCAACGAAGTCCGACCCGCCACAGTACGACCCGGCTGAGCAGCGCCCTGACACCCAACCTCCCGTCGGTGACGGCGGCCATGATTATTGCGGCAAGTGCCGGACCGAAGAGGCCGGGGATGCCTAGTAGCGGATTGAACGTCAGGAGTGGATATGTCCACCACGTCAGGAGGTACGCCAGAACGAAAAACGCGATCAGCGGATGTTTTCGCACTAATCCTCCAAGGTCAGCCGGTCCCTGCGGGCTGCGTCAGAACGGGCTCGTCGGCTTCCTGGCGTCGGGACAGTAGCGCAACGCCCACGGAGGCCCAGAGCAAAGCCATTAGCAGATTCTCGGCGGAACTGAAGAGCGCATTCGCGAAATGTCCTAGCGGAAAGGTCACGATGAGCAGTACGCCGCACCACCAGGGCAGCAACCGGGCACGGATAATGATCACACCGAGGAGTGCGGAGCCGACAAGCACCAGGCCTGCGCCGGCAAGGCGAACCGGGAGCAATGATCGTTGTCCCTGCACCATGCTGATCACTGTAACGACAACGATGATCGCGTACCCGGCGATGGTCAGCACCGCTCCGGTGGTCCCCAATCGGCCGTACCGAGACTTTCCGCTGTGCAACGCATGAATGCCCAGCACGGCAACGATCACTGCGATGTAGGCAGCGAGGACGACGACGTCGAGATAAAGGTTCCTGGCAGCGGAATCGGCACTCATTTGGGTGAGGATGGCCGATATGATCAAGAGCGCTGCGGCCACCAGTCCCGCTATCCCGCCCAGTTTGACCTTCGACGACATGATCACACTCCTTGCCTGTTTGGAACTGGTTCCGGGTCGGGAAGTGCTTCTACCTGCTTGTGGTACTTGCGCGAGAAGTTCGTCGGACCGGAAATTACGATCACCAGGACCGCTACGACCCACCAGACCAAAGCCAGCAACCACGCCTCGCGAACTGAGTCAGCTCCTGAAAACATCGGGGAGAAGAAGCTGCCGGATACCGCGTTATTGGCGGCGTGCATCAACATGATGATCAACACGCTGCCTTTGGCATTGTTGAACACCCAGTTGAAGACGATCACTGCGGCAAGAATCAGCACGATATCTGGGTAGTAGACCTCCCCAACCACAATGAGAGGCAGATGCCAGCCGGCGATGAGAACGCCGAGGATCAGGCTGGCAACGAGTGCCGACCGGCCGTGCTGCAACCGGGGAACTGCGTAACCCCTCCAGCCGGGCTCCTCCCATGCGCCGCCGATGCCTGGAACGAGAAGGACGATTGCAAAAGTGGAGAGGATGCCAGGCCAGGCGCCGAGTTGGGCTGGAGACGGAGCTTGAGCACCCAGCATGACGTTGAACATTGTTGCGACAGCGGTAAGCACTGCTGGCAGTAACAGCGCCACCGCGTACCATCCGGGCGCGACACGCCAGCGAATCATTCTGCGAAACAGGCCCAGCAGACCAGCCTTGCCCTCCGTGAGCGCCAGTACGACGAGCGCAGCAAGAAAGGGCCCGAAGCTTGCGACCGGATTGGGAAAGACCCCCAGTGCATAAGGAATCCACGCCCACCAGGACAGTGCGTAGGCCAGGACGAAGAACGTCGTGACCGGATGTCGTTTCACGAGAGCCGAGACCCGGGACATAGCAAGACCACCTTTCTGCGCTACCTACTGCGGCTGAGGTCACGCGCCGAATTACCAGTTGGCTTTAGATATCTGCTTGCTGCCGATCATCGCGCAGACACCACACGTCTGGCCATGGCATCTGTTCGTCGCAATTGCTGACCACAGCACCAGATTGGCCCGATTGAGCTGCAAGCAACAGGCGGTGCGCCGGTACGACCACGGACGGTTTTCTGGCATATCGCCGCTCTGAATTCGTGGGCCAGTGCTTCGCTGGCCATGCTTGGCTGGCTCGCCGAATTGGTGGGTGTCCGACCACTGCTCACCACGTCATATGCGCTCCGGATATGCTCCGGCGTATGCGGCTAAGGGCTCCCCGGCGACTGCCGTGGTGGTTGTTTCTGGTTGTCCCACTGCTACTGGCCGCGTGCAGCTCCGGCCCGAGCACATCGCAGAAGCAGTCAATCACCCTCTACACCTGCGTCAGTGACACGACTATCCAGCCGATCCTCGAGAAGTTCCACGCCGCACATCCGGGCAGCGAGGTCAAGCTTTTCCGTGCACCGACGGGCGAGCTGAACGCCCGGGTGGCCAGCGACGTCCGCTCGGGCGGGTTGAAGGCGGACGTGGTGTGGGCCTGCGATCCACTCACCATGCAGGACTATCGGGACCAGCAGCTGGTGGGCGGCTGGCTGCCTGAAGAGGCCGCGACGGTGCCGGAGCAGTTCCGGACGGCCGACGACGTCGGAGTCGCCGTGCTCTACCTGGTCGCCGTCCATGCCAATGGCACGGCCGCGCCGAAGATTTGGTCGGACCTGACCAAGCCTGCGTATGCACCAGTAGCTGTCCCCGACCCAGGGGTAGCCGCCTCCGCGCTCGGTGCACTCGGCTACTTCAGCCAGGCCGACGGCTACGGGCTCGACTTCTATCGAAAGCTTCAGCAGCAGGGCGCCAAACAGGTCAGCACCCCGGACAATGTGACAACCGGGGTCGCGCAAGGCCAGTACAAGTCGGGCCTCACCATCGCCAACTCCGCCTATCTGGCTCAGAGCAAAGGGTCCCCGATCGAGGTGACCTGGCCCGGGCCGGGAGCTGTGGCCATCTACGGCCCGATCGCACTGGCCAGGCACTCCGCGGATTCCTCGCTGGCCAAGGACTTCATCTCCTATGTGATCAGCCAAGACGGCCAACAGGCGCTAGCAGATGCGGGTTCCTACCCGACCCGCCCCGGGGTCAGTGGCCCGGAGATCCCAACGGACGCGCCCATTGCATACCCCGACTGGAAGCGAATCGCCAACACCAAGGACGTTTTGCTCAAGGACTACCAGACGATCTTCGGCAACTGAGCCGATGCGCAGGCGATCGTGGACGCCGAGGCGCGCGATCCCCGCCCTAGCTCTGGGCGTGCTGGTGGTCGTGCTGGTGATCTTCCCTATCGGGCGGTTGGCCATTGTGGCCTGGACCGAGGGACGCGGCATCCTGCCAGAGCTGGCGGCTGAGCCCGGACTGGGCCGGGCGGTGTCCCACACGATCCTGCTGGCCGCGGCTGTCACTGTGGCCGCGGTCCCGATGGGCACGGCGGCCGCCCTGGGGCTGGCCCGGGCCGATGTACCCGGTCGCCGCGGCTGGCGGCTTGCACTGCTGCTGCCGATCGTCGTGCCGGACTACGTGCTGGGTTTCAGCTGGACGGAGGCGTACGGGATCGGTGGCTTCACTGATGTCCTGGTTGACCGGCCGTGGTCGGGCGTCAACTCTGCCGTCGGCGTGTGGGCTGCCTTGACGGTCGGTGCCGTTCCGCTGACCTATCTGGTGGCCGCCGCGGGTCTGAGCGCCCGGGCGGAGCCGAGCCTGGTACGGGCGGCACGGGCCTCAGGGGCGAGACCGGCAGTCGTGCTGTGGACGGTCACCCTGCCGTTGCTACGGCCGGCCATCGCCGCCGCGACCGTTCTCTGCTTCGCGCTCAGCCTCCAGGCCTTCGCCATCCCACAGGTGATGGGCACGCCGGCCGGCTTTCGGACCGTGACCACTGAGATCTACCGCAACCTCTCGCTGGGCAGCGACCCCCAGTCGTTCGTCGCCGCCCTGGTCCTGGCCCTGCTGCTGGTATTGATCACCCTTCTGGTCGTGGGACCTGCCGACGTCTGGCTCGGACCGCGGCTGCGAGTGCGACGTGCCGCCGTCGCCGAACCCGCGGTCACGGTTCGCACCCGCAGCGCGGGTGGTCTCGTCGTGGCCGCGCTGATCGGCGGTTTTCTGTTGTTCGGGGTGGTGCTACCACTGATCGCGCTGCTCGGCACCGCTGTGACGCCGGCGGTCGGCGTGCCGCCCATCCCTGCCAACTGGACAGTCGACAACTTCACGTCGGTGGTCACCGAGCGCACCCTCGCCGCCTTCGGCCGGACTGCACTGCTGGCGGTCACGGCCGCAGTGCTGCTGACCGTGCTGGGGGCCGCGGTGGCGGGTCTGGAACGTGGCTATGGCGGCCGGCTGATCGCCACGCTGGTGACCGCAACTTTGGTGCTGCCAGGCTCCACGTTGGCGGTAGCTCTATTGCTCAGTTACGGGCGTTGGCTGGCCGATACTCTGATCTTGATCTTGCTCGCGTACCTCGCCAAGCTCTGGGCTTTCGGTCACCGGCCGCTGTCAGGCGCTCTTGATCGACTTCCGCCTGCTGAACTGCAGGCCGCACGCGCCAGCGGAGCGGCAGCGATCACCGCGGTCCGAACGGTGACACTGCGCCCGCTGGCCCCAGCCCTGCTGACCGCCTCGTTGATCGTCTGCGTCACCGCCATGCACGAAGTGACCATGTCCAGCCTGCTGTACGGACCCGGGACAGAGACCTTGGCCGTGGTCGTGCTGAACAGTGCTGATCTTGGTCAGGTGCAGAACACCGCAGCTCTGGCCGTGCTGGTCACACTGGTGGTGCTGGTGCCGGCTCTACCAATCGGGCTGCTGGTCCGACGGCTCCGCATTCGGGTCCCGGAGTTCGTCGATGCCCGCTGAGCCGGTACTCGAGCTAGATGCGGTGTCCGTCGCGTACGGGCAGGTCGCCGCGCTCCACCAGGTCTCGATCACGGTGCAGCCGGGGGAGGTAGTAGCCCTGCTTGGGCCCTCCGGCTCGGGTAAGTCCACCTTGCTGAATGCGGTCGCCGGCTTCCTGCCGCCTGCCAGCGGCACTATCCGGCTGCGCCAGCGGGTAGTAGCCGACGCCCGCCGGGCCGAGCCGCCGGAGCGCCGGGATGTCGGCGTCGTGTTCCAGAACTACGCCCTGTGGCCGCACCTGACGGCGCTCGACACGGTGGCCTACCCGATGCGGCGCCGAGGCATCGCCCCGGTCGAGGCCAAGGCCGAGGCACGGCGGATCCTCACTCTCCTGCACATCGGTCAGCTCGCCGACCGGCGGCCGGGCGAGCTGTCCGGCGGTGAGCAGCAGCGCGTCGGACTCGCCCGCGCGCTGGCTCGGCAAGCCTCGCTGTATCTGTTCGACGAGCCGACCGCGCACCTGGACACCCACGTGCGAGGCGTTTTTCTCGATGAACTTGTCGCGCGCCGGTCGGCCACTGGCGCGGCCGCGCTGTACGCCACTCACGACGCCGAGGAGGCTCTCGGGCTGGCGAACCGGGTGGCACTGCTCAATGGCGGGCGCCTGGTGCAGGTCGGTTCGCCGCAGGAGGTGTACGACCGACCGGTCGACCTATGGGCTGCGCAACTCACCGGCCCGACGTCGGTGCTCGATGTCCCCGGGGAGGGCCAGATGCTGGTCCGGCCTACTTGGGCTCGGCTCGGTGGTGAGCGTTCCGGACGGGTTGCGGCCGTACGATTCGCTGGTCCGCACTCGGACTACCAGCTCATCACCGATCAGGGTTTGGTCGTGGTTCGCCAGGCCGGACCACCACAGCAGGAGGTGGGAGCCGACCTGACTTGGTCGCTGGAGCGGACGTGGCGAATCGGCTGAGCGCAGATCAGCCCAGTGCGGAAGCAGGCTGGCGTGCGGTGTTGGCGATGGCCATGTGACGATCGGTGTATGCCTTCAGGAACCGGACCTGCGTCTCGGTGATCTTGTCGCAGATCCACTCCCAGTGCAGCGCAACCCAGTCCCCCACAGTCGGCGCCGAGGTAAGCCCGACTCCGTCGACCGCGCGGACCGCGATCTCCACTTCGGGCGGTCCATAGCTGAGCTGCCGCCCGTCCCATGTCAGCGGTCGGTATTCGACACTCACTTGATCACCGGCGACAGCGAGTACCCGACCCCAGCGAATCCGGCACCTGTCGAGCACCGTGAGCGCCTGCGCGGCCCGACGATCGTCACCAAGCAGACCAACCCAGGGGTAGATGCAGAAGACGGCAAAGCTGTGGTGAGGGACGCCCCCAGCGAGCACGCCCTCGGCGAGACTGCCAAACCGCGGCCCGGACCGCCACCGGAACCGGTCCTCCATGGAGTTGCCGATGGCCCGCACGCCGATCCGGTCCAGCCGCGGGCTACCAACCCAATACGCCTCGACAACCCGGCGATCCAGCGGGTCATCGAGTCCGGTGCCATGCGCAATCAACTCCAGGTAGGGCCAGGCACCAGCAAACTCCTGGGCCATCGCCCGCAGCCCTCGATCGTCGCCTGCCAGTCCGAGTTGCAGGAAGCCGGTCGTGTCGGCCGGCCCGCAGTAGCCGTGGTGATTGGGCGGGAAAGCGTATCGAGCGAACAGCACCGGTCCTGTGACCTCAGGAGCCGGCGGCTGCGGATCATGTGGGGTCATCACGCGGTCGCCCCATCAATTCGAGTCCCTGCAGGGCTTGCTCAGCACCGGCGGCATCGGTGCGCTCCACCGCGAAGCCCATGTGGATCAGCACCCAGTCACCGGGAGCCAGGGCTTGCTCGTCCGGGTCCAGCATTCCGATGTTGATCTTGCGGGAGACGCCGGACACGTCGACCAAGGCCAGCTGGCCTCCGTAGCCCTCGAGCAGCTCGATGACCTGTCCGGGAATGCCGAGACACATGCTGCTACACCCGCTCTCCGACGCTGTGCGGATCATCGATGAGCTGACGCACTAGGCGGCGTACAGCTGCTGCGGCCGCCGGCACGGCGTCCTGTACCGCGCGCGTCAGTCCGATTCCTTCAGTGAGCTCGGCCGGACGGCAGCCCACCAGATAGGTCGGCGGCAGCTCTCCGCCAAGGTCCGGGAGTGCGGCCAGCACTGCCACCGGGTCCATGCCGTGAGCGTCGAGCTCGCCGCCTTCGACGTCGTCCGCGCCGATCTCCAGGACGACCAGATCACCGGCCGTGCCGGGTCCCGAGCGGGCGTCGATCAGCACCAATGCGTCATATCCCTCGAGTAGGTCGTAAGCCAAGTGCATGCCCCGTATTCCATAGTCGACCAGCCGGGCTTGCGCCGGCAGCGGCTCTGCTTCTCCGGCCAGCTGGCGTACCACCTCCGGTCCGAAGCCGTCGTCACTCAAGAAGATATTTCCGATCCCTGCGACGAGAATGGTCGGCTTCTGGTCGGATTCTTGGTTCCGATTCACATTCGCCGCATCTCGACATAACGCTTGGCGTCGGGGATGGACCGTACGCCCACGAATACTCCGACTGCGAATGCCACTGCGGCCAAGACGACCGCGGCAATCCCAATGCCCTTCATCTGCTCTCTCACCTTCCTTCGTTATATCGACTCAAAAGTGGAACGACTTCATCTGGAGAGAAGTACAGGTATCGGCCGTACCAGTCATGGAGATCGCTTGCCGGGTCGTCGACCAGCACTACCGCGACATGGGTCTCGTCATCGAGATCGCGATGGATCGCAGTAACGCGCGCCAACTGGTCGGCGTAGAACAAATCCTGTGCATCGGCGCGCCGCCGCGGGTTCAGCTTGACGAGGCTTCCCTTGCGAATTGTTGTGCCTGAGATCATCACCTCGCCGGTGTCCGGGTCATGATCATTGAAGGCCGCGAAGGGGTCGTCCGCGTCATTCCACGATGGTGGCAGCGGGTCCGGATCGCGGAGCGTGCCATGCAGTCGCAGCAGGTCCTCAGTCGACATCGCATCGCAGCGTTCGATGATCTCTGCGGCTTTCGGATCGGTAGCCCGCGCTTCGGCCTTCTCGGCGTCAGTCATCGTCAGTACCCGCAGCATGAGGATCTCGTCGATCTCGGTGGCGTCGAACAGGGACCCTGTGCTCTCCCCGGCGATCTCGGGGTAGTCGTAAAGGATGATCGGCGAGCCGAGGACGGTCGAGACGGCTCCTGGCTCGCCAGCCAGGACCGGCCAGCAGCGGTACTGGCTACACTGCCGGGCCGCCGCTTGAGCGTGGGGCGGCGGATCGATCACGGAGAGGAACGCAGCGGTGGGATCGCGCGATTCGATGATGACGTGCGTACCGAGTAGCGACCCGCGAAGAGCTTCCTCCTTGCTTGTCAGACCGTCGGCAATCGCCTGATTGTCGACGGACACAGTGAGCCGGTGCAGCCCGTCGACTGGCTCTAGCCGAGCGAACACGCTGGCCGCCACGGGCCAGCGTTGCCTCACCAATCGGCCGGCCAGGTCACCAAGCTGATCATGGACCGGCTCGGTTCTTTCTGCTGCCTCGGCCACCACAGTCCAGGAATGACCAGACAGAAGATCAGCTAGCGGAACGATGCGACCGGACTCGACCTCGACCGCCTCGTCCCAGCTGAACCAGCGCTCACCGTCGACCCGAAGCTCTGGGACCGGCAGATACCCCTCGCGATCGTCAAACCGCTCGGCTCGCCGTTGCTGCAGCTGCAAGAACCGGACGTAAATGGTCAAACTGGCCTGCGCGCTCTCGACGCTTTCGAGCAGGCCCAGATCGAGCAGACACTGCATGGACAGATGAGAGTCCTCGCCGATGCCGGCAGCGTCGGCCCCCTGCGGCCCGATCACTCCGAACTGCCATCTCAGCTGGTTCTTGCTCGAGGTCGCCCGGTACGGGTACAGCAAGTACCCCTCATAAAGCACCGCGTCAGCCACAGCACGAATTCTGTCGACGCTCATTGTTCGCTCACCCGCTCCGCACTGAGCAGCCGCTCTAGCACCGAATCCCAGCTCGTGAGGCCGTGTTCGGCCTTGTAGCGGGTCAGTTCGTTGAGAACGTCCCGGCTCAGCCGCAGCCAGCCGCTGCCCGGAAAGTGCTGGTCCATGCAGGCTCGCCAGACTGACACCGGCATCCGGTAGGAGTCCTGCAGGTGCCACGGCACCTGCTCGACGCCGAACCCGGTAGTGCCTCGGGTGAAGCAGGTTCCGGAAAACATGAAGAGCAGCGGTACTTCGCCGCCGGTCAGCTGGTGGAGGTACTTCGAAGCTGTCACTTCGAGGTCGTACGTCACCGGCATCGGAAGATCAACAAGCGTCGTCTCGGAGAAGCCTTGGACCACAGTCGAGCAATTCATCCAGAGGAACGGTTTGAGGGTCTGCGACCATCGCTCCCGCGGTCCGAATTGATCGGCGAGACCGGCAGTCTCGTGCTCGTCGTACGCCCGGCGCTGGGGCTCGATCCGCACTTGGCAACGAAGCGCCAGGGCATGCACTTGTTCGCCTGAGCGCTCACTGATCTGGAGCCGGGCAGTCAGCTGCGGGACCGCGGCGTACGGTTCAGCGATCACGTGGTCGATACGAAAGTCGAGATCGATCATGTGACTGGCCCTTCGACAGGCTCAGGGCGCATTGCGGGCTCAGGGCGCATTGCGGGCTGAGCTTGTCGAAGCCCTCGCGATATCGGCTTGCTCCGCGACTCGACCGTGGTAAAGAAGTCGGTGATCACTGCACGCGCGTCCTGCCCGCCGTCAAAGCCACGCCACACCGTACGCAGCCGGCCAGCTAACTCGTAACATGCGTCGATCGGTACCAGGAAGCACTGCGCTTCGTGATCATGATCCGGGGCTCGTACCAGAAGCGCCTCGACATCATCGCTGAGCACGGCAAGTTCGCGGTTGGCCTCGAGCACCTCCGTCCAAGCCGCCAGACCCAGCTCCGACTCGGTGACGCCGGCGGGACCGGGATAGAAAGCCACAATGCGATCCAGCACAGAGCTGGAGAAGAAGAAGGCCAGCCCGACGGGAATGTCCAGAGATTCCCAGCCGGCCTCGCTCAGCTCAAAGTCAGGGAACGACACGTAGCGGTCCGGTACTGCGCGATAGCGCTGGTTCGCCGACTCGGCGGTGAACAACAGGCCACAGCCTCTGCAGGTGCACATCAGCTGGCGACTCTGGATATCGACTACGTGCCGATGATCACTGGCGATGGGCTCGGCACACATGTCGCAGGCCTGCAGGTCCGGATCGGGCGGCGGGCGTGTTGCGATTCGACGCAGCACCGACAACGGGTTAGGCGTCGGCGGGTTCGCTGCCACTGCTCCGCCCTCAGACGCCCACCGGCACGGCCACACTGAGCACTCCGTCGCGATGCAGCAACGGTAGGGGCTCGAGATGCTGCTCGCTGGTCAGGCCGGCGCCGGCTCGCCGAGCGTCGTAGCGAGCCCTGCAGTGCGGACAGACCAAGATCAAGTTTGCGGCGCTGTCACCGAGCCGGCGTTCGAGTTTTGCGCCGGCGAGGTTGTCGCCGCATGCCGGACAACGGTCCCGATAAGCGAACAGGTCGGCGCCTAAACGGCAGGCGACGAAAGCAATGCCGTCCTTCGCAAATCCCCCAATCTCCCCAGGCGCTAGATCGGCCAACTCGGGAGTCGGCAGCCAGGCGGCCGCAGTTTCGCCCTCGTCAAGCCGGACTCGTAGCGACTCGATCGAGATCAATCCGGGCGCCGATCGCGCCGCCGCCTCGACCTGAATTGCCGTCACCTCCGGCGCAGCAGCCTGAATCGCGCCTTCCACGGCCAGCTGCAGCGTCACCGTGGAGGAGGGGCAGCTGTCGCACGTGCCGAGGAACCGAAGCGTGACCACCCCGGCGTCGTCGATTCCCAGCAGCTCGACATCCCCGCCATGGGAGCCCAGGTACGGCCGCACGCTGTCTAGCGCCGCAGCGACCCGGGTCGTCACGTCGTACGGGTGTAGGCCGTGCACCAGGAGGAGGCCCGAGACCAGCTCGTCAGTGGCTAGGGCGTCGACTGCCACGGCATCGAGCCGGCCGGCGCTCGCGAGCACATCGAGCAGCCGCTCCAGCCCAACCCCGTAGAGGTTGGTGACCAGCGCGACCAGGTCCTCGCCCCGCTGCTGGGCCACCGGTCCGGCAGTGCCCAGAGCACTCAGCAGGCTATCGATCCGCTCTCCGGTCTCACTGAGCGAGTCAAGCGCTCCAGGCTGAGCTTGGTGAAGTCCACCGTCGGACCCTTCGACAGGCTCAGGGCGCATGTCGACGGGCTCAAGGCGCATACTCACTCACCAGTTACGGACTGGGTCGGCGAGTGCAGCAGCTCAAGCTTCTTGCCGCCGCCGAGATACATGTGTACCCCGCAGGGCAGGCAGGGATCGAAGCTGCGCACCGTGCGCATCACGTCAATGCCCTTGAAATGATCTAGATCGTTCTCCTCGAAGATCGGTTGACCCTGGACGGCGTCCTCGTAGGGACCAGGAGTTCCCAATGAGTCGCGCGGGCTCGCGTTCCACGGAGTCGGCGGGTAGGGATGGTAGTTGGCGATCTTGCCGTCCCGTATGACCATGTGGTGGCTCAGCACTCCACGAACCGCCTCGGTGAAGCCACAGCCGATCCCCTCGTTCGGCACTTCGAACCTCTCCCAGGTCTTGGTTCGCCCGGCGCGGATCTCCTCCAGCGCCTGCTCGGCAAAATAGACCGCACAAGCCGCGGCGTAAGCCTGGAAGTACGTCCGAGCCCGATTCCGTTCCAAGGTGTTGGAGCCCTGCTCAGGGATCTTCCACTCCAGCGCTACTGGGCCCTTGAGTGCTGTCTTCGGCAGATTGATCTGAACGGTGGTGCCGGTTGCCTTGACATATCCGCCGACATCGACGAGTCCGGACAGCGCCGTGGACCACAAGCGTGCGAGCGGACCGCCACCGGTGTCGAGCGCAAGATGATCTTGACCGTCGTACCAGCGGGGGCTCATCACCCAGCTGTACTTGTCGTCGAGGTCCCGCTTCTGCGGATGCGGCTTGGTGTGCTGGTTCCACGGATGACGACGGTCGACAGGATTGCCCAACGGGTCGTTCCTCACGAACATCTCCTGGTCTTCCCAATCGTCGTAATAGGAGGACCCCAGGAGGATCCTGAGACCGAGGTTGATCTTCACCAGGTCGTTGGTGACGAGCTGGCCATCGACGACGACGCCCGGCGTCACGAACATCGCCCGGCCCCAGTCCGTCATGTCCCTGTAGTTGAAGTTGCAGACCTCCGGATCCTGGAAGGAGCCCCAGCAGCCGAGCAGCGTACGCCGCAGGCCCACCTGCTCGTATCCCGGCAATGCCTCGTAGAAGAAGTCGAAGAGGTCGTCGTGCATGGGCACGACCTTCTTCATGAACTCGACGTAGCGCATCAGCCGAGTCAGATAGTCAGTCATCAGCTGGATGGTGGCGACCGTTCCGACGCCACCTGGGTAGAGCGTCGACGGGTGAACGTGCCGACCCTCCATCAGGCAGAACATCTCGCGGGTGTAGCGACTGACCTGCAGAGCTTCGCGATAGAAGTCGCCAGTGAACGGATTCAGCGCTCGCATGATGTCGCCGACGGTGCGATAGCCATGATCACCAGCGTGTGGCGCCTCCGTCTGATTGGCCCGTTCCAGTACGCCGGGGTTGGTTTCGGCGACCATCTTTTCGCAGTAATCAACGCCGACCAGGTTCTCCTGGAAGATGTTGTGGTCGAACATGTACTCGGCCGCCTCACCGAGGTTCACGATCCACTCACCGATGTGCGGCGGCTTCACGCCGTACGCCATGTTCTGGCAGTAGCACGAGCAGGTCGCATGATTGTCGCCGCAGATGCCGCAGATTCGGCTGGTGATGAAATGGGCGTCTCGCGGATCTTTGCCCTTCATGAAGATCGAATAGCCGCGGAAGATGGAGGAGGTCGAGTGACACTCGGTGACGACCCGCTGCTTGAAGTCGATCTTGGTGTAGACACCCAGACTGCCGACAATCCGCGTGATCGGGTCCCATGCCACCTCGACCAGGCCTTCGGCGTTCTCAGTGAGCTTGCTGGGCTTCGCCATCGTCGTGGTCATGCGCGCTTGCCTCCTTGCAGTACGTGAACTTCGGTGCCTACCAGGTGCGAGTCGCGCCCGAAGTGAGCTGTGGACCCCGCGCACGCCACTTGGGCTCTTGGTCGACAGTGTGCTGAGTTAATGAGCGAAGTCGACGCAGCGTCCCGCCCCATGCATTGACAACGGTGGTTGAGAGCTTGGCGCCTGGCGGCTCATCCATGAACGGCATGAACTTGTCCGGGAAGCCAGGCATAGTGCAGCCGATGCAGATGCCGCCCACGTTGGGACATCCGCCGATGCCGGCCATCCACCCCCGCTTAGGCACGTTGCACTTGACCACTGGACCCCAGCAGCCGAGCTTGACAATGCACTTCGGCGAGCCGTACTCGGTGGCAAAATCGGCCTGCTCGTAGTAGCCGGCGCGGTCGCAGCCCTCATGGACCGTCATGCCGAACAGCCAGGTCGGTCGCAGTGCCTCGTCGAGCGGAATCATCGGTGCCTGATCTGTGGCCATGTACAGCAGATAGGTGAGCGTTTCGGAGAGGTTGTCAGGCTGGATCGGGCAGCCAGGCACGTTGACGATCGGGATGCCAGCCTTCGACTTCCAGCTCCAGCCGAGATAGTCCGCGACGCCCATCGCCCCGGTCGGGTTGCCGGCCATGGCGTGGATGCCGCCGTAGGTGGCGCAAGTCCCTGCGGCGACGATCGCCGTGGCCTTGGGAGCGAGCCGATCCAACCATTCGGAGGTCGTGATCGGCTGCCCGGTCGCCGGGTCATTACCGAAGCCGCACCAGTAACCCTCGTCCTTGATCTTTTCGTTCGGGATCGAGCCCTCGACTACCAGTACGAACGGCTCGAGTTCGCCACGGTCCGCCTTACGGAACCACTCCAAGAAGTCGTCCTGGCCACCCTCCGGTCCGCATTCGAAGTCGATCAATGGCCAGTGCACAGCGATTTGAGGGAGCCCGGGAAGCGCACCGAGAGCGATCTCCTCGATACTCGGCTGGGTTGCGGCGGTCAGTGCGACCGAATCACCATCGCAGCTGAGGCCGGCGTTGATCCACAACACATGGATGAGCGTTTCTTGTGCCTTGAGGGCGGCGGGCGTTGGCATAAAGCCACCTTTCCCAAGCTGAATCTACGGTGACCCTCGCTGCTGGGGCCGCTGGTCGACCCATTTCTGCAGCTTCTCCCGTCTTAACATTCGGCCCGGAACGGCGTCAAGGAACCTGAACTTCACCTAATGAGTGCTCGCACTTTTCTTCAGCCAGGCGTACCAGTTGGACAGGCCGTCTCCGGACTTGACCGACATAGGCATGATCTCGGCGGCTCGATTCACTCTATGTGCATAGCTGCTGAATGTTTCGAGGTCGAAATCGACATACGGCAGCAAGTCGATCTTGTTGACGATCACGAGGTCGGCCACCGAAAACATATGCGGATACTTCAGTGGCTTGTCCTGCCCCTCGGTGACCGAAATGATCACTACCTTGGCGTGCTCACCAACGTCGAAGAGTGCGGGGCAAACCAGGTTCCCGACGTTCTCGATGAAGAGCCAAGATCCTGATTCGGGATCGAGCGCCTCGACCGCCTTTTGGACCATGGGAGCGTCGAGATGGCAGCCGGCTCCGGTATTCACTTGAACTGCACGGGCGCCGGCTCGCCGTATGCGCTCACTGTCGAAGGTGGTTTCCTGATCGCCCTCGATGACGCAGACCGGATGAGTGTTGCCCAGCTCAGCAATGGTGCGTTCCAAGAGGGAGGTCTTGCCCGATCCTGGAGAGCTCATCAGGTTCAGCGCGGTGATACGCCGTTGGGCGAACCATTCCCGATTGTGCTGGGCTAGGTGGTCGTTCTTGGCCAGGATCGCCTCGCCGATGATCAGATTCTCTGTGAGCGCAGTCTGGGGGTGTGGGGCGTCGGTTGAATGCAAACTCTGCTGATCGTGCTCATGGTGCTGGTGATCACCATGGTCGTGGTGATGATGATCATGGTGAGGCTGATCCGCCATACGATAATGGTCGTCCTGCTGAACCTGTCCGTCGAGGGTGACTACGCGAACATCATCTTCATTGCCGCAGCCGCAGGTCAGACACATGGCTCCGCCACCAACTCGACAGAGAGAACCTTGAGCTCTCGGCCCGCGACGACGTCAACCTCGGCACTGCCGCACGGACAGAGGAGGATCAAATCGCTGAGGGCGAAGTCCCGTCCGCATGATCGGCAGTGCGCCGCCCCTCGTGTCTGGTCGATCACCAGCGTCGAGCCCTCCAGCGGTGTGCCTGAGATGAGGAGTTCATAGCAAAACTCCATCGCATCGGGTACGACGCCTGAGAGCCCACCTACCTCGAGCCGCACCAGGCTCACCTGCCGGCCGGCCGTCCGCTCGACGACCATGTCGACCACGCTCTGGGTAATGGCGAGTTCGTGCATTTCTCTCCTGGTCGATACTCTACGGCGATCTCGCCGGCGGGTCTCGGGTCGCCGATTCGGTTGGCGCTGGCATGCGGGCTGAGCCGGTCGAAGCCCGAATGCCCTTCGACAAGCTCAGGGCATATTGAGCGACAAGCTCACGAGCCGTAGTTCTCGCACAGTGCTGCTTTGCTCCCGCGTCCCCTAGCATCTGGTCATGGGTCGACGCGTGATGATCCTCGCGGCAGGTATTGGCTCCGGGCACAACATTGCGGCGAGTGTGCTCGAGTCGTGTTTTCGCGCGGCGCCTGAGGTAGATGCCGTACAGAAGCTGGACATCCTCGAGGCTACGAACGAGGTCTATCGGACCCTCTACGACGACGGGTACTTTGCCCTGGTCGAAGCCGTCCCGTGGCTGGTCGGATGGGGTTACGACGCAAACGATCCGCCCTTCAAGCTCGCAAAATGGATCTCGCTCTGGGATCGCATCAACACCACCGGAACAGCCAAAGCAATCAAGGCATTTCGCCCTGACATCGTCGTCTGCACCCACTTCCTGCCCACCCGATTAGTGTCGCTGATGCTCACTCGTGGCGTGCTCGAGGCGAGGCTGGCTGTCGTCACGACCGACTATGACTTTCAGGGACTCTGGCTGAGCAGTCCGTTCAACCAGTTCTTCGTGGCGCGAGACGAAACAAAGGCGTACATGGCCGCCATCGGCGTGCCAACGGACCGGATCAGCGTTTCCGGAATACCGGTTCGACCTGGCTTGGGTGATCAAGTCGACCGGGAAACGGTGCTCGGGCGCTATGACTTGCGCCCGGATCGGCCGATCCTGCTGATCTCGGCGGGTGCCGCCGGCGGCGGGTATACGCAAACGATCGTGCAACAGACCTCCCGGATCAGGAACGACTTTCAAGCGGTCGTCGTGTGCGGACGAAACGAGCAACTGAAGAGGCAGATCGAAGGCCTGGTCGCCTTCCACCGAGATCGCTACCGCGTGTTGGGCTACACGGACGACATGGCCGACCTCATTCGAACAGCGACCTTGTTCGTCGGGAAGCCGGGTGGACTCTCCTCCTCAGAGTGCATGGCCGCCGGATTGCCCATGGTCCTGATCCACCCGATTCCTGGTCAGGAGGTAAGGAACAGCGACTTCCTTTTGGAGGAGGGCGCTGCCGTGCGCTGCAACTACCAGACCACCGTTGGCTACAAGATCGACAAGCTTCTTGCCGAACCAGATCGGATCAGGCGGATGGCCGAGAGCGCTAAGCGGATCGGCAGACCTGAGGCCGGCTCGCGCATTACATCGGCGGTGCTGGGCGACGAGTCGCCACCACTGTGGATCAGCCACGCCGCCCAGAAGTCCGTACTCGCCTCGAGTGAGCAGGGAATCTCGGCCGCGAGTCTGTACGCCGGTCGTCGGGTGCAGACCTTGATCAATGCTCCAACTGGGCAATCGGCCGGAGTGATTACCACCACACAGCTGGACTCGCTGCTTCCAAAGACGGCGGGCGGCGCGTCATCGGGGACTGACCTCTCGCTGTCAGCGGACCAGATTTCCAACCTTCGCCGCCGCACTGAGCCGGGGCTCACATTCACCCTGCGCCGAATTCTTGGCAAGGCCAGCGACCTGAGGCTTGCGCTGAGCCCCTGACGGTCAGACGCCCCGCATCCGGACCGAGAGACAGGTGACGCAGCCCTCGAGCTTCTCGAACTCCCCGATGTCGACAAAAACTATGTCGTAACCCAGGTCGCGGAGCATCGCGGCTGTCTCCGGCGCCTGGGATGACATCAGCAGCTTGTTGTCCTCGAGTAGTACGACATGGGACCCGGCTTCCTCCGGAACGGCCATGAACCTGTCGTACACGTCCTTGTCGTCGACCCGTGGCTCGTAGCCGATAACGGTGCCGTCGGGGAGCGCGGTGACTGCGGACTTCAGATGCAGTACCTTCGTCAGCGGGACCGGCACCACCGTGGCGCCTAGTGGGGAGAGGTACTCGGTGAGCTGGCGGACACCTTCCGCGTTGGTGCGACCGCCCCCGCGGACGTACACCGTTCCGCCGAACTTGAGCACGTCTCCTCCGTCGAGAGTCCCGGGCTCGACGATCCGCACCACGCGATATCCGGCATCGCGCACGCTTCCCTCGGCAGCAGTCACCTCAGGCCGGCGCTGCTCCGCGCCGGGGCGGGTGACCACGGCCAAGTCCGCATACACAACCAGCGTGTCCTCGATGAACGCGCTGTCGGGAAGCTCCGGCGCAGGCGGCACCTCGGTGACCTCCCAGCCGGCGTCCTTGAATGCTTGGACGTAGCCCTGCCATTGCTGCAGTGCAAGGTCACGATCTACCGGACTGCGCTCGATATGGGTCACGAGTCCGTCAGCAATGTGAGGACTCGGACGGCGGACCAACGCCTTCCTTGACATCACCGCCGCCAGCCTAGCCCGCGATGCGGGTGAGGAATCAGCCGATCGGCAAGGATTCACCCGGATGGCCTATCGAGATTTGGCGGATGTACCCGGTTTGTTGTGGGACAACCATGAGTCACTCTGTGAAGTGAGCTATGAGTTCAGATATGGAGCCACCGATGGTTTCGGCCGACCCAGCTCGACTGCCGCTTGTCCAAGATCAGTTGCCCGAGACACGGCGCGTCGTCCCGATCGACAACCTCAAGGCCATTCTCGTGGCGTGGGTCATCGCGGGCCACGCAATGCTGGGCTATACGGCGGTCGGCGGATGGCCCTATGACGAGGTGAGCGAGGCAACCCTGCAGCCACAACTGGAACTGGTACTCGCGATGCTGCTTGGGCCGACGGCCTTGTTCGTGATCGGCACGTTCTTCTTCCTCAGTGGGTTGTTCGCTCCTGGCAGCATCACTCGACATGGCCCAGGGGAATTCCTGCGGCAGCGGCTGGTCCGTATGGGGTTGCCCTGGCTGCTATTCACGCTGCTGATCTGGCCTGTGTTGATGTGGTTCGCCTACCGCTCGGCTGGCCATCGGATCCCAATCTGGCAGGCGTTGCAGGCTCGACAGCCTTTCCTCGATTCAGGGCCACTGTGGTTCATCCAGATATTGCTGTACGTATCGGTGTTCCATGCGCTGTGGGTATGGCGCGGCTACGGCCGTGAGCTACGGCCTCAGGCGATCAGCCTGGTGCTGACTGCGGCATGTATTGCAGCAGCATCATTTGCCATCCGGCTTTGGTTTCCAGCCCGAAGCCAGCAGGTTCTTGATCTGCATGTCTGGCAATGGCCGCAGTGCGTCGGCCTGTATGTTCTCGGCGTTCTCGCAGCCGACAAGGGCTGGGCCGAGCGGATACCGCCTCACCTTGGGCGGCGCTGTGGAATCGCTGTCTTGGGGACCATTGCTGTTGCTTTCGCGGTCATGGCGGCGACTGGAGTCGCGAACGTCAGCCGAGATGACACCCCGTATCTCGGCGGCTGGCACTGGCAAGCGTTCAGCTTGGATGTGGCCGAGGCGACGCTCGTCGTAGCCGGGTCGGTGTGGCTGCTGGCACTGGCACAGCGATGGCTGACCCACCGGGCCGTCGGGCTCACCCGTTGGGCGCGCGGGGCGTACGTGGCCTACCTACTCCAGGCGCCGGTACTGATCGGGCTGGAGATCGCTGGTCGATCACTCCCGTGGCCGGCAGTGATCAAGGCCGTGACGGTGGCGGTGCTCGCAGTTGCTGGATCATTCACTCTCGGTTGGCTCCTTATCGAGAGAACGCGCCTCGGCAACGCCTCCTAGCCTCAGGCCGTGGCTTTTGGGTCGCCGGCGGCGGCGAATGGGTACCGTGACCCACGCGCGCAAGCGCACTGTCTATGGTCGATGTGTCCTAGACCGTGGCGTCGACCGTACGTCGACTACCGACGACTACGAGTCCTGCCGCAATTACGAGCAGCGCGGCAAGAGCAAACAGCAGACCGGTGAACCCGATTGGGAGCTGGGCTACCAGCGGACCACACGAGGCTCCTGCGAACACATACAGGCCGTTGAGGGCGAGTGCGCCGGCCCGAGTTGTGCCGCCACGGCCACCGATCATCGCGATTACTGCGGGCACGATCGTGGCAATACCTAGGACGAAGACCACGCTGGAGATGATCAGCAGCCATAGCACCGCGGTGGAGATTGCCTCTGCTGCCAGCCCTGCGGCGGCAAGCAAGTAGCCGACGAACGCGACGCGCGTAGGCCCATATCGACCGACGAGCCAACCGGCAACTGGTGCCAGCAAGATGGCCGGAAGCCCGGCAAGACGCACGTACAGCACGCTGGTGTCGTCTAGGCCGAACTGGGTCTGCAGCAGCGGGCCGAGAGCGGCGTACATCGCAACGAAGCTCAACAGCACCGAAAAAGCCGCCAGGTTCGGGAGCAGGAGGTCGCGGCGGAAGGCCAGTGCGGCCATCTGGCGGTATTTCTGACCCAGGCTGGCGGGCTCCCCGATGCGAGGCGGCTCCAGCAGAATCGTGGCGATCGCGATGGCGGCAATCACAAATGCAGGTGCGGCCAGCCCGAATACCCACCGCCAGCTCAGAGCGTCGGCAATAGCCTGTGCATAGACCTGCCCGAGAATGCCAGCCGATAGGAAGGCTGTCGACATCGCGCCGATTCCGGTGGCACGCCATCTCGGCGGAAGCGCCTCCCCGACGTACGCCAGAGCCACGGTGGAGAAGCTCGCCGCAACGAAACCCTGAAAGGTTCGCAGTGCGGCGACCATCGGCAGCGAAGTCGCAAGGGCGATCCCTGCAGTGGCGAATGCCAGCACGGCCATCCCCGGAACCATGATCGGCTTGCGACCGTACCGGTCGGAGAGCGGCCCGAAGATCAGAAATCCCAGGCCGTAGGCCAGCGCGTACGTTGTGCCCAGAGCGGCCGGCGCCGCTGACGCGTCGCCTTCAAAGGTCTCGGCGATAACCGGCGCGACCGTAATCGCCAAATAAAGCTGAGACAGCACCAGTAACGCAGAAGTGACGAGCACAGCCAGCGGGGCGAGAACCGGCGCGTGCTCGCTTCCGGCCTTCGCACGCTCGTGTGGTGTCATGGGCCCCCTCCGAGATGATCGCAGGTCAGGCCAGACTGGGGTTGTGGAGGGTGAAACGAATGTCTTCGGCGGCGAACTGCAGAGCTGTGGCACAGACCCGGTTACGGGCTTCTATCGCGATGGCTGCTGCGCCGCTGGACCAGATCAGGCAGTTCATCTGGTGTGCGCAGTGGTGACCGCGGAGTTCCTGCGGCAGCAGCGGAGCGTCGGGAACGACTTGATCACGCCTGCGCCAGCGTTCGGGTTTGCGGGTCTGCAACCCGGCGACCGGTGGTGTGTGGTTGCCCAACGCTGGCTTCAGGCCCACGAGGCTGGTGTAGCTCCACCAGTGGTACTGGCATCCACCAACGTCCGAGCGCTCGAAGTAATCGATCTTGCTGTGCTGCAGCAGTACGCGGTTGACGTCCCTGAGGACCTCAGCTCGCTCGAGTGACCGGCAGAAACCGCTCATAAGCGTGCGCGCCAGCTGGGCAATGGTGGCAGGTCGAAGTCATGGTTCTTCATTTGCAGCAGTGCCCAGCCAGCCGCCGCGAAACCCACCGCCGTACCGCCCCAGCCAACGAGATCCAGCGGCCGGTTGCCGAGCATCACCGAGGCTAGGTGAATCGGCTGGGAGACGGTCAGCAATATCGCGGCCCAGGACGGCACCATACGCGACCGCCACAGAGCCAGACCGAGAATGATCGTCCCGATCAGATGCCCGAACACGAACAGCGTGCCGGTCAGATTGGACACCGGCCCGATTTCCAACCCAGCGCCCAGCGCGTACGCGGTCGCCCGATCGAATTCTGGATGGCTTGCCACCAGAGCAGTGCTGAGCTCGCCGAAGGTGTTGCCGACGGCCAAGCAGGTGAAGCCGACGACAGCGAGAATCAACCCGATCGTGGTCAAGATCGGAACTCGCCGCCGGCTCAACCAGCCAACCGCAACCACGCCGGCGATGCAGGTTGGAGCCAGCACCACGCCGATCCACATGCTGATCATGCTGAAGCCTGGATGGGCGACCAGGTTGTCGAAGATCATCTCGGGTGTATCCGACATGTCATACGGCAGCAGGAAACGGGCGATCGCGACGTAGAGGGCGAGTGGCGGACCGACAACGGCGAGCAGGATGCGCCAGACCGTACGTGCGTCCCAGTCCAGTGAGTCGGCAGTGTTGTCCCTCGCATCTTGGTATTCGTTTGGTGCGAGGTCGAAATCATCATTCGCCGATCGAAGAAGACAGAGAGAGGCACCGATACTGCCAATCCCCGTAGCAAGCCAAGCTGCCGCGACCACGGCGTTTCCAGCGGGAATGAGGTGTGCCGCGCCCGAAAGACAGAGCAGAACCGCAAGCGAACGCGGCCCCGTGCCAGCCCGCCACTGCGCGATACCCAGCAGCAGCAGGCCGGTCGAGCTCGCGAGCACAAAGATCACCGAGACTATGCTGACCAGCGCAGTCGCTGACACAGCCTCGTTGATCATGGCGACATTGATCGGATCGAGGCTTTGCTGGACGGCGACCAGAGCGGCAGCGCTCGAGTCAGGCACAGCGAAACCAACGCTGAAACCAATCACACTGAGCACTCCCCCGGCCAGGGCGAACCAGGGCGACCTCCGACGCGAGGCCCAGGCGACGGCCATTACAGCAGGCAGCACAATAAGCGAGAACGCCATGCCGAGCCAGAGCGCCAACTGCTCACGCGCCGGATTACTGCCTACGCCTTCCAGCACATCCGCAAAACCGTCCTCCACTCCAAACGGGCAGATCATGATCTTGACTGCCAGAAGAAGACCCGGCACTGGCGCGATCCATGCCAAGGCGGTGCGCCAGAAGCCACGCAGGTCCCGCTGCCGAGCAGGCTTGGCGGTGCGATTTCGATGACGTTCCCGGCCTGGTTTCACCGGAGTATCGGCTTCGGCCGGTGATTCTGCGCCGCTCATGGTGATTCCCTTCGATTTGCCGCGGATCGGCCATCACCAGCCTCGACAGGAATCGGTGCTGCTCACCAGGCACGGGATCACTACGTGAGGGAGGAGATTTGGACGGGCGAACTAGTGGCCCGGCACCATGCGAGCTAGTGGCAAACGGGTGGATCATCAAGGCATGGGCGAGCGCAGCAGCCTGCGAGTGCTAGCACCTATCCTGTTCGCCGCTGCCGCGGCAGAGGTCCTCATCGCCACGGGTGCCGGTCTCGCGTCCGATCGCGGCTGGAGCTTCCTGCTGAACCACTTCGTCGTCACCAACGCCGTGATCGGCGGCTCGCTCGCAGTTTCCGGATTGCCGATCGCGTGGCAACGGCCGCGCAACCCGATTGGATGGCTGCTGCTGGCCGGCGGTGTGTGTTATGCCGGGTCGGCTGCTGCGTTCTCGTTACTGGCCTGGGGGTCGCACGCCGGAGATGGCCGGCCACCTTGGCGACTGATCGCTACTTGGGCAAATGTGTCGTGGCCGTGGGCCATCGCATGCTGTGTCCCGATGATCTTGCTTCTATTCCCTACCGGACAGTTCCTGTCACGACGATGGCGCTGGACACTTCCGTTGGCGTTACTCAACGCGATCTTGTTCGCTGCCATAGCTCTGTTTCCCCGGGAGAATCTCGCCGCGGATCTCGGCGTCCGGGCGTACCTCGTGTGGCCTCGGTTCGAGAACCTCGTTTGGCTAGGCCCGGTTTCTGAGGTTCTCGGCGACGTCGTTTACGGCGCTGCGCTGTTATCGCTGATCTTGCGTTACGTCCGCGGAAGTGATCGCGTCCGGCGTCAGATGTTGTGGCTCCTGCTTGCCGTCGGATGCGTCTTTGTCGCATGGACCGTGCCTGACCTCCTGGGCGCCGAGACTCCTCTGACGCTCTTCGCTATTGCGCTAGTCCCGATCGCGATCATGATCGCCATCCTGCGGTACCAGCTGCTGGATATCCGGCTGGTCGTTTCCCGCTTTGCGCTCTACCTCGTTTTGTCCGCCCTCGTGATCGCCGGCTACTTGGGGTTGGTCACCTTTCTTGATCGTGTTCTGGGCGCCAGCCGGAGCGCCCAGGAGTCCGCGCTTGTCGTGCTGGCACTTGCAGCGCTCTTCAATCCGCTACGGGTCTGGCTGCAGCGCCGGGTTGATCGACTGTTCTACGGCTCTCGCCAGGATCCAGCGCGGGCACTTGCAGAGGTCGGCAGCCGCCTGCGCGAGGACACTTCTGGGACTGGTCTTGAAGATGCTCTCGCCGCTGTATGCCAGACCCTCCGAGTTCCGTCAGCGGCAATCCGCGTGAACGGAACGGTGCTGGCCAGGGTCGGAGAATCTCCCAGCGAGCCGTATCTGGCACCGCTGCAGCGCGGTACGGAAGAGACGGGACAGCTGCTGATCTATCCGCGTGCTGGCGAAGGGAGATTGCCCAAAGCCGACCATCGCATCGTTGATCTGCTCGCCGATCTGCTCGCTGTCGCTGTGCAAGCCACCCAGCTGGCTGATGAGCTAACGGACTCGCGAGCGGAGCTGATCTCTGCTCGCGAGGAGGAGCGCCAGCGATTGCGCCGGGACTTGCATGATGGCCTTGGACCCGCGCTCACCGGCGTGATGCTGAAGGCTGCGGCGGCCAGGCGGCTCATCAGCACCACGCCGGCCGACGCTGCCGAGTTGATTCGAGATCTGGAGCGCAACGTCGCCGCGGCCATTGCCGACATTCGTGGGTTGGTGGATGAACTGCGGCCGCCAGTGCTGGACGGCCGAGGCTTGGTCGGCGCCCTGCAGGATTATGTTGACTCAGTACAGAACCCCACCGGGCTGCCGATCCAGTTGAGCACCGATGGAGTTGCTGATCTTGGACAACTGCCCGAATCGGTCGAGTTGGCCGCCTACCGGATAGCCACGGAGTCGTTGACCAACGTGCTGCGGCATGCCCGCGCAGATTCGGCCTCAATCGCGCTGTGGGTCGATGAGAATCAGTTGCAGCTGAAGATCACCGACGATGGCAAGATCGGGGCGCCGTGGACCGCGGGAGTCGGATTGTCGTCGATGCGGCACCGGGTGGCTGCCCTCGGCGGCCGGATCAGCACTGGCCCATCGGAAGGTGGAGGCGAGGTCCGAGTGTCATTGCCGTTGGAGGCTTCATGATCACGGTCCTGGTCGCCGATGATCATGCAATGGTTCGGGAGGGTCTCCGTGCCTTGCTCTCCTCGATGGAGGGATACGAACTCGTGGGCACTGCGAGCACCGGAGCCGATGCCATTCGCGAGGTGGTACTGCTCAGTCCTGATCTGCTCGTCCTGGACATTGGATTCCCTGATCTCAATGGGATTGAGGTCGTCCGCAGGCTCGCGAAGGCGGCACCCGCGGTCAAGATCTTGATGCTCACCATGTACGACGATGACGAATCGATCTTGGGTGCGGTACGCGCCGGTGCGTTGGGTTATGTGCTCAAGGGCGCCGATTCTGACGACCTGCTGCGGGCGATCGCCGCGGTGGCTGCCGGCGAAGCCATCTTTGGCCCTGGCCTCGCGCGACGCGCCCTTCAGGCTCTGAGCGCCCCGCGGGAGCCGGCCTTCGCAGAACTGACTCGCCGAGAGCGTGAGGTGCTGGAGTTGATCGCGTCGGGCGTGTCGAATCCAGGCATCGCAGCAAAGCTCGGGTTGTCCACCAACACGGTCAGCAACCACATCTCGAGCATCTTCAGCAAGCTCCAGGTGGGGACTCGGGCCGAGGCGATCGTACGGGCGCGGTCAGCCGGCCTTGGCGACTAGCCTGTTCAAGATCGCGGTTATGAGTGATGATCATGGTCTGCTGAAGTAGTTAGTTCATCAGCCCGCTGTTCAGCGACCGGTCTCCTGACGGCCAGCAGAGCCTGAAAGCCGCCCACTAGGTCAGTCGCCCGTCGCAGGCCAAGCTCATGAAGTGTTGCAGCGGCGAGGCTGGAGCTGTACCCCTCGTTGCATATGAGGAGGTAACGAATATCGGCGTTGGTTGCGATGGGTAGACGATCAGGTGAGGTGGGGTCGAGCCGCCACTCAAGGACGCTGCGGTCGATGATCATGGCGCCGGGCAGCTCGCCATCTCGCTGTCGTTGCTCCAGGGGGCGAATGTCGATCAGGATCGCGTTGGCTGCCACTTCATCGGCAAGGTGTTCGGGTTCGACCCGGTCCAAGCCGGCTCGCGCTCGCGCGAGGAACGCGTCAATCGCCGACTGGCTCTCCATCGCGCACCTCCTCAGAGCTCGTGGCGAAACGCCGCCCACGTGAAGGGCTGGGTTACGCCGCTCGGCGTTGTGTGCAATTCACGAATCTCGTCGATCATCTGCCAGCGATCGCCCAGGGCGGCCCCAAGCTCGGCGGCGCTGTAGCGGGAGACGGGAAGCCCGGAACAGCGCGGCGGACCATCCGGCGCGAAGGTGGCGAAGATGGCAACAGCCCGTTCAGTGCTTGTCGCCCTTTCGAGAGCCTGCAGGTACGCGTCGCGATCTTGGTCGGCGGTCATGAAATGGAAGAGCGCTCGATCGTGCCAGACCACGTACCGCCGAGTCGGTCGCCAGGTCCGTACGTCGCCAAACAGCCACTGGACACGTCGCGCAGCTGCACTCAGGCGCTGCTGAGCAGCGCGCATGCCGACGAGTGAAATGTCAAGCACGGTGATGTCTGAGTGTCCCCGGGCCAGCAAGGCAGCGGCGAGCGGCGAACTACCTCCGCCCACGTCGATCACGCTGTCAGCTGGACCGATCCCAGCGTGCTCGAGCATTTGCAACGACCTGGCTGCTTCGTGCTGAAACCAGCTTCGAGTCGCATCTCCGTGCCCGTACGCCTGATCCCAATGCTCTGCCAGTCCGGTTGCCGTCTCCATCGGGCCATCATCTCCCTCAGTTTCGGGCCAGTCGATCGGGCAGATCAGCCAAGTCGGCGTTGAAAGGTAAGACGTGCGGTACCGGTTCAGAATCGCCAGCTCGTTGCGCCCCCGGGCGCGATCGTCGCAACCGCCGTGGCCTTGTGTGAAGTGAGGCGATAGACAAGCCATGGAGGCGGTCCGGCCGAGGGAGCGCTGTAATCGGCAGTGAGCGCTTGGCCGCTGTCGTCGACGCGTGCAGGCCAGCCTTCGGCAGCCCAACGCGCAGCCATGGCTTTCACCGTTTCTGGATCGGTGATCTTGCTAGCGGTGCCCTCGATGACGAGATCGAAGTCGTGAGTGGCCACGCTGAGCACGCAGCGAGGGTCTTGGGCGAGGTTTCTTCCCTTGCGCGTACGCTCACCGGTCTCGAACCAGAAGGAGCCGTCGGCCCACAGGGCACCGATGCCGGTGACGTGTGGACTACCGTCTGGGTTGATGGTGGTCAACCAGCACGTGTGTCGATTGGGACCTCCGGAGCCCGGCGCCTGGAGAATGCCGTCGTCCAGTTGAGCCTGGATCTGGGACCAGTCAAGCAGTGGCAGGTCGTAAAGATCAGCGAGATTGGTTGCGTCCATGTGCAATTAGACCGCAGCGAAGCCGAAACTCAGCGGGCCCCGAGTCGCGGGTGTCCCGGGCAACGCTACTGCCAGGATGAAGAACGCTACTGCCAGGATGAAGGATGCCTCCGTGTGAGCATGACCCGCCGACGGTCCTGTGCCGACACCTGGAAGCATCGGTCGCGATGACGATCCCGCTGGATGACCGTTCAATGGACTGCTGGCAGTGAAGGCGTTTCTATGGGAGAGGTACGGGCCGCCTGAGACACTTCGACTAGCGGAGGTCGAGAGGCCTGTGCCGAACGCCAATGAAGTCCTGGTGAAGGTGCTGGGAATATCGGTCAATCCGGCGGATTGGCATTCCATGCGTGGTAAACCCCTTTTCTCGCGCGCCACCTTCGGGCTGCTGCGGCCGAAACATCCAGTCCTAGGCGGCGACTTTGCCGGGCAAGTGGAAGCTGTCGGCGACGGCGTCACCCAGTTCAAGCCCGGGGATGATGTCTATGGGAACCTCTTGGACCACGGTCACGGCGGCTTTGCAGAGTACGTTTCGGCACCAGTGGACGCAATATCGCTGAAGCCGGCGAGCCTGTCGTTCGAAGAGGCTGCTGCCGTTCCAATCGCGGGGGTGACCGCACTACAGGGCCTCCGTCACCACGGCGAGATCCAACCCGTGCAGAAGGTGCTCATCAATGGTGCTTCTGGCGGCGTCGGCACTTTTGCCGTCCAGATCGCCAAGTCGTACGAGTCCGAGGTGACCGGTGTGACCAGCACCCGGAACCTCGACCTCGTCCGCTCGCTCGGCGCCGATCACGTCGTCGACTACACCACGACCGACTTCGCCCGTACCGGGTTGAGTTACGACCTCATCCTCGACACGATTGGAAACAGGTCGGTACGCGATCTCAGACTTGCGCTGGGCGAGGGTGGCAAGGTGGCCGTTACCGGGTTTACGACGGTGGCGAAGCTGGTAAGCGTTTCGCTGCGCGGCGGCAAGGATGTCGCCATGGTCTCGGCGCATGTAGTTCCCACGGATCTGGAGCTTCTCTCCGGGCTGATCGAGCTAGGAAAGGTGCGGCCCCAGATCGACCGGCGCTATCCGTTCACCGAAATCCCTGCGGCTATCGCATATCTAGAGCAAGGCCACGCCAGGGGGAAGGTGGTCGTGGCGCTTTGAGACGCGGTTGGCAGATCCGGGGTTCGACTGCTTCGCTCCCACGACCGTGACGTCGCCAGGAATCTCTGTCATCGGGAGTCTCCGGCGGACGGCTGCGATGGCGTCGCCTTCAGCGGCGCCGCCAGGTTGGGTCGTCATTGTTCAGTCGGAGCGGGCGCATGCCTTTCCAGGAATGTGAACACATCGGTGTCGTCGACACCGGGAAACGTGCCTGGGGGCAGCGCAGCCAACAGATGCGAATGCACCCGCGCGCTGGGCCACGCCTGCTTGGACCAGCGAGCGGCAAGCGCCACCGGCGGGCGGCGGCAGCAGCCCGGATCAGGACACAGCGACTTTGCCCGTGCCGTGGTCTCACGTCCCCGGAACCACTTCACATGCGCATACGGCACCCCAAGGCTTACCGAAAACACGCCGTCATTCGACGCTTCTGCTTGAGCCGTGCACCAGTAGGTGCCGCGCGGCGTGTCGGTGTACTGCGAGTAGGCGCCGGACCGGTCAGGCACGTCGAAAACCGCGTAGGCGGTCCACTTGCGGCAGACGGGTTGCCCCTCGATCGCGCCAAGGACGTCCATGGGAAAGGTGACGCCGTCGTTTTCATATGCCTTGTAGATCACGCCATTCTCGTGAACGCGCATGAAGTGAACGGGCAACCCGAGGTGGTGCGTCGCAAGGTTCGTGAACCTGTGTGCAGCCGTCTCATGAGAAACGGCGAACGCATCGCGTAGGTCTTCGACAGCGAGTTGCCGTTCCTTCTTGGCCGTCTGCAACAGATCGACGGCGGCTTGCTCAGGGATGCGAAGGGCGGCGGCGAAGTAGTTGACCTCGACGCGTTGCCGGAGGAAGTCGGGATAGTCCTTGGGTTCGGCGTGGCCAAGCACGACGTGGCCGAGCATTTGCAGGACGTGGAGCCGAACGTCGTGGCTGCCTGGGGCCTGCACCTGAGGCAGATAGATCCGCCTGTTGAGCAGGTCGGCAATCGAACGCGCGGACAAGGGCAGGTCCGGCACGTAGTGCAGCTCAAAGCCAAGGTGTTCGGCCATCTGGACCAGGACCCGCTGCGAGAGTGGGCCACCATGATGACCGACAGCCTTGAGAACGCTGTGGGCCGCCGCTTCGATGTCGGCGTAGTAGTTGTCCCGTTCGCGCATCTGCGCGCGCAGCTCGGCATTGGCACGACGGGCTTCTTCCGGTGTTGCCGCGCGTTCGCTGGCTCGGCGTACGAGCTCCTCGTACAGGCCCACCAGCGCCTCGAGCGCCTCAAGGGGAAGCCGCCTACCGGCGTGGACGTACGGCAAACCCAGTGACTGATAAAGGGCTCCCTGCTGCGCACGTTCAAGGGTGATCTCCAGCCCAGCGCGGCGGCTCGGCGGCTCGGCGGTAAGCAGGTCCGAGAGCGGAACGTCCAGGGTCGTAGCAAGTGCGCGGAGCAGAGACAGTTTCGGTTCGCGTCGACCGTTCTCGATGAGCGAGAGGTGACTCGGTGCCCGGCCTACCGCGGCACCGATCTCGTCCAGCGTCAAGCCTTTCGCCTGGCGGTAGTGCCGCAGTCGGCGTCCGAGTGCCAGGAAATCCAGGGGAGCCGGAGCAACATCAAGATTCGTCATGCATTCACAATAGCGAAAGAATCGCTGATCTTTCCTGCCATTCCACATTGAAGACCTCGCGGAATTGCGGCAATTGTTCTGTATAGCACCACCGATTGCCGGTGGTGCGGACCAGAAACCTCAAGGAGAAGGGCCATGACCGAAACGTCGATGTTTGCCAGCACTGTTACGCCGTTACCGACCGCCGAGGACATTGCCCTCGACTGGGCGACGTCACCACGCTGGCGGGACATAGCGCGGACGTACTCCGCGGAGGACGTGGTTCGCCTGCGCGGCACGATCCAAGAGGAGCACACGCTGGCGCGGCGCGGCGCGGAACGGCTCTGGCACTTGCTCCAGACCGAGGACTATGTCGCCGCACTCGGAGCCCTCACCGGCAACCAAGCCGTTCAGATGGTCAAGGCCGGGCTGCACGCGATCTATCTCTCCGGATGGCAAGTCGCGGCCGATGCAAACCTTGCCGGCCACACCTATCCAGACCAAAGCCTTTACCCGGCGAACTCAGTTCCGGCGGTTGTGCGTCGCATCAACAATGCGCTACTTCGGGCTGATCAGATTGCCTCGTCGGAGGGAGATGGCGGCCGGGACTGGGTCGTCCCCATCGTTGCTGATGCGGAGGCCGGATTCGGCGGGCCGCTCAACGCCTTCGAACTCATGAAGGGCATGATCGCCGCCGGCGCCGCAGGCGTGCACTGGGAGGATCAGCTCGCCTCCGAAAAGAAGTGCGGGCACCTCGGTGGCAAAGTCCTCATCCCCACCGGACAACACATTCGCACGCTCAACGCGGCTCGGCTGGCCGCCGACATCAGCGGCGTTCCAAGCATCATCATTGCCCGCACCGATGCCCTCGCTGCCAACTTGCTGACCAGTGACGTCGACGAACGAGATGCGCCCTTCTGTACCGGTGAGCGCACTGCCGAAGGTTTCTTCCGCGTTCGCGGCGGAATCGATGCGGTGATCTCCCGCGGTCTGGCGTACGCGCCATACGCCGATCTGATCTGGGTCGAAACCGGCACCCCGGACCTCGACTTCGCGCGAGAGTATGCCGAAGCTCTGCACCGAGAATTTCCAGACAAGCTGCTCGCGTACAACTGCTCGCCCTCGTTCAACTGGAAAGCTGCACTTGACGACTCCGCGGTCGCCAAGTTCCAACGCGAACTCGCCGAAATGGGATATGCATTCCAATTCATTACGCTGGCTGGCTTCCACGCACTCAACCTGTCGATGTTCGACCTTGCGTATGGATACGCACGCGATGGGATGACCGCGTACGTCGACTTGCAGCAAGCAGAGTTCTCAGCCACTGACCGCGGCTACACCGCCGTCAAACACCAGCGGGAGGTCGGCACTGGCTACTTTGATCTCGTGAGCTCGGCCCTCAAACCGAACAGCGACACCCTTGCTCTCGTCGGTTCCACCGAGGCCGAACAGTTCCACTAGCCATCGAGGAACGACATGGAACTCCACGACGGCATCCGCGTGGTTGGGCCTGATGGCGAGCGGTACGACGAGGTTCTGACCCCCGAAGCGCTGATTTTCCTCGGTCGCTTACACAACACGTTCGACGAACGCCGTCGCGACTTGCTTGCTGAGCGGGGGGAGCGTCGTGGCCGGATCGCCGCCGGTGAAGATCCCGACTTTCTCGCCGAGACCAAACACATCCGTGCAGACGCGGACTGGCGGATCGCTCCCCCAGCGCCGGGCTTGGAGGACCGCCGCGTCGAGATTACGGGACCGACAACCCGGTCCATGACCGTGAATGCATTGAACTCCGGCGCCAAGGTCTGGCTTGCCGACTTTGAAGACGCCACGTCACCCACGTGGCACAACATCGTCGCCGGTCAGCTGAACATCATCGATGCTCTTGACCGACGCATCGACTTCACCGCGGATTCCGGCAAGGAATACCATCTGGGCGAAGACATACCGACTATCGTCGTGCGGCCGCGCGGATGGCATCTTCCAGAGAGTCACATTCTGGTGAACGGAAGGCCCATGTCGGGGAGCCTGGTCGACTTCGGGCTCTACTTCTTCCATTGCGCGAGACGGCAGCTGGACCGCGTCAGCGGGCCGTACTTCTATCTGGCCAAGCTGGAAAATCACCTTGAAGCCCGCCTCTGGAACGACGCCTTCTGTTGGGCGCAGGACGAGCTGGGCATTCCCCGTGGCACCATCCGAGCCACAGTGCTCATCGAAACGATCACTGCTGCCTTCGAGATGGAAGAGATTCTTTACGAACTGCGCGATCATTCTGCGGGACTCAACGCAGGCCGTTGGGACTACATATTCAGTTTGATCAAGAACTTCCGCACCCGAGGGCAGCGCTTCGTGCTACCTGATCGCGCCGCGGTGACCATGACGACGCCGCTTATGCGGGCCTACACCGAACTGCTCGTCCGTACCTGCCACCGCCGCGGCGCACACGCGATCGGCGGCATGGCCGCGTTCGTTCCGGATCGGCGTGACGAGATGGCAACAGCCGTCGCCTTCGACAAGGTGCGCGACGACAAGGAGCGGGAAGCTAACGACGGCTTCGACGGCTCGTGGGTTGCCCATCCAGATCTGGTTCCGGTCTGCAGAACGGTGTTCGATGACGTCTTGGGCCAGCACCCCAACCAACTGGACCGCACGCGTGACGATGTGGACGTTTCAGCGGCCGATCTCCTTGCGGTGGAGACCGCCATCGGTGACGTTACCGAGGCCGGACTGCGAGCCAATGTGCGCGTCTCAATCGGCTACCTGGATGCGTGGTTGGGCGGCAACGGCGCCGTTGCGATCGACCACTTGATGGAGGATGCGGCCACTGTCGAGATCGCCCGGTCCCAGGTGTGGCAGTGGCTGCACTACGGCACACCGCTGTCCAACGGCCGTCGCATCACGCGAGAGCTGGTCGACTCCATCGTCGACCAAGAGCTGGCTCGATGGCGGCGGGAACGGCCGTCGACGAGCCACCTCGACCAGGCGTGCGACGTCTTCACCGAAGTAGCACTCGGAGCGGACTACCCGACCTTCAGCACTATCGGTGCCTACGAGCGTTATCTGGTCACCGCAACGGATTGAGGTATTAAAGCTCGACTCTCCCGCGGCGTGTCGGTTTGCGCTGGCTTGCCGGCATCTAGTTAGAGTGGCGCGCTCGCTCTCAATTATTTGGAGCTGCTCGCGCAATGCCGACGCTCGCAGCTCCACGGAACTCCCCTTCCCCGGCGCCAGGAGAACCATGAGAAAGCGTCTGTGTGCGCTCAGCGCCGTGCTTGCCTTTGGGATCGCTCCCATCTTCACAGCGACTACCGCGCACGCGGATTCGATGGAAGAGCTAACGGTCGCTCACCGTGGTGCGACGACCTCGCGATTAGGTGAAGGCACGCTGGCGGCCTACCAGTACGCGGTGAAGAACCACGCGGACATCCTGGATGCCGATGTTCGTTGGACGAAGGATGGTTCGGACCCTGACAACCTCGGGACCATGGTGATCTTGCACGACGCCACACTCGACCGGACAACCAATTGCACGGGCGCGGTCTCGTCCTGGCTGTGGTCCGCTATTCGCGATAGATGTCGCACTGACATCGGCGGCCAGCGGCTGATACGTCTGGTCGACCTGCTCAAGTACGGCGACTCGGTCGGAAAGTCGTTCGGCTTGGAGATCAAGGTTTCCTCGATCGCTGACGCCCAGGCAAAGCAGTTGTGGAACGCGATCAAGAACTCCCGGGTCCAGCTCGAGGCTTCGTCCGGGCGGCTTGCTGCGCTGAACAAGATCAAGAAACTGGATGCCGCTGATCCCACCCACAGCATCAGCTACGCGCTGGGCGCTTCCGGGGCAGGCGGCTGGCCGTCGGCATCCACGATCAAGAAGACAGGCACGGCTGTCTACGCCAAACTCACGATTCCGGCCGATGTCGTGCGCAGCTACCGACAGGCCAACATCAAAGTGTTTCTGTATACGAGCAGCAATGCGTCACAGGACGCGAAGATGATCGCATTGCAGCCCTTATGGAGTGGTAATCAATGACGTGGCCCGATTCCAGCGGTGGCGCGACACTACGAAAGGGCCAGCGTAGGGCGCTCCTCCGAGCTGACGTGACCGCCGTCCAGTAGGACTCTCGATCCCTCGAGCTCTGACACGCTTTGATACCGCGGCACAGCAATTTCTTCCAATATCGCAGCGACGGACGAATCCAACCGATTCCCCTCAAACATTATGGGAACATTGCGCGCAGCTTGCGACATCGCTCGGTAAACATCTTGGACACGTTCCCATGGCAGAGTAAGAACGGCATTCGCCCTTCCCTTTCCACCGCCTTGCGCATCGGCAATGGCTAATTCAGATAGTCTCTCATGAGACAAGTCGTTGCCGTTCTTCAGCATGAGGCGTGCCAAAAACACGTCCGTGATGGTGGCTTCGAAAATGCGATAGACCCTCACCGTAGGAATTCCCTTGGCATATAGGTTCTCCGTCAGTATCGCCTTATTCTCCACCATGGTTGTTACCGGCCTGCAAGACATACTGCTCCGGCCTCAAGTCAATACTCATCGTCTCTGCGAACTCTTCGACCAACTCTCGACTCGGGGCTGGTCTCGAGAATCGGATCGTCGTCAAGAATAATGTGCTCGAGACAGAACTCCCGGAGCGATGGCCAGGCTGATGGGTTAATAAAGATGCGGAAATCCTGTTCGGCTCGAGAGCGCTCGCTGTCAAAGTGAAAGTCGCCGACCAGGTCGTGCACTGCACTCAAGTCCAATATTCGAATCCCCCCGCCGAAAGGCTGGGATCTTACTCGGACTGCTGCGTCATCTGCCGCTCGATGCAGAGTCGCCTTACGCTCAAGGGCTAGCGTCAATTCATCATCATCGTTGGGGTTCCTGAAAAGAACTCTCACCAGCGTCGCAACGCTCACGCGCTGATTCAATTCAGCGGTTGCGCCAGTCCCGACCTCGTGAGGATTTGTCGTCATGACGATAGTGCGGTGAGAAGGGCATTGGCTTCCTTCATGTCCGCCGTTGTGAAGCCTTCGGTGATTTTCGAGTACGCGCGGCTCAATAATTCTCGCGCCTGCTCGGACTTGCCTTCACTCTGCCACAGGCGGCTCAATCTCATCGTAGCTTGCAGTTCCAGCATTGCTGCACCCACTTCGCGGGCATTGTTCAGTGCGTCCTGATAAAAAGACTCTGCGTTAACTGCATTATCAGATGAAAGCGCCAGGAGAAGGTCGCCCTTCAGGATCAAAAACTCAGGCGTTAAGCCTTCATGCGAACTCGGGCTTGATGAAGCCGCCGCTATGGCCTCGTCAAGCAGAGGTAATCCATCATCGGGCTTTGAGGCGGCACCATATGCGCCTGCACAAAGATGGAGGAGCAGCGGCCAAAAGACCGGGGGTGTTTTAAGCCCGCGATAGGCGTTTAGCCCTTGTTCGATCAATGCAAGACCCTGGTCGATCCCTCCGGTGTTGACCAGGGCCGCACCGAGCAGGCAGGAGCCAATTGCGCTCCAGATTTGGAACCCGTGCGTCTCGGCGAGTTCCAGAACGGCTTGTGCGCTGTCTCGGACAGTTTCGTGATTCCTCAGCCACATATTGAGTAGGCCGTTGTGGAACTGGGCATAGGTGAGGCTATACGGGTGGTTCAGCTTTTGTGCGAGCGCGATCGCGTCGGCTGCGCGATTATAAGCGCGATCGGGATAGCCGCCTGTCCAAAGGAAAAACGCGGATACGTTGAGACCGACTACTCCCGAATCAGGTCCAATACCGAGTCGCCTCACATGTCGGCGTTGAGAGTTATATAAGGCGATTCCCTTTTCGATATGCTCGAGACCGAGTTGAGGATTCTCCCCGAACGCCAGAATATTCCCCACTAACAATAGGCCCTCAATCTTCATATCCATATCGTCGAAGCGCTCGGCCAGATGCAAGATGCGCTCGCCCATCTGCAAGGCCTTATCGGTTTCGTTACGAAGAACGTAGAAGGAAGCCAGTCCCCGCAGCACAGGGAACAATTCAGGTATTTCACCTGCGCTCTCACAGAGTTCCAGTGCGCGAACGTATGCCTGTTCAGCTTCTTCGGTATATCCTTTGGTTGCCAGTAGAGCGCGAGCCAGGCTGGTTTGCAACATGATCTCCTGTTCTACGCGTTCCGATGTGGAGGGGGTGACAGCCAAGACGTTCAGTAAATCGTTCGTGAGTCCCACGATTGCGTAGTACCAACCGCGGGCGTCATACAACGACCGGAGACTGTTAACAAACTTATTGAGTTGTTCCAGATCTTTTTTTTCGACCCAGTAGCGCCATGCGATCGGCAGGTTTTCGATATCAGATTCCATCTCCCGCAAAGCAGTCTCGCGAGCATCATCGCTCAGGCGTTGCCACTGACGTTGCGCAAAGTCTGCGAAATACATCGCATGTGCCCGGTGAGCGGCTGTGCTGAACTCCGAATCCTGCTCAAGCCGTTCTGTTGCGTACTCCCTTATCGTTTCCAACATCAAGAAGCGAAGCTCGCCGGTATCTTGATCCACCTGTCGAACTAGGCTCTTATCTGCAAGAGAGCTCATCCCATCGAGTACATCCATTCTCATCCGATCGAGATGGTTGATCCCGCCAGCCACCGCCTCAACCGCCTCGAATGTGCAACCTGCAAACACCGAGAGAAGCGCAAACAATCCCTGCTCATCGTCGTCAAGCAGTTCATAGCTCCAGTCAACAGTGTCGCGCAGAGTTTGCTGTCGAGCAGGCAGGTCGCGCGCCCCACCCCGAAGCAGTTGCAACCGACCCCCTATTCGCTCAAGCAAGGCCCGAGGCGAAAACAGCCTTGTCCGTGCCGCGGCGAGCTCGATTGCAAGCGGCAGACCGTCCAGGCGAAGACAGATCTCAGCAACAGCAAGAGCGTTCTCATTCGTCACTTCAAAATCTGGCTTGACCGCCCTAACGCGTTCGATAAACAACCGCACCGCTTCACATTGAGTCAATTGTTCTAGAGATTGTTGCCTGAGATCGGCACGCGGCAGAGTGAGCGGAGGCACCGAGCGAATGTGCTCACCACGCAAGTGCAGCGGCTCCCGGCTGGTTACCAGCAGTTTCAACTGCGCGGTGCCTTGAAGCACCTCCCCTACCCTTGGGGCCGCCGCCGTAACCTGCTCGAAGTTATCGAGCACCAACAACATCGCTTTAGACTGCAACTGCTCTTTAAGCTCATCGAGCAACGGCCGATCGCTACTTTCTCTGATGCCTACCGTTCGGGCAATCGTCGTCAGCACAGCTTTGGGCTCCCGAATGGGCGCAAGGTCGACGAAATAGACACCATCCGAGAAGCGACTGACTAGGTCACCAGCAGCTTGAACCGCCAAACGAGTCTTTCCTGTGCCGCCCGGACCGGTCAGTGTTACGAGACGTACCTCTTGTTGGTCGCGTGTCAGAAGGTCTTTCACCGCGGTCAGTTCCGCCAGGCGACCGATGAAGGGAGTGGGTTGGGCAGGGAGGTTATGCTTCGGCTTCCGTATTCCAGAAGAGCCTGTGTCGGCCTGGCTCTGGTCGTAGAGCGGTTCCACATTAGTAGGCGCCGGCAAGTTGAATGTCAAGGCATACCGCTTGAGATTGGCAGCTGCATAAATCAGTCCAGCCAGGCGTTGTTCATCGGACAACCCAACCTTGTGACAGTAACCCAGCCCGGCGGCGACTCCAGCCAACCAGTACTGTCCCCAAAGATCATCATGCAAACTCGGATGATTGTCTTGCACCCACGCACCAAATGCGTCTCGAGCAGATCCAATGACCGAAGAGACGCCGGACATCTCGATCGGCACTTTATAAGGATCTGGCACGTCCGCCACAGCCAGCAACGTGAGAAAATCTATGCACTTGGCAAATGAAATGCGCGATATGGCGTGAGTCAGGTAGGACATTTCCAAATAGCGCTGATCGTAGAACAACGGCATCTGATCCTTGAAGAGAGCAAAGTCGATCAGATAGTAGCCATCAAGAGATTCCTTGTTCTCCGAAAACCTCACTAAGATATTGTTAGCATTCAAGTCGCCATGAATGAATCCGCTGGCGACATCGATCGGCCGAGCCTTGCCCCATGGTTCAGCCTTACGCGCATAGCTCAACGGATTGGGAAACACGTGTCCATTGACGAGTAAGCCAATAACATCTGGATTCACGCGTAAGGTTTTTTGTAGGAAGGATTCGGTATTTCCGCCCGGATTCAAGCGGAAACCCAGCCATTTCTGCAATATCTTCTGAGGGTGGACGGCTTCAAACGATGGAGCCCTATTCCACTCGGAAAGAAGTACTTTATTGGTCTCGGCAAAAATGGCTCGAAGTTGGCTTTGCCGCTCGTAGTTCGACAAGGGACGATACTTGAGCAAGGATTGACCGGCGATTCTATAGAAAATGGCAATTGCGCCATCGTGCTCAACACGATCAAAAACCAACTCGGCAATATGATCCCGGGCAAACTCAGGCGTGGACCTACTGATCAGGGTGTTGTGCCGTGTTACCTCGTCCGATTTAGCGCTCTTGCCCTTGCGGTCCAATTTGAGAATGCAATGTTCAACGCGCTTGGTTTCATCGTTAGAGACACTGACAAGATAAACCACGGCCCCTGACCAGCCTCCGACCAGCAACTGAAGCGGAGCAACGGCTATCTTGTGAGTCTCTTCAGCTAGGCGAATGACAAGCTGATATTCTTCAGGTAAGGATTGGAATTCGGTGGCTAATTCCGGCATTGAAAACCTCTTTATCTTCTGACGGAATTATACGTACGGCCGTCGGCGCGCCTGAGTCGGGCGGACGGTCGAGGCACTCGACGCCTGGTGGGGTTGTGGAGTATGCATGGATGGTCGGCCGACGTCGGAGGAGGGCGGTTGCGATGGGCATCGTGAGCAGGGGCTTCCGAGGACGGAGGCGTGACAGCAGCCAACGGCTCCCGCCGGGTCAGTACCTCACCCGTGACTTCCCGGTCCTGTCGGCTGGACCGACGCCCCGCATACCGCTGGATGCCTGGGAGTTCACCGTCACCACGGAGCAGGGCGAGAGCTACCGGTGGAGTTGGACAGAATTGATGGCATTGCCCGCGGAATCGATCACAGCTGACATCCATTGCGTAACGCGTTGGTCCAAGCTCGACACCCCTTGGCGCGGCGTATCCCTCGATACTCTGCTCGGTGAGGTCGAGACCAGCGCTGATTTTGCCCTGGTCCACAGCTACGGCGGCTACAGCACGAACCTGCCGCTTGAGGACCTGCTCGACGGCAAAGCCTGGGTCGCTTATGAGTACGACGGGGAGGAACTCGCTCCCGAACACGGAGGGCCCGCGCGATTGCTGGTTCCGCACTTGTACTTCTGGAAGTCGGCCAAATGGGTGCGTGGCGTTGAACTGATGGATCAGGACTTGTCCGGCTTCTGGGAGCAACTCGGCTATCACGACTACGGAGACCCATGGCGCGAACAGCGGTACCAGGGGGATTGAGGGCCCGCCGAGCCTGGCGACCCGCACGTCTCGTGGAGCGGCGGCCGGAGACGGCAACCGCTTCCACACTGGTCCTCGATGTACCCGGGTGGCCCGGGCATGAGGCTGGGCAGCACCTCGACGTACGCCTGACTGCGGACGACGGCTATCAAGCGGCTAGAAGCTACTCGCTCGCCGCGCCTGCCGATGACGACCGTATCGAGATCACTGTGCAAGAGGTGCCCGACGGTGAGGTGTCGACTTACCTCGCCGAGGATGCGGCATCCGGTGATTCCGTCGAAGTGCGCGGACCGGTCGGCGGTTGGTTCGTCTGGAAGCCCGAAGACAGTGGACCGGTCTTGCTCGTGGCAGGCGGATCAGGCGTCGTACCGCTGATGGCGATGATTCGAGCGCGGGATGGAATCAGCCGCGCACCGTTCCGGCTCATCTACTCGATGCGGACTCCTGTGGACCGGATTTACGATCATGAGCTCCGGCGTCGCGCCACAGAGAACGGTGAACTCGAGATCAGTTTCATTTACACGCGGACCGCGCCCGAAGACGAGACGCGGCCGGTCGGGCGGATCGCCGCCGATGATCTGGTCGCGAACGGTTGGGCCCCCGAGTCAAGTCCGAGCGTCTATGTCTGCGGGCCGACTGGATTCGTCGAGGGCGTGTCGGATCTCCTGGTTGGCCTCGGGCACGACCCGGGCAGGATCAAGACCGAGCGGTTTGGGCCCAGCGGCCCCTGATCAGAAGGTGGCTACGAGATGAACGAGCGAACGGAACAAGTCGCGGTGTATGACGGAAACACGCTGGCAGGTCCACTCTCGGAGGTGTTTGCAGTGGAGCTGACGACGGCGGTGGCACGCTGCCGTGGGTGCGGAACGTCGTCGCAGCTAGCCACGTTCCGGGTCTATGGCCCTGACCCCGGGCTTGTAGGGCGCTGTCCTCATTGCGAGAATGTGCTCCTCCGGCTGGTGCGTACCCCCGATTCAGTGTGGCTGGACTTGAGCGGCGTGTCCGTCCTGCGAGTTCCGATGGCAACCGACTCTGAGTCTGCTGCCAGTCCGACAAGCTGAACCGCTGCTCAGCCAGCCAGGGCGCTCGGGTTCAACACAGACGCGATGCCGTCGACTAGCCAGGTTTACTGATGCACGCTAATTGCCAGCGCGGAACGCCTCGCACAACTTGTCCATCAGTGCGTCGAGATCAGCATCCACCTGTTGCCGTGAGGCATCTTCATCGTGCCAGGCGATGATCTCTGGCGCGACCTGCTCGAGAGTGATCGTGGCAACATAGTCAGGCACGACACTACGCAGCTTGGAGTTGTCGAAGATCATCGAGTGGGCGCTGTCCCCGAGCAGTGCGTCACCCCAGACCGGATCGAAGGCCGCGATCACGTCGGATGGCACATGGACGATCTTGGGCTCGGCGCCGGCCGCTCTGGCCAAGATCATCATGATCTGGTCCCAGGTCAGCACATCGTTTGAGGTGATGTGGAAGGCCTCCCCGATAGTTCGGGTGCTGCCGAGTAGCGGAACGAAGCCCTCGGCAAAGTCCTCACTATGCGTCAAAGTCCACAACGACGTACCGTCGCCCTGCACCACGACGTCCTTACCCTGCCGCATCCGCTGCACCGCGGTCCAGCCGGCGTAGCACGGCACAGCGGTCCGGTCGTACGTATGCGACGGCCTGATGATCATCGCCGGAAAGCCCTCCTCGCGGTACGCGCGCACCAGCCGGTCCTCACAGGCGATCTTGTCACGCGAGTACTGCCAGTACGGGTTGCTCAATGGTGTGGACTCGGTAACAGGCACCCGAGATGGCGGAGCCTGGTAAGCCGAGGCGGAACTGATGAAGACGTACTGGCCGATCCTTCCCCGGAACCGCTCTATGTCGGCCTCGACGTGGTCGGGTGTGAAGGCGATCCAGTTCACGACCACGTCGAACTCTCGCCCATCCAGCGCCTCACCCACCGAGGTTGGGTCGCGGATGTCTCCCTGGAGGATGGTCACCTCGTCAGGGAGTGGCCGAAGCTGGGTGGCGCCGCGATTCAGCGCATAGACATCGAGACCGCGCTCCACCGCCAACCATGAGCAGGCGGAGCTGATGATCCCGCTACCCCCGACAAACAGGACACGGAGCGCGCTCATGGCGAAACCTAACCGAACCTGCGCGAGGATCCGACCCCGGCCACCCTGGAGAGCCCATCGATGGCTGCCACTTCCTCGGCCGTAAGCGGGATTCTGGCACCGGCAGCGTTGGTCACGATGCGTTCGGCGCGTGAGGACTTGGGGATCACCACGAACCCGTGCGCGACGTGCCAGGCGACGACGACCTGCGCGGTGGTTGCATCGTGCTCAGAGGCGATCGAGACCAAGGTTGGGTCGTTCAGATTGCTTACTTTGAAGGGGCTGTACCCCTCCAGCACGACTCCGCGTTGTTGCAGTCCAGAAACCACGGCCGGGTCGTAGATCGACGGTCCCCAACGGATCTGGTTGACCTCTGGCACCACGCCGGTCACGGCGATCAGTTCATCGATCTGACGGAGTGAGTAGTTGCTCACGCCGATGGCTCTTGCCAGACCGTCCTGCCGTGCCCTGATGAACTGTTCCCATACTCGTGGCGCCGCCCGACCATTAGGCGGCCAGTGGATCAGCCAGAGATCGACGTAGTCCACTCCCAGATTCGCCAGGCTCTCCTCGATGGTTCGGCGTTCCCGGCCGGCGCGATCGGGCGGCAGCTTGGTCGTCAGGAAGATCGACTCTCTGGGCACGGTGGAGGAGGCCAGGCCCTTCCCGATGCCTGCCTCGTTGTAGTACATCGTCGCCGTGTCGATGTGCCGGTATCCGGACTCCAGCGCACGAGCCGTCACCGGTGTCGCCGCAGAGTTGCTGATCTGCCAGGTACCGAATCCGAGCAGCGGCATCCGGCCGTTGAGCAAACCAGCCGCCGGCTCCGCGTAGTCGTTCGTCGTCATGGTCGCAGGTTAGCCGAGCGGCTGGCGATCAAACCTCGTTGGGATGAGTCGATGACAACATTACGGCTTCGTGGGCGATGGCGCGCTGTCAGACAAGGCCGCCCAACCAAGTGCGCCGCACCGGATCTGAGAACCTCGCTGTCGCGACTGAAGAAATCACTCGGCCGAGTTATTCGTATTGATGCCCACTTTGGATTGGTCCCCGAGCTAATTCGCCGACCGCGAAATAAGTACCCATCCACCCATGGCACCATGCCGAATAGCGGGCGTGGATATTGCAAGAAATCAACGGATACGGCGCAGACTCTTTACTGGCGCGGCTTCACTCCTCATCGCGGCAGCAGGCCTGGCCGGGTGCAGCGCCCAGGCCGCGCCGTCGCCGACAACTCCGACCAGCACCGCGTCAGTCTCTGCTGGTCCGGTCATCAACCTGAGCTCACTGATGTTCAGTCCCTCCACGAGCACGGTCCCAGTGGGCACAACGATCACTTGGCGTAACGACGAGCCGATCACTCACACGGTGACATCCGGACGCTACGAAGGAGTCGATAAGACCACCGGTCTGCGGTCAGCGCAATATCCGGACGGCACATTCGACGCCAAGCTCGAAGGAAAAGGCAAAACATTCAGTTTTACCTTCACTAAACCCGGCAGTTACACCTATTACTGCGACATCCACCAGGGGATGAACGCCACGATCGTGGTCGGCGCCGATCCCACATCCACCGAGGGCGTCCAAAAGTAGCGGAACCTATTTCGCCGCCTTCTCAAGATCCGCGCAATTGCGCACATCCAGAAAGGTTCATCATGAACAAGCGTTGGGCTCGCTTTTCCATTTCCGCCGCGGCGGTACTTGTCCTGGCGGCCGGTTGCAGCAGCGGCACGGGCTCCCCGGCAGGCGTGGGTCCTGAGATGGCGCCGTCTTCGGTTCCATCCGCGCCCATGACTCACTCACCAAGTCACGCACCGACCACGTCCGCCGTGGCCCCAGATGCGACCGAGGCGGCCGCGCTGCGTGCGACCCTGACCAGCCTGCTGTCAGATCACGTTTGGCTGGCCGGGAATGCGCTGGATACCGCAGTGCAACACAAAGGTGACCTGAAAGACCCGCAGGTGGTCGGCGCGGTCAAGGCCCTCGACGCCAACTCGGTGGCATTGGCCAAGACGGTCGGCTCGGTGTACCCGGATGCCGAGAAGCCGTTCCTGGCCTCCTGGCGGCAACACATCGGATTCTTCGTCGACTACACCCTGGGCAAAGCCACCGAGAACGACAAGCAGGTTGCCAAGGCCAAGGCCGATCTTGATGCCTACCGTGTCTCCTTCGGCCAGCTGATCAACTCCGTGGTCCCCGAACTGCCCGCCGATGCGGTCGCCGAAGAGCTGATCCCGCACGTCGACTCGCTGTTCGCCGCAATCGACGCCAGCGTGGCCGGCAAGCCCGACTATCAGACCAAGCTCAGCAAGGCCGCCGAGCATATGGCCGATGACTGCCGCAGTCCTCGCAAGCGGCATCGTAGCCAACAAGAAGATCGAGTCGTAGCAACGCTGTAACCGCCGGCCGGACCATCAACCCGGCCGGCGGTCGCCTGCGCCTGGCGGACCTTCTTCTTCAGCGGGCGCCGAGAAGGTGTTGCACGGCAAGCCGCTGGAGACGGGCGAATCCGTAGCCCTGCGTGCGCGGGGGGTCAAGGCTGTAGTCCTCGAACGCCGTGCGGTCGGCGAGCAGTTGCTCGTAGGTCTCCCCATCATTCAGGGTGGGCTGGCTGAGTTCGGCGACGCGGGCATCCTTGAGCGCCTCCTGCACCTCTGGGTCCGCGCGGAACGCCCGCGACCGATCTCGCAACATCAAGTACAGCTCCATGTTGGCCCTGGCCGACTCCCACACCCCGTCCATGTCCTCGGTGCGCGGTGGTTTGTAGTCGAAGTGCCGCGGCCCGTCGTACGCCGGGCCGCCACCAGGGGCGCCATTCTCCAACAAATCCACGGTGGAGAAGGCCTGCAACAAGTCGCCGTGCCCGAAGACCAAATCCTGGTCATAGCGCGGCCCCTTCTGACCGTTGAGATCAATGTGGAACAGCTTCCCCGCCCACAGCGCCTGCGCAATTCCGTGGGTGTAGTTGAGGCTGGCCATGTGCTCATGCCCCACCTCAGGATTGATCCCGACCATGTCGGCATGCTCGAGCTCGTTGATGAACGCCAGTGCATGGCCGATGGATGGCAGCAGGATGTCGCCTCGCGGCTCGTTCGGCTTGGGCTCGATCGCAAACCTCAACCCGTAGCCGCGGTCGATCGAATACTGGGCGAGCAGGTCCAAGGCCTCGCGATACCGATCAAGCGCGGCCCGCACGTCCTTGGCGAAGTCGACCTCTGAGCCTTCACGGCCGCCCCAGAAGACATAGATCTGCGCGCCCAGTTCGGCGGCAAGGTCCATGTTCTGCATGACTTTACGTATTGCGTACCGGCGCACGGTTCGGTCGTTGCTGGTAAAGCCGCCATCTTTGAATACCGGGTCATAGAACAGGTTGGTGGTGACCATCGGCACCACGATCTGAGCATCATCGAGAGCCTTCCTGAACTCGTCGATGATCTGCTGCCGTTCGGTGGAGCCGCTGCCGGGCGGAATCAGGTCGTCGTCGTGAAACGTGAGGCCGTACGCGCCAAGCTCGGCCAGCTTGTGCACCGCTTCGGTGGCGGCGAGGACGGGCCGGGTCGCCTCCCCGAACATGTCTCTGGCCTGCCAGCCGATCGTCCACAAACCGAAGCTGAACTTGTCGTCCCGGGTGGGCTGCGGTGCCATGACTCCTCCTACGTGGTTGACGATTGCCTTACAACGGCCGGTGTATCCATCACCCGTTCACCATGGACAATCCTGGTCGGACCGACTAGCTGGACCGACACCGGGCCCGCAAACGTGTCAGCCGCGGTGCCCACCCGGAATGTCACCTCGCCTGGTTCCACAACTCGCTCCAGGGTTCGCCCCGTGAACGACAGCCGGTCGGTGTGCACCGTGAAGGACACCTCGGCCGATGCCCCCGCGGCGAGATCCACTCGGGCAAAGCCGACCAGCTGGGTCACCGGACGGGTCACACTCGCGACCGGATCAGCGACGTACAACTGGACCACTTCGTCCCCGTCCCGATCCCCGGTGTTGCGTACGGTGACGGTCAGCTCAACAGTTCCCGCGGTATCGATCTCGACTGCACTGGCCTGGAGATCTTCGTAACTGAACGAGGTGTAGGACAGGCCATGTCCGAATGGGAATGCGGGGGTCGGGTCCAGGTTGGTGACTCCCTCGCTGTTCTGACCCAGTGGTGGGGCCAAATATGTGTGGGGTTGACCGCCCGGATGGCGAGGCACCCCGACCGGCAGCTTGCCGGAGGGATTGACCCGGCCAGAAAGCACTCCGGACAGTGCGCCGCCACCCTCCTCCCCTGGGAAAAAGGCTTGCACGATTGCCGCCGCACGATCCTGGTATTGCCCAAGTGCGTAGGGCCGTCCGGAATTTGCCAGCAGCACCGTGGGCCGTCCAGTCTCCAAGATTGCTTCGACGAGCTCCGGCTGGTGGCCCGGCAGGTCGAGATCCTCCGCGTCACAGCCCTCCCCGGATGTCCCGTTTCCGAAAAGCCCGGCCCGGTCTCCGACGGCGAGCACCGCCAAATCCGCTTCCCGGGCCTCAGCCACCGCAGCTTGCAGTCCTGACAGGTCACCGCCGTCGACCAGACAGCCGGGCTCGTGGCGCACGTCAGCCGCCGGAAACTCCGCGCGCATTGCACTCAGCAATGAGTCGGCGGTGATACCGAGGTCTCCAGCGAGATCCTGGTGCTTCGGAAGCACGTGATTGGGGAACGAATAACAGCCGAAGAAGACCTTCGGATCGTCGGCGCACGGGCCGATCACCGCGATCCGCTGTGGGGTCTGCAGGGGGAGCAAGCCGGTCTGGTTCGCCAGCAGCACAATGCTTGACTCCGCCATCCGGCGGGCGATGTCACGATTCCCGGCGGAATCAAGATCGATCCCGTCGTCCAGGGGTTCAGGGGACCAGTCAGCGTCGAGCATGCCAAGCTCCAGCTTTTGCGCCAGCACGCGCCGCAGTGCACGGTCCACCAGCGCCTCATCGACTCGACCGGCCTCGATCTCAGCTAGCAGCGGCTCCCCGTACGACAACGTGCTCGGTAGCTCGATGTCGATGCCAGCGGCCAGGGCGAGCGCGGCGGCCTCGCCCTCGGTCCCGGCGACCCGGTGCATCAGCTGCAGAAAGGTCACCGCGCCATAGTCGGAGACCACCGTCCCTGTGAAGCCCCAGGCATCGCGGAGCAGATCGGTCAGCAACGCCGGGTCGGAGGCAACCGGGATTCCATCGACATCGGTGTAAGAATTCATGACGCTGCGCACCCGGCCCACCCGTATCGCGTACTCGAACGGCGGCAGGATGTAGTCCGCGAATTCCCGCTGGCCCATGCTCACCGGCGCGTGATTACGAGCGGCCTTTGACGCTGAATATCCAGCGAAGTGCTTGAGGGTCGCGATGATGCCGTTGCCCTCGAGGCCGCGGACGTACGCGGTGCCCAGCTGCGAGACCAGGTAGGGATCCTCGCCCAATGTCTCCTCGACTCGTCCCCACCGGTAGTCCCGAACCACGTCCAGGACTGGCGAGAGAGCGTGGTGGACGCCGACGGCGGCCATGTCGCGGCCAATGGCGGAAGCCATCTCGTTGACCAGTCCCGGATCGAAGGTGGCGGCCCAGGCGAGTGCCGTCGGATAGACAGTCGCTTCATAGGTGGTGAACCCGGTGAGGCATTCCTCGTGGACTATGGCGGGGATGCCCAGCCGCGTGGTCTTCAGCAGTGTCCGCTGTAGCTCGCGAACGCGGCGCACTCCCTGGGCAGCCGTTACTGGTCTGGTCCCGAATACCCGGGTGAGATGGCCGATTCCGTTCAGCACAGACGCCGGCCATGAAGTGTTCCGGCTGAACACGTTCTGCATCGGCGCGACCTCGCCAGTCACGACGTCAAAGCCGAGCCAGATGCTGCCCAGCTGAGCAAGCTTCTCCCGCAGGTTCATCTCGGCCATGAGCGCGTCGAGTCGGCTCGAAGCGTCCACGTCAGTATCTCGCCATGTGGCGCCGGGCTGGGTCTGGGAGGTGGTCATCTGCGTTCCTCCATAGATGATTTGCGGCAGTGGTAGCTCGCTTCGACAGCGAGGACCGCGGCAGGCGTAAGGACTATCTACCAAATCCTGCCCTCAGGGCCCCTGCCAGATCTCAGCCGCTGATCCTCCGCCAGAACGGCAAGGATTCGAGTCGAACGTTGACGGCGATCTGAGCCGGGCCTTCGGCGACCGATCCATCGTTGTCCCGCCAGCGGCCGGGCGGAAGAACCACAAGACGGGTAGTGGCGCCGGGCACCAGGACTGGGGCACACAAAATCCCGTCGCCGAGGAGGAACTGGTCATGCACGGCCTCATAGCCCGGATAGTGGTAGGCAAGAGGACGCAGGATTGGTTCACCGGTCTGCGCGGCGTGGTCGAACAGTCGTGACAGATCAGGCATGAGTGCCTGGCGGGGTGTTTACCGCGGCCAGGACTGCGGACAGATGCCGGTCATCAAGGACACGCCAGGGAGCGAGAGAGAACTGCATCATCGGAAACAGTGCGGAGCACTGGGCAAACCGGACGAACAGCTCTTGATCTAGTGAGAAACATGAGAGAAGTGTGAGAGAGGGATCCACTTCGCCCTTTCATGCTGGACGGCGCCGCGCTCATACCTGCAGAATTTTTAGCGAAGCCTCAGGGAGATGAGCACACGCGGCAAATGATCAAGTGCTATCGGCCAATCGTCGCAAGATGCCGCGCTCAGGGGGAGACAGCGTGAGCCTCGCTTCCGGGCAGCCGTTCGTCCGCCTCGAGGCCGTGTCGAAGTCGTACGGCAGTGGCTCTTCGAAACTTGCGGTGCTGAACGAGCTCGACCTCGACCTGCCCCAAGGTGAGACGACGAGCCTCGTCGGCCGATCTGGAACAGGAAAGTCGACCCTGCTCGCGGTGATCGCGGGACTCATGCGTCCTGACGCCGGACATGTCTATATCGGCGGACAGCCGATGGACCAGCTCGATGACGACGCCCGCGCTGGTCTGCGCGCCGAACGGATCGGCTTTGTTCTCCAGTCCGACAACCTGATCCCGTTCCTGACCGCCGTCGAGAACGTGGAGGTGGCCATCGGCTTCGCCTCGGGCCGCCGCTCCACCGCGCGAGCCCGAGAACTCTTGTCCGAACTCGGACTCGGGCACCGGATGGATCATCTTCCGCGGCAGCTCTCCGGGGGAGAGTCGCAACGAGTAGCGGTGGCGGTGGCGCTGGCCAATGAACCCGACCTGCTGCTGGGCGACGAGGTAGTGGGCCAGCTCGACTCGGCCACTGCCGCCGACGTCATGAAGATGATCTTCACGGCCTCCCGAGAGCGCAATCTCACGGTCTTGTACGTGACGCACGATGAGCAGCTCGCCCGGCAGGCGCATCACTCGCTGCGCCTCGCCGACCACAAGGTCGTTCCGGCATGAGCATCGACGCTTCCATAACAGTGGATTCGGTGGTCGTTGAGCACCAGACATCGAGCGGTCCCGTACGGGCGCTCGATGGGGTGTCCTTCACTGTTGGCACCGGGTCGAGCGTGGCTATTACCGGGCCCAGCGGTGGTGGCAAATCGACACTGCTTGCAGTGATCGGCGGCCTTGCTCCGCCGACCTCAGGGAGCGTGCGGATCGGCGATTCTGAGATCTCCGAACTCTCCGAGAATGATCGCTCCGATTTTCGCCGCAGCCACATCGGCTTCGTCTACCAGGCGGACAATCTGCTCCCTTTCCTTACCCTGCTGGAAAACGTGGGCCTGCAGCTTGCGTTGGACGGCAAGTCCTCGGGGACCGGGAAATCGCTCGCAGCACTCGCCAGCCTCGGCCTCGGAGGATTGGCTTACCGACTTCCCGACCATCTATCGGGCGGACAGCGACAGCGTGCCGCGGTCGCTCGAGCGATCGTCCATCAGCCGCAGATCATTCTTGCTGATGAGCCAACGGGCGCGCTTGATACGGCTAATGCCGCCGGCGTGATCGATCTGCTGTTGGAGATGCAGAGAGAGATCGGCGCGACGTTGATCATGGTGACCCACGACCGGGACGCCGCCCGCCGACTGGATCGCCAGATCCATCTCCAAGACGGACGAGTCTCATGATCGGCAGGTACGTCTGGCGTGATCTACGCCGCAACCCGAGACGCACCCTGACAGCACTGGCTGGGATGACGCTCGGAATCGGTTTGTTCTCGGCCGTCCTGTTCTTCATCGACGGCTCCTCGGCAACCATGACCGCGCGCGCGATCGCTCCCATCCCGATCGACATGCAACGCGTCCTGGCAGATCCGCTTGGCAACAGAGTGCGGCTTACCGAGGAGATCACTCCGTCGCAGCTCCAACCGGGCCAGCGCGGACACGTCACGCTCGTCCTGACGAACGACAGCTCGCATCCCGCCAATGAGGTCGTGATCAGAGACGAACTCCCCCCTCCGTTGCGCTATGTTCCCAATTCGACGACCATCGACGGCTCTCGGATGCCCGATCCTGGCGGTGAGTTTCCGCTGGCACAGGGAGAGGGCAACTTCGGCCTCAATCTAGGCACCGTGGCGCCCAAGTCCGCGGTGACGCTGGCGTACGACGTCATGGCGGACACGGCCGTTGAATCTGTTCCGTCCCTGGGTCCGAGTGCGAGCTTCTCGAGCCGCGAGATCGGCGTACCGGTCAAGGCCAACACGTCAGAACCGTTGAGCCTAGTCGAGCTGACCCGCCAGATCGGCCAGATCCCGGGCGTAGCCAGAGCAGATCCGCTGTCGTTCGTCGATCTCGACCCCGGCTCACTATCCGCAGGTCCGAAGCGGCCCCCAGCGGCGGTTCGCGTCTTCGGCCTGGACAAGCGATACCTGGAGCAGGATCCGTCGATCCGGATCGTCGAGGGTTCCTTCGAACCCGGAGCCGGGCTGCTCAGCGCTGAGGCAGCACGGGCGCTGTCAATCGGACCTGGCGGTGTGGCGCAGATCCGCGTGCCCGGCATGAGCCAGCCCCTCAGCGTACGTATCAGCGGGATCACTGACGTATCCCGGGCGAAGTCACTCTTCTACAGCCGGGAGGGAAAACAGCTCGAGCAGTTCGTGTACGTCCGGAACTCGTTGATCGTCGGGCCCGAGGTGTTCGAAAAAACGATTATCCCGGCTTTCCAGAATGTGACGACGGCCCCGGGCACGGTCCTTCGGAGTCAGCCGATCCTCGAGGTCGATGTGTTCTTGGAGCGCGAGCCACTCGACGCCGATCCCGCAACGGCTCTGGCCCAGACCAAGGCGGTCGCTGATGCCGTCAATGCCATCGCGCCTGGGCAGGACGCCTTGATCGACAACGTCTCCAACGCCCTTCAGGTTGCCAGCGATGACGCCCGGACGGCCAAGCGGATGTTCGTCTTCCTCGGACTTCCCGGTGCTTTGCTGGCCGCAATACTGACTGGGTACGCGGGCGGCGTATTAGCCAGCGCATTGCGTCGCGAGCAGGCGATCTTGCGGATCCGCGGCGCCAATCGGCGTCACCTGCTTCGCATGCATGCGCTCCGAACCCTCGCGCTCGCGGCTGTCGGATCAGTGCTCGGTGTCGCCTTGGGTCTTGTCTCCACCGCGGTCGTGCTGTCTGCTGACGCCCTGGCCAGTGCCTCCCCGGTAAGCCTGCTGGTGTCCGCTCTGCTTGGTGCCGGTGCCGGATTTCTCGCCACTGGGGTCGCGCTGTACGGCGCCGGGCGACGCGCGATCAACCGCCAGATCAGCGACGAGCGAGCTCAGCTTGCGACCCAAAAGCCCCTCTGGCGCCTTCTCGGGATCGACTTCTTGATCTTGGCCACGGTCGTGGCTGTTGAGTGGTACCAGCGCCGTCACGGTGGCTTTGAAGGTGTCCGCGGCTCGGTGTACTACGGCCGTGCTGTGACCTTGCAGCTGCATCTGGTGATCGTTCCCATCGGGATCTGGCTTGGCGGTGTCCTGGTACTGGGCAGGGTTGTCGAGCGGGTGTTCGCGCACCTGCCGCTGCCCCGCCGGCATCGGTTCGGCCGACCGCTTCGCGGTCTGCTCACCCGCAGCATCCGCCGCCGTTCCTGGGCCGCAGCGTCGGCGGCGATCATGGTGGGACTGATCGTCGCCCTTGGCACGAGCGTGGCGTCCTTCAGCGCGTCTTACAACCAGGCGAAAGCGCGCGACGCGAGGTTCGTGGTGGGCTCGGACGTACGCGTCACACCCTCCCCGCTCAGCGCCCTCGAGCATCCCCCTCAATACGCCGAGAAGCTCGAGGTCCCTGGCGTCCAAACGGCGACGCCAGTCGTGTACGGCCTGCTGAACACACTCGTGGAGAGCGAGGTCAACGAAGACGCGGGCAACATGGCCGCAATCGACCCCGGCGCGTTCGGGCAGGTTGCTCCACTTATCGATACCGATTTCGTCGGTACGACCGCGGCAGGTGCAATGGACGCCTTGCAGCGACAGCCCAACGGTGTGTTCCTCGAACTTGAATTCGCCGATCTTCTCGATGTGGAACCGGGCGACGAGGTGCAGGTGCTGTTCGCCCGGGCAACCCAGGAGCAGAAGTTGTCCGAGATGAAGGTCATCGGGCTCTTCCAACGCCTTCCCGGATTCCCTGAAGGCGTGCAGGTTCTGGTCAATGTCGAACGGCAGACGGAGCTCATCCCGTCGACAAACACCACCTTCTTCCTGGCACAGACCACTGATCCGAGCGATGCCACCTTGGATCGAGTCGTCGCAGGACTTCAAGAAGGTCCTGGTACGGCGGACGCTCTGCAAATCGACACGCGGGCGAGCGCGCTCGACAAAGACCAGTCCAGCCTCGCGGCGTTGAACATCCGGGGACTGCTTACGCTCGACTCTGCTTATGCGCTGGCCATGGCGGCCACGGCGATCACGATCTTCGTCTTCGGGCTTCTGCTGCAGCGACGCAGGGAGTACGTCACCCTGCGCGCGCAAGGAATGCGGATCGGCAGAATTCGGTCACTCCTGGTTACTGAGTCCGTTGGAGTCGCGGTCGTCGGAGCGGGCGTCGGGGCGCTTATAGGCGCCGTAATGGCCTATTTCTTGGTGACTGTGCTACAGCCGCTGTTTGTACTGCGGCCAGAAGTCGTGATTCCACGAGAAGACATCGTCGTACTGGCCTCACTCGTATTTGTTGTATCTCTGGTTGCGTCTTTGGCAGCCACGAATCTCATTCGTCGTCTACCGCCTGGGGAGCTGTTGCGTGATGAATAACAACTCGAGGCACATTCAGGGGTCTATCCCGGCACTGGGTGTTATCGTCATCGAGATGGTCGCGCCCGTCCGCTTCCGCCGTAAGGTCCTAGCCGTTGCCGGTGCTTTCCTCGTTGCATCCGCAGCGGCAGCTTGCAGCGCCGGGCCGTCGACGCAGACGCCACCAGCTCCACCGGAGAACCCGACACCGACGCCCGTAGCCGCAACCACGTCGGCACCATCGCCCACAGCATCTGCGACGCCGAGCAGCAAGCCGGTGGAGAAGGTCAACGCGAACTACAAGAAGTTCGACCCCAAGAACTTCGGAGATCCCATCGGTGATCCGAACAGGTGGTATCCGCTGCAACCCGGTACTCAGACGCTGAGAGACGGTTCGATCACCCGGGGAAGCAGAAAGCTCAAGCACCAGCTACGCACCACAGTCACCGACGTCATGAAGGAGGTGAACGGCGTCCAGACCGTCCTGGTTCTGGACCAGGACATTGACGCGGGTCAGGTTGGCGAGGCCTCTATCGACTACCTCGCCCAAGACAAATCCGGCAACATCTGGTACCTCGGGTCGTACACCGAGCATTACGAGGGCGGCCAGTTCCTCAATGCGGTCGACGCCTGGCTTGCCGGCAAGAAAGGCGCCAAGCCTGGTGTCTGGATGCTGACCGACCCGAAAGAGGGCATGAAGTATGTCCAAATGCATAATTCGCGGGAGACTATTCGCTCCACGGTCGACAAGGTGGACGACCGGAAATGCGTCCCGTTCAAGTGCTTCAAGTCCCTCCGCATCATCGAGGACGGCACCGAGTTCAAATACTTCGGCCCGGGAGTGGGTCACATCGCTACAGAGCCGAACTACTCCGGCGGAGAGCAGGAAACGGAAGAACTGGTCAACGTCGTCAAGCTCAAATCAAAGGGCCTGGCCGAGATGAGCGCCGAAGCGCTGAAGATGGACAAGCACGCCCGCAAGGAGGCCAAGAGCGTCTTCGGTAATTCCGAGGCAGCGCAACGCTCCTGATCCCTAAACCTGGTCCACGGTGAGGCAGTGCGAACATCACCCACACTCGCCAGACATCGCTCAGCTCTTGTCGTCTTGCTCAAGCACCTGCAGTCGGCGCACCCGCAGCTGATCGACCTCCAATGCGTCGATGCGTAGCCGGCGTACGGTCGCGTCGCCAATCCTCAGACGCCCGACTGCCAGAGCACCAATCGCGACCGCGCCCATCGCTACGGCTCCGGCCGCGGCGGCGATGACGGCGGTGAACGCGACCGATGCCGCGCCGGTAGAGCTGGCACCGGTTGCCTGGGCGCCGATGGACCCGGCACCCGCTCGCTGTATGCGCATGATCACTCCGATCCCTTGTTGAACTGAGCTGAGGTGCTAACGCACGCTAACTGGCCATGGCAGTCACGCTAGGCCACGGGTCTCTGGCAATTTTCGCAGCGGTTCAGGCTCACCCCACGGCTGGGCCAGCTGCATCCTCATGACGCCGAAACTTCGGCGGCGAGGTGATCATCCACTGGGTCTTCCCAGCGGATCCGGTGCTCGTTGATCCAGGCAACGCGGCGGTCGGTGATCATGTAGCGCAACATCAGCCGTAGCATCAGCGCCTGGGCACGCCGGCCGAGCGGACCAGGGATCTTCGAGCTGCTGCTTCTAGCACCCGCCGCCACGATCTTCTCCACTCGCTCCCGACGCGCCCCCTCGTATGCTGCGAACGCAGTCGGCACGTTCGCATGATCACGCAGTGCCTGCGCGAGCACCACAGCGTCTTCGAGTGCCAGTGACGCACCCTGACCGGAGCTCGGCGACGGCGCATGTGCGGCGTCTCCGATGATCACCATGCGGCCGCGGAACCAGGTCGGTACGTGACCAAGGTCGTAGGTGTTGTCACCCGCTAGCTCCAGTCGGCCGGTACGGACCAGATCACCTGCTGGACCAGCGTCGTCCTGCACCAGGGAGAGCAGTCGCTGCGTCCACTCCTCCTCGGTCCTGCCAGACCGCCGCTCGCGAGTGATCTCCGGCTCGGGCACGTTGACGAACCACACCACATCGCCAGTAGGTGTGGGATGTGCGCCGAAGAAGGCCTTGCTCCCGAAGATGAAGTGCCACGCCTCGGGCTCAAGATCATCAGCGATTGAAGTGTTCCGGGTCATTCCTCCGAAGTTGGTCAGCCCGACATAGCGGGCTGCGGGTGCCTGCGAGTCGATTGCCTGTCGGACACGTGAGTGCACGCCGTCGGCACCAATGAGCAGGTCTGCGGTGAGGACGGTGCCGTCGGTCAAGGTGGCCTCGACATGGTCGTCGGCGTTGGTCACATCAGAGACCTCCGCCCCACTCCGGACGACGATGCCTCGACGCTCGGCCTCGCGCTCGAGTCGGGCCGCAATCCAGGAGCGCTTCATGGTCAGTGCAACTAGGCCATTGTCGAGCGGACGCCCGAGGCTCACCCTGCCTAGCCTGTGGCCGGTCGCGCCGTACATGATGTTCGCCCGCGAGGCGACGCCTTGCTCCCGAACCGCCTCGAGGGCATCAATCGCTTCGAGCGCGTTGATTCCGTTGGGCGCTACGGTGAGCCACGATCCAACCTCGGGATCCACAACCGGCCGGCGTTCGAGGACCAGCGGCTCGATACCTGCCTTGGCCAACGCCAACGCGGCGGCCGGTCCAGCGACACCGCCTCCCACGACAAGTGCTTTCATGGTGATATCCTTCCTTACGAATATCGAATCTTTTGATTTTCGAAAGGTTACCGCGATGGCACGCAGCCGTCAAGACCTGGTCGAAGCATTGGGCCTGGCAGTGCAGCGCTACCAGCGCAGCACCCAGGCCTTCGACGACACCGTGGGACGGCGCCTTGGGCTAGGCCCGTCGGATGTACGGTGCCTCGACTGGCTCGCTGACGGACCTAAAACCGCGGGACAGCTGAGCCAAGCAACCGGACTCCGACCAGCAGCTACGACGGCACTAATCGACCGGCTGGTCGCAAAGGGACTGGTCGAGCGCGTACGCGATGACACCGATCGGCGACAAGTGCTCGTTCAGATGACCGAGCTGGGACATGCGAGGACCTGGGAGCTCTACGGCCCGTTGGCCATGGAAGGCCGGAAGCTGCTTGCGCGACTGCGAATTTCAGATCTGGACTTGATGCTGCGTCAGCTGGAATCGATGCGCGAGCTCACCGACCGGCATCGGGCGCGCCTGGAGGGCTGAGGTGTGCAACCACCCGGCGCAGCTGCTCTGCGTAGGCCGAAAGGAACTCGGGCGAGTCCGCCGACTTTCCCGTGATCAGCCGCACGATCTGCGGAATGACGGTAGGCGCCAACACCGCGCTGAACAGCACCAGTAGCACGTAGGCCGGATCGAGGTCCTCGGCCAGCTCACCGCTCCGCTGGCGACGGCGTACATCTTCGACTATCGCCCCGAAATATGTGTCGGCGTCCGCGTCCCCATCGTCGGCATCGCCGCTTAGCCCCTCCCAGGCCAGGAGCCGGGCCCACGAGCGGTGGTCGACACTGGCCTCCAGGAAGTTGCTCACCACCTCGTGGATCGGCATGTCCGGCTTGTTGAACGCCGCACTCAGCGCCCGCCAGCGCGTGGACAGCGTCTGGTAAAGGCCCTCCTTGCCGTCGAAGTAATAAGAGATCAGCTGCGGGTTGACGCCAGCGCGGCTGGCGATGGCGCTGATCCGAGCACCGGCATACCCGTGCTCGCCGAACTCCACGACCGCTGCCTCGAGGATGCGCTCGCGGGTGCGCTCAGGGTCACGCTTGCGATCCTCGCCGCGGGGTGATCGGCGCGCTGGACTCATGCTCGCCACCTTATCGGACTACTAACTGTGTCATCCGTTTCACTGAGTGAATCAAAAATAAATTTGATACAAGCATACATACGAGTGATACTAGAGGTCATGAACACCTCTCACTCACTCCAAGTCATGATCATCGGCGGCGGCATCGGCGGGCTCAGCCTGGCTCAAGGACTGCGCCGCGCCGGCATCGACGTCACCGTCTACGAGCGCACGCTGACAGGCACCGACTGGCTGCAGGGCTACCGAATCCACATCAACCCACACGGCAGCCGAGCGCTGCACGATTCTCTTGAGCCGGCCAACTGGCAGGCGTTCCTGGACACCGTCTCGACCAGCGGCGGCGGGTTCGGCTTCACCACTGAACAGCTTCGCGATCTGCTGCGCTTCGGGGGCGACGAGATCGCTCCGCCGACGACCGATCCAGCCGATCGGCATTACGGGGTAAGCCGTATCAGCCTGCGGCAGGTTCTGCTATCAGGCATGGAGGAGGTGGTCCGGCTTGGCAAGACGTTCGAGTCCTACGAGGTACTGCCCGACGGCCGCGTCACGGCGTACTTCGCCGATGGCACTTCCGCCACCGCCGACCTGCTGATCGGGGCGGACGGCGCCAACTCACGCGTCCGCCAGCGGTTGCTGCCCCATGCCGAACGAATCGACACCGGGATCGTCGCCGTCGCCGGCAAGCACCGGCTGACCGAGGAGAGCACGGCCACCCTGCCGACCATTCTCACCAGGGACGCCAATATGGTCATCCCAGCCGGACGCGGATTCCTCTTTACAGCCGTATGGCAGCACGATCGCCAACGGATCACCGCAGGCACCGACCTCCGCGAAGAGTTCCTCTTCGACAACACCGCCGACTACACCTTCTGGGCGTACGCCGACGCCGCCGGGCAGTTCCCGATGGACGTGGGCCAGCTCTCTCAGGAGACGCTGACGGAACTGATTCTGAGCAAAACCGCCGACTGGGCGCCTGGGTTGCAGAAACTGATCAGCGGGTCCGATCCGAGCACCGTCAATGTCGTAAAGGTGCGCACCGCGACACCGGTCGACGCTTGGCGAACTGGCCCCGTGACCCTCATGGGCGACGCCATTCACAACATGACGCCGATGGGCGGTATCGGCGCGAACACCGCGCTGCGCGACACCGACTTGTTGCGACGCCAGCTGATCGCAGTCAGCCGAAACGAGCAACAGCTCATCCCGGCCGTACACGCCTACGAGGCGCAAATGCTGGAGTATGGCTTCGCGGCCGTGAAGCGCTCGTTGCGCAACGCACGACAGGCCGGCTCAGCGAACCGGTTCGCCCGGCGCATGTTCCGGGGCGGCCTGCGGACGATCAGCGCTATTCCACCGCTTCGGGGCAAGCTGGCATCAACGTTCGGCAGCTGAGGCCGGCCCGGACCGTGCGGTAATCAGCTGCGCTTGGGTTCCGTGGCAGGCGATACCGGACGGGCTTGTGCCATCTGTGGGCAGCGAATCGGTGCAGCACTACTCGGTGCGCCCCCGCGCTGTGACCCCGTAATCACGTGCCCGTCGGGGCGGTGACGTCAGATGCCGCGCCGTTGGAGCGGCGTCCATTTCCCCGGTCCGCCGGACACCCTGCCACGGGAGTCGCAGCCCGTACAGGGCCGTAGCCGCTGACTGGATGACGACCATGTACATCAGCTGGCGATAGACGATTTGTTGCAGTGGAAGGCTCCATAGCGGCCGCAACCGCTCGCCGTCCAGCCGAAACGCATATCCAGCAGCGAGCAGTTGCAAGATCGTGAACCCCAGCCAGACATAAAGCAGCGTCGGCGACCTCGTCACCACCACCGCGTACAGGGCGGCGATGTCGATAAGTGGTGCAAGCAGCGGAAGCAGCACATGAAAGGCCAGCAGGTACGGCAACCCGCGCCGCCCGAGCATGCCCGCGGCTCCCGATTCGCGCACCGCACCCCGGTGCTTCCATATCGCCTGCATGGTGCCGTAGCACCAGCGGTACCGCTGCCGCCACAGCTGTCGGAGCGTCCCCGGTGCCTCGGTCCAGGCGCAGGCGTCCGGAACATAGATCACCCGCCAGCCCGCACGGCAGATGGCCATCGTCAAGTCGGTGTCCTCGGCAAGCGTTGCGGCGCTGATGCCGCCAACCGCCTCGAGAGCTTCGCGCCTGAAGGCACCGATCGCGCCCGGCACTGTCGGCATGCATTGCAAGATGTCATACATGCGACGGTCGAGGTTGAAGCCGATGACGTACTCGATGTGCTGCCAAAGACCCAGCAGGCCGCGCCGGTTACCGACCTTCGTGTTGCCGGACACCGCTCCGATCATGGATCTCTGGCCGTCGCGAAGGGAGCGACCAGCGCCCGCACCGCGCCAGGCTCGAAAACGGTGTCTGCGTCCACCAAAACCACGATCTCGTGCTTGGCCAGCTGAATGCCGGCGTTCAACGCCGCCGGCTTGCCGGCGTTCGCTTGCCGGATGAGTCGTACCTGGGGAAGGCCAAGTCTGGCGACGACCTCGGCGGTCCTGTCGATCGAGCCGTCGTCCACCACGACGATGTCGAGATCTGGATAGCCACTCGCAACCAGTGACCGCACGGTCGCGGCAATGCCCAGTTCCTCGTTGTAGGCCGGCACCACGACCGATACGGCCGGCCAATATCTGGGGCGGCCCGCCACGGCAACCAAAGGCGCCCGATGGTGCCGGTGTGCCAGCAAGACGAGCAGCAGCATACGCAGCAGAGCGAGTACCACTAAGACGACGAAAGCTACTTCGAGCACATTGACGAGCACTCCAGACACGCGGACGATCCCGCTCACCAGCTGGCCCCTGACCCGTTGCTCGGCTGTCGCGGCATGCCATGGTGACGTCAGCCCGACCGCTGATGTGACGGTGTCGAAGGTATAGCCCTGACCTTGGAGTTCGGTGATCATAAAGTCGACTGCGGCCACTGTCTGCGAGCGGTCGCCACCACCGTCGTGCAGCATCACCACCGCGCCCTTGCCATCGTGCGGCAGTCCCGCCCGCACGATGGCGTCAACACCTTGCCTATGCCAGTCCTGGGTGTCCAGGTCCGCATACACGACTCGATAGTTCTCTGCCCGACGCATCGCCTGCCACTCCGAGAAGCTGACGTCGGCGACCTTGCTGGAATATGGCAACCGCAGCAGGCTCGTGGTGTGTCCAGTCGCCGCGGCGACGGCGAGCTGCGACGGGTCCAGTTCCAGCCGCGCCCGACGCGGATCCACGTTGGCCAAATTGCTGTGAGTGAAAGTGTGGATCCCGACCTCGTGGCCTTCGGCGTACATGCGCCGCACAAGATCGAGGCGAGCAGCGGCGCGGGCGCCAACCACAAAGAAAGTTGCCCGTACCCCGCGGGCGCGCAACATGTCGAGGATTTCCTCGGTCCACTTTGTCGGTCCGTCGTCAAACGTGAGCACCACATGCTTGTCCGGGACGCGTAAACCGCCTTGCTCGGGTTGGGAGCTGTCGACGATCGGCCCACCATTCAGGAATGCAGGCGGAACCTGACCGTCCCTCGGCTGGGAGGCGGGTGTACGCGCACCCTCACCAACTTGCCCTTCGACGACGCCCGAAACCACCAGCGCGAACAGGAACAGCACCATTATGAGCGCCAGCAGCACCCAGTGTGTCCGCGGCCTACGGCGTCGCAGTGGGGCGACCCTCATGGGTTGAGCTCACCCTGGACCATTGCCAGGCTTCGATGTTGGTCGCGAACCTCGTGGGCTCGGCGTCGCCGCCTTGGGGTTGCGGGCTTTCGTCGTTGTTGAAGTGCTTGGGGTGGCCTGAGGGGTCGCGGTCGGCCTGCTCGTTCGGGTAGTCGGCGGAGCAGCCAGCTTGACTGTCGTGGGCGACTGGGCGCTCGGCTTGGTAGCGCTGTGGTGCTTCCGGCTCACGCTGGTGGGGGTTGGGCTTGGCTGGAACGCGATCGATGGCTGAGGCGCCTGGCTCGGCGATTCCTGGGCGGCCGGCATAGCCGCGTCACCCCCGAGTTGGCCGCCCGGCGGTGGAGACAATCGATCTACCCCGGGAAGTGGCACATGAGTACCCAAGGTCAACACCAGCGCGCCGCCGAACAGGACGGCAATGATGCAGATCGCCCCGACACCCCACTTCAGGACTGCAGCGCGGCGCCCTGAGTCGTCGCTGAACACCGGCTGATCGGTGCCTACCACGACAGAACCGTTCCCCATTGGCAAGTGCCCCCGATACACCAGAAACCCCCGACATGCTAAAGCACGCCAGTGAAGCGTGCACGCTGAAGCTCAACGAGGCGGCCGACACTGTCACGGGACGCGAGCGAGCACTGGAGGCCGGAGCCGTTCACATGGTCGGTTCACCAGCTTCGCAGAGCGTGAGCAAGGTCGGCCGCAGAGCGACCAGATGTTAGCCCGAAGACGCTTCGTACTTGAAGGAGACCGACAGCTTGACGCGGTAGGTGACAGTATCGCCAGCACCGCTTAGATCGAGGTCCTGCTTGACGACCTCGGCGACCCGTAAGTCACGGAGGGTCGTTCTGGCCGTCTTTACCGCAGTTGCTGCGGCGTCCTCCCACGAGGTGGTGCTGGTGCCGACGAGCTCGATCACCTTGTAGACGCTCACGTGTTCCTCCGCTTCTGGAGTGGCTATTGGCCTCAGATTGGCAGGCCCCGGTGGGCGAGCGCAACCAAGTGAGTCGCATCGACATCCGGTGTCGTCACTCGAGGTGCTTCCAGGCCGACGTTACGAGGGCGGCACGCGCTGTGCCGAGCAGCCACGGAATGGGCAAGGCGAAGCCCAGCCAGTACGCGGCCTCAATCGGCAGAAGGGCGAGGCTGATCACTGCGCCACGCCGCGAGCCCCGCCACAGTTGCCAGCCGGCCCATGCAGCAGCCGCGGTCACGGGGAGATAACTGATCAACAGCACAGCGAAGGTGCGGTCGTCGAACCGGCTCGACCACGGGCCGCCGTACATGTCGAAGAGGCCGAAGAACGAGGGCAGCGAGCCGCGCTTCAATAGGTAGACCGACACCGGGACAGTGGGTACACCGAACCCAGCGGCATAGGCCCACGTCACCACTGCGGCCGCGCGTGCGGCGCTCGTTGCTAAGGGTTGGAGTGCGGGCGCACCGGCCGTCACCGCAGTTCACCGCCCTGCTGCGCGCTGCCCTCTGTGGGAGCACTCGGTCGCCGGATCAAAAGGATGCAGATGATGATCACCCAGATCCAGAAGGCGAAGTACGGCAAGTACCAGATCGGCGATGTCCAGAAGAATCGCGAGATGACGAGCCCCAGCCCGCTGACGATCGCCCACCAGCCGAGCCAGCGACCGACAACTCTGGTCGACAACATCACCCAGCCGCAGCAGGCCGCAAAGCTGGCCATGGCGACCCAGATATTTGCGAACCCGAGGTTGCCGGCGTCGAACGCATAGCTAGCCACCGCTAGATCCAGGTCGGCGGCGCCGAAGGAGGCGGCGTCCCAGCTCACATCCAGCAAGAGGTAAGCGGGCAGCAGACTCCCGGACACGAGCGCAACAGCGGACCGCCACTGAGGGCTCCGCTCGGCCCGGCCGAGCAGCAGGGACAGACCGACCACGAACCAGATCAGGCCAATCCCCGCGAGACTGGTCAGCGCCTCCGCCACCTGGACCCAGCCCTGGCTGCCGTTGACGAAGAACGCCCGGGCTTGCTCAGCGCTGGCCAGGAACGGCGGCTCGCCAACGGTGGAGATCGCGATGATCGGGGCAAACAGCAGGACGACGGTGACCAGGCCGACCACACCGGTGCCTCGGATCACGCGTGTCCATTGGTTGGCGCCCGTCTCAGCCGTCCCAGTCTTAGTTGTCATGGTCACGGATCATTCCTTGATCTCCTCGTCGGTGAACACCCGGGCCGCCAGTAGCAACGAGTAGATCGGCAGGCCGAGCCAGCCGAGGAAGCCGACCCCGTAGCCGGCCCATCCGGTGATCTGACCTACCGGGTTGGGGAGGGCCATGCTGGCGCCCACAAGCACCATGCCCACCAGGAAGCCGATACCCAGCATCACCCCGCTCAGCGTTACGGCGTGTGGCAGCGTACGGAATCGGTGGGCGGCCAGGTTGGCGGCCAGAAGCCAGGCGTAGGTAACCAGGATCGTGCCAATCAGCGGCCCGACTTGCTGCTCGAAGGTCAGCACATCGGCGACCAGCAAGACGCTGAGCACCGCGAAGGCGATAGCCGCGGCGACCGCCACGACGGTGAAGGCGCGCAGCCATCGGGTCGTGGGCAACCGTCGACGGAGCGCCCAGACTACGGGCGCGAAAGCAGCGAACTGAATGATCCCGACGACATCGTTCGCGCTCCCCAGCCAGGTTGGGCCCCCCGGAGTCGCGTCGTAGGGGTTGGCCAGCGTGAAGAAGCCGATCAGCAGGAGTCCGGCGACGAGGCCCGCGACACCGCTGACCAGCGCGCAGGCGCGAGCGAATTTCGTGCCCGACTTGGACAGAGCACGAGTAGAGATCGTGGTGGTCATGCGCAGCAGGATCGCAATGACCACGTCCTGCTGTCACGAGACCTTGTCCCAACCCAACTGGGACGTTTGATCGGGACCAGTGATCACCACCTCATAGGGCACTGCTCGTGCGAAAGACGCTCGCAATGCCGGGATGGGACGACGGAAAGAGTCGCCGAAGAAAGTTTCGGGGACGTGTCGAAATCGGGGACGCTCGTTCGGCACAGAGGGTGAAGGCACCGAGAAGGCGGTGCCCGCAAACCCCACAAGGAGCACATCATGGGATTCATCAAGTCCAGCCTGTTCATTTCCCTTGACGGCGTCATCGAGGCGCCTGAGACCTGGCACTTCCCCTACTTCAATGACGAGATGGGAGCCGCCGTCGGCCAGATGATGGGTGAGGCCGACGCTACGCTGCTGGGGCGTACGACGTATCAGGCCTTCGCCGAGTACTGGCCGCAGGCAGACCCCAATGACGAGACGACTGCCGCGATGAACGGCGGCCGCAAGTACGTCGTGTCAAACACCCTCAGTGAGGCAACCTGGGAGAACTCCTCGGTGATCAACGGCGACGTGTACGCGACGCTGGCCGCGCTGAAGGAGGACACCGGACTGTCGACGACCGGCAGTGCGACGCTGGTCCGCTCGCTACTCGAACAGGGTCTCGTCGACGAGCTGCACCTGCTGGTGCATCCCATCGTCGTCGGCCATGGCAAGAAGCTGTTCGCCGACGGGCAAACCGTGCCGCTCGCCCTGAAGTCAGCTACGACCTTCCAGACGGGGGTACTGCATCTGGTCTACACGCCCGCCACCGCTGCCTGACCCACAACCCGTTCCGGACACAATGGCCACAAGCCGACCTAGAGGAGAGACCGTGCGCTACATGGTGATGCACTATCAGACCCAGGACATGGAGGACGGAATCATGCCTCCGCCGGAGACGCAGGCGGCCATCGAGGAGTACCTGCGGGAGGCAGCCATGTCCGGCGTCCTGCTCAGCGGCGAAGGTGTGTTTCCCAGCTCAGCCGGTGCGCGGGTCGAGGTCAACGACGGGAAGGTCCGGGTCATCGACGGCCCCTTCGCCGAAGCCAAGGAGCTGATCGGCGGCTTCGCCATCCTCGAGGTCGACTCACTCGCCGAGGCTGTCGAGCATGCCCGCAAGTTCGCCCTCCTCGTCGGCTCAGAGCGCGTCGATGTCCGTCGCGTCGTCGAGGACGAGGACCTCCAGTAGCACCCGGGCAGGACTCCCGCGCGGCCAGCACTGGCATGAACGCAGCGAACCTCGACGCCACCGTTGCGGCTTTGTGGCGGGTCGAGTCTCCCCGGGTGCTGGCCAGGCTGGTCCGGTTCGTCGGTGACCTCGACACCGCCGAGGAGCTGGCGCAGGACACGTTCGTGGCCGCGATCGAGAAGTGGCGGCAGGACGGGGTGCCGGACAACCCGTCGGCCTGGCTGCACACGACGGCCCGATACCTAGCCGTCGACCGGATCCGAAGGCGGGACACCCACCGCAACAAGGTGCGCCTGGTGGCCGCTACGAGTCCGCAGGTTGTGGAGCACGACCTCGCCGAACTCGTCGACGGTGACCTCGCGGACGACCTCCTCGGCCTGATCTTCATGGCCGCCCACCCGATCCTGTCACCGGATGCGCGCTCAGCTCTCACCCTGAAGCTGGTCTGCGGCCTCGCGACCGAGGACGTCGCCCGTGCCTTCCTCGTACCCACAGCGACCATCGCCCAGCGTGTGGTGCGCGCCAAACGGACCCTGTCGGCGGCGAACATCCGCTTCGAGCTCCCCGGCCCAGCCGAACGACCCGACCGCCTGGCAGCGGTTCGTGAGGTCATCTACCTCCTCTTCAACGAGGGGTACTCGGCCACGAGCGGCGACTCGTGGATGCGCCCCAACCTCTGCACAGAGGCGCTCAGACTGGGTCGCACGCTGGCCAGCCTGACGCCCCACGACACCGAGTCGTTGGGTCTGCTAGCGCTGATGGAACTCCAAGCCTCCAGGCTGAAGGCCCGCACCGGACCAGGCGGTGAGCCCGTGCTTCTCATGGACCAAGACCGCACCCGTTGGGACCACCTCCTCATCCGCCGCGGACTTGCCACCCTCAAGCGCATCGAGCAACTCGGCGGCACCGCCGGGCCCTACGCGCTGCAGGCCGCCATCGCAGCCTGTCACGCACGCGCCACCACTGCCGAGAACACCGACTGGATCCGCATCGTCGCGCTCTACGACGGCCTCGCCCAAATCAGCCCCTCCCCCGTCGTCGAGCTGAACCGCGGCGTAGCCGCGGCCCAGGCGTTCGGACCGCAGGCCGGGCTGGACATCGTGCTGCCCCTGTTCGACGTCGCCGAACTTCGCCAGTACCACCTGCTGCCCGCTGTCGCGGGCGACCTGCTCTGCCGCACCGGGCAGCATGATCGTGCCCGGCAGCACTTCCTCCAAGCGGCATCGTTGACCAACAACACCCAGGAACGCACCACCATGCAGCGTCGCGCGGCCGAGTGCGCCGCCCAACACGGGGGGCGGGAGCTCTGAGTAGCGGACTCAATCCACTAGTTGCCCGGGGGCGCGCCGAGGCCAGCGTCGCGGGCCCTCATCACTGCCGCAGTCCGGTCACTGACCTGCAGCTTGGTGATGATGTTGGAGACGTAGTTGCGGACGGTCTTGCCGCTTACCCCGAGTCGCCGCGAGACTGTCGCGTTGTCCGCGCCGGTGGCGATTAGCCGAAGGACCTCGTGCTCCCGCTCGGTGAGCTGCGGGAACGGCGCCGCCGACGCCACTCGCGAGAAGTGCTGCAGCATCTTGGCCGCAATGCCCGCACCGAAGACTGCCTCCCCGTGGGCCACCGCTCGTACGGCAGCGACGATCTCGTCGGGACCGGCACCTTTGACGGCGTAGCCGTGCGCACCCGCTCGAAGGGCGGCGAGAACGTTCTCGTCCTCGTCGGACATGGTCAAGATCATTATCCGGGTGCGCAACCCGGCCTTGCGCACCTGCGCGGCGACCCACAAACCGTCGCCATCGGGCATGGAGAGATCGAGGATCGCGATGTCCGGCGAATCATCGATCACCGCCTGCAGTGCTTGCCGTCCAGTCGAGGCGACTGCCGTGACCTGCATGTCCTCCTCGGCGTCGAGGACCGTGCGCAGGCCAGCGGCGAAGACCGGATGATCATCAGCCAGCACGAGGCGGATCACCGGTGAGCTCCCAGGTCGAGTGGAAGGGTTGCAGTGACTTCGGTGCCACTGCCGTCGGGTGACCATACCTGGCATTGGCCACCAACCTCGGCTGCGCGATCGTGCATCGAGCGCAGGCCAACATCAGCTCCGCGAGTTGGATCCATCCCAACGCCGTCGTCTCGTACGTCGATCCTCAGCACTTGCGAATCGACATCGATGGAAACCGCGCAGTGCCGAGCCTCGCTGTGGCGTGCCGCATTGGTCATCGCCTCGACCGCGATCCGGTACGCCGCAGTCTCCACCGCGGCGGGCAACCGGGGCGGATCGGCCGGGCCGACGACGTCGAACTCCAGGTCGCCCGTCAGGGAAGAGGCACGCGCTCGAACCGCACCGACCAGACCGAGTTCGTCGAGTGCGGGCGGGCGCAGCGCCTCGACGACTCGTCGGATGTCGGCGATGCTCGAGGAGACCTCGGCGCCGATCTCATCCAGCAGAACCCGGGTCGGCGCCCCCTCCGCAACCCCTCGGGCGGCCAGGCCCGCCTTGAGCCGGATCGCCGCGAGTGATGGCCCAAGCCCATCGTGCAGATCGCGGCGGAGGCGGAGCCGCTCGTCCTCGCGAGACGCGACGACAGCCGCGCGAGAGCGGATCAGGTCCTCGTGCAACCGCACAGCCTGTACGGCAGGCCCGATCTGCTGGGCCAGCGATCCGATCAGTGCCGAATCCGTCTCGTCGAGCGGGTCGTCGCGGCCCCGCCCGGACAGTCGTAGGCGGCCCACAGTCTCGCCATGGAGGACGAGCGGAGTGCTGTGCACCGGACCTACCGGACTGCCGCGCTCGGCGCCCGGCCGAAAGTCACCTGTCCCGTCTGCCAGGTCGACAGCCACGAACGGAAGACGCAACGACTGGGCGACCTCCTCGACAGCTGCTGGCAGCAGGTCAGCGGGCAGCAGCACTGACTGCAACCGGGCGCCAAGATCATTAAGGACGCGAGCCGGATCGCCTCGATTGCCGTACATCAGCCGGTTGACCGTGCGTTGCGCTACGCCTCGTAAGGGGGCGAGAGCCAACGCGACCATTACCGCGACGATGGCGGCCGCCACGGTATCCGAGATCTTAAGGATCGTCGTCAGCAAGGCAACCAGGCCGACATAACTGCCCACCAGTATGGCGATCACGAGACCGTAGACCACGGAGCGGTTGACGAGACGCTCGATATCAAACAGCTGATGGCGGCGCAGCGCGACGGCGAGCCCGATCACGAACGGCAGTCCGGCGAGCCCAAGGGCACCGCTTGGCAACAGCGGCTGACCGGTGATCAACTCCGGAATCAGCCAGCCCGCCAGACCGAGCCCGATAGCAATCGCCGCGGTGGCGGCGAGCCACTGTAGGCGGCTCCGCCTCACGAGGTCGGGGGAGGAACGGTAAGCAACGACACCGGCGACGACGACGATCAGTTCGGTGACGATGATCACCAGTGTGAGGCCGGTGTAGACCAGGGCGAGCCGATCGAGCGTCCCGGAGACGGCAAGCTGGACCCCTACCATCCACAGACCCAGCACGCCGACTGGGCCCGCGTACGCCAACGCGAGCACGGCTCGGGGACTGCGGCTCAACCATGGGTGCTCTGGCACCAGGAGCATCGCCATCGCCAGAACGCCGCCCCAGCCGACTGCGTAGACGGGGAACGTGCCGATATGAAACAGCCATAGCAGCGGACCTCCGGTGGCCAGTGCCAGCGTCGGTAGCTCCGCCACGACGACCACAGTGCTGCTGAACAAACCAGCCGCACCGACAAGCAACGCGGCGGTTGCCGGTTCCTCCGGGCGGCGCCAGTACAGTGCCGCCGCTAGACCACCCAGCGCAAACACGAAGATCAAGTTCCCCCAGCCGTCCTTGATCATGACGGCCGGACTCGGTCGCTGCATCGAGACCGTCTGTAGGCCGCCCTTCACGTCGTACGCCAGCGACTGACCGGCCGTGGGTTGCGGCACGCCCCCAGGTGGCTCGGTCAGCCGGTGCCCGGCGATGGCCGTCACCACATCACCGGAGCGCAGCACCGTGTTCGGCTCGGCTGCGGGAACGTCGATCACCACACCGTCGGCCCGCCAGGTTGACCACCCCAGCTGAGGGATGCCCGGGTCAGCGGGGGTATCCAAGCGGACCACCGTGGCGAGCAGTCCCAAGATCACAAGTGCTGCAGCTACCAGCGCAGCCGCACTCCGCCATGGATGCGCCGACCCCGCATCCCCCACCTTGCTCACAGCTCATCATCGCGGTCGCTAGCCGAATCATCAACGCGGCCGCTAGCTGATGATTGCTCGCAGGGCAGCGGGCAAGATCACCAGGTAGAGCAGCAGGTTGAGCACGATCAGCACAGGCAGAACGAGGAGCGCAATCAGGAGACCCATGAGCCGCACAACCACCCAGGACGCCCGATGGCGTTCTCGCATGACGACGACCGGCGTCGGGTGCTCGATGGTCATGGTCTGGCAATCGAGATGTTAGAGACTTCTACTCTGCCGAGTAGCGCGTCAGCATTCCGGCTGTGTTTGACGGCCCGCGCCCACCCAGAAGCCAGCGCAAGCTGGGCACGTCCCGTCTTACGGTCCTGATGAACGGCGAGCGCGTGTGCAGCTGCGTCGGCGCAACCCTCGGCGGTCCGGAACCGTTTGTGAGCGAACTCGTGAATGATCACCGCCCACCGGTATTGATCTCGGACTAAGGCGTATACCCGCGCGCCGGGTCTGTGCTGGCGCGCGGCCAGGGCTCCGGCACCTGCCAGCTCCCCCAGCGCCAGTCCGGCGAACATGAAGGCTGAGGACAGCTGGCTGACTCCGTCAGGCAGCGGCACCAGCGCGCCAACTGCGACGCTCTTTACCGCTACACCACTGACCAGAGACAGCGAGGCGCAAGCCAGGCATGGCGCAATGATCCGGCCCGTCACCCGTCGAGTCGGGGATGGCAACAGATCCGATGGGGCAGACGAGAGCCAGGCGCTCACCGCCATCTTGGTTGCCAAGACAAAGACCGGCCCGAACGCGAGGGGCAGCAACCACGCCTCCAATGGAGGCAGGTCGGCGCTCGCAAGGATGCTGCTAATGGTGAAGAAGCTCGCCAGCATCAACAGTGCGGTCGCCAAGAATGCGGCGAAACGGCCGTATGGCCGCCGGACGGCTGGAGTGGCTGCAAGGCTGCTCCGGGCTTGCTCGACGGCAACCGCTGTTCGCTCGATCGCTGCAGCCCAGTACCGTTGTCGGGCCCGCCGCCGCGCAAGTCGGGTGTGTAGCCTGCGGTCCCAATACGAAACTTGCGTCCGGCGTACGCCACCGCGATGCCCGGCAAGCAAGTCGCTCGCCTGTTGTGCGGTAAGACCGGTCACGATGCTCGGGGCCACTTCGGCAAGCGGCACAGGCGTTCCATACGCGTCACCGATCGGTGCTGTGACCAGGTGTGGACTCATGGTGCCGCTCCCATCTTCGAGCTATAGCCCTGGGTGGAGACCACGATTTGGCGGGCTCCTTGCCCCGTGAGCCAGGCGTGCCAGCGCCGTGCCAGCCGGTCCACGTCACGCGTGCTTGGCGGAGGCTCGGTCTGCCCGACCCCGTACATTCCGACGCCGCTGAAGCCTGAAAGATCAACTGAGACTGCCAGCTCCGGCAATGCGATGCCATCGGAGAGCATGATGGCCTCGCGCCGACCCACGGTCATCGGTACCGCATCAGCGAGAGCGACGTAGCCACCGACCACCGACGTACCCGGTCGAGCCATGGGCGGCCGCCCGTTCACGACCGCTAGCCAGACTTGATCGCGTGCCACCTGCTTGAGGTAGGCAAGCTTCGCCGTCCGAGCGGCTTCGTTGCGGTAACGCACGGCCATCACCGGGCACTCGAAGACAGTGCGGGCATTTCCGGCCGACCCACCGAAAACGATCACCCGAAGCGCGGCACCTTCGTCGACCGCATCATCAACGGCAAGCGCGATCTGCTGGGCGACGAAGGGACTCGACTCCGTGCGATCACCCATGAACGAACCAGAGCCGTCAACGACGAGGCTGATCTCCAGATCCGGTGTCACCTGTTGGTCCACCAGCTGCTGCATGGCCTGCGGACATCGCGTCCCAGTGCCTGATGTGGTGTTGGTGAAGCTGCCGCAAGCTCCCAAGAGCAAGCCGAGCAGCATCAGGAAAATGACCAGCGGGGCGTTCCGAGTGTTCATTCTCATCCCGTCCTCCTCTTGTCTTGACGCCTCAAACCGGTATTTGATTGGCACTCAGCAAATATCGGATTTGCCACGGATTGCAGGGGGAGTCAGCAGGAGCTATGTCGGATCGATAGGAAGGATCCGCTCTTGGCTGAGCAGACGAGACGTATAGGCGGCGGCACCGAGTCGTTGACCCGCCAGGATCGCCTGCTCTGTGTCTTAGTAGAGAACTTCCAGCCGGTGTGGCGCGAAATCGTGGTGGCCGACGTATTCCGCCACCGCGGCCTTGTTTCCCGCGACGGACTGCTGGTGCCCCAGCATGTGATGATCGGGATCGTAATGCTGCGTGGACTGCTGGCCGAGGCCGGTCACGGCGCGCTCTCGTGGGCCGATCTGTCCGCCAGCCGTAAGGCGAACCCGGTATTGTCACGGCAATTCAAGCGTTGGATGAACGCGCTGACTGATTACTTCAACGGGACCCGCGCGCTCAGCAGCGCCAATGTTGGGCACCTCGCGCGCGGTCTGACGCTCACGCATCCCACGCCCGATCTAACCGCGGACACCCTGGCTGGCGAGCTGTCGAGCTATGCCCGTCCCGAGCCGTCATCCGCAACACGGCAGCAGCGCACGGACCTCGTCCTCAATGCCGTCTTGCGGCCTATGGCCGTCACAGTGTCGGACGCTTTCCTTGCCGACGTGCCGCCGTTGCTGGCCAGCGCATTCCAACGACGTGAGGTCCAACAGCAGGTGACCGAGATCCTCCGGACGGCTGGGCGTCCGCCGCTTGTCCTATCCGGCCCCGCAGGCGTAGGCAAGAGCCAGCTGGCTGCCGCGGTTCTTGAGGACTTTGCTCCAGACAAGGTGATCTGGGTCAGTGACGCCGCTTCGCGCTTTGCGGTGCTGGAGGCTTACGCGCGGGCGGCTCAGGCGCTTGGCCTCCCTACGCCCGACCCGGGCAACCTTGAAGACTCCGCTCGGAGTCTTATGCGAGCTCTGCGGCGGTCCGACTTCGACTGGTGGATTGTGCTGGACGACGTAGATGATCCGGCCGATCTCGTAGGTTTGTGGCCGGGTGGAGTCCGTGGCCGCACGCTCTGGCTCACCCGCCGCCGCGGCCGGGACGTCGAGGGTGAGGGGCGCCATGTCGTCACCGTCGCAGGCTTCTCCCGGCGCGAGGGGCAGCGTTATCTACGGGGCCGCCTTGGGGCTGCAGTCGAAGCGGGCGAGATGGTTAGTCACACATTCGACGAGGTGGATGGCCTGGTGCATGATCTTGGCGGCACACCCCTCGCCCTCGCTCTGGCTGCAAGCGTCCTGCAGGAGAACCGCTACACCTGTGCTAGCTACCGCAGCCTGCTTGCCAACCAACTGGACGGGCTCGATGGCCTGTTCCCCGCTGAGCAGACTGCCGAGGGATACGAGTGGCCGCTGGTTGCAGCGTGGGCGATTTCCCTGAACCGGGCCGAACAGCGGGACCCGACCGGACTCGCTAGTTGGGCCGCCCTAATGATCGCCGTGCTCAACCTGTCCGGCGTGCAGGCCAAGATCATGACGAGTGAAGCCGTGCGCCGTTTCCTGGCTGGCAAGGGCCGACGGGGCGAAGAGCTGATCAGCATTGATGACCTGACCCGGACCACACGGGCGCTCGAGTCGTACAGCCTGATCAGCTGCACACGATACGACACCGGGACGCAGTTGAAGATCCGCGAAGTGCAAATGCATGCCTTGACGGCCCGAATGACCCGGCTTCACATGGGAGCGGATGCGGTCACCGAGGCGGTGGTCGCCGCCGCCGACGCCCTGATGGAGCTGTGGGGATCAGTGGAGAACGACCCGCGCAGCAATCTTGATCTGCGAGGCAACGCGATCTGGCTCGACGGGCTGCGCGCGGAGGCACTCGCGTCATCCGATGGCGTGCATCCCATCCTGATCCGGCTGGGTTGGAGCCTCGGCGAGACAGGCCGTCCGCATCGCGCCGCACGCTATTTCGAACGACTCGCTGACCGGATAGCGCCGATGCTAGAGGGCGGCCATCCGGACGTCGAGGACGTGCAATATGCCTGCGGAGTCTGGCATTGCAGGGAGGGTAAGATTTCGCGCTCCATCCGTGAGCTGACTGCCCTCCGAGACGCGACGAGTGGTGGCGAATTGGACGCGGAGCGCCGCGTAATCCGTACGCGAGTTGAGCTCGCCGCAGCTCAGGGCTGGTCGGGCCAAGTCAACACCGCCCGTCGCGACCTGGCGCAGCTCATCGATTATGCCGAGCAGGCGCTGCCCCCCGATGACGAACTGACACTGCACGTCAGGTACAGCCATGCCGTCTGGACGGGCCGAGCCGGCCAGCATGGGGACGCAGCAAGACTGCTCGCCGAGGTGCTGCAGAAACGGCGGAAGATCCTGGGAGACGATCACATCAGCACGCTGAATACTCGGCTGGAGCTGGCCGTCTTGACGGGCCAAGGTGGCCACAACCGCGACGCGCTGCTTCAGCTGTTGGACCAGCGCGACGACTGGATTCGGGTTTGCGGGCCCGACCATCCGGACACGCTGCGAACCCTGCATACTCTCGCCCGGTCCCGCGGCCGGATCGGCGAGCTGAACAAGGCCCACGCCGAGATGCAAGCGGTCTACCGACGACGGCGCCGAATCCTCGGCGACCGCCACCCCGATACTCTCAAGAGTCGACAAGACTTGGCGGTGTTGCGCGGACAGCTCAATGACCCGCAGGGCGCAGTGTTCGATTTGATCAAACTGTTGCGGGACCGCCTTAAATTTCAAGGGATGCGATCGATCGAAACCTTCCGCACCCGTCGGCAGCTTGCCGAGTGGATCGCCCGCGCTGGTCACCCGGAGACCGGACTTGCAGAGCTGCGCTACCTCGAGGCGGACCTTGTCAGATTCGTGGAGGATGGGCACCCCGAGCTGGCCAAGGTCGCTGCAACGATCGCCGAACACGGCTGATCGTGGTGCCCTGCAGCAGTGGCGCCCGCCGCTCCGGCTATGGGGTACGCCCTTACGACCCTCCCGCGTCGCGTCCGTTGGCGATGTGTCCTAGGCCTGCCCGCGGCTCAGCGTCTGAGAGCGGGCCGTCGCAGGTTGGTCCCGGCGCAGGCGTCTCATGATCATCGTGCGAATCTTCGCGATGCGTCCGGACGGCGGCTCAACAGTCGCCTGAGTGTCCCAATCCCCCAGCACTGCCAGGCTTCGGACGAGTTCGATCACCTCGTCGTCGTTCAGTCCTTGGGAGACGAGCCGCCCGGGATCATCGGGGTCGCGGGTGAACACGTACAGCCGATCGCCCTGATCGGCGAGGACTATGTCGGCGCTCAGCTCGGCCATCTCAGTACTGCCGGATGCGGAGTACCGCGTCACGGTCAGCAACGCGCTCCGCTTCGCGGCGGCGAGCACGGCATCGGAATCTGCTGAGTCGCGCTCCGGATCACCGTTAGGGAGCCGCTCGCGCAGCCGCCGAAGCGCGTCATCGGTTTCCCGGAGCGAGAGCTCGTGTACGCCGAGCGCATCGATCAGCACCTCGAGAGCCACCCCCTCTGGCTGTGGGAGCAGCAAGGTCCGCCACGGCTTTCCGGGCTCGGTGCCATTTACGCGTGCATCGATGACGGACCGTGCGCGTTGTTGGAACACAACGGCGATACCGAGGTCGCCCCGGACCTGCAGGCTGTCCATACCCGGCACGGCCACGAGGAGTTGCCGCGCGGCCAGCGACCGTACGGCCTCTGCGACCGCCTCTTCGGATGGCAACTCGTCGAGGAAGTCAACGACAGCGTCAACTGCGACCATCTCGGCGAGGCTGTAGCCGCCGAGCGGTACTGGCCCGGTGCTCACCAGATGGAGTACCGCCTCGATCAAGCCCGGCGGCAAGCCGACGTCCGACGGTATGCCAACCTCTCGTTGCTCGGTCATGACGCCGCCCTCCGGGCACGCGTGGGAACCCGCGCCGCCAGGCGCAACTGCCGGTCGCCTACCACGACCTCGATCGGACGCGTCGCCGCCGCATGAGGCAGTCTCCAATCGTCCGAGTGGCCTCGGCCGGACAGCAGCCGGCGGGCGGTAGCCGCACCGGTTTCGGTGACCCAGACCTGCGAGTTGCCGAAGAGCCCTCGACCCCGGCCGTGGCGGCGCCAGGGTTCGAGCTCGGCCAAAGGGTCCTCTCGCAGCGGCCCGAGGAACCGGCGTACGAGACCGGAATGCGTTGCGTCATGCGCGACCTGGTCCTCCGCGTCCAGCCGGGCCAAGGTCCTGGTGAGCGCCCGTGTGGTGCCCTCCGGCAGTGGCACCGTCGTACTCAGCTGCGGGGTGAGGTACAAAGGGCGCCGCTCGGTGACCGCAGAGAGTCCCCACGGCCCGACGTTACGCTTCGTCACGCGGTAGACGACAAAGTCTGCGAGATGCTGCACGTCGTTCCACGTCGGGAGCCAATGCCCGGCACCAAAGGCCGCCGGAGTCTTCTCCAGCTGCAACCAGGTGCCGTTCGCGGTTCTCCCGTGCAGCTTCTCGCGCACCAGCGGCCCATGCATGCCCAGATCCGGATATCTCTGCTTATCCACTGTGCGGTGGTGACTCGACAATCGCTGACGCGTGACCTTTGGGAAGCGCCAGCGTTCATAGAGATCCGGGTCATCGATGAGGACGTGGCCACCCCACAGCACGTCGCGGAGCTGGTTGACATCGAGGCCATGCGCCTCGAGGTCGGCAAGCACGGCGGCCTCTTCCGGTCTGAGGCTTTTGGCCGCCTGGACCAGCCCGCGCCGGTACTGACCGTGTCGGGTCGTCAGTTGCACAAGCAGGCGAACTCTGGTGCGCGTCTGTTCGGCCTGGTCGTCGCTGACCGCGGCCCGCCGTTCGGCTGGCTGGATCGACGCGGCTCGCACCTCGCCAGGTTACTGGGGCAGCTAATCAGCGCAGTGATCGACGTCGCCACCGCATGAGCGACCAACTGAGAGTTCAGTTCGAAATCAAGTAGCGCTTGACTTTTGATCGAATATCCACTTAGATCGATCTAAATCCGACTTTAAATCGATCTAACTCATGAAGAGGCAACCTGAATGGCCCGTGTAACGCTCCTGGACGTGGCGCGACATTGCGGCGTCTCGCGCGCCACGGTAAGCCTGGTGCTGAACGACAGCCCGCTGGTCGCCGCAACGACCCGCGACCGGGTCCGCAAAGCCATGACCGAGCTCGGATACGTCTACAACCGCGCCGCGGCATCACTGCGTACCCAGCACGGGGACGCCATCGGCGTAGTGCTGACCAACATCACGAACCCGTATTTTGCCGAGTTCGCTGCCGGCCTCCAGGACACCCTGACCAGCAGCGGGACCGTGCCGCTGCTGGCCGTAAGCAGCGAGGACCGAGAGCTGCAGCACCGCCTGGTGAAGTCGCTGGTGGAACGCAACGTTGATGGCATTGTCTTGGTGCCTGCCCATGGCACCGCACCCGCAGACCTGCCGGATCTGCTCGGCACACCCCTTGTACTACTGGCCCGCCGCCTGAACGGGATGGATGTCGATTATGTAGGCGCGCAAAACCGCGACGGTGGGTCTGCTGCAGCGGAGCATTTGTACAGCCACGGCTGCCGCCGAATCGCATTCGTCGGCGGATATACAGATTCCTCGGCCCGCGAAGAGCGCGCCGCTGGGGTAGAGGCATTCCTGAACAACCACGGTCTGACACTGGATTCAGGGCTGTCCGCGGTGTGCGAGCCGGCGCGGCCACGGGCCCGGGAGGCGGCAATACGGCTGCTGACCCAAGACCCCACGATCGACGGCATTGTCTGTTTCAGTGACGTCGTTGCCTTCGGCGTCCTCGACGCGATCGCCGACGTCGGCCGCGCGGTCGGATCGGACGTCCGGGTGATCGGCTTCGACGACGTGCACGATGCAGGCCTCAACCGACCTTCCCTCAGCAGCGTCGCCGTGCCGGCCCGCGAGACCGGCCGTCGCGCTGCCCAACTGGTACTGGAGCGGGTGGCCGGGTCGACCAAGCCAGCCGTAGGCGAGGAGTTTCCGACAAAGCTGGAGCCGCGGGAGACCTGCGGCTGTCCTCGCCCTCAACTGCTCGCCTGATTCTGCCCTTCGGAGAGATGCCAACCATGCGTACCGTGCCCGTACTAACCAGCGCCGAAGCTGCCCGGCTGATCGGCGACTTCGCGATCATCACCGTGTCGTCCTCGTCCGGGCTGGGCTGTCCTGACGCGGTACTGGAGGCGATTGGGCAGCGTTACGAAGAGTCCGGCTCCCCGGCGAACCTGACGACTCTGCACCCGATCGCCGCCGGCGACATGTACGGCATCAAGGGCATCGACCATCTGTGCCGACCTGGCCAGCTGCGCCGCGTGCTCGCCGGCTCCTACCCCTCCGGCGGCTCGAAGCTGGACCCGCCGCTGATCCGGCAGCTGATCCACAATGATCAGATCCAGGCCTTGAACATTCCCTCCGGAGTGCTGTTCCAGATGCACCGGGCGGCCTCCACCGGGCAGCCCGGGGTACTCACCGAGGTCGGGCTCGGCACGTACGCTGACCCGCGCGTCGAGGGCGCAAAGATGAACGCCGTCACCGACGACTTCGTCCAGCTCATGCAGGTCGCCGGCAACGACTACCTCTTCTACCCGGCGGTCAACGTTGATGTGGCGATCATCCGCGCCACCACCGCCGATGCCTACGGCAACCTCTCGTACGAACAGGAGTGCAGCACGCTCGGTGCGCTCGACCAGGCGTACGCCGCCCACAACAACGGCGGCATAGTGATCGCTCAGGTCAAGAGGCTGTCCGAGACCCAGTTACCAACTCAGGCCGTACGCATCCCCGGGATTCTCGTGGATGCGATCGTGGTCGATCCTGATCAGATGCAGACCACGCAGACCTTCTATGATCCAGCACTTTCCGGGGAGATACACCGCGACCTCGACGACATCGAACCGGTCGAGTTCGGTCTGGAAAAGGTGATCGCACGCCGAGCAGCGGCTGAGCTGCAGGTCAACGCCACCGTCAATCTCGGCTTCGGGATCTCCGCTGCCGTCCCGCGGGTGCTGCTCGAGGAGGGCCACGCCGATGACGTCACGTGGGTGATCGAGCAGGGCGCGGTCGGCGGCTTTCCGGCAACCGGATTCGCGTTCGGTTGCGCGCTGAATCCCCAGGCGCTACTCCAAAGCATCGATCAGTTCACATTGCTGCAGGGCGGCGGCTTCGACGTGGCCATGTTGTCGTTTCTCGAGGTGTCTGCAGCCGGCGACGTGAATGCCTCCTCGTTGCCGGCGCGGCCCCACGTCACCGCAGGCGTAGGCGGCTTCAACGACATCATCACTCGCGCGCCCAAGATCGTTTACTCCGGTTACTTCACAGCCGGCAAGAAGGACATCCAGATCGCAGACGGCCAGCTCAAGATCATCTCCGACGGCGCGATCCCCAAGTTCGTCCCTCAGGTTTCCCAGATCTCCTTCTCCGGTGAGATGGCCCGCAGACGCCGTCAAGAGATTCTTTACGTTACCGAACGCTGCGTTATCGAGCTGACCGAGGACGGGCTGACGGTGATCGAGATCGCACCTGGTGTTGATCTTGAAGCAGATGTCCTCGCCAAGGCGGGTGTACCACTGCTGGTGAGCTCAGACCTGCAGCTGATGTCCCCCGCCTTGTTCCGGCCCGAACCGATGGGACTGATCTTGGCCCGTAGACCGTCCCGAATCGCCCACGAGCCCACCCCGTACCGATAAGGAACTTCGCCATGCTCGCCACTCACTACGACTATGTGATCGTCGGTGCCGGTGCCGCCGGCTGTGCTGTCGCCAACCGTCTCTCCGCCGACCCGAACACGACAGTGCTGCTGCTCGAGGCCGGCGGCAAGGACTGGTCGCCACTGGTCCACATGCCTGTTGGCTTCACGAAGCTCGGCGGCCCCCGCTACAACTGGGAGTTCTCGACCGTTCCGCAGCGGCAGCTGAACAACCGGGAGATGTGGTATCCGCAGGGCCGCACGCTGGGCGGCAGCACCTCGATCAACGCGATGATCTACATCCGCGGTCAGAAAGAGGACTACGAAGCTTGGGCGGAGCTGGGCAATAAACACTGGGGTTATGAACAGGTGTTGCCGTTCTTCCGGCGGGCCGAGGCCAACGAACGCCTGAACGACCGCTACCACAGCAGCATGGGAGCTGTGAACGTCACCGAGCAGGTTCAACACAACCCGCTGAGCAAGGCGTTCGTACGCGCCGCCCAGGAGCTCGGGGTCCCCTTCATCGCCGACTTCAACGGCGCGGTTCAGGAAGGCGTCAGCTGGTACGACGTCACCCAGAAGAACGCGCGCCGCGAGAGCACAGCTACCGCGTACCTGAAGCCGATCCGGTCGCGGAAGAACCTCACAGTCGTCACCCATGCGCAGGGTCGCAAGATCATCGTGCGGAACGGCCGGGTCACCGGTCTGGACATGATGATCAAGGGCAAGCCGGAACACGTACAAGTCGATCGTGAATTGATCATGAGTGGCGGCGCCGTGAACTCGCCGCGACTACTGCTGCTATCGGGAATCGGGCCAGCCGATGAGTTGAGCGAAATCGGCGTACCGGTGGTGCACGACCTGTCCGGTGTAGGCAAGAACCTCCAAGACCACATGGACGTCTACCTCACTGCGCAAACCACCCCAGTCAGCTACAACGCCTCCGACCGGCCCGACAAGGCTGCGCTCGCGGGCCTGCAATACATCACCACTAAGACTGGGCCGGCTACCGCCTCTGTCTGTGAGGCTGGCATGTTCGTGCGCAGCACACCTGACGTAGAGACTCCGGACATCCAGATGCACGCCCTGCCGGCGTACGTTATCGACCACGGCAGGATGCGGGTGAAGGGCCATGGCATGACGATCAACACGTGCCATCTGCGACCTCGGAGCATCGGCTCGGTCAGTCTGCACACTGCCGACCCGGACGATCCGCCGGCGATCGATCCCGCCTTCCTCACCGACCCGTACGACTGGGACAAATCGCTGGAAGGGTTCCGCTGGGGCCGGGAGATGATGCGCAGCAAGGCCTACCAGCCGTTCGTGATCAAGGAGTATCTGCCAAGTGCTGAGGTCAAGACGGACAAGGAGATCCGTGAGTACGTCAAGCAGTGGGCCAAGACCGACTACCACCCGGTCGGCTCCTGCAGGATGGGCGATGACGATTTCGCCGTCGTTGATCAAGAACTCAAGGTCCGCGGCATGGAGGGCCTACGGGTGATCGACGCGTCGATCATGCCTAAGTTGATCAGTGGCAACACCATGGCCACTTCGACCATGATCGGCGAGAAAGGCGCCCATCACGTACTGCGCGGCCTCACACCGCCCGACCCGAGCGACGGCCCGACATGAGCGAAGTGGCCGCACCTGAGACCGGCGAGATCAGCGTCGAAGTCGGCGTCGTTGCCACCATTTGCCTCAACCGGCCAGCCAAGCACAATGCGCTGACCCCGGAGATGCTCGAGCAACTCGGGGAGATCCTGCTTGGCCTCGATTCCGACCGCGACGTGCGGGCGGTGATCGTCACTGCCTCAGGTAACCGCTCCTTCTGCGCCGGCGCCGACATCAAGCGCTTCAAGGTTCTAGAGCCGCTGGACATGTGGGCGCAGTGGACTCGCCTTGGGCATCGAGTGTTCGATCACCTCGCCGGGCTGAGACAGCCCACCATCGCCGCTGTCTCCGGCAACGCGTACGGCGGGGGCTTCGAGCTCGCCTTGGCCTGCGACCTGAGGGTCGTTGCCGACGATGCGGCGCTCGGTCTGACCGAGGTCGGCATCGGCACATTGCCCGGCTGGGGCGGCACAGGCCGGCTACGAGACCTGGTGGGTGCCGGTCGCGCCAAGGAGATGATCTTCACCGGAGAACCGTTGACTGCTGCGCGAGCGCTGGCCTGGGGGGTGGCCAACCAACTCGCGCCCAAGGCGGACGTGGTTTCGACCGCCAATGCCCTGGCGGTCAAGATCGCCGCCCGCGCCCCGATCGCCGTCCAGATGGCAAAGCAAGCGATCGGCGCCGGCGATGCCTACCAGACGATGGAGCAAGTCAGCTCCGCCGCGACCGCCTTCACCGAGGACGCCGCGGAAGGGTTTGCATCCTTCACCGAGAAACGTGACCCTCACTACCGCGGGAAGTAAACACACGCGTACGCATCCAACACCTGACGAAAGCACCGACATGAGCACGATCACCAGCACCGCCCCGCCCACCATCACCGCCCGCATCTGGCCCAACATCATCGACGGCCGCGAGGTCGGTGGTGGCGGTCAGGAGGTGCTGCGCGACAGCCCGGCCCACGATGTCCGCGTCGCCAGTTACCACAGCGCGAGTGAGGCCGACGTCGACGCCGCCGTCACCGCAGCCGACAAGGCGTTCAGCTCCGGTGACTGGCCGCGGGCCTCCGGCGCAGAGCGGGCCGCACTGCTGCGGCGAGTCGCAGCCCGGATTGAAGCTGAACTCGACGAGCTGGCCCTGATCGAGACACTGGAGTCCGGCAAGCCCATCTCGCAGGCCAAGGATGAGGTCGCTAGTGCGGCCGGGATCTGGTACTACGCCGCCAGCCTCGCGCAGCACGCGTACGGAGACGCCCACAACCATCTGGGCCCGAACTACCTGGCGGTGACGGTCAAGGAACCGGTCGGTGTCGTGGGAGTGATCACGCCGTGGAACTTTCCGCTCTTGATCGTTTCCCAGAAGCTGCCATTTGCGTTGGCGGTGGGGTGCACGGCGGTCGTAAAGCCCAGCGATCTCACGCCGGGCACCACAACTCGCCTGGTCCAGATCCTGCACGACGAGGGGCTGCCCAACGGCGTTGCCAATCTGGTCCACGGCGGCGGCGACGTTGGCGGCTGGCTATCGAGTCATCCGGGCACGCATATGACGACGTTCACCGGATCCACCGGAGTCGGCCGCATGGTCGCCCAGGCAGCGGCCAAGGACCTCAAGAAGGTGAGCCTGGAGCTCGGCGGCAAGAACCCACAGGTGGTTTTTCCTGATGCTGATCTTGACGCAGCGCTTGAGAAGGTCGTCTTCGGCGCGTACTTCAATCAAGGGGAGTGCTGCAACGCCGGCTCACGGCTCCTGGTACATGCCGAGATCGCCGACGAGTTCACCCAGCGTGTCGTGAACCGCGCCCAGGACGTCACCGTTGGGGATCCGCTCGATCCGGCGACCAAGGTGGGTGCGCTGATCTCGGAGAAGCATCTTGGCGTGGTCAGCGACTATGTTGATCTTGGTCAGGCCGAAGGCGGCTCGGTTGCGCTGGGCGGCGGTCAGCTCGACTCTGATCGTGGCCGCTACTACTCCCCCACCGTGCTCGCCGGCGTACCCAAGGCCGCTCGAGTGGCTCGGGAAGAGATCTTCGGCCCCGTGCTCTCCGTGGTCAAATTTGCTGATCTTGCTGAGGCCGTGGAGATCACTAATGCCACCGGGTACGGGCTGAGCGCCGGGGTCTGGAGCCGCGATATCGACACCGCGCTCGGATATGCGCGGGCGACCAAGGCCGGAACCGTCTGGATCAACTGCTACATGGACGGCTTCCCGGAGATTTCGTTCGGTGGCTACGGCGCCTCGGGCATCGGTCGGGAGCTCGGCCGTACCGCCATCGATGAGTACATCGAGCACAAGAGCACGATCATCCGCACTGGCTCTCAGGCTCCCTCCTGGGTCGGCGGCGTCGGCGAAAAGTGAGGTAGGGACGATGTACTGGGCCTCCGGTCGAGTCCGCGAACGTCGCACGCTGCCTTTCAGCGAGGCGACCAAAACCGCGGCCAACGCCGCGCTCGACGTCGCCGCCGACAAGGTGTCGCGGCTGGCTAGGGACTACCCCGACTATTTCCCGCTCTACACCCACCAGGGCCGGTGGCAGCTCGGAGTCGATGAGAGTGTCATGTGGGGCGAGTACTTCTTCGTCGAAACCCTCGCTCGGGTGGGGCAGGCACCATGACCGCCACGATCCGCCGGCCGCCGCTCAGCGATCGGCTCAGCGGCAGCAAGGTGATCGCGGTCCTGCGCGCCTCGCATGTCTCCACCCTTCTTCGGGTCTGCGATGTGCTTGTCGAGGAAGGCATTCTCAGCCTGGAATTGACTCTCACCACCCCCGGTCTGCTCGATGCGCTTCCGGAGTTCGTCTACCGGTACGCGGAGACCGCCGATGTCGGTGTCGGCACCGTCCTCGCAGTCTCTGACGCCCACCGGGCCATGGATTCAGGGGCGCAATATTTAGTGACTCCCACCATGGACCTGGCGGTGGTCAGGCTCGCCGTCGAGCGCCAGGTTCCGGTCTTTCCCGGCGGTATGACGCCGACCGAGCTTGCGGCCGGCTGGGGTGCCGGGGCGACGGCTGTCAAGATCTTTCCTGCGCAGACGGTCGGCTCCGGGTACCTCAGACATCTGCGAGGCCCGTTTCCCGATCTTGAGGCGATACCGTCCGGTGGTGTCGATCTTGACGCAACACGTCAATGGTTGGCTGCCGGTGCGGCCGCGGTGAGCATTGGCGGGCCGCTGCTTGGTGACGCTTTCAGGGGTGGCGACATTTCCGCGCTCCGCGATCGTTGCCGGGCCGTACGCGCGGTAGTTGCGGAGACGGTGCCGTCGTGACGTCACGTCCCACGGTTCTGACGTTCGGCGAGGCCCTCGTCGGCTACGGCAGCACCGAAGACAACCTGCGCACTGCCACGCAATTCACCCGGTTTCCAGGTGGCGCAGATCTCAATGTCGCCGTTGGCCTCACACACCTTGGAGTCCGCACCATCTGGGCGAGCGTGTTGGGTGACGATGCACACGCCGACTACCTGGCAGACACTATCGGTCGGTTAGGGATCACCCCGCTGGTCCGCAGAGCCAGCGGCCCGACCGCCCTGATGTTCAAGGCGGGCGGTGCGGATGCTGATCCGGAGGTGTTGCAGGTTCGCCACTACACCGCATTCGCGCAGCATGCCGATGCGCTAATTACCGGCGACGTCCTAGCCCTCCGCGGCATTGATCATGTGCACCTGACCGGAATCACGCTCGGCATTTCGCCGGCCGTTCGCGCCGTAGCCCTCGCCTTCCTGGAAGCTGCCGTCGCGGCCGGAGTCAGCGTGTCGTTCGACCCCAATCTGCGGCTGAATCTGTGGCCCGACCGGGAGGAGATGTGTGCGGTCGGCAACTCCTTTGCAGCCCATGCCACCGTTGTCATGCCGGGGCTCCGCGAGGGCCGGTTGCTGACCGGCAGCAACGATGCCGAGGCCATAGCCAAGACCTACCTGGACGCCGGCACGCGCGAAGTGGTGATCAAGCTCGGCACCGAGGGCGCACGAGCCTGGGCCGCCGGCGGAGAGACCGCTCGGTCCCGCCGGTTCGGCGTCACCCCGATTGACACCGTTGGAGCCGGCGATGGGTTCGCGGCCGGCTACCTCGCGGCTTTCCTCACTGGCGCCAGCTTGCAGGAACGAGTTGATCAAGGTGCCGCGGTAGGCGGCCTTGTCACGACCCGTCGCGGGGATCTGGCTGCTATGCCCACGCTTGCGGAGGTCGATGCCTTGCTCAACACGACCGAAGCGGAAAACCCAGTATGAATCAGCTAGCACCCGCGCCGCCGTTACGCGAAGGCGCGCTCGTCACAGTTGATCAAGACACGCTGACCGCCGATGTCGTGATCATCGGTTCCGGCATGGGCGGAGGGACGCTCGCTTGGGCGCTGAAGGACTCCGGCTTGGACGTCTTGATCGTCGAGCGCGGCCAGTTCCTACCCAGGGAGCCCGAGAACAGCCAGCCTGACCATGTGTTCATCAAGAAGCGCTACGTCACATCAAAGCCCTGGTATGACGCCCAGACTGGGCAGCCGTTCCAGCCAGGGGTCTACTACTGGGTGGGAGGTAACACCAAGATGTATGGGGCGTGCCTGCCGCGCTTCCGTCGCAGCGACTTCGAAGAAGTGACTCATCACGACGGGGTTTCCCGGGCGTGGCCATTCAGCTATGACGATCTTGAACCGTTCTATGCCAAGGCCGAGGATCTGTTCGAGGTGCACGGCGCACTCGGGGAGGATCCGACCGAGCCGGAGCACTCCAAGCCGTACCCCTATCCGCCGCTCAGTCATGAGCCAGCCGTGGAACGCCTTGCAGCCCGGCTTCGGCAGCAGGGTCTGCACCCGTTCCACATGGCCAACGGCATGCACCTGCCGTCGATGGTCGAACGGCGCGCCGATACCACGGCCGATGGATCTCCCTCGGCGACCGGCAACAAGAGCGACGCAGAGAATCGAGCGGTGCTGCCCGCACTGCAGTCACCGACGGTACGGCTGATGCTCGGCGCATACGTACGACGGCTGCACACCAGCCCCGACGGTCACGCGGTCATCGCTGCGGAGGCCGAGACCGGGGAGCGGAGGGTACGGATTGAGGCCAAGACCTTTGTAGTATCCGGCGGAGCGGTCAACTCAACCGCCTTGCTGCTCCGCTCGGTCGGCGACCAGCACCGCAGCGGACTGGGCAACTCTTCCGGACTGCTGGGCCGCAACTACATGGTCCACAACAGCACATTCTTCATGGCTGTGAACCCTGTGCGCCGCAATGACACCGCCTGGCAGAAGACTCTCGGGCTCAACGACTGGTACGAGACTGGCCCCGAAACGCCCTACCCGCTCGGCAACCTCCAGATGCTCGGCAAGCTGCAGGCACCCATGGTCAAGGCGGCCCGCTCCTGGGCACCAATGTGGGCACTGAAGATGGTCACTGATCGCAGCATCGACATCTACCTCACTACCGAAGATCTGGCCCGAGCAAACAACCGAGTCACCATCGATGGCGACAAGATCATGATCAGCTGGACGCCCAACAACCTTGCGCCGCACCACGAGCTGGTGAAACGCGTCAGTCGCGCCGTCCGCAAGGCGGGCTACCCGGTCGTGCTCACTGAGCGTATGGGCATTGCGACGAACTCCCACATGTGTGGCACCGCAGTCGCCGGCACCGATCCGTCTGCCAGTGTTCTCGATCGCAACTGCCGCAGCCACGACATCAGCAACCTCTTCGTCGTAGACAGCAGTTTCTTCCCGTCCGCGGCCGCGCTGAACCCGGCCCTGACGATCGCCGCAAACGCCCTCAGAGTCGCGCCGACCATCGTGGCCAGCACATCAAACTAGAGGTCGCGTCAATTGACGAGAACCGGCGTGGGGCTCGCAGCGGCGCACCAGAGACGTGTTCGTTGGCATCCGCGGCGGCTAACGTGCCGACCGCATCCAACTGAACCAGATCATTTTCGAACACACATGCAATATATTCCCGCGTGCGGACGCTATCCGGCCCTTTCGGCGCCGTACGGCCGAACGGACAACACCTCTCTGATCCGGAGAACACTCGCGGAGAGAGTGGATGCCGGAGCTGGTCAACGATCTCAACGGCTCAGCGATCTTGGGCAGAACTGGCGGCATTGGCACCTGCTGGAAATGGCCGGGACGCCTGGCGTAACGTTTCCGACATATCTGCGACCACCCAGGCCCCCGGTGGGTCTGCCCCGAGGAGGTCTCGATGACCCAGGACCTGGATCCGCTGGAAACTCGCGAATGGTTGGACGCGCTGGACTCGCTCGTTGTTTTCGAGGGCGCTGACCGGGCGACCGTCCTGTTGGACGAACTGCTCAATGGCGCCCGGCGCAGCGGCGTGCCGGTGCCGTACTCGGCCAACACTCCTTATCTGAATACGATCCCCCCGGACCGTGAGCCGCAGTACCCCGGTGACCTGGAGATCGAATACAGGATCCGGTCGCTGATCCGGTGGAACGCCGTGGCGATTGTGTTGCGGGCCAACAAGGAGTCGTCGGAGCTGGGCGGGCATATCGCGAGCTACCAGTCCGCAGCCACGCTGTACGAAGTCGGCTTCAATCACTTCTGGCACGGACCCAGCGAATCGCACGGCGGTGACCTGCTGTTCGTCCAAGGTCACAGCTCGCCGGGTATCTACTCCCGCGCCTTCGCCGAGGGCCGGATTCCCGAAGATCAGCTGCTCAAGTTCCGGCAGGAAGTCGACGGCGGCGGGCTGTCGTCATATCCGCACCCATGGCTGATGCCGGACTTCTGGCAGTTCCCGACGGTGTCGATGGGCCTAGGGCCACTGATGGCGATCTACCAGGCCCGGTTCCTCAAGTACCTGCATGCCCGCGGGTTGGCGGAGACCACGAACAGACATGTATGGGCGTTCCTAGGCGATGGCGAGATGGACGAGCCGGAGTCGCTCGGCGCGATCTCCCTGGCAGGACGGGAGAAGCTCGACAATCTGATCTTCGTCGTGAACTGCAACCTGCAGCGGCTAGATGGTCCGGTACGCGGAAATGGCAAGATCATCCAGGAGCTGGAGGGAATATTCCGCGGCGCCGGGTGGAACGTGATCAAGGTGATCTGGGGATCCGGCTGGGATCGGTTGATCGCCGCCGACAAGACGGGCCTGCTGCTCAAGCGCATGGAGGAGTGCGTCGACGGCGAGTACCAGGACTTCAAGTCCAAGAACGGCGCGTACGTCCGTCAGCACTTCTTCGGCAAGTACCCGGAGCTGCTCGAACTCGTCGCCGACATGTCCGACGACGACATCTGGGCGCTGAACCGCGGGGGCCACGACCCGCGGAAGGTGTACGCCGCCTACCAGAGCGCGGTCAACCACATCGATCAGCCGACGGTGATCTTGGCCAAGACGGTCAAGGGTTACGGCATGGGTGAGGCTGGCGAAGGGCAAAACATCACCCATCAACAAAAGAAGATGGGTGAGACGGTGCTTCGGTCCTTTCGGGACCGGTTCCGAATCGACGTACCTGATGAGCGGATCCCCGAGATTCCGTTCCTGCCGCTCCAGGAGGGCAGCAAGGAGCAGGCGTACCTGCGCGAGCGCCGCACAGCGCTCGGCGGCTACCTGCCGTCTCGGCGTCGCCGCTCGACGGAGTCGTTGCAGGTGCCGCCGTTGTCCGCGTTCGACGCCCAGCTGAAAGGCACCGGCGCCCGGGAGATCTCCACCACCATGGCGTTCGTGCGGGTGCTTACGACGCTGCTGAGGGACAAGCAGATCGGCAAACGGGTGGTGCCAATCGTGCCCGACGAGTCACGCACCTTCGGCATGGAGGGCCTCTTCCGCCAGTTCGGGATCTTCTCCCAGGTCGGTCAGCTCTACCAGCCCGAGGACGCCAAACAACTGATGTTCTACAAGGAGGACAAGTCCGGCCAACTGCTGCAGGAGGGGATCAACGAGCCGGGAGCGATGTCGTCGTGGATCGCAGCCGCCACCTCCTACAGCACCAACGACACCCCCATGATCCCCTTCTACATCTACTACTCGATGTTCGGCTTCCAGCGAGTCGGCGACCTCGCCTGGGCCTCCGGTGACATGCGATCGCGGGGCTTCCTGCTCGGTGGCACGGCGGGGCGTACCACCCTCAACGGCGAGGGACTGCAGCATGAGGACGGGCACAGCCACGTGATGTCGGCGACCATCCCGAACTGTGTTTCGTACGACCCCACCTTCGGGTATGAAGTGGCGGTAATCGTCGCCGACGGGCTGCGTCGGATGTATGCCGAGCAGGAGGATGCCTTCTACTACATCACCCTGATGAACGAGAACTATCAGCACCCGGCCATGCCGGACGGCGTCGAGAACGACATCGTCAAGGGCATGTACCTGTTCCGGGAGGGGAAGAACAGCAAGAAGGCGGGTCCCCGGGTGCAGCTGCTCGGCTCGGGAACGATTCTGCGCGAGGTCATCGCCGCCGCCGACCTGCTCGAGCAGGACTGGAACGTAGCGGCCGATGTGTGGAGCGCGCCGAGCTTCACCGAGCTAGGACGCGAGGGCATGGCCACCGAGCGGTGGAACATGCTGCATCCCGGTGGAGAGCGCCGGCAATCCTTCGTGGAGGCTCAGCTGGCCGGCCGCCCGAATGGGCCAGCCATCGCTGCGACCGACTACGTGCGAGCTTTTGCCGAACAGATTCGTCCGTACGTGAAAAGGCCCTACCGGGTGCTCGGTACCGACGGTTTCGGCCGCTCCGACTATCGACGGAAGCTCCGCGAACACTTCGAGGTCGACCGGCACTTCGTCACCGTGGCCGCGCTCACAGAACTGGCCGCGGAGGGCACGGTGCCGGCCGGCGCCCCAGCAGAGGCGATCGCGAAGTACGGTGTCAACCCCGGCAAACCCAACCCCGCCATCGCTTAAGAGAGGGGTGCCATGACAACGGCAACCCAGGCAGCAACCGAGGTCAAGGTCCCCGACATCGGCGACTTCAACGACGTGCCGGTCATCGAGGTGCACGTCAAGCCAGGCGACGCTGTTAACACCGACGATCCATTGATCACGCTCGAGTCGGACAAGGCGACGATGGACGTACCGTCGCCGGCTGCTGGCGCCGTTGCCGATGTGCTGGTCAAGGTCGGCGACGAGGTAAGCGAGGGCACCCCGATTCTGATGCTCCAGCCCGGCGAGGGCGCTACGACCGCTCCGCCATCCCTGGTGGAACAGCAGGAGCCCCGGCCTGATGCAGCACAACCCGCCGCCCCAGCGCCAACTGCCCAAACCCCAACCGGCGCTGCCGCACCGGCACCCGCAGTCGCACCAGCACCCGCTGCCACGGCGGCACCAGCGGCGGAGGCGCCCGATCTGGCCGGTGTACACGCGGGCCCGAGCGTGCGCCGCATGGCCCGGGAGTTCGACATCGACCTCGGGGCGGTCACGGGCACCGGGCCGAAGGGCCGGATCACCAAGGAGGACCTGCTCGGCTTTCTGCGCGGACCTGCCCAGCCTCCGGCCCCGGCGGCCGCCGCTCCTGCAACGGGTATGGGCATCCCGGAGATCCCGCCCCAGGACTTTTCAAAGTTCGGCCCGGTGGAGACCAAGCCGCTCGCTCGCATCAAGAGGATATCTGGCCCGTTCCTCCATCGGTCTTGGCTTAACGTTCCGCATGTCACGCACAATGACGAGGCCGACATCACTGACATTGACAAGTACCGCAAGGAGTTGGATACGGCGGCCAAGGCCGACGGCTATCGTGTGACGCTGTTGGCGTTCCTGGTGAAGGCGTGCGTCTCGGCATTGAAGCAGTTCCCCGACTTCAACAGTTCCCTCTCGCCGGAGAAAGACAGCCTGATCCTCAAGAAGTTCTACAACATCGGCATTGCGGTCGACACCCCCGACGGGCTGGTTGTTCCGGTCGTCAAGGACGCCGATCGCAAGGGGATTACCGAGCTGTCCAAGGAGTTCGGCGACATCTCGAAGAAAGCCCGCGACGGCAAGTTGTCCCCGAATGACCTTCAGGGCGGCACCTTCACGATCTCGAGTTTGGGTGGCATCGGCGGCACGAGCTTCACGCCGATCGTCAACGCTCCGGAGGTTGCCATTCTCGGCGTGGTGCGGTCGAAGATGTCCCCGGTGTGGAACGGATCGGAGTTCGTCCCCCGGATGATGTTGCCGATCTCGCTGTCGTACGACCACCGAGTGATCGACGGTGCGGCGGCCGCCCGGTTCACACGACAACTGTGTTACCTGCTCGAAGACGACCGACGGCTCCTCCTCTAAAGAGACGCGAGGAAACCCTATGAGCGCTGTGGAGATTCAGGTTCCGGACATCGGCGACTTCAGCGACGTGCCGGTGATCGAGATCCACGCCAGTCCTGGTGATGTCGTTGCTGTCGACGACTCCCTGATCACGCTGGAGTCCGACAAAGCCACCATGGACGTGCCCTCCCCAACGGCTGGCACAGTGTCCGAACTGCGGGTCGCGGTTGGAGACTCGGTCTCCGAGGGAAGCGTGATCATGGTCCTCGAGGCGGAGGGCGCCCCGGGTACGCCGCCCAAGGAACACGTGCATGAAAGTGCGCATCCCGACCCCGGCGAGAAGACTGGTTACGGCTCCGCGAGCGGGGTTTACGACAAGATCGAGGTGAGTGTCCCAGACATCGGCGACTTTGAAGCGGTACCGGTCATCGAGGTGCTCGTCAACGCCGGCGACACCGTAGCGGTCGACGACCCGCTGATCACGCTCGAGTCGGATAAGGCCACCATGGACGTGCCAGCGCCGGCCGCCGGCACAGTCGTCGCAGTCAAGGTGAACGTCGGCGACACGGTTTCAGCCGGACACCCGATCCTGGACCTGCGTACGAGTGAAGCACCGCCCGCCGGCGAACCGACCGCCGCACCCACACCATCGCCAGTCGCCCGGCCGCCGATGACCGAGCGCGGCGATGTCCACGGCGAGGTGCTGGTGTTCGGCGCCGGGCCTGGCGGGTACAGCGCCGCGTTCCGCGCCGCCGACCTCGGCATGAAGGTCGTGCTCGTCGACCGTGGGGAAAGGCTTGGCGGCGTGTGTCTGAATATCGGCTGCATCCCCTCCAAGGCGCTCCTGCACGCCGCAAAAGTGATCGCCGAGACAAAGGAAATGGGCGCTCACGGGCTGTCCTTCGCCGCCCCGGAAATCGACACAGACAAGCTGCGCGATTGGAAGGATGGCGTGGTCAAACGGCTTACCGGTGGCCTGGCCGGCTTGGCCAAGCAGCGCAAGGTCGAGGTCGTACGCGGCACTGGGGTATTCACGTCGATGAACCAGGTCCAGGTGACCGTGGACGATGGCTCAGTCAAGACCGTGAGCTTCGAACAGGCCATAATTGCTGCCGGCTCGGAGCCGGTAACACTGCCGTTCATCCCCAATGACGATCCCCGAGTCATCGACTCCACCGGTGCGCTGGAACTCAACGGCGTACCGCAGCGGCTGCTGGTGCTCGGCGGCGGAATCATCGGCCTGGAGATGGCGACCGTCTACGCCGAACTGGGCGCACAGATCACCGTTGTCGAACTGATGGACCAGTTGATTCCGGGGGCGGACAAAGACATCGTCACCCCGCTGACCAAGCGGATCACCAAGCAGTACGAGAACATCTACCTCAAGACCAAGGTGACCGGGGTCGAGGCCGCGGACGGCGGGCTGCGGGTACGGTTCGAAGGCGCGGGCGCACCGGACACCGAAACGTTTGACAAAGTGCTGGTCGCGGTCGGTCGGCGACCCAACGGCAAGGCGATTGGTGTGGAGAACGCCGGCGTGATGGTCGACGAGCGTGGCTACATTCTGGTGGACAAGCAACAGCGCACCAACGTGCCTCACATCTTTGCGATCGGCGACATCGTCGGCCAGCCAATGTTGGCGCACAAGGCTATCCACGAAGGCAAAGTCGCCGCCGAGGTTACCGCCGGCAAGATGAGCTTCTTCGACGCGAAGGTGATCCCCTCCGTGGCCTACACCGACCCCGAGGTCGCTTGGGCAGGGGTCACCGAGAATGAGGCCAAGGCTGCCGGCGTCAAGTACGGCAAGGGGGTATTCCCCTGGCTCGCGTCCGGCCGATCGCTCACGCTCGGCCGTGACGAAGGCATCACCAAGGTCCTCTTCGATGAATCGACCGACCGGATCATCGGATGCGGCATCGTCGGCCCGAATGCCGGGGACCTCATCGCCGAGGCCGCGCTCGCAATCGAGATGGGTTCGGACGCGGCCGACATCGGTCTGACCATCCACCCGCATCCCACCCTCTCGGAAACCATCGGCATGGCTGCTGAGGCGTTCGAGGGCACCATCACCGACCTATATCTGCCCAAGAAGAAGAGATGAAGTAAGGAGAAACGCAATGCCAGGATCAGTCATCGTCGGGGGCGCTAGGACACCAATCGGAAAGCTCGCCGGATCCCTGAAGGACTTCTCGGCGATGGACCTTGGCGGGGTCGCCATCAAGGCGGCGCTGGAAAGGGCCGGGATCAGCGGGGACCAGGTCGACTACGTGATCATGGGCCACGTCATCCAGGCCGGGACCGGGCAGATCACCGCTCGGCAGGCGGCCGTCAAGGCTGGGATTCCTATGACGGTGCCAGCCGTAACGGTGAACAAGGTTTGCCTCTCCGGCTTGAACGCAATCGCGATGGCCGACCAGCTGATCGGCTATGGCGAGTTCGACGTGGTCGTCGCCGGCGGGATGGAGTCGATGACGCAGGGTCCGTACCTGCTGCCGAAGGCGCGCGGCGGATACCGGTATGGCAATGACGAAATCATCGACGCCACCGCGCACGACGCGCTGTTCTGCGCGTTCGACCAGTTGGGCATGGGAGCGGCGACCGAGACGTACACGAAGCTGCGCGGCATCAGGCGGGAGGAGCAGGACGCCTACTCCGCTGGGTCGCATGGCCGGGCTGCTGAGGCGCAGAAGAACGGCTTGTTCGACGACGAGATCGTGACGGTGGAGGTGCCGCAGCGCAGGGGTGATCCCGTGATGGTCAACAAGGACGAGGGCGTACGCCCTGACACCACGGCTACGACACTGGCGAGGCTGCGCCCGGCATTCTCGGCGGACGGCACGGTGACCGCAGGTTCGTCGTCGCAGATCTCCGATGGCGCTGCCGCGGTGGTGGTGATGTCGCGGGCGAAGGCCGAGGAGCTGGGCGCGCCGATCCTTGCAGAGATCGGGGCGCACGGCACCGTGGCAGGGCCGGACCCGTCGCTGCTGTCCCAGCCTGCCAACGCTATCAGCAAGGCCTTGGGCCGCGAGAACCTCACCCCCGACCAGATCGACCTTTTCGAGATCAACGAGGCGTTCGCGTCGGTGGCCATCCAGTCGATGCGTGAGCTGGAGATCGGCGAGGACGTGGTGAACGTCAACGGTGGTGCTATCTCTATGGGCCACCCGGTTGGCGCGTCCGGCGCCCGCATCGCGCTGCATCTGGCGCTGGAGCTCAAGCGCCGCGGCGGTGGCGTCGGCGCGGCTGGGCTGTGTGGCGGCGGCGGGCAGGGCGAAGCTCTGATCATTCGGGTAGCGAGCTAAGGGATCGTTGGATCGGGTTTGATGTGGTCTGAGCCTGTCGAAGACCGCCCTTCGACAGGCTCAGGGCGCATACATAGCTCGCCAGCTCGTGTGGTGGCTCGCTCCGGTATCCGTGGAGGCGCCACCCGATCGTGTGGGCTATTGACTGTTTTCGCCCTGCTTGCCCTGGTCTGACTTCTTGGTGGTAGCACGGTCGTGACGACGATGTGTCCCCGCTCCCCCGTCAGACATGTCGCCACTCCGGGCCTGGGTGCCGTGAAAATTCCCATAGTCGGCGTGGGGGAAGAACCTCTCGATCGAGCGCAGGCTGGAGGACCTGGCGGGGGCGCGACTCGCTTTTCCGTCGTACGCCGCGATGACAGCGTCCCGCCGAGTGCCGATGTTGATCATGACCGTTACAGTGTTGCCGGTGGCTGCGATGTCGCCGCGGCTCGGGCTCTGCTTGATCACGGTGCCGACCGTCGGACCCTTTGGGCCGTGGACGAACTCGAACCGTGGCACCAGATTCGCGTTTCGGAGCACACTCTCAGCGCCCAACCGGCCAAGCCCGAGCACCGCGGGAACTTCGGTCATGCTCGCTGCCGCTGTCGCGGTCTCGCTCGACCGGTGCACGCTGAATGCGCTGGCGCCGACCACGACCAGGAGGACCAGAGTCACGACGGCAAGCATTTGAGTCGTTTTGAACCGTTCTGTTCTGGCGACAGGGCCGCCCAGTGAATCAGATGACCAGACCACGGGCGCTTCGAGCAGTGCGGTGGCCTCGGGCCGCCGCCCGCTGAGGACCCTTTCGATATCGGCCTTCATCTCTGACGCGCTTTGGTACCGGTCGGCTGGGTCCTTCGCAAGGGCCCTCAGGACGATCGCATCGGTATCTGTTGAGATGTCGCCGTTCGTCGCACTTGGCGGCGCTGGAGCGTCAGAGATGTGCTGGAGGACAATGCTCACCGGTGAGTCGCCCGTGAATGGTGGCTCACCGACCAGCAGTTCGTAGAGCATGCACCCGACCGAGTAAATGTCGCTACGTGCGTCGACGGCTTCGCCGCGAGCCTGCTCCGGCGAAAGGTACTGCGGGGTGCCGACCACTGTTCCATCGAGCGTGACGGTACTTGCGGTATCAGAGACCGGGCGTGCAATCCCGAAGTCGGCGACCTTGACAGCACCAGTGCTGGTGAGCATGACATTGGCAGGCTTGATGTCGCGATGGATGATGCCGGCGGCGTGACTGCAAGTGAGGGCATCGAGCACACCGGATGTCAATTCAAGCGCCCACCACGGGACAAGCTTCCCTGCCTCACACAGCACACTCCGAAGGGAGCGTCCCTCGACGAGCTCCATCACGATAAAGGGAATCGGCAGACCGGTCGCGTTGCGCTCCTCACCGCTGTCGTACACCGCCACAATCGCCGAATGACTGAGCCTGCCGGCTGCCTGCGCCTCACGGCGGAAACGCGCCCGAAGACCGGCATTGTTCACCAGGTCGGGCCGCAGGCGCTTGATCGCGACGGGTCGACGGAGTTGCAGATCGAAACCGCGGTAGACCTCTGACATCCCTCCTTGGCCGAGGAGCTCGCGAATGTCATATCGGCGCTGAGGAGCGAGCGCCACCTTGGCTTTCACTGGTAGCGGCAAGGCTTTCAGGCTCGCGTGGTGGTGTTGCGCCCGGTCACGGTAGAGGCAATGACGACAAGTACCGCTGCCACCGCGATTGCAATGAGCCAACGCACCCAGTCGATTCCAGCGCTGCCGTTTCCTCCGAGGGCTGTGTAAATAAACCAACCGATCAGTACGCCGCCAATTCCGCAGAGAACGGTGAGCCAAATGGGAGTGTTATCTCGGCTACCCGGCGCGACGAACTTGCCGAGCAATCCGATGATGATCCCCGCAACGATCACCCCGATAATCTCCATGCCTCTCCCTTCTGCAGCCGGCCGTTGGCGTGACCAGCAGTGACAGTTGCAAAAAGCCTCTACCCGGCCTCCACAGAAGCCAAACGACCTTGCTTTGAACTGGTGAGGGTGAGGCTCATAAAAAGGCCTTCCCGTTTTCCGTCGGAACGCGGGAAAATGCAACGATGACCGATTCCCGGTCTGCCGCGGCAGTTCACGTCTCGCTGCTGGGTGGTTTCGCTATCACGGTCGCCGACGAGCCCGTGGAAGCACGGTGGCGCCTGCGCAAGGCGAAGACGCTGGTGAAGCTACTCGCACTGGCGCGCGGACACCAACTGCGCCGCGACCTCGTGGTGGAGAGGTTGTGGCCGGATGCCGGGCCGGAAGCCGCAGCCAATAATCTGCATCAGATCGTGTACACCATCAGGCACATGATGGGCCCGGAATCGATCACCCTCAGTGATGATGTGGTGCGACTTTGCCCGACCGGTGGGCTCCGTGTCGATGTCGATGTGTTCGAGCAATCAGCCGCTACCGCCCGACGGACCGGTGATATCGGAGCGTTGCAGCATGCACTGCACCTGTGGACCGGCCCGCTGCTACCCGAGGATCAGAACGCCGACTGGGCGATCGAGGATCGTGAACGACTCAGCGAAACCCACGCGGCAGTAACGACTCTGCTCGCATCGAAGCTGTCCGAGCAGGGCGAGCTGGAAGCCGCCCTTGCCTTGCTTGAACCGCTCGCAGCTCAGCATCCTCTCGACGAGCAGCTGCACCGGGTGTTGATCAATGTGCTCGCCGGTCTCGGCCGCCGGTGGGAAGCGATCGAGACCTACGAGCAGTTACGCGACGGGCTCGACGACGCGTACGCCGCAGAACCGGAGTCGCAGACCAAGGCAATCTACCGGCGTCTACTCACCGGCGCACAGAGCCCTCCCAGCACGAGCCTGCAACCGCTCGTCGGGCGACAGCACGAGTGGAAGCGAATGCTCTCGTCCTGGCAGCGCGCGAGCGCTGGCACGTCGCATCTGTTGCTGATCAGCGGCGAGGCCGGCATCGGCAAGTCGCGCTTAGCAGAAGAGCTTCTGGCGTGGGCAGATCAGCAAGGTATTGCGACCGCCAGGACGCGTTCCTACCAGGCCGAAGGCCGTATGGCGCTGGCGCCAGTAACCGAGTGGCTGCGCAGTGACGCAATTCGCAACTCATTGAGTCGCCTGCCAGAGATCTGGCTGACCGAAATCGCACGGCTCCTGCCCGAGCTGCTCGATCAATGGCCCAACCTGCGGCGACCGGAGCAAACGGCCGAGATCAGTCAACGTCAACGCTTCTTCGAAGCACTGTGCCGAGCCGTGCTCGCTGCGCCCCAGCCATTGCTGCTATTGATGGATGACTTGCAATGGTGTGATCAGGAGACACTGCAGTGGCTGCACTTCCTGCTGCGCTTCGACGCAAGGACCCGTCTCCTGATAATCGGGACGGCGCGCACTGAAGAGCTGGTATCCATGCATCCAGTCAGTGACTGGCTCGTCCGGCTGCGCAGCGAGGGAAGCGTGAACGAGCTCGCCCTTGATTCGTTGGATGCAGCTGAGACGGCTCAGTTGGCCGAACAGGTAATCAAAGATGATCTTGACGATCAATCAGCCTTGCGGCTGTATCGCGAGACCGAAGGCAACCCGCTGTTTGTGGTGGAGATGGCGAGCGCTGGTCTAAGCGCTGGTCTCAATGGAGGAGCAGCGGAAGTAGAGAGCGGCGCCTTTGATGTCTCCACCCAGCAGCTTTCGACCGCCAACCTGCCACCCCGGATGCACGCAGTCATTGCCGGTCGACTGGCGCAATTATCGCCAGAGACACGTGAATTGGCCGGACTTGCGGCCGCCGTTGGCCGAGTCTTCACCGCCGATATCCTGCGAAGGGCCAGCGGCGTCGACGCAGAAAGCCTGACTACCGAGTTGGATGAGTTATGGCAGCGACGCATCGTACGACCTGCTCCGCAGCCTTCTCGTCTAAGCGCCCCGAACATGTCGACGGACGAGCTGTTAAGTGCGGCGGCGAACAGTTTTGACTTCTCGCACGACAAGATTCGCGACGTTGCCTACGCGGAGCTCAGCCCAATAAAGCAACGCTATTGGCACTCACGTATAGCGCAGGCACTGGAAGAAATCTATGTCGGCAACCCTGACCCGGTTAGCGCGCAGTTGGCGACACACTATGAGCAAGCCGGCGAGCTGGAGCGTGCAATCCCGTTCTATCAGCGTGCTGCTGAACTCGCACAGCGTGTCTACGCGCACGCCGAGGCCATCGGCCTTCTCAGGCATGGCTTGCAGCTACTGCACAATGTGCCCGACCAAGCGCTCCGTGAAGAGCATGAGCTGGGCCTGCTGCGGTTGTTGAGTCTCGCGCTGGTGGCAACCGAGGGCTATGCGGCGCCGGTCGTGGTGGATACCCTGTCCGAAGCGCAGATGCTGAATCAACGGCTTGGCAATCCGCCCGACCCTCTGCTCCTGCGGGCGCTCGCGATCGCTGCCCTCAATGTCCGTAACTTCCAGCAAGGACTTGCATTTGGTGATCAATTACTCGCATTGGCAGACCAGCAAGGTGATCAACTTCTGCTGGTCGAGGGTCATTACGTACTCGGCGTAACGCTGCATTATGCCGGCTCCTTTACACGATCGCGCGTTCACCTGGAACAAGCGCTTGCGCGCTATGAGCCGACGCATTCGTCAGCGCACATCAGACAATATTCACAAGACCCCAGCGTTATTTGCCAATGCCGACTCGCGTTTGACTTGTGCTGTCTGGGTTACCCGGATCAAGCCCTTGCCGTCGAGAACCATGGACTGGCCCAAGCCCAAGCATTAGCGCACCCCTTCAGCCTGGCCTACGCGCTGACCTGGGATGCAATGCTCCACGGCGAAATGCGCAACACTGATTCCCAACTCCAGTCGGCCGAAGCCGCCATTGCGCTCGGCGAAAAACATCATCTTCGATTCTGGTCATCGTGGGGAACGCTGCTGCGCGGGTGGGCTCTGGCCGAAGCACACGAGCCGGAGCTCGGGCTGGCCGAACTCCAGCGCGGCGAAGAGCTGATGCGCTCGGTACGTGGTTTTTTCCTCCAGCCGTTCGTCTCGTTACTCATTGCCGAACAGCTCGCAAAGATCGGTCGGATCGACGATGGTCTTGAAGTCGTACATGAGGCGCTGGCCAGCACCGCCCACGACCGATACTGGTGCGACGCTGAACTGGAGCGACTCCGCGGCGAGCTGTTGCTGGCGAAGGGTGTCGATGAACAGCACGTCGAAGCGGCCTATCGCCGCGCAATACAGATCGCCCAGAAGCAGCAGGCAAAGCTGTTTGAGCTGCGAGCCACGACGCGCTTGGCACAGCTGCTGCTAAAGCAGGACAAGAGCGCCGAATCTCGACGGTTACTCCTGCCGGTCTATGGCTGGTTCACTGAAGGCCTCGAAACGCTAGACCTCAAAGATGCGCGAGCATTGCTGGACGCTCCGTTAGGCCAAAGAGCCACCAAATAGCGCCTGCCCGGAGCCACGCCGTCCCGACTGACTGGCAGGGCAGCAAGCTCGGCTGCTGTGCAAAGGATCTGCTAAGGCGGCCTCCCTAGCCTGCCAGCATGACTTCAAGCCACAGGCGGACATCGTGACCGGCGTGCTCGGCGAGGCGGCGGTACGCGAGTTGGATCTCGGCATGATCGGGTCGGTCGTCAGTCCTGGGGATCCCGATTATGAGACGGCGCGTTGATGTGGAGTCGCGGCGGGCGTTCGCAGGCGGTGGCACCCGCTGGAGAACCTCGACGCAGCCACAATTTCACCGGCGACCGCGTACCGGACAACGTCCGGGCCAGCTATCCCCCCGCAACCTATGCCCAGCTCCAGGCTGTCAAGGATCAATACGATCCATTCAATCTTTTCCGATTCAACACCAACATCCAGCCAACGAAATGACGAAGGATGATCGCGACAGAGTGCAGCGAAGAGAGAGACAGAGAAGGAGAGAACAGCGATGAGATTCAGCATTGTAATTGACGATAACGAAACCATTTTTGCCGCGACCGCAGGCGACGAGGATGCTGACGCGCCGGGACCTGGACCTGGTGAACGCATTGGCCATTTCGACATCCCAGGCGACATGGAAGATGCCGAACTTCACCAAAGCGTAGATCGATCGCGTACTCACCGACATGGACGCCAGTAGCCTTACGCATTTGCCAACTCGAAGGGAGGCTGAGGATAGTCCGCATTGAGTCGATCGTCAATTTGTGAGGAATACAACACAGGCCTGGACTGACTGGAGAAAAAGACATGTTTAACCAACTAAGAGATGGCCCCGAACTGCTAGCGCAGGTAGCTGTCCGTCGATCGCTTGCCGGGGGCACAGCTGCAGTCCTGCTGACGTCACTCATGGTTACGGCGCCGACCGCTGCTAGCGCGAAGGACACGACCGCGAACGAGGCGCGCAGCGCGGCTGTGATCTCTGAGTGGAACGAGATCGCACAGAAGACCCTCATGGCCGATACGACCAAATCCGTCCCGGAGGACTTCCTCTACATGGGATTCATGCATGCGGCGGTCTACAACGCCGTGGTCGGCATCGAGGGTCGTTACCAGCCGTATCGCTTTCGCACTAAAGCACCGCAAGGAGCTTCCGCACAGGCGGCGGCGGTAGCTGCTGCCCACAAGATCCTGCTGGAGTATTCGCCGGATGCGCAGCACGCCGACCTGGACACCGCGTACGCCGCATCTCTGGCGAAAATCCCTGACGGCGATGCCGAGACTCGCGGCGTCACGTTCGGCGAGCTCGCCGCCACCACCTTGATCAAGCAACGGGCAGATGACGGACGCAATGCGCCAATTAAGTTCACACAAGAGCCTGCATCCGGTGTGTGGCGGCCGACGCCAGCACCCACCACGCCGCCTAACCTTTCTCCATTCGCCGTCCCGTGGATGGGATTCGTTACTCCGCTGCTCGTCCGCAGCGGTGACCAGTTTGGCGAACCTGGGCCGCCGCCGCCGATGACGTCGGAGCACTACACACGGGAATTCAATGAGGTCAAGGCACTCGGCTCGTCGAACTCGACACAGCGTACGACCGAGCAAACGGACACCGCGAAGTTCTACTCCGGCAATGCCTTCGCCCAGTTCAATACCGCACTCCGGGACCAGGTAATCGTGCGGAAGCTAGACAGCGCGGACAGTGCCCGAATGTTCGCTGCGGTCAATATGAGTCTGGCCGACGGACTCATTTCAGTATGGCGGTCGAAATATGTCTACTCCGTCTGGCGGCCCATCACAGCTATCCAGCTGGCTGAGACCGACGGCAACCCTGCAACGACCGCGGATCCGAGTTGGCAACCAATGTTGGCGACGCCACCGTATCCGGAATATGTGAGTGGTTACTCCGGCCTTATCGGCGCATTTACCCGGGCTCTGGGAGAAACATTCCATACGCGCCAACTGCAGCTCACTTTCACCTCCACTGCAGTCCCGAACGTCACGCGATTCTATGACTCCGAGAAGGCCGCGTGTCAGGAAGTGGTGGACGCGAGGGTGTGGCTCGGGATCCACTTCCGTACTGCAGACGTCCGTGGTGCTCGAATGGGTCAACAGGTCGCGGACTGGGCACTCGATCACTACTTCCGTCCGGTGAGTCGGCACTGATTGCGACGAAGCCTCGCCCTAGCGGTGCTCAGGCGCCGCTAGGGTGTGCCCTGCAATCGTGATTGGCGCGACCGTCGCCTGCTCTTGAATGGCCCAATGCAGAGCGAGTCAAAAAAGGGCTTCTCACTCTCCACTGCAACGCGGGAAAATACGCCGATGGGAGTGATCGCCACTGCAGCGGAGATTCACATCTCCTTGCTGGGTGGTTTCTCTGTCGAGGTGGCTGGTCGGCTTGTTGAAGATCACTGGCGGTTGCGGAAAGCCAAGACGCTGGTGAAGCTGCTCGCTCTCGCTCCCGGGCATCGGCTGCATCGTGATGTCGTCGTCGACCTCTTGTGGCCTGATGCAGAGCCACCGGCGGCATCCAACAACTTGCATCAGCTCCTGCACTACATCCGGCGCATGATGGGCCCAGAATCCATCGCCCTCGGTGACGAGGTGGTACGACTCTCTCCGGCCGGCGGACTGACTGTCGACGTCGACGCCTTCGAGCGAGCGGCGTCCAGCGCACGCAGCAGCAACGAAATCGACGCACTGCAAGATGCACTCGCATTGTGGACCGGTCCGCTGCTACCCGAAGATCAATACGCAGGTTGGGCATTGGAACATCGGGAACGACTGACTGAAACCCACGCCGCCGTGGCGGTGCTGCTCGGCTCGAAGCTGTCCGAGCACGGCGAGCAAGAAGCCGCCCTGGCCCTTCTGGAACCACTTGCATCCGCCCGCCCCAACGATGAACATCTCCACCGGGCATTGATCGATGCACTCGCAGGCCTGGGTCGGCGATGGGAGGCGATCGAGGCGTACGAACGGTTGCGCACTGCCCTCGACGAGGCGTACGCCGCGGAGCCGGAACCTGAAACCAAAGCCCTCTATCGGCGACTGCTCAGCGCCGGCAAGCCCATGCCGGCAAGCACTCCGCACAATCTGCCCGAGTCGACCACCAGTTTCGTTGGCCGCCGTCGTTTACTCACCGAGCTAACGGCCGGTCTAGGGCGTACCCGGCTACTCACCCTCACCGGTGTCGGCGGTGTCGGAAAAAGCCGGCTCGCTTTGGAGCTGGCGCGGCAGGCGGGCGCAAGAACTGAGGTCCCCGACGGAGTCTGGCTAGTGGAGCTGGCTGGCATTCAAGATCCTGAGCTCGTCGCGTCGACGGTTGCGTCCGCGCTGCGCCTCACTCTTCCCGGTGGACCCAATCCAACAGTCGCCCTTGCAGGGCAACTTACCTCCCGCAACCTGCTGTTGATCATGGACAACTGCGAGCATCTGCTCGACGCGGTTTGCGACCTCATTCACGAGGTGCTCACTCGCTGCCCAGAGATCAATGTCGTCACCACGAGCAGGGAACCCCTGGCAATCCCAGGCGAACTGATCTATCGGGTGCCATCACTCGAGCTGCCACAAACCGGAACTGATCTTGATCTTCGCGAACTGTTCGGGCTGGAAGCCGTGCAGCTGTTCGTGGAACGCGCCTGGCTGACTGTGCCCTCGTTCAAACTCAACACCAAGACAGCCGGTCCCGTGGCGGAAATCTGTCGTCGGCTCGACGGCATACCGCTCGCGCTCGAGCTTGCCGCCGCTCGGCTGGCCCATTTCACCGTGAATGATCTCGCCGACCGGGTTGGCGATGCGCTCACCTTGCTCGGACAGCACGTACGCGGACGGTTGGATCGCCAGCAAACGCTCGCAGCGACACTTGACTGGAGTCACGGGCTACTTGAGGTTGATGAACAGACGACCTTCCGACGACTTGCCGTATTCGCCGGCGGATTTGATCTTGACGCCGCCGCAGCGGTTTGCGATCAGCCGGGCGGAATGATCATCTCCCTCATCTCTCGTCTGGTCGACAAGTCACTCGTTCACGCGGAGACCGCTGGCCAGAAGACGCGATATCGATTGCTCGAGGTCGTGCGGCAGTACGCGGAGGCCCGGCTTTCCGGAGCCGGGGAGCGGGAAGCGTGCCGCAATCGTCACCTGGAGTGGTATGCCGCGGCGGCAGCGGCCCATGACCCGGATCGCGGAGATGCGATCGTTCGCGAACCGTCGGACTGGTTTGACGCGGAGCAGGACAACCTGCGTGCAGCTCTCGCCAGCTCACTGGCGATAGATCCGATGCTTGCTCTGCAGCTGACGACCTCAACCTGGCGCTTCTGGATCAATCGAGGCCTGATTGCCGAAGGAACGCGGTGGCTCACCCTTGCTCTGAACGCGTGGCCGGACAGGTCCGCACTCCGAGCACGCGCTCTCGCCGCGAAGTCGGTCATGCACATTCGCCAGGCCAAGTCAGCTGAGTTGACGGCAATCGGTGAGGAGATCGTCGCACTGCTGAACGAGTTCGGCGATCCGAGGGAGAGGGCGCACGGCTACCACCAACGAGCGCTGCTCACTTTCATGGCTGGCGATTGGGGACTGGCGCAAACTCAAAGCGACGAGGCGCTACGCGTTGCCGCTGAGTTCCCGGCGGTAACTGCTTCAGCACAACATTTCGCCGGCGTCCTCGCGTTAGGTCGTGATGAGATTGAGGCAGCCCGTTCGAGGTTCGATGCTGCACTACAAGCTCTGAACGGTGTGCCGAATAACGCGCCACCTTTCTTCATTGCCATGTCGCTGGGGTGGGCGGTCGACGAGCGTCGGGATCCGCCCCTACCTTTTCTCGAAGAGACTGTGCTGTTCGGTCGTCGGGTTGGTGCGCAGCAGGCGGCTGGACACGTGAGGCTCGCCATGGCGCTAGGCGAGCGCATGGCCGGGAACTTTAGGGCCGCCTTCGCTCTCATCGACGACGCGTACGCCCGATTCCGTGACGTAGATGACCGCTACGGCGAGGCCTACGCGTTGTCGCAGCGGGGACACGCATTGCGTTGGATAGGGCAGTACGAGGAGGCGGGCCGTTCCCTGCGACAGTCAGAGTCTCTACGCCGAGAGCTGCGCGACCGGCGCGCGTTGGCTTTGGCACTTGCGGGCCGGGCCTTGAATGCGGCATCGGCCGGGGCGGCCGATCTAGCTCGAAGCCTGGGACGCAAGGCAGTGGCCTTGATGGAGGAGTCTGGCGATATCGCCGGCATCGCTGCCACTGAGGTGAACCTCGCTGATGCTGAGGTGCTCTTGGCCGACCTTCCGGCCGCGCTGATTTGGCTCAACCGCGCACTTGCCTTCTATCCCGTTCCTGGCGGCCATCGATCGCTTGGTTGGCTGCACCTCGTTCGAGCCCACGTGCTGCGGCAGCTCGGCGACATTGAGAGCTCCATGAGGTCAGCGGCGGCGGCGCAGGAGGTGTTTACACAGCTAGGCGAGCGACACGGTCTGATTGCCGCGCAAAGGATCTGTAAAGAAGGCCTTCCTAGTCTCCCTGCATAACTTCAAGTGTTAGGCGGACATGATGACAGGTGTACTCGGTGAGGCGACTGTACGCGAACTCGAGATCGGTTTGGCAGGCTCCGTCGTTGGACCCGGAGACCAGGATTATGAGACGGCCCGTCGAACCTGGAACCACGCGATCGACAAACGCCCAGCACTGGTTATACGGGCAGGGTCTACGGACGATGTTTCGCGAACCGTAAGATTTGCCCGAAGTGAGGGACTGCCGATCGCTCTGCGCGGCGGTGCGCACAGCGTTGCCGGCTTTTCCACCTGTGACGGCGGGATCGTCATCGACCTCGGCCAACTCAACGACGTAGACGTTGACGTTGAGGGCCGGCGAGCGTTCGCAGGCGGCGGCACCAAGTGGAAAACCTTCGACGCAGCCACCCAGCAGCACGGGCTGGCTACAACCGGCGGGCTAGTCTCCAGCACCGGTCTCGGCGGCTTTACCTTGGGCGGCGGCATTGGCCATCTCGTCCGCAGATGCGGGCTCACCTGCGACAACCTGCTCTCCGTTGAGTTGGTAACCGCCGACGGATCAGTCGTGTATGCCTCCGAGTCGGAGAATCCGGAGCTGTTCTGGGCGCTGCGGGGTGGCGGCGGCAACTTCGGCGTCGTCACTAGATTCGAACTTGCACTACATCCTGTGGGTCCGGTTGTGCTCGGCGGACCGATCTTCTACCCCGGCGAACAGGGCGCTCAGGTCATGAACGGCTGGCGCGAGCTGCTCGAGAACATGCCTGACGAGCTTACGACCACAGTCGTTCTCGTTGCGGCTCCGCCCGCGCCGTTCATTCCCGAGGACTGGCATTACAAGAAAGTGGCCGGAGTCGTCGCCTGCTGGAGCGGGAATACAGCAGACGGAGAGGAAGTCGTCAGACCATTGCGGACTCTCGGAACGCCCATCGTCGACCTGCTCGGCCCCATTCCGTACGTCGATCTTCAGCAACTCGTCGACCCAATTTGGGAAGCAGGCGCCGCGAACTACTTCACCTCAGCTTTCCTCGACCGGCTGCCTGGGGAGGCTATCGAGAACCTCGCTGCATCTCACCGAGCCGCCGCCGACCCGCCGGTGCAATCCGAGCTCCACATCCATCACCTTGGTGGAGCTGTCTCTCGGGTTCCCGCCGAGAGCACGGCATTCACTGATCGCACCTCACCATTCATCGTCAACTGCCTCGCCCGCAGAGTCGACCTTGGGGATCTCTCGCCGCATATGGCATGGGCCCAGGCAACTCGAAGTGCAATGGCAACCTACGGAAAAGGCCAAATGTATGTCAACTTCGCCGGCGAAGGTGGAAAAGGCACCGTGCTGGCCAGCTATCCGGAAGCAGTTTTCGCTCGTCTTCAGGCTGTCAAGGATCAATTCGACCCATTCAACGTGTTCCGATTCAATCTCAATATCTCCCCGACAGAGGGCTAGCCGTCGGCAGCGTTACTAAAGCGGTCACCAGCGACATGAATTCGCGGCTGTTTCATGTCGGTGGTGACCGTTTTTCGGGCTGAGGCGCGTCCTTGACTCGCTGATCGGAGCCCGCAGAGAGTGCTTCTCGGCGACGGAGCACCGCTTGATTACCCGCAAAGGATTTGCAAAGGAACTGTTCATAACTTTCCTCATGACTCATTCGACGAGCCAAAGAAGGGAGGAACGATGAGGTTCAGCATCGTCTACGACGACAACGGCACCATTCTGTCCGCGTCGGAGGGAGACGACATTACAGGTAGGCCGGTACCTGGTCCTGGCGAAAACGTCGCTGACCTTGACATTCCGGATGATCTTCCTGATGCCGGCCTGCATGAAGCCGTCGAGCGCCTGCTTGTCGACGTGGATCCGAGGAAGCTCGCACGGCGCACGGCTCAAAAGGAGGGCTGACGATGGTCCGAATTTGAATCGACGGCCTCCTCCTGTTCCACAGGTGTCACCCCCGCAATCACAAGCCAATTGAAGGGAGAAAGAAAATGAAAAAACGATTTAGAAACGGCGCCCTAGTGCTGGCTATTGGGGCCATCGGCGTCTTTGCCTACGGCGGCAGCGCTCAGGCCGAACAAGCCCCGGTCGCGGTCGAGGTTCTCACGCCGAGAGCGGCATTCACCGACGACGCATCGATGCAGCTACGTCTCGAGACAGGTGAACACGGTACCGACGTAATCAAGATCTCAGACCCGTCCAATATCGTGACCACCAAGGTCACGGTGCAACCCGGTGCTCCGATCCCCTGGCACACCCATCATGGACCGGTGTTCGTCACCATCGTCAAGGGTGAGTTGACCTATGTCTCCTCTGAGGGCTGCACCATGCGGCGGTACCCGGCCGGAAAAGCGTTCATCGATCCCGGCCACGGCCATGTGCACGGCGCATTCAACTCGGCTCCGGTGGTGACTGAGTTCGTGGCGACGTTCTTCGAGGCGCCCACTGGTGATGCGCCGATCACCATCCCGGCAGACGGACCCGCGGACTGCAAGATCCCGACAAACTGACAACCGGAACAAGCAGCGCAAAGGTGCAGCACACCGCTGCACCTTTTGCTTTGGTGGAGCACGCTATCCGTTGGACGCGGTCTTGCCGATCGGTGGCAGATCCCACTCGTCATTCGGTGTGTTCACGACCTTGACCGCACAGTAGACGAAGGCGAGCGTCATCAGCAGCCAAGCCGCCATGTCCACCGCAGGCATCTGCAGAAACACGAAGGCGAGGAAATGCACCGGCGTGGTGAGCAGCATTGCCAGCCAGCCGACAGTCGGGATGCTGCCGCGCAGCGCGAGACCCATCAAGATCGTGCCGAGGAAGTGGCCCAGAACGAAGAGATTGGCACCAAATCCTGGAATCCCGGTCGACCACATTTCGTCGATCACGATTGCACCGACATCGCGTTGCTCAGCCGGCAGTGAGGCTCCGATCAGGTAGAGGTTGTCGATCGCAAAGAGACCGAAGGCCCCGACGAAGCCCGCAAGGTTCATGGCAAGCGCGACGGTGGTGAGCACCGGTCGTCGACGCCGGGAGAGCCGTGCAGCCGCTAGGAAGGCCGGAATCACGCACGCGAGCGAGATGACGCCGAGCAAAGCGAAGGTGAACTGGCGGTCGGGATTGGCCGCGATCAGGTCGAGCGCGCGTCTAGTGTCGGAGTCATCGGTCTGGAAGAGTCGCCCGATAGCGATACAGGTCGGCGGGATGGGCAGGATGATCGCGGCCGCGTATCGCTGAAAACTCCGGACGTCGCGGACCCGGTGCACTCGGCCGCTCTCGTTCTTGATCTTGGTCTTGCTGGCCTCGGTGACCGACATGGTGACCTCCTGGGTGCTTAAGAACTGTCTGTTCCTGCACTGTGCCGCCGCCTGCACCAGCCCAGCAGGAGGATTCCTGCTGCTTCACCGGGGAGGCTGCCCGGGTCGCTCAGGAGCCAACTCCCTAGTCGCCGGGACTTCGAGGCGGGATCATGAAGGCATGCCGAATCGGCTCGCGGTCTTGGCGTACGCGCTCTTCGGGTTTGCCCTGGCGCTGGCCGGAGTCGCTGTGCTGGGCGCACTGCTCCTCGGTATCGACAGCGAGGCGGCCTGGTCGAACTACTTGATCACCAACACCGCCATCGGCCTGTCCGCGGCACCGTGTGGTCTCCTGATCGCCCGCGCCAAGCCGGACAATCCCATCGGCTGGCTGTTTCTCATCGTGGGTGTCGCTCCATTACTGACTGCGGCGGCGACCCCCTTCATGATCTATGGCGCCGCACATGATTGGCCGCAGGTCGCTCTGCGGCTGTTGGTGACGGTCTACTTGTTCTCCTGGTCTTGGGGAGTCTTCTGCTGCTTGCCGTTGATCTTGCAGTTGTTCCCAACCGGGAAACCTGTGAGCCGACGTTGGCGCGTGCTGGTCTGGCTCACCATCGCCGATGCGGCGCTCGGCAATATGTTCGTTGGCCCGACGCCCGAGTACGGTGCCTCGTCCTTTCTGGTCGCACCGTGGTGGGCGGTGACCGAGGGAATCAGTGGCTGGGTTGGGCAGCTGGTCTTCTTGGCATCGGTAGCCAGCCTGATCGTGCGGTTCATCCGAGGCACCGAAACCGTACGCCAACAGGTGTTGTGGCTATTGGTTGCAGTCATTCTTGTCATCTTGATCCAGGCGCCTATCTGGTTCGCCCTGCCAACCGGGCAGACCATCCTGCTCCTGTTGAGCTTTCCCCTGATCCCGGCTGCGGTGACGATCGCGGTGCTGCGACATGGTCTGTACGACGTCCGGATCGTGCTGTCGCGCGTGGTCGTTTATGCAGTGCTCACCATCGGTGTCATCGCGCTCTATGTTGGGTTGGTCGCCGCCCTCGATAGGGTGCTCCGAGGGGCTGGCGCGCCGCTGTTGGCCACGCTTGCTATCGCGTTGGCCTTCAACCCGGTTCGGGTGCGACTGCAGCGGCTGGTCGACCGCGCTGTCTACGGCACCCGCCGCGACCCGGTAGCCGCAGTGTCAGCGGTCGGACAACGGCTGGCCGGTGACGACCTCGGAGGGGTTGCCGACGCCCTTCGTGAGTCTCTTCGGTTGGGCTATGTCGCGATCGAACGGGAAGACGGCAGTCTCGTTGACAGCGGCGAGCCGACAGTCAGCTCGCAGACTTGGCCTCTGGCCCACGACGGCAAGCCGATCGGGAAACTGGTCGTCGGTCCACGGCGGGGCGAACGCCGGCTTTCGCGCGCTGATCAGAAGATTATTGATCTTGTGGCCGCGCCATTAGCGATCGTGCTGCACGCACAGGGGCTGACCGAGGACCTGAAGGCTTCGCGGGAGCGTGTAATCGACGCCGCCGAGGAGGAACGGACGAGGCTGCGCCGTGAGCTGCACGACAGTCTCGGGCCGCTCCTTACCGGCGCAGCGCTGAAGGCCGACAGCATTGGCCTCGCGGCCCGCCACCGACCAGAGCGAGCTGAATCGCTAGCGAACGAGCTGGCCGACCAGTTGCGTCAGTCCGTCGAAGCCGTACGCCAGCTCGCCTACGGGCTCCGCCCGGCCGCGCTGGACGAGCTGGGCCTGGTGGGAGCACTGCGCGAGGAAGGCGATCGGCTCAGCCAGGTAAAGGTGATCGTCGAAGCGCCCGAGCCGCTGGCGACGCTGCCATCGTCGGTTGAGGTGGCCGCTTATCGAATCGCCGCTGAGGCACTCACCAACGTCGTTCGGCACTCAGATGCCAGGCTGGCTTCCGTACGACTGACCACCGACGACGGCAGCCTCAAGATGATCATCACAGATGACGGGAGATCCAACGACCCCTGGTCTCCAGGTCTCGGCCTGACCTCCGTTCGGCTCCGGGCTTCTGAAGTTGGCGGCGTCTGCGAAGCGGGTCCCACACCCGAAGGAGGTCGGGTGACTGCGACCCTGCCGCTCGGGGCCGGTCGATGATCAAGGTCCTCGTGGCGGATGATCACCCGGTGGTCCGCGATGGTTTGCGGGCGCTCTTCGCCGAGTACCCGAATATCGAGTTCATCGGCGAGGCCGCTACCGGGCGTGAAGCGATCAAGGCAGCGGTGATCATGAAACCGGACGTGATCATCATGGACCTCGCCATGCCCGACACCGATGGGTTCAGTGCTACCGCAGAGATCAGTCGGGTAGCTCCTGACGTGGCTGTGCTCGTCCTCACCATGAGCGACGACGACCTCACTGTGACCAAGGCCATGCGCTCGGGCGCCCGTGGCTACCTGCTCAAAGGAGCGACCAAAGAGGAAATTCTGCGCGCAGTCACAGCCGTCGCCGACGGCCAAGCGATCTTCGGACCCGCCGTCGCCCAGCGCGTGCTGGCCCGACTCGGCACATCCAGCGACGAGGATCCGTTTCCTCAGCTGACTCCCAGGGAGCACGATGTGTTGCGGCTGCTGGCCCAGGGTCTGTCCAACTCGGCCATTGCTGCCCGTCTAGGACTTTCGCTCAAGACCGTGAACAACAACACCTCGTCGATCTTCACCAAACTGAACGTCGCCGGCCGCACCGAAGCGGCAATCCTGGCCCGCGACCGCGGGCTTGGTATCACCAACAGGTGAAGCCGCCGTCGATCAGAAGGTCCACTCCGGTGCAGAAACTGGCGGCGTCACTGAGCAAGAAGATGGCTGGCCCAACCAGTTCGTCGACGGTGGCCATCCGTCCCAGCGGCGTATCTGCCTCGAACGTCTTGACCTGTTCGGCGACCTCGGCGCGCAAGTTCATGGGGGTTGCCGTGTAGCCGGGACTGATGGCATTCACCCGGACGCCGCGGTGCGCCCACTCCATGGCAAGGCTTCGGCTGAGGTGGCTGACGGCAGCCTTCGAGGCGTTGTAGTGGGCCTGCAGCAGTCCGCGATTCACGATCGATCCGGACATGGAGGCAATGTTGACTATTGCACCGCGGCCATGATTGAGCATGGCCCGGCCCTCTGCCTGGCACGACAGGAACACACCGGTGAGGTTGATGTCGATCACTCGCTGCCACTGGCTCAGAGACATCTCCTCAGCTGGTGCGGCGTTGGCGATCCCTGCACTATTGACAGCCAAGCTGAGGGGGCCGAATTCGCTCTCCGCGTCCCGGACCGCATGGTTGAGGATGTCCGCATCTTTGACATCGCCCGGTACGGCGATGGCTTCGTGTCCAGTCGCCCTGATTTCCTCGCAAACCTCTTCCAAAGGTGACTCCGGCAGGTCGAAGCATGCAACATTGGCGCCGGCCGCGGCGAGTCCGAAGGCGAGGCCGCGGCCGATACCGCTGGCAGCGCCGGTGACGAGCGCGGTCTGCTGGTCGAGGCGGAAGTTGGGCATGCTCATCGCTGCTCCTCTGCTTGGTCCGATGATCACTGCTGGCGACGACATGGATCGTAGGATCGGACAGGAATACGCGTCACGACTGGCGAGTAGCAAACTGATACCAGGGAGCCGCCATGCCCGAGCCTGTAACGACTGATAACCGCGAATCCAGCCCACTTCGCAGGCTCGCCCGCAACCGTCCGATTGCGATGTTTCTCGTCATCGTGTTGGGCTTGTCGTTGCCGGTCAACGCCGCCCTGCTGGCAAGCAGCCAGGACATCTCGCCCGGCATCTTGCTGTCGGTGATCCTCCTGCTCGGCGCGGCCACATTAGTCACCGCGCTGAGTGAAGGCCGCGCTGGGGTGCGGCGGCTTTTCGCCGGCGTAATCCGCTGGCGAATGGGTTTGGCGCGGTTTGCGGTGCTCGTGACCGCCATACCGCTACTGACGCTGCTGGTCGGTGCCGTAACCGGTACCCTCACATCGCCCCCGGACGGCTGGCTTGATCTAGTCGGCTCCTACCTTTTCCGAACCTTCATCTTCGGGCTGCTGCTTGTCAACCTCTGGGAAGAGACAGCATGGGGTGGTTTCATGCAGAGCCGGCTCATGGCCAGGCGCGGCTTGCTGATCGGATCTCTGCTCACCGCGATTCCATTCTTCGTGATCCACATTCCGAATGCTTTCGCTGAACAAGGTTTGAAGAATACGAGCTTGGAAGTGGCAGCGATAAACCTCTCCCTCCTCGCCCTGGTCGCACCATTCTTCCGCTACCTGCTTGGGACCCAACTCATCGACTCAGGCGGCAGCATTCTTGCGATCGGCCTGCTGCACTCCTCGTTCAACGCGGCTGGTCAGCTGAGTGCGGTTGCCGGTGATTGGCAGTACATACCCGCCATGATCTTGCTCACCCTTGCTGTGATCGCGTACCGCCGGTTTCGTGGCCGTTCCTTCAACCGCGGATTTGCTCCGGCGTTGGTCGCACCAACGACCACTCGCGTAGCTGACGAGCCGGTCGGATAGCGGATCCGACCGGCCGAAGATCAAATACTGCGATTCTTGCGAGACTTGGACGGCAGCGGCTCGCTTCCGGGAGTCCAGTTGAGAATGCTGGACCGCTCCAAGAACTCGTCAGAGCTGATGTCTCCGCGTGCGAAGCGCTCGGCAAGGATGCGCTTGGCGTCTTCTTCAGGCGATCGGTGACTCCCCAGTTTGGGCAGGGGCAGTTTGCCCTGGTGCCACAGATACAGCGCGGCGAGGACAAGAATTAGCAGCAGAAGAAAGCTGCCGAGGATCGGCAGCATGGAGAGCGAACTGTCCAACTCGTGATAGCCGCGTCCTTCGTCGAATGGTCCGTGTGGGCCCATCAGTCAACCTCTCTCTCGAGCTTCTCTCCTGATGACTTTGATCGTTTAGAACCCGCCTAGGGCTCAGCCATGCTCGGGCTGTCAGTCAGCTGTGAATGGTCTCGGGTCGTGATCACTCACTGGTGCTTTCGGCCTCGCCCGCCAAGATCAAATACAGCGAGCGTCGGGCCCCCGCCAAGACTTGCGCCGCGGCCTCGACCTGCTCCGCACTGCCACTGATGCCAATCTGACGCACTGCAGCGTGTAGCTCATGCAGCGGTTCTCTCAGGTCAGGGCCGGTGGGCCGATCGGCGAAGTCGGCGAATGGGTCGCCCATCCGGGCGCTGCGCTCCTCCACGTACGTTCGACCTTCCGAGGTAAGGGTGACCAACCTGCGGCCGCCCTCCTCCTGGGTCGTGACGAGGTCCTCGTCCTCTAGTTGTGCGATGGTCGGATAGACCGCACCTGGACTGGGTCGCCATGCTCCGCCCGTACGGTCGCTTATCGCCTGCATGATTTGGTAGCCGTGCATCGGCTCATCGGCAAGCACGAGCAAGATGGCCGTGCGCACATCACCGCGGTGAATACGCCCACGTCCGCGGCCGCGGCCGCGCGGCCCACTGTGGCCTCCTCGGCCCCGATGATCATGGGGACGGTGCGCGTGACCACCAGGGCCACCCTTCTCGCCCGGTCCGTCCCAGCCACCTTCTGGTCGGCGTTCAAACTGCTCGAACGGACGTCGTTCTTTGTGTCGCATTTAGTCTCCTCTGTTTAGACGACACTATCACGATATATCGTGATACGTTCAAAGGCAAGCTTGGGATAATCGACATTCATGCGGAAGCGTCTGGAGACTCGGAGCGCTGAGCAGACCGCGGCCTGAGTACGTTTTCGCACTTGTGATGCGAAACGTGTGCCTGACACAAGACTGAGGCCTACTTTTGGGCGATTGTGGTGGGAAACGTCCGCTCGGTCCGCTTCAGATCAGGAGGGCCGGAAGCTGCTTCGAATTAGGCCTTGGCGATTGCCAGGGAATTGCCTCGCTCGATGCGCGTCGCCAGCGTCTCGGCCTTGATCCAGTCTTCGTGGCGTAGCAGGTCGTCGCCGTCGGCGAGCGTGAGCACGATCCGGTCGGTCAGCTCGAGCCCTGCATCCTTCCGCATGGTGTTGACGGTGTGGATGAGCTCGTAGACCCGGCCCCTGAGCTCGAGTTCTGAGTCGATCTCGGTATCGACAGCAACCGAAAGCGTTACGTCGTCCGCGATCGCCCAGCCAGGAATGTCGACCCGTTCTCCGCGGATCACGTCGTCGGCATCGAGTTCCACGCCCGCGACACGAATGCGGCCGTTCCCGAGTTCCTCCGCCTCGCCGCGCTCGAGCGCCGCCTTGATCTCAGGAACCTTCGGGCCAAGCCGCGGGCCCAGCACCCGCAGGTTGGGCAGCAGCCGGACATGGGCCACGGGCCCCTGGTCGAAGCCGACCTCGTCCACCCGGAGTTCCTCGGCGATCTCGTCCGCGTGCTCCCCTGCGAGCCGCGCGCCGCGCACGTACACGCGCCGTAGCGGCTGACGCAGCTTCACCCCCGCTGTGCCGCGCGCCTCGCGACCGAGCTCGACGATCCGGCGCACCTCCGCGATCTCGGCGAGCAGCCGATCGTCCGGCCGATCGACCGCGGGCCAGCCCGCGAGGAAGACGCTCTCCGGGGCGTCCTCGCATGCGTCGGCGACGAGGTTCCGCCAGAGGTGGTCGGCGAGGAATGGCATGACTGGAGAGATCACGCGCAAACCCGTGACGAGCGCGAACCAGAGCGTCCTAAACGCGGCGTCGTCGTAGGCATAGAAGCGCCGCCGCGACCGGCGGATGTACCAGTTCGAGAGGTCGTCGACGAACGAGTCGAACGCGGCGATCAGACGGTGGGTGAGTTGCTCCTCGAGCGCCGCGGTCGCGTCAGCGACGAGCTTTGCGGTCCGCGCAATGACCCAGCGGTCGAGGGCGCGGAGCTCGGCCCCGACCGGTCCCGCCGCCAGATCCTCGAGCCGCGGCCGGAAGCCCTCAATGTTCCCGTATCGCACGAGGAACCCGACGGAGTTCCACAGCGTGAGGAGCTTGCGCTTGATCTCGTGTGCCGGCCCGTAGCCGAAGTGCAGGTCGCGGTCCGGTGGCTGGTCGCAGTACTGCCAGCGCATGACGTCGGCGCCCATGCGTGCGAACGCCTCCTCGGCGGGAATGAGATTCCCCCAGGAGCCGTGCATTGGCCGCCCGTGCTCGTCGAGCATCTTCTCGTAGCCGAGGACGGACCGGAACGGCGCCTTGTCCACCAGACAGACCGACATGAACAGTTGCGAATAGAACCAGAGGCGGATCTGCTCGCGCATTTCGGAGACCCAATGAGCAGGGAACCAGGTTTCCCAATAGTTGTGATCGGGAAGATCGGCGCCGGTAAGCCCCTTGGCAGCACCGGTCCCGTAGCCGCCATCTACCCACTCCGGGTTTTGCCAGCCGAGCGTCGAGAAGGGAACGATTCCCGCATCGAGCCAGACGTCACCGATTTCGGGTATCCGCTGCACGCCTTCCGTCCCGCACGCCGGGCAGCGGATCTCGACGGCATCGATCCACGGGCGGTGGAGCTCCTCGAGCTGATCTATCCCGGCCGTCGCCAGCTCCTCGAGCTCGGCGCGGGAACCGACCACGGTGACGTGGCCGCAGGTGCACGGGTAGATCGGGAGCGGTAGCCCGAAGTAACGGCGTCGGGAGATGTTCCAGTCGCCCATGTTGCGGAGCCAGTCGTCCATGCGCTTGCCGAAGTAGGCCGGCGTCCACTCCACGGTCGCATTCGCCGCAAGCAATCTCGGCCGCACTTCGTCCACGGAGATGAACCAGTCGTCGGCAATGCGGAAGATCAGCGGTGTGTTGCATCGCCAGCAGAAGGGATAGCGGTGTGCGTACTCGCCGGCCGCGACTAGGCGGCCGCGCTCGGCAAGGTCGGCCACGATCTGCTCTGCCGACTCCGACGTAGACAGACCATGCAGCCAGCCGAAGCGGTCGTAGAAGCGACCCGCCTCGTCGACCGGCATGACGATGGGGAGGTCGTGTACGCGGGAGAGCTCGAAATCCTCGGTCCCGCAGCCAGGCGCGATGTGGACGATGCCGGTGCCCTCATCCATCGTGACCTCGCCCCAGTCGATGACGCGATGCTCGACGCCCTGGGCCGCAGGCAGGTGGTCGAACGGCCCGTCGTAGCGCCAGCCGACAAGCTCAGCACCACGCCGGCGCTCGAGGTAGGTTTCCTCGGGGTAGCGCTTGACCGCGACCCACTCGCCGTTCTCTTGGAGGCCGTACTCCTCCTCCGGATGAACCGCAGCGGCGACGTTCGCTGGCAGCGTCCACGGTGTCGTCGTCCAGATCGTCAGCGATTGGCCGGGCCGGTCGATGAGTGGAAAGCGAACGAACAGAGAGGGATCGATGCGCTCCTCGTAGCTTCCGACCAGCTCATGCGCCGAGATAGAGGTCCCGCAGCGGGGACACCACTCGGTTGAGCGGTGCCCACGGTAGAGCCAGCTGCGCGCGTGCGCGAGTTTCAGGAAGCGCCAGATGTAGGAGATGTTGGTGTCGGAGAAGGTGTAATAGTCGTCGCCCCAGTCCATCCACTGGCCGAGACGCTTTGATCCCCGGATGAGTTCCTGGGCCGACCAGGCGACTTTCTCTCGGCACTTGCGCGCGAAGTCGGCTAGTCCGTATTCCTCGATCTCGCGCTTGGAGTTGAGGCCGAGCTCCCGCTCGACGCCCACTTCGATCCAGAGGCCCTGGCAATCGAAACCGTTCTGGTAACGCTGGTCGAAGCCCCGAAGCGCCTTGTAGCGCTGGAAGACGTCCTTCAGCGTGCGGCCCCAGGCCGTGTGCACGCCGAGGGTCTTGTTTGCAGTGACTGGGCCGTCGATGAAACTCCAGACCGGGCCGCCATGGTTGCTCTCACGCAGCCGATCGAAGATGCCGCGTTCCTCCCACCACGTGAGGATCTCCTCCTCAAGTGCGGGATGGTCGGGAACCGCTGGAAGCTGCCTGAACATGCGGGAAGTCAGTGTAGTGGGCGAGGTGGACCGACGCTTCAGGAGTCTGTACCACTGCCGTACGGCCTGGTGATGATCTCGAGGATGTGCCCGTCCGGATCGTCCCAGTACACGCCACGGCCGCCGTCGTTGGTGTTGAACTCGCCCGGCCGTCGCCGGAACGGGTCGGCCCAGTAGGGCAGGCCGCGCTCCTTGATACGCCCGAAGATGTCGTCGAAGTCCGATTCATCAACTAGGAATGCGTAATGCTGGGGGTGAGCCGGACCGTGATCATCGGCAAAGTCCAGCGACACGTCGTTATCGACCTGGACGACGAGGAAGGGTCCGTACGGCGTCGCCGGCGGCAGCCCCAGGATCTCAGTCAGGAACGCCGCCGATGCGCGCTTGTCGCGTGCCCGGACAATCGTGTGATTCAGCCGAATAGGCATTGAAGACTCCTTATCGAGTTGTTGGTCTATAGGAGATAGTGAACCGGTGATCGACTTCAACCACAGACCCGTATTGGTGACGGGCGCCACTGGCATCATCGGTGCCGAGACTGTTCGGCAGCTCATTGCTGCCGGAGCCGATGTGATCGCGAGCGGACGGTCGGAGGAAGCGCTCGGTGCCCTCACGGAGGACACCGGCGCTCGTACGCTGTCCTTCGATTTGACATCTGAAGAGAGTGTTCGCGATGCGTTGGACGGACTGGACGTCTACGGCGTGGTCAATTGCGGCGGTTTCGGCGGCGAAATAGCAACGCCGATGGACACCGACCTCGCGGTCTTCGACAAGGTGATCGCGATCAACACGCGCGGTGCTCTCCTAGTGACCAAGTACGCGTCCCGATCGATGATTCGGCTTGGTTGGGGCGGGTCAATCGTCAACGTCTCAAGCCAGGCAAGTCTGGTGGCGCTGCCAGGACATATTTCGTATGGCGCCTCCAAGGCCGCCCTCGACAGCATCACCCGGGTGTCCGCCCTGGAACTGGGCAAGTACAACATCCGCGTCAACGCGGTCAACCCGACTGTGGTCATGACGCCAATGTCGGCCTGGTATTGGGGTCGGGACGACATCGGCGGGCCATTCCTGGAACAGATGCCGCTGGGACGCTGGGCAACCGAGGCTGAGATCGCCGCTCCCATCGTGTTCCTGCTCAGCGACGCCGCGTCCATGATCACGGGTGTGTCGCTGCCGATAGACGGCGGTTACTCCAGCCGCTGATCCGGGTCACGAATCCGAGCCGTACATTGAGCGGACAAACGGCCTCGAGGAAGGCGCCCCATATGACGGTCCAGGTCGGCTATGACTTCTCACTCGCCGACAAGGTTGCTGTCGTGACCGGCGGCGCCTCAGGAATCGGGGCGGCGATTGTCGACGCGTATGCAGCCAAGGGCGCCACTGTAGTGGTGCTCGACAGAGCGGTAGATGCCGGTCAGCCGGTCGGCGAGGGCAGCGCCACCGCTGCTTTCAACTGCGACGTGACCATCGAGGAGTCAGTTATCAATGCCGTCAGTGCGGTGAGTGAACAGTTCGGTCGTATCGACGTACTCGTCAACAGTGCCGGCATTGCTGTGACGGGCGCGGCCGAGGAGCTAACGATCGACGACTGGGATCAGACGATGGCGGTCAACTTGCGAGGAGCCTTCCTGGTCAGCCAGCACGTTGGTCGGATCATGCTCGCCCAAGGCGGCGGCACAGTGATCAGCCTGGCCTCCCAGGCGGCGACCATAGCGCTGCCGGGACACCTCGCTTACTGCGCATCGAAGTTCGGCCTGGTCGGGATGACCAAGGTGCTGGCGCTGGAATGGGCCGGCCGCGGAGTCACTGCCAACACCATCAGCCCCACTGTGGTGATGACTCCGCTCGCCAAGGCGCTTTGGGACAACCCGGAGGGTGACGCACTGAAGGCCCAGATCCCCACCCAGAGGTTCGCTGAGCCTGAAGAGATCGCAGCCGTGGCCGTCTTCTTGGCCAGCGACGCTGCGAAGATGATCAATGGCGTCGACCTGCTCGTCGACGGCGGCTACACCATCCGTTGAATGAGTACCAGCCCGGCGGTCGCCCCACACCCACAACCCGGAACACCGAGAGAGGGCCAACTGTCAATGACTCAGACTGCCACTGAGGCCATCCCCGAGCAGATGCGCGCCAGCGTGCTCACCGCGGTGAAGACACTCAGCATCGAACAAGTACCAACCCCTGCGATGGCCAGCGACGAGGTGCTCGTCAAAGTGGCCGCCGTGGGGGTGTGTGGCTCCGACACCCACTACTACCGGCACGGTCGGATCGGCGACTTCGTCGTCACAGCTCCTCTGATCCTCGGCCACGAGTTGTCCGGCCGAATCGTCGCCGTGGGCGATGAGGTGCCGGAGACTCGAATCGGCGAGCGGGTGGCGATCGAGCCGCAGAAGAACTGCCGAAAGTGCCGTGAGTGCCGCGCCGGCCGTTACAACCTCTGCCCCAATATGGAGTTCTACGCCACGCCACCGATCGACGGTGCGTTCGCGGAGTACTGCGTCATCCGAACTGAGTTCGCCCACCTGGTGCCGGACTCCATGTCGAACGAGGCCGCCGCACTGCTTGAGCCGCTGTCGGTAGCCGTCACGACGATGCGCAAGGCAAAAGTCACCCCTGGCTCGAGCATCTTGATCGCAGGCGCGGGACCGGTCGGCATCATCTGCGCTCAGACCGCCCGGGCTTTCGGGGCCGCGGAGATCATCGTCACCGACCTGGTGCCCGAGCGGCGGGAGCGGGCACTGCAGTACGGCGCAACCCGGGTGCTCGACCCGCGCGAGATAGATGTCGCCACCGCCGGTCTGGACGTCAACGCCTTCGTCGATGCCAGCGGGTCGCCGCACGCGGTGATGTCGGGCATCAAAGCCGTACGCCCGGCCGGTACGGCCGTCCTGGTGGGGCTCGGTTCGTCGGAAATGACCCTTCCCGTGGAGCACATCCAGAACCTCGAGATCACGGTGACCGGCATCTTCCGGTACACCGATACCTGGCCGGCTGGCATCCACATGGTGGCCAGCGGCCTCGTCGAGCTCGACTCTCTGGTCACCGGCCGATTCGGCCTCGAGCGTGCCGCGGAGGCGCTGGAGAGCGACGTCGATCCGAACAGTCTGAAGTCCGTGGTGTATCCCAACGGGTACGAAGGAGATAGCAAGCCATGACCTCACCATTCAGTGACCTTGGTCGCCGACGGCGGAATATGCAGCGATCTGACGCTCAGGTTGCGTCTCGAGCCAGCGCGTCCACGGCATAGAGCAGCTCCCAGACCGGGTCGGGCGCATCCTCGCCGGCCCAGAGCTCAATGCGCTTGGTCTCGGCGGCCAGAATCTCGATAGTCGTGGTGCCGCCGTCGACCGCTTTGGGGTAGACCCGCTTGGGCATGGTCACCCCGACGACCTCGTTCGCAAGCCGCTCCATGTGATCAACAGCGTCGGGCGTCAACCGCCGCTTTGCGCGGACTTTGCCATGGTCGGTGACGATGAGTTGATCACCAGAGACTGTGGTGACACGATCGTCGTCCATTGTCCCGCCGAGGATGCTGACGGTGATCTGCACGAATTGAGCGTACCGAGCAGACCGGGCCGCTCACGCCCGCAGAGCCAGCCTCACGCCATCCGCCCATCGAAGACCTCGTCGATCTGGGCCTTATGACGTCCGACCCGGCGCGCGGGAAATAGCGCGAGGTCTGCATGATGCAGAGCCTGGCGAGCGGTCTCGTACGTGCACTGCGGCACGAGGAACTGCAGCGAATGGAACGCGACGGCATCAGCGATCCCAGGCCCAACCGAGACCCGGAAATCCCAGAGCAGAGCCGCCCACGCAGCACCCACCTTGTACCGGTCTTGGGGGTCCTCTGGATTGGCCTTCAGCCGCAGGGTCTTGTCGTCACACCGTCGGGCGCCCTTGGGCTCGTCTCGCACCCAGTCACCGAACCGCGGGTCGTTGAAGAACGTCGCCTGAGCGTAGTCGGCGAAGCCCTCGTTGAGGCCGCGTGCGATCGGCGAAGCGAATTCGTCGTCGAGACGAGCGATTCGATGGATGACGGCATGCGTGAACTCGTGCATGCAGATGTCGCCGGACCGCGCCGCGGGATGGGGCCGGTCGGCCAGTCTGATCATCTTCTGGCCGGGGAAGAATGCACCAACCTGAGCCATGACGGTGCGGTCCTGAACTCGTACGGTGAGCGGTCCGAAGAGTTCGTCGTTGAATACGTCCGGCCCCAAAAGGTTGCCGAAGAACTGCATCGCATTGGCCATGTGGTGGAAGGCGCTGACCTCTTCGAAACCGCCTTGTGCGGGTTCCAATCGAAAGTCGCGCTTGCCGTTCGTAACGGCATTGCCAACCGCGGGGACGAGCGTCAACTTGCCCGTCTTCAGCACACCGCGTCGGCCTTCCAGACCCGCCAACCTCACCACTTCAGGCGCCGGATCCCGACCTGGATTGACTCGGTACACCCGCCCTTCACCGAAGTTCCCCGAGCAGCTCACGTCCTGGGCGTATAGCAATCCAAGCTCCTCATCCCCGCGCACGTAGGCTCGGAGGTCGATCGGCTCGGTGCCATCGGTCACGCGAGCGCGGTACGCCCATACGCCTTGACCGTCAATCGGCCAGACCACACGCTCGACGTCGATCTTCGCGGTCGGTGGGACCGCGAGCTGATCGCGGACAGCTTGAGTCACCGCTGCGGTGGAGTGCCGTGGAACCCGCCCCGGATCGCGTTGCTCGAGGTCAGCGACCGGGCCGCCGAGCACAACGCTTCCGGAAGGAGAGGACACCGTGCGGAACCGGGCCCCAACTACGGGGCGGCCGCGCAGGATCTGCTGATGTGTCACCTGTTCGCAGACGGCCGACTGAAAAGTCGTCTGGACCCGCTGACTGCCGACATTCTGGGCGAGCTCTTCTTGGAAGGGCTCGAACGCACCCACGCTGGCCGTCGGAGTGGCCAGGAACAACGTGTCGGGACCGCCCACTGATTTCCACGAGTGATTGCGCTTCGACATGGTGCGAGCGAGAACGTCAGGGGCTGGGAGGCCGGGAGCGCCGACCACGTCGGAAAGATCACACTTCACAATGGGATAGACAGATTGGCTCTCGCCGGCGAACCCCATACGCGCCTCTCCGCCTCTATCCAGCGCACCGAGATCGCTACCATACTGCGAGCGGGACAGGCCCGCTGATCCTGGCCCGCGTGAGGTTCTTGCGATGGCGGTTGACTCTGCGCATCAAATCCGAGTTGTCGTGCTGCCGAAATCGGCTCAGAGGAATGCCGAGATCAGCAAGATCGTCCAGGAGCAAGTGGGGTCCGGGTGGCGCGTACAGCGGCTCACCCGTGGTAGCCGGTTGTTTCTCCTCACTGCGCGAAGCGAGCACCCGGTCGGGACGCCCGAGCACGCCCGCACCTCGCACGAAGCAGCCGTGGCGTTGTATCGGAGCGAGCAGTTCCAGCGCGTTGAGGCTGATGTACCGGTGCCGGTGGACATCAACCCGGCGATCGGGGCCTTCGGCGACAACCCCTGCGTCAACAATCCGCCGCCGCTGGACTGGGTGCACAAGATCTTGCACTGGCCAGAGGCGATGGCGCAGATGTCGAACGCTGCCCGCGGCGGTGTCGGGATAAGCGTCGGCCAGCCAGACTCGGGTTACACGCTGCATCCCAATCTGGGCGCTGCCGGGCTGGACCTCAGCCGGGACCGCGACGTCATCGACGGCGACAACGACGCGATCGATGATCTGATTCCCAACCCGGCGTGGCCTCTGCCCAACCCCGGCCACGGCACACGCACGGCCAGCGTCATCGTCGGGCAAGGAACGCCCGCTGAAGGGATCGTCGGTCTGGCCGGCCGTGCTTCACTGGTGCCGATTCGCGCTACCGAAAGCGTCGTCCAGGTATTCGACTCGGATGTGGCGAAGGCGGTGGCACATGCGCGGCAAGTGGGCTGCCACGTCGTGACGATGAGCCTTGGCGGCAAAGGATTCTTCGGGCTGAAGGGCGAGATACAGCGGGCCGTCGACACCGGGATGATCGTAATGGCGGCGGCCGGCAACTACGTGCAAATCGTGACCGCACCCGCCAGCTACGACAACTGCCTGGCAGTGGCGGCAACAGGACCTGGCGACACGCTCTGGGTGGACTCGTCCCGGGGGACGGCGGTCGACGTGAGCATGCCCGGCTCGTGTGTGTATGTCGCGGCGTACGACGACAGGACTCCCGTCGTACGGATGGCCAACGGCACCTCGTACGCCGTCGCACATCTGGCGGCGGCTGCCGCGTTGTGGCTGGCGCATCACGGCCGCCCCTCGTTGATCAACAAGTACGGGACGAGGCGGATACAGGCTGCTTTTCTCACAACTTTGCGGTGGCCGGGAGTGTGCGTAGTACCGCCGGGGTGGGATCCGGACTACGGGGTGGGTCGCGTCGATCTGCTCGCCTTGTTGCAGGCGCCGCTACCGGAGCCGCAGGATTTGGTCGAGGTGGGCGCCTTCGGTGCTAGCAACGACGACGCCGTGGCTCGGATCGCGGCCATGATCAGCGCGGATCCGGTACGGGTGCGGACCCGACTCGCTGAATTGCTCAAGGTATCGACGCCCGAAGAGCTGAATAGGACCATCGCCGAACATGAGGGCGAGTTGGCCTATCTCGTTCTTGCCGATAGGACATTTGCGGAGTCGTTGGCGCAGCCGGGTTCCATCGGTGCCTTCCCTCCCACGATCAACGTCGCCGGTGTGACCGGCGAACTCGGCGCAAGGCTTGCCGTGTGAAGGGCCCGCTTTCTGACCTGCTCGTCATTGACCTCTCGCGCGCCGTTGCGGGTCCGCACGCGGCCATGATGCTCGGCGACCTTGGGGCACGAGTGATCAAGATCGAGCGCCCCGGTGATGGTGACGAGACCCGGAGCTGGGGACCACCATTTGTCGACGGCTTCGACGGCCAGCCGGTCTCTACCTACTTCCTGACCGCGAACCGCAACAAGGCCTCCATCACGCTCGACTTGAAGGACACTGACGACATGGAGCAGCTGCGGCAGCTGCTGGCTCAAGCGGATGTGCTGATCGAGAACTTCCGACCCGGCGTCATGGCCAAGCTCGGTCTCACGAATCAGTCGTTGATGGCCTTGAATCCGCGGCTGGTGGTACTGGCAATCAGCGGATTCGGACACGACGGGCCCGAAAGCGGGCGTCCAGGCTATGACCAGATCGCCCAAGGTGAGGCAGGTCTGATGTCTGTGACGGGCTCCCGCCCGGACGATCCACAACGCGTCGGAGTGCCCATCGCTGATCTTCTCGCGGCCTGCTATGGCGCGTACGGTGTGCTAGCCGCACTGCACGAGCGAAGCCGCACCGGTCGCGGCCAGATCGTACGGACATCACTGCTCGCCGCCGTGGTTGCCTCCCACGGCTATCAAGGGACAGCCTGGACAGTCGCAGGTGTGCGTGGCGAGGCTCGGGGCAACCACCACCCCTCAATCGTCCCGTACGGGCTGTTCCGCTGCGGTGAGGGCGTCGTCCAGATCGCCTGCGGGAACGACGCCCAGTGGCAGAGACTCAGTACCGAGTTCGGGTTGGACGTCGATGTCGACCTGGCGACCAACCCGCAACGGGTCGAACGGCGTGCCGAGGTCATTGCGATCCTCGAGAGTGCTTTCTCGGCGCTTACCGCGGGTGAAGTCATCGCCCGTATGGAGGCGGCAGGTGTCCCAGCCGGACTGGTGCGGAGCATCGACGAGGTCTACGCATGGGACCAGACCAGGTCACAGGGACTCCTCATCGATGTGCAGCACGCATCCCTCGGACCGATCCAGCTGCCCGGTCCACCACTCCGCTTCTTCGAGATCAGCGGCGACAAGGAGGTCGAAACTACCCTTCAGCACCACCAGCCACCGCCGCTGCTCGGGGCGGACAACACGAACCTTGACGCCTGGCTCGGCACCGACACACCACCGCAGCACTAGTTGTTCTGCGGCAGGCCACTCATCCAATGGCGGCGTCGGTCGGCCCCGACAGTAGTCAGTACATCGGCGAGCAGTTCCTCATCGATCGGCTTCGCTGAAGCGGCCACTGCCGAGTCGAGGTGCCGCTGCTTGGTGGTACCGATCAGAGTGGTGGCGCAGCCCGACCGCTGGATGGAGTATTGGTTGGCCAGAAAACTCACGTCGGCGCCGTGACGCTGGCACACCTCGACGATCCGGCGAGCGACCGCACAGATCTCCGCCCCGACCACCTGGGCTATGTGCGGTGGCGGCCCTGCCTCGGTGAGTAGTCCTAGAGCGACGGCAGCGGCGTTGATCACGCCGATCCCCCGTTCCTTAGCCAGCGGGATGACGTCATCGGTCAAGCAATCGTCCAACAGCGTGCAGTGTGCATAGCTGAGGGTGACGTCAAGGTCGCACTCGCTCATCACCCTTCGAGTCATCGCAGTCGGGTATCCGGTCATGCCTATGAATCGACACATGCCGGCATTCCGCAGCCGGACCAACTCACCGTAGCCCTCCCCGATTGGTCCTTCCAGGTCGACGAACTCGACGTCATGTAGTTGCAGGATGTCGACATAGTCGGTGCCTAAGAGACGAAGGCTCTCCTCGAAGCCGCGCCGGATTCGCTCCGCGGAGAAGTCGAACTCTTCAGGTCCATACCGACCAGCCTTGGTGCCGACGATGATCTCATGACGCCGCCCGCGCAGCACCTTGCCCAGCCGCTCCTCGGCAAGCCCCCTGCCGTAGAAAGGGCTGCTGTCGAAGAAGTTGATACCGGCGTCAAGTGCCCGATACGCCGACTGCAACCCAGCCTCTTCGTCGCTGCTGCCGAACATGTCACCAAGTGGCGCAGTCCCATAGCCGACAACTGACACCTTAAGACCGGTGCCGCCTAGCTCGCGATACTCCATTCCTGACCTCATCTCTTACGCATACGAGTGCGTAGCAACGGGCAGCCTCCGGCTCAAGGGGTGGACGCGCTGCCAGGCGGCCCCAGCGTACGTACCATCGGACGCGGTGGTGAAGGGGTTCCGGGGACGATCAGTCCCGCTCGTACCGCTGCTCGGGGTCACAGTTGCATTTCCGCGCAGCTTGTGTAGCCCATGAGCGGGCTACATCCAGAGACTGTCGGCTTGCTGGTGGTCGCGCTCATACTCGGAGTCGCTGCAGTCGCCAGCGGCGAGGACACCGCGCGTACCGGCGCGGTCGGCGTATCGCCGTCTGCCATCGCGCCGGCACCGCCGAGAGCTGGCGCCGACAGAGCCCCGGCAGCTGAGCCGCTCCGTACCCATGCGCCGGCACCCCGCAAGCCCAGGTCGAAGCCGAGTCCTCCGAAAGCCCCGTCTCGGAGCAAGGAAAAATTCCAGCCGAACATGCCGCGAGCGAAGGGTGGTGGCATCGTCTACCTGACTTTTGACGACGGACCCAGCCAATACACACCGGCCATTCTCAATATCCTCCGGACCACCCACTCCACAGCCACCTTCTTCGAGCTCGGCTTCCGCCAAGCCGAACATCCTGCAGAAGCCGCCCAGGTGCGGGCCACAGGAAACAACATTGGTAATCACACATACAGCCATCCGGACCTCACCACGCTGACAGCCGGAGAGATCCGTTCCGAAGTCGCGCGCGGACCGCGCAGCGGCTGTCTACGACCACCGTTCGGCGCCACTGACCCGACCGTGCAGCGCATCTTGGCCCAAGAGGGCCTTCGCGAGGTGTTGTGGACGACCGATACCAAGGACTGGAGCCGCCCAGGCTCGAAGAAGATCGTCAAGGCTGCCACTGCGCCGACAGTCGGAGCGGGCAGCATCGTGCTCTTGCACGACGGCGGTGGCGACCGTTCCCAGACCGTTGCAGCGCTACCGCAGATCATCGCCATCCTCCAGCAGCGTGGTTACGTGGTCCGCCGCATCCCAGGCTGCTGAGATGGAGTGGTGACCCAGCCTGAACTGGCGCGACGGCTCGGCACGCTGGATGCGGTGATCATCGGGCTCGGCTCGATGCTCGGCGCCGGCGTGTTCGCCGCCTTCTCCCCCGCTGCCCGCGCTGCGGGCGCCGGCTTGCTGATCGGACTTGCGGTCGCTGCCTTGGTGGCGTACTGCAACGCCACCGCATCGGCCCAGCTGGCCGCTCAGTATCCAATCTCGGGTGGAACCTACATCTACGGTCGCGAGCGGCTGGGTCCGTGGTGGGGATTTCTCGCCGGCTGGGGATTCGTCGTTGGGAAGATCGCCAGTTGCGCGGCGATGGCCCTCACCTTCGCCGCCTACGCTGCACCACGCGGGTGGGAGAGACCGATCGCGGTTGCTGCGGTGATCATCCTGGCGACGGTCAACTATCACGGGGTCACCCGGACAGTGGGGCTTACCAAGATCATCATCGTGATCGTCCTCGCTGCCCTGGCGCTGGTCGTCGCGGCGTCTCTCAGTGGTGACACATCGACGTCGATTCAGTCCTGGAGTCTGCTGGCTGGCGGCTGGTATGGCATCTTGCAGTCGGCCGGGCTGTTGTTCTTCGCATTCGCCGGTTATGCCCGGATCGCGACCATGGGTGAGGAGGTTCGCGACCCAGAACGCACTATCCCCCGCGCGATCTTGACCGCTCTCACCATCACCGTCTCGATCTATCTGGTGGTGGCAGCCTCCATCCTGGTCGTCCTCGGCCCGGCCGGAGTCGCAGCCACCCCGGCACCGCTTGCTGCCGCGGTCGATGCTGTGGGTTGGGCGTGGGCCGGCTTGCCGGTCCGGCTGGGAGCGGCGGCTGCGGCGCTCGGCGCACTCCTCGCGCTGATCGCGGGCGTCGGCCGAACCACGTTGGCAATGGCGCGAGAGGGCGATCTCCCGCGCTGGTTGGCCGCCGTGCATGAGCGCCACCAGGTCCCACATCACGCTGAGGTCGCCATCGCTGGATTGGTGAGTGTGCTGATCATGCTGACGGACCTGCCGGACGCGATCGGCTTTTCGTCGTTCGGGGTCTTGATCTATTACCTGATCGCGAACGTGGCCGCGTACACGCAATCCTCCGATCGGCGCCGATTCCCTCGCATCTTGCAGATCATCGGCATGGCCGGCTGCGGCACGCTGGTGCTGACGTTGCCGTTGAGCGCGGTGCTGGGGGGAGCCGTCGTGTTCGCGGTCGGGATCGTGTATCGAGTCGTTCGAGTCAAGATCAGCCGGAAGAGCCAGGGAGGATAGTGTCGGCTCGTGCCGAACAGCCTGCTTATTGTTCATGTCGACGTCGCGGTGGTGCCCGATGTGCTCGAGGGTTTCCTCGCCGCGACCGAGGAGAACGCCATTGCGAGTCGCAACGAGTCGGGAGTGGTGCGATTCGATGTGCTGCGCGATCGAGCCGACCCGGCTCACGTCGTCCTCGTCGAGATCTATCGAGACGAGGCAGCCGCTGCTGCACACAAGGAGACGGGGCACTATCAGCGGTGGCGCGACATCGTGGCGCCCATGATGGCCCGCCCTCGCCAGGCCACTCGCTATGTCAACACCTCACCAGACGACAGGGACTGGTAGCCGGTGGTTCGCTTCGATCTCGCAGTCCCGGGGGACATTCGTTTCGGGGCTGGCCGGGTCAGCGAGGTGCCGGAGGCTCTTCTCGGCCTGGGGGCCAACCGCGTCTTGGTCGTTACCGGACGTACCACGTCCCGAGCGGACGCCGTCCGGTCGGCGCTGAGGGAGGCGGGCGTCCCCAGCATCCCCTTTGGGGTCGCGACGGAGCCATCCATCGAGCGGGTCCGCGCCGCGGTGGAACTGCTGACCGAAGCTGGCTGCGATGCCGTGCTCGGATACGGCGGCGGCAGCGCGATCGATGTCGCCAAGGCTGTCGCCGTGCTTGCGGCCACAGGCACTGACCCTCGCGAACATCTGGAGGTCATCGGTGCCGGCCGTCCCATCGAGAGGCCCGGACTGCCCTGCGTCGCGGTGCCGACCACCGCTGGAACAGGCTCGGAGGTGACCCGGAACTCGGTGCTGTCCGGCAACGGGGTCAAGGCAAGCCTGCGTAGCCCGCTGATGCTGCCGAAGGTCGCCGTGGTCGACCCAGACCTGCTGGCCGGGTTACCACCGACGACCATCGCCGCCAGCGGCATGGATGCGCTCTCCCAGCTCATCGAGCCTCTGTTGTCGCGGCGCGCCAATCCGTTCACTGATGCTCTGGCACGGGACGGGATCCGCCGCTCCGCGCGATCACTGCGCCGCGGGTACGAGGAGGGGATGGAGAACCCGGGGGTACGCGAGGATCTTGCGCTGGCCAGCCTGTTCGGCGGATTGTGCCTCGCCAATTCCGGCCTGGGCGCCGTCCATGGACTTGCGGCCGCCGCCGGTGCCCGGCTCTCCGCACCGCACGGTGCGGTCTGCGCTGCTGTGCTCGCCGCAACCATGGAGATCAACATGCGAGCGTTGCGTGAGCGAGCCGCAGATCATCCTGCGCTGCAGCGAATGACTGAGGTGGCGAGCCTGCTCACCGGACAGCCAGACGCAAGCCCAGAAGACGCAATCGCCTGGCTGCAGGAGCTGACGGCCGCGCTATCAATTCCTGGACTGGCGAGCTACGGGCTCAACGAGGCCGAGATTGAGGCTGTCGTTTCAGCCGCTCAGAAGGCCAGCAGCATGCGAGGAAACGCCGTCGAGTTAACCGACGCAGAAGTCGCCGACATTGTGACTCGTTCGCGGTGACCACCAGGCGGTCGACCGACGGGCCGCCCTCGTAGTAAAAAGAGGCGATGAGCCAGGATCGTGTCCCGCCGGGAGGACTCGTTCCGCATGCCGGCGATTCAGTCCCAACTCCGCGGACGCCGTCGGGCGAGGCTCTCAAGGCAGGTCGACGTGCCGGACCACGTCCGCCGACTCACAAGGGATCAGGCTTACCGCTGAGCGACGGCCCATCGCGAGAGGACAGCTGGGCGGCGATGTCGGCGAAGATGCGGGACCGACTGGCCGAGCTGGCGGGTGATGTCATCGAGTGGTTCGCGCGGCACAACCCTTCCGCCGCTGACACTCGACCGCGCGCTGTAGTCCTTGGCACGCGGGCGCTCTGCATCGCCGAACCGAGAATTGACACCACGGGCCGAGCTGTGTACGAGCTGAATCGCTACGAGTTCGCGCCGGGCTCGCATAAGGCAATTCCCGTCGAGTACCGGCCGGGCGCGGACGTTGCCGGCGCACCCCGGGGAGCGCCGCGCCGCGGCGCATCTTTGCCGCGGCCCGAGACTGATCTCGGGCTGTCGTCGCGGGAAGCGGGGCAGCTGGGGAATCTTCCTCCGGCAGCTCAGGAGCTTCTCCAAGCACCCTTTAACTCCAGAGACCCCGTACGACGCTGCGAATACTTCTATGAGGGTTTCGCTAACCACCTCGACCAGTACATGTTCATCCTCGCCGGGCGCCACTTCGTCACTGCTGCCATCGGCACTCAGCAGGTTCCGGTCGGTCACACTGTCGCCAATGCCCATTGGATTCTGACCTGTCACCGTCTGGCGGTGAACCGCGTAGTCGGCTCGTGACATGTCCAACAACTTTGCGCACTTGGGAGGGCTCAATGCCTACGAAATCCTGGGTGTTGAGACGACCGCCACGACGGAGGAGATCGAGGCGGCTTATAGGGCGGCCATCAAGCGCCAGCATTCCGACACGGGAGGGGTGACGCGTCTTGCCCAGCTGGTCAACGACGCACGTGACGCTCTTGTCAAGCATCGTGCCTCTTACGATGTCTGGCTCCGAGACGCACCTCGGCGAATAGCAGATTCTGCACCCGACACCGGATCGGCGGCCTCGGCGTCCGACTCGTCGCGACCCACCGCCGGTCCCGAGGGCGCGTCTGATGATGACGTCTGGGACCCCTGGGAGACCTTTGGTTACCCGCCTCCGCCACGGGGGCAGTCAGCGCCGCGGAGTCAACCCGGGACTACGACTAATCCGGACCACGGCGCGGAGGAGCGTCCCAGCGAGCCCGAGCGGCTGACCAAAGGCTGGGTCGTGGCCATAGTGATCGGCGGCATGAGCGTCCTCAGCCTCGTGTCATTGGCAATAGCTGTCGCCTTGGGCGTGTTCAGGGAGCTGCCCAACACGAGCTCGCCAGCCAATCCAACCGTGATGAAGCAGGGCCAGGTGGTTGTCGAGCCCGGCACGAGAATTGCCCTGGACGAGGAAGGCACGTCGTTCACGCCATCCGGTGATCACGCGTCAATGGTCGGCACGGATGCCGGCCTACTCTTTGGTCCCGGTACGTCATATGTCGCGCTCACCCAGCCCGCGCCAGAACGCTATGACACGTGTTCGGCATTGAACTACCCCGAGGCAACGGGCAAGCCGATTCCCTGGAATCGGCTGACTGTCGGTTCGAAGCTGTGCGTCAGGACGACGTCCTTGGAGACAACTAAGAGCTTGATCACCGTTGCCGACCGTACCGGCCGCTCTGCGACGCTCCAGATCAGCACCTGGAACGACTGAGCTATTCGCTGACGCTAACCGATCTACGGTGCACCTCCCAGCACGCCGTCGAGCCAATCAGTCCGCGGACCAACAGATCCGCAGAGCGCGGGGCTCGTCAGGGCACGACAAGTCGAGCTGACTGATCACATAGTGCCAACCGTCCAGGCCTCGCCGGGCGACCGCGGTCGACCTGCCGGAAATGATCAAGGCCAGTCGGCCGGACTGCATCACGAGCTGCGGTGCGGCGACGTAACTGCCACCATTCCGAAGATTGTCGATGATCATCTCGGCTATCGCGGAGCGCCCGCACGCTTGACTGGTTGCGCCGGTCAGTAGCACTGCGTCGTCGTCGAACAGGCTTGTGATCAACGATGCGTCACTGAGCAGGCAGGCGTCCTCCAGCATCGCTTCCAGCTCTTCTGGACAGGTAGCCGCGGCGGACACGATCGAGACTAGAAGACCAGGCCGTGCCGCTCGACCAGCGGCATCGTGCGGTCGAAGTCGATCTCACACGCGTATTCGGCGGCGAGGGCTGGCAGCGACTCTGGGTCGTATTCGCCTCCCGGTTCGGCCAACCGACGGAACAGCTCCTCAAGCCCGCCTGGTGTGATCACCTCCAGGACCCGCAGCTGTTCGTCCCCCGCGTTCCAGAAGGTGTGCCAGTGCCCACGTGGTTTGAGCACGATGTCCCCTGGGGTGGCGATGACTTCTTCGCCGTCTTGGAACACCCCGAGCCGGCCGTGGAGGACAACGCTGTATTCATCCTCCCGGCTGTGCCGGTGCAACGGAGCAGCCAGCACTCGCGGCGCCACAACGTGTTCGACTAGGGTCACCAATCCGCCGGTGTCGCGACTTTCAAGGAGGTAACGGTCGGCCGCTACCTCCGGATCGCCGGTAGCTTCTATCTCGCTCGCCCTCCGCATACGTAGGGTACGCAGGGCGGTGGCTTGGTTGGACTGGGTCATCGGGGCTCCCTTCCTTGCGGTTGTCCTCCCGAACGTAAGACCGCCGCCGAGCCGGGGACATAGCAGAAATCTGTCATTTTCCTGCTGGCCTGCCGACCGTACGCTGTCAGACATGGATCGCCACCGGCGATTCGCGCGCGCGGAGGACAAGATCGCACAGCTGTCCAAGCAAGGGTTGGACATGGTGTCCTTTTGGCGCGCGTGCGCTCCCGTGCTGGCTGATGTGGTGCCGCACTACGCGTCTCCGTGCTGCTACACCATCGACCCCGCGTCAGGACTGGTAACGAGCCATTTCCAGGAGGGGTTGCCGGAGCTCCCTACCGAGTGGATCGCAATGGAGTACACCGAGGATGACGTCAATCAGCTCACAAGCGTGGCCCGCTCACCAAGTGGTGTTTCGACCTTGCACGAGGCAACCGGCGGCAACCCGAGTTCAAGCCTTCGCTGGCATGCCAACATGGCCTACGGCGGTGATCAGGAAATGATTGCCGGGTTGCGTACGCGCGGCGGTGACGTCTGGGGTGCAATTGGCCTCTATCGGCAGCCGGACCGCCCGTTGTTCGAGGCGCACGAGAAGGCCTTCCTGGCAGCTATCAGCCCGCTCATGGCCGATGCGGTACGCCGGGCCCTGCTGATCGGGGAATCGGCCGATCCCGAGGGCCCGGATGCGCCCGGGATGATCGTGCTTGGACCAGGCTGGCGTCCAGAGTCGATGTCGCCTGGCGTTGAGGAGTGGCTATGCGACCTGCCGGACGGAAACTGGGCGGCCTCGCGGCTGCCCTCGGCCGTGCTCGCTGTGGCTGGCCGGGCAGCGCGTTCGGCCGCAAGCACAGACGACTCAGCCGAAGTCGCGGTCGCTCGGGTGCTGACGCGGTCGGGCCGCTGGGTCGTGCTACACGGCGTACCGCTCGCGGCTGTCGACAGTCAGCGGGTTGCCGTTATCGTCGAACCTGCGCACCCAAGCCGGATCGCACCGCTCCTGATGTCTGCCTATGGCCTGACTGAACGCGAGCAGCAACTGACCAGACTCGTATTGCAGGGCTTCTCGACAACCGACATCGCTCACCGTCTGGTGATCTCGGTGCACACCGTGCAGGCGCATCTGAGGAACGTATTCACCAAAACCGGGGTACGTGCCCGGCGTGATCTTGTTACCAAGATCTTCTTTGCGCACTACGAGCCGCGCCTCCGCGACAATGAGGAGCGCACGGCTGCGAATCTGCCGTTGCGTGGTGGGCCGGACCCGAACATCCGACAGCAGCACGCGCCCTAACAAGCAAGGAGTATGTCCGGATGAGCGCCAAGGTCATGCACCGGATCAGCTACCGGCCACTACGCTTCCTCATGCGCTGGCGCTGACGATAGGGCTTCAATGCTGATCGATCACCTCATCTACGGAGCGCTAGATCTCGAGACCGCGGTGGCTGACATCGACAAGCGCTTCGGTGTGCGCGCGGGCAGTGGCGGTAAACACACAGGACAAGGGACCCACAACAAATTGCTATCCCTTGGTCCAAAGACGTGTCTCGAGATCATCGCACCCGACCCGGAGCAACCTGAGCCAATCGGTCCACGTCCCTATGGAGTTGACGGCCTGAAACACGGCGGCCTGGTGGGCTGGGCGCTTGCCTGCGATGACATCGAAACAGCGCTCGCAGGCGCTCGCTCAAGGGGTTTCGACCCAGGCGACGTAGTCGACGGCCACAGAGTCACGCCCACAGGCATCCTGCTGCAATGGCGCCTTACGCGCAATGCGCTGGCCGCCGGTCTGATTCCCTTCCTCATTAGCTGGGGCGACACCCAGCATCCAGCATCGTCCGCGCCTCCTGGACTCGCCTTGATGTCCTTTCACATCGAGCATCCTGATCCCGCCTCCATCACTGGACCTCTCGAGGCCCTGGGCGCGGAAGTCGAAGTCCGTTATGCCTCTGAAGCAGCCCTCGTGGCTCGGCTCGCAGGCCCATTGGGAAGTGGAGAACTCAGGTAAGCCACCCTGCCCGCACGCTGGGCACGCGCCGGGCCGAAACCGGGCGTCCACTGGGCAGCGGTTGAGGCCGCTTGATCCTGGGACGCGATGCGCTCAGGCGTGCGAGGCCTTGCTGCGGCGGCGATACCACTGCCATCCTGCGGTGACCAACAGCGCACCGACCAGCGACCCTATGATGCCGCTGGCCCGGAACTGGAGCCCGTCGCCCGACAAGAGGCTGATCAGCAGCCCGCCAACGAAGGACCCGACGAGTCCGGCTGCTAATGCCAGCCCCCAATCGATGCCCTTGGCTGACTTGCCCAAGATCAGCTGCGCGCCGGCACCGACGAGCATGCCGAACAAGATGAGCCCGAGGATAAGCATGACCGGCAGCATAGACGAGCGACATCGTCAGCACGTCGGATCAAGATGGTTTGCTCGTCTCATCAGTCTCTGCACGAGTGCGGCGGGCCAGCTGACGGGCTCGACGCAACGGCTCGGGCGTACGCCGTCGTCTGGTTAGCATGGTGATGATCGCAACGGCAGTGTCCATATCGACACGCCAGCCCGGATGCACCGCCAACGGCCGGACACCTGGCTGAGTACGCAGCCAGCAGCCGACCACCGAGTGGTCGATTCGAAGGGGGCTCGTCGCGCCTCGATGATCACCCGGCCAGTCGCCGGCGGCGACGAGTGGCCGATGCGTCACTCCGATCGTCGGCAGCTCCAGTTCCGCACCGAGGTGCAGTGCCAGCCCTGCTCTTCGCGGATGATCACCAGCAGTCGCGTCCAGCAGCAACACGTCAAGATCACCGGACAATGCCCTAACGATCCGCTCCATCAGTCGGCCGACTCTCAAGGCCATCAGCCCAGGCACATACGGAGCGTCCGTGGTACCGCTGATCACCTGCCGCTCGATCACCCGACCGCCGAACATGATCACTGCGGCAGACCATGCTCGGTCATGATCAGTGCCAGGACCGGCGAGCGCACGGGGAAAGCACACCCAGCAACCGCCGATCATGGCGGTTCTGAGATTCAAGCTCACCGGATCCGGCGCGGCGGCAGCCAGCTGCTGCTGATAGCTGATCAGCGAGCCAGCATCAGGAGGCCACACACGCCTAAGTTTCCGCTACGCCCCCGACTTTGGCTCGACCAGCACGAGCCAGTTGCCACTGTTGTCGCGCATCACCGCCTCTACGCCGTACGGCCGGTCGGACGGCGGCTGCGGGAACTCCACGCCCTTGGCACTCAGGTCCTCGTAGGTCTTGTTGCAGTCGTCGACCCTCAGACCGAGGCCGCCCATGCGGCCATCGGCGAGCGCACGGCGTACGACATGGGCCATATCGTCATCCAACGGCGGACCGGGCAGCATCAACGTGACCTCCACGTCCGGCTGGTCCGGGTGCCCGACGGTGACCCAGCGGAAATCGCCCATCGTGGCGTCGCTGCGCGGCTCGAATCCGAGCACGTCAGTGTAGAACTTCTTGGCTTCGTCCTGGTCCGTAACGTAGACAGTCACCAGGGAGACGTTTGTGATCATGGCTAGAACGCTAATGCCAAGACCCTTCGGCCCGCTTCTCCGGAATTGCTCTCTCCTGCAAGCCGCGCATGAACACATAGCAGCCGGGAATGTGTGGGACACCCCGGCCGCCATAACGCTGCTGGAACGCCGATGGCGTCTCACCGACGAGAGTGCGGAACTTCGCGCTGAACGACCCGAGGCTCGTGTAGCCCACCAGCATGCAGACCTCGGTGACCGTCAGGTTGGTAGCACGTAGCAGATCCTGGGCGCGCTCAATGCGACGGTGCGCGAGGTACTGGGCCGGGGTCTGGCCGTACTCCGCGCTGAAGCTCCGGATGAAGTGGTACTTCGACACCCCGACGCGCTGCGCAACGATCGCGACATCAATGTCGTCGGCATAGCAGCTGTCCATAAGGTCACGAGCGCGGCGCAGATGCGGGAGCAGGTCAGGCGGCGTGGGCATGCACGACCGTCACAGCCCGCGCCCCACAGACGTCGCAATGCAACGAGGGCAGGGTCATCCCCTCACATTAATGTCAGAGGTATGACCTTCACCGGCTTCCCCACGGCGGCACTCGACTTCTATGACGACCTCGAGCTGGACAACACCAAGTCGTACTGGACCGCTCACAAGGAGGTCTACGACACCTGCGTGAAGGCGCCCATGGTCGAGCTCACCACTGCCCTGGAGGATGAGTTCGGCCCGGCGAAAATCTTCCGTCCCTACCGCGACGTGCGGTTCTCCAAGGACAAGACGCCGTACAAGAACCACCAGGGCGCGTACGTCGCGGGCGGCAGCGGGTCGGGCTGGTACGTCCAGATCTCGTCTGCTGGCGTCTATACCGCGGTTGGCTACCACGAGGCTTCCTCAGAGGCACTCGCCGCGATCAGAATGGCGATCGCCGAAGACCGTAGCGGAACGGACCTTCAGAAGCTCGTCGTCGCCCTGGAGCGCAAGGGCTGGACGCGCGGTGGCGAGATGCTCAAGACCAGACCCCAGGGATACGCCGCTGACCATCCGCGCATCGAGCTGCTGCGGCACAAGTCGCTCGTGCTGCACAAGAGCTACGGCTTTGACGAGGTGATCCACACGCCACAGCTGCTCGCCATGATCCGCTCCGATTGGCGCGCCACGCGGCCGTTCGTCGACTGGGTTGGTATGCATTCGGGCTAGAGGTGCGCTACGGGTCGGTGCGGTTGCATGTCTCGCTACCCAGCTTCGTGGCGGCCGCGCCTGAATCCGGATCGTTTGCGAGTCATTTAGGCGACCAAGCTTCCGATCTTGTCGAGTTCGTCGCGGTGGTTCTCCAGCTGGACATCGAGGTCGTAGCGGGTTTGCAGGTTCATCCAGAAGCGATCCGACGTACCCAGTGCCCTGGACAACCGCAGCGCTGTGTCCGGGCTGATCGCGCGCTTGCGATGCACAATCTCGTTGATCCGACGTGGCGGCACTCCGATGGCCTGTGCCAGCCGGTACTGGCTGATCCCCAGCGGCCGAAGAAACTCCTCGAGCAGAATCTCTCCAGGATGAATCGGGTCATGCACGCTGCTCATCTCGTTTTGCACCTCTCAGTGGTAGTCAGTGATCTCGACGTTGGTCGCTCCGGCAGCAGCCCAGCTGAAGCAGATCCGCCACTGGTCGTTAATCCGGATGCTGTATTGCCCCGCCCGATTCCCCCGGAGTCGCTCGAGCCGATTCCCGGGCGGCACCCGCAGATCGTTGAGCGTTTCCGCAGCATCGATGATCAACAGCTTCCGATTCGCCATCCGTTGCAGATCCAAGCCGAACCGCCTCACGCGCTCACGCCGCCAGACCCGTTCCGTGTCCGCGTCCGCGAACGACTGGATCACGACACGTAAGCATAACGCATCGCGTTAATAACGCCTAGCGTCATGGGCCTCGTGGCGCGTCGCGCCAATGACGCCGAGCGTCGGTCAATCAGTCTGCAACGCGTCGGCGTCTGGGAAGTCGGCTCGCTGGGTGCTGGGCTGGTCGAGGTAGAACAACGCCGTCGAGGCGATGTCATCCTGCAGCAGACGGTAACGGCCGCCGGATTGCCAGCCGAGCGCCTGAATCTCGACGCGAAGGTCCCTGGAGAAATAGATGGGGTCGAGGACATGCCAGCGGTAGAGACCGAAGCGTTGCTGGCTCTGATAGAGGCCGTCGGGCCGGATCACTTGGGGCATGCCGAGATACGGCGTGTTGTATTCGGTATAGCCGCGGCCGGGGACGTCGAAGTTCCAGGCGCCGCCGAAGTAATCCTCGGTGCCGGTGCCGCAGATCGTGGGGTAATCGTCGTCGCCGTCGAGATAGACCTTCAGTTCGCCCTCCCCCCACCAGCCAGGGCTGTTGACACCCCACGCAAGGTAGGTACCGACATAGTGACCATGACCGGCAACGCCGTCCAAGATGACATGTGTGTTACCTGAGGGCAGCGGGTTGTCTCGGCGGAATTGGGCGTGCAGGTACCCGAGGTCCTCGACATCACGATCAGTCTCGTAGCTGACCTGGTAATACAACGTCGCGTCGGCATCGCCAAGGTTCTCAACTGTGAGCCGAGCGGACCGCCGGAAGGGCATCGGCCAATAGGAGTTGAAACCGCCGTGCGGGTTGGCGGCGATCATGCTCGAGCTCACCTGCGCGAATCGCCCCCAGCCGTTGGCGAAGAAGTCGCCGAGCGGGATCTCGATAGCCGGCTCGATCGAGTGGTCCCAATAGGCCCGCAGCACCAAGGTCCGCCAGTGGTGGGTGGCGGTAGTGAGCCAGATGTGGGTTATCACACCGGGTCCGTCCATCGTGGCAATCGGAAAAGTGGTGCCGGAGCCGATGATCACCGACGGGGAGATCTTCCAGCCCGCTCCCAGATCGCGCGCTGCGTCCGCCCCGGTGCCCTCGGTGGCCCGTCCGCCGCCGCCCTTGGCGCCGTCGAGGTTTTCTGGACTGATCGATCGAGTCGTGACGTCGCGCAAGTGGGCGATGTCGCGAGCATCAAACGGCATGGAAGCCTCCCGTTGTCAATCACATCAGGCGACGACGGCCGCCGCAGCCGTGATCGCACGGTATCCCTGACCCGGGCGGAGGTGCACTTCGCACTGGGAGTCTTGTCAAGGGCGCATCGAACGATCAATCTGGTAGAAGTCACATTGCGACGCGAGATTCGGCGGTGAACGACATGACCGGGCTGAACGGGCCGTTGGTCGTCTTCGGCATGCTTACCGTCCTGGTCCTTGTCCGCATTCCCGTGACCCGGCAGCTGTTTGTCGGGCTGGCCAGATGGGTCAGCGACTGGGCAACGATCCACTGGACACGAGCAGAAGAAGGCGACCTCTACGACGATGAGTTGTGGCAGATGGAGCGGCGACGCAGACTGTGCGCCGACCTTAGCCGTGTCGAGCACCTCTTGGCCACGGACACGTGGATGTCAGCCACTCGGCAACTCGGCAACCGGATCGCCTACCACCGGCTCGTCGATGACCTTCGCCACACTCCCGACGTAGTCCCGGCGATTTTCCAACCCCAGACCTTTGGCCCCTGGGACGAAGCCAGTTTCGAGCCTCCCGCGTTGCGGCTGATAAACGACGGCGCCTCAAGGCGACCGCGGACAGTAGAAATCCTCGAGATCGGATGGGGTCGCCGACGCTGACGCGCGACGGTGCGCATCCGAAGCTGTCGCACAGGATCAGCACGACCACCACTCCCAGCACGAGGGTCTCAATGGCCAGCGCGTTAGATTCCCTGCATGGCTGATATGGACATCGTCAGCGACGACGTCGCCGCCCGCCGCGAGGTGGCAGACCGGATGGCAGAAGCGGCCCGCGCATGGCTGGACACTCTGGACGCGGAGCAGCGGGCGATCGGCCGGGGAGCCGGTCCGGCTGACGACCCTGAAGACAATGAACGCCGCCGCTGGTTCTACACCCCGACCGACCACGGCGGCCTCACCATGCATCAGCAGCGGCCCGCACAGCAGCGTGCCGCGATGCGGCTCGTCTCGACCGGCCTATCCCCGGCTGGTTACGTGACGGTCGCGACGATCATGGGCCTGGAGAACGTGCTCGACTACACCGAAGGGTTCGTGGCCCGCTTCGATCGGGAACGTGGCCGCGATCCTGCGATGTATTACATGCGGATCTTCGGCAATCCGGGCCACAAAGGTTTGTGGGGTTGGCGCTTCGGTGGTCACCACGTCTCACTGAACAACCTCGTGGCCGATGGCGTGATCGTCGCGACGACGCCGTGCTTCATGGGTGCGAATCCAGCCACCTCGCCGCTGCTCGGAGGAGCAGTGAATCGCCCACTTGCCCAGATGGAGGACTTGGGCAGGGACCTGGTGCGCTCGCTACGGCCCGACCTAGCCGCCCGCGTGATCTTGTTGCCCAAGGCCCCGTCCGACTTCGTCACCGCCAACCGCACCGATGTGACCGACGGCGACCGGGTCATCCCACTCGCTGGCATCTATCGCGACGAGCGGTTTCCCGATCCGGTGAGGCAGGCGAAGCTGCAGTCTCTCAGCGACGTCATCGAGGAGGTCGCTGAGCTGAGTCCCACTGAACACGCGGCCCTCGCGTACTCGGCCGAGCCCAAGGGCGTACCCGCCGAGGAGTTCGACGCCGAGCAACGAGAGATGCTACGGGCTCTCCTCGACAGCTACCTCGAACGCGCACCAGCCGGTGTGTCCCGGCTGGACCGGTACGACGACTCGGCCCTCGATGCCATCCACTTCGCGTGGGCGGGAACGACTGCCCCTGGTGAGCCGCACTACTACCGGATGCAGGGACCCCGGCTCTTGATCGAGTGGGACAACACCCAGAGCAACGCAAACCATGCTCACTCGGTGTGGCGCGATCCAACGTCGGACTTCGGTCTCGACGTGCTCGCTCGCCACCGTGCCACGCACCATTCGCGGTAGGCCCAGCCCGAACTCACCCAGAGTTCAACTGCCGAAGGTCGCGGGTCTACTATCCGATGCATATAGATCGCATAGTAGACGTCAGGAAGGGATCGGTCATGGCATCACCGGAGAAGGTCAAGGGCAGAGTCATCGATGCACACAGCCACATTGGCGAGATGGACGCGTGGGCGTTCTACAACCTGAAGGAGCCGGTCAAGCTGCACTGTCTATGAGTTCGAGGACGCAGGTGCCTACCTCGGCCATCTCGATCGTCTCGGGGTCGAGCGCGGTCTGATCCTGCCGAACTACGGGATCCCCGTGCAGAGCCAGCCATTCTCGCTCAACGACTTGGTGATCGACTCGATCCAGAAGAATGACCGGCTGGTCGGCGGGCTGTGGGTCTCGTTTCTGCCACAGAACAAGGAGATGACCCTCAAGTCCTTGGAGCGCGCTGGCGAGGCGGGAATCGTCGCGCTCAAGACGACCTTCCTGCTCGGCGGGAACCCCGACCCCAATAGTTGGGATGACGAGACCAAGGAGATCGCGGAGGCTTGCATCGCCGCAGCCGAAGAGCACGACCTCACGTTCCATTTCCACACCAGCCCCGGCGGCACGTCTGACATCAATAACTTCATCCCGCTCGTCGAGAAGTACGGGAAGCGGATCAAGATCTACCTCGTCCATTTTGGCGGCGGCGTCAGCGGCCATATCAAGCTGGTCCCGCAGTTCCTCGACTGGGTCGAGGAGGGCTACCGGGTCTACTGCGACACCACCTGGACGATCGGCTTCGGTGCGCGTTGGCTGATGACGGAAATCGAGCAACGCGGCGTCGGCGAGGATCGCGTCCTCTTCGCATCCGACGAGCCGTGGAGCGACTTCTGGAGCGAGTACTGGAAGATCAATGGCGCCCCCGTCAGCGACGAGCTGAAGCAGCGAATCCTCTACCAGAACTTCGAGCAGTTGTACGGCGCGAAGGCGTGACCAGGCGGGCGCTCATCGAGGAGGCTGACCACCACCGGACCCAGCGGAGCAGACGCGCCGACAGATGTCAGGAGTCTCTGAGCGCGACCCAGAGGGCCCGAGCGGGCTTGCATTCTTCATTCGCCCAGTGATGGGGTTGGTCGCCCATGAAATGCAGCGCGTCGCCGGCCGCGACCTCGTGGCGGCTGCCGGCGATGTCGAAGACCAGCTCTGCCTTCGAGAGTGAAGACCAGCTCCTCTCCCGCATGGACGAGCGGCTTGTCCCACTGTTCGCGCCGGGCGATCACGGTAGCCACCGCGGCCGCGCTGCGGAACGGGGCATACGGCCCGGACACCCCGGCGAGGGTCAGGCCCGCGTGCGGAGTGAACACAGCGGGGCGATCCGTCGGCCGGTGTGAACGCGACCGGCTCGGGATGGCCCTCGTCCTGTCGACGAAGTAGCTGACCGGGCGGTCCGAGCGCGGTTGCGATCTTCAGCAGCGTCGTGATCGTCGGCACCATGTCGTTGCGCTCGATCTTGTGGATCGCTGCCGCGGAGACTTCTGCCTTGACCGCCAGCTGTTGCAGCGAGAGGCGCTGCTCCTGGCGCAGCTTCTTCACCTTCGGTCCGATGGAGCTGACGATCCCGTCGACGTGCTCCTCCATTCGGACCGAGCTAGCGGGACTGCGTTTGGTGCGTGGCCATGATCTTGGCATCCCTTGACGCGTCGGCGGCATGCAATATAGTAAACGAAAGTCAACCATGGTGGGCGACTCTCGGGTCCTCCACCTGCAGACGGAGGCTCGTCGAGTGGCGCGCAAGATCGTAGTCGTCGGTGGCGGCGCAGCCGGGATGGGCGCGGCGGGAGGCGTCAAGGCGGCCGATCCAGCAAGCCGAGGTGGTCGTCTACACCGAGTTCGAGGACGTCGCCTACAGCCCGTGCGGCATCCCCTATGTGCACGGCAGGGAGATCGACGAACTTCGAGAAGCTGTTTCTTGCCTCCAAGCAGGCCTACGTCGACGCCGGCATCGATATCCACTACAACGCCGACGTCGACCAGCGTCGATGTGACGCGCAAGGTCGTCCAGGTCGCCGGCGAGGGCGAGGTCGCCGTGGGACACGCTCGTGCTGGCCACCGGGTTCAACTACGCCGATCCCGGCGTCCCGGGCGGCGACCTCGGCGGCCTCTACTACGTCAAGAACATCCGCGAGGCCATGGAGTGGGACAAGGTCCTGGACACGGTCAAGTCGGCGGTGGTCGTGCGAGGCCTCGCCCCTCGGCGTCGAGATGGTCGACAGCGCTCGCGCACCGCGGCATCGAGACCCACCTGGTCGACCCGAGCCCGTGGCCGATGTCGGAGATGGCCGACCCGGACATCATGGCGCCGGTCGAGGAGTCCTGGCGCGAGCTCGGCGTCATCACGCACTTCAACACCACGCTCGAAGGCGTTCGTCGGCGACGGGCAGCTGCGCGCGGTGCAGACCTCCGATGGCGAGATCCCGGCCGACCTCGCCGTGGTCTGCACCCACAAGGAGCCGAACAACGCGCTGGCCGTCGCCGCCGGCCTCAAGATCGGCTCGACCGGCGGCGTCATCGTCGACGAGCGGATGGCGACGTCGGCGCCCGGCGTCTTCGCGGCCGGCGACTGCACCGAGATCCCGCACGGGCTGACCCGCGTACCGCTGCAGGGCCTGACCGGCAGCCACGCTTACGCGCAGGGCAAGACGGCCGGGGTCAACGCCGGCGGTGGATCGACGGGCCTACAGCGCGGTGTACGTGCCGTGGGGCACGCGCGGCCGGCAAGTGGATCATCGGCGGGGCGTCGTTCGGCGAGACGACCGCGACCGCGCTCGGCATCCCGTACGTCGTCGGGACCGCGCAGGGCATCTCGCGAGCCCGCTACTACCCCGGCGTCAAGCCGGTGAAGGTCAAGCTGCTGGCCGAGCCTGGCAGCCTGCGGCTGCATCGGCGCCCAGATGGTCGGCGGCGAGGGCATCAAGGAGCGCGCCGACTTCCTCGCGATGGCGGTCAAGTTCGGGTTCACGCTGCATGACCTGGCGCGCGATGGAGAACGTCTACTCGCCGGCGATCGGTGCGCTCAACGAGCCGATCGTGCGTGGCCGCCCAGAACGGCCTCGACGCCGTCTCGAAGAACGAGGCGCTCTGACGATGCGTCCTTCTCGCGGTGGCTCCGGCGCAACTCCGAGCACTACCTGCTGATCGCCGCGCAGGAGCGCGTCGCCCGGCAGCACGGCGCCCGCGAACCCAGGCCACCGCACGGGCTGCGCGAGCTCTTCTGGCTGCGCGTCTTCGCGCCGGTCTACCGCGCGCTGCCGTGGCCGCTGCGGCACAAGATCATGCTGGCCATGCCTGGCAGCCATCGTCGGCAGTGGGCACCACCTCCGCAACCGCACGGCCCGGCCGTGCAGTCGCCATCGTCTCGGAGAAGTTCAACCCAAGGAGAGAGGAAGTCTGGCCATGGCACAGATCGTGGGTGAGCGCGTCAGCAAGGGCGACGCGATCGTCGACTACGAGGACAAGGTCTTCGAGGACATCCAGGCCGAGCCCGGGGAGAAGGCCTACATCCTCATGCACACCGTGCCGTTCGAGGGCTCGGTGGGCCTGGTCAACATGCTGACCGCGACCCGCATCAACCGGAAGGGTTTCGACACCCACCTGGTGCTCTACGGCCCGGGCTCGCTGATGGCCTCGGCCTCCCGCGGCTACCCCAAGGTCGGCGACGAGGCGTTCCCCGGCGCACTCGGCTACAACAAGCAGCTGCAGACCTTCATGAACGAGGGCGGCCACGTCTACGCCTGCCGGTTCTCCGCCGCTGCCCTCTACGGCATGCGCGAGATCGACATGATGGAGGGCGTCAAGCCGATCAACCCGCTCGACGTGCTCGACTGCGGTGCTGACGGCTCGCCGCAGCGGCGCGCTGATCATGCAGACCTGGACGGTCTGAAGGTCCCTCGACGGCATGTGTCGCCGCTCGCCTGGGCCGCGGCATCTGGCCTCGAGGTCCATGCGCGCCTGAACCTGTCGAAGGACGCGCTCGACAGGCTCAGCGCTCATCTCGGCATGTCGGCAAGCCGGGCCTCCATCTGAGGCTCCGGTCGGTGGAGTGTGCCGTCAGAGCGTCATCTCGGAGTACAGCCGAGCATGTTCCTCCGCTGCTCGCTGCCAGCTGAAGGCCGGCACAACGCTGCGACCGCCACGGACGAGCGTCTCGCGGAGCGCGCCATCCGTGACGACACGACGCATGCCCTCTGCGAGGGACATCGCGTCTGCAACCTGCGTCATCACCGCGGACTCATCGGGCGTGAGGTACTCGCGCAGTACGGCGATGTCGCTGGACACCACTGGCAGGTCGGCCGCCATGGCCTCGAGAACCACCAGCCCCCACCCCTCCTTGATCGATGGGAAGGCCAGCGCGTCCGCACTCCGGTACCACTCGTGGAGCTCGGCGTCGCTGAGGGTGCCGGCCAGCACGACGTCGCGGCCCAACTCAAGCCCGAGACCGGGCAGCATCGCCAGCGCGTCGTCGCGATAGCGGGCGTAGTCCTGGAACGAGTGCCCGCCGACGACGACGAGGGCGGGCGCTGGATCCAGTCGCTCGGCGCCAGGATCGACATCGCCTCGAAGAGGTAGATGCTGCCCTTGCGCGGCTCGATGCCGCCCACGGACAAGAACACGAAACGGTCGTCCAGTCCTGCCCCTTGGCGCAAAGCAACTCGTCGGCTCTCCTCGATCGGACCGAAGCGGGCGGCATCGACACCGTTGTGGATGACCGCGGCGTCAGCGCCGAACTCCGCCTTCAGCCGGTTGCGCCAGTCCTCGCTCACGACGACGAGCTCGTCGGGCTCCTCGATGGCCTTCCGCTGACACTCGATCAGCGCAGTAGTGGTGAAGTCGTCGACGTGGTGGACGGTGCGGACGACGCGGACGCGGGCGCCGGCGTCCCGCACCCGAGCGGCCGCGCGGGCCGAGATGCAGTCCTGGGTGTGGAGGATGTCCACGTCGCCAGCGACCTCGGACAGCCCGGCCTCGAGGTCGTCTATCGACGCGAATACTCGCTTCTCCAAGGTGTCTGCCGGTGGAGACGTCGGGACCAGAATGTACGGCGCTCGCACAGGCCGGAAGAAGCCCTCGTCGGGATTGCCGAGCCCCACGATGCGAACGTCCATCGCCTGATCCACCATCGCGTCGGCGAGCGATAGCGTGTGTACCACACCGCCGCGTGGCTTTGTCGAATAAGTGACCAGGGCAACTCGGCGCTCACCCGGCCGGACAGTTTCATTCACAGCGGTATCCGGAGCAGGCGGGGATTATCTGTCGCAATTGCAGCGGCCACCAGGGACGCCCTGGCCGCAGTTTCGGTGACGATGCAGCCGGCTTCGACAAGCATGGTTCGCTGGGCGGAGTAGCGCTGCGGATCCTGGTCGGTTCCCAACACGTAGGCGATGATCTGCGGGCCGCCTTCCGCCATCACCGATTCACATTCCGGCGCGAGGAGCCCGGCTGGGTCGGGATGGGCGCCGTATCCGAGGACCACATCCAAGATGATCACGGCGACCTGGGGATCGGCACCGTGCTCGCGCAACGCCTCGATCCGAGCCTCCGGGTCGATCATCGGGTGCGGCCGACCCCGGGTGTACTCCTCCTCGCCGAAGTCGAGGCACTGGTGCGATCCGGCGGGAGCCGGTAGGCCCCATGCGGGGTTGATCGGCGTGTTGGACCGGACCTCACCGATCGTCCGACCGAGGAGGACGAGGGATTCGTAGCAGAGGGTGCCGCCGGCGAACAGTCCTCTGATCAGGGTGCGACCCGGCGCCAGCCGTCGGCGCGCTTCCGCTACAGAGGGACCCATTGTCAGTGTCGGGTCCGGGGCTGCCATTCCGAGAACATCGAGTGTGGCCTTCACCCCGCCTTCGAGGGTGTCCGCGAGCACGACCCCGGCCGGGGCAGGGAACTCCGAATCCAGCCCGAGCAAGGCGCCGATCAGCGGGATTTCGCCTGCAGCCGGGAGCACCGCAGCCGCGACGTCCGGCGCAGGTGGCTTGGAGACGAGCAGGATGACATCGGTCTGAGGATGCTCCCGCAGGGCAGCGATCGCTGCCTTCGTCATCCGTCCTCCGACCTCGCTGGACAGGTCGCGCCCTCCGACGCCGATGACCTGGCTGACTCCAGCCCCCCATCGGTCCAGCAGGGCCATCGCCTCCTGGGCACCAGTTCCTGCTGCGGCGACGAGCCCACCCGTCCGGGTCTGACGGCGTTTGCGAAGCCCAGACCCGTCGCCCCGAGCACGGCCGTGCCGGCGCCGGGACCCATCACCAGCCGACCGCGGCTGAGCGCGTAGTCCTTGAGTGCGATCTCCTTGTGCAGCGGCACGTTGTCACTGAACAGCAGCACGTGAAGGTCCGAGGACAGCGCCTGGTAGGCAGCCAGCGCTGCGTAATCACCCGGTACCGACACCACCGCGACGTTGGACTGCTGTTGTGCACGCAACGCCTCCCGCAGCGAGCGCGGAGCCTTTGCCTGCTGCCCGCCTTCGGCAACCGGGCTTTCGGACAGCACGGCGGCTTCGCCAACGGTGAGGGCCTTGGAAGCGGCCTCCTTGTCACGTGCCTTTGCCACGATGAAGAGGTCGTTGGACCCGACGCCCTCGACGTCGGCCGGGTCGACGCCTTCAGCGCGTAGCGTCTCGATGTTCGCAGGTGTCGCCATGCCGGCGCTGGCCCATTCGACGTCCCCGATCTCGCGCATCGCCCGCATGCCACGGAGCTGCACGACGGAGTCGATGTAGGTGTCCGGGAAGATCTTGATGGCGATACTCACGCGAGTGCCCCGTTCCGGCTCGTCACCGACGTGATGCGGGTTCCCAGTGACTGGTCTGCGGGGTCGTCGCTTGCGAGTGTATCGACCACCAGCTGGGGAGAGGTGATGACAGCAAGCCGACCGCCCCGACGTACGAAAGAGACGGCGGCGCGCACCTTCGGGCCCATGCTGCCCGGAGGAAACTGGCCGGCTTCCAGGTGTCGCTGAGCCTCCGCGGCGTTCGCCCAGGTCAAGGGCCGCTGAGTCTCCCGGCCGAAGTCGAGCTGCACGGCATCTACCCCGGTGATCAGGACGAGCGCCTCGGCCTGCAGCTGGGAGGCGAGCTCGGCGGCTGCGGAGTCCTTGTCGATGACGGCATCAACGCCGTCCCAACCCTCAGCTGTACGACCTACCGGGATCCCGCCTCCGCCGCCTGTGACCACAACATGCCCCGCGTCCAGGAGGCAGCGAATCGCACCGATCTCGACGAATCCTTTCGGTTCGGGCGAGGCAACGACGCGCCGGAACCCCCGGCCCGCATCCTCGGAGACATCCCACCCTCGTACGCGGGCTAGCTCATGTGCGGCCTCCTCGGGAAAGAACGGTCCAATCGGCTTGGTCGGATGGTCGAAGGCTGGATCGTCGAGGTCGACGATCACATGGCTCAGCAGTGCAGCGATGCGATTGCGTCGACCGCATTGCCGAAACAGCGCGATCGCGATGAGTGAACCGAGTTGTCCTTCGGTCATTGCGCCCAGGCTGAACAGCGGCATCTCAGGCACCTCCGCGCTGCCCAGCTCCTGCTGGATCGCGAGGTTACCGACTTGAGGTCCGTTGCCATGGACCACGACCACGCGCCAGCCCGCGTCGAGCAGAGCGCAAACTGGTCGGGCCATCGCCGTGGCGTTCTCACGCTGCTCGTCGTAGGTCCCGCGCTGACCCTCGGCCACGAGTGCGTTGCCCCCGAGGGCGACTACCGCGGTCCTGGTCACGACCCCTCACTTCGCTGGACAATCAGCCGATACGGGCTACCGGCGTAGCAGAGCGAAATGTTTAGCATACTAAGTGACTATGAACGATAGTGAACGTCAAGGGCGTAGACAAGGCTGGTCGCGCCGAGGTGCAGGACGGCCATGACCGGCTCCGCCGACCCCATCCCTGCGGCGGTACTCGCCAGGTTCACGAGCGCAGAAGCTCGCCTTTACCCGATGGCCATGACTGACCCAGACGGATATGAGCGCGCCGTCACGCTGGTCGGCATGGTGGCCAACGAGCTGAGGCAGCAGTGTGCCGATCTCCAGTCCGTGCTCGAGCGTCGCAACGAGCTGATCGATGCACTTCCCGAGCAAGCGGGGGCGAAAGGTCTCGAGCTCGGTGGACTGCCGCCGGACGCAATAGTCGACGCTGCCTCCGCCTTGCGCTGTCGCGAGCTGCAGGCCCGCGCCTGATCGTCTCGTCGCGCACGATCCCTTGACGCCGACACCGGCGCATGCCTTTACTAAAGGTTACAAATTGTCTCGTGAAGTAAACGCTCTGGAGGCGGCGGAAATGAACGTGGCTCGTGGGGTTTCCGGCGCAGCGTCACCCCTTGCGTCGACTCCGATCCAGCCGGCAGAGCGCGTCGATGCTGCGACCTCGCTGGCAAACCTGGTCGTCGACCTGCAGGCTCGTGGCCTCCGGGTCGAAGTGCCGCTCGAGCGCCGCCACGGCGGCGCCGGGCCGACAGATTCTGGCATGCTCTGGGTCGGTGGTTTCCGGATCACGGTCCCCACTGACAACACGACGGCAGCGGGGTCGCCGTATGTCTTGAAGGCGGAGGACGACGGATACGCGATCTTCCGGGGCACCCACCGGCTGGCTACCGCCTCGCCCCAGCGGCGCCCACGCTTCTACGACCTCACCACCGCCGACGGCATCCCGTATTGGAAGATCGGCCTGCTGCACCTCGACTCCTTCGCCAGCACAGTCGTTCAGACCTGCTCCTACTGGGGCAACGACGATCAATGCAAGTTCTGCGGGATCGGCGTCTCCTTGGACTCGGGTCGGACCATTGTCAAGAAGAGCCCGGAGCAACTGGCCGAGGTAGCCGCGGCGGCCAGGGAGCTCGATGGCGCTGTCGACGCGACGTTGACAACAGGGAGTTCCAACGGGGTCGACCGGGGCGCCCGATATGTCGCTCGATGCGGACATGCGGTCAAGGACGCGACCGGCCTGCCGGTTGAGGTTCAGTTCGAGCCGCCGCGGAAGCTCGAGGTCATCGACGAGGTGGCCGATCTAGGAATCGACTCGGTCGGAATCCACGTCGAGTCATTCGACCCAGCCGTCCTCGCCCACGTCGCACCGGCCAAGGCTCGGACGGGAATCGAGGCGTACTTCCGCGCCTGGGAGCGGGCGGTTGACCGCTTCGGCGAGGGGCAGGTTTCGACGTACGTCATCCTTGGCATGGGAGAGGATCCTGAGCTGACCGTGCAGGGATGCCGTCGGGCAATCGACATGGGTGTCTTTCCATTCGTGGTGCCCATCCGTCCGGTAGCCGGCAGCCTGATGGAGGACGTCAAACCGCCGGACCGGGCCTACGCCGAACGGATCTACCGCAGGGTGGGCGCTTACATGGCCGAGCGTGGCATGGACACCAACGCCCCGAAGGCCGGCTGTGCGCGTTGCAAGGCCTGCTCCGGACAGCAGGGTCTCCAGCCGCTCCTGCAGATCGGCCCACGTCCGGTGCAGTTCTCCCATGCCGGCTGAGCTGAGCCTGCCAGCAGCAGGGTTGCCTTCCGCAGCCTCCTTTTCGCGTTCGGCAGCCTCCCGAGTCGTGTGCCGCCAGGTCGCCTCGGCGGCAGAGCTTGCCGACCACTTCGCCATCCGGCGACAGATCTTCGTCGAGGAGCAGGCGATCTTCGCCGAGTCGGACCTCGATCTGCATGATCGGGACATGTCGGCCGTCGCCCTCATCGGGTACTGCGACGGCATCGCGGCGGGCACGGTCCGGCTGTTCGCCCTCGACCCAGCCAACGGCATTTGGCAGGGTGACCGCCTCGCGGTGCTCGCTCCCTACCGAACTCGTGGGTTGGGTGCCCCGCTGGTCCGTTGCGCAGTGGCAACCGCGGCGGTGCTCGGAGGTGGCCTGATGAGCGCTCATATCCAGCTCGCGAATGTGCGGTTCTTCCAACGATTGGGCTGGGAGATCCGCGGTGAGCGCGAGATCTACGCGGGCCTCGTCCACCAGCCCATGAGTATTGAATTGCCTCCGCCCCGGGAGGCAGGGGCGACCGTACGACTCCTCGCAGCCGGGGTCAGCGCGCGAGACCTGTGACCTTGTTCCTGGTCAGGTCGAGGACTGTGACCTCGACCTCACCGGAACGCAGCACCAGCAGCCCGGACTTGTCGATCATGCCCACTACCGTCGCGTCGAGGCCACGCGCGTGGAACGGCGCCAGGCAATCGGCCTCGCGTCCCTGCGGTACACAAAGCAGGAACCCGTAGGCAGGAAAGCACGTCAGCCAGTCCCTCATTGGCACGCCTGGAGGGCGAGGCAGTAGCTCCAGATCCACCGTGACGCCGAGTCGGCTCCACTCGAGCAACATCGCCAGTGAGCCGACCAGCCCGGCCATGCTGATGTCCTTTGCCGCAACGCAGGCGCCCGACGCCGCTACGGATGCAAGGACGCGTATGTCGTCGGCCAATTGCATGCTGCGCTCGTCGAACGACCGAAAGAAAGGGAAGTCCACGCGCATCTCCCCTTGGGTACAGGCGGCGACCACGAGCGACTGGCCCGCGGCGACGTGCGTCGTGGAGAGGACAGCAGCCGCACTCCCCACGCCGAAGGCCGACAGGGCTGGCGCGCCGTCGTACACAGTCAGGTGGCCACCGACCAGGGCGACGTCATACCACTCGCAGGCATCCTTCATTCCCCGCAGCGCTTCCCGGGCCAGCTCGGGACTGCCGACGAGGGTGTCGACAATCGCCAAGGGCGTAGCCCCCATTGCGGCTAGATCGTTCACGTTGGCGAGAACCGCGGCGACGCCTGCGCCATAAGGGTCAGTGGCGACGAACGCCGGCAGCAACGCCTCTCCGCAGACGATCACCTGATCTCCTGTGCCGTCACGCCCGCTGAGCCGGCGCGTCGGCACCACGGCACCGTCGTCGCCAGGACCGTGCACCCAGCTTCCGACGCCGAGCACCTCAGTGACCAGCTTGATCTCGCCCTTCGCCCGCAGCGCGGGATGTGATCGAAGGTACGCCGCCAGACCGTCCAGCTCGACGCCGTGGTTCGATGCACTGGCCATCCCGCACCTCGCCCAACTCTATGGATCCTGTCGGAAAGTGAACGATACATATAGCATAGGCAACGTGCGTCGGCCCGCATTTCTCAGCCTGCCTGAGCGCAGCTCCAAGCCGCGAGACGTGGGTCTCACTCACGTCCTCGACAAGGGTCAGACGGTGCAGTCCACTCAATCGGTTCTCCTCACGTCCGCACCACTGATCGATGTCTGGAAGTTTGGTTGGGGCACGGCGTACATCGACACCGGGCTGGCGGAAAAGCTTGCACTGCTGCGAGCTGCCGATATCCGTAGCTGCCTTGGTGGGACGCTGCTCGAGATCTCCTGGGCCCAAAACAAGGCACAGGAGTGCCTGGACTGGGCTGCCGAGGCCGGATTCGACGCCGTCGAAGTCTCCCGCGGTGTCGCACCGATGACGGTGGCTGACAAGCGTGAGCTCCTCTGTCGCGCCTCGGAGTCGTTCGAGGTTTTGTCAGAGGTCGGCAGCAAAGACCCCCACGAGGTCCTCGACCCCGAGGAGTGGACGAGTGAGGTGGCAGGTGATCTCGCTGCCGGTGCTCGCTGGGTCATCACCGAAGGCCGCGAGAGCGGCACGGTCGGGATCTACCGCGAGGACGGCTCAATACGGGAAGACATCGTGGCCGCGGCCGTACGCGGAGGTGGCATCGACAGAATCCTCTTCGAAGCACCTCGCAAAGACCAGCAGGCATGGCTGATTCGGACGTTTGGTCCGGACGTCAACCTCGCCAACATCGCCTGCAACGAGGTCCTCGCGCTCGAGACACTACGGTTGGGGCTGCGAGCCGACACCTGCGACGTCGCGCGCACATGGCAGCTCACCTAGATCAACGAGCCGGAGCGCTCGGACGCAACGTCGTGCCGGGTGCGTATCGCGGGGTCGCTGTGACGGCCTTCGATGGTGAGCTCGACGAAGGCTCCCTGGCCCGGCACTTCGTTGGACGGGAGGCTTATCGCCGGACCCGATTCATCGTCGTGCGTAACGGCGGCGAGACGGCAATCGTCGCTGTTCAGAAGGAGTCCGACGAACCGCTGTTCTCACCCATCACGGCGATGCAGCTCCTCGTCGGGCCGGCCGAGTGCGCGTACGTCGAGGATCCCGAGGTCGACACCGCCGTTCCGACCGCGCTGGCTCGCGCCGCGTTGAGTCAGGCACCGGGCATGCGTGGAGTGGTTGTACAGGGCCGCTACTCCCATGTCAGCTTCATCATCGACCCGGTGCCGCTACGCGTGACTGTTCGAGAGGTGGTGCCTCCGCATCCCGCCAAGCTGCTCGACCAGGCGCAGCGTGTTCTGGGAATGGCCGAGACCCTTCCTCCGATGGAACTTGTCCCCGACGTGGTCGAATTTGATCAGCTCGTGCAGGGCAATATGGCCACCAGCTACCTGCTGCCCTGTCGGGGCGGTGGCGTCTCCATCGAGGGGGCGACTGTGAAGTATTTGGACGAACGCCCGGCCCGTGAGGCGTGGCTCCTGCTCGGCTGCGAACGATCCGAGCAGATTCACGAGTCCTTCTACGGCGAGCGGGCGCCCCAAGTGGACATCTGCCCACGTAAGCGGCCCGGCGGAGGCGGCGCCACCTTGGCCAAATGCTGTCTGCTCGAGGCGCACAACGAGGTCGATGCTGACCAAACCGTCGTCGTGCCCTGGGGCGCCTCGCTGGCACAAATCGCCGATGCGCTGGCCGCGCTCGCCCGCGAGTGGGAGCCGACATGGGCACCCGCCTAAGTGACTCCGAGCAGTACCGCCACCTTTGGGGCACCACGGAGCTGGCATCTGTCTTCGAGGAGCGCGCTCGGCTGCAGCGATGGTTGGACATCCTCACCGCGCTGGCGACTGCGCAGGCGCGGCTCGACCTGATCCCATCCGAGGCAGCCACGCTGATCGCCCAGCATGCGGATGCCGATCTGCTCGACCTCGATCTCGTCGCCGTGGAGACCCGACGGACCTCGCACTCGATGCTGGGTCTGATCCGTGCGCTGCAGCAGATACTCCCCGAGTCCGCCCGCGAGTACGTCTACGTCGGGGCGACCGTGCAAGACATCACAGACACCTGGTTCGCCCTGGTGATGCGGGATGTCGGCACGGTGGCGTGGAGGGACCTGCGGGCGATCGAGGAGACGCTGCTGGCGTTGGCAGTCGAGCATCGCGACACGCTCATGGCCGGACGGACACACGGGCAGCCTGGTTCGCCGATCACCTTCGGCTTCAAGGTCGCTTCGTGGGCCGACGAGGTCCGACGACACATTCGAAGGTTGGCGGAGGGGCGGCCTCGCTGGCTGGTCGGCCAGCTCGGTGGAGCAGTCGGCGCTCTTGGGTTCTTCGCCCCGCAGGGACTGCGGCTGCGTGCAGAGTTCTGTGCCGAGCTCGGACTGGCCGACCCGGGAATCTCCTGGCTCACCTCCCGCGATCGGATCGCGGAGTGCGGGTGGGTGCTGGCCATGATCTGCTGCACGCTCGCCCGGATCGGCAATGAGGTGTATGAGCTGCAGCGACCTGAGATCGGCGAGTTGCGTGAGCCCACGACGTCCGACACCGTCGGCAGCATCACCATGCCGCACAAACGAAATCCCGAAGGCAGCGAGCATCTCGACACGGTGTCCCGATTGGCCCGCGCCAACGCCGCGGTGCTGCTCGAGGGAATGGTTGTCGGGCACGAGCGTGACGGTCGCGGCTGGAAGGCCGAATGGGTCGCCCTCCCCGAAGTCTGCATGTTGACTGGGGTGTCATTGCAGCTCGCGCGGCACCTGCTGTCCGGCCTTAGCGTCGAGGTCGACACGATGCGTAGCAACCTGGACCGTCACGGAGACAACCTGGCCTCAGAACAGATCCTCGCCGGCTTGAGTCAGAAGCTCGGCAAACACACCGCCCAACAGCTCATGCACGAGCTCCTCGCCCCCGGTAGCCGAGACATCGACGACGTGGTTGGCGCCGTGGTGGCGTCGGGTGCCGCGACCGCGGAGGAGGGTCGTGCCTGGGCGTCGTGGGATGTGGGCGACACGGGTGGGATGGTCGACGCGGTCGCGGCCCGGGGTCGGCGTGCCCGCGCAACCGAGCCGGAGGAGTGGGCGTGAATCCTCCGAGGATCAACCTCGTCGCGCGGCCCACGCCACTCGAGCGGATGCATCGCCTGGAGGCCGCGCTTCAGGCAGGGCCCCTTTACGTGAAGCGAGACGACCTAACCGGGTTTGGAGTGGCCGGGAACAAGGCGCGGGCCCTCGAGTACCTGATGGGTGCCGCGCTCGACGGAGGCGCCGACGTGCTCGTCGCGGCTGGCAGCCCATCGTCCAACTTCTGTGCGGCGGCCGCTCTCGCCGCCGCGACTGTCGGTCTGGACTGTGACCTGCTGTTCCCCGGCACCCCTCCAACCACGCCATCGGTGAACGTCGAGCTAGCGAGGGCTACCGGTGCCCGTTTGCTGTTCGGTGTCGTGGGGACCCGCGAGGAGCTCGACGACGCCGTCCTTGACCACGCGAATGCCCTGCGTACTGAGGGGAGACGGCCGTATTCGCTGCCGCGTGGCGGAGCGACCCCGGTCGGCGCGATCGGCTACGTTTATGCCGCGCGCGAGCTGGCCGAGCAGTGTGATCGTGCCCGGATCCAGGTCGGGACGGTAGTGGTCGCGACTGGCTCCGGCAGTACCCAGGCAGGGCTGGTCGCTGGCCAGGTCGGATTCGGCCTGACGTGGCAGCTCGTCGGTGCATCTGTGAGCAGACCGGCACAACCGCTCGCGGACCAGATCCTGCGAAATTCCCGGGACTGTGCGGCCATCCTCGCTCTCGACCCACCCGGGATCGGGAACATAGATCTTCGCGACTGTCGTGGAGCCGGATTCGGCCTCGCGTCGCGCGACGATCACGTCAGTGGACGGCTTGCGTTACGACATGAGGGGTTGCTACTCGATGACTACTACGGTGCCAAGGCCATGACTCTGTTCAGGTCGTTGCTTGCGCAAGGTGCAGCGACACCGGCCGTGTTCTGGCACACCGGTGGTGTGGCGGCCGCCCTCACCGCGCTGACGCAAGGAGCTTTGTGATGGCACCGACCCAGCGCAGCGGACCACCACAGGGCTCGGCCGCACGTGAGCTGATCGAGAGCGGCTTCGCCTTGGAGAATGCAGACGCCCCCTTCCTTCACCAAGGTCTGAACCTCGCCGACATCGCTCATGTTCTCGATCTGCTGCGCCGAGGGCTCGTCCCCGCGCCGGCCGGGCGTGACCTCATCCGACTGCTGCTCGAGGTCGAGCAAGTGGACGCCGAGGACTTTCCGTACGATCCGGAGTTCGGAGAGCCCTACAACTCGCGCGAGCGCTACTTCGTCGAGCGGCTCGGCAAAGTCGCCGGATGGTTGCACGCCGGGCGGCCGCGACGCGAGGCAGCACGGATCGCGCTGCGGATCTACGTTCGTGACCAGCTGCTCGAGCTCGTGAGTGAGGTTGAAAGGTTCTCCCGCGGCGCGACTGCGCTCGCTCGCAGGCACGTCGACACCTTGATGCCAGACCAGACCTATCTGCAGCAAGCCCAGCCTTCGACATTCGGCCACTACGTCTTGTCCTTCGTCTACCCTGCCGTCCGCGATGCGCGCCGGCTACTCGATGAGTTCGACGACCTCAACCGCAGCCCCGCTGGCGCTGGGTGTGTCAATGGGACTCGGTTGCTGGACGACCGCAGGTACGTCGCAGCTGCCTTGGGATTCGACGAGGTCATCGAGCACACGCGCGATGCGATGTGGCAGATCGACGGCCTGATTCACGTGCTGGCCAGCGCGGCGAGCTTGCTGTCCACCCAGAGCAAGCTTGCCGAGGATCTCGAGATCTGGTCGAGCAACGAGTTCGACTTCGTTGCTCTCGCCGACGGCTACACCCGATCGAGCATCCTCATGCCGCAGAAGCGCAACCCCTACTCGTTGTCCATCGTGCGCGGTGCATCAGGGGTTCTGATCGGGCGGCTTACGGGGTTTCTGGCGGTTGCCAAGAGTCCGTCGGCGCGTAGCGACAACTTGATCTTCGCCTACGGGGAGGTGCCGCGAGCACTGGACCTCGCGATCCGGGTCACCAGGCTGATGACCGGTGTGGTTGGCACTCTTCAGGTCAACGTGGAACGGATGGCGCACGCCCTCGACGATGGGTACACCCAGGCGACCGATCTCAGCGAGTTCATCGTGCAGACGTGCAACGTCGACTATCGCAGCGCGTACGACGTCGTGGGGTGGGCGGTCCGAAAAGCAAGTAACGAGGGCATTCCCGGCAGACACATCACGGGAGCGATGCTGGACGAGGCTGCGATCGCCGTTACCGGGGAGCGGTTGGGCCTGGTCGCAACGGACCTCAAGCCGGCCCTCGACCCACGCGTGATCATCGAGACGCGTCGAGGGACGGGTGGTGCGGCGCCAGCAGCTGTCGAGTCTATGCTCGCGCAATGTGAGATGAAGGCCGACGACCTCAGGTCGGCAGTCGGCCAACGACGAGCCGCGCTGGATCGGACGAGGCGGCAACTGCTCGAGCAGGCCAGACTCATTGCCGAGCAGGAGGAGAAAGTATGACGGCCGAGCCGGGCCCGACGATCGCACTGCCGGATGAAGTAGCGGTCGTCAACATCGGATTGGCCCTGTTCGCCGATGCGGTGCGTGATCAGTCGACCGCGGCTGAGCAGGTGGACTGGCGGATCCCGGCTGACGGACAGCTCGACTTGGTCGCGGACCTGGAGTGTCTGTACGGGCAGCGGTCCATGGAGCTCGACGTGGCCAACGCCGAGGTTGTGCGCCGGCTGGACGAGTCTGTCCCCTTGCTCGTCGACGTGGCAGCTTCCGGGAAAGTCGTGCCAGGGATGTCGGATCGGATGCTCTTGCACTGTGGCCCGGCGATCGAGTGGTCGGACGTCAGCGACCCGTTACGCCGCTCGATACGTGCAGCCACGGTCTCGGAAGGCTGGGCAAAGACCGTCGAGGAAGCGGACCGGATGCTCTCCGACGGCGCGGTGACGTTGGACCCGGGCTACCGACACGACACGGTCCTGCCCATGGCGAGTGCCATCGGCCCGTCGGCGCCAGTTTTTGTCGTCGACAACCGGGACGGCGGCACCCGGGCGTTCGCGCCAATCAACCAGGGACCGGGTGAGACCGCCTGGTTCGGTCGTGAAACACCGTCGGCGATTGCCCGACTGGACTTCCTCCGCGACGTGGCGGCACCGATGCTGAGACTGATCGTCGAGTCGTCTGGTCCGATCGACCTCTTCAGACTTGCCGCCCAAGGCGTGCAGATGGGCGACGACGTACACATGAGGACCCAAGGCACGACCAGCTTGTTGATCCGTACCTTGCTGCCGGATATCGCCGCTCTCCCAGATGACGGCCGAGTCGCGCTGGCGGAGTTCCTGTCCGCCAACCATCTCTTCTTCCTGAATCTGGCGATGGCCGCTGCGAAGTCCGCCGCGATGTGGGCTGAACAGGTAGAGGGAGCGAGCATCGTCACCATGATGTGCCGCAACGGCACGTCATACGGCATCCGGTTGGCCGGCTCCGACGAGGTCTTCGTAGCAGCGGCGCCCGCGGTCGAGCAAGCCATGTACTACCCGGACTACGGTCCGGAGACGGGCGCTCCCGACATTGGGGACAGCGCCATCCTCGAGCTCGTGGGCCTGGGCGGAGCGGCCGCGGCCGGCTCTCCTGCTGTCGCCGGCTTTCTCCCGGGCGGGCTGGCCGAGGCGGCATCGATGACCGAACAGATGACGTCGATCTGTGCCCAGGAGAGCAGCCGGTTCAAGCTGCCCACGTGGAACTACCGAGGCACTCCACTCGGTGTGGACGTGCGCCGCGTGGTCGAGCTGAACATCACCCCGAGGGTGACGACTGGGATCCTGCACGTGAGTTCGGGTGTCGGCCAGATCGGTGCCGGGGTGGCGGCTGCCCCTATCGAGTGCTTCCGGGCGGCAGTGCGCAGCCTGGCGGCACGATGAGGGTGTACGGAAGGAGGCGGAGATGGCCGAGCGGACCGTACGCACCCGCTGGAACGGTGGGATGCGGGCGGTGACGCAGGCCGGGAACTTCGAGGTCGTCGTCGATGAGCCGGCGACCTCCGGCGGGACCGACACAGGACCACAGCCAACTGATCTCCTCCTGGTTTCGGTCAGTTCCTGCCTAGCTCTCGCACTCGCATGGGTGGCCCGCAAGCGGGGGGTCGATCTCCTCGGCCTGGACGTGATAGCTGTGGGTCGATACGCCGGGCTGAAGTTCGACCAGATCTCGTTGTCGATCTCGTCCGACAGCCCGCGGTCTGTTGTAGAGGACCTGCTGCCAGAAGCGAAACGTTTCTGTTACGTGTCCAACACACTGGAGCACCAACCTGAGTTCACCCTCGAAGTGACGTAAGCAATGTCGTCATTGCTGCTGTCTGCCCATGTGGCCGTCGCGGGTCCGGCCCGGGTCCAGGACCTGATCAGTGGGCCGGTCCGACCGGTCGATGTCCTGGGTCGGTTTGCGACCGCGCTGTACCTGCGGTTGGCGGATGGTGAGGTCATCGCCCTGCTCAGCCTGGATGCTGTTCGGCTGCCAATCGGGTTGATCCTGCCGACGTCGAGCCGCGAGTTCCCGCTCACCTACCTGAGCGGCCCCGTCGTAGTGGGGTCAGGCGCCGTACACGTCGGCAACTGGACTTGTCGGGTCTCGCGGCTGGTCTCGCTCCGGGCGCCGAGGGCCCTGATACCGGATCCCCATGCCTGCGATCACCTTCGGTACCGGCTCGCCCGCAGCAAGTCCGCCGACCCTGAGCTACGCCTGCCCGCGACGCTGGACGACGTGCACTCCCCCGAAGCGGCGGCTGAACTGGTCCGGCGGCTGCTCGGGGTCGGGCCCGGGCTCACACCAGCAGGTGATGACGTGCTTGCTGGCCTCTTTACCGGGTTATGGTCCTTCGGCCAGAGGGCCGAGCCGCTGCGACTGGCTGTACTGCCCAGCTTGGCGGCTGGTACGACCGATCTGTCAGCCGCTTTGCTGCGTTGCGCGGTCCGCGGGGAGTCAATCCCCCAGGTGAAGAAACTGCTACGAACCATGTCCGGGACCGTGTGGCAGGGTCGGCTCGACCACGCAATTGACGACCTCGTCCGCGTCGGACACACCTCGGGAACGGCGTTAGCCACCGGCGTATTGGCCGCCGCCACGATCGCGATCGGCGGGCTGAGCGACACTTCTGAGTAACGGCTGCGTACCGGCCCACGCCGGTTGGCCCTATCTCTGAAGTGACACAATGAGGCCCGATCACGAAGGAGGGATGGTGCAGAAGTTTGTGCTGTTCTACGAATCGACCGACGACGTCATGTCCAAGGCGCCGCCGGTCTATCCGCGGCACCTGGCGCGGCTGAAGGAGTTCCGTGATCGCGGGGATCTCCTGCTGGTCGGAACGTTCGGTGACCCGCAGGCCGAGGGTTCAATGGCGGTGTTCGGGTCCCGGGAGGCCGCCGAGGAGTTCGTCCGCGATGACCCGTTCGTCAACGAGGGCGTGATCAAGGCCTGGACGCTGCGGGAGTGGGACGAGGTCGCGAGCGAGATCTGAGTGGCGTCCCGATCTCGGCCCCGGTAATTGTCTACCCGCCTGCCCATTCATGCCGACGCCATCGCTACGGGCGCATCAAGCCGCGTAGAGCGCTTCTGGTGAAGAACATCAGAAAACGTACTACGGCGGCGGCACGCTTGCCGCGGGTGAACGCGTCCCCGCGGATCGAGCTCGCAAGTTTCAGCGTTTCGAGCGGGGAGATCCGGAGGCGACCAACGGTGTCAGCTGTCTCGATATCCAAAGTGGTCAGGTCTGACCAGAGCCAAAGGGGGTTGCGGCGGTGCTGATGCTTGGTGCCAACAAGAACGAGAGTGTCACCGTCGTCCTCGGTCGTGCGGATCCGGTAACGCATCGCGACATCACCCGCAGCGGGGAAGAGTTCCAACGTGCCGGTAACCGGACGTGCCGTGACAACTCCCCCAATGTCTATGGCTCCCGAGATCGCAATCGGGTGGCTGGGCTCACGTAGGAACGGTGCCCAGCCGGCGATGTGCGCATCAAGCGTCAGTCGAGTTGCACGGTTGGTGCCGCCGGCCCGCAGCCAGCCGGTCATGGCTTCGTGGAATCGGACGCCGTTGCCCGACCGTTGCTCGCGCTGGGTACTCATGAGATGCATCGCTCGGTCTTCGGGTACGTCTGCCGGCGTGACGCCTGGCATCTCCGGAGCTTCCCACAGCTCGTCGCCGGTAATGCGGCGGATGGCTCGTTCGACGTTGCGTTCAGCCATCGCGAGGATCGAGGCGGAGGGGTTCACGCCCGTGGCGCTGGGAACGGCGGCGCCGTCGACCACGTACAGACCGCGATAACCGTGCACCTCGCCGTACTCGTCAATCACTCCGTGAGCACGGTCGATGCCCATCGGGACCCCGCCCAAGCTGTGCACGGTGACGGCTCGACGCAGCAGGCTCCACGTCAGTGCATCCGACGCGCGCCCGCCCAGCATCCGGGCGACAGCCCGGCCCACCTGCCCTTCGGCTCGGTAAAGCCTGCGATTGGCCCGGTTGTCCCATTGAACCGATGCTTCGTTGTGATGATCAAGCACCAGTCGGCCCTGGGAGGCGTCGCGGCCCATCAACAGCAACGCCATGATCGACCGGCTGCGTTGGTGGCGGTTCGCGTGCGGCGCCGCACGCGATCGTATTGCCGGCGGGACGCGACGGAGGCGGTCACGCATGCGCCGGGTGGGGTCGAGGCTGGCGCCGAGGCGGGAAAGTACAGCCGGGTAGGCCCCGTCCTGCACTTGGAACCAGACCTGGGTGGCGGCTTCGTCGAAGTCGACCACGCTGGTCGTGGTTATGGCCGGGCCGCGTTCGGGATCCAGAAGTGTCCGCGTCCGGCGGATCAGGGACAAGTAGTCGCCGTTCCCGGAAAAACCTTCACCGAGCCGCGGTGACAGGTCCGGCAGCGTCTTGTCCACGTCGCGGGATTGCAGCAGTAACTCGGTGGTGCCGACCGCGCCGGCGGCCAGGAACAACGATCGCCCGGTCAGCACGCGACGGACACCACCGTCGGTGTGATCTCGATAGGTCACGGTGTAGCCGTCGTCGTGGGGTTCGATTCGGATCACCTCGGCCGTGGTCAATGCGACCGCACCGGCGCGTTCCGCGACGGCCAGGTAGTTGTAGTCCAAGCTGTTCTTCGCGCCCTGATTGCAGCCGATCACGCACTCGCCGACGAAGGTGCAGCCGTATTGCGGAACACCGTGTCGGTTCGCGAGCTGCACGCTCGGGTCGGCGGCGAAGCGGACCGCGAGGTTGGGCCGCACCGTTCCGGCCGCCCTATCCATCCGTTCAACCAGATCCTCCATGGCGCGTGTACGCACCGGCACCTGGCCGGTGGCGGGGTCGACCTGGATCGGCCGAACCTCGAGCATGTGCGCCGCCAGGTCGAAGTACCGATCCAACGTGGCCCGCGAGTAGCTGAGCGGGCAATGGGGGCGGAAGGTTTCATCGGAGGGTCGAGCGAACACATTGGCGTAGACGAGAGACCCGCCGCCCCAACCTGCTGCATGGACACTCACCATCCGATCCAGCCAGCGAATGTCGAATAGTCCGCCGCCGACTTCCCACAACCAGCCCGCCTTCAGATCGGTGTCGTCACGCGGAAACGAACCCCGTGGCCAACGCCGGCCACGCTCCAGAATCGCCACCCGCAGACCGGCCTGGGCCAAACGGGCGCCCGCCACCGCACCGCCGAAGCCGCTGCCCACGACGATGGCGTCGAAACTGCCGCTCAGGTCCACCATCAACGGCTGCCGAACAGACTCACCTCGGACGGCACAGGCCGACCTCACGGCGGTCGAGATCCGTACGTGGTCGCTCGCTGCTCACATGGCCTCCTCGGATCAGGTGTCGAGGGGAAAGTGTCCAGTTCCAATACCGCCATGAAGGCCTTGAGGGCATCGAGGCCTACCGGACCTACATGTTGCCTCGCTGCACGCAAGATCGACAGAGTCGGTCTGCCGCTGGTCAACAACATGATCTCCCAAGATCTCGCCGCCGACGAGGACCCAGGGCGGCAGCGCCTCGACCAAGCCAACGACATCGACCACGCTGCCGGTCGATCCCCGTGTCCGGACTCTGCACTTAGCGGCATGGAGTTTCGGCTCGAAAACTGATGCTGCCTGCACGGCGCGCGTGACACAGTCAGGGGAACGACTCAGAAGGGATCGGTGATATGGCAACGGCGCATAGCACAACCTGATCTGCGGCCCAATGACCACGCCCGAGCAGTCGCGGGCGCACCGGCTGCGGCTGATGTCTGGGCGCGATCCGGAGGAGCAGCACCGGGCTGCGACACCGCTGGAGCTGCTGTACGACCTGACGTTTGTGGTCGCGTTCGGCGTGGCCGCCGAGCAGTTCGCTCACCTGCTGGCCGAGAGTCATTTCGCTGCGGGCTTGGTCGGCTTCGTTATAGCGATCGTTGCGGTCTGCTGGTGTTGGATCAACTACTCCTGGTTCGCCTCGGCCTACGACACCGATGACTGGGCGTACCGAGTGGCGACGATGGTGCAAATGGTCGGGGTAATTGTCCTGGCACTGGGGCTTCCCCAGGTGTTTCACTCCATTGACGCAGGCAGCACCATCGACAGCGCCGTCGCTGTTGCAGGTTATGTGGTGATGCGGGTGGCGATGATCTTCTTGTGGCTACGGGCCGCCCGGCAGGATCAGCCGCGGCGTCGGGCCTGCCAAACGTATGCGATCACCATCGGCGTCGCGCAGCTGGGGTGGGTCGCGCTGATGCTCGCCGGGATCACCGTCGGGGTGTTCTTCGCTTGGGCTGTGGTGTTCATGTCAATCGAGATCATCGGTCCGGTCATTGCCGAGCGTGGTAAGGGCGGATACATCGGCCACGAGGCCCACATCGGGGCGACTGCCACCGTGCTGACGGTGGCAGTGCCGGTCGCGGTGTTCGTGGTCGCACTCGGAGCGCTGTACACCTACTTGGTCCGCGCCGGAGACCCGTTCCACGTCGCACTTCTTGCCGGAACCGCGGCAATACTCGCGCTCGCAGTGCTCCTCGCATCCGCCGGCTTGCCGATGGCAGTCTGCCTTGTCGTCCTCATGCTCGCGCCCCTCGTAACAGTGCTCGGCTACGAGACCGTAGGGCATCGACACCTCGACGCGGCACTGACTCGCGCCCTCGCCGCCTAGCCCGTGTTTCATAAGTGCCTGGGTAGCCATTCGTTGATGGCGGCGATGCGGATGGTGGCGAGGTAGCGGACGGCGAGTCTCTCGTATCGGCTGGCGCGAAGTCTTAGTGCGCCGCGCGCGGCTGTGCATTGAAAAGAAAATTCTTCCAGACAGCTCTTACCGTCTTGACAATTAGAATTGTCGGTGACAGAGTTACCGGCATGCAAGATGTCGCAGTGATCGAGGATGCCGCAGCCGCGGAGGTCTCGCTCGATCCGATCCGGGCGCGGATGCTCGCGGAGCTGGCCGAGCCACACACCGCGACCACACTCGCGGCGCGGCTTGGGCTTGCTCGGCAGAAGGTCAACTACCACGTCAAGACCCTTGAGCAGCACGGTCTGGTGGAGTTGGTCGAGGAGCGTCGCAAGGGCAACATGACCGAGCGGGTCGTGCAGGCTTCCGCCGCGGCCTACGTGATCTCGCCGGCCGCGCTCGCCGCGGTCGCGCCCGATCCGGCCCGGTCGCCCGATCGGCTGTCCGCGCGCTGGTTGCTCGCGCTCGCCGCGCGGCTCGTTCGGGAGACGGGCGCGCTCATCAACGGGGCGGCGCAGGCCAACAAGCCGCTCGCCACGTTCGGGCTCGATGCCGAAGTGCGGTTCGCGAAGCCGGCTGATCGCGCCGCGTTCGTGGGTGAGCTCACGGACGCGCTCACCGGAATTATCAGCAAATATCACACCGAAACCGGTCGGCCGCACCGCCTTATCGTCGCGGTGCACCCGAGCATCACCGAAGACGCCGACCCGCCAGCAGAGGAGCAGCAGTCATGACGCATCCATTCGAGGTACGCGACGAGATCACCGTCGACGCCACGCCGGACGAGGTGTGGGAGGCGATCGCGTCGGGGCCGGGAGTCGACTCCTGGCTCATGGGGCGCACCGAAATCGATAGCGCCAGCAAGACCAGCACGTTCAACATGTTCGGCGAGGTGTCCAGCTCCAGCATCACGGTCTGGGAACCCGGTCACCGCTACGCGACGCAGGAGGACAAGAACCCGGACGGCACGTTCATGGCCATCGAGTGGCTCATCGAGTCGCGCGACGGCGGCGGCGCGGTGGTGCGCTTTGTGCACAGTGGTCTCCTCGGCGAGAACTGGGAGGCCGAATACAACGGCCTGTCCGTCGGCGACCGCGCCTACATGACGAAGCTCGCCGTCTACCTGAAGCACTTCGCACCGCGCACCGCGAAGGGCTCGCTGTTCATGCCGGGGCCGATCACCAAGGACTCGTGGGCGGCCATGACGGCGGCGGTCGGCGTCAGCGCGGACGCGGCGGACGGTCAGCCGGCGCGGCTCAGCGTGCCCGGGATCGAGCCGGTCGACGGCACCGTGGAGTTCGTGGGCTCGCCGAGCTTCGTGGGCATGCGTACCGACGACGCGATGTACATGCTGATCCACGGCTACAACGACATGGCCTTCGCGACCGCGCACTACTTCGACGACCGCGACCCGTCGACCGAGACCGAGGCGTGGCAGAACTGGCTCGGCGGCCTCGCGGCCTGATCAACGCACACCGGCCGGTCGGAACTGGATGCTGATCCGGGCCCGACCGGCCGGTGCGTTTCGGCACCACATGCTCCCACGTGCGCTGGCAGCTGCCGCCCATGACGAGCAGGTCGCCGTGACCCACTTCGTGCCGTCGCATCGGGCTCGTCCGAGGGTCTGCGTGGGTCATTCCTTCATGAGCTCCCGGACACGGGGGATGACCTGGCGGCCGTACAGCTCGATGTTGGTCATGAGGGTTTCGTGGGGCAGGCCACCGGCGCCGTACTTCAGGTCGAAGCGCGTGGCACTCAGGGTGTGCAGGTTCGTCGCGATCTTCTGGGCCACGGTCTCGGGGGATCCGACATAGAGAGCGCCCTGTGGCCCGGTCTCGTAGGCGAAGGACTCCTCGGTGGGGATCGCGAAGCCGCGCTCGACGGCGACGAGCCTGATCAACTCGCGCCAGTGCGGCCAGAACTCTTCACGTGCTTGCTCGTCTGTTGCCGCCACGTGACCAGGTCCGTGCACGCCGACGGGAAGCGGCGGTCGGCCAAAGTTCGCGAGTGCCTGTTGGAAGAGCGCTGCGAACGGCGCGAAGCGCGCGGGGCGTCCTCCGATGATCGCCAGCATCAGGGAGAAGCCGAGGCGGGCAGCCCGAATGACCGACTGGGGACTGCCGCCTACACCGACCCACGTGGGAAGGCGCCGTCCGTCATCGAGGTGGGGGACGACGTCCTGGTCGCGCAGCGCCGGCCTGGTCGCGCCCTGCCACGTGACAGGACCACCTTGGAGCAGTTGAGCGAAGAGCGCGGTCTTCTCCTCAAACAGCTGCTCGTAGTCGGCCAGGTCGTAACCGAACAACGGGAACGACTCGATGCTGGACCCGCGGCCGAGGATGACTTCAGCCCGACCGCTCGAAAGAGCGTTCAAGGTCGAGTAGCGCTGGAACACCCGGACCGGGTCGTCTGAGCTGAGGACAGTGACGGCGGAGCCGAGGTGGATCCGTTGGGTGCGTGCGGCGATGGAGGCGAGCACGACGTCACCTGCGGGCATAGGGAAGTAGTCCGTGTGGTGCTCGCCGATGCCGAAGAAGTCCACCCCGACCTGTTCGGCCAGGACGCCTTCCTCCATTACATTGCGAATCGTCTGAGCGTGTGACAGCGGCTGGCCGTTGGCAGCGTTCGTACGGTCCCCGAAGGTATCGAGCCCGAGCACTAGCGGGAACGCAGTCTCCTCGCCAGTACCGGCTACCGAGTTAGTTGGCTGGTCGGTCATGTCAGGCACTCCGCACGTAGCGCTCTTCGGCGAGGCCGAAGGCCTTCTGCTCTCCGGAGCGGATGCGGACCGCGCGCTCGAAGTCCTCGCGTCGCAGCACTGCGCCGAACACTGGGCCGCCCGGTTGCAGTACCCGGCCGTCGCTGAGCGGTCCTACCGGAACGGCGTCGTAGCCGATGCGGTCGACGAATGCACTGACCGTGTTTACAGCGTCGAGATCGTCACCTGCGACACCTAGCGTGCGCCGATCCACCGAGCCGGAGGGTCGGGCGTAGGTCTCGAGCTCGTGGTAGCCGATGTGGTTGAGCGTCTTGACGACAGTGGCGTCCGGCAGCCGTCCAGCGACGACCTCACTGGTCCCGATGCTCTCGTCGCCGAAGGGCGGCGGAAGCCTGCCGTCGGTGGGTGGCCAGTAGTTCATCGCGTCTATCACAAGCTTTCCGGACAGGGCACTCGGGTCGATCCGTAGGAAGCGATGCAGCGGCATAGCTAGTACGACGATGTCAGCCCGCGCGATGGCGTCGGCGGCCCATAGGGGTTCGGCTCCGGGAATTAACAGCTGCGTGACCAGTTCCAGGTGACCTGGGTTGCCCGAGGTAGCGATCGCGACGCTGTGGCCGGCGTCGAGTGCGAGCCGGGCTATTGCCGGCCCGACGTGACCGGCTCCGAGCACTGCGATCGTGGGTGTGGTGGCGTTCGTCATCGTCCCGACTAACTCCGATCATCCTAGGCGCTACTGTTTTCCTAGCAACATCGGTGAGGCTAGTCTTGTTCCATGGTCGCCCAGCACACTGCCCGGACCGCCATCGGCGCCGATGAATGCGTTGCCGCTGATGAGTCGCTGGTGCGGGCGTTCGACCTGCTCGGCAAGCGTTGGACCGGGGTGCTACTGGGGACGTTGAGCTCCGGCCCGGTTGGGTTCCGGGCACTAGCTCGGGCGGTCCCCGGCATCAGTGATTCGGTTCTATCCGACCGCCTGGGCGAGCTGACGGGGGCCGGGCTGGTCACCCGCACGGTCGCGGAGGGACCGCCTATATCGGTGACGTACACGCTGACCGAAGCAGGTCGCGCGTTGCTACCGGCCCTGGAGCAGGTCAGGCGTTGGGCGGAGCGTCACCTCACCCGTCCCGGCGTCGAGAACTCGGCCACGCCCTAACTGCGCTGCGATAGGCGCGTCGACGAGGAACGGAAAGCGACCGAGCTCCTCGCGGCCGAGCCGAACTCGGACGTCCCGAGTCCGGACTGCCAGCGCTGTGTTGGGCGTCGACCCGGGTCCTCCGCCAGGCCGACCAGGGTCTTCCACTGGCGCGAGGCGGCGCCCAAATCGAGAAGATCGTGACGAGCATCCGCGAGTGTTCCGGTACCAGCAACAGCGCGGCCGCGGTGAGGAGGTAGCCCGTCAGAGTCCACTGGAGGGCCACGAGACTAGTTCCCGGCAGTGTGGTGCGGAGCTGCTCGCGGCGCGCGTCCAGCTGGTCGCCGAGGAGTGTTGCCGACAACGGCGTGTCGACGAACCCTGCCGCGATCAGGTTGACGCGGATCGGCGCGAGCTCGAGTGCCAGGTTCTTCGTCAGGGCGGGAAGCGCGGCCGAGAGCGCCGAGATCACCGAGACACCCGGCGCCGTGCGACGGCCGCCGGTGCCGCCCATGAAGAGCAGTGTCCCTCCCGGCCGAACCTTGCCCGCGGCGTTCCGAGCGACCTGTAACGGCAGCATGAGATGAGCGTCGACGTTGCGGCGTACCTCCTCGATGTCGAGCTCCGCCAGCGGCGCATAGTAGGGACCGGGGCCAGTGACCAGCACGTGGTCGATCGGTGTGGGCAGCTCGTCGAAGAACCTCTTGAGCCGGTCAAAGTCGGTGGCGTCAAAGGCTGCGATGCTGGCGCCAAGCTCTAGGCCGGCATTGTGCAGGCGGTCCGGGTTGCGGGCCGTGATGATCACCGCGGCTCCCTCCTCGTGCGCAAGCCGCGCCGTCTCGAAACCGATGCCGGCGCTGCCCCCAATCACGACGAGGGTCTGCCCGAGCAGGTCCCGCTCGCCTTGCGCGGACGGAAGGGTAGTCGGGGTAACCATGGGTCCTCCCTGGGTCGAGTGGCGAAGGATCAGGCGGTGCCAGTTCCCACCGGTTGCTGCGCGGCCGTGATCTGCTCACGCAGCACCTTGAGCGCTTCGACGTAGATCTCGGAGAACGTCGGGAACGGCTGGATCGTGTCGCGCAGGACCTCGATCGGCACGCGAGCGCGAATCGCCAGCGTCGCCTGCTGAAGCCACTCACCAGCCTCGGGTCCGAGCGCGTACGCGCCGGTCAGACGCTTGCCGTCGGCGAGCAGGGTCAGGAATCCGTTGCTCTCGGCGTACGCGCGCGTGTAGGTCTCGGTCTTCGCGAGCTCCGACAGGCGTGCGGTCCCGCTGAAGCGGCCGTCAGTCGCTCCAGCGGCGGCCGCCTGCGGGTCGGTGAAGACGACTCGCGGGACGGCTTCGAAGTCGGCTTCTCGCGGCTCGCCGAGGATATTCGCCGCGACGACCTCGCCCTGGTACTTGCCGACGTGGGTCGACGGCCAGATGCCGGTGATGTCGCCGACCGCCCATAAGCGCTCGCTCGCGCGAAGCCGCGAATCGACCGGGACGCCCCGTGCGTCGGCATGCACGCCGACGGTGTCTAGACCGATGTTGTCTACGCGCGGCCGCCGGCCGGTGGCGACCAGCAGCCGATCGCCGCGCAGCTCGCGGTCGGCATCGACCTCGAGGACGTACTCGTCGCCTTCGCGCCGGGCGGCAGCAGCCCTGACGCCGAGTAAGAGCTCGATGCCGTCGCGGCGCAGCGTATCGGCGACTGCCTCACCGAGCGGCGTGGCCTCGCGCGGGAGCAGGTGCGGAGCGTCCTCCACGAGCGCGACCTCGCCGCCGAAGCGACGGACCGCTTGCGCCATCTCGACGCCGACCGGCCCTCCGCCGAGCACGAGCAGCCGGCGGGGCACGGCCTTCATCCCGGTCACTTCCCGGTTCGTCCAGATCCCCTCAAGCCCGCGCAGGCCTGGGATCGGCGGGATTATCGGATCCGCACCGTTCGCGAGCACTACGTGGTCGGCGGTGTGGCGGACGCCATCCACCTCGACAACACCCGGGCCCGCCAGTCGGCCAGTGCCGCGAAACAGGTCGATGCCGTTCTCTGCGAGCCAGCGCTCCTGACCGGCGTCGGAGTAGTTGGAGACCATGAAGTCGCGCCAAGCGAGCGACGCATCGACGTCGACCTGTGCAATCGCGGCCGCGTCGTTCGCGGCATGCACAGCCTCGCCCGGGCGCAGCAGGGTCTTCGACGGGATGCACGCCCAGTACGAGCACTCCCCGCCGACAAGCTCGCGCTCGACGAGCGCGACACGCAGGCCGCCCTCGGCCAGCGCACCCGCGCAGTGCTCGCCGGGCGAGCCGGCGCCGATAACGATCACGTCGTAGTCGCTCACGTCGGCAGTTCCTCGCCGGCCTGCTCCCGGACCATGTACTCGGCATACCAGTCGGGCCAGTACTCGTCATGCTGCCCTGTGCGGCTCTCGTGCTCGCCGTGGGCAGCCGCCGCACGCCGCAACGCCTGCTGCAAGTCGTTCACCGAGGCGAACGACGTCTTGGCGGTATCGATCCGGCCGGGCAGCCGTGTCGTGACCTCCTGCAAGCAGCCAGCCGTTGCCGTCCGGGTCGCTGAACGTGGCGAATGAGCTGTAGCTGGCGTGATCCGGCGCTGGCCCATTGACTCGAGCGCTCGTGTCGTCTGGCTGGAACTGAGCGCCCGGCGTCCCGGGGTAAAACACCTCGCTGACCTCGACACCCCGGGCGGCGAGCTCGTCGCGCGCGGCCTCGATGTCCGAGACGATCAGGTAGAGGCCCCGTAACGAACCGGGCGCGGCCGGTGTGATGTTCGTGCCGAATTGAACCGAGCACCCCGAGCCAGGCGGTGTGAACTGGACGACCCGGAAGCCGTTATCGAAAGGAAAGTCGGCGTCGAGCCTCCACCCGAGCTTCCCGTAAAACTCCTTCGCGCGGTCGACATCGGAGACGGGGATGACGACCGCCTCAAGTTTCATGTCGATGTTCTTGACGCTCGCGGTCCCGCTCGCGTCGCTGTGGACATCCGTCATGTTCATAGCGGCCTCCTTGGGTTGTGTCAGGGTTGTGTCAGGAATCCACCTTCGCGCGTCGACGGCTCCGTCGCACCCGTGGGACTCCCTGGTAGGGGGCCCCTGGTTTAGGTATACGGCAAGCCGTACGATCGTTTTTTAGTGCCGCCTTGCTTTCGGGGTCGTTGCCCGAAAGGGTTGGCGCTTGGAGGCCGCCCATGAGCCAGGATCGGGTTCAACCTTCGAGGCTCCTTGGACGTCGGAGTGAGTGGTTGAGGATCTGGACCGGCTGCTGGGCGATGCGCTCGCCGGTCGGAGTCGGCCGATCAGGTTGATCGAGCCCGTGTGGTGTTCGAGCGGGCCGCTGCCTACGCCAACGATCTCGGCCTGCTGGCGGAGGAAGTACACCCAGATACCGGCGGGCTACTCGGTAACCTTCCACAAGCATTCAGCCATATCGGCCTGGTCAATGCCGCGTGGGCAATCTCCGAGGCGGAGCGGCGAGCCCACTCTTGATCATGCTCTGCCTCGTAGGCTCTCGACCCCGAGGGCTCGCATCCAAGGCTTGTTTCCGGATAGCGGAAATTAATATCCGGAGGAGCCTTTCCACCGGTCATGCGCCACGCGTACGCTCTAACCACGAACCCAACCTCCGCCGCAGCCGGTGGCTGCTGAAGTGACACGCCGCGCCATGGGCTGCCGACGGACCGTCAGACTGGACAGAGGGGGAGCCGATGATCACACCTGACGCAAAGGTCAACGGCCGCACCGTGACCTTCGGCAACCTGCCGCCACACACCTCGGCGCTGGACTGGATCCGCGACCTCGGCTTTACAGGTGCCAAGGAGGGTTGTGCCGAGGGGGAGTGCGGGGCGTGCGCGATCCTGGTGGCTCGGCCGAGTACCACCGGCGACAACACGACTGAGTGGGTGTGTATCAACGCCTGCCTCATCCCAGCGGCGAGTCTGGAAGGGCAAGACGTGCTCACCGCAGAGGGCTTGGGTTCTCCCGACGATCTTCATCCGGTCCAGCGTGAGATCGCACTTCGCGGCGGCTCGCAGTGCGGCTACTGCACGCCAGGTTTCGTCTGCTCGATGGCCGCTGAGTTCTATCGCGCGGGTCGCGCTGCCGATGCCCACCCCGGGGCCGCCGACGAGCCGGAGCACGGCGCGAATGGCTTCGACCTACACGCGATGAGTGGCAACCTCTGCCGCTGCACGGGGTATCGGCCGATCCGGGACGCGGCCTACGCGCTGGGCGAGCCGGCTGCCGACGATCGCTTCGCACAGCGCCACTCCGAAGCTGCACCGGTTTCGCCAGCCACCCGAATCGCCAACAACGGCACGGAGTACGTACGGCCCGCCGACCTGACCGCGACCCTCGAGTTGATCCACCAGCGTCCCGACGCGGTCCTCGTAGCCGGCTCGACGGACTGGGGTGTCGAGGTCAACCTCCGCGGGCGCCGGGCGCCGTTCGTGGTGGGCATCGACCAGATCCCGGGCCTGCGCGAGATGCAGGTCGACGACGATGCCTTCACTCTCGGTGCGGCACTCACCCTGACCGAACTGGAGCGCCGCCTCGACGGAGCCATCCCGCTTTTCGACCAGGTATTTCCGCAGTTCGCGTCGCGACTGATCCGCAACGGCGCGACGCTCGGAGGCAATCTCGGCACAGCCTCACCGATCGGCGACTTCCCGCCCGCCCTGCTCGCGCTCGAGGCAGAACTCGTGCTCGCCTCCGTCGACGGCGAGCGTACGGTCCCGCTGGCCGACTACTTCACCCGCTATCGGCAGACGGTGCGCCGGCCCGACGAGCTGATCAAGGCGATCCGGATCCCGCGTCCGCTGGCGCCGCTGGCCGCCTTCCACAAGATCGCCAAGCGGCGTTTCGACGACATCTCCAGCGTCGCCGTCGGGTATGCCGTCCGGTTGGACGGTGGTGTCGTTGGGCAGGCCCGGATCGGGCTCGGCGGCATCGCTGCCACTCCGCTGCGGGCGTCGGCGACAGAAGCCGCCTTGGTCGGCCAACCGTGGAACGAGGCGACGGTAGAGGCCGCCGCGGAGGTGATGGCTGCCGAAGGCACTCCGATCGACGACATGCGGGCGAGTGCGGCCTTCCGGTCGGCGATGATGGGCCAGTCGCTGCTGAAGTTCTACTACGAGAGCACGACAGGAGCGCTCACATGAGTCACCTCTCCCAGCGACCCGACTCCGGGCCGGATTCCTACGAGGTCGGCAACGCCATCCCGCACGAGTCCGCGGCACTCCACGTCACCGGACGCGCGCTCTACACCGACGACCTTGTCGCCCGCACCAAGGACTGCCTGCACGCCTATCCGGTGCAGGTCTTCGTCGCGAAGGGCAAGATCACCAAGCTCGACGTACGGCCCGCGTACGAGGTGCCCGGGGTGGTCCGGGTGCTGACCGCCGACGACGTGCCGGGCGTCAACGATGCCGGCGTCAAGCACGACGAGCCGCTGTTCCCGTCCGAGGTCAAGTTCTTCGGTCATGCCGTCTGCTACGTGCTCGGCGAGACGCTGGAGGCAGCCCGGCTCGGCGCCGCGGCCGTGGTGGTCGAGGTGGATGCCGAGCCAGCGCTGGTCAACG
>CAWILN010000004.1:0-214692 GCA_963836855.1 uncultured Actinomycetota bacterium | reverse complement strand
GGCTCACGTTGGCTCCGGTGCGGCTGATGAGATCCGGCGGCTGGTGCTGGACGGGTCGGGCTCGGAGGCCGGCGCAGCGTTCCGGCTCGAGCGCTACCTGGGTGGGCGGCATTAGCCCAGACTCGACTGGCCACGGTCAGGTGAGGAAGCCGCGCAGCAGGGCCGCCGTCCCGGACAGGTGCTCGGCCATCTGCTGTCGCGCCGCCTCCGGGTCGCCCACCAGCACGGCCTCGACGATCCCCTCGTGCTGTTCGTTGGAGTGCTCGATATTGCGCTCCAGCAATGGGATCGCGTCGAGCAGCTCGTTGAGCCGCATCCGCACGTCGGCGATCGCTGACGTCAGCGATGCAGAGCCGGTCACCTCGGCGATCGCCAGGTGCAGCCGAGAGTCCATCCGCCGGTAGTCCTCGAGGCTGGCGTCTGCGCACCCGGCGAGCCGTGTCCGCAGGTGATGCCGCTCGGCCTGGGTCAGGGCGGCGGCCGCGGCGGCCTCCGCGGCTCCGATCTCGAGCACGGCCCGAAGCAGCAGCGCGTCCTCCAGCCCCGGCCCGAGCCGCTTCGCAGCGGTTCGGGCGTCAGTCGGGCTGCGTCGTGGCAGCTCCGCGCGCACGAACGTTCCGCCGTACCGCCCGCGCCGCGACTCGACGTACCCCGCGTCGGCAAGCGCCCGGATCGCCTCCCGCAGTGTCACCCGGGACACTCGGAACCGGGCCGCCAGGTCGCGCTCGGCCGGCAGCCGCTCGCCGGAGACGACGACGCCGAGTCTGATCGCCTGCAATAGTCGCTCGACGGTCTCCTCGAACGCGTTGCCCTCCCGCACGGGGCGGAAGACCGCCTCGTCGGCACGGGTGAGCCCGCTGACGGGACTGCTCGCTGGTCATGTCGGCGTGACGTAGGCGGCCGAGATGCCACCGTCGACGAGGAACGTGGTGGCGGTCATGAAGGACGAGTCGTCGCTGGCCAGGAAGGCCACAGCGGCCGCCATCTCCTCCGGCTCACCGAAGCGTCCCATCGGTACGTGGACCAGCCGGCGTTGCGCTCGCTCGACGTCCTTGGCGAAGAGTTCCCGCAGCAGTGGCGTGTTCACCGGCCCGGGACACAGCGCGTTGACCCGGATGCCCTGCCGCGCGAACTGCACGCCGAGCTCGCGGCTCATCGACAACACCCCGCCCTTCGACGCGCTGTAGGAGATCTGCGACGTCGCTGCCCCCATCACCGCCACGAAGGACGCAGTGTTGATGATCGAGCCCTTCTGCTGCTCGAGCATGTAGGGGATGACGCTCTTGCAGCACAGGTAGACAGACGTCAGGTTGACCTCCTGCACCCGGCGCCACGCGTCGACGCCGGTCTCGAGAATCGAGTCGTCATCGGGCGGCGATATGCCGGCGTTGTTGAACGCGATGTCGACGCGGCCCCATGTCGAGTGCGCTGTCGCGAACAGATTCCCGACGGCCTGCTCGTTGGTGACATCGACCTCGACGAAGAGCCCGTCAACCTCTTTGGCGGCGACGGATCCGCCGGTGGTGTCACGGTCGGCGACCACCACCCTGGCACCTTCGGCGGCGAGCCTTCGAACGGTCGCGATGCCGATCCCGCTGGCGCCGCCGGTGACGACCGCAACCCGGCCCTGCAGCCGGGGGAAGATCTGAGCCATCGGTCAATCCTCCGTCGAGATGAAGACGTTCTTGGTCTCGGTGAACGCGGCCACCGCGTCCGGGCCGAGCTCGCGCCCGAGGCCCGACTGCTTGAACCCACCGAACGGCGTGCCGTAACGCACCGACGAGTGCGAGTTGACCGAGAGGTTACCGGCCTCCACTCCCCGCGACACCCTCAGCGCACGTCCCACGTCGCGGGTCCAGATCGAGCCGGACAGGCCGAACTCGGTGTCGTTCGCGATCCGGATCGCATCGGCCTCGTCGTCGAAGGGGAACACGGCGACCACCGGACCGAAGATCTCCTCGACCATGCTGGGGTGGTCGGGGAAGTCGGGTGCGAGCACGGTCGGCGCGAACCAGAAGCCAGGCCCGTCGGGCGCGCTGCCGCGGAACGCCACCGGCGCGCTGTCCGGCACGTAGGAGGCGACCTTCTCCCGGTGGGCTGCGGAGATCAGCGGTCCCATGTCGGTGTGCTCGTCGCCGGGGTCTCCGACGCGGACGGCCCGCACCGCCGGTTCGAGCATGCCCATGAACCGGTCGAAGACCTGCCGCTGCACGAGGATCCGTGATCGCGCGCAGCAGTCCTGGCCGGCGTTGTCGAACACCCCACCGGGTGCGCTCGCCGCAGCACGCTCAAGGTCGGCGTCGGCGAAGACGATGTTCGCGCTCTTCCCGCCGAGCTCGAGGGTCACCCTCTTCACCCGGTCCGCGCATCCGGCCATGATGTGCTTGCCGACCTCGGTCGACCCGGTGAGCACGATCTTGCGTACGGCGGGATGCTTCACGAACCGCTCACCGACGACGGATCCCTTGCCGGGCAAGACGGTGAACACGTCCTGGGGAAGGCCGGCGCGAAGCGCCAGCTCGCCCAGCCGGATAGCGGTCAACGGAGTCAGCTCGGCGGGTTTCAGCACGACGGTGTTCCCGGCCGCCAGGGCTGGCGCGAGGCCCCAGCCGGCGATCGGCATCGGGAAGTTCCACGGCACGATCACGCCCACCACGCCGAGCGGCTCGTGGAACGTCACGTCAAGCCCGCCGGCGACCGGGATCTGCTGGCCGATAAGCCGCTCCGGAGCGGCGGCGTAGTAGTGCAGCACGTCGCGGACATTGCCCGCCTCCCAGCGCGCGTTGCCGATCGTGTGGCCGGCGTTCGCGACCTCCAACTGTGCCAGATGCTCGAGGTCGGCGCCGACCTCCTCGGCGAACCGGCGCAGCAGCCGGGCACGGTCCGCCGGAGCGACCGCCCTCCATGCCGCGGCAGCGCTAGCCGCGCGGCTGATCGCCGCGTCGGTCTGCTCGGCATCGGCCAGCTGGACCGACTCGACGATCTTCTCGGTAGCCGGGTTGATCACGTCGTATGTCGTCATTGCCGCTCCGATCGCTCACGGGCCGCGCTGACCAGCGCCTCGAACAGCCTCCGGTCCTCGGGGTTCTCCTCGGGATGCCACTGCACGCCGAGCACCCAGTCGGCGCCCGCGAGTTCCACAGCCTCGACCAGTCCGTCGTCCGCCCACGCGGTCGCGACCAGCGGGCTCGGGATCGCACCCAGTCCCTGATGGTGGTAGCAGGGCACCTTGGCCTCGGTGCCGAGGACATGAGCCGTCAGGCTGCCCGGCAGGGTGCGGACGGTGGTCGTGCCGAACACACCAGGCTCGGGGCGATGCCCGTCGTGGCCGAGCAGCTCCGGCAGGTGCTGGTGCAGCGTGCCGCCGAGCGCCGCCGTCATCAGCTGGGCGCCGCGGCACACGCCGAGCACCGGCAGCCCTCTAGTCATTGCGGCCTCGAAGAGCTGCCTCTCGTGGCGGTCTCGCGCTCGCGAGGTCCCGTCCGTGGCTGGATGGGGGAGTGCGCCGTAGAACGCCGGTTCTACGTCCGCGCCCCCGATCAGCAGCAGCCCGTCACAGACGTCGAGCACACCCGGGTCGGTCGGCGTTGGCGGCAGCAACACCGGTTGGCCGCCTGCCCCGGTAACCGCGTCGAGATAGACCTGCGGCACGATCGCGGCCGGCCGGCTCCACACCCCCCACGACGCCACCTCGAGGTACGTCGAGAGGCCGATCCGCGGCCGTCGTGGCTCAGAGACGCTCGAAGCCACGAGCCCGCTCCCAGTCGGTGATTGCCACATGGAACGCCGTGAGCTCGACCCTGGCCGCGTTCAGATAGTGGTCGATCACCTCGTCGCCGAACACCTTTCGCGCCAGCTCCGAGCCCTCCAGCTTGGCGGCTGCGTCGCGCAGTGTCGACGGCACATGCACCAGGTCCGACGCGTAGGCGTTGCCCTCGTACGGGGGCTCCAGGGGCAACTCATTCTCGACCCCGTGCAATCCCGCCGCGATCAACGCCGCCACGGCGAGATACGGGTTGACGTCGGCACCGGGCACTCGGTTCTCCAGCCGCAGCGACTCACCGTGGCCGACCACGCGAAGGGCGCAGGTCCGATTGTCGATCCCCCAGGCGATTGCCGTCGGCGCGAAGCTCCCCGGCACGTAGCGCTTGTAGGAGTTGATGTTGGGTGCGAAGAAGTACGTCAGCTCTTCCATGCAGGCGATCTGGCCGGCCAGGAAATGCTCCATCAGCGGGGAGAAGCCATGCTTCCCATCCCCGGCGCAGACGGCATCGCCGGCCTTGGAGCGCAGGCTGAAGTGGATGTGGCAGGAGTTGCCCTCGCGCTCGTCGTACTTCGCCATAAAGCTGATGCTCTTGCCATGCCCGGCCGCGATCTCTTTCGCGCCGGTCTTGTACAGGGAGTGGTTGTCGCACGTTGTCAGCGCGGTGTTGTACCTGAAGCCGATCTCGTGCTGGCCGAGGTTGCACTCTCCCTTGGCCGTCTCGACGTACATACCGGCACCCGCCATACCGTTGCGGACGTCGCGCAACAGCAACTCGACCCGCCCGGTGCCGATCATCGAGTAGTCGATGTTGTACTGGCTGGACGCCTCGAGGTCGCGGTAGCCGCACCGAGACGCGTCCTCGTAGGAGTTGTTGAAAAGCTGGAACTCCAGCTCGGTGGCGGCGTATGCGTCGTACCCCAGGTCGTCGAGGCGTTCGAGCTGACGGCGCAGGATTTGGCGGGGGGACGCAAGCACCGGCGATCCGTCCAGCCATTCCGCGTCGCACAGCACCAGCGCCGTCGCGGGGTACCACGGAATCCGCCGTAGCGTGTTGATGTCCGGGCGCATGAGAAGGTCGCCGTAGCCGTGTTCCCAGGACGACATCGCGAAACCGTCCACAGTGTTCATCTCGACGTCGACGGCCATCAGGTAGTTGCAGCCCTCGGTGCCATGCCGGGCGACCTCGTCGAGGAAGAACCGGGCGGTGCAGCGCTTGCCCTGCAACCGGCCCTGCATGTCCGTGATGGCCACCAGGACGGTGTCGATCTCGCCCGCCTCGACCATCGAACGAAGCTGGTCGAGAGTCAGCATGCCAGAAGGTGTGTTCATGGTCTCCCCAACTGGAATTGGACTGTTTGCAGTCCATTGGCGCCTATGCAACACCAGCGACCCAGGTAGTGTCAACGGACTACTTGGCTACGAACCTGGGGCAAGAATTGGCCTGCGGTCATGGACGCAGCGCCTCAAAGGTAAAACTCTGATCCAATTGGGTCCCCAAAGGCCGACCGTGTTAGGCCTTTTCGCCAAGGAGAAACCAGGGTGAGCGACAAGACAGGTGTTGCCTCGTCACAGGCCTTGCGGCGTACGCCGTCAAGCTCGAAGGCCGTATTCCAACAAGAAGTTGCCAGTCAACAGTGGCTAGCATGGTCGCGCGGCGGGGCGGTTAGACCGCGGCAGCGGCGCGATATACCACAGCATTACCACCCTCACCGGCGTCTCACCCGATGGCAGACAGCTGGTGGCAGATAATGCAAGTGGCTTTAAAAAGCTAAAGAGCCTCCCGTAGCCTCCACGACTTGATCATCTTTCAGCCCCGCACTGGCAGAGACGGTAAGGCTGGCATGGTGGCTCTCAGTCCATTCCACCACTCCATTGCGCCCAGCCCAGTGGAGTCGAGCCCTATCCCACAGCCCGGGCCCCACGCAGGCAGGGGCCCAGTCTCGCCGCCCGGGAGGTTATTCCGCCAGAGAAATGCTCGGCATGGCGTTGATCTACGCGGCCCAATCGACAAGATCAGCCCGCCGCTTCCTCGGCCGGGATGCGGTGTAGTGCTAGTTGATTCCAGAGGTGTCGATGCGCGACATTATGCGGTCGGCGTCGCGGCCGAGGCGCCGCAGCTGCTCCGGGGACAGGACGTCGATGATGAGTGATCGCACGTGTGCCACGTGTCCGGGCGCTGCTTCGGCGAGTGTCTGGAAGCCCTGCTCGGTCAAGATCGCGTTGGTGAATCGTCCGTCCTTCGGATCGGGCTCGCGGCGAACCAGGCCGCGCCGCTCGAGGCGTTTGACCAGGTGTGACAGCCGGGACAGCGATGCGTTGGTGACCTCGGCAAGTGAGCTCATCCGCATGGTTCGCTGTGGACTCTCCGAAAGCATGGCCAAAACCTGGTATTCCACCATCCCCAGGTTCGAGTCGCGCTGCAGCTGCTGATCGATTGACCAGGGAAGCCAGGTGATCAACCGCACCACGGAGAGCCAGGAGTCCAGTTCGGCGGCCGTCAGCCACTTCACCGGCGTTTCCTCGGTGCCGCGGGGGACTGCTTCAGTCATGGGATCAGAATACTGGTCACTCGACGATTCAAGTGATTTGACGGCGCTCAGCGCAGTGTCCACTCAGCCAGGTCAGACGTCGAAGCGCTCGAGCTGTCGAAATGCGTCTCGTACGAAGGCTGCCGAGGTGGCGCGACTATCCGTCCATCTTCGATCCAGCGGCCGGCGATGCACGCACGTGGCGGCCTTCCGCAGTCGCTTGACTGTTCAAGTGAATCTGATATTCACTTGAATTGTCAAGCGGAGCGAGAGGCCCCCACGACGCCGCTGCAAAGCTGAGGGGCCCTGATCACGGCGACCGCCTGCCGGATTGGGGCATCTGGTACTGGATTTCAACGCCAAAGTAACCGAGTACCGCCATTCCAGTGGCCGACCTTCTCGGTCCTGTCCTGTCCGCATCGGACACAGCGCTCGAAGCGATCGCCGTCCTCGGTGCTGGCCCAAACCCACCGATTGAGACTCAACAGGCAGCGGATCGGTCGGCTGGTCTGGATCTCAGCGGCGGCGAGGTGCAGCACCGTGACGAGGTGGATCGCCGAGAAGTCGATCCGCCGATCCAGGTGGAGACAGCCATGTGGTCGAAAGCTGGCCAGCTCGACTGGTGGTGAAAGAACGGCAGGAATCGCGGGGACGGGTAAGGGGTGCAGACGGCCATCAGCGATGAACCAAAAGCTGTTGATCTTGGTCCCGCGAGCGGCCCACGGCCATGACTCGTCGTTGCTATTCGTCCCTGGTCGTCCGGCCAAGTCTCTGCCGAAACGTACGCTCCAGGATTTAGGGATTCTGGACCTGTCGCCTGGCCGGCCAAGGCATCAACGCATGTGAAGGGGACTATGGTCAACCCGTGAGGCGCCGACTCTCCAAGTTGTGCTGGATTTTGGTCCTGGCTGCGTTGGTCGGCGGATGCACGCAGGCCTCAACGCTAACGCGTTCGCCGTCCCGCACGGTCGACTACGCGGCGATGGAGACAGCGATCGACAATAAGATCAGCTCCGGATCTTTGAGCCTGTCCACAATCGATGCGGTCCTGGTGAGCGTCGGTGGCGAGACGAAGCTCGCGCACTACCGGAACGGAAGCAAGCCGGCGGATGCGCTGCATGTCTGGTCGGTCACTAAGAGCGTTGTCTCTGCTCTGATCGGTATCGCCATCGATGAGAAGATCATCAGTGGGTTGGACGCGACTCTGCTTGAACTGCTTCCTCGGTACCAGAAGCATCTGACTGCGGAGGAGAAGTTGATCACGCTACACCAGCTGATGTCCATGACGGCCGGCTTCCCGCCCGACGACCCAGCACCTTTCGAGAACATCCACAGCGTCTTCAAAAAGCGGACCGATCCGATACCGATGATCCTGACAGACGGCCTAGATCTGCCGCCGGGAGATGGCTTCATCTACTCGAGCCGTGGCGCACATCTGGTCTCCGCCGTGCTGCGGGAGGCTTTGGTTCGAGCCGATCCTGACCATCCGCGCACCGTTCTTGAATATGCGCGGGAGAAACTCTTCGATCCGCTGGAAATCGACTCCACTGGTGCGCGGGAGGAACGCGTTTTGTTAAGCGATCCCGCCTACGACCGGTTGACCAGTTTCGACTGGGGGACCGATGCGGCGGGCCTGCACACGGCGTGCTGCCTGCTGCGGCTTCGCCCGACGGACATGATCAAGTTCGGTGAGCTCTATTTCGGCGGAGGCGTCTGGCACGGCAAACAGATACTGCCCGCTGGATGGGTTGAACAGACGATGACGCCGAGCGAGTTGAGCTCAGAGTACGGTCTGATGTGGTGGCTTGACATCGACCCACACGGCCATACCACGTGGGTTGCCCGAGGCTGGGGGGGGGGGGTCAGCTCATCGCGGTCGTACCCGAACACCAACTGGTCGTCGCCATCGGTTCGGTGCCCACCAACGACATGGACCTGGGAGGCGACAATATGTGGCTTTGGGTGAACGACGTGATCGTGCCCGCGCTCGAATGAACGAGAGCCGCTCCGTCACCACGATCGGCCAAAGAGCTGACCCAGGAGTGTGTTTCGCGGCAAGCCGATTCGGCTGAGAGTCGCTACGGTGGCGCCGTGCGCCTAAAGCGTGCTGCCGACTTGTGCGCCCAGGGCTGGAGCCTGCGCCAGATCGGCGCCGAGCTAGGCGTTCCGTAGGCAGCGGTGAGCCGTCAACTTCGCCGTGTTGGAGGGCCATGGTTCCCGCATAGACGAGCCACAACCAAGATCAACATCTGACCCGAAGTGCCCCGGGGTCAGTGCGCCGACACGATCTCCAGCATCCGATCGTTGAGGGCAGCGGCACGGGGGATTTGAGGCTGCCAAGGGTCGAGTCGACTTCAAGGACATCATTGGAGACCCCGTTACCTTCGTCTACCGAGGCCATATCAGCCTCAGCTAACACGGCCGCAAAATGTAAGTACTCGGGTGCCGGCCGCCTGGGCTATTACTTTGCGGCCGACTCGGGCCGAGATGACGCCGCAGTTGGCCAGGGCGGTTGGTCTAGTAATAGCCAGGGGGAATATTCATTCCAGACATCTCAGCTGACCACGACCCACAACATCAACAGCGCGGACCCTCCGACTGCGAGGAGACCGCCCACGGATATCACGAACGCTTTGAGGTCGTTGCTCATAGTTCTCCCGCCTTGTGTTGTGCCAGTGCCGTCGCGCTCTCGGCGATGATCCTGACGATCGCCGCCGCCACAGCAGGGTAGTGCGTGGCGGCGGCTGTTGTGGGGCGTAGCGGCCAATGCACCCGTACGAGCGCTGGCGTGGCGTCGGGGGTTGGAACGGCAGCAATGGTGGGGTCGGGTACACGGTGCAGGCGGCCGTCAACGGTGGATCAGAGCTGTTGATCTTCGTCTGTTGATCTTCGTTTGGCGAGCGGCTCACAGCGATGACTTGTTCTCGTTGTCCCCCGGGACCGGACTCGCGGTGATGTGCATTGGATCCCAAACCTGTCCCGCCTGGATGGCGGTCCACTGCCGGGGTGTGGCTATCGGCCAACGGAGCCTTATGTCCCACGAGGCGGCGTTTCGAAGGGCGCGGCCGGCCCTGTCGCCTCCGAGAGATATTGCAGCGCATCGGGCACCTTGTCCACGACCGCCTCCAAAACATTGATGCAGGCCATACGCGTCGTGCCGTCCGTGAGCTGCTTCAGCCTTTCTTCCAGGGCGTCCGGGCTCGCCGTCAGGCAGAAGCGCTTCGAGAAATGCACCGAGTTGTGGGGCTGCAGCATCCCGGGCCCGGTCCGACGTCAGCAACAGGTGATCGTGGGCCGAGATCGGCCAGAACTGGTTGCGATTGCGGAAGCGGTAAGCGGCATTGGCGAGGAAGGAGGGCCTGAACTGGTCGAACAGCTCTTCCATCGCCGGTCGCAGCAGCGGATAGATCACGTGGTGCGTCGAAAAGAAATGTTCCGGCCTGAAGCCCAGCATTGCGGCGCCCAGCAGCTTATTGCTGCCGTGGAAGCTGTTCCTTTTATCGGGCTGCTCTATCCAGTTGCACCACCAGCCGCGCAGATTGACTTTGCCGTCGTTGGAAAAGAAGTCCGTGGGCTCGACCGGGCCGACGAGCATCATGTCGTCGTTGAAGTACAAGAACCGATCGGCCAACCCTTTGATGCGCCACAGCATGGTTTCGATAGCCAGTGAGTTGAAGGTGGGTAGCAACTGCTCATAGCCGCGGAAGATCTCGCGGTGATCGACGATGCGGATGTTATCCAGCTCGGCCCGTTGGCGATCGATCGCCGCCGGAATCTGGTCATCGGTCACTAACCAGATCGTGCGGACCCACGGCGCGTAGTTGCGGATCGAGCGCAGGCAGAAGCGGATCTCGTCATTGTCCGAAAAGCGCCGCTCATCGCGGGCCGCCCGCTCGGGCTTGGCATCCCCGCCCGGATCGGTGAGATACCGCTTGCGCTTGGCGCGATGCTTTCGATCCCGCCCATCGACCCAGGCGATCACCGCATCGATGGCATGCCTGGCGCCAATCGCGTTGGCCAGGGACGGCATAAGCCGCCCCAGGCGGCTGGAGACCTTGGACAGCACGGTTCAGTTGCAGGGACGTTTGATAAACACGAAACCACTCCGCTCAACTATCGTCCCGCAGATAGATCTAGTGCTGATGCCTTCGCCAAGGACCAACTCGTCGCCCAGCGAGCGCAGGCGTTTGGGTTCGTCGGACGTGTTCACAACGGTCACGCTTAACCTCAAATACGTCGGACAGGCTGAGGGCGAGGCGCCCACGCGGCCGAATCTTAACCGGATGCGGCAGTTCTCGCAGGTCTAAGCGCGTTCGATGATGCCCTTTGTCGATCTGGTTCCTCAACGACGGCGTGCGGTCGTGGAGCCGGTCCGTCAAGCGTGCGGCTGATGTGTATGCCCAGGGTCGGATCTGGGCCAGCCGTACGACGGCAGCAGCAAAGGTGCGGGCAGTGGTATCGGCAGCGGCTGGAAACAGTCGCGGGTGGATCACGGACGCCTTAGCAGGCCACCGGATGATGACCACGGCGGTGCTCGTTGGCTTCGACCAGTTCGATGGTGAGCACATCGACTGCGGTGATCTGGCTACTGGCCAGATAGGTAACTTGGGACATGGAAGGTCCGGTCTTCCTTTCGATTGGCTTGGTCAGGATCTCCTAGGCCCTGGCAGTGCTTTGATCCTCTGCTGGGCCCGCTTACTGGTTAAGCGTCAGATGATCTTGGTTCTCTCCTCCTTCGTTTCAGTGGCGTAAAGGTCACTACCTGATACGCCGGATCACCGGCGGTCATGGCTGGCCGAGTTTTACGCTCAGGGAAGTACCGATCAGCAGGGATGAGCACGGGGGATAACGGTGCTGATCCGATTACTCATCAGGTGACCTCGCGCTGACGAGGAGAAAACTGCCCAGTTCCTCAGCTGTCGATCATTACGATGTCAGGTGAGATGGATGGGCTCTCAGCATCGCGACTCGCCGACCTCGCTGGCACGACAACTGAGGGGGTCGAGCGACTGGTCGATCTTGGCATTCTGATCACGGACAGCGCCGGTCTGCTCCAGACCAGCGACGTACAGAGAGTGCGCTTGCTTGCGGCGTGCGAGCGCGCTGGGCTCCCGTTGCATGGAATTGCAGCGGCCGTCCGGGAAGGGCGGCTGTCGTTGGATTTTCTGGAGGCGGCTCCGTACCGGCGCTGGGCGACCCGTTCGACGTGGACCTACCGGCAGGTCAGCCAGGACACTGGAATTCCTCTGGACTCGCTCGGCGGTGTCCTGGAATCGATGGGGTTCGCCAGAATGCTCCCCGACGAGCCGATCCGGGCGGACGAGCTGGAAGGCATCGTTCCGATGCTCCAGCTGGCGTACTCGATGGGAAACCTGGATCGTGGATTGGCCCGAATCGGCCGGGCCTGGGCGGAGGGCCTGCGGCTGGCCGCTACCGCCGAGAATCAGGACTACACGAGCCGCTTCGGGCGGTTGCTGGAGTCTGGCACCGACCTTTGGGATGCCAAGGAACAAGCTGCATGGTTGGCAACCGAGCTCCTGCCGCTCGTGGACCGCGCGCTCCTGACCTGTTACCGCCGCCAGCAGGAACTGGTCTGGATCGAAGCCTTGGTCGAGGACATCGAAAACGAGTTGGATGCGGCTGGGATGCTGGGGCGATCCGAGCGCGTCCCGGCTATGTGCTTCCTGGATCTGGTGGGCTACACGCGGCTGACCGACGAGCGGGGCGACCAGGCTGCTGCAGAGCTCGCCGCAGCGTTGGTACTGCTGGTCGACGAATCTGCCCGCGGGCATGGTGGATGGCCGGTGAAGTGGCTCGGCGATGGCGTGATGGTCTATTTCCCCGAGCCGGCTGGGGCGGTACTGGCCGCACTTGAAATGGTTGAGGGTCTGTCGGCTGCGAGATTGCCTCAGGGTCATCTTGGAGTTGCGGCCGGTCCAGTGGTGGGGCAGGGCGGCGATTACTTTGGCCGCACCGTGAACCTGGCCGCCCGAATCGCAGCCCATGCCGGACCCGGCCAGGTGCTGGTTAGCGGAAGCGTGGCGGAGGCCGGCTCACCTGAGGGTGTGAGGCTGGTGGACGCGCGGGAGGTGCAGCTCAAGGGGTTAGCGCATCCGGTGATGTTGTTCGAGGCGTGCCGGATCTAGCGCGACATGATCGTGGAAATGGTCCTTCACAAGTCTCTTCGAAAGGGGCCCGGAACCAAGATCAACAGTCAGCTCGCCTTGACGGGCAGCCTACGGCGGCATGATGGTCGCCTGGCCCGTCACGACCGACCGCAGGAACAGCCAGCCCCGCCTGAGCAGCCGTCGCGATGGCGGCGTCGACGCGATGTCCACCACAGCACTCCGGCAGAGGCGATCAACAACACCGCGAGCGCCGGTAACCACTGGCCGGTGATGCCCCACCCGACGCCAGACAACGCCTCGGCGGCGAGCAGCAGCGGCAAAGCGCAGCAAGCCACGCACGCGACGGCGGCCAGCCCGGCCAAGACGGTGGGCAACCTTCGTCGGGCCGAGGCACGGTCGGTGACGTTGCTACTCATGGTCGGCCTTCGGCGATAGTGGCGAACGGAATAGGGCAGCAGTCGTTACCGGCGCATGCGACCAGGTCGTCGCAGCCGGCGTCGACCGTGGCCCGCAAGGTGGCAGCGATGACTTGAAGATCAGCAATCTTCTCCTCGATCTCAGCCAGCTTCTGCTGCGCGCCAGCCGCCAGGCTTACCTCCGGGCGACGGTGGTGATGGCGCCCCGCATCCAGTAGGACGGCCACCTCATCCAGGGCGAACCCGAGCCGCTGCGCCGCCTTGATCACGCGCAGCACGGTCACGGTCTCCGCCGGATACAGCCGATGCCCGCCCAGGGTACGGTCAGGCTCAGCCAGCAGCCCTCGTCGCTCGTAGTACCGCAACGTTTGGAGGTTCACCCCCGCCGCCGCCACCTCGCCGCTGCGCATCCTCGACGTCATCGCTTCGCCATCTTCGCGTAGCCTGCGACGCCAACGCATCCAGCACGCGGACGTGCGCCGGAGGCACCGTCACATCAAACGAATTCGATGCCTTGTTCAGCTCCCTCGCTCGCTGCATGAACCAGGTTCGCCCGGGCGTGATCCAAAGCGCTCCCGTTCGGGTCCGACTGATGATGCGCGGCTCCCCAAATGGGGGCTGCTGCAGTCCCAATAGGTGCGCCGCGAGGGAATTGAACGCCCGACCCGCTGATTCTCGGGAGAGGCCTCCCTGGGAGGCAGCGTCGTCGATGTTCAGGCTTCGCGGCGGCGGTCGTTCGATCATCGGCTGGTGCAGACTGAGCGGATGCTGCACTTGAGGATCTGGTCGCCTGCGGCGACGAGCGAGGCTGTGATTAGGGCTTTGTCGGATGACCCTGCGGTTAGCAGCCTCGCGGTGTTGCCCGGGGCCTCAGTGCGTCCCGCTGGTGATGTCGTTCTTGCTGATGTCGCCAGGGAGGCAGCGAATGACGTTGTCGACCGCTTGCGTGCGTTGGAGCTTCATCGCGAGGGCAGCCTTGACATCGATCACGTGCGGGCGTGGCTGTCTCAGCGCGGCCTCGATGCGGAGCAGATGGCGCCGGGAAACAGTGCCGATTCGGTGGTGTGGGTTGACGTGACGCACCAGTCGTACGCCGATTCGGAGTTCAACTGGACCTACGTGAGCTTCATGACCATGGCCACGCTGATCGCCGGCATCGCGATCATTTTGGACTCGCAGATCCTTGTCATCGGCGCCATGGTGCTCGGCCCGGAGTTCGGGGCAGTCGCCGCGCTGGGAGTGGCGTTGGTTCGGGGTCGACTAGCCCTCCTGGCACGTGCCGCGCGAACCCTGGTGATGGGATTTGTGGTCGCAATCCTCATGACGACGCTGGCTGCGCTCGTCGCCAGGGCGCTTGGTTGGGTGACGCTCGAGGATGTGGCCGGACCTCGGCCGGAGACGGCATTCATCTATACACCGGATAAGTGGTCATTCATCGTTGCCGTCATCGCGGCGGCGGCAGGTGTTCTGTCGCTGACTTCAGCTCGCGTCGGAGGCCTGTCCGGGGTGTTCATATCGGTTACCACCGTGCCGGCGGCCGGGAACGTTGCCTTGGGTCTCGCCTTCGGCGTCAGTGAAGAGATCGTGGGCAGCAGCCTGCAGTTGCTGGTGAACCTCTCTGGGATGGCGCTAGCTGGTTGGGCGGCGCTCGCGGTTCAGCAGGCGATCTGGTCGCGGGTGTCAACACATCGCGCCCGACTGGTCAGCCGGTTACGCCGGCGCGGCCCCCATCATGAGAAATGATCACGCAAACCTCGGTTGCAGGGTGCTCTGACTGGACCCGATGCGTTCTATCGCCCGCGCAAGTGCTGGATCAGAAGGGGAGGCTGCAGAAGGCCTTTCCGTTGGAGTAGTCGCCGTGCTGCTGCTAGCCGCGGTGCTGATCATGCCCAGCCGCTCAGTACCCGCAGGTATCGCGCCGCAGACGTAGCATCAATGCATGCCAGCGCGCGATGCGCGAGGCGCAGGGCCCATGCTGCGAGCGTCGCGTTTCGCACGTCGCCGTCGTGAGGAGGAGCGAGCGGACACGTTTTTCCGTCCGCGAGCGACGACGAACAAGGCGGCTGCTCCGGCGCGAAACCGCAGCGAGCGAAGCGAGCCGTCAGGTAGGGCAAGTCGCGCGCCCGACGGTCGGAGGAGCGATGAGCGGACACGCTTTTCGTCCGCGAAGAGTGACCACGACGTCGGATCCACCGCGCGCGATGCGCGAGCAGCGTCGATAAATGGGCGCTGGGCCCTCAGTACGCTCCTGATCCTTGTGTGCCTGGTCACCGGCTGCTCGTACGATCGTGAGGAGCCGGGCCTCTTCGGCCGGCCGATGATCCGGGAGACGACCGCGCCGTCAATTCATCGGGCCGCACCCGAGGAGAGGCAACTCCAAAACCCCGAGCTCCCAGTCGTCGGCGAGGCGATTTGGACCTCTGCGGATGGCCTCGGCATCACCGTCCGGATAGCCGTCCACGCCGTTCGCCGTTTCCCGGGCGGGACGGTGCTCGATTGGTCAGTGACCCCACTTCATGGACCAGGCTTACGGCCCAGCGATCCGGTACCGAGCAGGCTTGATCTCGGACTCAACAGGCCAGATGAGAGTTATCCAAGCATCGTCTTGATGGACGCTGCACGATCGCGCATCTATCGGCCGTTGACGCTAGGAGGTTCGGATTCGCGCTGCTTATGCACGCGGTTGGTTCGACACAGCCTGCGGATTGGCTACACCTCGCTGTTCCAGATCGCGTTTCCGGCTTTGCCAGACGACCTCGCAACAGTTGATGTGTACCTGGCAACTGTGCCCCCGTTCTGGCGGGTGCCCGTGACACCGCCTGGCATGTTGCCGCTTGCCAGCTCTCCCACCGACCTCGGCCGGGGCCCCGAAGTTACATCGGTGGTTGCAAGTACGAAGGTGTTCCGCTACCCCGCGGCTGATCAGTCCTATCTCGTCATGGTCAATGCTGTTTACGCCAGTAACACTTTCACCTCGATGGTCTGGACTATCCACGCTGTGGAGCCAGGCCTGGGCCTGCAGACTGCCTCGACGCCACCTCTCGCCGATGCGCAGCCACCGCCTGAGCCATACAACCAAGCGTCGGCGGGAGGACCCCAGATCCGTTTCGGCATCAGCCCCGCTCTAACTCGAGCTCGACTGGTGACCAACAAGCTCGCAGGCAGAGGCGTCCTGGAATGCCTTTGCACCGATCTACGCATCGGAGCTTCCAGCCTGCGTCAGATGGGCGCGCAAATGAGTGTGGTGACCACGCTGCCGCCGCTCCCATCCGGCACTTCAAAGGTTGACATTGTCTTTCCAGGCTTGACGACGCTCGCTGACGTCACAGTCACACCGGCTCCGGACTCGACCATGCGCTCAGCCGGGCCCGCAGTGCGTGAGGTGTGGTTCTGGACTTATCGGCCGTACCAGCAACATCCGGGGTGGGTACCGCGAGACTGGCCAACTCCACTGCCGCGGTTGTATCACTTACGCGACTTCCAGACAACTGTGGACACCATTGTCCGCTAAGCGGGCTGCCGCCGCAGGCGTCCGCTAGAGGCCACTGCGACCGCAGGCGCTAGTTTGCCAACAAGCTCGACCACATCTACGACAGCTCATCGGCGGCGATTGCGCTGCCTCCGCGCAGCCGCGTGCACTGCCTGGCCCGATTGGATGCCGCTTACGCACTGAGCTTCGGCAGGCGTATATCCGCTGTGACCTTCAGACTGGTCGTCGTGGAGGTGACACGATGACCGTTGACCGCCCACAGGGCCCGTTGCCGGTGCTCCTGGTCTGCCTGACGGTGGTGACTGGTCTTGTTGACGCCTTCAGTTACCTGACGCTGGGCCATGTGTTCGTGGCGAACATGACGGGAAACGTGGTCTTCCTAGGCTTCGCGCTGGCCGGTGTAGGCGAGATCTCGATTGTGGCCAGCCTTCTCGCGGTGTTGGCCTTCGTCCTCGGTGCGATGGTCGGCGGGCGGTGGGCCGCAGGCCGAGCGGTGCACCGCGGGCACCTGCTGGCTGCGGCCACGTCGGTTCAGGCGGGCGTCGTTCTCGTTGCGTCCGTGATCGCAAGCACCGCCGGTGTGCATCGCTCGGAGGTTCGACTGGTGCTGATCGGATTACTCGCCGTGGCGATGGGCGGCCAAAACGCCGTCGTGCGCCGCCTGGCCGTACCCGACCTGACCACCACGGTGCTCACCTTGACCGTCACCGGCCTGGTCGCGGACACCACAGCATCACCAGTGCGTGTGCGACGACTGACCTCGGTCTTGGCGATGCTCGCTGGTGCACTAACGGGAGGTGTCCTGCTGCGCTGGGTCGCGCTCGCAGCGCCACTTTGGTTGGCGGCCGTGCTGCTGGTCGCCTGTACTGCGGCCGCCTACGCGGCGGCCAGCCGCCCACAATCGCAGGCTTGGCGGTAGCCCAATGAGCATCATCATCCAGGAGGTCGAGGACACAGCACGGGAGCAATTTCTTCCCATGAACAAACACTGGACGGCATCCGTTCATCAGACCTTCAGTCGCGCATGATGGACAACATCACCGTCACCGAGCGGGGCCGGATCCTCATTCAAGACGACCCCGGCAACCAGCAGTACCTCGCCGGCGTGTACCAGTACGACATCGCCTCTCGGAAGGTGAGCCGGGTCGCGGACCATGACCCAGAACGGTTCCTGCCAGGCGGCTCAGTCTTCGACACTTTCGATGAGGAGTCCTCAGGGATCATCCCCGCACCATTCCTTGGCGCTGGGAAGTACCTGCTCGACGTGCAGAACCATACGGATCTCGAGGGCGAGCTGGTGGAGAAGGGTCAACTTCTCGTTATGGAAAGCCCGCCCGGCCGAACCAGCTGAGCGGCTCCGACAACTGAGCAAGCTCTACTCGAATCCAGATCACTGCCGGGCACCCGGTGAAGCTCCCCCGACCGAGCCCGTATAGCACACTCTGCTCGGGTTCGGCGCGCTGCTAAGAATTGTGATCGCTTTGAGGCAATTGGGTCCTTGTTAATGACGACTGCATTCCAATTTGCTCCGCTGGTCGGCCAAGGCTCCGGTCACTGCGGAAAACTTGGCGTTCGGACTGAGGAATCGGCAACATCCAGAGGAGTCAGTGGTTAACAGTGAGGCCTAGGTTGCGCGCCGTGGCAGCCATAGTCGCTGCCTTTGTTGGATTCACCGCTGGCATAGTTGGATTCACCACCAATAACTACGACGCAGAGGCCGTAGTGACAGAACAGCTACCAGATCTGCGTATGAGAAGGCTCACCGATTTCTATATCCAGAAGGCATCCAATGGCGACAAACGCCTTCGGTTTACCACAAAGATCGCCAATGCAGGGCCAGGACGGTTCGAGCTTCATGGCTATCGACCCGACACCTCGACATCACGCATGAACATTAGGCAGCGTATTTACAACACATCGGGCACATACCGCAGGATCGAAATCCCTCGCTCAAGCACCTATATGTTTTTTGCGGGCGATGGTCACAACCACTGGCACGTACACAAGCTTCAGCGGTTCGAAATTCGTCCGATTGATGCAAGCGGGAAGGAAGGCGAACTCAAGGGCACAGGTGCCAAGACGGGCTTCTGTTTCTGGGACAACACAACGTACAAACTGTCCCTGCCCGGAGCGCCGCAGAACCCTTACTACACGAGTTGCGGGAAACGCGAGAGTGTAAACGTCAAAATGGGGTTATCGGTTGGCTGGAGCGACAAGTACGGTGCAACGCTTGCTTATCAGTGGATAAAGATCAACAGTCTGCGGGATGGCAATTACAGGGTCCGTGTGATCGCAGACCCCCAAAACTGGTTCTTGGAGACCAATGACGCCAACAACAGCACCTGGACTGACATTCGCCTCAGTAGCGGCGGCACGAAAGTTACCGTCATAAGCAATAGTTGACGTCGCCAACGGGGGTCTGCGCGAAGCCGTCGCGCCACCGCGGCATTCGGCGTGGCGGCACCCCCGGGCGCCTACCGGTGACGCGCACCATCGTGTAGAACTCGACCATGACTACTCGACGTGTGCCGCGATGGTCCGAGGTGAGACCTCTGCTGCAGCCGCGGCGTGCGGCGCTCAACTCGACCGATCGGCGGTTGGCTGCCGCGGCGTCCATCGTCGACTTGCGCGTGCTGGCCCGTCGGAGAGCCCCGCGCGCCGTCTTCGACTACACCGATGGCGCCGCCGGTGACGAGCATGCCCTTCGTCGGTCTCGACAGGTTTACGAGAGAGTCGAGTTCAGCCCGCACGTGCTTGAGGACGTATCTTCGGTGGACACCTCGACAGTCATCCTCGGCCGGCCCGCAGCTGCCCCGTTCGGATTCGGACCGACCGGCTTCACCCGGATGATGCACGCCGACGGCGAGCCAGCCGTCGCGCGCGTCGCCGAACGGGCCGGAATCCCTTACGCGCTGTCGACGATGGGCACGACGTCGATCGAGGGTCTAGCTGCAGCTGCTCCAGACGCGCGGCGGTGGTTCCAGCTCTACCTGTGGCGCGACCGCGAAGCGAGCCGCGACTTCGTGGCCCGGGCCCAGGCCGCCGGCTACGAGGCGCTCGTACTCACCGTCGACACCCCGGTCCCCGGGCCACGGCTGCGCGACGTCCGCAACGGCCTGACCATCCCGCCGTCCCTGTCGCTGAAGACCTTCGCGGAGGGCGCGTTGCACCCCGCCTGGTGGTTCGACCTCCTCACCACCGAGCCGCTAGAGTTCGCCTCGCTCAAGCGTTCCGAGGGCACCGTCGCCGAGCTCATCGCCCGCCTGTTCGACCCGGCCGCGACGATCGCCGACCTCGCCTGGCTCCGCTCCATCTGGGATGGGCCGCTCGTCGTCAAGGGCATCCTCAACTCGGCCGATGCCCGGGCCGTTGTAGACGCCGGAGCGGACGCCGTCGTCGTTTCGAACCACGGGGGACGGCAGCTCGACCGGGCCGTCACCCCGTTGGAGGCGCTGCCGTCCGTGGTCGACGCGGTGGGCGACCGGGCCGAGGTGTACGTCGACGGAGGTGTCATGTCGGGCAGCGACGTCGTCGCCGCGGTGGCGCTGGGGGCGAGGGCTGCCCTCGTGGGGCGCGCTTACCTTTACGGGCTGATGGCCGGCGGTGAGCGTGGGGTGGCGCGGGCGGCCGACATCCTGCTCCACGAGGTCACCTCGACGCTCGCGCTGCTGGGCGCGACCCGGGTGTCCGATCTTCGCGCGGACCATGTGCGGCTGCGCCTGCCTCTGCAGTAGTTTCGAACATGCCTGGCGATCCAGCTGGCAGACAAGAGTATTCGCGCCAACACCGTCTCGCCCGGGAACACGTACTTCGAGGGCGGCGTCTGGCATAGCATCGAGACCGGCGACCCGGCCCTCTTCGAGATGGCGACGAACCTGAACCCGACCGGCCACATGGGTACTCCGGAGGAGATCGCCGCACCGGTGGTTTTCCTGGCCAGTCCCGCGGCCAGCCGGGTAAGCGGCACCAACCTTGTCGTCGACGGCGCGCTGACACGAGGCGTGCAGCTCTGACTTGTGCCAACGGTCGCGCCTCGCCAGCGACAGGCCGCCGTTCGACCACAACTAGCAGGCCGAGGCCGACTTCCGTTGCCGCGGAATGGCTCGGCGAGGTTGCTGACGTCCCGTAGTGCGGGCGGGTCGCCGGTCAGAGTCAGCAGCAAACCTCTGACCACCACGCCTCCTCATATGATGCGGCCGCGCCCCTTAAGTGGTGGCGCGTCATCGTTCCATGTTCATGGATGTGTCATCGAGAGATCCGCCCTGACCGCAGCAGCTACGCCGCCTGCGCATCCGGGCTCGGCAGCAGGGTGGCCGGATCCTGGTAAGGGAAGTCGTGCGCCTCGGCCACCGGCCGGGAGACCAGCTTGCCGCCGAGTGTGGTCAACCCCTTCGCCAGAACCGGATCACGCGCTGCCGCGCCCGCCACGCCGTACCTCGCGACGCGGACCAAGAATGGCAGGGTGGCGCTGGTGAGTGCGAGGGTCGAGGTGCGTGCGACGGCACCGGGGATGTTGGCGACGCAGTAGTGCACCACACCCTCCTCGACATAGGTCGGCTCGGAGTGCGTTGTCGGTCGGCTGGTCTCGAAGCATCCCCCTTGGTCGATGGCGATGTCGACTACGACACTGCCGGGCCGCATGCTCTTGATCATGTCGCGAGTGACCAGCTTGGGCGCCTTCGCGCCAGCGACCAGAACGGCGCCGATCACCACATCGGATTCGGCCACGTACGCCGCGGTCCGCGCCCGGTTGGGAATGACCAGGTCGAGCCGGCCGGCGAACACATCGGACAGATAGGACAGGCGCGCCGCGTTGGTGTCCAACACCCGCACGATCGCCCGCAGCCCCAGAGCCATCTTGGCGGCCTCGGTTCCGGCGACGCCACCTCCGATGATGGTGACCTTCGCGGCTGGCGTACCGGGCACCCCGCCCAACAGCAGACCGGCGCCGCCCGAGGAACTCTCCAGGTGGTGGGCGGCGGCCTGGACAGCCATGCGCCCGGCAACCTCGCTCATCGGTGTGAGCAGCGGCAGTCGCCCATCGGGGGTCTGCACGGTCTCATACGCGATCGAGTCGATGCGCTGGTCGAGGAGGAACTCGGTCAGTCGGCGGTCGGCCGCCAGGTGCAGGTAGGTGAACAACTGCTGGCCGGTGCGGAATCTGTCATATTCCTCAGGGATGGGCTCCTTGACCTTCACGATCAAGTCGGCAGCGGCGAACACCTCGTCCGCGGTGCCGACAACCCGAGCGCCAGCCGCGACGTACTCGTCGTCGGTAAACCCGCACCCCGACCCGGCGCCGGCTTGCACTACGACCTCGCGGCCGTGATAGACCAACTCGGCAACGCCATCGGGCTGCACCGACACCCGACCTTCCTTGTCCTTGATTTCCTTCGGCACACCAACCACCAACATGGCCATACCTGTTCTCCCTTGTTCTGGTGCCCCCAGACACATCGCTCGCGAGCACCACATTACGGCGCTGCGCGGCGCCATCCGCCAGCGGCCGCCCTGGCTCGAATCGTTCATATTCGATGCTGACCATGGGCCCGGAACTGATCTTGCTCAGGTGGTCGGAGGTGATCGTTTCGGACCCTGCCTTGGCAACCTAGCGGCTGACTGAGACACTCCAACGATGAGCCTCGGAAGCGTATCGATGGAAATTGATCAGGCAGCTATTCGGGGATACGTCGTCGGCCCTGGAGATCCGAGCTATGACAGCGATCGGATGATCTGGAACGGCTCGTTCGACCGGCACCCAGCGGTGATCATTCGGTGCGCGGGCGTGTCGGATGTCATCGCCGGCGTGAACTTTGGGCGGGCCAGCGGTCTGCCGGTCGTCGTACGGAGCGGTGGGCACTCCTTCCCAGGTTTCTCAATGGCTGACGACGCGCTTGTGATCGACCTCTCGCTCATGAAAGGAGTCCGGGTCGATCCGGAAAAGCGGACGGCACGGGTGCAGGCGGGTGTGCTGCTCGGAGACCTCGACAGGGAAACCCAGGCGTTCGGCCTCGCGGTGCCGTCGGGCATCGTTACGCATACTGGCGTGGCCGGACTCACGCTGGGCGGCGGGATCGGCTGGATCATGCGTAAGCACGGATTGTCGATTGATCAGCTCGTCTCAGTCGATCTCGTCACGGCCGAGGGTGAGTTCGTGCAGGCGAGCGCGGATCGGAATGCCGATCTCTTCTGGGGAGTGCGCGGGGGCGGAGGCAACTTCGGGATCGTCACTGAGTTCGAGTTCCGCTGCGTGCCTCTGGGACCGCAGGTGATGGCAGGACCCGTGTTCTGGCCCATGACCCAGGCGCCAGACGTATTGCGCTTCTACCGTGACTGGATCGCTGAGGCACCTGACGAACTAATGACGCTCGTGATCAACCGAAAGGCGCCGCCTCTGCCATTCGTGCCGCCAGAGCTTCACGGTAAGCCGGTCGTGGTTGTCGCCTGCTGCTGGGCCGGTGACATCGAAGAAGGGGAACGTTTCATCCGACCGCTGAAGGCGTTCGGCTCGCCGGTCTTGGATGTATGCATGCCGAAGCCGTTCCTGACACATCAGGCGATGTTCGATCCGAGCTTTCCGAAGGGTCGCTGGTACTACTTCAAGAGCTGTGATGTCGCCGAACTGAGCGATGAAATCATCGACGTCACAGTCGAGCACTGCTTGCAGATTTCGTCGCCGCTGACAGCGTTCCCAATCTGGCAGCGGGGCGGCGCCGTGAGCCGACTGGGGGACGACGAGACCGCGTTCAACGGCCGCGAAACCGGCTTCACGTACAACATCGGCGCCAGCACGGAGACGAGTGCTGGATTCGCGGAAGAACGCGAGTGGGTACGCGACTTCTGGTCCGCATTACGACCGTGGCACGAAGGCGTCTATGTGAACTTCTTGGGCGACGAGGGTGTCGAGCGGGTTCGGCAGTCGTACGGGTCGAAGAAGTACGACCGGCTCCAAGCCTTGAAGCGAAAGTATGACCCGGACAACTTCTTTCGGATCAACCAGAACATCCCGCCCAACTAGGGCCGGGACCCTGAGGACGCGGACACGCGATCCCGAGCAGCGCTGTTTCTTACACATCTGCGATGCTCAGTTCGAGCTGAAATGGCGCGAGTTCTAGGAGACCGAGATGGCTGATGGCGCCCCAGTGTCGAACACGTATGGCGTGAACTCGGAGGTGGGCAGGCTCCGCAAGGTTCTGGTCTGCGCCCCAGGTCTGGCGCACAAGCGGCTGACCCCGAGCAACTGCGACGAGCTGTTGTTCGATGACGTGATGTGGGTACAGAACGCGCAACGCGATCACTTCGACTTCATGTCAAAGATGCGCGAGCGAGACGTTGAGGTAGTAGAGCTGCACAACGTCCTGACCGAGACAATGGCGATCCCAGAGGCCCGGTCTTGGCTTTTGGACCGCAAGATCATCGCCAACGAGGTAGGTCCTGGCTTTGTCAAGGACACGCGGGCTTACCTGGACAGCTTGGATTCCCGAACCCTCGCCAGGTTCTTGATCGGAGGCCTCGCAACCGACGACCTGCCGACAGCCTCCGACTCTGCGACCGTGAGCATGGCTCGCGAGGCTCTGGGTGGCCGGGAGTATCTGATGCCACCGTTGCCGAACACCTTGTACACCCGCGACACCACGTGCTGGATCTATGGCGGCGTCACCTTGAACCCGCTTTACTGGCCCGCCCGGCACGACGAGACGCTGCTGATGAAGGCGATCTATGAGTTCCACCCCGACTTCGTCGGCTCGAAAGTCTGGTGGGGCGACCCCGAACTCGACTGGGGTCTGGCCACATTGGAAGGCGGCGACGTGCTGGTGCCCGGCAACGGTGTCGTGATGATCGGGATGAGCGAACGCAGCTCACGCCAGGCCATCGGCCAGGTCGCCGCCAAGCTCTTCGTCGAAGGTGCGGCGGAGCAGGTGATTGTGGCGGGAATGCCGAAGCTGCGGGCCGCCATGCACCTAGACACGATCTTTACCTTCGCCGACCGCGACCGCGTGACCATCTACCCCGGCATCGTGCACGGAATCCATGCCTTCACGCTGCGACCAAGCGATACCCCGCCGGGGTTTGAGGTTACTAAGGAGACTCGACCGTTCCTTGAGGTCGTTCGGACCGCGCTCGGACTGAGCGAGTTGCGCGCCATCGACACCGGCGGAAACGTTTACGACACCGAGCGGCAACAGTGGGACAGCGGCAACAACCTGGTCGCTATCGAACCGGGTGTTGTGATCGCGTACGACCGCAACACCACGACCAACTCCCTGCTTCGCAAGGCAGGTATCGAGGTGATCACCATCGTCGGCGCGGAGCTCGGACGCGGCCGCGGTGGCGGCCACTGCATGACCTGCCCTCTCATCCGGGACCCCGTCGACTACTGAGACCCCTTGTTTGGGGCGTTCGCGCATCGCGCTTGGAATCCGCCGACTTCGTCGTCGCTCGCAGACGAAAGACGTGCTCTGCCCTGCGCGTCGCTCGCTCAGCACGGCGGCGCGCGATTACCGACGCTCGACAGCCGCTCCTTGTTTCAGGCGTTCGCGCATCGCGCTTGGAATCCGCCGACTTCGTCGTCGCTCGCAGACGAAAGCGTGTCTGCTCGCTCCTCCTCAGCACGGCGGCGCGCGATTACCGACGCTCACGCCCCCTTGTTTGGGGCGTTCGCGCATCGCGCTTGGAATCCGCCGACTTCGTCGTCGCTCGCAGACGAAAGGGCTGCTCGCTCCTCCTCAGCACGGCGGCGCGCGATACCGACGCTCACGCCCCTGTTTGGGGCGTTCGCGCATCGCGCTTGGAATCCGCCGATTCGTCGTCGCTCGCAGACAAAGCGTGCTGCTCGCTCCTCCTCAGCACGGCGGCGCGCGATTACCGACGCTCACGCCCTTGCACTCACGTCGTCGCGGACCATCCCACCCAGCGTTGGACGTCAATAGCGAGAACGGGCCCTGACGGTGGCTGGTCACGGTACTGCGGGTACTTGTCGCTCAGCGCGTGGATCGCTCGCTCGGCCTCGGCTGTGTTGTCGACGAGGCGGGCCCGGCCATCGAGTCGGACCCACCAGAGTCGGGACCAGTCGTCGTCGTACTCATCGACCAGAAGGCTCGCAGTCCCGGTGGCCCTGACGTTGCTGAGTCGCTGAAGGTGTCGGTGTCGCTTGGGCTTGCCGTCGACGGCCGAGTAGACGACGTCTTCGGTGATCACGAAGCACACGGGTACGACATGCGGATGCCCGTCCCTGCGAACCGTCGCGAGGCGGGCGACCGGTGCTGGCGAGACGAGCCCGCGCATCGTTTCCCTGTCCATGCCTGCACGTTAACCCGGTGGATCACGTGGTCGACGTCCCTTGAACGTCACAAGCGGTAGTGTGTCGATAACCCCTCTAATCCTTGTGTTCGGCACCATCACGTGCCCACGAGAGGACATGGTCATGACCGCACCTGACCCGACTAGCACTCCGCCTGCTGCCGACGAGGCGCACCTGGCCGCATTGGGCTACAGCGGCGACTTCCACCGCTCGATGAGCTTGTGGTCCAACCTCGCTCTCGGGTTCACTTACCTCTCGCCGCTGGTCGGGGTGTACTCGCTGTTCGCGTTCAGCCTGTCGCTGGGTGGACCGCCCGCGATCTGGTGGATCGTGATCGTGGGATGCGGCCAGATGCTCGTGGCCCTGGTCTTCGGCGAGGTCGTGTCGCAGTACCCGTTGGCGGGCGGCATCTACCAGTGGTGCAGGCGGCTATGGGGCCGTCGATACGCCTGGATCGTCTCGTGGGTGTACCTGTGGGCGGTCATCGTCACGGTGACAGCGGTGGCCGAGTTCGGTGGCGGGTTCGTCGCCGCGCTGTTCGGGCTCGAGGCCACGCCCCTCGTCGGCCTGATCACCGCTGTCGCGCTGCTGTTGCTCGCGCTGGCGTTCAACTTCTCCGGCACGCATATGCTCGCGCGAGTGGCGAAGATCGGGCTGGGGGCCGAGCTTGCCGGCGTCATAGCGCTGGGCCTGTACCTGCTGATATTCGACCGCAAGCAGCCCTTCTCGGTGTTCTTCGACACCCTCGGTGCAGGCGGGGATCAGGCGTACCTGATCACGTTCCTCGGGGCCTCGCTGTCCGGGCTGTTCCTCTTCTACGGGTTCGAGGCATGCGGCAGCGTCGCCGAGGAGGTCAAGGATCCGACGCGCCGCATCCCCAAAGCCATGATCATGACGATCCTGATCGGCGGGGTATCCGGGCTCATGTCGTATGCCGGGTATGTGCTCGCTGCGCCGGACTTGCAGGCGATCGTGGACGGCAATGAACCCGACCCGATCCCGTCGATCCTCGAGGACTCGCTCGGTACCGTCGGATCGAAGCTGTTCCTGGTCGTCGCGATCACGGCGTTCATCTCCTGTGTGCTGTCCTTGCAGGCAGCAGGCAGCCGGCTGCTCTACGGCTCGGCCCGGGACCGAATGCTGCCATTCAGCCCTTGGCTCTCGCACATGTCTGCGAAGCACGCGGTGCCCACCAATGCCCTGCTCGTAGCCTGCTTGGTGCCGATCGCGCTCTGCCTGTTTATCTTTTGGCGGCCGGACTCCCTGGCCAGGGTCACCGCGTTCGCGGTGCTCGGTATTTACATTGCATTCCAAGCGGTGGTTCTCGCGGCCCTGCGGCAGCGCCTCCGCGGTTGGCGCCCGGCGGGGTTGTGGAACCTCGGATCGGCCGGGATGGTCGTCAATGTGGCCGCGCTCGCCTACGGAATCTTCGCGATGTTCCTGCTGGCCCGGCCAGGCGACGCCGACACCTTCCTCGATCGGTGGATCGTGGTCATTGGCGCGATCCTCGTCCTCGGCACCGGGCTGGCGTACATGCTCATCGCCAAGCCATACGACCACTCAGAGGGCGTCCCCGAGGGCGACGCGGTCGAGGTCGCGGCCCGACTGCGGAGCCTCCGCGAGCAGTCACCCGCCGGTTGAACCATCTCCCGCGAGCATCCGCTTGCCAGGCACCGACGTGCCTGGCGGCGCGTTGTCCCCGCGCATATTGCGAAACCGCCTCATCGTGCACGGGGTGGCGGCTCAAGAAGGGCGGGCAGAGAGTTCAATACGGGAGGATTGGCTTTGGGTGCCGCGCCGGGGTCTCTGGCGGCGTCGGGTAGACCTCACCGCTCGCCTGGCCGGGCCCGAGGTCCAGCTCAGGCTCGATGCCAGCGACGAGCGTCTCGTCGGCAAAGTGCTCGTGCATCCAGTTCAGGTGCTCATTGCGGCTCTCGACGATGCGGAGCGTGTCCCACAGGGGCATGTTCTGCTGCCGGAAGTGGATGCCCATGAGGTCCGGGTCCACCTCGTACACGTGCTCCAGCCGTATGATCACGCCGTCTGAGACCCGGGTGGCCTCGGGCCGGACGTACTCCTGCTTGTAGACGAACCGTCGCATCGATTGGCCCCTCAGCTCTCGTAGGCCTGGTCGAGCATCTGCTTGCCAGGGTTCATGATGTTGTTCGGGTCGAGGGCCTTCTTGATCTTCAGCATTACGTCCCAACCGCCGCCCATCTCCTCGGGCACGAGCTCGGCGTCGCCGTATCGCGTGGTGCCGTGGCAGTTGCTGATCGAGCCGCCGTACTTCAGCGTCACCTTGGCAATCTCGGTCTTGAAATCGTGCCAGCCGGCCCACGTCTCGTCGTCGAGCTTCTCCTCCCAGATTCCGATGTCGATCTCGGTGAGGTAGTCGCCCCACGGCTTGTAGGACGCGCTGGTGTAGCAGTACATCCCCCAGTTGTCGAAGATCCCGTACTTGTCGATGTACTTCTGCGCGATCGCAGTCCACTCCTCGCGGACCTTAGGGATCGCGCTCCAGTTCACGGACGCGTCCTCGCAGTGCCACGACATCGGGGCGACGGTGCCGTCCGGGAGGCGCCCGTGCAGAGGGTTGGCGTAGCGGTCATGCCGGGACGCCCAGTCGCCCACGGCCATCTCGTCGCCGGTGTAGCGCCCGCCTTCCTTGCGGCCGAGGTCCATGAGGATCTTCGATGCCTCGCGGACCTCCGCCTTCGTGCCGTACAGCGCCGTCGCCACGATCGAGTTCACCCATGGCGGCATGGGGATGAACGCCTCGTCGTCGCGTCGCAGGTACTCGACCTTCTTCTCGTCGAAGAGCACGGTTCCGGCGAGCGTGGCGATGCCGGAGGTGACGATCCCGTGCACTGTGCGATGGGCGTTGAGGAAGTCGTCGAAGGCGAAGAACGCGGCAAACTCCGCCTCCGGCCTTGGCACAAGTTCCAGCGTCGCCTCGGTGACGATGCCGAGCGTGCCCTGATGGCCCATGAACAGGTGCTTGAGGTGGTAGCCCGTCGACGACTTGCGGATCTTCTTCCCGCCGCCGTCGCCGACCCGGATGATCTCCCCGGTCGGCAGCACCATCTCGAAGGACATCACCAGGTCACGGGTATGGCCGAAGCGAGAGCCCAACAGCGAGAAGCCACTGCATGCGATTCGCCCTCCCACCAAGGAGCACGGATAAGACGCCGGCGTGTCAGGGAAGAAGACGCCGTACTGCTTGAGCTCCTCGTTGAGCTTGAGCATGCTGATGCCAGGTCCTACCGTGACGGTCCGGTCGGCCAGGTCGATCTCATGGATCTGGTTCATCCGCTTCACGTCGACCAGAATCCCGCCGCGAAGCGGTACGGCTCCGTCGTTGAGGCCAGTCCCGCCCGCCCGCGGTACGACCGGGATCCTGGCGCGGTTGGCCAGCTTGACGATCTCCGACACCTGCTGCGGCGGTTCGCGGCAGCACAACGACGGCCGGCATGTGCTCCGCCCACCTGTGCACTGGGAAGGGCGCCGGCACCCGGGCTCGATTGGCCCTGCTCGACACCCCGGTCAGCACAGATCCGGGCTCGTCCATGATCGCCTCGAGCTCGGCGACAACGGCGTCGTCGATTGTCATTACGGGCGCGGTGGTCATCGGGCGGCCTCCAGGTCTGAAGCCCCGCGGCGGCCGCCGATCTCGATGCCAGCGGACTCGGCAACCAGCTCGATGATGTCGGCGACCTCGATCCCGGCCTTGTGTCCCGCAGTGGCAAGCGGACGCTCCGACCAGACGCACGCACTGACCAGCATGTCGACGTCGAGCTCTTTGGCCCTTGCGACGCGGGTGTCGCTGATGGCCTCGGTGATTTCGGGCTTCTCGATGGGTAGTCCACCGCCACCACCGGAGCAGTACGACCACTGGGTGACGTGATCGACGTCCTTGAAGACCAAGCCCGGGATCGAGTTCAGGATGAAGCGTGGCGCCTCGTGAATTCCCTTGCGCTTGTTGAGCCGGCAAGGGTCGTGGTAGGTCACGGTCTTGTTGATCGGTGTCTCCAGCTTGAGCTGGCCGTTCTTGATGAGATCGGCGACCAGTTCGACGATTTGCACCACCTCGATGTCGAAGTCCTCCCCGAAATAGGCCGGGTAGTCCTCCGTGAAGTGGATGTAATCGTGCGGTTCGATGGCGATGACGCGCTTGACGCCCGAGGCGCGCCAGTCGGCCAGATTGTGCTCGGCGAAAGCCCGGGACTGCTCGACGTACCCCATCTCGGCAGCCGGGCCACCGCAGCACCACTGCTCGTTCATCAAGCCGAACTCGAAGCCGGCCTGCTGCAGCACCTGAGCGGTGGCACGCGTGTTCGACGTACGGTAGAAGGCGGCCTCGCAGTCGACGAACATGATCGTCTCGCCGCCGATCGGGATCTGGAGACCTTCTGCCCAGTCACGGACGTGCTCCTGGCCGTTGGGCTGGCCGTTCTGTGTGCCGAGCACGGGCTCGTTCTTGAGTTCGTTTGTCAGCCGGTTCCAGAGCTTCCAACCGTCCCTGTCCAACCCTTTGTCCACCATCAGTGCCCGTGCGGCCCGTACGACCTTCACCGTCTCGGTCCGGGCCTGATAGAAGTCACCGACGAACAAGGTGTTCGGGCACCGGATCTCACACGCTCCGCACTGGGTGCAGTGCACGTAGTCATCGGCGACGTCCTCGATGTCGAGTAAGCCCTTGTCCATCGCGATGATGTTGGCGTGGAACGCGGTCGGCGTATGGTTCTCGTTCCGCGTCACCTGGGTGACCGGGCAGACCTCGCGGCAGAACTTGTGACCGGATGAGAAGCAGTTGTAGCCGTTTTGCCGCCACCTCTCGACGAAGTCGCGCTGGAGTTGCCCGTCCTGACCTGCTGCGGAAGTTTGGCTTTTTGAGTCATCGATGGTCACTGGTTACCCCTTTTCGGCAGGGGGTGTCGCTGCGGCGCTCCACCATGGACGTGCTTTGCACAATATTTGACGGCCGTACGGAGAGTCAATGAAACGAAACAGTGCGGAAACCTGCATTCTCGACCGCAACTGTGGACCGTGTGCGACCGAGATGGTCTGATGGAGACACACCCCTGCCGCGGCGACGTTCGCCGTGTCCGAACAATGTGATCCCAGAGGGAGGGCGACATGAGGTTCAGTTACGTGATGCTCCCGGATTATCCGCTCGAGGAGTCGTTGCGGGCCATTAAGTTGGCTGACGAGTTGGGTTTCTACGCTTGCTACGCCGCTGACGAGACATGGCACAAGGACCTGTGGCTGCTCTTCGCGGCAGCGGCGAAGGACACGACTAACATCCGCTTCGGACCGAGCGTGTCTGGCGTGGTCCTGCGTGAGCCCACGCTTATCGCCCAGGCGGCGGCGACCCTCGACGAGCTCACGAACGGTCGCGCCGAAGTGGTGCTCGGATCAGGCAACTTCGGCTTGCTGGCGCAGTACGACATCAACTGGAAACGGACCAAGCCGCTGTCCCGGGTCAAGGAGGGCGCCCATGTCATCCGGAGATTCCTCGATGACGGTGCCATCACGTTCGACGGTGAGTTCTTCAAGTACCACGGGTTGTTCACGTTCGCGCGACCGGTCCAGGAGCGGGTGCCGGTCAAGATCGGGGCCATGCGGGGCCCGAAGTCGTTCGAGGTCGCGGGTGAGTTCTCTGACGGTTGCCACCACTGCCTCAGCTACACTCGGCAGGCCTACGAGTACGGATTCGAGCACTTCCGCGCGGGTGCCGAGAGGGCGGGTAAGAACCCAGACGATCTTGACTTCGCGGCTTGGGTGGTGACAGCGATCGGGCGGGACTCGGCGGCGGCGAAGCAGGCAGCTCGCTCGATGGTCGGGATCTACGCCTCGTCTATGTCGCATGAGCAACTCGCGCGGAACGGAGTCGACCCGGCGGAGCTCACTCCCATCGTCGAAGCCATGAATGAAGGAGAGCTGGCCAAGAGTGTTGAACTCACCAGCCCGGAGCTGGCAGAGAAAATGTCGATCTCGGGCACACCGGAGGAAGTTACGAGCAAGATCAAGTCCGAGATTGAAGGCACCGGCGTCAACCACTACATCGCCGCAATCACTGACGCCTCTCTGGTGAAGGCCTTCACCGGGCAGACGGTCGAAGGTGTAGCCAGCGTCGACGAACAGCTGCGGCTGCTCGCTGATGAGGTCATGCCGAACTTCCGCTGATTCACACGATCGGTTGTTGCGGACGCGCGGGGAGCTGAGGCTCTCGGGTCGTGCCGCAAGTTGGGGGCGAACACTTCCACAATCTGCTGCCGATGCAGCCGACTATGGACTGACTTGCGGTGCTACCAGCTACAAGCTGTGGCCTGAGCTTCTCGAAGGCCCTTCGACAGGCTCAGGCGCATTGGCCGGTGAGCTGGAGATCACCTCGCCGCAGGCGACGGCTGTGGGGCTAGCCCAAGCTGCTGAAGCAACCAGAGGTCGTCAAGTCGGCCCCACCGTTCCACGATCTTGCCGTCGGCAATGCGGAAGATGTGGATCCCGCGTAGCACCACATCGCGGCCGGTGGGGGATTCACCCATCACTGAGCCACGGTGTGTGCCATGGGCGACGAAGTGCTCGGCGACAAGATCGCCCTCAGCGATCATCTGCTGCGTGTCACTTCGCCAGTCAGGAAAGGCGTGGCGGAAGATCTCGGCTGCTTCGCGCATACCATCCGGCCCGTCCGGTGCACCGGGGAATGGCGGGTCGTTGTTGATGAACGCTGGGTCGAGGTACCGGTCGACGGCTGTCAGGTCCCCATCGGTGAACAGGGCGGTGATGAACTCACCGACGATCTGCTTGTTTGTACTGGTGGTCATGCAGTCATCGTGGGATGTCGGCGACCGCTCCACCATCCCTCCAACGTGGGATGTTCCTTGCGGCGGATGGAGAGGAAGATTGCAGTGTGGACGGAAGCCGCGCGGTCGCGCGGCGCGCGGGCGATCTGGTGCGCCGCTGTTCCTCAGGACTTCGCGGCACAGCGTTCCAGGCCGAGGTCGTGCGGGCCATTCATAGGCTGCTCCCCGTCGACGCAGTCTTCCTCGCGACGGCAGACCCGGAGACGCTGCTGTTCACCGGCATGTATGCCGAGGACCCGCTGGTCGATGTAGCTGATCAGTTCTTCGACAACGAGTTCGGTCAGGACGATGTGAACAAGTTCCAGTCGTTGGCCATCAGTGATCGGCATATCGCGACGCTGGACTCCGCCACCCGCAGCCATCGCCCCGGCAGCGCTCGATATCGCGACATCATGGCTCCGCTTGGACTAGGCGATGAACTCCGGGCTGCGTTGGTTACCCCCTCCGGGTGTTGGGGCTACGTGTGTCTGCATCGGGCCGAGTCGCCGTACGGGTTCACGCCAGCTGAGGTTCGCCTCATCGGACGCCTCGCGTCAAGCCTCGGCAACGGCTGCCGGCTCAGCCTCGCTGCTCCGGGGACCGAGGGTATCGCCGCCGTTGCCCCCGGGGTCGTCGTACTTCATCCCGATCACACCCTGGCCGCGATGACGGGCGAGGCCGAACGCTTGCTGGCAGACATTGCCGACTCCTCCTTCACGCCGAGGCGCCTTCCAGCCGCGATTTACGCGGCAGCCGCCTGCCTGCAGAGCATCGACCGTGGCAGGGCTTTGCCGGATGCCTCGCCGACTGTGCGCATTCGCAGCATGAGTGGCGGCTGGCTACTCGTGCATGCGACTTATCTGCACAGCTCGCTCAGCGACGACATCGCGGTGATCATCGAGCCGGCCCACCCAAGCCGCAATGCGTCGCTGATTCTCAGCTCGCTGGGACTCACGCCACGGGAATCAGAGGTTGCGCTGCTGGTGCTGCGTGGCGCATCGACCCAAGCGATCGGGGCCGAGCTGCACTTGTCCACGTACACGGTCAAGGATCACCTCAAGTCGATCTTCGATAAGACCGGTGTACGCAGCCGGCGCGATCTCGTCGGCCAGATCCTGACGGGCCGTGCGGCGAGCTGAACAAGGCGTGCGCATGTTCGCCATCGACTGGTCAGGCCGGAGCGGCTCCGACCAGAGGCGGGCGTTGTGGTTGGCGGAGGCGGTCAACCGCAACCTCATCAGGCTCGAAGCGGGCCGGAGCCGAGAGGAAACGGTAGATCTGCTGATCGCTGAGGCCAACCGTAATCCGGACCTGATCGTCGGGTTGGACTTCGCCTTCTCACTGCCCGAGTGGTACCTCCGGGATCGAGGGCTGACGCCGCGCGCCCTCTGGGCCAGGCTTGCCGGCGAAGACTTGACACCACGGATGCGAAGCCTTGGCCTGGCGCGGTGGATGAACTCGCCGGAGCCACCCTTCTGGACCACGGCCCAGGCACACGCGCTGCTTGCGGCTGACCAGAAGTTCCGCCGAACAGAGATTGATGCACGGGCTGCAAGTTCACAGCCGAAGTCGGTCTTCCAGCTGGTCGGTGGGGGGCAGGTAGGGAGGAGTTCGCTGTATGGCATGCAGGCACTGCATCGGCTGGCTGCTGCAGGGTTCGGTATTTGGCCGTTTGACGAGGCTGCGCCGCCCCTGCTCGTCGAGATCTATCCGCGGCTGCTGACTGGCCCGGTGATCAAGAGCCGTCAGAACGAGCGGGAACACTACCTGTCGACGCTTGATCTTCCCCGACAATTCAGCCGCCGGGCGGCCGCGAGCGAGGACGCATTCGATGCTGCCGTGTCCGCAGTCGTCATGTCGGCGGCGGCCGGCGAACTCCTTGCCCTACCGAGGAAGCCGCACGACCTGATCGAGGGGCGGATCTGGCAGCCACGGCTCGTCCCGCGCTAGCGGAGCGAGCTGCTGCTTTCGTAGCAGGCCCGGGGTCCGACAGAACCCCGGCGGGGGGTTATAGGGGAGGTTTGAACCCCTATGGCGAGCTTGCTGGACCGTCCACGTTGAACGTCGATTCCCCCGCTCCTGAGCGCACGACGATGATGGCAGATGGTTCGGAGGAGGGGTTGCTTTCCCGGTGTACGGTGCCCTTTGGCACATACACGAAATCCCCAGGACCGGCTTCTACGGTGTCGCCGCCATTGGGACCGAATTCCATCTTCAGACCGCCATTGAGGACGTAGATGACCGTTTCGTAGGCGCCGTGATGATGCCAGCCGGACGTCATCCCGGGCTCGGTTGTGACGAAGCCTGACCACGTCCGGTCGGTCGCGAAGGCTTGCTGCCTATCCATCCCCGGTGTGGCTGGTCCAGGCGTACGTTGCGCCGGAGTCACGTGCAGGACAGGCTCTTGCTGGTTTTCCATGACCGCTCCCTTTTGCAGGGTCACGAGCACCGAGGTTCTTGCCGCATATGCATCGGTGGCCTCGAACCATCGTCTCACTTCGGATTGCTCCAGTTGTCGCGGGATGTGAGCTGTTTCACCCCTAACAACCCTCCATATGGGTATGCAATTTCGCGATCCGCACAGGGTCGAAGTGGTCTTGAGATTGGCACTCCATGACGGTAAGCATGGGAATCCCGGGATTGGGCGAGGTTGATCCGGGTACGCATATTTGCGCTCTGCGAGCCGTACCCAGCTTGATCACGCTGTACGGGGTGGCACACGTACAGCGTCTGTATCCCACGCAGCGTGGGATACAGACAGCGATAGATCCCACCAACTACGGCGACAAGATGATCAAGTCGAGTGAGATCTGGCGACGGGAGTGAGCTATGGCAACCGCGGTAGGCATCGATCTCGGGACAACGAATTCGGTTATTGCGGCGATGGAGGGGGGACAGTCACAAGTCATTCCAAACGTCGAGGGCGACCGCACAACGCCATCTGTGGTCGCCTTTCTCGACGCCGGCGAGCGGCTGGTAGGACAAATGGCCAGACGACAGGCGATCCTCAACCCGAAGGGCACCATCTATTCGGCCAAGCGGTTCGTCGGCCGTAAGTACCACGAGGTGACCAGCGAGCTCAACGCCGTCTCCTTCAATGTCGTGCCCGGGCCAGCCGATGCGGCACGGCTTGAGGTGAACGGCAAGCAGTACGCCCCCGAAGAAATCTCGGCCCAAATACTGCGCAAGCTCGTTGGCGACGCGGGCAAGCACCTCGGTGAAAAGGTCACCGAAGCCGTGATCACCGTGCCTGCCTACTTCAACGACGCACAGCGCCAAGCCACCAAGGACGCCGGACGGATCGCCGGGCTAGACGTCCTCCGGATCATCAATGAGCCCACCGCAGCGGCCTTGGCGTACGGCATGGACAAGCTCGAGAACGAGACGATCCTCGTCTTCGATCTCGGCGGCGGCACGTTCGACGTCAGCATCCTGACGGTCGGCGAAGGCGTAGTCGAGGTCATGGCGACGGCCGGCGACACCCACCTGGGTGGCGATGACTTCGATCGCCGGATCGTTGACTACCTCGCGGACGACTTCAAGAAATCCACTTGCATCGATCTGCGGAACGATCCGCAGGCATTGCAGCGCCTGTTCGAGGCTGCGGAGAAGGCCAAGGTCGAGCTGTCGGCCGTTACCCAGACAGCTGTGAACCTGCCGTTCGTCACGGCAGACGCCTCAGGACCGAAGCACTTGAACGTCAATTTCATGAGGTCGACTTTCGACCAGCTCACCGCAGACCTGGTTGAGAGATGCATGGCCCCGGTGAAGCAGGCCATGGAGGACGCACAGGTCACCGCCGACGACATTGATCAAGTCATCCTCGTCGGGGGGTCGACGAGGATCCCGGCCGTGCAGGCCCTGGTACGCCGAATGTCGGGAGGCCGGGAACCGAACATGACCGTCAACCCCGACGAGGTGGTAGCGATTGGCGCCGCGATCCAAGCGGCGATCATCAAGGGCCAAGTGAAGGATGTACTCCTCCTCGACGTCACACCGCTTTCCTTGGGTCTGGAAACTGTCGGCGGCGTGATGACCACGGTCATCGAGCGCAATACCACGATCCCAGCACGGCGCACCGAACTCTTCAGCACCGCCGAGGACAACCAGTCCGCGGTAGACGTCGTGGTGCTGCAGGGGGAGAGAGAGCGTGCGAGCGACAACCGGGTGCTAGGCCGATTCCGTCTCGAGAACATCCGGCCGGCACCGCGTGGCGTCCCTCAAATCGAGGTCACTTTCGACATCGACGCCAACGGCATTCTGCACGTCTCGGCGCGCGACAAGGACACCGGCGCTGAGCAGCAAATCGCCATCAGCGAGACGTCGAACCTGAACCAGTCGGAAATTGAGCGGATGGTCGCAGACGCCGAGGCGCACCGCAGCGAGGACGCTGCACTTCGTGCCCGGGTCGATGCCCGCAACGAGCTGGACACTGTGGCCTACCAGGTTCAGCGAACACTGGAGGAGAACGTAGGGACGGTTCCCGAGCACGAGCGCGCCCGCGCGGAGCTGCTGATCAACGACGCGCGCAGCGCCCTTGGGGAAGACGCGGACATCGACCGGCTGCGCGCCCTCACCGGAGAGCTACACCAGATGCTCCAGTCGCTGACTGCCTCGGCACGGACGGGCGCCGGAGATGGGGCATCAGCCGCTCAGTCAGAAGGCTCGAGAGGGGACTCGGGCGACGACTCTGACGATGTGATCGACGCCGAGTTCACTACCCGCTGATCGATCGGGCATGTGCGAGCAGCAGATGCACGAACAGGAGAGCAACGAGCAGACCGCCGGACAGGACGGCCGCGAACAGCAGCCTTCCGGACGTGACCCTCTTGAGGAGGCCCGAGCACGCATCGCCGAGCTCGAAGGCAACTGGCGGCGCACCGCAGCCGAGCTGGACAATTTCAGGAAGCGATGCGCCAAGGACCTGGTGCGGGCGCGGCAGCAGGAAAGGGCGGGAACTGCCGTCGGCTGGCTCCCGGTGCTCGACAACTTGGAACGGGCCCTCGAGCACGCGTCGTCCGATCCGGAGCACATCATCGAGGGGGTACGCGCAGTGCACCAGCAGGCCCTCTCGGTGCTCGCAAACCTCGGCTTTCCGCAGCGCGACGACACCGGCAAAGCCTTCGATCCAGCCCTCCACGAGGCGGTCGGCACTATCGCCGACGAGGAGCTTGTTCCGGGCACGGTAGCTCGCGTGGTGCGTACCGGGTACGGGCCGGACGACGAAATCCTGCGCCCTGCGGCCGTGGTGGTGGCAACCAGGAGCGATTGATGGCACAGGACTTCGACGAGGTCCTCGGTGTGTAAGAAGAGCTGGAGCAGGTCAGGTTCCTCGGTCCGACAGGCGTAGGGAAGACCGGGCTGGCCAAGGCTCTTGCTGCAGCTTTGTCGACACCGAGGAGAACATGGTCCGCATCGACATGTGTGAGTACCAGGAACGAACGGCACACGGTGGGCCGGTTGGTCGGCGCACCTCCGGGATATGTCGGCTACGAGGGTGGCCAACTCACCGAGGCGGTACGGCGCAAGCCTTACTCGGTGATCTTGCTCGACGAGGTCGAAGAGGCCCATGTCGATCTTTTCAACACCCTGCTTCAAGTTCTCGACGACGGCCGACTCACCCGACTCTCACGGGCGCACGGTCGACTTCGGCATACCGTGGTGATCATGACCTCGAACATCGGATCCGAGTTCCTGATGCAAGGGTGACAGCGGAAGGAGAATCAAGGAGGAGGTGTGGCGCCTCGTACTGGATGCGCTGCGCAACCACTTCCCAGCGGAGTTCTTGAACCGGGTCGACGAAATCGTGTTGTTCAAGCCGCTTACGCTGGGCGAGATCGAGCTGATTGCGGACCTAACCTTCAACGACCTGCGAGCCCGCGTGGTCACTGAACCTGGGCTGCGGTTCATTGCCGAGCAAGGCTTTGACCCTGCCTCGGCGCCCGACCGTTGCGGCGTTTCATTTCCCGCGAGGTTGAGGAGCGGGGTCGGGCAAGCACCGCTGCGCGGTGACCTTCACGAGGGCGGTGAGGTTTGTTGATCTTGTAGAGGGGGAACTCGTCGTGGTATCTGGGAGCGGTCCACCGGAAGAGAGGGAAGCGACATGAGCGCTGGCGTGGGGGCCTCGACGCAGGTTGTGGTGTGTTCGAACTGTCAGACCAAGAATCGCGTTCCGGCCGTCGCGCATGGCGTGCCACGGTGCGGAAAGTGCCATACACCCCTGCGCTGGGTGGTGAATGGGTCCGATGCGGGCTTCGCTGACGTTGTGGAAGCCTCGACCATTCCAGTGCTGGTCGACATGTGGGCACCCTGGTGCGCTCCGTGCCGGATGGTGAGTCCGGTCCTGGAGCAGCTTGCTGGTGAGTTTGCGGGGCGGCTGAAGCTGGTCAAGATCAACGCCGACGAGGCGCCGGAGCTCAGCCAACGGTTCGATGTGCTGGCGATCCCGACCCTCATCCTCCTCGAAGGCGGCAAGGTGATCGACACGCAGGTGGGCGCCGCTCCTGCTCCCGTGCTGCGGAAATGGGTCACGGAGAAGCTCGATTTGAAGGCTTGATCAGTTGTCTCGATGACGCTTTTGGTTCTCCTGCTTCCGTCAAAGCCCCAGGAGTGCCTTTGCTTGATGGATCCGGCGCTGCTGGAACTGCATGAAGGCGGCGGCATTGCCAACGAATTCGTCGTACGAGCACCCGAACACGCGTCCGACAAGATCTTGGTGTTCGGTGGTCAACGTGAGGCCGAGTACCGGTGGTAGCGCGCCCAAGCCGAACCGTAGGGCGCTCGAGAGAAGGTATCCGAGGAGGATCTCATCGGATACCGTGCCAGCCCGCCTGTCGAAGGCCGCCGGCGTACCCGTCGAGGCAGTCGCGTTCAAGATCGTCCCAGCGCTCCGGTCGGCTCTCCAGGAAGGCCTGGCTCGCACCAACTAGCGCGGTCAGCTCCTGCCCGACCGGCGCGGGGCCGCAGAAGGCGCCCACACGGTGAGCTCGGCTGCGTTGACATGAACTTCGTTCAACTCTGTAGTACGCACGGGTGCGGTCTGGCTGAGCGGACCGACCGGCAGTGCTCCGTGACCAGTGGACTGTGCCATCACCTTCAATCCATTGCGGCTGGCGCCAGTGATGACAGCGGACACATCTTCCACCGACCGCACGAGCGCAATCGCGGCAGACCGCTGGTCGACGTTGACTACCCACGGAGTCCGCGCCAGATCCATCAGAAAGGCTCACGCGGTGGATATGCCTCGGTTGTGGGGTCATGGGCGGCGGCTGCTGCACGCCTTTGCCGAGGCTGGTCAGCCGTCGTCGGCTGGGCTTCAGCTATTCCTCGGGCCGAATGGTGGCCTGATGTGGACAGACGCGGCTCAGGTTGATCATTCGGAGCCATACGCAGAGGCAGTCGTCTCCATTCCGGTAAAGTCGCCGGAGCCGGTGGACACGGGAGCGCCAGTGATTGTCCGCAAAGAATGGTCGGCGGGAAGCCCCGTCTACACGGCCCTTGAGGCTTCTGTTCAGAACTAGGCTTGGGAGCCGCCCCGGTTTCACGCCTTCGGTCCAGGTGTAAGGAAACGAACCCGAGACCAGCAGCGGGGGACGGCTGTGTTGCTCAATCTGTATCGATGACCTCGTAGTGCCCGATCCAGGTGTCCTTGAGCAGATGCTCCTCCTCAGGGGTGATCACGGCCTCCTGCCAACGGTCGCCAGCGAAAGCCCTTATCGACTCAACGTCCTCCCAAACCGTTACATACACGAACTCGGTCGAGGATGGGTCGTGTGGCTTGCCCACATGCTGCGCAACGAGCCCTGACTGCTGCGATACCAGCGGTACGGCTGTGTCGCGGAGAAACGACTCGAACTCACTCTCTTTGCCCGGGTGGATCGTCGGCCTGAAGACGCGGATGATCATGGCAGCTCTGTCCGTTAGGCTTCGCGGGTCTTGGGCGAGCTTAGCAATGTCCTGACCGGATCGCGCTCGACCACAGGATCCAGTATCTGGTCGATCTTGGCCAATAGCTCGTCCTCCAGCTTGACTCCGGATGCGCCGGCATTGTCTTGGACCTGCTCGGGTCGCGATGCGCCGATGATCGCGCTTGCCACGTTGTCGTTCTGCAGCACCCACGCCACCGCCAGCTGAGCCATGCTCAGTCCGGCCTCGCTGGCGATCGGTTCAAGCTGCTGTACGCGTGTCAAGACGCCATCCCTCATCCACCTCTTGATCATGTTCGCGCCGCCCTTCTCGTCGGTGGCGCGCGAACCGGCTGGTGGCTGCCCACCCGGCCGGTACTTTCCCGTGAGCGCACCCTGGGCGATGGGCGAGTACACAACCTGGGATATGCCGAGTGAGACGCAGATGGGTACGACATCGCCCTCGATCACTCTCCACAGCATCGAATACTGCGGCTGGTTTGAGATCAACTGGAAGCCGAGATCCTCCGCCATGTCGTGGCCGTCCTGGATCTGCTCGGCGGTCCACTCGCTGACTCCGACATAGAGCACCTTGCCCATCCGTACAAGGTCGGCGAAGGCGCGCATTGTCTCCTCGAGCGGAGTCTCGTAGTCGTAGCGGTGACACTGGTAGATGTCGACATAGTCGGTCTGCAAACGGGCCAGCGATCCACTGATCGACTCCATGATGTGCTTCCGGGACAGCCCGACGTCGTTGTGCCCCTTCGGGCCGGTAGGTCCGAAGACCTTGGTAAGGATCTCCAGCGACTCGCGCCGCTCACCCTTCAGTGCCTCACCGAGCACAGTCTCGGCCTGGGTGTTGGCATATACATCGGCGGTGTCGAACGTCGTGATGCCGACATCGAGCGCCGCTTGTACGCAAGCCTTGGCCTGATCGTTCTCCACTTGCGAGCCGTGGGTCAGCCAGTTGCCATAGGTGATCTCGGAGATCTTGAACCCTGAGTCGCCGACGTATCGAAATTCCACCTTGTGTCCGCCTAACTGATGGTCGCTTGTGCAAGGGATACCCAGCACGCCGTTACATGGAGCGGCGACCAGGTGGATTCATAAGCATGCCCAACAGCAACTCGCTCCTCGCCACCGACACCCTCTCTTTTTGGTCGCTCGCGCATCGCGCTCTGAACCCGCCGACTTCGTCGTTGTTCGTCGAGGAAGAACGCCTCGACTCACTCCTCCTCAGCACGGCGGCGCGCGATTGCCGACGCTCGCGACCGCTCTTTTTGGTCGCTCGCGCATCGCGCTCTGAACCCGCCGACTTCGTCGTTGTTCGTCGAGGAAGAACGCCTCGACTCACTCCTCCTCAGCACGGCGGCGCGCGATTGCCGACGCTCGCGACCGCTCTTTTTGGTCGCTCGCGCATCGCGCTCTGAACCCGCCGACTTCGTCGTTGTTCGTCGAGGAAGAACGCCTCGACTCACTCCTCCTCAGCACGGCGGCGCGCGATTGCCGACGCTCGCGACCGCTCTTTTTGGTCGCTCGCGCATCGCGCTCTGAACCCGCCGACTTCGTCGTTGTTCGTCGAGGAAGAACGCCTCGACTCACTCCTCCTCAGCACGGCGGCGCGCGATTACCGACGCTCGCGACCGCTCTTTTTGGTCGCTCGCGCATCGCGCTCTGAACCCGCCGACTTCGTCGTTGTTCGTCGAGGAAGAACGCCTCGACTCACACCATGTGAATTGCTCGCTCCGCTCGCTGAGGCTGGCGCTTGGTAGCCGCTGTCTTCCTCGCTCGCAGACGAAATGCGTGTCTGCTCGCTCGCTCGTCCAGGACAGCGGCGCGCCAGCCTGGCTCAGCACGGCGGCGCGCGATTACCGACGCTCGCGAGCGCTCCTTTGCTCGCTCGTATCACACAACTGCACGAACTCCAGTCGATCAATGCGAGGCATTGCCACCGCTAGGCTCGCCAGCATGAGGGCTTTACCGCACAGCTCACCGGAGTCTCAGGGGGTCGACCCAGCGGGGATCCTGGCCTTTGTCGAGACGTTGGAATCCACGCCGGACATCGAGATGCACAGCTTGATGATCATCCGGCATGGCCAGGTGATCGCCGAGGGCTGGTGGGCTCCTTACGCGCCGGACCAGGTCCACCTGCTCTACTCACTCAGCAAGAGCTTCACCTCGACCGCCGCCGCTTTCGCCATCGCCGAGGGTCTGCTGGACCTCGAGGCGCCGGTGCTCTCCTACTTTCCTGAGCTCGACAGCGAGATCACCGACCCACGCAGTCGGTCGATCTTGGTCCGTCATGTGGCCGCGATGGCCAGTGGACATCTGGAAGAGACCATCCAGAGGTCGTTGGCACTCGATCCGATCGAACCGGTACGTGGGTTCCTGCTCATTCCGCCTGACCGAGAGCCAGGAACCGTGTTCGCCTACAACCAGCCGTGTACGTACTGCCTGGCCGCGATCATCCAGCGGCTCACCGGCCAAACCCTGACCGCGTACCTGCGCCCTCGGTTGTTCGACCCGCTAGGTATCGGTCAGGCCGGCTGGCAGCAGCACCCCGATGGTCGCGATATCGGGTACTCAGGCCTCCATGCAACCACCGACGCCGTCGCCCGGCTGGGGTTGCTCTATCTGCAAGATGGCATCTGGAACGGTCAGAGGTTGCTGTCGGAAGAGTGGGTCGGTGAGGCCACACGGATGCAGATCGAGTCACCAAACGAGCCGAATCCGGACTGGAGGCAGGGGTATGGCTATCAGTTCTGGATGGCCCGACACGGGTATCGCGGCGACGGCGCGTACGGGCAATTCTGCGTGGTGCTACCCGAACAGGACGCGGTGATCGCCACGACCGGCGGGACGGAGAACATGCAGGGCATCCTGGATGCGGTTTGGACTCATCTGCTGCCCGCGATGACAGCTACGACGATGGAGCCGTCGCCGGTCGCCACGCAATTGAGTGCGCGACTCCGCGGACTCGAGTTGGCGGCCATCAAGGCAAATCCTGCTCCGACCGCCTCTTCAGCCGCGTGGGACGATGCCTCATTTTTGCCGGCGGGTGGGGAGTGCGAGGCTCAGCCAAGCCTCACGTGCGTTCAGGTACACCGAGATCGTGAGCACTGGCAGCTGACCTTCGTGGAGCGTCATGTCGCATTCAATGCAACGGTCGGCACCGGAGGCTGGCGCACCAACCTGCGCGAGACTGATCACGGCAGGACCGGCGTGCCGGTGGCCGTGAGCGGCGGCTGGACCGAGCAGGACATGTTCCGAGCTGAGATCATCTTCCTCGAGACGCCGCACCGGCTCGAACTCACCTGCTCGCTGGACACTGGGACTTTCCAGGCCAGTTGGCGAACGGTGCCGCTGCGACCTGGGCACCTGACTGAGCTGCGAATGCCCCGCTGATCACCTCAATGTGCCCTGAGCTTGTCGAAGGGCACGCCGTTCGGCTTCGACCGGCTCCAGCCCGCATGTGGAGAGCAGCGAAAGCGCTGGCAAACCGCAGGCAACGGCCGCGGATCAGGTAGTTATCCCAGACGTTGGCCATCTCGGCAATTCCCACATCACGGCGACGCTGGTGATCCGCCGCAGCGGCGTACGTGAACGAGCCAAAGTCGTGCATGACTGACGGGGTTCGCTGGCGATAGCCTGACCGGAATCATGAGATCCACGTCTGATGGTTTCGCCCGCCGCGTACGCCGGTCTGTGGCTCTTTACCGCCTAAAGGAGTACGTCAACGGGGCATTGTGGGTGCTCCCCAGTGCGGCCGCACTTGTGGCGCTCGTGGTGGGCTTTGCGATGTCCCAGGTCACCGTGTCCCCAGATTCGATCTTGGAGCGCCTCGCCTTCCAGGGCACCGCCGACGACGCCCGTGCCCTGCTCATCACCGTCAGCAGCACAGTTGTGACGGTCATCGCCCTCGTCCTCGGCCTGACTGTTGTGGCGCTCCAGCTCTCTTCGACCCAGTTCTCGCCTCGGCTGCTGCGCAACTTCCTCCGGGATCGCGGGACCCAAGTGGTGCTGAGCGTGTTCATGGCGACGTTCGTCTACAGCGCGGCCGGCTTGTTCACCGTCGGCCTCGCGGCCGGCACCCGGACGGAGGACTACCCACGGCTCGCCGTCAGCGGGTCAATCCTCTTGCTCTTCGCCAGCCTGGGCATGGTGGTCTACTTCGCCGACCATCTGGCGCACTCGATCCAGATCGACGCGATCAACCGCCTGATCGAGCGCAACACTCGCCGGACGATCATCCAGGAGGACGGTGCGCCGATCGAGGAGGTCGCTCCGCGTGTCCCTGAGTGGGCCGTGCCGCTGATTGGCAAGAGCTCGGGCTACATCCAGACCGTCCACCCGGAGTTGCTGCTGCCGCTGGCTGCAGAGGCCGGCGTCACCATCGGGCTTCGCCACCGGATCGGGCAGCACGTGGTCGCGGGAACAGTACTCGGCTGGGTGTGGGCGCCTTCGACGGACGACACGCGGCCGAGCGCCGAGTCCTTTGAGGCCGCGGTGCTCTCTGACGTGCGGATTGGCTTCGAGCGCACTATCGAACAAGACATCGGGTTCGGAATCCGGCAGCAGACCGACATCGCCTGCAAGGCCCTCTCGCCCGCGGTCAACGATCCCTATACCGCGGTGCAGGCCCTCGATCATCTCTCCGTCGTCTACTGCGACCTCGCCGTCCGACCGCTCGGCGCCAAGGTTCTCACCGGCCCGGCAGGCAAGGGACGTGTAATTGTCCCCGGAGGCACCTTCCACGACTATGTCCGCTTCATCAGTGCGGCGTTCGGACGCTACGGCTCGAGTGATGTCATCGTGATGCTGGCGTTGGTTCGCCTCTTCCAAAACTGCGTCGAGGTGCTGCCCGCCGGTTCAGACCGCTTGGGCGTTTTGGATCAGGCCGCGGCCACAGCCCTCGCTGACGCCGAACGCTCGATAGAACGCCCCACCGATCTGGAGCGCATTCGGGCAGCCGTCACATCTCTGCGCAGCACGATCAACTCTCGCAGTGAGCTGAAACCCACGTCGGCTACTTGAGCTGACCCAGGCGGCAGCGGCGACCTATCACCGCCGCTCGTGGAGATCGTCAGTGTGGAGGCGCGGTCTGAGACAGCGAGCTAGTGGCCCGCCAACGCGTGCTTGAGCCCGGCGATGGCGAAAGCAACGACGAGTACTGCAAGGCCGAACAGCACGGCGCGGATCCGGCCGTGCGCGGCGCCGCGGGCGACCAAATAGCCGGCCACACCGATGATGGCGGCGCATGTGTACCGAGCCCAGGTGAGCTCGTTGGCCGTCGGGACCAGCAGAACCGGGACACTGACAACCACCGCGACTGCGGCGGCACCAGCCAACTGGACGATGGACACGATGCGATCGGCCTTGGGAAGCTCGCCGTCATGCACGAGACGACCAGCTATCCGGAACGCGAACACGTGCGCGACTGCGAGACCAACTGTGGTGCCCCACACCAGCCCCAGGATGTGCCCGGGTACGGCAACGACATTCTGCAAGGCTGTAAGCGCGGCTATCAGGCAGACGGCAACGTAGAGGGCCATGGTCCAGCCCTCCTTGCGAAGATGATCAGGAGGCCCGTCGGCGGCAGTGGCGGCGGACGCTACCGGGACCGGTGCAGAGTCTTCGGTCATGCTCGATCCTGGCACGCTGACCTTGCGCACTATGACGGGCGGACCGCTTCGCCGACTGCAGGAGCTCGCGGCTGGGCTATGCACGAAAACTCGCGCACGCTCGCGAGCGACGAAGGAGGCGAATCCGGCGGGCTGCCAGTCAGAGTGCAATCGAATGGGAATGTCCGGGTTGCGCCAGCGGCTTCGACGTCACCGGTGAGGGCACCAAAGAGGTGTCGCATGAAAGGAGATCGACATGAAGTACATGATCTTGACGTACGCGTCACAGCAGGACTACGACGGAATGGCCGGCCAGGCGTCCGATCTGCCGGCGTGGTCGCCTGAGGACTTCGCGGCGATGACTGCCTTCATGGAGGCGTTCAATACCGAGCTGGCCGAAGCCGGCGAGCTGGTCGAGACTCGGGGGCTCGCCGCACCGGTACACACCAGACGGCTTGGTGCGCACAACGGTGCGCCGTTCGTCACCGATGGCCCGTACGCCGAGACCCAGGAGGTGCTCGCAGGCTATTGGATCGTCGAATGCGACAGCTTCGACCGAGCAACCGAGATCGCCGGCCGACTCGCGGCATGCCCCGCACCGGAAGGCGTAGCCGCCAACGCGTACGCCGATGTCCGGCCGATCATGGAATCCGCTGCCGAAATCAGCTACTGACCGAACCAGGACAGTGCCCGGGACTGACGTCGAGAGCCTGCTGCGCGAGTTGGCGCCGCAGGTTCTCGGCGCGGTGGTACGCCGCTACGGCAACTTCGACACTGCCGAGGACGCCGTACAAGAGGCAATGCTCGCGGCCGCGACGCAGTGGCCGAACGACGGCGCCCCGGACAACCCGAAGGGCTGGTTGATCACGGTGGCGGCCCGCCGGTTGACCGATCTGCTGCGCAGCGAGCAGGCTCGCCGGCGTCGCGAAGACACAGTCGCTCGTTGGGAATTGCCCCACCAGCAGCCGGACGCCGCCGACAGCCCTGCAGATGCCGATGACACATTGATCTTGCTGTTCATGTGCTGCCATCCCGCTTTGTCGCCGCCGTCTCAGATCGCACTCACCCTGCGAGCGGTTGGCGGCCTTACCACCGCTGAGGTCGCCCGTGCCTTCCTCGTATCGGAGGGAACCATGACCCGGCGGATTACCCGAGCCAAGCAACAGATCAAGGACAGCGGGATCCCATTTCGCTTGCCGGCGTCGGAGGAGCGCGCGGAACGACTGGCGTCGGTCCTTCACGTGCTCTATTTGATCTTCACCGAGGGTTACGCCGCGACGACTGGCCCCAGCCTGCATCGCGTTGAGCTGTCGACCGAAGCGATCCGACTCACCCGGATGGTCCACAAAGTGCTGGCCGAGGACGGCGAGGTTGCCGGACTGCTGGCGCTCATGCTGCTCACCGACGCCCGGCGCGCTGCGCGGACCACCGCAACGGGGGAGTTGGTACCGCTGCCCGAGCAGGACCGCTCCCTCTGGAACACCGACTACATTGCCGAGGGAGTCACGTTGATCACTGAAGCGTTGCCGCGCGCCACTCCCGGCCCGTACCAACTGCAGGCTGCTATCGCAGCGGTCCACGACGAGGCACCCAGCGCGGATGAAACCGACTGGCGCCAGATCAAGGCGCTCTATGAGTTGCTATTGCAGATCTCGGACAACCCAATGGTGGCGCTGAATCACGCCGTCGCTGTCGCCATGGCCGACGGCCCTACCGCTGGACTCGAGCGCGTCGCTACCCTGGCAGCCGACAAGCAATTGGCCGAGGACCATCGGCTGTACGCGGTACGGGCCCACCTGCTCCAGATGACCGGTGATACGGCGGCTGCCCGCGAGGCATATTTGGCCGCGGCTCGTGGGGCCACAAATCTGCCGCAGCAGCGCTACCTCAACCGGCGAGCCGCCATGCTCGACGACGCAAGTCCTTCCTGATCATGTCCGATACCGACTCCGTGTTACGACGTCTCTGTGAGAGACGCCAGCAGGGCGTCGGCAGGGAAGGGTTTGATCATGAAACGCACTCGGCTTGCCTGCGGCATCATCGCAGGTCCGCTGTTCATCGCAGCCAGCCTGACCCAGGCGTTTACGCGCCGTGGGTTTGATCTTGCTCGGCAGCCGATCAGCTTGCTGAGTCTCGGTTCACCGGGATGGATCCAGATCGCCAACTTCGTGGTCTGCGGGATCTTGTATGTGATCGGCGCTGTCGGCTTGCGAACAGCAACGCGATCCGGCCGCGGCACTACCTGGGGTCCATTGCTCGTCGCCATCACCGGTATCGGGCTGATCATCGCCGGGCTCTTCACCGCCGACCCGGGCGCCGGATTCCCGCCCGGTGCTCCAATTGGTGCGCCATCGATGAGCTGGCACGGTGCCTTGCACGAGGTCGGCTTCCTCCTGAGCTTCGTCGGCTCGATGGCCGCTTGCGGTGTATTTGCACGTCGTTATGCCGCGCTCGGTCGCGGCAACTGGGCAGTCGCGGGTGTGGCGACAGCCGTGGCCGCCCTCATCGCCGCCGGCTGGCCCGACCTCAACTCCCTGAGCGTGCGATTGGTGATTGCCACCGCCCTACTGTTCGGGTTCCTTACTGCGGTCGCAGCGCAGTACTACGGTGACGCGAGGCTCTCGGCCGAGGGACCTTCGGCGGAAGCAATCCCGATCGCGCGGAACTCCGCACGGTGAACCAATACACCGGACGATGTGGTTCCTTGCGCTGCCGGGCCCGATAGAAGAGGCTCATGGGCCAGGAGGTCGATCATGAAGGTGATCATCGTTGGAGCGGGGATCAGCGGCTTGACACTCGCAGCCGCCCTCGCTCAGCCGGCGCCCCGCGCCGAGGTGGATTTGTATGAGCGCGACGCAGCAGCTGATGCACGTCGAAAGGGCTATGCAATAGGTCTCAAAACGGATGCGGGACTGAGTGTGCTCGAGCGACTTGGAAATCTCGCCGCCGCCGATCACGTCGCAGCTGGCATCGCCGCACGAGGACGCAAGGCGGTGCTGGAGTCCCGGCGTGCGGCCGAGCAGTTCCACAGCACAGGACGCTTTCAGATCACGAGCCGCAACCTCGGCTTCCGGGTGGCCAATGCCATGATCAACTCACGCATTGTGCGGCTAAGAGATGTCCCGACGACGTCTCCGCTGATATGACCGCATCCGACGCTGGGTCCATGATGCGTAGAACATCGGTGGCGGTACGCGCGGGGCTAGGGATCCTTGCGGTATTTCAGGGAATCATCGGCGTCTGGGCTCTGCTCGCACCCACCAGCTTCTTCGGCAGCTTCCCGCTTCCCGGGCACCCATGGGTTTCGCTGCTACCGCCGTATAACGAGCACCTGGTGCGTGACGTCGGCGAGCTCAGTCTCGCTCTCACCGTGGTGCTCGCGGCGGCAGCCGTGACCGGCCAGTGGTTGTTGAGCGCGGTGGCGGTGGCCGCGATCGCTGTGTACGCCGTGCCCCACGCGATCTTCCACTTCCTTCATCTGGAGGGTTTCCCCACCGCGGACGCCGTCGCCCAGACGATAGGGATCGCGCTCCACCTGGTGGTGATTGCAGTCGTCGCCTGGCTCCTGTGGCGCGACCGAAGACCTACAACCGGACCCTAAGCGCGCAGAGTTTCGCCGCTCTGCATGACATGGAGGTCCGCAGACGCGACCGCCGTCTTTCGCTTGCCCTTTCGCAGCACGCGTAGCACGACGCTGGGATGCAATAGCGACTGCGGTGGTGCGACCAGGCCGGAGACCCGGATAAACGCGGTTGCGAGGCGGTCATCGTGGGCAGCGGCGGCATGGAGCCTGGCCAGATAGGAGCTAAGCAGCCGGGTCTTGAAAGTTCGGCGTCCTTCGACGCCGGGAAAGGCCAAGTCGCCGCCAGCCGACATGTTCCACGCCACGTCGACCATGCGAGCGAGATCGTGGAACCAGCGAGCGGGCTGCGGCTCGATGGCCTGCTCTAGATGGCGGCGCAGCATGAGCGCCTCCAGCGCGGCCACGCTCATTCCTTGGCCGTAGATCGGATTGAAGCTGCACACCGCGTCCCCGACCACGAGCAAGCCGGCAGGAAAGCGGCGCAGCCGTTCGTAATGGTGTCGGGTGCTGGCTGGGAAGCGGAAGCCGACCGGGTCATCCAGCGGCTCGGCCTCGCGGATCGCCTCGTGGATATCGGGGAAACGAAGCGACCGGGCGAAGTCAAGGAAGCCGTCGGGGTCGGTGGGTGGGTGATCGCCGAGGATACCGGCCAGGGTCAGCATCCACCGATCGCCTTCCAGGGCCAGCAGAGCGCCGGTACGCGGAAGCTCGGGCGTGGCCGCGTCGAGGATTGCCAGGTCGCCGTGGAGGGCGTCGGTCGCAAGCCGGTAGATCCGGGTGGCATAGGCCAGCCCGATCCGCACCTGCTCCTTATCCGGCCGAGCGTAGCCGAGCGACTCCAGCCACGCTGGAGTGCGCGAGCCGCGGCCACTGGCGTCGACCACGAGGTCGGCGACCAGCACCTCCTCAGCGCTGCTGTCCGCCCGGCGCAGCACTCGCGCGCCGGTCACGCGGCGATTGTCCGGAGTGGTAGTCAGTCCGACGACGTCGCAGCTGTCAAGCAAAGTCACATTGGGATGCGCCCGCACCCGGGCTCGGACATGTGCCTCCAGGAATGGTCGGCTGGCGCAGAGGAGCACCAGTCCGGTGTCCGTCTGCCGAAGCCGGTGGCCGCTGAGGTACATGCGCGCGTCGGCCAGCAAACTACCGGCCAGCGCGCCGTCGGCGACCAGCTCCGCGGTGAGACCCGGGAACAGCTCCTCCAGGGCTTGGTGCCCCCGCGCCGCCAACGCATGGAGGTGCCTGCCATGAGGGACACCACGCCGATGCATGGACGTCTCTGGCAGCTGGTCTCGGTCGATCACGATCACCTGCCCGTAGCTGTTGGCGAGTACGTGGGCAGTCAGCAGTCCTGCCATGCTTGCGCCGAGCACCACCGCCCGGTCACCGATCTGCGTATTCATCGCAGCCACCTCCTTGATTAGGGAGAGACTGCGCCCAGACCTTGCTCGTTTTGCAGAGCAGAAGCTGCCCAGTTGTGCTCAGTGATGCTCGCCGTAGACTTCCTGATCCCACAGCCACCGCATGACTCGATCGACACCCTGGGTGAGATGGCGGCGGTACGTACTGAACGGCAGCCCGAGTGCCGCTGCGGCTCGCTCCTGAGTGGCGGCCGGACGCACGTAGGTTCGCTCGACCGCCCGCCACAGCTTGTCATCGCGCGGGTGCACTTTCAGGGTCTCAATTGCCTCGCGCACCAGCTTCTCCACGGTCGCTGCGCTCGCATCGTCTCCACCGCGGTCATGCACGAGCCGGGTCCGCAGCAGTGGGTTGCGCGCCAGCAGGTCTGGTCGGCGCAAGTCACGTAGCGCCTGTCGTACGGAGTCGTCGAACTCCGTCTGGGAGAGCACCAGAAGCGGAGACTTGATTGTCGCCGGGGATGGCGTGATGTCCTGAGCGAGGGCGCGCTCGGTTATACGCTCCAGCAGAGCGTCCGCCGGGATCTGTCGGAAGTCGTGGGCGAACAACCCATAGCGGCGGCCGCCCACAGAGAAGTCGGCGCCCTCCGCACGCGGCTGGTCGGCGGCCGCGAAGTATGTATCCCACCGCTCCGGGTCAGCCAGCGTGAGGAAATCCCAGGCAAGGTGAGGCATGCCCAGATAACGCTGCAGCGTCAGGGTCGCCACAGCATTGAGGGTGGAGGACGGGCCCTGATAGACCTCCCGGTCGACGATGAACCGGGATTGGGTGACCGTCTCAGCGGGTCGAGGCGAGCCTTGCTGCTCTGCGTAATCCCAGGCCGAGCGAGCGCCGGGATCGGCCGCGAGGTCCTCAGCCGATGCGCGAGTGAGGTCCAGTAGGGCGACAAAGCCACCAACCAGGCCGTCCCGGCCACGTACGACAAAGAAGCCCTCGGGTTGCCGCTCCCACCATCGCGCAGTGATCGCAGCCGACGCCTCACCCTCCCAGGTCAGGACCAGGTCCAGGATCGACTCCCGGTCTGCCGGTCGTGCCGGCTCGGGCTCCTGCTGTCCCCAGGCGTCCCATTCAACCGGCGATGGAACACCGGGAAGTCGGCGGAACATGTATTTGGCGTCGGCGATCGCGTGCTGTTGTTCTCGCCCGCGGGATGTCAGCATGCGCCGGTTGATGTCGTCACGGATCCGCCGCAGCAGCTGGCGGTAACTGTCGGGGTCACGCCAGCGCAGATCAGTGTCCAGTGCGTCGCGAGCCAGATCGTGCGGGTACACACCTTCTGGCCCCGACTCCACGAAAGACAGCTCTCTCAGCCAGGCGAACGCGTCGTGCGCATCCTCCGGCCCCAACACCTCCCGCAACAGCGCCTCGGTGGTCACCCTTGCGAGCGCGCACACCTCCAGCGCATGGCGACGTTGCTCACTCGGGACGATCTCGACAAACCGGCGGAGCAATGTGCCCACAAGGTCCGGGGTCAGTGGATCGGCGGCCGCCTCGCCGCCGCGAACGTCCACATCGGCCAGCAGTGACAGCCCCAGCGGGTGGCCATGGGCCAGGTCGACCAGCTGGTCAAAGCGGACGGGGTCCACGCCACAAGCGCGCAGGTACTGGCGGCTGTCCGCCGGGCTCAGGTTGCGGAGCGACACCACACGCAACAGCTCGCGCCAGGCTGGATCAGCGCGCCAGGCCGAATCCGGCGCTGTCCGACCGGCGAGCACCGTCAGAGTGGCGGCCGGCAGGCGCGGCACCAGCCAGCTGCGTATCCATTCATCCAGCGACGCCAGCCGCTCGTAGGTGTCGAACATGATTACGATCCGGCTGCCGTGGGAGGGCTGGACGATTGTGCTGTCCCCCTCGAGCACCTCGAGCACTTCCAGTGCCTGGAGTACCGCCTGGGGCGACGGCACGAGGTCGCGCCCATCCAGACGGACAACGCTCGCGCCGACCTCGGCCGCAATCTCGGCATAGACATCCAGCAACGTCGTTTTGCCGATACCAGGCGGTCCGTGGAGATAGAGCAACAGGAACGGCGGTTCGGGTGACTCCAAAGCGACCCGGAACAGCTCGACCTCGGCTGTGCGACCGACGAACCGACGTCGCCTGCGAGCCGCTAACAGCTCGCCGAGCGTGCCGGCAGACGCCTTCTCGGTCATAGCGCGCTACGACTCAACTGCCGGTCTCTCAGCGAGCATCTCCAGCGCTTTGGAGGTGTACACGCGGTAGCCGAGCGCCGGCTGATAGCCATGGATCTCGGGCGTGTCGAGGCTCCGCATGAAGGAGAGGATCTCTTTACTGAAGAGTTGGCCTGGCACCAGCACAGGGAAGCCCGGCGGGTATGGGGTCACGAAGGTCGCCGAGACGACCGATTCGCCGGCTTCAATCCGTTCCTCGACATCGTCCGGCTGCAGGTATTCGCACATAGTGTGCTCGTAGGACAAGAAGAAGGCCTTGCGGACATCACCCTCCGGGGTGGGGTGCTCAGTCTGGCTGAGGAACGCCGGATGGAAGCCGCTGAAGTTCGGCAACGGAGCGGTGGGATTCGTCAGGTGCAGCACCGAGCGCTCGAATGCTGCTCGCTCGGCCAGGTTCATTTCCGCGGCCTGATTGTCGATATCCCGCGCGATGCTGACCAGAACTTCGATGAGATACGCGACCGAGCTCCGGGTGGTGCCGATGTTGGTCATGAACAAGACGGTGTTGCGTGAGGTCTTGTTGATCTGGATCCCGAACCTGTCCATCAACCGCTCGCGTTTGAACGTGGCGCCGTCGACGCCGGTGAGCCCGATATAGACCGTCACCCGCGACGGATCCAGAACGAACTCGTCCTGCTCCCAGGCTGTGACCATGTTGCTGAGACCGGTCCGCAGCGGCTGCGCGATGCCGGAGGCTCGGTACTTCTCGGGGATCATTTCTGCCGTGCTGAGGCAATGCATGTACTTGCTCAGCAACGGATGATGATCAATCGCGTCCCGCAGCTTCATGGCGTACTCGAGTTGGCGTTGCACCAGCTCGAAACCCTCCAGCGCTGCCTGCCGGCGACCAAGATCAAGAGATGCCAGGATCTGGTAGTTGGGTGAGGTGGAGGTATGCGCCATGTAGGCCTCGTGGAAGCCCTCCGCCACTTTGAGGGCGAAGTCTTGATCGTAGATGTGGATCATTGACCCCTGACGGAGCGCGGTCAGTGTCTTGTGCGTCGAGTGAGTCGCGTACACCCGGACCCGAGCTCGTGCCGGATCGGGCCTGAGACGTTGGTTGAGCAGGGCTGCGCCGCTCTCGTCGCGGGGCAGATTCGCCTCGTACTGCGCGCGATACTCCTGTGAGCGCAACTTGTCCGCGAGCGTACGGGCCGCCTCCATCGCTGTGCGGGGCCGATAGATATGGTGGAACCGCGCGAACGCGAACCACGCCTCGTCCCACAGGAACACCAGATCCGGCTTGATCGCCAGGCATTCCTCCATGACCCGGGTGACGTCGTAAACGATGCCGTCGAAGGTGCAGTTGGTCAGCATCAGGAGCTTGACTCGGTCGAGCTTGCCCGCCGCCTGGAGTGCGAGGAGCTTGGATTTGATCTCTTGCAGCGGAACCGCGCCATACATCGAGTACTCGTTGAGTGGGTACGCGTCGAGGTAGGTGACTTCGGCGCCGGCCAGCATCAGTCCGTAATGGTGCGATTGGTGACAATTGCGATCCACGAGAACGATGTCGCCGGGTGCGAGCAGTGCTTGGGCGACAATCTTGTTGGCTGTGGACGTTCCGTTCGTGACGAAGTATGTCTGTCGGGAGCCGAAAGTTGCGGCTGCCTGCTGCTGAGCCTCGCGGAGCGGCCCGGTCGGCTCGAGCAGCGAGTCGAGACCGCCGGTGGTTGCTGAGGTCTCGGCCAGGAAGATCTCCAGGCCGTAGAAGCCGACCATGTCGCGGATCCAGTGGGAGTTGACGATCGACTTGCCCTGCGAGATCGGCAACGCATGGAACACTCCAGTCGGCCGCTGGCTGTAGGTACGGAGGGCCTCGAAGAACGGCGTACGGTAGCGCTCGGCCACGCCGGCGAGGATGGTCAGGTGCAGCTCGAGTGCACCTTCCCGGGCGTGGAAGACGCGACGGAAGTGGTGGCTCACCTTGCCGGCGACATCCTCGACGGCTATTTCGCTCATCAGATACAGGTCGACCTCGGGCCGGATCTGGGCCAGGCGCGGCGCCAGAATCTGCGCCCGCTCATCAGGGGAATGGTCAGCAAGATCATTTGACAGCGTCGCCTCGGCGAAGTTGGCGAGCCTGGTGAGATCTCGCACTGCGGCGTGGGAAAAACGTCTTCTGATAACGCAGGCTTGGATGTTCGCGTTGAGTCGCATAGCAACGGCCGCCTCAACGCCACTGCCGACGATGACGAGGTCGTAGATGAAAGGATCTCCCGGGCGGCGCCAGCTGTGGACCTCTTCGCGGAGCTGCTCCTCCTGCGCGGGCGACATGGCCTCAACCACCAGCACCTCGAAGTACGGCCGGCTGAAGTGATCGTGCGCCACCCCAAAGACCATGTCGTCGTCGTCGGCTCGATGCTCGGCCTGGGCGATGTCGTCGAGCGAACCTGTTCGGTAGGACTCGGTGACGAGAGCCCGGTTGATCCGAGCCACCAGTCGTCCAAGCCTCTCCCAGCTGCCAGCCGCTGCCAGCTCCTGGACGACACCGAATGCGGCGTGGCCGGGAAACGCCCAGAACTGTTCCAGCGGTGCCAACGCCGCACACTGCTCGTGCACGGCATCGGTCATTTGAGGCTCGATCGCCCTGCCGCGCCGGCGTGATGAGTTGATCCGATCGGTAGCCTCCTCCAACCGCGACCAGGAATCATTCCGGAACTGCCACCAGCTGTTGTACGCGTCCGCACGAGCCTGATCGACCATGATCAACTCCTAGAGCCTGAAGCCCCGACCACCATTAGCGCGACACTAGACCGCGCCGTCGGTGCTGATCAACACCAGCGCACTGTCCTCGCTGATCGCCAGTGCGGCGCGATGACCGGAATCGCCGAGCGCTACCCGTACGCCGGCCAGCGATGAGCCGCCACAGGCTCCAGCGGCGACCCCGAGTTCGTTCAGCCGGTGCATCGCTGCTCCGGCCTCCTCGTCACTGACCGCGATTGCCGCATCCAGGCCGTCGCGGATGGCGGGCCATGCGATCGTGGAGACGGTCCCGCAGTTGAGCCCAACCATGGTCGTGGGCTCGGCGGTGTCAGCGCTGACCCGCCTGCCCGCGGCGAGACTGGCGGTGACGCAGGCGGCAGTGAGCGGCTCGACCGCGAGCACGGCCGACTGCTGTTGACGGGCCGGACGGCGGTAGTGCTGTAACGCCGCCTGTACCAGCGACCCCACGCCGGTCGGCACGGCCACGAGGTGGATGGCTCTCGCGCCGATCCCTTCGTCGATCTCGTCGAACAAGGTGCCGTAGCCGTCAACGATCCACCGCGGGATCTGTTCATAGCCGGCCCAGGCGGTGTCCTGGATGAGCAGGTCGTTCCGGTGACCAGCGGTGGAGGATGCGGCCGCCCACACCACTTCGTCGTAGATCAGGTCGGTTTGTACGACCTCGGCACCTTCCCTGCTGATTGCCTCCACCGTCTCCTTGGCCGTTCCCAGGGGAATGTAGACGCGGGCGGCCACCCCCAGTAGCGCGGCCATACGCGCTACCGCGCGACCGTGGTTCCCATCCGTCGCTGTCACGAGAGTTACCGGCGCCGAACGTTCCCGCAGCTCGGTCAGGCTTGTCGCGGGCGTGTCGAAACCGCTGCGCTGGCTCAACGCGCGATTCACCGCCCAGGATGCACCAAGGATCTTGAAGGCCGGCAACCCGAGACGGTTGGACTCGTCCTTGGCCAGCACAGCCCCGACCCCGAGCTCGGCGGCCAGTTCCGGAAGTTCTACGAGCGGCGTTGGTCGATAGCCGGGCATTGAGCGGTGGAATTCCCTTGCCATGCCCCGGACGTACGCCGAGGTCCAGCTGCGCGGCCCGTCATGTGAGGCCCATCGGACCGTGCTGTCCGAGGAGGTGGTCATCACGACTCCACGATGGTTGAGGTCTGGAACGCCCTCCGCATCGTATCCGGGCCTTGACTCCACGGTTCGCGGAGCGCGTCGAGGGTGCGTTTCGCAGCACAGCCGTCAAGAAGCGCCTTGTGGAGCGCCCGGATGCGTGCGTTTCGCAGCACGGCCGTCAAAACGTACGAGTGTCAGGCCCAGAGGTTGGCCCGTCGGCGCGGATATGCGTTCACTCCACTGTGAACGTCAATGCGCTCGGACGCCCTGCCTGCAGGTTCTCGACGTGCTCGGAGAAATTCAATTGCTCGAACAATGACGTGCCGTCCTGGATCGCAGACCGCATGAGGCCCTCGCGTCGCTGGATCGTCTCGGCCGCCTCCAACGCCGCATCCAACTCCGCGTCGCTCAGTACCACGATGCCGTCATCGTCGCCAACCAGAATCTCGCCAGGTCGGACCTCGACGTCTCCCAGGCGAATGGGTTCTTGGGTAACCGGCAGCTGAGTCGCTCCTGGGGCACGCGGAATCGTGCCGAGGGAGTAGATGGGCAGCGGCAGCTGGGTCAAGGTTGCCGTGTCGCGGCACAGGCCGTAGACGACAATGCCGGCCATGCCACGCCGTACGGCTTCGGTTGCAAAGAGCTCACCAAGCACGGCGTGCTCGGTAGTGCCCGCGTCGACAACCAAGATGTCGCCTGCGCCGCATTGGTCCAGACCAGCGAGCACGGGCACCAAGTCAGCGGATGCCGCGACTGTGACCGCCCGGCCGACCATGCGCATGCCACGTCGGTACGGGCGGAGTTCGCGGGGCAGGATACGCAGCCCCTTGTTCGCGTCGGAAAGACTCGCGGCATCGAGTTGCCACACCTGCGGCGGAATCCCGCCGGCCGCTCCATGTTCCGCACCCATCGCCCACCCCTGGTCAGAAACCCACGTGTACGGTCATTGCCGACACTCTGCACACGTTGCAACATATGCGAAACAGCAGGAGCCATGCAGACCGGAAGGGTTAGGAGGAAGTGTCAGCAGTGCCAAAGCTTCGCGTCCACAACTTCAGCGTCTCAATCGATGGCTATGCGGCGGGACCTGACCAGAGTCTCGACAACCCACTGGGCGTGGGCGGGATGCAGCTCCACAACTGGGCGTTTGGAACCCGCACATTTCACAAGGTCTTTGGAGAGGAGGGCGGCGAGGAGGGGATTGATGATCGTTTCGCAGCGGCCGGCGAGGAGCGCTTGGGCGCAACGATCATGGGTCGCAACATGTTCGGGCCTATCCGCGGCGACTGGCCCGATGATGAGTGGAAGGGCTGGTGGGGCGACGACCCGCCGTACCACCATTCGACATTCGTGCTTACGCACCACCCGCGCGAGTCGATCACGATGGAGGGCGGGACCGTCTTCCACTTTGTGACCGACGGCATCGAAGCTGCCCTGGAGCGGGCGTACCAAGCGGCGAACGGGCAGGACGTACGCCTTGCCGGCGGCGTCTCCGCAATCCAGCAGTACCTGCGTGCCGGGCTGGTCGACGAGATGCACCTGGCGTACGCGCCGCTGTTGTTAGGCAGTGGCGAACGGCTCTGGAACAACCTCGACCAAGCGCCAAACGGGTATGAGATCGCCGAGTTCGTCGGAACTCCGACGGCTTTGCATGTCCGGTTTGTGCGGAAGGGTTAAGTCACCTTGTCCTTCGGCATGGGCGCGTCAAGGAACGATGTGATCATCGGCAGCAACAGATCGGCGCGGTTCACCACGGTCACGTGAGACGTGCCGGGGAGTATGGCCAACTGTGAATCCGGCAGGCCGGCCGGAGTATCACCAAAGACGCCGCCGCCCAGTAGGCGAAACATCTCCACCGCGTGTTCCGGACGGACAAGATCAGAATCCCCGATGATCAACAGGGTAGGTGCCTTGATCGCGCTGATGGCCTCGGCTGGCAGATCTTTGATCTCACGATCCATCTCTGTCTTCTTGGCGAACAGCCTGGGGAAGTCTTCCGGATGCGGCGCGATGCGCACGTATTCCTCGTGCCACGGCGAACCGTGCATCATCTCCGGTTTCATCCCGCCTAGTCCTTCCATCAGGCCGGGATGTACGCCCGCCATGGTGTACGTGACGGAGGCGAGCACCAGCTTGCGCGCCACATCCGGATGCCGAAGGACGAGATGCAGGCCGACCGCGGCGCCCGTGCTGTAGCCAAAGATGTCGGCGGGTCCGATTCCCAGTTGATCGATTGCGGCAGCGACGTCATCCGCCATCCCTTCGAGGGTCAGCGGGCGATCAATGTCCGCTGTGCGGCCGTGACCCTGAAGCTCGAAAGCGATGACCTGCCGGGTCTCGGCGAGGCCCGGCAGAAGTTGTCCAAATGATGTGCCGATGGCGGAGAACGCGCCGTGTAACAGCACGAGCGGCTGTCCCGTGCCATGGATCTCGTAATACATCTGGAGGCCGTTCACGGGAACATAGCCGGTCTTTGCAGGAATCTCGTTGATAGTCATGAATCCTCTCCCGATACTCGCACCTGAAATCAGTATTGCCGTCGGCCTGGTCTATTGAATTGCCTCATCCGTTCCGTTGTGCGGCGATCTCCGCCGCCCGCTTGGCCAGGTTCGTCGCACCGAACTGCTCGGCGATCCGACCGAAACGCTCCGTTGGCCCCTTCCACTCCCACTCCTCGACGGTGCCGACGTCGATGCTGGTGACCGCCGTCGCCAAGCGGACGAACAGTTCTGCCAACTCTCGGTTCTCCCGCAGCGCCGAGGCGAGTGTCGACTGGTTGCGAACCCCCGGCACGTCCCACTGGGTGGCGTCATCAGGGATCGCATCGACGGTGCTGTAGCGGGCCAGCACGGCGGACGACGTCTTCGCTCCCCAGCCGGGGATGCCCGGGTAGCCATCAGCACTATCACCGACCAGTGCCAGCCAGTGCGGGACCGAGGCCGGCGCAACTCCGAACTTGGCGAGGACGCCGGCTTCGTCGATCCACTTGTCATTGCGCCGGTCGTACTGGACAACACGGGTGCCACGCACGCACTGGCCGAGGTCCTTGTCCGGAGTGATGATCACCACCTGCTCCACTGTCTCGTCCCGATCGGCGGCCTGCGCTGCGGCGGCCATGGCATCATCGGCCTCGTGCTCAACCATGGCCCACACGGTGACACCCATCGCCTCCAGGGCGTCCTCGACAAGCGGCAGCTGGGCGAGCAGCACCGGGTCCATGCCCGCGCTGGTCTTGTAGCCCGACCAGAGGTCGTTGCGGAAGCTCTCGATCACGTGGTCGCTGGCCACGGCGACGTGGGTCGCTCCGTCGCGGAGCAGCTGCAGGGTGGACGTCAGCACACCGACGGTGGCGTCATAGGGCGTTGGGTGCTTCTGCCGACGGGCGTAGCCGAAATGCTGCCGGAATAGTTCGTAGGTGCCGTCGATGAGATGGACCTGCATCGGACCATCTTGGTCGACTGGCGGGCCAAATGCGGACGAGCCGCGCTGCGAGCGACAGCTTTCGGCCAAGGCGCCTTCGACAGGCTCCGGGCGCCATGCGGTTGTGGCACAAAAAGCTCCGCGGCCGGGGCCCCTGCTAGGGAGTGTCTTGCCGGACCCCGAGCCCGGCGTCCCGCGCCCGCAGGATCGCCTGGGCCCGATCGGCGACCTGAAGCTTGGTGAAGATCGAGGACAAGTGGTTGGCAACGGTCTTCGGTGACAGACCGAGACGCGTCGCGATCGTGGAATTCGGCATCGCTGCCGCCAGCAGACCGAGGATTTCCCGTTCCCGCGCAGTGAGCTCCGGAAACGGATCAGCCGCTGCCGGCGGCGGCGCGGCAAAGAAACGCAGCACCCGCTGGGCGATGCCGGGTCCGAAGATCGCCTCGCCCGAAGCGACTGCCCGGATCGCCCGGCCGATCTCCTCCTGCTCAGCCCCCTTCACGACGTAGCCACGAGCGCCCGCTCGCATTGCTGCGAATACCGAGTCGTCATCGTCGAACATGGTCAACACCAGGACGGCAACCTCCGGCGCGACCCGGGTGATCTCCCGCGTAGCCGCAAAGCCGTCCTGGCCCGGCATCTGCAGGTCGAGCACTGCCACATTCGGGCGCTGCAGCACTACCTCCCGCACCGCCTCGCGACCGTCGGATGCGACCCCTACCACCTCAATGCCGTGCAAAGATCCGAGCAGTGCGGCTAAGCCTGCCCGTACCACGGGATGATCATCAGCCAGCACCACCCGGATTTCGCTCATGACAGCGGAAACGAGGCCACAACTCGGCCCCCGGTGTGCGTCGGCCCGGCCTGGAACGACCCGCCGAGCTCCGCAGCCCGCTCGCGCATCGCGTTCAATCCGACGCCCGGAGCCCACGCGCCATTGGGCGGACCGTCGTCGGTGATCGACAATTCGAGTCGCTCGTTGCAGCGCAGCCGGACGATGGCGCCTGTGGCTTGGGAGTGGCGTACGACGTTGGTGAGGGCTTCGGTCGCGATGCGGTACGTGGCCACCTCAATCGCTGCTGGCAAGGTCGGTACCTCTTCGGGAACGTCGAGCCTGACCTGCACGGACGCACCGTCCGCACGCCAGGCAAGCTGATCAGCTCGCTGCCGCAAGGCTCCAACTAGCCCGAGCTCATCCAGCGCCGGCGGCCGCAGGTTGTCGACCAGGCGGCGTACGTCAGCCAGCGCGGTACGCGTGTCTCGGCGCAGTGTGGTCAGCAGGCGCTGCGACTGCTCGGGATCATCGTCAATCGTGTTGGCAGCGGCATCGGCGGCGAAGGCGATGCCCGTCAGTGTCGGGCCAAGTCCGTCATGTAGCTCCCGGCGCAGCCGCCGGCGCTCCTCTTCCCGGGCTGCGATGATCCGCTCCCGTGACGCCTGCAATTCCTCGGAGACCACCGTCGAGTGCACCGCGACAGCGACTGGATCTGCCAGCATGGCCAGCGCTCGACGATCGGCGGCGGCCAGCTCTCGCTCACCTGCGCGGAGCCCCACCATCAACTGGCCCGCCGACTTGCCGCCGTGGGTGAGCGGCCACGAATGCACACGCTCTGACGGCTCACCGTCGCTGGCCAGAATTCTGCCGTCCCGTTCGATTGCGAGGTAGGGCAGCCGGAGGGCCGTACCGATCGTTGTCATTACTCCTTGCAGTCCTGCATCCGGAGTTGCGAGCTGCTGGCCGATCCGGGACACGACCCGAGCTGGGTCGCCGCGATCGCCGTACAGCGCGCCATCAACCAGTCGTTGCAGCACCGGTAACAAGGGCACCGCGAGTATCACAAGCAGCACGGTGACAAAGGCTGACCAGCGCACTCCGACCGGCCCGAACCACCCGATCAGCGCGATGAGTCCGGTATAGGCGACGATTACCGCTAAGAGCAACATCATCCAGGCCAGCAGGCGCGCGACTACGAGGCGGATGTCCAGCAGCTCCTGGCGCACGATCGCGACCGTGACGGCAATCGGGATGAGCGGGATGGCGAACAGCACCTCGACGGGCGTGCCGGCAACCAAGCCCCATGGCAAGATCACGATCAACGCCACTAGGACAGCCAGCAGCAGCCAGAGGAGCTGACGGCGCTCGACGTCTGATCCCCGGCGGTAGCGGACGGCGAGCGCAACCACGCCCAGGAAGAGCGCAAGGGTGGTACGCCACCCGGTGGCGGTCCAGAGCGGTTGCAGGGCGGCGTAGCCAGAGAGTGTGAGATAGCCGGTCGGGTAGCCCGGCGGTGCGTCCGGCCATGCGCCCATTTCCACGGCGAAGAGCGGTGCGGTGATAATCACGGCGATCACGACCCACCGCCAGCCGCGAGAGAGGGGTCGTCCATCAGGGAACAGCAGCAACGCGAGCGGTAGGAACAGTCCGATCGCCCACGGCCAGGACCAGGCGAAGATCGTGATCAGGAGCCGTTGCACAGCAATAGGTGCGGCTGCATCGTGAAGCACGGCACCCAACGGTGCTGCGAGGGCCGATGTCGAGTAGGCCACGCCGCCGGCCGCGAACAGCCAGCCAATCGGATTGCGCGGACGATGCCAGGCCAAGATGGCACCACAGATACCGAAAGACAGCCCGATTGCCGAGTTGGTCACAACGAAGGCGTCGAGGGCGTCCTGCCAGGACCATCCCGCGATAGCAGACAGAACAGCCGCCGCAATAACCTCGAGTAGCACGAAAACACCGAGTGCGGCGGCCAACACGTGGAGCCAATTGCCCGTGCGTGCTGGCGGTGCCATAAGCCAAGTTTGCGCCGAACACGTTCCCGATGTCCTGGGAAGGTTTCCCGACACGGCCGGGGAGGCTCCCGGCTCGGGCAGATCTTTGACTCATCCGACCGAAACCCTTCTGAAGTCACGCTGAAGTCGACCGATCAGATTGGTCGGCCGAAGACTTGTGGGAGGTAAGAAATGTCTGCTCTCTATCGCAGCGGAGTGGTGCTGCTCGGCATTCTCTCGGTGATCGATCTGACTGCGCCGCTGTACACCGACGGGCAGCACCCCCCGATGATCATCGCGGTCATTGGGTCGGTGCTGGGCTTGGTGAGCATCGTGCTCGCTGTATTCGCCTGGCGGGGCCGCACGGCGGCAGCCGTCGGTCTCTGTGTGGTCCGAGTGCTGTCGGCGCTGACGGCCGTGCCGGCGTTCTGGGTGACTGGTGTGCCCGGACCCGTCGTGGCGGTTGCCGGTAGTTTCATCGTCCTGACGATCGTCGGCATCGTGCTCACGCTGGCTGGCCTGCGGCGACCTGCCCTGGTAGAGGCGTGATGACTGCCGTCGAGCAGACCGTTCCGAGGCAGGGTGCTGCTCAGCCGGATGCGCCCGGACGGGTACGCCGGCTGGGCGGCGCCCTTGCTCTCATCGTTGCGCCGTGGGGATTCGTTGCCGCTAATGCCAGCTACGCGTGGATGATCCGCAATGGAGGGAGCGACAGCGCCGGAGCCGAAGCGTTGGCGTTGGCGGCGACAGGTCCTGACGTGCTGCGGTTCGCCGTGGTCGCCGGAATGATCGGCTGTCTGCTGATCATTCCAGCCGTACTGACCGCCTTGGGCCTCGCTCGGTCATCTCGCTTGGCCTTCGTAGGCGGGTCTTTGATGATCGCTGGCTACGTCTGCTACTTCGGGGTGTTGTTGAGTAACACGATGATCATCGTTATGGCGGAACGCGGTGGGTCGCTGGCCGACTATGCAGCGCTGATCGACGCTGACCAGAGCGACCCCTTCACTGCATGGGTCTTTCCGATCTTCATCCTCGGCAACATGCTCGGCACACTGCTCTTCGCGATTGGCCTGCTGCGCAGCCGCACGGTCCCTATCTGGTCGGCCATCTTGATCATGCTATGGCCGCCGCTGCACGTCACCGGGCTGATCATCGGCGGCGAGGTGCTCGAGGTCATCGGTGCCGTGCTGCAGGCGATCGGGTTTGCCGGGGTGGCGGCGGTCGCACTGCGCCGATCGGGCCAGGCGTCCGTAGGGTAAGGACATGGAGCAACGCGTACTCGGTCGTACCGAGCGTCCGGTATCGGTGATCGGGTTGGGCACCTGGCAGCTCGGCGCGGGCTGGGGCGAGGTGAGCGAGACGGCGGCGCTGGAGGTCCTCGGCGCCGCTGTCGAGCTGGGTGTCACGTTCTTCGATACCGCAGACGCCTACGGCAACGGTCGAAGCGAGCGACTGATCGGCCGGTTCCGCGCCGCGCATCCCGAGTTGCCGATCATGGTCGCGACCAAGATGGGACGGCGAGTCGATCAAGTGCCCGAGAACTTCACGCTCGAGAACTTCCGGGCATGGACCGAGCGGTCTCGCCGCAATCTCGACATGGATCAACTTGATCTTGTCCAACTACACTGCCCGCCGACGGCTGTGTACTCCCAAGATGAGGTCTACGACGCACTGGACACGCTGGTGGCCGACAGAGTGATCGCCAGCTACGGGGTAAGCGTCGAGACCTGCGATGAGGCGCTTACGGCAATCTCCAGGCGCGGAACGGCGACGGTGCAGATCATCCTCAACGCGTTCCGCCTCAAGCCGCTGGAGGCTGTGTTGCCCTCGGCGATCAAGAACGGGGTGGGCATCATCGCCCGGGTCCCGCTGGCGAGCGGCCTCCTCAGTGGGGCCTACACCACCTCGACCAGCTTTGCCGAGAATGATCATCGCAACTTCAACCGGACAGGCCAATCATTCGATGTAGGCGAGACCTTCTCCGGTGTCGACTACGAGACCGGCGTTTCTGCAGCGCAGGAATTTGCTGATCTTGTCGCCAAGTTGCCGTTCCAGGCGACGCCGGCGCAGGCCGCGCTGGCCTGGGTGGCGCAGCAGCCTGGCGTGACTACGGTGATACCGGGTGCGCGTACCGCCGCGCAGGCCAAGGCCAATGCGGCGGCCGGCGAGCTGCCGCCACTCGGCGACGACTTCTTGGCCGGGGTACGTGACTTGTACGACCGGGAGCTAAGGGCCCAGATCCACGATCGCTGGTAACGCCCGAGCGTCGCCAACCTGATCAGGAGCCGTTCTGTGCGGGGGAACGGCGCTGCCGGAGTGGGTTGAGGTGGTTGGCGGCGCGGACACCCCCCTGGTTCGCACTGTCGGGTTCCCGAGTCTCAAGGGCGGCTACCTGAGGAGCGCTGGCAAGCCTTGCCTTGACATCCGGCAGGGCTTTGCTGGCGTTCTCGGCGACCTTTTCGGTAGCCGCCTGAGCGGCGGAAATGGCCGTCGGAAGGCTTGTGTTGTTTTCCAGGAATCGCAGCAGCTCTACCGGGAAGGGCAGCACCAGGGTGGAGTTCTTCTCCGCGGCCACCTCGACAATTGTCTCGAGCAGTCGCAGTTGGAGCGCCCCCGGCGTGTCTGCCATGGTGGCCGCAGCCTGCGCCAGCTGGTCTGAGGCCTGCAGTTCGCCCTCCGCGGAGATGATGCGGGCTCGCCGCTCGCGTTCCGCCTCGGCCTGGCGGGACATCGATCGCTTCATCGTCTCCGGCAAGGCCACATCTTTGATCTCGACCCGGTCGATGTGGATGCCCCACTCGACGGCCGGATTGTCGATCATCAACTCGAGTCCTTCGTTGAGCCGTTCCCGATTGGTCAGCAGATCGTCGAGATCACTCTTGCCGATCACTGAGCGGAGCGAGGTCTGAGCCACCTGGGAGACAGCGAATGGATACTCCTCGACGTTGACGAGTGCTCTCACCGGGTCGATGACGCGAAAATAGACGACCGCATCCACTTTGACAGTCACGTTGTCGCGCGTGATGCCCTCCTGGGCGGGAACGGCCATCGTCACAATCTGCATGTTCACCTTGTGTAGCCGATCCGCGACAGGCACGATCATGGCCAAGCCAGGTCCGCGCACCTGGTCAAGGAGTCGGCCGAACCTGAAGACGATGCCACGCTCGTATTGCTTCACCACGCGTAGGCTGACTGCCGCGGCCGCGAGGGCAGCTCCGCCCAGCACCGCCAATAGCTCCAATAACATTGCCACCTCCCATGTCAATGGCCCTGCGTCGGCAGGTGCCTTTGCATGGATTCGGCCGCCGGTCGCTCCATACACGGCAATCCGCCGTCAGGCCTTCCACGAGCCAGCTTTCCCAGATGCGCGGCTGCTCAAACCTGCTCTGACAGGTTGGTTGCGGACTTACACACCAAAGCCAGCCCTAGAGACCTAGATGCAGCCGCAGCGCCTCGTCCAGTTCGGCAATCACCGCCGGCGGCAGCTGCCCGATGCGTGTCCCGAGGCGCCGAACGTCAACGGATCTGACTTGTTCCGCCTGGGCTTTGGACAAGCGTGCCAAGCCAGTCACGCCAGCTTCCAGCAGCGTCTGGAACGGGAGCACGCGTGCCACATTCGATGTCACCGGTACCACGGTCACCACACCGCGGCCGAGGGTCGACGCCCGCGCATTCGCCCCGTCGTTGCTCACGATCACTACCGGTCGTCGCTTGTTGGCTTCCGAGCCGCGGACCGGCTCCAAGTCGGCAAAGCGAATCTCGCCGCGCCTCACGAGTGCGGAAGCGCATCAGCGGTGGTGGGCTCCCACAACTCGGCCTCACCGGACTGCTCCCACTCCTCCCACGCCAGCTCGTAGGCATCTCCTAGTTCCGACGCGCGAAGAACCTGTATGGCGCGCTGAATCGCGGCCGAACGCGACTCGATGCCGTGCTCATGGGCATAGCTGTCCAGGAACTCCACATCGGCATTGGGGATGCTCACGCTCACCTTCATACCCTTATACTACTTACAGTCCTACCCCAGTAGCAATGGTGCGTTAGTGCCCTTCGACAGGCTCAGGGCGCATGGGTCGTCCTCAGGCGCATAGGTCGTCCTCAGGGCACATGACCGTCGAACCGCGAAGATTACTTCTTGGCCGTCACCTGCTCCCGCAGCGCTGGCATGATCGTCTCGCCGTAGACCCGAAGCGTCTCTTCCTTGTTGTCATGTTGCAAGTAGCCGGCGAACTGGTTGACACCCACGTCCTTCAGTTGATTGAGCTTGGCAATGTGATCATCGGCCGTGCCCAGCACACAGAATCGATCCACGATCTCGTCCGGCACGAACGCGGTGTGAATGTTTCCCGCCTGACCATGCTGGTTGTAGTCGTAGCCCTCGCGGCCCTTGATGTAGTTCGTCAGCGCCTGAGGAACTTCACCGGTGTCGCCGTGCTTCGCGACAATGTCGGCCACGTGGTTGCCGACCATGCCGCCGAACCAGCGGCATTGGTCTCGCATGTGCACCCAGTCCTCACCGACATACATCGGAGCGGCGACGCAGAACGTGATCGCATCGGGATCACGTCCAGCATTCGAAGCCGCCGCACGCACCGAGTTGATCATCCACGCTGTGATATCGACATCGGCGAGCTGCAAGATGTAGCCGTCGCCGACCTCGCCAGCGGCCCGAAGGGCCAGGGGTCCGTACGCTGCCACCCAGACCTCCAGCGTTGAGGTACGTGCCCACGGAAACTGCAGAGTCGAGCCCTTGTACTCCACTGGGCGGCAGTTGGCCAGCTCGCGGATGACGTGTGTCGCATCGCGCATTTCGCGGACGGTTGTTGGTCGGCCGTTGGTGACACGTACGGCGGAATCACCACGACCGATGCCGCAGATGGTTCGGTTGCCGAACATCTCATTCAGGGTTGCGAACAATGACGCGGTTACGGTCCAGTCCCGCGTCGCTGGGTTGGTGACCATCGGGCCGACCATCACCCGGTTGGTACGCGCCAGGATCTGGCTGTATATCACGTACGGCTCCTGCCACAGCAGGTGCGAGTCGAACGTCCACACGTAGTCGAAGCCGTGCGCCTCCGATAGTTCGGCGAGCTGAACCGTTCGCGACGCCGGTGGGTTGGTCTGCAAGACGACGCCGAAGTCCATCCTTTTATGTCCTCTCCTCGCGCATCGCGCTCCAAGCCGCCGACGTCGTCGTCGACTCGCGAACAAAAGGCGTGTTCGCTCGCTCCTTCTCCGCTCGGCGGCGCGCGATTTCCGACGCTCGGAGAGGGAAGAGGCTCATCTCAGATACCAGCTGAGGTCACGCTTCAGGTACTGACCGTGGCCTTTGGTACCGACGAAGCCGGAGTCGTCGATAAGCACAGTGCCCCGGGACATCACCCAGTCCACATGGCCATCGATTTCGAACCCCTCCCAGGCGGAGTAGTCCATGTTCATGTGATGCGTCTTCTCACCGATTGAGGTGTGGCCCGACGGGTCATAGATCACCAGATCGGCATCGGCACCAGGCTGAATCACGCCCTTCTTGCCTTGCAGGCCGAACATCAGCGCCGGAGTGGTGGAGGTCAGCTCAACCCAACGGGGCAGTGAGATCTGCCCAGTAACCACGCCTTGGTACATCAGATCCATCCGATGCTCAATGCCCCCGATGCCATTAGGAATCGCCCGGAAATCATTCACCCCGAGCTCCTTTTGTTCCTTCATGCAAAACGGGCAGTGATCAGTGGAAACGATCTGCAAATCGTTGGTCCGCAGCGCCCGCCACATAGCGTCCTGATGACCCTCGGCGCGGGCCCGCAGCGGTGTGGAACACACCCATTTGGCGCCCTCGAATCCAGGGGCGCCGAGTTGATCTTCTAGCGAGAGATAGAGGTATTGCGGGCAGGTTTCGCCGAAGACGTTCTGGCCCCTGTCGCGCGCCGCAGCCAATTGCTCGACCGCTTGCTTGGCGCTCACGTGCACCACGTAGAGTGGCGCACCGGTCAGGTTGGCGATCATGATCGCGCGATGCGTCGCCTCCTCCTCCATCTGCCAGGCCCGCGCGATCCCGTGGTAGTACGGCGATGTCTTGCCGGCCGAATACAGCTGCTCGGCGATCACATCAATTGCAGGCCCGTTCTCGGCATGCATCATCGTCAGGAGTCCGGTCTCGGCCGACTTTTGCATCGCCTTGAGGATCTGTGCGTCGTCGGAATAGAAGACGCCCGGATACGCCATGAACAGCTTGAAGCTCGTCACCCCCTCGTCGATCAATGCGTCCATCGCCTTCAGCGAGAACTCATCGACGCCACCGATGATCTGGTGGAAGCCGTAGTCGATGCAGGCATTCCCCGCCGCCTTGGCATGCCAGGCTGCCAGCCCTTCCTCTACTCGCTCGCCGTTGCGCTGCACCGCGAAGTCGATGATCGAGGTGGTGCCACCCCAAGCGGCGGCTCGGGTACCGGTCTCGAAAGTGTCGGAGGCCTGGGTGCCGCCGAATGGCAGTTCCAGGTGCGTGTGTGGGTCGATGCCGCCCGGGATGACGTACCTACCCGTCGCATCAACGACGGAGTCAACGTTCCTTTCAAGATCAACTCCGAATACGCCCGATCCAGGATTCAGTACGGCGGCAATCGTCTCGCCGTCAACCAGCACGTCGGCGGCAGCAGAGCCCGTGGCATTGATCACGGTGCCATTCTTGATCAAGGTCTTCATCTGGTACCTCCAGTGATGCGCCCTGAGCCCGTCGAAGGGCCGCAGCTGGTGTCCTTCGACAGGCTCAGGACACATACGACGATCATGGCCTGGGGATCGCGGCGTAGGACTCGGGCCGTCGGTCCCGGTAGAACTGCCAGGTGTTGCGCACCTGCCTGATCATGTCCATGTCGAGGTCGCGGACCACGACCTCCTCGTGGCTATCGCTCCCCATCGCACCGACCACGTTTCCCTGCGGATCGCAGAACTGGCTGGAGCCGTAGAAGGTGACAGCTAGCTCGCCGTACTCGTTGTCTTCTCGGCCGACTCGGTTGGGTGCAGCTACGAAGTAGCCGTTAGCCGCGGCGGCCGCAGGCTGCTCGATTTCCCAGAGCCGGTTGGAAAGTCCGGGTTTCGTGGCGTTCGGGTTGAAGACGATCTGCGCACCGTTCAGGCCGAGCTCGCGCCAGCCTTCGGGAAAGTGACGGTCGTAACAGATGTAGACCCCGATCGGGCCGACGGCGGTCTGGAACACCGGGTATCCGAGATTGCCGGGGCGGAAGTAGAACTTCTCCCAGAACTTGTCGAGGTTCGGAATGTGGTTCTTGCGGTACTTCCCGAGCACGGTGCCGTCGGCATCGACTACCACCGCGGTGTTGTAATAGACGCCCGGCTGCTCCTCCTCGAAGATCGGCAGTACCGCGACCATCGACAGCTCGGCGGCGAGTGCGGCGAAGCGCCGCACGATGGGCCCGTCGGTGGGTTCGGCGTAGTCGTAGTACTTGACGTCTTCGGTGATGCCCAGATACGGCGAGTAGAACAACTCTTGGAAGCAGATCACCTGCGCTCCCCGAGCTTTGGCCTCCCGGGCGAACTGCTCGTGTTTGTCGAGCATCGACTCCTTGTCGCCGGTCCACGTTGTCTGGGTGATCGCCGCCCGGATCAGAGTCACGCTGCCTCCCCTTCGAGTGTTATTCATTCTGACCCGTCAGCTTGTCAGACGGCGATGGCCCCCTGTGACGCCGACAAGTCGCCAGCCCAATGCGCACGAACTCAGGCCGCATGTAAGTCGAATAGCGGTTCTCCGTTGGGGTGCCGGTAGCTGGCTGCGATGTCCGCGAGTTCCGCCATCGCCACCCAGCTGAAATCAAGAGCACGTTGATGACCGATGTAGCCGATCGGAAAGGTTGCCTCGCCGCCGGGCCACGCCAGCTCGAAGTCAGTGGGCCCCTTCTCGATCGTGCACCCGGGAGCGAGGCGGTTGAGCTGGATCTTGGGCAGCATGGTCCGCAAGCGGAGCAGCTTACTGAGTTCCATGATCATGAATCGGCGGGCGGCTGCCGCCGTTGGGAAGGTGCCCATCGTGTTTCGGTTGGTGGGGTGTACCACAGATTCATAGACGAACTGGGACTGCCGGTAGGCGATGGCTCGTCCCGTCTGCGCATCTCCCACCGCGGATGTCTGCCTCGGACGGCTTGCGGCGTTCCCAATCGAAGTCGGCGAGCACTGCGTCGATCGTGGCGTAATCCACTTCCTCGTCGTCGAGAGGTGGCACCTCGATTGGTGGCGGTTCCGAGGCCCGGCCCCGGGGACGCTCGAATAGCTCAGTCTCGGTGGCCCGTATCCCAAGATCGAATAACGGTTCACCATTGATGTGCCGATAGCTCGCATCGATGGTGGCAGGGTCGGCACCAGCCACCCAGCTGAACGTGACGGCTTCGTATCGTCGATAGAAGGTGGCCTCGGCTCCAGGCCAGCTCAGTCGATATCCGCTGGGCGCTTCCTCGAGATCGCAGCCGTCCGCCAGTTCCTTCATGACGATGGGAGCCATTCGAGTGCGGAACCGCCAGGAGTCGCCCAGATCCATGATCAAGTAGCGGCGGGCGTCTCGCGCCGAGCTGAACACTGCAGCTGTCGATCGCTTTCCGCGACTGGTGATCTCGAAGGTAAAAAGCCCGTGCCGGACCGCAAGCACGCGCGTGTCCTCAAGATCGCCAACTTCCAGAATGGTCTCGAAATCGCCGGGCCATCGGTCGAAGCTGAGCTCCTCGACCAGCTCCTCGATCAGGAGCATGTCGGCGAGGAAAGCCTCGTCTTCGCTGGGTTGATCAGACATCAGCCTCGCATCCTATTCGGACGGACTGCTGTTCCAATCTCGATAGTGCGGAGTGGTGCCACCAGCAGGTCGTGCAAGTCGGCCGGCCAGCGAGTATCGCCAATCAGCTCGATGATCCCCTGGTTCTCTGGCACTGGCCCGCAGCTGCGCGGCCCTCGGTGGCCGAGTGGGCACCCGCACTGGAATTTTGCTGCCGCAGGACTTAACTCTCGCTGCAGGTGGCCGGATCCCGCTGGTCCGGCTGACCACGCAGACGGTACGGGCGCAGCGGCAGCTGGCTTCAGTGTTGCGCGAGCGACTCCGCTTGCGAACCTCGGCTGGCTAAATCATCCGCTTCGGTCCCTCAGCAACGTGGCGGCGTGGTCAGGTACATAGCTGAACGTCTCTCGAGGGGGTCTCTGGTAGTTCGACGCCGAAGTCAGGCTCTCGGGAAGTTCAACGTCAGGAGCGGGCACATCGGTGTAGGGGATGGTTGCCAGCAGGTGCGCGATCATGTTGAGCCGGGCGTGCTTCTTGATGTCGGATTCCACCACGAACCACGGACTGGTCACAGTGTCGGTGTGGGCCATCATTTCGTCCTTGGCGCGGGAGTAGTCCTCCCAGCGGTTGATCGACTCCAGATCCATAGGACTCAGCTTCCAGCGGCGTACGGGGTCGCGATGCCGGGACCTGAAGCGACGCAGTTGCTCCTTGTCGGAGACCGAGAACCAGTATTTGCGGAGCATGATGCCGTCATCGATCAGCATCTGCTCGAAGGTCGGAGCCTGCTGCAGAAAACGGTCGTATTCCTCTGGCGTACAGAACCCCATCACCTTCTCCACGCCGGCACGGTTGTACCAGGAGCGGTCGAAGAGCACGATCTCGCCCATGCTTGGCAGGTGGGCGATGTAACGCTGGAAGTACCACTGGCCGCGCTCTCGCTCGGTGGGGGTTGGCAGCGCGACGATCGAGGCGACCCGCGGGCTCAGATATTCGGTGATCCGCTTGATCGCACCGCCTTTGCCTGCCGCATCGCGCCCTTCGAAGATCACCAGGATGCGGGCTCCGGTCTGCCGCGTCCATTCCTGGAGGTTGACCAGCTCGGTCTGCATCCGGAAGATCTCGGCTTCGTATACCGCATTTGAGACCCTTGGCTGCTTCTTCTTCTTCTTCGCCATGGTTCTGACAGTAGCGGGGTCCGCTCTGGGCCAACAAAAAACTCAATTGAGGAATGTCAGTGCCTGCCCATAGCGTTGTCAGGGCTGTGGGCGTCGGTCAGCATCCGGCGCAGGCGGTTGGCGATGAGTTTGATCCCGACCGTGAGTCTGACTAGTTGTACGGCAGCGTGGCCGTGCATTCCGTGCGGCGCAGTCGTCGTACGCATGGTCGACGAAAGTAAGGATGGGTTCTGGTGACCAGCACAACCAGCCAGGAGGCGGCGGCCTCGCATCGGCTGCCAGCACGGGACCGCCAGGTCATCGCGATTCTGCTGGTCGCGGCATTTGTCGTGATCCTCAACGAAACGATCATGAGCGTGGCGTTGCCGCGGCTGATGGTCGATCTCGATATCTCTGCGCGTACGGTGCAATGGCTGACGACCGCATTCATGCTGACCATGGCAGTGGTCATTCCGACAACGGGCTTCCTGCTGCAGCGAGTCTCAACCCGGACTGTCTTCCTACTGGCCATGGGCCTGTTCTCAGCTGGGACCTTGCTAGCGGCGCTCTCGCCCGGTTTCTGGCTGCTGCTGCTTGCCCGCGTTGTCCAGGCTTCAGGTACAGCAGTGATGATCCCGCTGTTGATGACGACCGTATTGACATTGGTTCCCGTCGAGCGCCGCGGTGTGGTGATGGGAAATATCACGGTTGCGATCTCCGTCGCGCCGGCCATTGGTCCGACGCTGTCAGGGCTGGTCCTGCAGTTCCTGTCGTGGCGTTTCATGTTCGTTCTGGTGTTGCCGATTGCGCTGGCTTCCCTGATCTACGGCTCGCGCCGGCTGGTGAACATCGGTCAGCCGGGTCATCAGAAACTCGACCTCCGCTCAGTGCTGCTTTCGATCCCGGCGTTCGGCGGCCTCGTCTATGGCCTCAGCCAGCTAGGTCGGGGCGCCTCAGGACCGGAGGTTGCTCTCGGCTTTATCGCATTCGGCCTGGTCTGCATGCTGATCTTCGGATGGCGGCAGCTCCGGCTTGCCCGGGGCGGACGCAGCCCGTTGCTCGACCTGCGCGCGTTCAGCTATCCCATGTTCAGCCTGAGCCTCGCGCTGCTGTGCCTGGCGATGCTGGCGCTGTTCGGTATGGTCATCCTCCTGCCGATCTATCTGCAGACCGTCCGAGGGATCGGATCGCTTGCAACCGGGCTCATGCTGTTGCCCGGCGGCCTCTTGATGGGGCTGGCCGGACCAACCGTCGGCAAGATCGTCGATCGGTACGGGCCGCGGGTGGTGACCATTCCTGGCGCTGCGCTGCTTACCTTCACGCTATGGCAGTTCAGCAATGCGAATGCCAGCACGCCGATCTGGATGCTCGTCGGCGTGCACATGCTGCTGATGTTGGGACTCTCCTGCCTGTTCACACCCTCGTTCACCGCTGGGTTGAACCCGCTGCCGCCGTATCTCTACTCACACGGCAGCGCCGCCTTTGGCACGCTGCAGCAGGTGGCGGGTGCGGCGGGCGCTGCGCTGCTGGTGGCGATCATGGCAAGCAGAACAACTACCCTGACCGAAGCCGGGCTGCCGGAGCTGGCCGCTCTCAACGGCGGTATTCAAACTGCGTTCGGGGTCGCGGCCGTGATCAGCATCGCTGCGCTGGTTTGCGCATTCTTCATCCGCAATACCAAGCCGCCCATGGATGAGCAGTACGGGCCTGCAGCAGGCGAGGAGCCGGTCTCGGAGGCGCCGGCCGCGACACGCTCCTGACGACCGAGCTGTCAGCGTGGGTGGTTGCAGCAACAAACCCTCACGCTGACAAGTCAGCGCACGAGCTTGATGTTGAACTCCGCGCGGCCGAGCTGACCAGAGATCCGCACCCACAGCGGAAGATACATCTCCAGCCCGCGGGCCGCGGTGAGGTCGCCCAGGTCGAACACATCGATCCAGCCCAGGTCGGCCGCCAGTGATGCCGCAGTCTGCCGTGCGGCGGGGTCATTGCCGGCGATGAAGATCGTCGAGTCATCAGGAAGACCCGGTGGGTTGACCATGACCGAGTTGTTCATGGTGTTGAACATCTTCACTAGCCGGACCTCCGGCAGCGCACGCTGTAGCTGCTCGGCAAGCGAATCGGTATTACTGACGAAGAGCGAGGGCGGGAAACCTTGCGAGAAGTCAAGCGCATTTGAGGTGTCGATCACCAGCCTGCCGTCGAGTGCGTCACCCACTCCCCGGAGTGCCACCAACGAACCTTGGCCATTTGTCGCGTTGATGAACACCTCCGCGTCAAGGTCTTGGTACGACGCGAGGGGCAGGTCGAGCCCGGCCAACTCCTCCCGCTGCTTGGTCTGCTCGGGATCCCGTGTGCCAATGACGACGTCGTGACCGGCAGCGGAGAAGGCCTTACCGAGTGCCCGCCCGACCGGGCCCGTTCCAAGAATGGCAATCTTCATGCAGACATCATGACCGACAAGTCGGTTCCGGGAGGGGCGTGCTACATGGGCGACAGGATCGCGGTGGTAACCGGTGGCGGCACTGGAATCGGAGCAGCGGCGGCACTGGCGCTCGCGGCGGCCGGTTGGCGCGTCGTCGTTGCTGGCCGCCGCCTTGCACCACTGGATGAGCTCGCTGCGGCATATCCGAGCCTCCAGCTTGATCCCATCTCAGCCGACGTCACTGATGAGGATTCCGTACGCAACCTGTTCGACAGCGCGGTCGCTCGGCATGGTCGGGTCGATCTGCTCTTCAATAACGCCGGCATGAGTGGGCCGCCGCGAGACCCTGACGAGATCTCACTTGGATGAGTGGCGGGCCGTCGTCAGCGTCAACCTCACCGGCGCCTTTCTCTGCACGAGGGAGTCGTTCCGCGTCATGCGCACACAACAACCACAAGGCGGGCGCATCATCAACAACGGCTCCATTTCCGCACACGCGCCGCGCCCGCGATCGATTGCTTACACCGCGACTAAGCACGCCATTACCGGCCTCACCAAGTCGACAGCTCTGGATGGGCGTACGTACGACATTGCCTGCGGCCAGATCGATATCGGCAACGCCGCCACCGACATGACATCGGCTATCGCCGCAGGGGTGCCACAGGCCGACGGCAGCGTACGCGCGGAGCCGCGGATGCGAGCCGAGGATGTCGCGCGGGCCGTCGTCTACATGGCGAGCCTGCCGCTGGACGCCAATGTGGCGACCATCACAGTGCTGCCCACCAAGATGCCCTTCGTAGGCCGTGGGTAGATTTTCCAGAGATGACCATGATCTTCATTAAGCATTTTGACGAGCTAGGCAGCAGCGACATCGACCAAGCCGGCGGCAAGGGCGCGAACCTGGGCGAACTGACCCACGCTGACCTCCCAGTGCCGGCTGGCTTCGTCGTGACCACCGCGGCATACCGGGCCTATGTTGAGGAACACCAGCTCGGCGACAAGATCACCAGACTTGCGGGCGCGAGCGATGACCCGGCCGGATACGACAACGCTTCGGCACAGATCCAAGCGCTCTTTGCCGCAGAGATCTCCGACGCCCTCCGCACCGAGATCGCGGAGGCGTACGCCGCCCTTGGCGAGGACGTGCCGGTTGCAGTCCGCTCCTCGGCGACTGCTGAGGACCTCCCCGAGGCCAGCTTCGCAGGGCAGCAGGACACCTATCTCAATGTCCGCGGGCTCGAGGACCTGCTGGTCGCGGTCCGTGACTGTTGGGCCTCACTCTGGACCGCGCGTGCGATGGCGTACCGAGCGCGGCAAGGCATCGATCCGGCCAGCGTCAGTTTGGCTGTCGTGGTGCAGCTGATGGTGGACGCCGATTCGGCAGGCGTCATGTTCACGGCCAACCCGAGCAACGGACGCCGGGATGAGGCGGTGATCAGCGCCGCGTGGGGACTAGGGGAGTCCATCGTCAGCGGATCGGTCAATACCGACAACATCGTGGTGCGTAGGCCGGACGGCACCGTTCTGTCGAGCGAAACCGCTGACAAAGCCGTCATGACTGCCTACGCCGAGCGGCGTACCCAAGAGCTGCCCGTGCCCGCCGAGCAACGCAACCGTCCAGCGCTCAGCCCAGCCGAGGCCGCCGAGTTGGCCGGATACGGAAACCGCATCGAGGACCATTTCGGCGCACCCCAAGACATCGAATGGGCGCGCACGAACGGAAGGTTCTGGATTCTCCAGGCCCGGCCGATCACCGCCCTGCCTGAGGTCGAAGGGCCCGTACCGACGGACTGGACCGTGCCCGAACCCAGCGCCATGTACGTCCGAGCCAGCATCGTCGAGCAACTGCCGGACCCGCTTTCGCCCTTGTTCGCCGACATGATCGACGGATCAGTCACCCGGTCGCTGCAGACCCTGTTCGGGGAAATCCTGGGCGAGAACGTGATCAGGGATGACGACGTTGGGCTGCCGACAGTCAATGGGTACGCCTACTACCAGTACACCCGTTCCGGGATGGCGCGGCTGATGTGGAAGAGCCCGAAGGCATTTGGGGCGCTGCTTGGTGGGGGAACGCTGGCTGGTCAGGGTCGTTGGCGTAACTACTCTCATCCCCGCTATCGCCGGATCGTCAGCGACTGGACTGGACGCAACATCAGTGAGCTGAGCACCAAGGAGTTGCTGGCAGGCGCTCAGCAGCTGGTAGATGCAGCCGCGGAGTACTACACCGCTGTCCAGACCATAATCCCGGCGGCGGCCACAAGCGAGATCACGTTGACCCGGTTCTACGACACGGTAGTCCGGACCAAGGGCGATCCACCCGCCCAGGTATTTGTTCTCGGCTTCGACAGCGCGCCAATCAGAGCCGAGAAGTCCCTCTATGACCTCGCTACTTGGACCCGCAGCCAGCAAGAGCTGGCAGAGGGGCTGCTCAGACTGCCAGCGCAGGAATTCCTCGACCAGGCGGCCACATCAGACGATCCGGTGTGGCACGAGTGGCACACCCGTTTCCAAGTTCACCTCAGCACGTACGGGCACACGGTCTACAACCTTGACTTCATGAACCCGGTGCCGGCCGACGACCCGGTTCCGCTGCTGGAAACCTTGCGGTTCTTCGTCAGCGGGAAGGGGGTCGATCCCTACGAGCGCCAGCGGCGCTTCGCGACCCGCCGGGAGGAAGCGACGGCTGCTGTCCTGGCGCGGCTCGATCCAGTACGTGCCAAAGCCTTCCGTCGGTTACTGCACTGGGCCGAGAGCGTGGCGCCAATCCGCGAGGATGCACTCGCTGATGTCGGGCTGGCGTGGCCACAGGTGCGCCGCATGCTGCTCGAGCTCGGACGGCGACTCCAGCAGGCCGGCGTGATCAACGAAGCGAATGACGTGTTCTGGTTGCACCGTACGGAGATCGACGACGGTGTGGGCAGCCTCGCTGATCAAGTTGAGCGGCGTAGGCAAGTGTGGCGCGGCCAGCTCAGGGCGACGCCGCCGCAGTTGCTTCCGAAGGGTTCCTGGGGTGACGTGTTCCGGAGATGGATGCCGGCGGCATCGGAGGAACAGACCGGCAATGTGATCAAGGGCATCGGGGGAAGCATGGGAACCGTCACCGCGCCCGCCCGTGTCCTCGGCGGGCCGCAAGACTTCGGGCAGATGCAACCCGGCGACGTATTGGTGGCCAGCATCACCACACCAGCCTGGACTTCACTCTTCGCTATGGCATCAGGCGTGGTGACGGACATCGGCGGGCCGCTCAGCCACAGCTCGATCGTGGCCCGGGAGTATGGCATCCCTGCCGTGTTGGGGACTGCGGTGGCGACCCGGCGGATTCATAGCGGTCAGCTGATCGAGGTTGATGGCGATGCGGGTACGGTCAAGCTGCTCGGCGCGGAGGGCGAGGAGGGCGAGGAGGCGCAGCCGGCCGCCCCAGCGAGGCGTCCGCACCGTTTGATCATCGTTGGGGCCGCGGGTGCCGCCGCCGGGGCCGCGGTGACAGCGTGGCTGGTTCGCCGCCGCAGACGCGCCTACTGAGCCGACTTGCCAGAACCCAGCCGTGCTATTGCACTGCTGGGTTCTGACAAGTCGGCTTAAGAAGAAGGAGCCTGCTCAGACCTCCAGCTCATCGGCAATGCGCTTGGCGATCTCCAGTGAGGCTGTGGCCGCTGGCGAGGGCGCGTTCAGCACATGGACCTGACGGGGCGCCCGCTCGTAATAGAAGTCATCGACCAGTCTTCCGTCACGGTGCAGCGCCTGGGCACGTACCCCGGCGTGCGCTGGTAATAGAGAATCATCCGGAAGCTCCGGGACGAGCTCTCGAAGGCTTGCCAGAAAACGCTTCTTGGATAGCGATCTCACCGTTTCGTCGACTCCGGTACGCCAGAACCGCTTCCCCAATCTCCAAAGCCCTGGCCAGCGAAGGCTGTCCGCGACGTCGCGAGGGTTGATCGCTAGCTTGGTGTACCCCTCCCGGGCCAGCGCGAAGATCGCGTTCGGGCCGGCATGAACGGATCCGTTGATCATGCGCGTCAGGTGCACACCGAGGAATGGGAACGCCGGATCCGGCACTGGATAGATCAGACCTCTAACGAGGTGCGATGCGTGCGGCTTCAACTCGTAGTACTCGCCGCGGAACGGGACGATCCGTACTAATGGCTTCAATCCAGCCAATCGGGCCAGCCGATCACTGTGCAGCCCGGCACAGTTGACGAACTGGTCCGCTTTGAACTCGCCCGCCTTGGTGGTGACCGTCACACCATCGGGACGCGACGCGATTCCAACGATCCGTTGATCCAAGCAGACCTCACCGCCCGCCTGCTCGAGGTGTTTTCGCAGCGCGTCGCAAACTCCACGGAAGTCAACGATGCCTGTCGATTCAACGCGTATCGCGGACACGGCCGCGATGTAGGGCTCGTATTCCTTGGCCTCCCCGGCGCTGATGATCCGACAAGGAACGCCGTTGGCCTGGCCACGTCGATAGAGCTCCTGGAGAGCCGGGATCTGTACCGGGTCGGTTGCTACCACGAGCTTGCCGCAGATCTCGACAAAGACCCCATTGTCTTCGGCGAAGCGCCGCATCGACGTTGCTCCAGCCGTGCCCAGCGTTGCCTTGAGGCTGCCGGGCTTGTAATAGAGCCCGGAGTGAATGACGCCAGAGTTGTTGCCGGTCTGATGTTGAGCCAGGCTCGATTCCTTCTCGAGCACGGTTACGGAATGGCCGCGGCGCGTTAGCTCCAAAGCGGTCGCCAGGCCGACTATTCCCGCCCCCGCCACGATGACATGGCTACCCATTTGTCCATGTCTACCAGTGCTGGGGCACATCCGCTGCGAGCGTCGGAATCGCGGTGGCGGGAGACTCACCCCCGGAGAGTGATGTACCGGGTGAACTGACCGCGCAATACTCAGCCCAATAACCCGAGGGAGGGTGCTGCTGTGGACTTCTCGAGTTTCTTTTGGCTGCTGGTGTGGGCCTTCGTTTTCGCCTGCTACCTGGTCGTGCTGTTCCAGATCGTTGTCGATCTGTTCCGTGATGAGAATCTGAGCGGCTGGTGGAAGGCGGTGTGGATCATTTTCTTGATCATCGTGCCGTTCTTGAGCGCGCTGATCTATGTCATCGCCCGGGGCAAGGGAATGGCCGAGCGTCATGCGGCTGCGAAGGGACCACGGGAGGAGCCCTACGTGCCGCCACAAATCATCCACATGTCGAGTCCGGCTGATCAGATCGCATCCGCTCAAACGTTGCTGGACCAGGGTGCAATCACTCAGGCCGAGTTTGACCAGCTGAAGCAGAAGGCGCTCGCGGGATCCTCATGACCAGCTCGGATGCTGCCGGGCCCATCGTCAAGCGGAGAACATCGGCTCGCGCACACCGTGGCACGAGGCGGCGCTTTTCGCGGCCGGCATCTCTCCTGGCTGAGCGGTGGACGACCATCGATGGCGTCGACGTCTTTTATCGCGAGTCGCCCAGCCCGCCGGATGCGCCGGTACTGATGCACTTGCATGGGTTTGGGCTCTCGGGCCGCTACCTCTTGCCGACGGCGGAGGCACTTGCCGACGAATTCCACACACTGGTGCCAGACCTGCCGGGATTCGGACGCAGCGGTAACGCCATCGAGCCACTCACCGTGCCGGAACTGGCGCATGCGGCTGCCGCCTTTCTGGACACTCTGGGCATTGAGAAGGTCACACTGGTTGGAAACTCGATGGGCTGTCCAGTGATCTGTGAATTCGGCTATTCGTATCCACACCGGCTGGAGCGGGCCATTCTGGTTTCACCAGCCGGCGGCATGCACAATCAACCGCTGCCTCGCGCGGTACGGCAGCTCAGCCACGATGGTCTTCGGGAACCGATCAGGCTATTGCGAGTCGCCGTCCCGGACTATCTGCGCTTCGGTGTTCCCAGCACCTTTCGAATGTTTCGGGCGCTCACCCAGTATCCGGCACTTGACCGGCTGCTTGCCTTGGACGTGCCAGCACTGGTCGTTGCCGGCACCCGCGACCCGCTGCTGCCCGGTCTGGCGCGCATAAAGGAAGTCGCCAGTCAGCAGGAACACCGGGGGATCTTCGTCGTGATCGATGGAGCCGCTCACGCGATCAATTTCTCCCATCCCGGAGAACTGGCTAATGTCATCCGACTCTTCATGGCGGATAAGCCCATCGTCGACGACCCCAACTCGCCCGGGACTGCGCGCGCCTACGAGCTTTACCGCGGACTCCGTGTTCGGGAGGCTCGCACAGACACCACAGATACAGAGACCGCAGATGCGGGCACCAGCACCGATACAGAGAATTAGTAGCCTGAGCCGCTGAGTCCCGCCGTCAGGCCGGTCAGGCCGGCCAGGCCGTACGCCGTCCCGAGCGCTCGCTGCGCAGCCTGTACTGTCTGCTCACGTTCTGCTCTCTCGACCGCTGGGACTGCCGCCTGGATCTCTGCCCTGAGCTGATCGGCCGAGGCCAGGTGGCATGCGGCGTCGGCCGGATCTTCGCGATGCATCGCGAGTGCTGCCAACTCGTCGCGTACGCTCGCCTCTCGCCACCGGTCGCCGAGTTTGTGGTGTTCGGTGAGGCTAGCAAGCTGCATTCCGAAGGCGCGTTCAGTTTCGCCGCGGAGTCGGGCGACCACGCCAAGCTGATTGAGCGACCAGGCGACGCCCTCCCGGAACGACAGATCCTCGCAGAGTTCGAGGGATTGGCTGAGTAGCAGCCGGGCGCCAGTAAGGTCACCTCGATATCGCGCGGTGGTGCCTAAGTTGATCAAGGCCCAGATCACGCCCTCCTGGTCACCGAGTTCGCGCATCCGGTGCAGCACATCTGGCCCGATCGCTTCGGCTGTGTCCAGGTCTCCACTCAACCAGGCCAGGAAGCACAGATAGTTCAGCTGGACCGCTGCATCATGATCATCTCCAGCTTCCTGAGCTAGCCTCAGTGCCTCACGATGCAACTTGGCTGACTCCTCGTACGTGCCCTGCTCGCGCGCAATTGCCCCCAACCTGCTGATCGACCAGGCCACTCCCGCCCGATCACCGATTTCAGCAAAGAGGGCCTGGGCCTCCTCTACCAGCGGCCTGGCCTCGGCGTAGTCGCACTGCAGGAAGGCAAGGGTGCCGGCCATCACCAATAGCTGGGCGCGCAACTCACTCGGCGCGTCCGGCCAGGCCCGCAAGGCACCGGCTGCCCAGCGCCGGCCATCGGTATAGCGGCCTCGAAGGTAACACCAGCGGCCCAAGGCAGCGACAGTGCGCAGAGCGATCTCCGGCTGATGGTGGAGCGACCACGCGATAGCTGGTCGAATGTTTCCGACCTCGCGGTCAATGATCGACAGCCATTCGTGTTGATCATGACTCGTGAGCTCTGGTGCCGCTCGTTCGACAAGATCACGATAGTACTCGGCGTGGCGTCGATGGGTGACGACCCGATCCGGATGCATTGCGAACTTGCTGCGAGCGTATTGCCTTATCAGTTGCAGCAGGCGGAATCGAGCCTCCTGGCCGCCTTCGTCCTGGCGTACCACCAGCGACTTGGAGATCAGCGATGACAGCACATCCACGACTTCGACCTCGTCCAGGCCGCCTCCACACACCCCGGTGACTGCAGCCCGGCTGAAGCTGCCGCCGAATACCGAGAGCCGATCGAAGATCAACCGTTCGGTGCCGCTCAACCGCTGATAAGTCCAGCCGACCATCGCGTCCACCAGTTCCTGTTCGCCGCCCGGTCCGGCCGTCTGCAGGATGCTGAGTTCGCTCTCCAGGGTGTCGGCAAGCTCGTGAACGGTGAGCACATTGGTTCTGGCAGCGGCCAATTCCAGCGCCAGTGGCAGGCCGTCGAGCTTGTGGCAGATGCGAATGACAGCGTCCGCCGCTGGCTGGTCGAGCCTGTTGTTGATCAATGATCTGGCGAGGAACAGCTGACACGACGGGATGTCGCCTAGCTTCTCCGCTGGTGTGCCCTGCGGAGGCAGCTGCAGCGGAACCACGGAAAGGGCAAGCTCGCCCGGGACTCCGGTCAGATGCCGGCTCGTGATCAAGATCGTGAGCTTTGGTGCTCTGGCGAAGATAGCGCGGCAAAGCTCGGCGCAGGTCGTCAGGTGGTGCTCTGCATTGTCGATCACGAGCAGGCTTGATAGGGGCCGTAGGTGATCGATGATTTGCTCGACGGTTGCCTTCGGCGATCCGCGTACGCCGAACACGCCGGCCAGCGCACTGAGCACAGTCGTTGGGTCGTTCAGTGTTCCTATCGGGAACCAGTGCACGCCGTCCGGGAACGGCGCGGGCTGGGTAGCGGCGTACCCTACAGCGATCCTGGTCTTGCCCACACCCGCTGGTCCGAGCAGCGTCAGCAGCCGGGTGTCGTCGCGTTCGATGAGCTCCGCCACCGCCTGGAGCTCTGCGTCTCGGCCGATCGGATGGTCAGCGAAAACGGGAAGCGATGGGATCGATGGTTCATGGAAGTTGACTGAGGCGAAAAGGGCCGAGCGGTCGCTTTCTTTCAGGCTCAGCCCTTCAGCCAGCAGCCGCATGGTGGTCATTCGGGGCGAGCGGCGGCCGCGCTCGAGCAGCGATACTGCTTCCGGACTCAGGCCGGCGCGGGCGGCAAGGGATTCCTGGGAGAGGCCGGAGCGCCTCCGTAGGCGACGCAGCTCCTCACCGAACAGGGTCATCTTTCCTTGCCACATTAGGAAAACGTCGTGTCAGGCCGGTCAGATCTGGCGACCTCAGCGGCCTCGACGACCACTCATTGTCCGTCTGCTGTTCGTGGTCGCACAATTGCCGCACTGTTCAAGATAAGTGAGGCGGTCTTTGGGGGCTAGACCAGCCGTCGGGGAGATTCCAGCCGATCCCACTTCTGGGGAAGGGTTGTGGCGTGGAGCCTGGAGGGTGTTGGTCAACGGGGGCCCGCTTGGCGTAGCGGGAGGCTGACACCCTCCAATTTGTTTGGTGATTGCTCGCGCAATCGCGCGTGGATTCCGCCGCCGTCGTCGTCGCTCGCAGAGGAAGAACGCCTCCGCTCGTTCCTCCTCCGTGCGGCGGTGCGCGATTTCCCGACGCTCGCAATCGGCCTTGACTCTCGCGTAATCGCGCGTGGATTCGGCCGCCGTCGTCGTCGCTCGCAAGAGGAAGAACGCCTCCGCTCGTTTCTCCTCCGTGCGGCGGTGCGCGATTTCCCGGTTCTAGGGGGTGACCAATGCGGAAATCCAAAGTTTGCCCAGCAAGGCCGCGAATCGCTCGTCCGACCAACCGCGTTCGGCAACCAGCTGATGCCACAGGGCGCCGTCCAAAGTCGCCCAGAGCAAAGCACGTCGCGGCACTCGTCTTCACTGACTGCCAACTCGCCCGTGGCAACCGCCGCGCGCGGTATTTCGCGGCCGCGTCCAGCCGCCGCTCGTCAAACTCAGCCAGCATCGCCGCCGCGTCCGGCTGGCTGGCGGCCGCGCCCTGCAACATAAGCAGTAGCGGGGTGATTCGCCGAAACACCGCCGGATAGACGGCCGCTTGCGCCTTGAACCGCAGGGCCAGATCCGGCTCGGCGATCACCGCATGGATCTCCGGCCGATCCCAGAGTCGAATGTCCTCTTCGTCGCCGCGGAAGCTGACGAACCAGACCTGACGCAGCAGGGTGCGCTTGTTGCGGAACGCGGCGTAAACCGTCTCGACCGCGACCCCGGCATCGCGGGCGATGTCAGCGATCGTGGTTGTGCCATATCCCTTACTCACGAGTCGGTTGGAATGATCTCAGCGCGATATTCCATAATGTTGCGTCCTGGTTCTCCGACTCGACGGAATATGACTTCGAGCTTGTTGCGGCGGGCGCCAGCGGTGACCTGGCCTACACCGTCGGGTACGAGCACAATCGCGTGAAGGTTGCCGGCGAGCCGCGGACCTACACCTTGCGCGTTACCCATGTGTACCGGCGCGAGGACGGGCAGTGGCGCATCGTGCACCGCCACGGCGACTTCCCACCGGCAGTCGACCACCCAATCGCATTCCCGCCGACGGCGGGTGCCAACGCCTCTGCCCGCTAGGCAGCGGAGCGCAGGTGGCCAAGCAACAAGACAGTTCCGCCGCCTACACTCGCTGGAAATGATCGGCGAGTAAGGCGGATCGCGTGGACTTCTGGAAGGGCTGGCCCTACCCGGTCGCTGTGGCCGCCTTGTTCGTCGTAGTCATGCTTCGAGCGGGCGGAACCTACATGATTGGGCGGGCCGCTCGAGAAGGCGTACGCAGGAGCCGGCTCTCCCGTGTCATGTCCAAACCCCGGTTTGCCCAGATCCAGCAGATGGTCGCCCGCTGGGGAGCGCCGGTCGTGATCGCGTCGTTTCTGACGGTGGGGATTCAGACGCTGGTGAACCTGGCGGCCGGAGCGATGCGGATGCCGCTGCGTCGCTACATTCCGGCGCTCATCGTTGGCGCGATCGTCTGGGCATTCCTGTATGCGACAGTGGGATTTGCGACCTTCGCTGGCTGGCGAGAGGTGTACGAGTTGTCACCTGTTGTCGCCATCGTCGGCCTGGTGGTCGTGCTTGCCGGTTTGGCCGGCTACATCGTCTGGCAAGTCCGGCATCGCAATGCAGACGATGAGCGCGAGCCCGCTAACTTGGGGGCGTGACCAGCCCATTTGCGCCTGACCTGTGGCATGAGGTGAAAGGGTTCGACTTCACCGATATCAGCTATCACCGTGCCAACGAAGCGCCTGTGGTCCGGGTCGCTTTTAACCGGCCTGAAGTACGCAACGCCTTCCGGCCGCACACCGTCGATGAGCTCTACGCCGCCCTGGACCACGCGCGGATCTCCTCCGACGTGGGCGCAGTGCTGCTCACCGGGAACGGGCCATCGCCAAAGGACGGGGGATGGGCGTTCTGCAGTGGGGGAGACCAGCGGATCCGGGGCCGTGCTGGCTACCAATACGACTCGGGAGGTGGGCAAAGTGTCGAAGCGGCCCTCCTCGGTCGGCTGCACATCCTCGAGGTCCAGCGGCTGATCCGCTTCATGCCCAAGATCGTGATCGCGCTTGTCAGCGGCTGGGCCGCCGGCGGCGGGCACAGCTTGCACGTGGTGTGCGACCTGAGCCTGGCAAGTGCCGAGCATGCACGCTTCAAGCAGACCGACGCGGATGTCGGCTCCTTCGATGGCGGCTTCGGGTCGGCGTACTTGGCTCGACAGGTTGGCCAGAAGGTCGCGCGGGAGATCTTCTTCCTGGGGGAGACCTACTCCGCCGAGGACGCATACCGGATGGGCATGGTCAATCGCGTGGTGCCGCACGCGGAGCTCGAGACGGTTGGATTGGAGTGGGCCAAGATCATTTGCGGCAAGAGCCCGACTGCTCAGCGGATGCTGAAATTCGCGTTCAATGCAATTGATGATGGCTTGATCGGCCAACAAGTGTTCGCCGGCGAGTCGACCCGGCTGGCGTATATGACCGACGAGGCCGTAGAAGGTCGCGACGCCTTCCTCGAAAAGCGTCCGCCTGACTGGAGTCGCTTCCCCTACTACTACTGACTCCCTTACCGCCACCTACACGACGCCGTACAACCGATCTCCGGCGTCGCCCAGCCCTGGAAGGATGTAGCCGACCTCGTTGAGCTTCTCGTCGAGCCCGGCCAAGACCAAAGTGCAGGGCACGTGGAGTTCCTCAATCAGCTGGGTGAGCCGGCCGATCCCTTCAGGAGCTGCGATCAGGCAGATGCAGGTGATGTGATCAGCGCCGCGCTTGACCAGGAATTGAACCGCCGATGCGAGGGTGCCGCCGGTCGCCAGCATGGGGTCGAGGATGTAGCACTGTCGCCCGGTCAGGTCGTTGGGCAGGCGTTCGGCGTACGTGGTGGCGACCAGTGTCTCTTCGTTGCGCACCAGGCCGACGAATCCCACTTCGGCGGTGGGAATCAGCCGGGTCATACCCTCGAGCATCCCGAGGCCCGCTCGCAAAATGGGCACCACCAACGGCCGCGGAGCCGACAGCTTCACCCCCACAGCGGCTTGCAGTGGCGTCCGAACCGTGTGCGGACTGACCCGGACATCGCGGGTCGCCTCGTATGCGAGCAACGTGACGAGCTCTTCGGTGAGTCGCCGGAAGGTCGGAGAATCGGTCGTCTGGTCTCGCAGCACAGTGAGCTTGTGAGCGACGAGCGGATGGTCGACGATGCGTAGGTCCACGCTGGAACCGTAGCGAGATAAGGAATGAGATTGGGTATCGGACTCGTGTCCGGGCGAGGCGTCTGACACGATGGACCGCGTTGGCGACGCTGGGGAGGGGCAGTCATGTCGGAGTTCGACGACGAGGAGTACGAGTCGTTCGAGCTGGACGGCGCGGGCAGGAGCGCTGACTCTGTAAAAGAGCCGGCAGCGAGCGATGACGAGTTCGACGACGATCTCGAGGATGACGAAGATTTCGACGAAGTCGATCTTGAGGACGCCGCCGATGACGAGATCGATTTCGTACTGGCCGGTTACCGGGAGGATGGCCAGCCGTACGTGCAGTCGCTGGCCAAGGACCTCGCCAACGACCTCGATGAGTTGATCGTCCAGCTACGCCGGTTGCCAGGCGACGCGGGTGCGCTGGGATTCGTCAGCCTGGTCGAAGAGGTCTTCGTGATCACTCGGGTGCGTGGTCAGCATGTCCAGGTGCTGCTATCCGATGCAGCGGCGGCGAGTGACTGGCCGATTGCCCGAGATGTGGTGGACTATCTCGGCGAAGAGCCTTTGGAGGACGACGAGGAAGAAGGCGAGCCGACTGGCGACCTGGGCATCGTCGCGGATCTCGGGCTGAGTGACTTCGATATGGGTGCCATCATCGACAATCTTGATCTGAGTAGCGTTGACATGCTGATCGATATCGCTGACAAGATCAAGCTCAATCCACAATTCCGCAAGGCCGCCGAAGCAGCCGTGGGTGAGTGAATTCAGTGGGTTGAGCCAGTGGGACGACTCGATGCGGCTGGCCCTCGATCAGGCCCGAATGGCGTCGATGCACGGCGATGTGCCAGTCGGCGCGGTCATTCTCGACCAGGGCGGCACCGTGCTAGCCGCCGCGGGCAACGAGCGGGAGATCAGACATGATCCAACAGCGCACGCCGAGCTACTCGCGCTGCGGGAGGCGTCCCGGCGGCTGCGATCTTGGCGGCTGACCGGCCTCACTGTGGTCGTCACCCTCGAGCCGTGCACCATGTGTGCCGGCGCCCTCGTGCTGGCTCGGGTCGCACGCCTGGTCTTCGGTGCCTTCGATGAGAAGGCCGGTGCGGTCAGCTCGCTTTTCGATGTCGTACGGGATCCGCGGCTCAACCATCGGGTCGAGGTGCGCGGCGGCATCCTCGAGGCTGAGTGCAGTGCCCTGCTGAAGGACTTCTTCGCCAGCCGCTGAATCTCCTGAGCAAGATCGTGGCGCGTCGGACACCTCAACTGGCCGGCCGATAGCTGACAAGGATTCACGTCATCAGCTGAGCCTCGGTGGGACTCGACCGACCCGCTCCGGATGTCTCAGTTATTCAAGCCCACACACGATCATGAACACCTTGGGTTGGTCTTCCGATTCGCGCACCCGAACCGCCTTGGGTAATCTCTCCGGCGGTGGCGTGTCTGAGCGGCCTAAAGAGCGCGCCTCGAAAGCGCGTGAGGGGCAACCCTCCGCGGGTTCAAATCCCGCCGCCACCGCCAACTGACAAGGCGAAACGCTGGCCCCGCCACAAGGTGGGGCCAGCGTTCGAGGTCTTGGTCTCATCTTTGGTCTCATCTGGCCACATTTCGATCGTTCATTGTGCTGTCTGGGCGGCTTGTACCCCTTCGGGTGGGTGTGACGATGAGCATGCACAAGCTCACTGCGGGGTCCGGGTATGACTACCTGACCCGGCAGATCGCAGCGCTGGACGCGATCGAGAAGGGTCATACCGGGCTGGCGTCTTATTACATCGAACGGGGTGAGACGCCATCGGTGGCTGCGGGCTCGGGGAGGCGCCAGTCCAGGACAGCGGCCATGTCTGCCGCGGTGTGTAGTTCGACCCGCCGCAACACCTCTGGCTCCTCGACGTTGTCAGCCGGTGCGGCGAGGGCAACCGACCGACGATTGAGCACCTCATCGATGAGCAGGTCCACCAAGGCACTCGCCTGTTCTGCCGTCACGCCGGCCTCGTTGAGTCCGGTCCTGATCGTCCGGTGCACTTGGTGCACGCGACCGGGACTCATAGGTGTGCCGCGGGCCGGCCAGGGTGCCGCTGCGTCAACGGATGCGGGTCGGGCTCAAGCTATTGTTCGGCCCGGTGACGACTGTAGGAGGGTGAAGCAATGCTTAACGACACCTGGTACTCACGTGATCTTCCAGTGCTGGCTGCGATAGCAGAGAAGCTAGAGCGGGGCAGCGCTCCAGTGGACACCGAGCAGTTGATCGACGAGCTCGGCCTGACCCGGCAGGATCTGACGGCGGCCCTGCGCGCTTTGGATGTGGAATATCTGATCGTGAGGTGGCCCGAGCGGATCACGTACCGCCGCAGCGACCCTTCGACGCTCGTGGAGAACATCACCTCGAGAGCTCGTGAGGCAGTTGGTTTGTGGCCGTCAACTGAGGCCCGTCAGACTGCGCAGCGGCAGTCGGGTCATGATCAAGAATGAAGCGCCGGCGCGCTTCCGCGCGATGCTCAGCTGCAGGCGGATCAAGATCACGACCGGCATGCTTCCGGTCCACGGGCTCGACAATGAGCGGTCGCTTGGGCTGATTCTGCCCTCAGCGAGCACGACTCTGGCGATGATGGGGTCGCGGCCGGGCCCTTCCGGTCGAGGGCCGGTTTCGGAGCTTGCATCTCCTGACGGGCCCGCCCTAATGGTGGGCGAGAAGCCCAGGCGCCAAGGTCAGACGCTCGGTAGGTTTAGCGCAGGTCTTGCATGCCCTCATGGAGGGCCCGTCCGCCGGCCGTAGGCCCGAAGTGGGGTGATCAACGGCGCTGGCGGCGGGCAACAATGAGGGGTATGGACCGGGAGCGGTGGTCAACGGGTTACTAGCGGGTGCGCTGAGGTTTGACGCGCTCGGTTCAGAGGTTGATGCAGCGGCACGAGTCGAAGGAGAATCGATTACGGCCGAGACGAAGCTCGGCAGAGTCGGGACCACCGGGCACTGATCGTCCCCTGCGCAGGTCGTCGTTTCCTCGGCACCACGTATGCGCTCGCGCTCGCCATCGGGCTCGCGCTGCCGCAATGCCGGCATTGCGCCGCTGATTCTGTGTGTTCGCCGGCATCGCAGGAAGAAGGAGCTAGGCCGGGCTCCCAGAGCGGGAAGTTGAATCGGCAGGGTTAGAGGGCGCGGCGTTGAGCGATCAGGGGGCACAGGAAGGGGTCCTTGCCGCGTAGTCCGACGGTGTTGAGGTAGCCGATGACGATGCGGTAGGACTGCCAAAGCGTGGTGCGGGTCTAGGGGACACCTTGGGCGGCGCATTAGGCGGCGACGAGCGCCTGCGCCCTACCCAGTTGGGGTCGCGCCATGGAGGGGAACAGGTGGTGCTCGATCTGGTAGTTCAGCCCACCCATGAACACCGAGATCGGCGGTCCGCCGCTGATGTTGCGCTCATCAGGACCTGGCGACGCAGGAAGTCCAGTTTCAATTTAGGCGAGACCAGCGGCATGCCGATGTGGTTGGGCGCCCGAATGACGAGCCCATGTCGTGCACCGACTTCAAAGTACGCAATAGAGCGATACGAGGAGAATTGACCGAGATGCGCGCCGCCTTGCAGCCTTTCGCTACCGACACCACGTGTAACGACACTCGGCAGGCCGATGGCGAACCCCACGGGGTACTCAGCTCGGTGGTAAGGCTTTCGCCATTGCAGATCGTACAGATCGCGCGAGCTGAGGAACCCGGTTACGGCCATCGCTGTATGACGTCACTACCCGTGTGAGCTACATAACTTGTTTCCGACACGCAGCGAGAGCCAGCCAACCCTCTGCCTTCGCGAGACTGCCTGACGACAATTCGTACGCGGCCTAGTCCGCTCTTTTGGGCGGTAATCGACTCATTGACGCCTGCAAGACCTTTTCGATCTGGTCATTGAGCTGTCAATGGCGTTGTTGTCGATGATGACTTGTCTCACGCGCGAGGAGCCAACCGGTTCCAGGCCACCGAGCCGCGAATGGTGCGTTCGTACGCTGCAGCAGTTGACGAAGGCTAACGGCCCACGGCAGCGGTATGCTGCCCGCGACGGTCAGGTGGACGCCGTCGAATTGTGCTTGGCTGGTCGGATGGAATCTGACACCGTTCGGCTGACTTATCGGGGAGGCGTGCGGGGCGTCAGCGTGCTGGCGCAAATGCTGGAAGAGCACGGCGTATCTGTTCGGTACGCGCCGCCGCGGGAGACCCGGGATTTGACTGAGGCGGCCGCAATTGTCGTGGTGGTTCTATCAGCGACTGGAAACATTCACGACATAGCAGCGGCTGTGCAGATGTTCAGGCAGAAGTTCGGCTCGCGTGCTCAAATCGAAGGTCTGCCCGAGCCAAAGCAGTCCGTGGAGGAGCGACTTGCGGCTGTCGATCAGCTGCTCGCCGATGGGAAGATTACGCCAGAAGAGCACGCGCAGCAGAGAACCCGAATCCTGAACGAGCTTTAGGCGAGCGGCGCAACCGTCGAGGACACTCCCGGGCGGTTGCAATTCCGCCGGTTTGCGCTCCTGCAACCAGTCCGCAGCAGGGAGAGATTGACCTTGGAGCGTACGCCACGGTTTAGCGTTGAGACGTGAGCGGGACGGCTGGGGCCACCTGTACCGGTACGACCTGCGCACCGGCGAGCTGCTGGGGCAGGTCACCTCCGGCCAGTGGGCGGTGCGGCAGATCCTGCACGTCGACGAGGCCGAGCGGGTGGCGTACTTCACCGTCTCGGGGCTGGTTGACGAGGATCCGTACCGGCGCACGGTGTGCCGGGTCGGTCTGGACGGCTCCGGCTTCGCCAAGGTCACCGACGACGAGCTGGACCACATCGTCACCATGCCGGACACCATGGAGTACTTCATCGACTCGGCATCCACTGTGGACACCCCGCCAGTGACGACGGTTCGCGACTGGTCCGGGCGGGTGCTGGTCGAGCTGGAGCGCGCCGATATCACCAAGCTCACCACCACCGGCTGGACGCCGCCGGAACGGTTCCGCGTCAAGGCGGCGGACGGGGTGACGGACATCTATGGGGTGCTATACCGGCCGCGGGGGTTCGACCCCGCCCAGCGCTACCCGGTGGTGGACAGCGTCTACCCCGGCCCGCAGGTCAACCGGGTCGCCCCCTGCTTCGACCCCGGCGGGATGGGCCTCGACGCGGAACCCATCGCAACGCTGGGTTTCGTGGTGGTGGCGGTGGATGGGCGAGGCACCCCAGGGCGGAGCAAGTTTTTCCACGACGCCTCATACGGCCACTTGGCCGATGCGGGCTGCCTGGCCGACCATGTCGCGGCGCTGCGGCAGCTGGCCCGGACCCGGCCGTGGATGGACCTGGACCGGGTGGGCGCGATCGGCCACTCCGGAGGCGGGTTCGCCACAGCGCGGGCGATGGTGGACTTCCCCGAGGTGTACAAGGCCGGAGTCGCCCTCTCCGGCCCGCACGACGCCCGCTACTTCAACTTGGGCTTCGTGGAGACCTACGACGGCGCGGACAATCCCGAGGCCTGGGCCCGTGCCTCCAACGTTGACCTCGCGGACCGGTTGGCGGGCAAGCTGCTGCTCATCCACGGCGAAACGGACGACCAAGTCCACCCGGACCACACGCTGCGGCTGGCCGACCGGCTCATCGCCGCCGACAAGGACTTCGACCTGCTCATCGTGCCCGGGGCCGAGCACACGTTCATCGACTGCCTGGCCTATGTCCGCAAGCGCTGCTGGGACTTCCTGGTGCGCGAGCTGATGGGCACGCAGCCACCCGCCTACCGCCCCGCCCCCATCGCCATCGGCCCCGAGTTGCTCGGCGAGCTGTTCGCCTAAGCGCCACACCACAGACGAGGAACCAGGGAAACCCAATCCCCACCCGCGATGTGCACCGGAATTTCTTCGGAGGGAGCGCGCCAGGCGATCGAGAAGGCGCGCACGCAGCTCGGCTACTCCCCGGCCTTCGAAACCCGGAGCCGCGGTGCCGCACGGCATCCGCTGGCGGACGACCACGATCAGCTCGACGTCGCAAATCCACCGATCGTCTAGCGGACCGGAGTCCTGGACGAGGCCGCCGTACGCCGCGCCGCTGTCCCGAGCAGCTGCGAAGACGACTGGCGGGAGTCGATTGGTTCATATGCGGAGAGATTAGATCTACAACCAAGAATCACGGAGATCGACCGATGGAAGGACGAAATCTACCGTGCGGTGATGAGGTCAGCCGAGGGAATCTGTCGACAAGTCGCCTGGGAAGGTGATCAACAGGTTTCGCGCGAAGAGAGTTTCTGGGCACTAGCTCGGTCTCGTGCGTCGCGTGCGTATTGGGTCAGGGTTCTGAGGGCCTTTAGCGCCGCCGCTCTCTGCGTGGGCCCTACCCAATCGCGGCCGAGTAGCTCCGCGAGTACCTGACCTAGCTCGCGCCCCCTCACCGCCCCGGCGTCTCATCCACGTCGGAGGCCTCGAGCGTCTCGTCGACATAACTGTCAGCGAGCTCCTTGGAATAGTTGTCCGCGAGCTCCTTGGAGAGGCGTTTGGTCCGCTCCTTCATCGCATCGACGTCCTCCGGCGATGCGGCGGCCCACTCGGCGTTCACACGATCCGTGAAGTCCTGGACCTCGACGCGGAAATCGTCCCGCATCCTCGCGCGCGCCTCTTCGGCAGCGTTCCGGAACTTCCTCACCGCATTGTCGACGATTCGCCGCTCGAGCAGCACGACGATGCCGACGAGCAGCAGGGTGGTCCCGACGTTGACGAGTACCCCGGCCAGATAGCTCGTGCGACCTGCCGGCGCGGCGACGAACCACCCGACGACGATGGCCACGAGGCCCGATGCGATGCATCCGAGGAACCAGCCCCAGCGGATGCGGAAGCCAGGTGGTCGTGTTTCAGAGGCGGTCACTTCGGCCAGTTCGGTAGTCACCATTCCAGGTTCGGTGCGGGATTCCCGCGCGTCAAACACTGGCATCCACCATTTGGTGGACCCGCGAATCCACCGGATCGTCGTTGTCCCGCCGCCCGCGCCGCGACGAGCATGGACACCATGAGCATTCAGGACCCGGTCGTCCAAGTCAGCGGCCTGCGCAAGACCCACCGCGGGGGTTTCGAAGCGCTTCGCGGCATCGACTTCGAGATCGAGCGGGGCGAGACCTTCGCACTGCTCGGGCCGAACGGCGCGGGCAAGAGCACGACCATCGAAAACCTCGAGGGATATCGCGACCCGTCTGCTGGCGAGGCTCCTGTGCTCGGCGAGGACCCGCGCCGCGCCGGACTCGCATAGAAGGCGAGGCTCGGCATCGTGCTGGAGCTTCGCCCGCCGGGTGAAGGCCGCCGGCTTCAGGACGGGCGCCGGTCGGCGAACCCGAGCACACTGACGGACTCGGCCGAACAGATCACGATCTCGGCCCAGCCGGTACCGTCGACATCGGCCGCCTGACCGCGGCGGCAACGTCACCCGTACAGTTGATCATGGGGCAGTCATGGGAACGATGGCTCAGGGAGTCGTGGTAGCTTTCGCGCGGCGATAATGACCTGGACCAGCGTTCAGCTACGAAGATCGTTGATCACTTGCTTGGCCCGCTCTTCTCGCGGATTAGCTGAGCCAAAGCAAGCTGGTGCAAGTCACTGGCCCGCTGTCCAACCACGGCATGATCATTTCTTGGGTACGTCCCTCGAAGATCAACTCATCAACGCGCGCAACGTGATCTTCGTTGAGAGGATACAGCTATCGCGAGTCGGATGTCTGTGCGAGACGGTCCATCTCCCTCCGGCTGTCGAAGGACACGCCTGTGAGCCATCCCCAGATATCGAGGGCTCGGACTGCGCTGGCTGGATCGGACTGTCGTCGTATTACGTCTCGCGCGGCATCGGTTGACACCCATGACTCCACCGCTGAATCGGCGGCCTCCCTCGTGGCGTGGGGGTGGGAGGAGTTCTGGCTGAGGAATCCAGAGATCACCCGGAGTTGATCAGCTGTGCCAACTCCAAAACGCTCGAGGTCGGCGGCAACCCCAGGCCACGGCAGCGGTCCTGCCATTCCATGAGTGCCGCGAAGAACCTGACCACCTCGAACGACTTCCTGGACCACCCGGAGAACGCCCCACCAATCGACCGGGTCTGGGCGCGCTGCTGAGCTCGGATCGATACTGCGCGTACGTCGAGTCAGCCAACATCATCAGATGTACTGCCTGGGTGGCAGCGTCTTCCTGGCCAGACGAAGCGACCTCCCGATGAGTCAACGATCGCACGGTCGACTCCAAGTCGTCGGCCGCGGCGTCTACGGTCGCCCTAGCGGTACGCCGCATCTCGCCCTTGGCGCCAAAGGGCCAAACAAGAAGGCCGACGACCGCGCCGAGCAGCCCGCCCAACACAACGTCGAACACGCGTACCTCGGCGAGCCGCCAGGACACAGGCGCCATCTGGGCGAACAGCATCGCAACCAGCAGGGTGAACAGTGCCTGGCCGGCCACAGGCCCGGCTATAGGCCCAGCGGCCAGCGCGAGGAGCATGACGAACGGAAACGCCACCTCATAGACCACCGAATTTCCACCTGCCAACGCCAGAACCGCCGCCGCAATCAGTCCGCCAGCGACAGTTCCAAGAAAAGCGGGAACCACGGCGGCACGTGTCATCGCTACCGACGTGCGCATCAAGGTGAGTGTCGCCAGAAGCATCCAGAACCCGTGGGACAGATCAAATACCCCGGCGATCAGTCGCGCAGCAGCCAGCCCGACCGCCAACCGAATTGCGTTCTGAAAGAAAACCGATCGGGGAGTGAAGTGACCACGGAACCGGATAAACCAAAGTGACAGCGTGGAGCGGCTCGCGTACCAGAACGGTTCGGCCACAGATCGTGTCGGCGGCTCTGGAACACGCGCGCCTTGCATGATCCCGACGGCCATGGCGAGATCCCGGGTCCACGCAGCGAGCTCCTCTATCGCGACGGCATAGCGCAGCCGAAACCGCAAGGCAGGGTCACTTTCCGTCCCAACGAAAGGTGCTTCCCGCCAGTGCACATACTCGGAGAGCCCGGCCTCGACGGGCGCGGTGTCCGGATCCGGGCCGCCATGGTCAAGGGCTTCCGCCGATTCGCTAAGGCTTCGTGCAGTGACGCCCAGGAGTTGCACCCCCTTGGCATGGACTGCTGCGCCCTGGCTTCGTTCGATCAGCTCATCCAGCGCGCCAACGCGGGCCTCCAGGCCGCGAACCAGAGTTCCCGCATGCATGGCTGCTCGATCTCGTCTGCCGGGGCCGGTCGGTCGTTCGAGAGGTGGAATGCCACTCAGCCGCAGATCCACCGCAACATCGGTATTGGGCTTACTGCTGGCCTGCCGATCACCATTCGGTTCGAGTAACGCCACGAGCCGATGGCGAACTCCCTGGATAGCGTCGGCTAGCCGATGGCTAAAGGGCATCGGGACGGGCGGCGGCCAGATCAACCGGTCGGCTATCGCGAGTAGCCCGACAGCCAGGACGAGACCTATCAGCCGGGACCCGAGCGCCTCGGGAACATAGGGCGGAAAGCTCGGCAAGATATAGAGCAACTGCAGACCGTTTACCGCACCGACAACGCGTGGGCCGCCGACGCCGGCGTACGCGATCATGAAACCAATCACGAGCATCCCAGCAACGGCGGCCCAGGTGTTGACCGCGAGCATGGTGCCAATCGTCACCAAGACGATGCCGGCTAGCAGCGCAGTCGCATAGGTTTTGGTGCGCTGCCCCGGCGTACCGGTTACCTCCGACAACGCACCGAGAGCGATGCAACCAAAGGACGCGAAGGTCGCCATCTGCGTGTCATCAACCACATAGAGGCTGAAGTAGAACGCGATGCATGCCGCCAGGGTCACCCGGACGGCGCGTTTGACGGCAAGAAAGCCCGGATCCTTGGCCTCAAGCCAATGGCGCAAGTGGGCGACACGCATCGTTTCCCAGCTGTCAATCTAAGAAGTAGCTGTCAGCCCACTTTCTGACGTACCGAAACGGGCGTATCGCTGCGGTCACAACCGGCTCAAAATCGATACGTCAGCTGAGCTTTCGAGCTACGTTACTCCTGGGTAGGAGGCGAAAATTGACACTACCGCCGGAGGCCGGTGCTGAGGCTGAGGCAGCCGTCCCGGAGGCTGTATTGGCCGCGGGCGTCGGGGCGACGGAAGGCCGCTCCCTCGGGCAGATCGCCTGGATGCGACTTAAGAAGGACAAGGTCGCCCTTGCCGGCGGAGCCTTCCTGATCTTTCTCATTCTGGTAGCGATCTTCGCCCCACTGATCGTGAAGTACCTCGGTGACCCGCCGAACGAGTTCCACCAGGAGCTGATCGACACAGCGGGCGGCACGCTGACGCCGATCGGCCGCTTCGGAGGGATGAGCTGGGATCACCTGATGGGCGTTGAGCCCGTGAACGGTCGCGACATCTTCAGCCGTGTCGTGTACGGCAGCCGGATCTCCCTGCTGATCGCCTTCTTGGCCACTCTGCTGTCGGTGGCTATCGGGACCACCCTTGGCATCATCTCGGGTTTCATCGGCGGCTGGACGGACACTGTCACCAGCCGGCTGATGGACGTGTTCCTGGCCTTCCCGCTGCTGGTCTTGGCTATTGCCCTGGCCGGCGTCTTCCCCGACCAGGCGTTCGGCCTCCAGGGCAACCAGTTGCGAATTGCGTTGCTGATCTTCATCATCGGGTTCTTCAACTGGCCTTATATCGGGCGGATCATTCGCGGCCAAACCCTCTCGCTCAGAGAGCGGGAGTTCGTCGAGTCGGCCAAAAGCATTGGGGCCCGCCGCGGCTACATCCTGCGCACCGAGATGCTGCCTAACCTCATTGCGCCGATCCTGGTCTACTCCTCGCTGTTGATCCCGACCAACATCCTCTTCGAAGCGGCACTGTCCTTCCTCGGCGTCGGTATCCGTCCACCCACCCCGAGTTGGGGCGGGATGCTGTCCGATGCCGTCGTCTACTACACGCAACCGCACTTCATGTTCTGGCCTGGCATGGCGATCTTTGTGACGGTCTTGGCCTTCAACTTGTTCGGCGACGGGCTACGCGATGCCCTCGATCCACGAGCCAACCGGTAGGAATCACCTCGGGGGACTCCCCGACAGACAAGAAAGGGATTCGGTTAATGAACCATTCGAGATCCTGGCGAGCTAGGAGCCTGGCCGCCGTTGGCGTTTCGGCCGCGCTGTTGGTGGCCGCCTGCGGTGGCGGTGGCGGGGCTAGCAGCCAGCAAGGGTCGAGCAACCAGAGCGCTCAGGCCGGCTTCAACGCTGCATCCACCAGCGTTGTCAATCCCTCCGACAAGAAGGGCGGCACGCTGAAGTTCGCCAACGCCGGTGACTGGGACACCCTGGACCCCGGCGAGACCTATTACGCCTACTCGTGGAATTTCGCGCGGCTGTACGGTCGCTCGCTCATGATGTTCAAATCCGCACCTGGCAAGGAGGGCAACCAGTTGGTGCCGGATCTCGCCGAAGCGCCCTGGCCAGGCGAGCCAATGGACGCCAAGACCTGGACCTACAAGCTGCGCCAGGGTGTGAAGTTCGACGACGGCACCGAGGTCACCTCGGCCGACGTGAAGTACGCGGTACTGCGTTCCACCGACAAGCAAACCTTCCCCAACGGACCGGCGTACTGGGAGGCGCATCCTCGACCTACCGAGCGGCTACAAGGGTCCCTACAAGACACCGAACATGAACACCGACTCGGCTATCGAGACGCCAGATGAGTACACGATCGTCTTCCATACCAAGAAGCCGTTCGCAGCTTTCGACTATCTCGGCCAGCAACCCAACACGATGCCGGTCCCCAAGGACAAGGACACCGGCGCCAAATACCGGAACTCGATTGTCTCCACCGGTCCGTACAAGTTTGCCGACCTGCAGCCCGGCAAGAGCTTCAATCTGGTTCGCAACGATCAATGGGATCCCGCGACCGACCCGAACCGCAAGGCGCTCCCTGATCGCATCGAGGTCACGCTCAATGTCAATGCCGATGACATTGACAACCGGCTCATCAGCGGCGACCTCGACGTCGACGTCGTCGCAACCGGAGTTCAACCGGCCGCACAGAGCCGGGTGTCTGCAGGATCCGACCCTCAAGGAGAACGCGGACAACCCGCTCGAGTGCGCGGCTCTGGTACACCTCGATCAACCCGACAGTTCCGCCGCTCAACAACATCGAGTGCCGCAAGGCGATCATGTACGCCATGGACCGACACCGCCTACCAGACCGCATACGGTGGCCAGTTTGCCGGTGGAGACCTGGCAACGACGCTTCTGCCGCCGACCATCCCGGGCCATATCAGATCCTTCGATCTGTACCCGAACGGTCCAGATCACAAGGGCGACCTCGATGCGGCGAAGAAGTCACTGGAAGCCTGCGGGCAGCCGAACGGCTTCGAGACCAACATCGCCTACCGGGCCGAGCGGCCTAAGGAGAAGGCCACTGCCGAGGCGTTCCAGCAGGCGTTGGCTCGAGTCGGGCATCAAGCTCACGCTGAAGCCGTACCCGCAAGGCGACTACTTCGCCCAATACGCCGGCCTTCCGCCGTACGTGGTGAAGAACAAGCTGGGTCTGGCGCTCAACGGCTGGGCGGCCGACTGGCCTGATGGCTTCGGCTTCTTGTCCCAGATCGTCGACTCGCGGGTCATCCGACCGACCGGCGGTTCCTCCAATACCAGCGTCCGCATCCCGGAGGTCGATCAGATGCTCGACAAGGCCCTGACCGAACTCGACACGGACAAGCGCAACCAAGATTGGGGCGCGATCGACAAGCGGGTCATGGAGGAGGCCGTCATCTACCCAGGCGTCTACTCCAAGAGCCTGCTGGTGCGGTCGAAGAATGCCACGCAACATCTTCGTTACCGATGCCTACGGCGAGTACGACTACCTCGGCCTGGGTGCCAGAAGTAGGAGAATCAAGACGATCATCTGCGCCTGAGCCTGCCGAGGGCGCCTCGACAGGCTCAGCGCGCATGATCATCTAAGGAGGTGATGTGTTCGCCTATATCGTGCGGCGGCTGCTGTGGTCGGTCGTTCTCCTGTTCGTACTCAGCGTCGTCGTCTTCGCCATCTTTTATCTGATACCACTACTGGGTGGGGGGCGACCCCGGAAACGCTGGCGACACGTTACGTAGGGCGAGCCGCTACGCCGGAAACGGTCCACCTGACTGCAGAACGGCTGGGGTTACTTGACCCGGTACCGGTGCAGTACTGGCATTGGGTCAAGGGAGTCTTTGTCGGCGCCGAGTACGACTATGGCTCTGGCGTGGAGCATTGTCCTGCTCCCTGCCTCGGATATTCCTTCATTACGCGGCAGCCGGTGTGGCCCGAGTTGCTCGACCGCGCCCCAGTGACCATCTCGCTGGTTGTCGGGGCGTCGCTGATCTGGCTGATCGCCGGTGTCACGGTCGGCGTGATATCAGCTCTCCGGCGGGGCACAGTGTTCGACCGGGGCGCTATGGGCATCGCGCTGGCTGGGGTATCGCTCCCGATCTTCTTCACCGGACTGATCGCGCTGGCATTCTTCAGCTACCGCCTTCGTATTACCGCGCCCGGCGGCACGTTCGTGCCATTCTCTGAGAGCCCATGGCGATGGGGGTATTCGCTGCTGCTGCCCTGGATCACCCTCGCGTTTCTGTTCGCTGCCCAGTACGCCCGGCTCACCAGGGCGGGAATGCTCGAGACCATGACAGAGGACTACATCCGCACCGCGCGGGCCAAGGGGCTGCCCGAGCGTACCGTCATCCTCAGGCACGGCCTGCGGGGTGCGCTCACCCCCGTCGTTACCATCTTTGGCCTTGACGTTGGGCTGCTGCTCGGCGGTGCGGTGATCACCGAGAAGACCTTTTCGCTCAATGGCCTGGGCAAGTACGCCTACGACGGCATCGTCAGTAACGACTTGCCGAAGATCCTCGGCGTCACACTTGTCGCCGGTTTCTTCGTGATCATCGCCAACCTGATTGTCGATATTCTCTACGGCGTCATTGATCCTCGGGTGCGGCTCGAATGACGACATCCGCACTGCGTGACCTGGTCATTCGGCATCCGGGGCAAGCCGATGAAGAGCCGTTCCTCGAGGTTGTTGATCTTCGGGTGCACTTTCCAACCGACGACGGGTTGGTGAAGTCGGTCGACGGGTTGAGCTTCGCCCTCGACCGGGGCCGGACGCTCGGCATAGTGGGCGAGTCGGGGTCGGGTAAGAGCGTCACCAGCCTGGCGATCATGGGCCTGCATACTCGGCCGGCTTCGGAGCAGAAACGGCCCGGCGCAAAGCTGAGCGGTGAGATCTATCTCGAAGGCGAGGATCTGCTGGCCAAGAGTCCGGAGTATGTACGCAGCCTGCGCGGAAAGCGGATGGCCATGATTTTTCAAGACCCGCTCTCGGCTATGAATCCCTACTACACGGTGGGTCACCAGATCATCGAGGCGTACCGCATCCACAATCCGGTGAACAAGAAGGTGGCGCGTAAGCACGCCATCGACCTGCTCGGCCGGGTGGGGATTCCTGAGCCGGGCAGCCGCGTCGACGCGTACCCGCACCAGTTCTCCGGCGGAATGCGGCAGCGGGCCATGATCGCCATGGCCCTGTCGTGCGATCCCGACCTGCTCATCGCTGACGAGCCGACCACCGCCCTCGACGTGACCGTCCAAGCGCAGATCCTCGATTTGATCCGCGACCTCCAGTCCGAGTTCAAATCTTCTGTCGTGTTGATCACTCACGACCTCGGCGTCGTTGCTGAGTTGGCTGACGACGTGCTGGTGATGTACGCCGGGCGTGCGATGGAGTACGGCAGTGCCGACCAATTGTTCAACCGGCCCGCCCACCCCTACACCTGGGGGCTGCTGGGGTCGATGCCGCGCTTTGATCGCAAAAAGAGTGACCGGCTGCTCGCGATCAAGGGCACCCCGCCCAGCCTCATCAACGTGCCGCCCGGCTGCCCATTCCACCCTCGCTGCAGTTACGCACCGCGCAACAACGGTCGGAGTGAGGAAGTGCGTCCGGAACTGGCTCCCGTCGAGCCTGGCCACCTGGTGGCCTGCCATCTGACCCAGATCGAACGCGAGGAGATCTGGGAACACGAGATTGCGCCGAAACTGTGAGCGCGCCCGCACAGCAGCCCGCGGCGGCGGACGCCGAGCAGGATTCGAACCTGATCATTGTCGAAGACCTGATCAAGCACTTCCCGATCCGCGCCGGGATTCTGCGCCGCCAGGTAGGTGCGGTTCAGGCGGTAGACGGGGTGACCTTTGCCGTCAAGCGTGGCGAGACGTTCTCGATCGTCGGTGAGTCGGGATGCGGCAAGAGCACGACGGCCCGGCTGCTGATCCGTCTCCTCGAGCCGACCGGCGGGAAGATCACCTTGGAGGGGCGCGACATCAGCCATTTGAAGGATTCGCAGTTGCGCCCCCTGCGGCGCGACATGCAGATGATCTTCCAAGACCCCTACTCCTCGCTGAATCCACGGCATACGGTTGGGAAGATCGTCGGCGCACCGTTCCGTCTGCAAGGGGTGTCGCCGACCGGGCGGCGTCAAGAAAGCGGTTCAGGACCTGCTTGCTGCGGTCGGCCTCAACCCGGAGCACTACAACCGCTATCCCCATGAGTTCTCCGGTGGTCAGCGGCAGCGGATCGGCATCGCCCGAACCCTCGCGCTGCGTCCGCGGCTGATTGTGGCCGACGAGCCTGTCTCTGCCCTCGACGTCTCGATTCAGGCGCAGATCCTCAACTTGCTGGAGGACTTGCAGAAAGAGTTCGACCTGACGTACGTGATCATCGCCCACGACCTGTCGGTGGTGCGCCATGTCTCGGATCGGGTAGCCGTCATGTATCTCGGCAAGATCGTCGAGCTGGCCGACCGGGAGGCGTTGTACGGCGCGCCCATGCATCCGTACACAGTCGCGCTGATGTCAGCCGTTCCCGTGCCGGACACCCGACGCCGCCATGGAGCGGGAGCGGATCCTGCTGAGCGGTGATGTGCCCAGCCCGATCTCGCCCCCACCGGCGTGCCGGTTCCACACCCGGTGCTGGAAGGCGCAAGAGATCTGCCGGACGGAGGAGCCGCCGCTGGTCGAGCTGCTGCCGCGCCACCACGTGGCGTGCCACTTCCCCGAGAACTACCCGCGGGAGGCCGTAGATGAGCGCTGAGCTGGTCGAAGCGCGCCAGTCGACAGGCTCAGGGCGCATGCGGGCAGAGCCTGTCGACGGGCCCTTCGACAGGCTCAGGGCGCACGTGGCTGATGATTGATCCATGAGCGGGGACGAAACGCGAGATGGCGTCTCCTTCACCCACCTTGATCAAGAGCTCTTCGATGAGTCAGGTGCGACCAAACGAAACCTGATCGACTACCTCGACGCGGTTCAGGCCCGCATCCTTCCGTGCCTAACCGACCGGCCCCTGTCTGTCATCCGCATCCGGCCTGGCCAGCCGCCCTTCATGCAGAAGAACCTTCCGAAGTACACCCCGGAGTGGGTGCCGAGAGTGCCCATCTGGGCCGAAGCGTCACGGCGCGAAGTCTCCTATGCCCTGTGCAACGATCGTCGTACGCTGCTGTGGTTCGCCAATCAGCGGGCGGTGGAGTACCACGTCACGCTCTTCAGAGTTGATCACTGGGACCAGCCCGACTATTTGATTCTTGATCTTGATCCGCCAGAGGGATCGTCCTTTGCCGTGGTCGTACAGGCTGCCCACTTGATTCGACAAGCGCTGGACGAGGCCCACATGGATGGCGCAGTGAAGACGAGCGGCGCCAAGGGCTTGCACGTGTTCGTGCCGCTAGCGGCCGGGTCATCGCCTGAGGACGTGGCAGCGGCTACGCGCGCGATCGCCGTACGCGCCGAGCGGATCGATCCGGATTTGGCCACCACGGCCTTCGTCAAGGATGAGCGGGCGGGCAAGGTATTCCTCGACTCGACGCGTGCCGGTGGTGCAACCGTTGTTGCCGCATACAGCCCACGGATCCGGCCAGGCGTACCCGTTTCATTCCCCGTTGCCTGGGAAGATCTCGAGAGCGTCGCCCCGTCGGACTTCACGGTCCACAACGCCGCCAGGCTGCTGGACGGGCGCGATCCATGGAGGGATCAGATGCCGCCGGTGCAGCAGCTGGACGCCGATCTGGTAGCCGAGGGTCATACGATTCCTGTCGCCCGAGTCCAGGCGATGCACGAGGGGAAACGGCGAGCCCGATCTCGTCGCGACTCCTGACGCGCTGATTCACTTCCTGTGAACAGACACGGTTCCAAAACCCGGTAATGTCACCGGCGGTGACGTTTCTGAGCGGCACCAAAAGCAGTGCCGGTCCTACCCAGAGCCCAGCCCCAAGGAACGCGAATGATCAGGCTTATTGGAAACATGCCCACTGGAACAGTCGGTCTCGAGGCCGTCGGGAAGGTGACCGAGGACGACTATCGCGACGTGCTGGTCCCTGCGGTCAGTGCGGCGCTCGAGCGCAACGACGTACGCCTGCTGTACATCCTCGGCGAGGACTTTGACTCCTACTCACCTGGCGCTCTCTGGGCCGACACCAAGTTGGTCGCGGGACACCGTGAGGGATGGAAGAAGGTCGCCATCGTCTCCGACGCTGATTGGTTGGAGAACAGCATCAAGGCCTTCGGTTGGCTTATGCCGGGCGAGATCAAGGTGTTCGAGACCGACGAGGTCGACGATGCCAAGAGGTGGCTAGTCGGCTTGGACGATGATGACGACTGATGGGTGCTCCCGCGCCCAGCGTCCTCAATCCTTTGTTCCCGTGGTTGCTCCCGCCTGTCGGCTAACAGCTCTCGCGCATAGAAGGGCGTAGACCGCCTACCCGGCCGAGGCCATCCGCGTGTCGCGGGGAGCGATCGGTCGGGAAGGATGTGCGCATGGTGGACATCGACGTCATCCTTCTGGTGGGTGCTGTCGTCTTGATCGTCGCCATCATCGCTGCACGGGTCGGCGCTCGCGTCGGTTTACCCTCCCTGTTGCTGTTCCTCGGTCTCGGCTTGGTCATGGGCGATTCCGGAATCGGAATCCAATTCGACAACGCCCACCTAGCGCAGGCTCTGGGCTTCGCGGCGCTGGTAGTGATACTTGCTGAGGGTGGTCTGACCACAAGGTGGAGCGACATCAGGTCCTCGACCATCTTGGCGGTGGTGCTGGCCACAGTCGGCGTCGGGATCAGCGTCGGCCTGATGACGCTTTTTGGCCATTACGTTCTCGGATTGCCGATCTGGGTTGCTGTGCTGCTGGGCGCAGTCACGTCCCCGACCGACGCGGCCGCGATCTTCTCTGTTCTTCGCACCGTTCCGATCCCGCCCTCGCTGCGAGGCGCCCTGGAAGCCGAGTCAGGGCTCAACGATGCGCCGACAGTGCTGCTTGTGATGCTGGCCAGCTCGTTCGCCATCGGCCAGCCAGTGGAGTTCGGCATTCCCGGCCTCTTCGGTCTGATTCTGCTTGAGCTGCTCGGCGGCCTTGCCATCGGTGGCGGCCTTGGCTGGCTCGGCGCGCAGATCTTGCGTCGCGTCGCCCTGCCCTCCTCCGGGCTCTATCCACTCGCAGTCTTGGTCTGGACCATTTTTGTGTACGGCATCGCCGCGCTGATCCATACCAGCGGATTCGCTGCCGTGTACGTGTGCGCGCTGATCCTTGGCAACATCCAGCTGCCACACCGCGCGGCGACCCGCTCCTTCGTGGAAGGTATCGGCTGGATCGCCCAGATCGGCCTTTTCGTCATGCTTGGCCTGCTGGCCTTCCCAGACCGAGTCACGCCGCGTGCCGCTCTGATCGCGATTACAGCAGGACTCGTCCTCACGCTCATTGCCCGCCCCGCCTCAGTTGTGGCATGTGCAGTGTGGTTCAGGGTTCCGCTTCGTCATCAGGTGTTCCTCTCCTGGGCTGGCTTGCGCGGTGCCGTGCCGATCGTGCTGGCCACGATTCCGCTTGCGCGGGGAGTTGAAGGGGCAGAGTTTCTTTTCGATGTCGTGCTGGTCTTTGTCATTGTCTTCACCTGCCTGCAGGGTCCTACGCTGCCTTGGGTCGCTCGGCGGCTCGGCCTGGTCGACGATGAGACAGCCCAAGATGTCGAAGTGGAAGTTGCGCCACTCGACAAGATCTCTGCTGATCTCCTGCAGGTCCGCATCCCGCCCAAGTCTCGCCTCGCGGGTGTCGAGGTAGGCGAGCTACGGCTTCCGAAGGACACAGTGGTGTCCTTGATCATTCGGGACGAGCGGCCCTTCTATCCGGATGCCCGAGAGCGGATCAAAGTCGGCGACGAGCTGCTCATCGTGACACCCGAGGACAAGCGTGTAGACACAGAGGAACGCCTTCGAGCCGTGGGGCGCCGTGGTCGGCTCGCCCGCTGGCGCTCCGGAGTGTCCGACACATCCACGGCGGCGTCCGAGTAGTTCGTGGTTTGGGCTCAACGACGTGATTGAGCGCGTCGACTACGTCGAGGCCGGACACGTCGCTGATCGGCAACGCGTCGACTACTGCTTCTTGGTCCGCAACGCCGACGGGCCGTTCCTCGTGCAGCAGCGAGCCTACTTCGACGTTGATGGAGCCGGGCGCATGTGCTATATGCGTGTGATCTGCTCGGGGTATCGGCGCGCGGGCGGAACGAGGCTAAGACCCTCCTCGTCGCGGCGCGTCGGTCCCTGCCGGCGAACTAGCCGCCTAGGGCAGGGGTTGAGCTCGGCGTCTGGGACGGCAAGCAGACCGTGGTGCTCTCGACGCGGTAGGTGGCCGCGGCGTCTTTGTTGAAGCCGCCGTACTTGTTACCCACAAGCACGTCCACCGAGCGGTCGACCCTCCCGTCGGGTTTTACGGTCGCCCCCTTGAAGAAGGACTTGACGAACAACACCTCGGGATTGTTTGCGTCTGCGCCGACGATGACGGTCTTTTGAATCTTCTCCACGGTGTTGGTCGTCAGAATGACTCGAAAGCCTTTATTGCGTAGGGATCGGCCCACATCGGCAGCCAAGCCTTTCCGGTCGCCGCCGTTGTACACCTTGATCACGACTTGACTGGCTTGCAGCTTACCCTTGGGCACACTCTGATCGACGCATGGCTCGGGCGGCAGTGACGGAATTGGGCTGATGATGTTGTGGTATCCCCACCAGGCGCCGTACAAGAGCACGCCGAACAAAACAAGGAGAGTGACCGGGGTCCTTGCCACACGGAAGATCCGACCGATCAACGTCGAACTCCTTTTCCTCCGCAACGGCCCCGATGCGTGAGTTCCCCGAGCTCCTCCCGTCGCCCGACTACCCCCCGTTGCGGTGAGAGCCTACCTGGAGTTCGGCGTTACTTCAGGTCAAGCACTCGTGCATGCATTGTCTGTCGCTGCTGCAGAGCCGCCCGCAGGGCGCGATGCAGCCCGTCTTCGAGGTACAGCTCTCCGCGCCAGGAGACCACGTGCGCGAAAAGGTCTCCGTAGAAGGTCGAGTCCTCCTCGAGCAGCGCCTCAAGGTCCAACGTGCGTTTGGTAGTGACGAGCTGATCCAAGCGCACCTGGTGCGGGGCGATCGCCGCCCACTGCTTCTGGACGTAACCGTGATCTGGATACGGGCGTACGTCCCCGACGCGCTTGAAAATCACTGTGACACTCTAATCAAGTTTCTCCAGGCAACTCCACGGTGTGCGTCGTTACGATTTGGCACATGACCGAGCCCGTCGCCCAGCAAGTCTCGGCGGAGGTGGAGCGGATCGTCCGCGGCTACACCTTCGACGAGCCAGCCATAGAGCTCGGCGTCCTGATGGAGAACGACGCGGCCGTTCCGGGAGCTGTCATCCGCATCCCGATGAGCATGCTGAACCGGCATGGACTCGTGGCAGGAGCGACCGGCACGGGCAAGACCAAGACACTGCAACTGATGGCCGAGCAGATCTCGGCTGCGGGCGTGCCAGTCTTTGCCGCCGACATCAAGGGTGATCTTTCGGGCATCGCCTCGCTTGGGCAGCCGACTGACAAGCTGCTGGCGCGTATCGAGGAGATCGGCCAAAGCTGGCGGCCACGAGCCTGCCCGACGGAGTTTTTCGCACTCGGCGGTCAAGGCAATGGCGTGCCGCTGCGGGCGACCATGAGTTCGTTTGGCCCGGTCTTGCTGTCAAAGGTGCTCGGATTGAACGAGGTGCAGGAGTCCTCGCTCGGCCTGGTGTTCCATTACGCCGACAGGGCCGGCCTGCCGTTGCTGGACCTCAAGGATTTGCGCGCGGTGCTCACCCATCTCACCAGCGATGAGGGCAAGGCCGAGCTGAAGCACGTCGGTGGCCTGAGCACCTCGACCGTCGGCGTGATCTTGCGTACCTTGATCAACTTCGCCGATCAGGGTGCTGAGGCGTTTTTCGGGGAGCCGGAGTTCGACACTGCGGACCTGCTACGTGTCACGTCGGATGGACGCGGCGTGGTCTCCCTGCTGGAGCTGCCCAATCTGGTGGACCGGCCTGCAGTCTTCTCTACTTTCTTGATGTGGTTGCTCGCTGATCTCTTCCACGAGCTGCCCGAGGTCGGGGACGTCGACAAGCCCAAGCTTGTCTTCTTCTTCGACGAAGCGCATCTGCTTTTCGACGACGCATCCAAGGCATTCCTTGACGCCATCGCTCAGACCGTGCGGCTGATCCGGTCCAAGGGCGTTGGGATCTTCTTTGTCACCCAAACCCCGAAGGATGTGCCGGACGAGGTACTCGCGCAGCTGGGATCCCGCGTACAGCACCAGCTGCGCGCCCACACGCCGAACGATGTCAAGGCTCTCAAGCAGACCGTCGCCACCTTTCCCAAATCCCACTACGCCTTGGCTGAGACGCTGCAACAGCTCGGTATCGGCGAGGCCATCGTCACGGTGATGGATCCCGACGGCGCGCCGACGCCCGTTGCCTGGACTCGGATGCGAGCACCGGAGTCGCTCATGGCGCCAACGCCGGAAGGAGTGCTCCGGCCTGGGATCGCGGCGTCGGCGCTGATGGTGAGGTACGGGCAGTCGTTGGATCGCGACTCCGCACACGAGATCCTGGCTCGGAAGCTGCAGGCGGGAGCCGAGGAAGCAAAGCGAGAACGTTTGCAGAAGGAGGCTGCCGCTCAGGCGGAGGCGGCGGCGAAGGAGCGGGCAAGGGCTCAGGCCCAGGCTGAGCGTGAGGCCCGGACGACCGCGCGGACGCAGTCGCGTCGGCCGCAACGCGCGGAGAAATCAATGGTGGAGCAGATCACCGATTCGAGTGCTTTCAAGCAGTTCGCGCGTACGGCGGGGACGGAGATCATCCGCAGCATCTTTGGGACGGCGCGTCGCCGCCGCCGCTGATCAGTGAATCCTGGGCGCAACGGAGACGCGCCCTGAGCCTGTCGAAGGGCGGATCCGCGCTCACAGCTCAGTTAGCACTCTCAGCCGGCACTACTGGGCTTCGACAGGCTCAGCCCGCATGAAGCGGCGGCGCTTCTGCTTGCGTACGCGCTTGGCCTCAGCCTTACGCGCCGCGATTGCGACCATGATCGCGGAGCGTTCTGCAGCCTCGCGACTGATCTGCTCCTGTGATCGGTACTCTTGCTCAAACATGGCTGTTTCCTTTCTAAAAAGCTCCTCGCGCATCGCGTGCTCTTGATCCGCCTAGTTCGTCGCTCGCCGAGGAAGAACCCCTCGCTCGCTCCGCGTAAATTGCTCGCTCCGCTCGCTGAGGCTGGCACTGTTAGCCGCTGTCTTCCTGGCTCGCTCGCAGACGAAATGCGTGTCTGCACGCTCGCTCGTCCAGAACAGCGGCGCGCCAGCCTGGCTCAGCACGCGGGGCGCGCGATTCCCGACGCTCGCAGCTAGCAGTAAGTGATGTAGGCGTAATTGACTCGGCGAGGGCGCGCCGACATGGGCGCCCAAGCCCATCAGTAACGGGGATTTTCCTTCAGAAGGAGTGGCGCGCTACGCGACGCAGTCGAGGGGCGCGCTCACCCGATCCGCGTCAGCGCGGCTAAGCCGCGTCTTCGGAGTCGTCGTCATCATGTACAAGGTGGGCACCTCCTCTCGGCTCCAAAACCACATCGCCTCGCGATGTATTCCTTGATCAGGTGATGCAACTGTCCCTGGGCCGCGCAATCGGATTAATTGGGCAGGCATATGGTGAGGACCAGACCTTGATCGAGAACTGTGACCGTCATGAGGCGCCGATGACCCTTTCCAGCCCTGACACCCCGCCCGAGGACGTCCCCGAGGCCGACTGGGCCGAACAGACCCTTGATGCTGACCCGCTAGCCGAGGCCGAGGCCGAGCGGCAGACCAAGCCCGTGAGCGTCGGTCGGGGCATTCGTGAGGTCGACGAGGCCGACCTGGCCGAGCAGGAAACCGTGGTCTATGGCGAGGACGAGGACCTCCGGTAAATTCAAGACGCAAGGCCGCTAGGACATTGTCGGCGCCCTTCTTAACACACTGATGAGCGATCACTATTGGGCTGCTGCGGCCACCTCGCCGGCTACCAGTGCCATTGATCTGCAGGTGCCGGACCTGGGCACGCTATACCGGCGCCGTAGCGAGAAGTGGTCGGGCCATGCGCCCGACGTACTTCCGTTGACGGTTGCCGAGATGGACTTTCCGTTGGCACCGGAAGTCGCCGCGGCGCTGCATGCGGCGGTGGATCGTCACGATCTTGGCTACACAGCGCCAACTGCCGCCCAGACTGGCGCCGCGTTCGCGGGTTTCGCACAACGTCGGCTGCACTGGACCGTCGATCCGGAACAGGTCACCCTCATGCCGGACGTCATGGCCGGGCTCATCGAGTTGTGCCGGATTCTCACAGAGCCTGGCGCGCAGGTCGCGTTCTTCACCCCGGCATACCCGCCCTTCTTTGCAGAACTGCCACAGGCCCGAGTCGAGCTGGTCCAACTCCCGCTGGATACCGCCGGAGCAATGGTTACGGAAGCTTTGGAGGCAGTGCTGGCAGGCGGCGTGCGTGTCCTGGTCCTGGCAAATCCGCACAACCCGACCGGCCAGATAGTGCCACGACCGGTGCTCGAGCAGATAGCTGACCTGTGCCTCACGTACGGCGCGTGGGTGCTTGCCGACGAGATTCACGCCCCGCTGGTCCTGGAGGGCGCAACGCACACGCCGTGGCTGGAGGTCTCCGAGGCTGCGCGAGACTGCGGCATTGCTCTCACCTCGGCGTCGAAGGCGTTCAATGTGGCAGGGCTCAAGGCGGCACTCGTGATCACCGCATCCGATCGCGCACATGATGCGGTGCGGCGTCTACCACTCATGACGGATCGGGTCGGAATACTCGGGATCATCGCTGCTGAAGCAGCCTTCACGGCCGGCGACCGTTGGCTCGACGCGGTCCAGGCTCGGCTAGCAGCAAACCGCACGCTCCTCGGCCAGCTGCTGAGGGCCGAGCTTCCCGAAGTCACATGGAGTCCACCTAAGGCTTCCTATCTCGCTTGGCTGGACTGTCGAGCCCTACCTCTGGGCGAGGATCCGGCGGCCACCTTTCTCAGCAGAGGCCGGGTCGCGCTCAGTCGCGGGCTGGATTACGGCCGCGAGGGCGCCGGCTTCGTCCGGCTGAACTTCGGGACAAGTCCAGAGCACGTCACGGACGCAGTCCAGCGCATGGTGCGCGCCATGTCGTGAAGGTCTGAGGAGCTGTGAAAGTGGGAGCCTGGGCTCCCACTCAGTGTTCTCCGCCGGTGGAGCCGACCTGGCTGCATTATGTTGCTAGACGTGAAGGCACGGTCGGGGATTGCCCAAGCGGCTGCACTGGTGACCGTCCTGACCGCCTTCTCCGCCATTCTCGGCTTCTGCCGCGATGTCGTGATTGCGGGCGTGTTCGGTGCTGGCGCCCAGCTGGATGCCTATCTTGTGGCTCAGGGCCTGATGAATCTGGTGCTGGCACTCGTCGCCGGCGCAATGGCGAAGGCGACAGTGCCGGTGCTCGCTGCACAGACCAGCACCGACCACGACTCGAATAAGGCATCTCACACCCTGTCCGTTGTATTGACGGTGACGCTGCTTGTTCTCGGCCTCGGCTCGCTGATCATGGCGTTGGCGGCTAACACGGTGGTGACCGTGCTGGCGCCGGGGTTCAAAGGGGCCCAAGCCGAGCTAGCTGCCTCGCTTACCCGCATCGTGCTGATTGCCACTGTCTTGATATCGGGCACGAACCTGCTCGCAGCTGCAGCGGAGGCCCATCGCCGTTTCTTCTGGTCTGCGATGCAGGGTGTTCCATTCAACCTGATCATGATCGCGGCGGCGGTTCTGTTCGGGCCTCGTTACGGTGTCTATGCCCTCGCGGTCGGGTTCGTCGTGGGCTCCGCAGCCCGGCTCCTGTGTCAGTTGGTGCCCATTCGTGCACTGGGTCTGCGATTACGTGCCTCTTTTGACATCAAGGACCCAGGCTTCCGAACGATCGCGAGATTGATTCCACCACTGCTGATCGGGAGTGCTCTGGGCAACGCCAACACGATGGTCGATCGTGCCGTCGGCTCGATGGTTGGTGAGGGAACGATCTCGGCGTTGAGCTATGCCTGGAGAGTCATCTCGCTCGGTGAGACCCTACTCGTCGCGTCCCTGCTGACCGCGCTCTATCCCGCGTTCGGCGCCGCTGCCGGCATCCGCGACCTCGATGAGATGCGGCGCCTGGTCGGTCGCGGCTTGTCGACCGTTGCCACGGTGCTGATGCCGGTGTGGGGTTTCTTGATCGTCTGCGCTGTTCCGTTGGTCGCGCTGCTCTTCGAGCATGGCAGCTTTACTCCGGCCGATACCCAGCGGACGGCGACCGCGATGCTGTGGTACGCACCAGCGCTGCTGGCTCTCGGATGGCGGGAGATGGTGGTGCGTGCCTCGTACGCGCTCGGCGACTCGCGTCGACCCGTGCTGGTGTTTGTGTTCGCCATGTCCATCAACGTGGTAGGCGATTTAACACTCGGCCTGACCTACGGAATCGCCGGACTGGCTGCTTCGACTTCGCTGTCGGTGGTATTCGCAGCCGTGGCCAACACGGTGCTGCTTGCCCGACGCCATCGGGCTGTCGATCTCAGGACCTTGCCTGTGATGGTGGGCCGTACGGCCCTTGCGGCGGCGGTGGGCACGGCTGCCGGCGCTTTGGTCTACCGTCTGCTCGGCCCTGTTGTTGGTACGGGCTTGATCAGCGAGCTGTTGTTGGTGTCATCGGTCGGACTGGTTCTGCTGGGAGTCTTCATCGGCGTCCTCTACGTGCTGCGCGCACCCGAGCGACAGCTGCTCACCGACGCCATCGATGTGGTGGCGCGCCGACGACGATGAAATATCCGACTTGGATCAGCCGGCTGAGCGAGTCTTAGGCGGGTCGGACGAGGACGAATGGCGTGCTCGTGAGTCGTTGGCCCAACGGATTGTCACTGAGCACAGCAGCGAGTGTCTCCTCAGACAGTGATCGTGGAGATACCGCTCGGATCGAGCCGCCGTAGTCATTGAGATCGACGATGCTGACGCCGATATCCAGCGCCCGCTCGAGATCGGCGCAGATCTTTTGTGCGACCTTGCTGTCCAAGGGTGGGAAGAGCACGGCCTCGTACGGCGGCCGCCCGCCATCGACATCCCGTGCGATCGATCCAGCCACCCGATAGAAGGTGCCGTGCATCCCAAGCGGGCGAGTGACGGCACTGCCGATTACTGCCGGGATGATCCGCCGCAGGCCGACAGTACGGACGACGTACTCCATCTTTTCGGGGACTGCGAGCCCCTTCGAATCGGTGCGCGGCCGGACATGAGCAGCCAGGAACCGAGCGATCCGACCAGGTTGCACGGTGCTGATGTCCACGGTCCGACCGGTGAGCAGGATGGCGACCTTCTCGCTGACCCCAACGGTGTCGCCTGGGCGGGCGAGCCTGAGGCTCTCCTTGAGCGCCAGCACCAGATCGTCAGTCGCATCCAGCCACCGGGTGTGCAGGGGAAGGCGCCGGTACTTGACACCGGCCACATTGACCTGTGTCCAGAGTTCGAGTTTGTCAGCCTGTGGCTCCGCGGTATAGCTCATGTCGACTCCTGCTCGACGTTAATGGAGTGAAGCATGTGACTAATGTGATCAGTCTTGATCATAGGGGGCCCGGAGACGGCTGTGAGTCCCCCGAGATATCGGCGTGTCGCGCGAAACGACCGCAGACTGCAATGATCACAAACGCGAATCACGGTAGCTGATTTGGAGGCATTTCGTGGTCACTTTGAACAAAGCGGCTGCCGGTGAGACGTGCCCACCTTCTCGTTCCGCAGGGCGAGTGACGCGCGGTAATGCGGGCTGACATGATCGGATCGTGGCGTCAGAACCGCGGATGGTCTCGCTCGGCTTTGGCAAGTTCGCGCGATCAGACCACATCTATGCGCTTGAGCCCCTACTCGGGGACGAACGGGGGGATGGCCACCGAACCAGGGTGTGGATTGAGGGCATCAAGGATCCGATCGTTGCCGCGCGCACCGAGGTGACGATTCTCCGCGACATGGGCCAGGAGGCGGCTGTGACGGAGGCGCCACTCATCGATGAGGCTTTGGATCTGGCATCGCGGCTCGCGGCGGCAGCTGAGGCCGGCCGAGTTGATCTCAACGATCTTGGACGTCGAGCCCGCCACTTACTCGCCTCTACCACCAGGCAAGACCGACTCCTGTGATTGCGGGCCAGGGCTGGTCGATCACGGGCCCTGAGCTTGTCGAAGGGCCTACTTATCCGTCGGTCTCAGATCTTTGGCTCTGATCCAGAGCTGGCGTCCTTCCGGCCCGCGTACGCGTCCCCACCATTCGCCGCGCTCGCGAACCCAATAGTCCAAAGTCCCTGCGGCTGACCATGTTGCCGTTTCAACTTCGATCGGCGGCCGCACCTCGCGTCGCTCGTCTGCTGTTCGTTGCCCGTACTGGTTATAGACCACGTCCATGTCCATCGCCATCTGACATGCCTCATCCTCTCCAAGATCGACAGCGCGCCAGCCCATCACGCCCCCGTCGTAGACGCCCCATCGCCCGCTGCCGATGTGTCGCGCCTCAAACCTCACCCATCTATTAGAACACGAGTGCGATTAATTGGATGGCTACGTTGGCTCGTCGAAGGTGACAAATCGGTATCCCTGGGCGCGATAGTCGTTGATGATCTCTGGCAGCGCAGCGACTGTCGCCTCTCGATTCCCGCCACCGTCATGAAGCAAGATCACCGGATGCTCCTCGGTAAGCCCGAGTGCAGCCCGCTTTCGGATGATCGTCGGGAATTTCCCGCGGTCTTTGGATGGCGCCCAGTCACGCGTGTCAACCGACCACAGGACCATCGAGAGGCCCGCGGCATGAGCGACAGTCTTCGCACCCTTCACAATCCCGCCGGGTGGACGAAACAGACATGGCTCGAGTCCTGTGGCATCGAGAATGGCGCGACGGGTGTGTTCGATTTCCCCGGTCAGCCTGCTGCGCTTCCAACCGGCTGATGCGCTCGGCATGCGGTGCGACCACGTGTGATCTCCGAGCACATGGCCGCCGGCCACGATTCTTTGCAGCATCTCTGGATTGGCGGCTGCATCCTGACCTACGACGAAGAAAGTGGCTCGCACGCCCGCTCTCTGCAGCACATCGAGCACCTGTGGCGTCGCCGGCCCTGGACCGTCGTCGAAGGTCAGTGCAACGGTTCGTGCTGCAGCGTCGGCTTCATCACGAACGGTCGGTGCGGTGCGGACGATGCCAGTTTCAGGCTTGGGGCACTTGGGTTGCGGGTTGGCCAGATGGTCGGAGGCCGGGCTCTGTGCGGGCTCTTCGGCCGGAGCTTTCGGGTCATCGCGTACGGCAACGACGACGGCGTGCGTTATCACCATGGCGAGCACAGCGACCAGCGCCAAGAGCACGCTGACTCGATCCCATCGCACGTGAAGCTGAGCGCGGCCGACGGACGTACGGCGGCTTGCAGTCTGCCTCGTACGGTCCGGCGGCAGCGTCGCGGCCACGAGCTCATCCTGCCTTGTCGGTGCTCCTGAGCTTGCGATCTGACCGCATGTCGCGGATGAGTGTGGGAGACGCTCCGGTGTTGCGCAGGACAATCGCGCCGTGAGCCAGCCAGCGGCTCAGACTCACGCCGCTCTGGCGCTACTGACCCGGCGGCTCGGCTTTGGGCAAGGAGGGAGCCGCGTCAGGCCGTGGCAAGCTGCTGAGCAACGTTGGCGATCCATTGCACAGCGTTGCTTCGTTCGGCCGGGGGGTGCAATCACTGCTAGCCCAGCTAGCACCACGGCAGCGCCAGCAAGAAGCACCACCAAGCCCCAATGGCCAAGCGCAAGAGCCACCGCTACATCCGAAATGTTCGTCCGACTGCCTAGTGGACCGACGAGTTCGCCGACGCTCTCGGCGTGCTTTTTTACGCTCGCTCCAACGACACCAATAGCCACCCCTGAAAACACCAGCCAAGCTGGCATCTGACCTCGCCGCCGCTGCATGGCCTCGCTCATAGAACCTCCGAGACTCGAGTGTCGTCAGATTGGCGCAGAGCAGCTGAGCGTGAGGGGATACCACTGCACCGTGGCCGGATCGTTACCCATGTGCGGCCTTCCCGAAGCCGGATAAACGGTCGATATCTCTCGCGACAAGGATGATCACGGCGCTGAAGATGAGGAATCGTGCGTCGATGAGCCCGTCGCAAGAGATGGCTCCTCCAAGCGTTGGGCCGCCATCAAACTGCCCAAGCAGGATCAACGAGCGGCGTAGTGGTGCGCACCTGCGCTGCGCGAGTCTAGGGTCGAGGAATGAGCGAGTCGCAACACCTCAGCACATACATCGAGCGGCCGGCTGCCGAGGTCTACGCGTACGCGATGAAACCGGCGAACCTGCCGAACTGGGCGGCGGGGCTAAGCGGCGCTATTGAGGAGCGGGACGGACATTGGTTCGCCGACTCACCGATGGGTGAGATCGAGGTGATCATCGTGCCGGAGAACCCACATTTCGTCCTCGACCATGAGGTACGGCTGCCCGATGGAACCAGCTTCGACAACCCGATGCGTGTGATCGCCGATGGCACCGGCTGCGAGGTGGTATTCACGCTTCGCCGCCGAGCGGACCAGTCGGACGACGACTATGAGGCGGACGCGACGGCGATCCGGACGGACCTGGCAACCCTCAAGAGACTCCTTGAGCGCTGAGCGGGGGACGCTAGATCGGGTCGGGTTGTGGACCAGCAGCGCCTTCGTCGAGGAGGTACGGGCTTGGGGTGGCGGCACAGCTCGAACCACGCAGCGGCCGGCTTACCCGGCGAGTGGGAGCAGCCGCACGGCCGTGTCTGGTCGAGCACCATCAGGTTCGAGACCACCCAGGGTCGGGTCTGGTTCAAGGTCAACGCCAGCGGGACGGCACAAGAACCCGGACTGTTAGCCCTGCTCGGTGAGATCTGTCCAGGCCTGGCGCTTGACGTTGTTGCCTACGACGACGCGCGAGCATGGTCGCTCACCCGCGATGGCGGCCCGACACTCCGATCCAGAGCCGAGCCAGACGGTTGTGGGCCTATTGGGAGAGACTGCTGCCCCGATACGCTGAAGCGCAGCTCGCCCTGGCCGAACACAGGCTCCGCCTCTTAGCAACGGGAATCCCGGACCGGGCCCAGCGCAGCTGCCTCTGGAGTACCGCAGGCTCCTCGCCGAACTCGCCGCTCAGCCAACCAAGGACAGCGGGCTGACCGCCGACGAAGCCTCCGCCCTCGAGCACCGACTACGGGGGCTCGACTACCGGTGCGCCGAGCTCGCCGCCACGCCGGTGGCGGACACTCTGCAGCACGAGGACCTGCACTCCAACAACGTCTGCTGGTCGGGGAAAGTGGACGATCTGTCCTCAGTGCGGATCATCGATTGGGGCGACGCGTCTGTGGGACATCCCTTCGGGACGATGCTCGCCACCTTGAACTCGATCGCCTTCCACGCAAGGGTGCGGAACGACGCCGGGCGGATCGACGACCCGCGCGTGCTGCGGATTTGGGACGCCTACCTCGAGCCCTTCACCGACCTGGGCAGCCGGGAAGAACTCCTTCGCTGGGTGGCACTAGCGCGGAGTACCGGCTGCGTTACTCGTGCGATCGCCTGGGAGAGCGCACTCCAAGATGCGCCGCGGGCTGTGGTCGCGGGCATGGAGTACCCAGTACGAAGGCTGGCTTTTGGAGTTACTCGAGCCGTGGGCGGACCCGGGTCCTCATAGCGACTCCGAATGACCTAGCGAGCTTCAGGCGTTGGCGTCGTGAAGAAGCCCCCTACCGCCCGGCCGCTGATCTTTCGCGGCTTGATCTCGACAAATAGGTTCCGAACTCCGTCCGCCCAGGGCACCGGGCCAGTCTCCCAGGCCGATGTGAGCAGATAGTTGTGAGCCATCGCCTCGGCGAATCCGAGCACCAGAACGCTCCAGCCCGATTTGTTCTGTTCGTCGATTTCGTCGATCTCGAAGGCCACACTCGTTCGCCGGACGAGCTCTGCAAGAGGTCCGACTGGAGACGTTCGGAAGATCACGCTGCCGTTGCGGTACTGGTAGGTCACCGGCAGGATCAGCGGCCCGTCCCCGGCCACAAAACTAATCCGGCCTGCGGTGTGCTGTGCCAGAAGTTCCTGACATTTGGCCTCCGACAGCTCGACGAAATCCTTGGTGGACCGTTGTCTCTCATTCTGTGATGAGGTCATGACCAGACTCCGTTCGTTGGGTTGGGGGGCGGTGAAAATGGCTGCGTGAAGGCCGGGCTTCACCGCCCCGCGGTTCAAGCTTGCGCGCCGCGGATGTCCCATGAAGAGTCGAAGGTCCTGCAGTGTCCTGAAAGTTGCCTAAGTCATTCCAAGCGTTCGGCTCTGGACACCTTTCGATCGACACCGGATTCTGACTAACGATGATTGAGAGGGTGAGCGCCGACGATCTGATGTCGCTCGTCTCACGACGGCATCCGCCACCTCTACAGGTCGGTGCGGTACTGATCTTGGAGGCGTCCAGCGGGCTGGACGTGGGTCTGTTGCGGTCAGTTCTGCAGCAGCGGATCTCGGCGGTCCCGCGGCTGCGGCAACGCTTGCAGAAAGTCCCGCTCGGCTGCGGACGGCCGATCTGGGTTGATGACTCCGGCTTCAAGATCGATGATCATGTGACGGTCGTCACGCCACACTCAGAGACCGACGATGCCGGCTTGCTGGAGATTGCCGCTGACCTCGTCACCAGGCCGCTGCCTGAGGATCGTCCCCTATGGTCCGCCACCCTCGTTCCTAGCATGACGGCCGGCCGAGCTGCTGTGGTAATCGTGATGCACCACGTCGTGGGAGACGGGTTGGCAGGGCTGGCCGTGCTGCGAGGGCTCGTCGACGGCTCACCTACCCCCGCGACCGCACCCGTGCCACAAGCGCATCCAAGCCGAGCCGCGCTCGCAAAGGACGCCTGGAGAGAGCACATTCGCTCACTACGGCGCCTCCCGAAAGTAGCCGGCCGACTATTCGCGGCATTGGACGAGCTCCGTCCCTCGCTGGCCGAACGTGCCCAATCGTGCTCACTGAACAGGCCCACCGGACCACACCGGAACATTCTCACAACCGTCGTGGACCTGCACGAGGTCCGCGAGCGTGCTCACAGCAACGGCGCGACTGTCAATGATCTTGTCCTGACTGCCTTGACCGGTGCGCTGCAGCAGCTGCTCACCGACCGCGGCGAACGGTCGGACGCTCTGGTGGTTTCCGTACCGTTCGCCGCGAGGACGCGTACGGAGGCGGACCAGCTGGGGAACCGTAGCGGTGTCATCCCCGTGAAGCTCCCTACCCGCGGAGGATTCTCCGATCGCCTGACCGCGGTATCAGCGATCATGCGAGCTGCCAAGCACTACCAGCGGGGCGCGTCCACAGCTGTCTTGGGACCGCTCTTCCGGCTGCTGGCTCGGCTCGGCCTATACCAATACTTCATTGATCACCAGCCATTCGTGCACACCTTCGTAAGCGACCTCCGCGGTCCGGACCTAGCGCTCAGGCTGATGGGTCACCGGGTCCTCGAGGTGGTACCGCTGAGCGTGGCGACAGGAAATGTCACTGTCTCATTTACCGCCCTTTCCTACGACAGCCGTCTAGTGATCACGATGAGCTTCGACCCGGAGACGTGCCCGGATGCTGACCGGCTCGCCAGCGTCTTAAAGTCCCAGTTCGCCGGATTCTGATATGTCGGGCCGGTCGTCTTGGGTAACCGAAAATGTCGCGTCATGGTGGATGGATGGGCGAGAAAGGCTCGCACAGGAAGGAGATCCGATGAATACGCAGCCTCAACCCGACGAAACGGAGCCTCAGCCCGACGAGACCCAGACCCAGACCGGCGAGTCCAGGGAGAGCAGGTCTGCGGGCATGATGATGCGCTGGCCGCGGGATCTGACGGATCTGTGGGGTGGCTGGCAACCTTTCGGGGGTATGAACTGGCCGTTCCGAGACATCAAGGTCGAAGAGTTCGTCGATGGCGAGCAGCTGGTGGTCATGGCTGAGATACCAGGGGTCGATCCCGATCGCGACATTGATGTGTCGATCGACAGCGGCGTCCTGACGATCGCAGCGGAACGTCGGGAAAGCAGCCGCGGGAAGTTCGACAAAGGCTTCCATAGCGAGTTCCGTTACGGCAGTTTCGTTCGCCAGGTCAGGCTTCCACCAGGTACGTCACCTGAGGTTGTTTCCGCGACCTACAAGGACGGTGTCTTGGAGATCCGGATGCCGAAGCCCTCGGCGGAGGCAGCCTCGGGCCGTATCCAGATTCAGCGCGGCTGAGGCGCAGCGCGCTGCTGGTGGCACCATGGGACGATCATTTCGAGCTGCGAGCGTCGGTAATCGCGCGCCGGCGCTCGGAGGAGGAGTGAGCGGAGGCGTCTTTTCCTCTGCGAGGGACGACGACGGCGGCGGGTTCAACGCGCGATGCGCGAGCAGCTCCTTAAAATTGGAGGACTTTGGTCCCACACACGTATCTCCTTCGGCACGTGCATAGCGTCGCGATAGCCGAGAGAGTTGGATCAGCCATATGAGAGAGGTGATGTGCAGCCATGACCTTCGACAGTCCGGGCTGGTCATTGCTTGACCGGGGAGGGCGCCTCGAGACCCTCGATCGTGAGGAGTGTCGCCGCCTCCTCGGTTCGACCAATGTCGGCCGTCTCGGGTACTGCACTGACTTCGGACCTCGCATCGTCCCGATGAACTACACATTGGTCAGTGAAGCCCTGATGTTCCGCACGGGCATTGACACCGAGGCATCTCACCAGCTGTTCGATCATCCCATTGCGTTCGAGGTTGATCAGGTCGACGAGTTTCTTCAGACCGGATGGAGCGTTCTCGTTGTGGGCAACGCCCAGCCCTTGGACGAAGAATCATTGCTTATGCTCGACGTCGGCCAATCGCCCCAGCCTTGGCCGGAGGGTCGGCATGTGCTGGTCGTGCAATTGCAGCTGACGATGATGACGGGTCGTCGAGTCCACCAGTCGTAGGTATCTTCGGAGGAGCGCAGCAATGATCAACCCATCCACAGCCGGAAGGCCTGACTCCGATGACAGATCGGAGCGCTACTTCGAAGCTATCGGCAGACGGCAATGCTTCGATCTCATCGAGTCCCATCATCTGGGTCGCATCGCGTGGCAGGCCGCCGACCTGCCGCAGATCCTGCCGGTCACATACGCCATGCACGAGGGCTCTGTCTACTTCCGCACTTTGCCCGACGGGATCTTGGCGGAGCTGGCCCAGCCAACCAGTGTCGCGCTCGAAGTGGACGAGCTGGATCAGCAAACGCGGACCGGCTGGAGCATCGTGCTCCATGGGCGTACCAGTGCTGTTCGCGAGCCCGACGAGTTGGCCGATCTGTGGGCTTCGGACTCTCTGGTGCCGTGGGCTACTGGAAACCGAACGCTGTTCGTCCGCATTCGCCCCGAGCGCGTCGCTGGTCGCGTCGTGCGACGGCCGACTTGACAGTTGAGGCTGCCAGTGTCGAGTCAGGCCGCCCGGTCGGAGAAATTTCGGTGGTCGTAACCTGTTTGGGACATGGCGGCTATGGGTAGCACTGATGATTCGGGTTCTATGTTCTCGATGGATCCCGACAGTGATCAGCGACTTTCCGTCGAGTTGCTGATGGGCCAACTCGTGGAGCAAGCGTCGTTGATCATGACGGCTCAGCAGCGGCTGCGGCGCCTGCTCACAGCCAATCGCTCAATCGTCCAAGAGCTGTCCCTGCCCGCAGTGTTGCACCGCATTGTCGACACGGCGCGAGATGTCGCAGGCGCCCGGTACGCCGCGCTGGGAGTCATTGGTGCTGACGGCTTGCTCGAACAGTTCTTGCACGTCGGTTTGGACGAAGAGGCGGTTCGAGAAATCGGTGAGCTCCCCAAGGGACGCGGTGTCCTGGGCGCATTGATCGAGGATCCCCAGCCCATCCGATTGACTCGGATCGCTGACGATCCCCGATCATCGGGATTCCCGGATGGCCATCCCCCGATGACCAACTTCCTTGGCGTACCCATCCGCAGCCGCGACGCTGTGTTCGGCAACCTGTATCTGACCGACCGCATCGATGGCGGCCCTTTCACGGCCGAGGACGAGGAGCTCGTCTTGGCACTGGCTGCGACAGCTGGCATAGCAATCGAGAATGCGCGACTCTACGAGGAATCCCGTCGACGACAGGAGTGGTTGAGAGCCTCCGGCGAGATCAGTCGCCAGCTCCTCGACCCCGAGGCTGACCACGCCGACACGCTTCACCGCATTGCTACGAGCGTGAAGCGCCTGGCTTCAGCCGATGTAGTCACGCTGGTGAGACCCACCGACGATGATCCCAGCCAGTTAGAGGTAGTCGTGGCCACCGGTGCGGCCGAGCGTGAGCTCGTTGGACTTCGCTATCCGAATGTCGACAGCATCGCTTGGCAGGCGATGCAGGAGAATCACGGCATTCGAATCGAGGCGGTTGATCAGCAACCGGGCGTCTATATCCACTTGCGGCCGTATGTCCCGGTGAGCCAGGCGATGGCCCTTCCGCTCAGAGGCGAAACCAGTCCGCGAGGAGCGATCGTGGCGGGTCGGACCATCCCGCACGCACCCTTCACCGAAGCCGACCTTGACATGGCAGAGACCTTCGCGGGCCAGGCTGCCATCGCATTGGAACTCAGTGATGCTCGGGCCGATCAACAACGGCTCGGTGTCCTCGAGGATCGGGACCGCATTGCCCGTGGCCTACATGATCACGTCATCCAACGGCTGTTCGCTGCAGGACTGAGCCTGCAAAGCATCGCGTCAACCGTGAACGACCAGGTCGTTGAGCAGCGCCTCACCCACACGGTCGACGAGCTCGACGAGACGATTCGGCAGATCCGGACCACGATCTTCGCACTGCAGGATGAATCGTCGCGGTCGCTGCGTGGCACCGCCCTCGAAGTTGTTGATCAGCTTGCGCCGCTGCTGCCGGTGCGCCCGGATCTGCAACTCGTAGGGCCGTTGGACACCGTGGTCGACGACGCGATCATCAGCGACGTCGAGGCTGTGTTGCGGGAATCGCTGACCAACGTCGCCAAGCATGCTCAAGCCGCGAAGATCCGAGTCCGTATCCAAGCCGACGCGCAGCGGCTCGCGCTTACAGTTACCGACGATGGAGTTGGCCTCGGCACGAGCACGCGCCGCAGCGGCTTGGCCAACTTGCACCGTCGTGCGGAGCGTCACGGCGGTGAGTTCGGCGTCAGTAACGCACCGGAAGGGGGGTTACGGCTGCGATGGTCGATCCCGTTAAGCCCGTAACCACCAGCGAGAAGCAAATCCGAGTGTTCATCGTTGATGATCATGAGCTGGTTCGCCGAGGACTGATCGACCTGCTTTCGGCGACCGACGATCTGATCATCGTGGGTGAGGCTGCGACCGCCGGTGATGCCCTGCGACGCATTCCAGCCGTCGCACCCGATGTCGCCCTACTCGACGCGAGGCTGCCGGACGGCAGCGGTATTGACGTCTGCAGGGAGATCCGCTCCTCACAAGAGAACGTGCGGTGCCTGATTCTCACCTCCTACGACGACGATGAAGCGCTCTTCGCCGCGGTCATGGCGGGGGCCTCCGGATATCTGCTCAAGCAGACCGGTGGCAACAGTCTGGTGGAGGGGATTCGGCAGGTTGCGGCGGGGCGGTCGCTGCTGGATCCAGCGGTGACTGAGAAGTTGCTCGATCGGCTCCGGAATCCTGTTGCGGCTGACCCGCTGGCTGACACCCTGACCGCACGTGAGCGTGAAATCCTCGATCTCATCGCAGACGGCTGCACCAACCGGCAGATCGGCGAGCGGCTGTTTTTGGCGGAGAAGACCGTCAAGAACTATGTGTCCGGCCTGCTCACCAAGCTCGGCATGCAACGTCGGACACAGGCGGCGGTGTACGGAGCCAACCTGCGCAAGCGTACGGCGGCACCCCTCCGAGCCGCACGTGACCTGCGCTTCGAGCGTCGGAGTCGCGCCGCTGACGACCGGTGGAACGATGAGCGAACGCGCTTTTTGTTCGCGAAGAGCGACGGTCGCTCCCAGCGCGACGTGCGCGAGAAGCGCAAAACTATCGCGCTTCGAGCGTCGGAGTCGCGCCGCTGACGACCGGTGGAACGATGAGCGAACGCGCTTTTTGTTCGCGAAGAGCGACGACGGTGTCAGCTCCCAGCGCGACGTGCGCGAGAAGCGCCAAAACTATCGCGCTTCGAGCGTCGGAGTTGCGCCGCTGACGATCGGAGGAACGATGAGCGAACGTGCTTTTTGTTCGCGAAGAGTGACGACGGTGTCAGCTCCCAGCGCGACGTGCGCGAGAAGCGCCAAGAAACTAGCGCCGCCGCAGGTAGCCCGCCAGGTTCGATAGCAGCAAGGCAAACGCAGCGAAGACAAGCGCACCAGCAATGGCCACTCTGATATTGGTTACCGCGAGGTAGATGCCGATAAAGATCAGAAACATGATCACGACGACAGCCAGGAATGTCAGCAGCCTGCCGCGGATCAATGCCTCGATGCCCCCAACGATGAGAATGATCCCGATGAACCCGGTGATGCCCAAGGCCGTGCCGTACATGATCAGGCCGGCGACCGCCAGAAGCATGACGGAGACCGAGATAGCGGCCCAGAAACGCAATGTCCACCCTGCTGGGTGAAGGGCGTCTTGATCGGGCAGCGCCCGATGCCGCAGATGTGCATGCACAGGTTCCGGTAGCAAGGGCGTCACCAAAGCTTTCGACACTGCTTGTTGCTCAGCCGAGAGATTCGCGATCTCGTCCCGAGTAGCAGCGACAGCTGCCTGTGCGGCGGCGTAGCTCGCTGTGGCGCGAGCTCCCTCAACAGCTTGAGCTCGCAACCCTTCATGCAGTGACCGCAGCCGGTCTATCTCATCAGCTAGCCGTACCTGCGCGGCGACGAGCTCGAGTTCGACGTCGTCGGCACGCCGTTGCAGTGCGGCTAGCTCATCGGCTCGCGTCGGCGGCACCTTGTCTAGCCCTGCCCAGGCCACTGGTCGATCCCATGCCAGCCGCGTGGAGCCGTTGCGTTCGTAGCGTGGACCTGCCGGTGCGCGCTCTCCACCGAATGGATCGCGGGTGTCGTAGCCCCACAGCCCTCGATAGTCACGCACCCAAGGTGTGTCGTCGTCGATCACAACGCAGGTCCAGGCCTGGTCGCTGCCTGGTCCCACCGACGGCCCATCCCCGCGCCGGTAGTCGATGAACGGGAGACCAATCCCCGGGCGGTGTTGGATTCGCGATGAGGGCGTGATCGTACGGACGAATCGGCGCCACTGCTGTGTCAGCTTCTCCAGTGCCGGGGGAGACACCGAGACGATGTAGTCCCCAGCCAGGTACGCGCCGCTGTGTGATCCGGCACCTGCATGAACCACCGGGTGCATTCGGTCGACCAGTTGCAGGTCGGGGTCGTCCACGCGCCTTCGCAGGTCATCTCCTACCTCGTCATGGGAGGAGAAGGCCACCCAGGCCAGTTCTGGCTCACCGCCGTCGTCGGGTTCGGTCAGGAAGAGGGTGATTTGCTCCCAGTCGGCCTCATGATCATTGACACCGCTGAACGTCGATCGCCAGTCGTTCATCGCGTAGAAGAACCAGTACTGCAAGACCAGATATCCGGCATCACGGAAAGCACGCACGTAGTACGTGGGTGCCAGGGTTCCCGCATCCCTGTAGCGGATATGGGCCGCAGCGGCGAAGCCGCCAGGAACTTTGCCTCGCACGATCAAGGAGAACCGCATGAGTGAATCGACGAGGCGACCGAAAAGGCCAACCACTGCGAAGGGGGTTCCGCCATGAAAGCGGGGGCGATCTGGGCGACGCCGCCAGCGGCGGTATGCAGACCGACCCAACGGCTTGTCGACGAAGTGGAGCTCGAGATCGCTGCCGCCGTTGTTGCCGGCGTAGCTGACCAAGGTCGCTAGGTTGATCTTGGTCGCTGGCGCAATCAACTCGGGCGCCTTCTGCCCTGGCATGCGGCGGAACAAAGCGGCCGCCTCAACGTAACGTTCGACCGGCATGGGAAGGAACAATTCGCCTTCGGTGTAACGCAGCACTGGCTCGAACCGTCGCGCCAGTGCGAACACTTCGGATACCGGGGATTGCGTTGGCGAATCGACGGATTCCGTCAGCCCTTCCTCAGTCACGGACGGCATCCTTGCCAGACTGCGGTCGCTCCTCGGTCCCGTGCTCGGTTGCGGTAGTGACGTAAAGCAGGTTCAGCCCAGGAACGATTGCGATGGCTTTCATCCGATCACCCTCCTCGACGACCCCATCGTGTGATGCGGGGCCCACCCACCGGTACACCCCGCGCGGGTGATTCGGTTGATGGTGCCAGGGCTTGACCTACTCGAGAGGGCTACCTGCGTCGTCAGTGGCGTCGCCTGCTTGCGTCGGCTGCCGCTGTTGCCCGCGCTGAACAGCAGCAACAATGATCCTGGCCCCAAGCCCAATGATCACGATGCCGGCAATCATTTGCCCCGTGACCACGAGACGAGCCCCCGGGGTCGTGGCAGTGATATCACCGAATCCAACCGTCGAGAAAACCGTGACGGTGAAGTACAAGGCATCAGTACGCGTGAGCGGCTCGCTGAAATCGGCCTCGGAAACTCCGGCCATAACGAAATAGGTGCCGGCAAACAGCAACAGAAACAGTGGAACGCTCGTCGCCAAGGCTCCGACTGCCCGCAGCGCCGGATATTTTGCCCTGCTGATGGAGCGGACCTGAAAGGCGATCAAGGCGACAAGCGCCAAAAGCCCGAAGGCAAGCATCCCGACAGTCACACCGATCGAAGAGCGGTCCAGCGGCAGCAGATAGTAGATCGCAACCAGCGCGACCGTGGAGCCCAACGCCCGAAGCAAAGTGACAAATACTCTGCGAACTCCACGTCCAGCATCTGAGGAAGCGTCAGGACCCGGGCCCGCGCTTGCAATCACGGAAAAAGGCTAAGCCGGGTCACGCGGTGACCTTTGGAAGTTCCGACGCGACACCCACAGAAGGCAGATCAGGTACACGAGAAAAGGTGACCTTGATGGCGACGGATCTTGCTGGCCCAGAGCGAGGCGTGACTGCCTCACCCGACTCGGGTGATGTCTTGCCGAGGCATTGTGCTTAGTGTCTGAGCTGGCGGTGTAGAGACAGCGTTGACGCTCTGATCAACGAGGTAGGTCGGTCGTGCCCACGGCATCAGTGCAAGCCCTACGGCCGGAATCCAGGAATCGATTCCGGGTTGTGCTCGCGCAAGAGTGGGTTCGCGAACGGTTCTGGGTCGTACCAGCTGCGTTGCTCGTTGCAGGGATTGCCGTCGGGTTGGCAGTTTCGAGGGCGGATTCGATCGATGGACTTGCCAAGGTCGGAGGGGGCCTACCTGTCAGGGCAAGCTCCGCTGAATCGCTTCTGGGCATCATCGCCGCGTCGATGCTTACCTTCGTCGGAGTTGTCTTCACGATCACGCTCGTGGCCCTCCAGTTGGCGAGCGCCCAACTTTCCCCACGGGTGATCCGTACGTTCGTCCGGTCGGGCGTCACGAAACTTGCCTTCGGGCTGTTCCTTGCCACGTTCGCGTACGCGATCGTCGTCATCGTCGTCGAGGGTGCGTCGTCCAGCGCAGATGTGCTCCGCCTCGCCGTCACGCTCGGGGTTCTGTTTGTACTGGCGAGCCTGGTCGTCTTTGTCGTCTATGTGACGGCCACTATGCGTCTGTTGCAGGTCAGTTGGGTGGTGACCGCAGTTGCGGACGAGACGCGCCACGCCCTAAGTTTCAATCGACCCGTCGCGGCGAGCTATCTGTCGGCCGCGGCACCACAAGTGGATCAGGACCCACAACTCGTACGGCTGCAAGAAGAGCGGGGCGACGGCAGGGGTGGCCAGTTTGGTGTAATTCTCGGGGTCGACCGTGAGCGGTTGGTACAGCTAGGAAAGCAGTACGACTGCCTGCTGCAGTTCCTGCCAAAGGTGGGAGAATATCTCCCGCCCGGCGCTGCTCTGGTGGCGATTCACGGTGGCGACGGCCCGCCTGACGACGCAGTTCGCGGCTGTGTCCACCTCGGTCGGTCCCGCACGATGTACCAGGATCCGCTGTACGGAATCCGCGAACTCGTCGATGTTGCCAGCCAGGCCCTCTCACCGGCGGTAAACCAGCCGACCACAGCCGTTGTTGTCATCGACCGTCTAGAGGAGCTGTTGCTGCGGATCGGGCGGCGCCCTCAGCCCACAGGTTTCTTCATGGATACCGACGGTGTCGTGCGGCTCATGCATGCAGAACCCACGTGGGCCGAGACTGTCGACCTGGCGTTCACGGAGATCGCTATCTATGGAGCGTCATCGCCGGCGGTCACGCGAAGGCTAGCCGCGGCATATGAGCGTCTGCAACAATCGGTCCCCTTCGATCTGCGCGTTGACGTCGCCCGGCACATCGCTCTCCTCGAGCCTCTTGCCGGCGGAGCGATCCTCCCCGAGCATCCCATGGCTACCCCTCGTCCGGATCCACGAGGACTTGGCTGAGGCACGTTTCGCTAGGGCGTGCCACCGCTCCCGACCGCTATCGTGTGGTCAGGATGAGGTCGCTCCTCCGGCCGGTGCTGTGATCGAGGTCGTTCGAGGAAGGTGGTCCCCTCGTGAGTCTTGAGCAGAGCTTGATCGACCTCGCCATCGTCAGCCTGATCGCCGCGCTGACCCCCATCGTGGCGGGACTCCTGTCCGGGCGCGTGCCTCAGGTGGTGATCCTCATTCTGGGCGGGATCCTGGTTGGTCCGCAGCTCTTGGGGTGGGCCGAGCCGGAGGGCATCGAGCTGATATCCAACCTGGGCCTCGGGTTCCTTTTCCTGCTGGCGGGCTACGAGCTCGAGCTCGGGCTGTTCCGTGAGCGGGCCGGACGGCTCGCACTGTCCTCCTGGCTGGTGACAGTGGTGGCTGCGGTGGCCGTGACCGGCGCCTTGGCGGCGGTCGGCTTCGTCCGTGCGTTCGTGCCGGTCGCGATCGGCCTCACCACAACCGCGCTGGGCACCCTCCTGCCCATCCTGCGGGACAACCGGATGTTAGAAGGCCGGTTCGGTGCGCTCATCCTGGCTGCCGGAGCCGTTGGGGAGTTCCTGCCTATTGTGGCCGTCGCGGTCTTCCTCAGCACCCAGGGCGCGTTCCTCGGTTTACTCTCGCTCGTCCTTATCGGAGGGATCGCGCTGCTGTTCACGTTCGCTCCGCGTCTGGTCCGCTACGAGAAGATCCAGGGGATCCTCTCTGAGGGTGAACACGGGACGTCGCAGGCTCGCCTTCGCTGGACCATGTTCCTGCTCTTCGCTCTCCTGGTGATCGCCGCGGAACGGGGGCTCGACGTGGTGCTCGGGGCCTTCCTCGCCGGCGTGGTCCTGCGCCGCTGGGCGCCGGGCGATGTGCATGCGTTGGAGGCCAAGCTCGACGCGGTGGGCTACGGCTTCTTTATACCGGTCTTCTTTGTGACGTCGGGCATGAGCCTCGACCTTCACTCGATCATCGAATCGCCGGCGCGCCTGGTCGTCTTCTTCGTCCTGTTCCTCGTCGTTCGTGGCCTCCCCAGCTTGCTGTTCTACCGTCACGACCTGCCGATGCGTGGGCGGGTCCAGATGATGCTGCTCACCGCGACCGCCTTACCGATGCTCGTCGCGCTGGCCGCAATCGGGCTAGAGTCTGGGACGATGCTGCCCGAGAACGCCGCCGCACTCGTCGGCGCAGGTGTGCTGTCGGTCATCGTGTTCCCCGCGGTCGCGGTCAGCCTCGCCCGTTCCGGCAAGCACCCGCTCGTCCAGACCCCGAGCAGCGACAGCAGCTGACCTGCGGTAGCGGTGCTGTAAATGTGTCGGCTCAGATCCCCGGATGACGGCTTGGATTCGGCCGTCGGCTATGGCTTTGACGAAGGTGTCGTAGTCGCGTTGGTTCTGGTCGGCGTAGCGAGTGGAAAAGTCGGCGATGGCCTTATCGATGGTGTCGTCGCTGCCGAGGTATTCGGCGATGGCGATGGGATCCCCGGATCGAGCGTGGGCGCGGGCAAGAGTCCAGCCGCAGATACTGGCGTAGAACTTCATCCCGAACGGTGACATACCCTCAACCTCTGCGGAGGCCTTCATGTCGCGCAGCTGGCGCCAGTAGTAGTACCGGTTGGCTTGGACTCCTGTGGTCCAGCCGAGGAAGATGTCGGAGGCGGCCTGCATCAACCGCTGACCTTCCACCACGCGCTGGCCGGGAGTGGCGTAGCGGCTCTTGGGAAGTTGGTCTTCGAGGACCGAGCTCGTGGCCTCCTTGATCTGGAGGAACAGGGGATCGGCGCTGTCGCGGCCTTGTAGCAGCACCATGAACGCTCGGGTGCCGACGCTGCCGACGCCGACCACCTTGCGTGCCGCGTCGACGATCGTGAATCTGTCCAGGAGTTGTCGGCGGTTGTTGCTGAGCGTGGCCTTATAGACGCGGAACTGCTCCTCGACCTCTTTCCGGGCTTGGTCGGGTGTCATCTCGTAGCTGGCCGCCAGGTCTCGCAGGGGGATGATGACGGGTGGTCGGCTGACGATGCGATGGCGGCCGTCGACGACTTCAGCGAACTTGGTCAAAGCGTCGAGACTGTCGCGGGTGTGGGCCTTGCGGAGCGTCTTGTTCGCCCTCTTGAGCGCCTTCGCCTCCAGGTCAGCCTCTGCGCTGCCGTCCTTGGAGGCGTCATGTTTCTTCTTCCTAGTCTTGCTTTTGCGCGGTTTCGCGCCGGCGACCGAGGCTTCTTCGACCGCCCGCATCGCGTCTTGGATGTCTTGTTCTGTCATATGCGCGTACCAGATGTCGAGTGTGCGCATCGCGGCGAACTCGGCCATCCCCAACCGGTAGGACTTGACCGACTCGATGGTCACCGCTCGCGCATCGGCAGGGGTGAAGCGGTTGTTGCGTGCCGCGATCGTGAAGCTGGCGGCCATCCGCTTGAGGTCGTACTCGAGCGGTCCAGGCAGGGTCTCGTCGAAGTCGTTCAGGCCGAACAGCAGCTCCCGTTCCGGTGAGGCGAAGCCACCGAAGTTGGACAGGTGGGCGTCGCCGCAGAGCTGGACCACTAGGCCGGCCATCGGAGTAGTGGCGAGATCGGTCGCCATCACCTTCGCCGCGCCGCGGTAGAAGGTGAACGGTGACACCGTCATCCGGCCGTGCCTCACCGGCACCAGATCGGCCTCCCGCGTCGTGTTCTGCTCGATCAGGAGCTCAACCGGGTCGGGCCGCCCGGCCGCCGGCTCCCAGTCGGCCTGAGCTGGACAGCGGCGTATGGTCGCGTGCCCGTTCGCCGATCGCCTGGCGGTCCTCGACGCTGGTGTCGCTGCTGACGATGCTTGTGGCCATGAGTCCTCCATCGTGAGGTATCGAGAGGTATCCAGTGCGTTGACGCGGGTCTCGACTCCCCCGACGGTATAGCTGTCGTGGCGACATGTTTCCGCCTCGATCTGTCGCATTCCATGACCGGCCAGGCGCCGCAATAATTATCACGCCGCAATCCCGTCCGCGCCTACCCCGCAGCGGGCGACGGGTTCCGGTGTACGGCCTAGCGGGCAATCTGCCAGTGGGCGAGACCTTGCAGCCACCGCACCGCCGCTGCCATGGTGGTTAGGCTTGCCGGCTCTGACTTGACGCTACGAAGATCCGGCCCGATTCAGCCCCGTGACATTGAGGCGCACACAGTCACAAGCCTCAGTGCCTAGTTGACGGGGGCGTCATGTAGCTAGGTAGGTGTCGGCGTGAACTGGCAACCGCTGATCGAGTTCCTCGTCTCGCTCGCGTACGGCATCTTGTCCTCGCTGGTACCGATCTTCAACAGCGAGATCTACATCGTGGCGTCTCAGGTCGGTGGGTTCACCGAGGAGGTCACAACGGCGGTCGGCTGTGCCGTCGGACAAACCATCGGCAAGGTCGGCATTGTGCTCGCCCTGCGCCGGGGCGGCAATTCCCGTCTCGTGCGGCGGCTACGCGAGCGCCCCCGCAAGCCGGCCGGTCGCTTTCGGACAAGGCTGCGAGCCTGGTCGGACCGCATGTTGGGGCTCTTGGGCAAACGCTTGTGGGGAGTGTTGATCGTCTTCCTGTCCGCCTGCGTCTATATTCCGCCGCTGTACGCGGTGACCCTCGCCGTACCCGCGACCCGGATGTCGGTCATCTCGTTTGGCGTCGCCGTCCTCCTCGGGCGGATGCTGCTGTTTCTGGCGATAGCCTTCGGTGCCTCCGCGTTGTTCAACTGAGTCTTCCACCTCATCACGGCCCGATTGCAGCCCCGTGACGTTGAGGCGCAGACTGGCACAAGTCTCAGTGCCTAGGTGACGGGCGCGTCCTGTAGGTAGGTGTCGGCGTGGAGTGGCGACTGCTGATCGAGTTCGTCGTCGCGGTCGGGTACGGCGTCTTGTCCTCGGTGGTACCGATCTTCAACGCCGAGATCTACATCGTGGCGTCTCAGGTTGGTGGGTTCACCGAGGAGGTCACGACGGCGGTCGGCTGTGCTGTCGGACAGACCATCGGCAAGGTCGGCACCGTGCTCGCCCTGCGCCAGGGCCGCAGTTCACGTCTGGTGCGGAAGGTACGCGAGCGCCCCCGCAAGCCGGCCGGTCGCGTTCGGACAAAGTTGCGAGCCTGGTCGGACCGGATGATGGGGCTCTTGGGTGAGCGCCGCTGGGGAGTGCCGATCGTCTTGCTCTCCGCCTGCGTCGGTCTTCCGCCGCTGTACGCGGTGACCCTCGCCGTACCCGCGACCAAAATGTCGGTCATCCTCTTCGGCGCTGCCGTCCTCCTCGGGCGGATGGTGCTGTTTCTGGCCATAGCCTTCGGGGTCTCCGCGTTGTTCCACTGAGTGCTCGAGCGTGGTCCGATGATCTCTTGGCTGCTAGCGCCCGCATGACTGACGGGCTGAGCCTGGTCCGCCGGCGAGCGGGCTAATCGGTAGGCGCCCCCGCACGTGATTCAGGACTGACCGCTGCCCAGCCCCAGGTCCCCTGCCATGACTCCCCTGGTTCCAGCTCGATGAGGCCCTCAAGCGGTTTGAGTGCTGGTGCTCGTGGTGGCGGGCCGGTCCAGCACGATGTGCGGTACGTCCTCGCCGTGGTCGGCCCAGGCGAGCCGTTCCGGCGTTGCTGCCGTTGCCTCGATGGTGGCCGCGTGGTCGCGGTCGAAGTAGTCCCAGCCCCAGGAGAGGAATGCGTCGATCTTGCTGTGCACGCCGCTGAGCAGCATTGCGTGGACGCCGAGCCAGGCGGCGAAGGCGACCGGGCCCTCCACCTGATGGTGATGCTTGCCGACCTCAGCCACGGCCGCGTTGCGGCCGATCATCGCCATGATGCCCTTGTCCTTGTAGACGAAGGGTTCAGTGGGCTTCCCGTGTAGCTCACGGAGAATGTTCTCCCCAGCCCACTTCCCCGATTGCTGGGCCACCGAGCCCAGCTGCGGCAGCGATGCCGCGTCGTCACCGGACGGAATGTTCGCGACGTCACCCACGGCGTAGGCACCTGGGTAGCCGGCCACGGCGAGGTCCGGGCGCACGTCGAGGCGACCACCGCGACCTGGAGTAGGTCCGGTGGACTGCGCGACCGCAGACCCCGACTCCCCTCCGCCCCAGATCACGGTCTCGGTCGAGATGGCGCTGCCGTCGTCCAACTGCACCCCGTCGGGATGGACCGCGGTGACTCCGACGCCCAGCCGCACCTCCGCGCCCGCCTCGGTCAGCTTCTTCAGCGCGTATTCGTGGGCCTTGTCGGAGAACTGCCCCAACAGGGCGTCGCCCCGGTCGACCAGGGTGATCTGGCCCGGCACCGCGAGTCCGCCCAGACTTGTGCAGCGCCAGCATCAGCTCGGCCAACGCTCCGGTGGTCTCGACCCCGGTCGGCCCGCCGCCCACGACCACTACATCGATCGAACCGGGCTCACTGGCCGCCGCATTGTCCACCGCGGCTTGCAGAAGCCCCTGCAGATGCAGCCTCAGACGTTCAGCGTCGGCCACCGAATACAGCGGAAACGCGTGCTCTGCGGCGCCGGGCACTCCAAAGAAGTTCGGCCGAGCACCCGCCGCCATCACCAGATGCGACCCCTGCAACACCCTCCCGTCGGCGAGCGTGAGACTACGTGCGGACAAGTCCGCGGCGGTCACCTGCGCCGTCACCACCTCGACCGAGGGGTATTCCCTGAAAATGGTCCGGTGCGGGCGGGCGATATCCTCGGCGGGCAGCTGGGAGCTGGCCACCTGGTAGAGCAACGGCTGGAACTGGTGATAGTCGTTGCGGTCAACCAGAGTTACCTCCACGCCGGCATCACCCAGCTCGAGCGCACAGGCCACGCCAGCAAGCCCGCCACCAAGAACCAGCACCCGTTCACTCATCCGAAGCGCCCTCCTCGGGGGTCGGTCAGGAGAACTCCGCAAACCGCTCGGCGGCGATGATCCGCGCCGCTGCCTCGATCAGCGCAAGGTGGGAGAACGCCTGCGGAAAGTTGCCGAGGTGTCGACCGGTGTCGACGTCGAACTCCTCTGCGAAGAGCCCGAGCGGCGAGGCGACCCGCAGCAAACGCTCCATCAGGTCACGAGCACGCTGCTCCTCACCGATGATCGCCAGCGCGGACACCAGCCAGAACGAGCAGATGAGGAACGTCCCCTCCTTGCCGGACAGACCGTCGTCGGTCTCGTCGGTGCGGTAACGCAGCACGAAGCCGTTTTCAGTCAGCTCGTCGGCGATTGCGAGCACACTTGCGCGGAGCCGCTTGTCGTCGTGGGGGAGGAATCCGAAGATGGCTGCCAGCAGCGTGGAGGCATCCAACGCATCCGTGTCGTAGTGCTGACGCAGCACGCCGCGCTTATCGACGCCATGAGCGAGGATGTCGTCCTTGATCTCAGCAGCGGTGGCACCCCAGGTCGCGGCGAGATCGCGGTCGCCGCGGATCTCAGCCAGTTTCGACGCGCGGTCCAGGGCGACCCACCCCATCAGCTTGGAGGACACATAGTGCTGGGGCTTGCCCCTGGCCTCCCAGATCCCCTGATCGGGCTCGCGCCAGACCGCGGTAGCGCACTGGGCCTGTGACTGGACGATCGGCCATAGCCGCCGCGGCAGGCGGTCGCTGCGTCGGACGTGCAGCAAGATCGAGTCCAGCACGGCGCCGAACACATCGTTCTGGCGCTGGTCGAACGCTCCATTGCCAATCCGCACTGGTCGCGCACCCGCATAGCCGGAGAGATCCTCACGGGTCGACTCGGTCAGGTCCCGCCGACCATCGATGCCGTACATGATCTGCAGCGCGCCATCTTGGTTCGGCTCCAGGTCGGCGACGAACTGCATGAACTCGTCGGCCTCCCAGTCCAGGTTCAGGAAGTGCAGCGCCTGCAACGTGAAGGTGGCTGTCGCGCATCCACGTGTAGCGGTAGTCCCAGTTACGCTCGCCGCCGGGGGTCTCCGGCAGCGACGTGGTGAGTGCGGCGACCGTGGCTCCGGTTGGCAGGTAGGTAAGGCCCTTGATGGCCAATGCCGAGCGCTGTAGCGGGTCGCGCCAGCGGTGGTCAGGCATTCGCGCCCGCCCCAGCCAGTTGCGCCAGAACCGCGTAGTGGCATCGATGCGGCGGCTGGCCTCCGCGACGTCCGCCGGTGCGGCCAGACCCTCGCCCCACGACAGTGCGCAGTAGCACTCGTCACCAGCCGAGAGAATATGCCGGGCGCGGGCCCGGTTGCCCTCGACGCCGAGCGCGAGATCTGTCTGCAACCTGATCGTCTGGCCCGCGCCGCTCGCGTCGGCTGAATGCCGACTGCCATCGACTAGTGTCCACTCGGCCGGCGACCTGCCATAGTCGAACGCCGGTTCACAGATCAGCTCGATCTCGACGGTGCCGTCCAGGCAGCGGACCGTACGCACCAGCATGTGATCGCCGTCGTCGTCGGCAGGAGGCCGGGTGTGCGGGGTGATCTCGTCCTCGCCTTCCCGTGGACCCATCGTCAGAGCATCGCGGACCAGGAGCCAGCCCCTCGGCGTTTTCCAGGTCGTCGAGAGGACGTTCGTTCCGGGCTCGTATACGCGCGCCGCGGGGTGGTTGATCCCGAACGGCCCGAGCCTGAAGTAGCCCGCCTGACGGTCGAGCAGGGAGCCGAACACGCTGGACGCGTCGAAGCGCGGGACGGAGAGCCAGTCGACCGCCCCGTCGGGCGCGATCAGGGCACCGGTGTGGCAGTTCGACAAGAACGCATAGTCCGCAATCGGCGGGAATGGGGAGGGGGCAGCAGCGCTCTGCTCTTTCTCCTGCCGCGGTGCCTTGGTGCTCATTGCCCCACCCAGGGCTCGTGCCAGCCGCCGCTTGGTGCCGTCAGCTCATCTGCGGCCGACGGCCCCCACGAGCCGGGCGCGTAGGGGTGTACCGGGGGCGGGGCGTCCAGCAGCGGCTGCATGATCCGCCAAGTCTCCTCGACCCCGTCCTGGCGGGTGAACCGCATAATCTGGCCGACCATCGCGGCGTGGAGCAACACCTCGTATGGAGTGGGCCCTTCCCCGCCCTCTTCCGCAAACTCCATGTCGAGGTGGATGGTCTCAGGGATGGGTGAGTCCGCGCGCCGGGCCTCGACCCTGAGTCTGATCCCAGTCGATGGATCGAGTCTGACGACGAGCTGGCCCGGCTCCGGTCGTCGATCGCCATGCAGGCCGAAGCCAAGCCGCGGCGGCTGCTTGAAGACAACGCGGAGCTCCGTCTGGGTGACCGGGAGCCGCTTGCCAGTGCGGATGAAGAACGGAACCCCTGACCAGCGCCAGTTGTCGATGTCGAGCCGCAGCGCGGCGTAGGTCTCTGTGGCCGAGTCGGCGGCGACGCCAGGGATACCGAGATAGCCCTCATACTGGCCACGGACGTAGTTGGCAGGATCAGCCTCGGCGACCGCGCGGAACAGCGCGACCTGGGAGTCCTTGATCGTTCGTGGGTCACGTCCAGAGGGTATTTCCATGGAGGCGGCGGATACGACCTGCATGAGGTGGTTGACGACCACATCGCGCAGCGCGCCGACGGGATCGTAGAAGTGCCCTCGGTCCTCGACGCCGAAGTCCTCCGCCATGGTGATCTGCACGCATTCGATGAAGTTGCGGTTCCAGACCGGCTCGAACATCGAGTTGGCGAACCGCAGGTAGAGGATCTCTTCCAGGCCCATCTTTCCCAGGTAGTGGTCGATCCGGTACAGCTGAGATTCGTCGATGTACTGGTGCAGTTCATCGGCCAGCGCATGGGCGGAGGCTTGGTCGTTTCCAAACGGCTTCTCCACCACGACACGCCCACTCGTGGTCAGGTCAGCCTCGGCCAGGCCCTTGACGACTGTGCCGAACAGGAAGGGTGGGATCTCGAGGTAGAACACGGGAGTCTCGGCGCCCTTGATCGCCTCTCCGACTCGCTTGTAGGTTCCTGCGTCGCCGAAGTCGCCCTGCACGTACGACAGTCGTGCAGTGAAACGGTCGAAGATGGTGGGATCGATCGTCTCCCCAGTGCCTTCGATCGACTCGCGGGCGCGCTCCACCAACTGGTCGAGCGTCCAGTCGTTGACCGCGACTCCGACGATCGGGCACTGCAAGAGCCCGCGCCGCTCGAGCCGGTACAGCGATCTGAACGTCATCACCTTCGCCAGGTCGCCGGTAATCCCGAAGATGACGAAGACGTCGGCGGGGCGCTGGCCCGTGCTCTCCGGCTGGCCGCGCACAGGCGTGGTCTGGCTCTCGATCGTCGTTGCCATTGTTATCTCCTTGGCGTGATCGACTCCACGGGTATGGGTCTCGCCGGAACCTTCCGTGCACGGCCTAGACCCTGCTTCGCAGTCAACCAGCGGCTGAGGATCGAGTCGTCACCCCTTGCGGGTGACTCTGCTCGGCTGCGGCAACGATCACCCGGGGCGGGTGATGACGTCGTCGCCCAGGCAGGACATTCTCAAGTGTCTAGAGACAGCATCGGTACATCCGAGAACCCCGCGTTGCAGGAGGGATCCGGCATGGCAGACGACCAGCACTACGACGTTGTCATCATCGGGACGGGAGCCGGAGGTGGGACACTCGGGCACCGGCTTGCCACGAACGGCACGAAGGTGCTCTGGCTGGAGCGTGGGCCGTTTCTGCCCCGGGAGCGCGACAACTGGCAGACCGACGCGGTATTCGTACGCGGGAAGTACACCGCGCAAGAGACCTGGTATGACCGGCACGGCAACGAGTTCCAGCCAGAGGTGAACTACTACGTCGGCGGGAACACCAAGTTCTATGGCGCGGCCCTGTTCCGCCTCCGCCCGGAGGACTTCGGTGAGCTTCGCCACCATGGTGGCATCTCGCCAGCCTGGCCGATCTCATACGACGACCTGGAGCCCTACTACACCCAGGCAGAGCACCTCTACCTGGTCCACGGCGCAACATGGAGAGGACCCGACGGAGGGCCCGGCCAGCAAGCAGTACGCCTACCCGCCGGTGTCGCACGAACCCCGCATCCAACAGCTCAGCGACGACCTGGAGAAGCTTGGGCTGCACCCCTTCCACCTGCCCATCGGAGTCAACCTCGTGGAGGTCGAGCCGGGCCGGGCGGCACGCTCAAGTGTCTGCATCCGCTGCGACCGGGTCGATGGCTTCCCGTGCCTCCTGAACGCCAAGTCCGACTCCCAGGTCATCTGTGTGGATCCCGTGCTGTCTCAAGACAACGTCACTTTGGTCACCGGCGCCAATGTGCAGCGCCTGGAGACAGACGATTCTGGGCGCCGTGTCACCGGAGTCGTCACCCTGCTGGAGGACGGATCGACGACCACCTTCACCGGCGACATCGTGGTCGTCGCCTGCGGCGCGGTGAACTCGGCCGCCCTGCTGCTGAGGTCTCGCGGCGACCGCTACCCGGACGGGCTTGCCAACAGCTCCGGAGTGGTCGGCCGGCACTACATGCGGCACAACAACGACGCCCTGATGGCCGTTTCCAGGGAGCCCAACCCCACGAAGTTCCAGAAGACGCTGGCGATGAACGACTGGTATCTGGGGGCCGACGACTGGGACTATCCGCTCGGCGGGATCCAAATGCTCGGCAAGTCCGACGACGAGGAGATCCACGCACAAGCGCCGCGATGGGCCGGCAAGATCTCTCCGGACCTGCCGTTCGAGATCCTGGCGCACCACGCCGTCGACATCTGGCTCTGTGGCGAGGACCTGCCGCAGGCCGACAACCGTGTCACGGTCGACGCGGAAGGGGCGATCCACCTCAGCATTGACGAGAAGAACAACATCGAGGGTGTCAAGCGACTTCGCCACAAACTCGACGGCATGCTCAGCCAGCTGGGCATGCATGAGCACCACCTGCTGGACCGGAGCCTGTACCTGCACAAGAGCATGCCGATCGGTGCGACAGCACACCAGGCAGGCACGGTTCGCTTCGGCACCGACCCCGCCGCGAGCGCACTCGACGTGAACTGCAAAGCGCACGACGTGGACAACCTCTACGTCGTGGACACCAGCTTCTTCCCGAGCATCGGCGCCGTGAACCCGTCCCTGACCGCCATCGCGAACGCGTTGCGAGTCGGCGATCACATCACAGAGCGGCTCGCCTGAGACCTAAGGCCGCCATGGACGACCACATCACCCCACGCCGTCTCGCCCACGCCGTCTCATGATTGTCGAAGGTGGTTCAACTCCATGACCTCGACTTTCGCTGACCTGTTGGGTCCCGTTTTGATGCAAGTGAACCCGGTTCCGTGGGCACGGGCACAAATGGCCTTCACCCTTATGTTTCATATCATCCTGGTGCCGCTGGGGGTGTCGTGGTCTGCGATGACGCTGATTGCCAACTACCGGGGGATCAAACGCGGCGACGGTGACGCTCTGCGACTTGCGCAGCGCTGGTCCAAGTACATGGCAGTGACGTTCGCGGTCGGGGCAGTAACCGGGACGGTTCTGTCCTTCGAGTTCGGCCTACTGTGGCCTCATTTCATGGGGAAATGGGGGGAGGCATTCGGCGTACCCTTCGCGTTCGAGGGTCTGTTCTTCTTCACCGAGGCCATCTTCATCTCGATCTACATCTACGGCTGGCGACGGCTCAAACCGTGGACGCATTTCTGGACTGGTGTCCCGATCCCTATCGCTGGCATATTCGGCAGTGCCTCGGTGGTTGCCGCCAATGCGTGGATGAACTCTCCTCAAGGCGTGACCCTCGACTCCTCCGGCAACGTCGTCGACGTCGACCCCGTCGGGGTGATCTTCAACGATGCGATGCCGTTGATGGCCATGCACATGATCGTCGCGGCCTACGTGGTCGGCGGCTTCTTGATCGCGTCGGTGTACGCCGCGGGTATGTTGCGCGGGCGACGGGACCGCTACCACAGGCTCGGCTTCATCATCCCCTTCACGGTCGCAGCCATCGCCACACCCGTCCAGATCGGGGTCGGCGACGGCCTGGCTCGGTGGGTCTACGACAACCAGCCGGTCAAGTTCGCCGCAATCGAGATGGTGCCCCAGACAGGCAGCGATGTGCCAGAGACCTTGTTGGGCCATCTCAACTCATCCGGGGAAGTGGAGGGCGGCATTGCCATCCCCGGTCTTGGCGTCCTGGCTGTCGGATCCGAGCACCGGCAGGGCGACCGTCGTGCAGGGCCTCGACAGCGTTCCTGCTGATCAACGACCGACGATCCGGGAAGTGAACATCGTCCATCTCTGCTGGGACGTCATGGTTGGCCTGGGCACATTGCTGTTCCTGTTCACGCTCTGGTACTGGGCGTCGTGGATCTTCCGACGAGACATGCCTCGAAGTCGATGGTTCCTCCGCGTCGCTGCTGTTACCGGCGTCCTCGCCGTGGTGACCATGGAAGCGGGCTGGATCGTGAGCGAGGTCGGGCGCCAGCCTTGGATTGTCTACAACATGATGAGGGTCTCAGACGCCGCCACCAGCAATGAAGGTGTCTGGATTACGTTCATCGCGGTCGCGCTCCTTTACGCGGGACTAGGCATCACCACGATCCTCGTATTGCGCGGGATGAGTCGCCGCGCTCGAGCCCGGGACGCGATTCGAAGAGTCCGACAGTCCCGTACGGGCCGCGCGAAACTGGCCGATAGGCACTAGGTGAGAACCGGATGAGCACCGCCGCCGCGATCATCCTGTTCGCCGCCGTGACGATGTACGCAATCTTCGGCGGAGCAGATTTCGGCGCGGGCTTCTGGGACCTCACGGCGGGCGGCGCGAAGCGCGGAAAGCGGCCGCGCGAAGTCATCGACCACTCGATCGGCCCGGTGTGGGAAGCGAACCATGTGTGGTTGATCTTCGTCTTCGTCGTCCTTGTGGACCTGCTTCCCCGAGGCGTACGCGTCGATCACCTTGACAATGTTCGTACCGCTCACGCTCGCCGCGCTCGGCATCGTGCTACGCGGTGCCAGTTTTGCCTTTCGCAAAGCAGTGTTTCGGATCCGTGACCAGCGCCACTTCGGAGCCATCTTCGCCGTCTCTTCGGTCCTGGTGCCCTACTGTTTCGGCGCTGTCGCGGGAGGGATCGCCTCCGGGCGGGTGCCGGCTGGTGGACAAGCCGGCGATCCGGTGAACAGCTGGATCAACCCGACGTCGATCGTTGCAGGCTTGCTGGCCGTCTCCGTGACGGCGTACGTCTCCGCGGTCCTTCTCACGTGGGACGCCGGCCGTCTCTCCGACGAGACGATGGTGGCGTATTTCCGCATCCGCGCCGTGGCGGCGGGCGTTGCGGCCGGAGTCGTTGCCTTTGTCGGCCTGTTCGTGGTGCGCAACGATGCCAGGTATCTCTTCGACGGACTCACGTCGCGTGCCCTGCCTCTGGTCGTGGTTTCGGTACTAGCAGGGCTTGGCGCGCTTGTGCTGCTTCGGGGCCGGCCGCATCAAGGGGGCCGAGTGGCAGCGGTCGTTGCGGCGGGAGCGCTCGTCCTCGGGTGGGGAGTTGCCCAGTGGGACTACCTCCTGCCCGAATCGCTGACGGTGTCGCGAGGCGGCAGCGCCGACCGGAACGATTACGGCAGTGCTTGTCGCGACCGTTCTCGCCGTGCTCCTGATCGTGCCGGCCTTCGTCTTGTTGTACGTCCTCGACCAGAAGAGCCTGCTTCCGGGGAAGGCGTGGACGAGGAGCCCGAGCAGGCGACCGGGGTTACCCAGGCCTGATGGGTCGCTTCGACTGGTGCGACATCGTACGCTGGGCCCGGCCGCTCCGGCCTGCATCCGCCACGGCCATCGGCATGTGCATGGACTCTCCAGCTCAGGCATGTTGCCCGCCTCGTCCAACCGATCTGAAGAGAGTGACTGCATCTGATGGCTGACTCGAACAGTCCCAGGAGTGGGGCAGTCCCCGAAGCGAGCCACCATGCCGCTTCGGCACCTGCCGGCGGACCACCCCCAATGGATCCGCTCGCTGTAATCCGTTCCAAGCGGTACATCGGAGCGCTTGTGCTCGCGGCGCTAGTGGGTATTCCCGTCTCAGTCGTCGCCTATGGCTTCCTTGCACTGGTCGCTGCGATCCAGCGATTTCTGTTCACGGAGCTGCCGAATCAGATGCTCGGGAGCCCCGCACCCGCGTGGTGGCCGCTGCCCTGGCTGGTGCTGTGCGGGCTGTTAGTCGCGTTGACCATCCGATACCTGCCTGGCAACGGCGGACATTCGCCCGCATTGGGCTTTCAAACCGGCGGAGGACCGGCCACCGGACGCGAGCTGCCAGGCATATTCCTCGCTGCCTTGGCCACACTCGGCCTCGGCGCGGCAGTCGGGCCCGAAGCACCCCTGCTCGCGATCGGCGGCGGACTTGGGGCGCTGGCAGTCCGCCTTGCCAGGAAGGACGCTCCGCCGATGGCCTTGATGATCATGGCGTCGGCCGGCAGTTTTGCAGCGATCAGCACACTGTTCGGCTCCCCCGTGCTCGCTGCGTTCCTGATCATGGAAGTCGCAGGCGTCAGCGGGATGACGCTGAGCCTGGTGGCGCTGCCAGGTCTGCTCGCCTCGGGCATCGGAGCGCTGGTCTTCGTCGGTCTGGACAACTGGACCGGCCTCGGCAGCTTTTCCCTCGCGCTGACGTCCGTGCCGCCCGCGGTGCCACCGACGTTGGCCAGCATGGGCTGGGCAGTGATCATGGGAGTCGCAGCCGCCCTGCTGGGGTGGTTGATCCGCTCTGTCGCACTTTGGCTTCGTCCGATCGTGCACATGAACCGAGTGTTGGTGACGTCGGCACTCGGCCTACTCATCGGTTGTACCGCGATGGTGTATCAGCTGATCTCCGGACAGAGTTTCACCCAAGTGCTCTTCTCCGGACAGGATGCACTGCCCGAGCTGGTCGCAAACGCCGCCGATTATTCAGTTGCTGTGATGATTCTGCTCATCGTGTGCAAGGCCTTGGCCTACGGCCTCTCGTTGAGCGCGTTTCGTGGAGGCCCGGTCTTCCCCTCGTTGTTCATCGGCGGGGCGATCGGTATTGCCGCAAGTGGGCTGCCCGGCATGAACTTGGCGGCAGGGATCGGCATGGGCATTGGGGCCATGTGCAGCGCCATGCTGCGGCTGCCGTTGACGTCGACGCTGATCGCCGTAGTGCTGATGGGTGTCGACGGGGTGATAGTGACACCGCAGGTAGTGGTGGCTGTCGTCGTCGCCTTCGTGATCACCATTGTGCTCCCGGCTCCGGGTCCTAAGACGCCAGAGCCTGTGTTGGGCGTTACTCGGCCCAGCGTCGATCGGTCGTGAACGTCACGGCCACAGACCGCTCGTACCCCAAGGCAGTCAGGCGCTCATGGAGGTCCGACCGCACCGCGTCGGTGTCGGCGACTGTGACTACCGTCGATTCAGGCCCGAGCACGAAGTCGATTTCGATGTCCATCCGGCCACCCACCTTCGCCGCGCGTACGAACGACTCCTGTATGCCGTAGTGCTTCTCCACCTCCTCGACGCATGCGCGTAGCTGTGCCTGGATATCCGCCGGCGGTGACATCGACATCACCTCACGCATGCCGCCGATCACGAGTCGGAATGGCACGACGAGGAATGCGACGGACACCAGCACGACCATGGCGGGGTCGATGTACGCCGCAAGGTCGGCGCGGCCTCTCGCGGTCAGAAGCCAGGCTGCAAGGAACCCGACCAGGACCCCGGCAGACAGCAGGCCGTCGCCTACCCACTCCGCCGCTTCGGAGCGAACAAGATCCGTCCCAGGGCCTACCGGTGACTCCGACCGGGTACCGCGCCTGAGCACCAAACCGACAGTGAGGCTGGCAGCTGTTGCGATCACGGCATACACGACTGCCCAGCCGATCTCGACGTCGCGGCCGCCTCTCAGCAGGTCGACGATGCCTCCGACGGCGGCATAAATGCACAGCGCACCGAGGGTCGTGGCCTTGAGAATGACGACCAGTGGTTCCGCCGCCTCGCGCCCCCATGGGAACCGCTCGTCGGGACCGCGCTGGACAAAGCGCAGCGCCAACACCGCAAGGCCCGAGAGTCCGATGCTGACGAATGAGTACAGCCCGTCGAAGACGATCATGCTCGAGCCGCTGACGATGCCCCAGATGCTTGAGAACACGGCGAACCCGGCGGAGGCCCAGACCGAGAACAACAGCAGCCGACGTTCCCGCGCGGCGCGGCCCGAAGACACGGAGCAGGATATAGCTGTTTTCGTCCTGAGCCTGTCGGTGGGCGATCGCTGGGCTTCGACAGTGTCAGCCCACGACAGGTGGCTCAGTCTTCCCAGGGAGGTGTGCGGTCCATCTTGCGGTAGTACTTCGCAAGATGACTTTTCACTCGATCGATATCTTCCTCGGGAATGTCGACGCCGCCGCGAGCACCCTGCATGATGCCACCGGCGGCCATCACCGCGCGTGGTACAGCGACGGGCTTGCTCGTGACGACATCGCAGATGAGCAGCTTGTACGCGGTGAAATTGTCCTTGTTGTCCGCGTCGTACCAGAGGTGCGCGTCGCGGTACTTCTGGTTTGGCTCGTCCTCCGCATCAGCCCACGTGCGTACCCGTTTGTCGGCTGCATCACCGTCCCATTCGCGGTCGGCGTCGGCCAGATCGAAGTCCTGGTAGCTGGTGACCGCCATCGAGGCTCCCTTCTGTCGGATAGGAGGCGTGCCCGGTTACGCCGCGAGGCGCTTGGCCATCAGCTTCTTTCCCTCCTCGGCCCCCTTGCGGCTCTCGTGTTGCGCCCTGCGGAAGAAATCAGCGAGTTCGTTGTCTCCGGCAAGCGCGGCGTCCTCGATGTAGGTCTCCAACCGGAGCACATTGCTCAGGCAAACTTCGGTGAACCAGATGATGTCGTAGTCCTTGTCCTTAGTCCCGGTAACGTTGCCCAGTTCAGGGTTCGCCGTCATGGCTCTCCTTTCGCTGCTGATAAGCGGGTTTAGGGTTTCGGTGCACCTACCCCGAGATCAGCGGCCAAAACGATCACACTGCATCAGCGCGATCAATGGCCCGCATCTCGGCTACTTTCGCCAAGCCAACGAGCTTGCGGTGAGACCAGGACGCCAATGCCAGACGTACGAGCGGTCTTGGAAGGACGCCTCGGCGAGGAGGCGCGGTAGCAACGAAATGCGCGACGGCACCGGTGGCGCCCCGATCCACTGACAGACAACAACCCACGTCGCCGATCACGGGTACGTGGTCATACCAGTGCACGGCATTGCCAAGCTCCGACTCGGCTGGGCGGCGCCAATGGTGCAGAGTGTCGGATGCGCGGTCCTCGACAAGAGGGTGTCCGATGTAGGCGGTGTCCAGCAGCGCGGACGGTGCGCATCGGATGAGTCGGTGCTTGGTCATGAGTGTGTGTCTTGACATGGTGCGCGGAGCGTGCTCACCCCCGAATGTGCCGCTGCCGGATCTCCGGCGACTGATACCCGCCCCTGGACCCAGGGTAACCACTTCACCGTATTAGATGCGGCCTTCGTTGCAAAGCATCCGATATGCCACCGCGCGTAGCGCGGCCGCTGCTGCTCAAAGCGATCCGCCAACCACTCGCTGGTTGTGCCGTAAGCGTGCCGGACACTCGGCTCCTGCCGCGCTTCGACGCGCTCAGTACGCATGCCGTTTGCCATCCATCAGTCACATCCTCTTGGTGTGAAGTGTCATAGAAGGTGACACCACCGCACACGATCGATGTGACAAGGAGACAGATATGAAGGCTCTGGTGACAGGCGGCACGGGCACGCTCGGACGGCTGGTCGTTCCACGGCTGCAAGACGCGGGATGTGACGTACGGGTCCTCAGCCGGCGCAGCCGTGACGGCACGCAGGGCATTGAATTCGTTACTGGTGACCTCGCGACTGGCGAGGGAGTCCAAGCAGCGGTAGATGGAGCCGAGATCATCGTCCATTCTGCGGGCGGCAGGAAGGGCGACGACGACATAGCTCGCCACCTCGTGCGCGCCGCCTCGCACGCCGGCACGCGGCACCTCGTATTCATCTCGGTCGTCGGCGCCGACCGGATCCCCATCACGAGCGCCATCGATCGAGCGATGTTCGGTTATTTTGGGTCGAAGTTTGCAGCTGAGCGAGTCGTGGCGGATTCCGGCCTGCCATGGACGACGTTGCGCGCGACCCAGTTTCACGACTTGATCTTGAAGGTGGTTCGGCCGACGGCGCGGCTGCCTGTGCTACCGGTCGCAGCCGGATTCCGCTTCCAGCCGGTCGACGCCGGTGAGGTGGCCGACAGACTGGTGGAACTTGCGCTTGGTACGCCGACCGGCTTGGTACCCGAAATGGGCGGACCGCGCGCGTACGAGATGGCCGAGCTGATTCGCATCTACCTGCATGCCCATAACAAGCGCCGACTGATCCTGCCCATCCGGCTTCCAGGTAAGGCCGCCCGCGCGCTCCGGGCGGGCGCCAACCTCCCTCTGGACAGTGACAGTGCTCTGGGTCGTCGGACGTGGGAGGACTTCCTGGCAACGCAGGTGACCTCGCCGAGCGACAGCGCATCGCGGCCGTGATCACCGCGCGGCTGCCTCGACCGCGGATAGCCACGTTTCGCGAAAAGCAGCACCGTCCACATCAAGCACGACCTTGATCGACCGGCCTTCGGGATGGGGGAGGAAAGACAGCGCGTCGTCCCTCTGGACTGCATGCAGTCTCACCTCCTCGACCGTTGCCCCGGACCAGCCAACCGCCACGGCGCAAGCGACCGGGTCGTAGTGAAAGTTGAGCAGATCGTCCGGCAAGCCTGAGTGTTCGCGGCCTAGCTTCTCCATCTGATTCGCCTGTCCGTGCGCTTCGCCTTGCTGGGCGAGCAACTGTCCTAGTGGCCCAGCAGCACGCAAACGAGGCAGATCCGCGCGGCTCAGGTGCGCGCTCAGCGTTGCGGGGAGCGTAACCATCGTCAGCTGAGCCGTTGCGGCGACCACCTCAGCGGCGTGCGTGTCCCATTGCACGTTGAAGTCCATGTCGGGCCCCCATTGCGGGAGGTCTCGCGCGGGCGGCTGCACCCAGCCGCCCATGACGACAACCGGCTGCCGACTCATACTGCCAGACCGGACGACCTCAAGCAGCGCCAGATTGGTGTACGGGCCGATGGCGACCAGCGCCGCCCCGGCGTCGAGGCTGCGCTCGAGAAGATCCAGGGCAGCACCCGGCGGCGACGGTCGGGGCGTGATGCTCGTCGGCCAATGCCGCTCGTCAATGACAGGATCGGCCCGGCTGAGAGTCGTGGATGAGACCTCTGCACCAGCCGCTAGAGGGATGTCACCGCGGCCGGCGAGGTGCAGCAGATGCGCCACGTACGCCGCGCGACGCCCTCCAAAATCGGCGACCGTTGTGATGCCCGTGATCTCGACACCTGCCCAGCCCAGCAACATGGCCAAGGCGCATGCATCGTCGCTGTCGCCACCCAGGTCTGTGTCGAGGTGAATACGCATGTCCTCAGGATCCCGCCCGGCGAGGTGTCGAAAGACGGAGACCTTCATATGCGCCATGAGCGTGTCGAGGGCTCCGACAAGCTCAAAGCGGATGAAGTCACGAGGGTCGAATGTGCCCCGATTTCCTCGCGTGCCGATGCACGGCGTCGCCGGTCCGCTCGTAAAGATCGGCCGCCTGCCCGGGCGTTCGCCCGATGGCTGTCAGGCCGAACCGTCCGTCGATGGCGAGGCACGACAACATGTGCAGCACGACCCCGGTCCCGGTTCGAGCGTCAAACTGGAGGCCTTCGGCAGCGACGGCGCGGATCACCGTATCTGGCGCGAGTCCGAGCCACGACTCGTCGACGAGGTTGTCTGTCGCCCAATACCACCGCTGGGTACCGTCCGACGCCTCCCACGCCCCAGCTTCGGCATCGTATTTGCCGGGGACCAGGTGGCTGAGGACGACGTACGGATGCGTTGTGCCGCCCTTTCGAAGGTTGATTTCCAGCGCGTTGACGTGCCATTTCCCGCTGTCGTTCTGGGTCGCCGCAAAATCCACGCTGAGCCGCCCGATGGCGCCGCGACTGGCGAGGAGTTTGCCAATCGCCTCGCCATGGCGGGCAAGTTCCGACACATAGGCCGGATCGGCCGGGAACCGGCAGCCGATGTACACCTGGCCGGTATCGCCGCCAAGCACCTGCTCGTGGGTGGCGAGCACATTCACCTCTCCGAAAGGCGAGAGCTCAACTTGGACACTCGGGCTCCTGAACCGCGTCCCGGTAATGAGCTCCTCCACGACTGCGCCAGAAGCAAGATCATGGACGTACCAGTCCGGCAGCGCCAAGCCACCGCGGTCGAGATGATCAAACTCGATGATGGCGTTGCCATCTCCGGCTCCGCTGTCGTCAAGCTTGACAACCACACCCGTAGCGCTCGGCCGCTGCTTCCTGATCTCGGTGATGGCCGCCAGCACCTGGTTGAGGGTGCGGACGTCCTCCCGGCCGGCGGGGAGAGGAACTTTAGCCTCCATGAATAGCCGCCGGCCGGAGCTTTTGAAGCCGAGGTGCCACAAGTTCGACGCTGGGCCGTCGATCGGCAGCTGAAGTCGTTCGGCTACCTCGACCTCGCGTTGGGTGACGTTCCACGGTTCGATGAAGGCCGGCCGATCCGCGATTGAGGCGCGTAACTCTGCCATCAGGTCGGGTCGGTCCAGGAGCTTTGCCGCAATGGGGCGAGGGGAGTCATCTGGCACCACCGCAAGCCGGAATCTGGTCCGAGCACTACCTCGTCGGTCGGGAGGCAGCAATGAAGCGTAATAGTCCAGGACCCGGCTGTCGGGCGCCTGGCAAGTGAGGAAGACCAGCTCACAGGTCTCGATCCTGTGCAGCATGAGCGACGTGACGAGGTAGCGATGCTCTAGCGCGGGGATCCGTGTCGCGTAGTGCGACAGCAGGCTCTCGCCCATGCTGAACGACGGCAGCACGACCACCACGTGTTCCACGCTGCTGCCCGGCCTGTTCAGGCTCCAGACAGGCCCGAGGTCGGTCTGGAGCTCCTCGAAGGTCCTCATGCTGCGCCCTGTCGTCGGGCACCATTCTCTAGCCTTGGGGAATCTGATTGCGAGCCACTGTGAAGGCTTGCGCCGATGTGTGGAAAGGGTGCCGTGGAGCTGCCAGGAGCCGACGGACAGCCGTTCAGCTATTCGGCCCCGATAAGCGAGGACCGCACGATACGGATTGTCTTTGGGGCCGGAAGCCTGACAGAGGTCGCAGCCGAGGCTCGTACGCTCGGCAATCGGATCATGATCATCTCCGGCCGTCATGAAGCTGGCGCCGCAGCGGTGGTGATCGCACAGCTCGGCGATGATCTTGCTTTGCAGATCCCAGAGGTGGTGCAACATGTGCCCGCGGAGGTTGCCGTCCGTGCCATCGAAGCCGCGCGCGACGCGAGTATCGGCGTACTCGTCTCGATCGGCGGCGGCTCAGCAACCGGACTTGCCAAGGCTGTGGCCCGAGACACCGGCCTGCCCATTCTTGCCGTACCCACCACGTACGCAGGCAGCGAGATGACCCCGATCTGGGGGCAATCCGACCAAGGCGAGAAGGTGACCGGCCGCGACTGGAGAGTGCTGCCACACATCGTCGTCTACGATCCGGCGCTCACGGTTTCGCTGCCGCCCGAACTCACGGCTGCAAGTGGCATGAATGCTCTGGCGCACGCGGTGGAATCGCTGTACGCGCCCGATAGGACATCGCAGTCGGCTGAGGTGGCAGAGGAAGCCATTCGCGGTTTGGCGCATGGTCTGCCGCGTGCCGTCAGCCAACCGGACGCCATGGGGGCGCGTACGGAGACGCTACGGGCCGCATGGCTCGCTGGCTGGTCATTGGGCAGCACGACGATGGGTCTGCACCACAAGCTCGCCCATGTACTCGGCGGCAAATATCAGCTGCCCCACGCCGGTGTGCACAGTGCGCTGCTGCCACAGGTGGCGGCGTTCAATGCCCGAGCAGCACCGGATGCGTTCAGCCGGGCGGCTCGGGCGTTGGGCGTACCTGGGCCTGACGCCGTGGCTCCGGCCCTGTTCGAACTCGCCACCCAGCTCGAGGCACCGACCTCGCTGGCCGACCTGGGTCTGGAATCCGACGCCATCGAGGCGGTCGGCGAGATCGTCGCCAGAGCCCCGGTCTCAAACCCCCGGGACTTCACCGAGGAAGATGTCTATTACCTGGTGCAACAGGCGTACATGGGAAAGAAGCCCTGACGCGGCGCAGGCTGAACCCTTCGACAGCTCAGGCTGCAGAGGTAGAGAGGAAATGATGACCATGACGCAGGTCAGCCCGCACGGGTTGCATCACGTAACCGCGATTGCCACCGACCCGCAGTCCAACGTGGACTTCTATACCAGGGCGCTCGGTCTCCGCCTGGTCAAGCAGACCGTCAACTTCGATGCGCCTGACACCTATCACCTCTACTACGGGGACGAGAAGGGCAGCCCGTCAACGCTGCTCACCTTCTTTCCCTGGCCGGGCGTTCCGCAAGGTCGCCAGGGTGCCGGGATGACGACGACGACGGCATTCAGTGTGCCCGGAGCCTCGTTGGGCTGGTGGCATGAACGCTTCCAGACGTTGGGGATTGACAGCGATGCTCCTCAAACACGCGATGAGGAGGAGGTTCTCACCTTCCGTGACCCCGATGGCATGGTGATCGATCTGGTGGCCTCGGTTGGCGATCATCGATCCGGCTGGGACGGAGTCGCTGACATCCCGGCTGAGCATGCGGTCCGTGGCCTGCATGCCATCACCTTGTCGGAGCGCCAACTCGATCCATCCGCATCGATGCTGACCAACTTGCTTGGAATGAGCCTGACCGGTGAAGAAGGAGATCGGTCTCGTTTCGGGATGGCGGGCGGCAGCTCCGGTGCCTTGGTTGATGTGTTTGCCGGTGTTCGTGACCGCGGCTGGCAGGCCGGCGGCACGGTCCACCACGTCGCATTCCGTGCGCCGGATCTGGCAACGCAGACGCTGTGGCGGCAAGAGCTCGTAGCGCATGGCGTGCAGGTGACCCAGATCATTGACCGGCAGTACTTCAAGTCCATCTACTTCCGCGAGCCAGGAGGCGTGTTGTTCGAGATTGCGACCGACGCCCCAGGCTTCGCGGTCGACGAGCCGCTCCTCGAGCTTGGTCGCAGCCTCAAACTGCCGCCGTGGCTGGAACCCGACCGCGAACAGATTGCCGCTGCCCTGCCGCCACTCCAGCTCGAGGACGATATCCCGTGAACGCCGAGATCGGTCTCGAACGGCCGCACGTCTTCCTGCCTGCCGACGATCCGGCGGCTGGGCCGCCGCTACTGCTGCTACACGGGACTGGCGGCAATGAGTACGACCTGCTGCCGCTGCGCGACCGCCTGTCACCGTCGGCGGCGGTGCTCTCAGTGCGCGGGACAGTGCTGGAAAACGGCATGCCCCGGTTCTTCCGCCGCATGAGTGAGGGGGTGTTCGACGAGGCGGACCTGCGGCGCCGGGCCGATGAGCTCGCGGAGTTCGTCGTCAAGGCCAGCGCGGTGTACGGGATCGAGGATCGGTCCCTAATTGCCGTTGGATTCTCCAACGGGGCAAATATCGCCTCGGCAATGCTGCTGCAACGGCCAGGACTTCTGGCTGGCGCCGTGCTGCTCGCTGCGATGGTGCCGTACGCGGAGCCGCAAGCTGCCGATCTCGCCGGAACCATGGTGATCATCTCCAATGGTGACCGGGATCCGATGATCGCACCGGAGGTGACCCAACAGCTGGTCAGCCAGTTGCGGGAGCGAGGTGCCGAGGTGGTAGAACTGCCGCATCCGGGTGGTCATCAGATCTACCCTGCTGTCCTTCCGGAGATCCGACAGATTATCGCCGATCAGACGATGCCCACCAGAAGGAGTGCTGAATGAAGTTCGCCCACCTACCGCTGCGCGTCGCCACCGGCGCGTACATCTTGAACTCCGGCCTGTCCAAGCAGAATCTCGAGGGCGCGGCTGCCGAGGGCATGCATGGCATGGCGGTTAATGCGATCCCAGCCTTGAAGAAGTTCCCGCCGGAGCAGTTCGCAAAGATCCTCTCCACCGGCGAAATCGCGCTCGGTGCGGCACTGCTGGTCCCATTCGTGCCGTCAGCCCTGGTCGGAGCCGCATTGGTGGGATTCTCCGCTGGGCTGGTTCAGCTGTACCTCAAGACGCCAGGCATGCGGCAAGAAGGTAGCGTCAGACCTACCCAGGAAGGCATCGGCCTAGCGAAGGACGTCTGGCTGCTCGGTGCGGGAATGACGCTGCTCCTTGACGGCTGGCCGAAGCGAGCTCGCCTGCAGTCACCGGAGGAGTAGCCGCAGACATACCCGAGCTCCAGCGGCATGGGGGCTCGCCGAGCATCGATCCGTTCATCCGACGTGGATGTGGGGCCGGCGATCCCGATCGGGCTCGGCACGGCGTAACACCTCGCGGGTGACGGGTGCGACCTCACCGACACCGAAGATCAGGAAGCGGATGAGGTTTGCTGCAGGATTGCCTTCGCTCCATTCGAAATAGATGTGCGGGAGCCGGTCAGTGCGGTCACGCACGCTCAACAGTAAGGCGGCCAAGGCGTTCGGGACAGCGGAGCTGCTGAGTGTGAGGACCCGGTAGCGGCCATGTTGCACTTCTCCACAGACGTCGAGACGGCTGGCGAATTCGGATGGGTCCGTGACGGTGACCTCGATGAAGATCACGTCGTTGGGTTCGGTCAGGTCGTTGTCGCGGCTGACTTGGCGAAGTTTGTCGTTGTACTCGGACCAATCACGGGCATCGGGTTCGTTCGCAATGAACCTGATCGTCCGCCGGGCGGTGTCGCGGATGAAGAGCTCCGCGGTCTTGTCAAAGGCCACCTCGGTGACGCGCAGTTCGAGAGAGCGAGCGAACCGGGAGGCCACGGACACACTAAGGATCGCAGCGATGAAGACTGCGGCAATCCTGACGCCTTCTGGGCGTTCGATGATGTTGGCGATCGTGGTGTAGATGAAGATCAGGGCCACCACGCCGAAGGCGACGGTGAGCTTACGTTGGTGAGCGTGTCGAGCGGCCAGCGTGACCGCGACGGCCGCGGAAGTGATCACGACGAGTACGCCGGTGGCGTACGCGCCGCCCTGGGCGTCGACGTTCGCGTCGAAGATGATCGTGATCAGAAACGCGCCGAGAGTGAGGATCAGCACCAGCGGACGTACGGCCTGCGCCCAGTGCGGGGCCATTCCGTAGCGGGGGAGGAAGCGCGGGATCAAGTTCAGCAGCCCAGCCATCGCCGACGCACCCGCGAACCACAAGATCGCAATCGTCGACGCATCGTAGACGCTGCCGAACGCGCTTCCCAGGTACTCATGGGCCAGGTAGGCCAGCGCTCGCCCGTTGGCCTCGCCACCCGGTTGGAACTCCGCCGGCGGGATGAGCAGCGTGGTGACGATACTGCTCGTGATCAAGAAAATGCTCATGATCACTGCGGCGGTGGTCAGCAGTCGTTTGGCGCCACGGATCCGACCTGCCGGATGAGTCGGGGTGTCGTCCGGGTCGCCGTTGATATGCGGCATCACCGCAACACCAGTCTCGAAACCGGAGAGGCCAAGCGCCAACTTCGGGAAGACCAGCAGCGCGATGCCGACGATCACCAGCGGGCTGCCGTGCTGCTGGGTGAGGGCGGTCTCCCAGTCTGACCACAGGTAGGGTTCTGCCGCCACCTGTACGAAAGCGACAGCGATGACGACGACGTTGAGACTGAGGTAGAGCGCCACCAAGATCACCGCGACACCGATGGCTTCCTGGAACCCGCGAAGGAATACTCCGCCGAGCAGCGCCAGCAGGAGCAGAGTAATGGCCACCTGACGGCCAGTGAGGAACGGCTCGAGGTGTGGGTTTTCGACCAGATGAGCGGTGGCGTCAGCGGCTGACAAGGTCATGGTGATCATGAAGTCGGTGGCCGCGAAGCCCAGCAGCACCAAGACGAAGATCTTGCCCTGCCAAAACGACATGAGCCGCTCCAGCATGGCGATCGAGCCCTCGCCGTTTGGGCTCTCTGCCGCTACCCGGCGGTATACCGGCAGAGCGCCGAGCAGTGTCAGGGCCACCAGCACCACGGTTGCTATCGGCGAAATCGCGCCAGCGGCCAGGGCGGCGATGCCCGGCTGGTAACCGAGAGTGGAGAAGTAGTCGACGCCCGTCAGGCACATGACCTTCCACCAGCTGTGGGTCTTCTGCAACTGGTCGGGGCTCGAATACGGTCCGCCTTGGGTCCCGCGCTCCTCGCCTAGGCCCTTCATCAACCAGGCACGCAGGCCGTTGGATGCGGCCTTCGCCTCGTCAGTTCTGGTCACCCTGCTCCCTCGATCCCAGCCCTGCCCATCAAGGTCGCGGGACGAGAATCGCGGCCTAACCCAGTAAACCGCAGGCAGGCGATCAGAAGCAGTCTTGATTGTGATCTTGAGGCCTTCGCTTCTCCTGTCTGAAACTCCGCAACGGTCGTCCCGTCTCTGGATCGCATCGGGATGTCGTCAAGAATCGCAAGGCCGGCTCCTTAGGATGAGCACGACCACCGCCCGGATTCGACTCCTGGAGGGGGCTGACCATCGTTTTGGCATTGCCCGCACACTTGCTGGGCAGGGCAAGTGCCTGAGCCACAGTCACGATCGGCCGGTGGCAGATCCAGCTCGCCGACCGAGTGATCTGCGGCACTGAAGGCAACGAGCCGGTCCGGCCAACTCCCACCGAGTGGAAGCCGCTGGAGATCTTGGTCAAGAGCTCGGGGAAGCTGCTCACCGAACCACCCTGCATGGGCTACCGGCTGTACCTCAACGACGGCGAGCAGCCCACCGAGGCTTGATCACCGTCCTTCGAGTGCCAGTGCAGCGCCAACCTGGTCGGCCAGCAGACAAGCCAACCTGCGCTGCTCGATCGTCGGGCGCGCTACGTGTGTGGAGGCCGTCAGCCGAAACTCACCGTGCGTGACGCCCGCATTGCGAACCGCCAAGCGCAGCTCGGAATCGGTGGGCAGGCCTTGACGATCGACGTTGATCTTGTGCGTACCAACCATCACATCGCCGTCGGGCTCCAACGTGGGAAGCTGCTCGGTCGTCGCTGCCTGGAAGCGCGCGGCGTCGAGATCGAGCACGTCGATGAGCTGCTGTTGCACGTGCTCGATCACGGAGGCCGCGGGAGCGGAACCGGCACCGATCTGCTCTGCGGCGCTCAGAACACCAGACAGATAGCCCGATTCGCGACTCGCCTTCGCCTCCTGGCGACGGCCCCACAAGCAGATCTCGGTGACCGCCACGCCGACAAGTATCAACAGGACGGTGGTCTCGATGTCGGCACGGTCGTCGATGGTGAACCGGCCGTACGGAGCGGTGAGAAAGAAGTCAAACCAGGCCGCACTGGAGGCGGCGGCGAGCAGCCCGGCCCACCGCAGCCCTGTCGAAGCCGCACCGACGATGACCAGGACGAGTATCAGCGCCGCGTTAGTGTTATCGATGGCGTCGCGCACCAGAGCGAGCAGGGCGCAGGCGACCAGTGGCGCCACGAACGAGACCAGCAGCACGGCTATGCGATGGCGCTGGAAGAAGCGATCCGCAGGCATGACTCCATTCAAGCCGCTGATTCGCGTACGACATCGGCCGGGCGGTCACACTGGATGAAGAGGCACGGGCGTGCAAAACCTCCGGGCGTACGAGAAGGCTGGCCTGCTCGACCCGGCCCGTACAGCGGGTGGCACGCGGCTCTTTAGCAGTGATGACGTCGCCAAACTGAGACGCATTCAGGCACTGCTCGCCCAAGGCTTGAATCTGGCCGGCATCACCATGGTGCTGGAACTCGAGGAAGAGAACCAACGCCTTCGCGATCAGCTGGCGCACAAGCAGAGGCGACCGACCGGTAGTTAGGCTGTGGCGACAGCCTGGCGACGTTCACTGGCGAAGTCTCCGGCCAGCTCCGAGGGTCGGGACACGGACTTTGAGCATTGCGACGTTCCCAGACCGCTCAGACTGCCGCGGCCTCGGAGACCGTACCGACTACGGTGCTGCTTGGGCAGGACGACGTGATGTCCGAGGTCTCTCAGCTTTCTTGATCGTCAAGAAAAGCCAGAACGATGGTGGCGAAGAGCGGCGAGCTGCCGAGGTTGTAGTGGGTCAAGCCCGGCAAGATCGCGAGCGCGTGGCCACCCTTTGGCCGGCCCTCACCCATCCAGCCGCCATCGCGGAGGCCACCGTCAAGCAGTTTGAAAACCTCGACGTAATGGCTCGGCGGCGCCATGTCGGCATCGGCGGCGACGATCAGCGTCGGCACCTGGAGACCGCGAACGTCCTCGGTGAAGTCAAAGTCCTGCGCCATCGACTCGCCGACTTTGTCCAGCAGCTGAGGGAAGTCCTCAGGGCGCGGCGCGACCTGCTTGTAAAGCTGGTACATCGGCGTGTCCTTCATGAATTCGGCGGCAGCCGCGTTCACTTGAGCCTGCTGGGCGAGCATCTCGGGCGGGATCGCGTCGCGCCACACGTTCGCTGACGCAGCGACGAGCCGGCGGACCTTGTCCGGGTACTTCACCGCGGTCTCCAGCGCCACCCCGCCGCCGAGGGAGTACCCGACGAGATCCGGCTTGTCCAGCCCAAGGTGGTCGATCAGCGCCGCGATGTCGTCGGCCATCAGTCGAATGTCGATCGGTCGATCAATGTCGGCGGTGCGGCCGTGTCCCTGCAGGTCAGGGACGATGACCTGGTGGTGTTCCGCGAGCGCGGGACGTACCGGCCCGAACATCTCACCCGATCCCAGTCCGCCGTGCAGCAGGATCAGTGGCCGTCCGGTACCCATGGTTTCGTAATAGAGGTTGATGCCGTTGACCTGGGCGTACTGGCCACGGCCCTTCGTGTCGGTTGTCCAATCGGTGGTGGTCACGATGCGCTCCTCGAGTGGTCATTAGTACTGGGTTGCTGACTAGACCCCGCCTTCCGACGGGATTCATCGGGTGCAAGCGACGAATTCATTTGAGATCTCGCACAGCGGTGGCTACAGCCGTACGGAGCGGCGTAGGTGGCCGCCCGAGAAGTTTCTCCAGGCCAGCGGGATCGACCCAGAGTTCGCCTTCGGCGACTGCGCGGTCAAGATCGGCGATCGAAGCCGCGGCTGGTTCCGGCAGCCCAGCTCCGACCAGGAATGCCTGGTAGTCAGGCAACGACAGATCGGCGTACTTGACTGACGCTCCCGTCTCGGCCGACACCACCTCGGCAAGCTCCGCCATCGTGAAGGCGGGCCCACCGAGCTCATATACGGCGCCGGCGTGACCGTCCTCAGCGAGGACGGCCGCGGCTGCCTCGGCGTAATCGGCACGGGTCGCCGCGCTAATCCGCCCGTCGGCGGCAGCACCCACAATGCCGTGCTCCAGGTATGTGGGGAGCTGGGTCGTGTACGTGTCGATGTACCAGCTGTTGCGTAGCAGGACGTGCGGAACGGCGGAGTCGGCGAGCGCCGCCTCGGTGGCTCGGTGCTCCTGGCCGATGAACAGCGTCGAGGTTGGGGCATGGGCGATGCTGGTGTAAGCGATCAGATGCACGCCGGCAGCCTTCGCCGCGGTGATCACATTGGTGTGCTGTCTGATGCGCTGGCCTACCTCGGTGGCCGACACGAGGAGAACTCGGGTGGCGCCGTCGAATGCCTCATCGAGAGATGCCTTGTCGGAGTAGTCGGCCCGACGTACGGATATGCCTTGGTCGGCGAGGTCGCCTAAGATCTCGATGCGGCGACCGGTGGCGATGATCTGCTCACCTGGTACACCTCGGCGTCGTAACGCTTCGACGGTGAGGCGCCCGAAGTGGCCGGTAGCTCCGGTGACGACGATCGACACGTTGGGCTCCTTATCGGCGTGACAGATTGACGTGCAAGGGCTTTACAGCTACCCGAACCGCCCGAGCTTCAAGCGATGGCGGCCGTGCACGTGAGGACGAACCCGAGCCGCCAGGCGTACTGCGACGTTAACTGAGAAGATCGACTAGCGAAAGGAGATCCCGATGACGCGTGTAGCGGAGATGTTGGAGGCCTACCCGAAGAGCTTGGCTGGGCTTGATCAAGCAAAGCTCGCGGAGTGTATCGAGGCCTGTTTCGACTGTGCGCAGGTCTGCACGGCATGCGCGGACGCCTGTCTGGCTGAAGAGATGGTCGCCGATCTTGTGCACTGCATTCGTACCGACCTTGACTGTGCCGAAATCTGCGCCACAACCGGCACCATCCTGTCCCGCCGGACCGGTTCCGATGTCAGTGTCACCGAGGCGCTCCTGGAAACATGTCGTATTGCTTGTCGCGTCTGTGGCAATGAGTGTGCGAGCCACGCCGACATGCATGACCACTGCCGGATCTGCGCTGAGGCTTGCCGCCGATGTCAGGTGGCCTGCGCTGCGCTGCTTAGCGATCTGGGCTAGCCGCCCGGCGCTGCGTTAGCTCACTGCTTTCGTGTTGTTGATCTGAGAGGTTCCCCACTCGACACGGGTGCAGCTGCCTTCGCCAACGGGGCCGTCAGCCTCACCCCATGCCGAGCGCGGTGAGCAACACGAGGACGACGGTGGTGACTGCGAAGATTCCGTGCAAGACGACCGGCGGGCGTGGAATGTGCTGCTCGGCGAGGTCCGGCACGCTCGTCCCACTAGACGGTGTCGCGCCGGCCGTGGCCGCGGCCATAGCGGCTCGACCATCCTTCGCCCATTGTCTGACCATCACCACGCCGATGATGGCAACCAAGACGAGAGCGGCGACCGCGATCCAGGTCAGCAGCCCGGCGCCAGTGACGAGGTAGATGATCCACACGATCAGACCCGCAGCGGCCAGCCCGAAGTGTGTCAAGACCCGGACCGGAGGAAGGTGAGTCTCGGCTCCGGCAACTTTGCGCAGACCTCCACGCGTTGCCCAGCGGATCAGCATGAAAAACCCGAATCCTGCAGTGATGATCCAGGTGATCAGAGCAGCTATCGACATCAGGGCGGCCCTTTCGGCGAGGCAGACTTCTATCGGATACTGAAATCGACGTTAGGCCTCAGAAAGTCTATCGTCAAGACATCTGTCCGTTAGGAAGGGCGCGGCGTGCAGGTGTCGACCGCGGCCGAGAGCAGTACAACGCGCTCGATTTGATCATCGCCTCCGGGGGGACGTACTGATCGATCTCTCGATCGGGGCATGTCGCGTTCGCTCCTGGCGAGTGTCTGCGGGAAAGAGGATCGTGCTGAGCAGATGGCGCTCACGCCCACGTGCCGGGCCCGCGTCCGATCGAGCGCGGATAGCTGCGAATACCTCCTCGATGAGCTCTGCCTTCTCGGTTTGGCTGAGCCACAGCACGTACTGCCGGTAGGACACTCCGTCGGTGAGCGGGTCGGCGCCGTCTCGATCGAGGTAGACCTCGAACTCCGCGAGTAACGACGTGACTGCGGCGGCGAAGCCACGCCGATGGTCATCGGTGCTCATGGCCGCCACCTCGGCGTCGGCCAGGATCGCCCGCGTGTGTTCCAAGCGGTAGGACCGCTCGACTGCGCCGCGGACTCGTTCCTCGCCCGCCACTTTCAACAGCCCGCCCTCGACCAATAACGCAACGTGGCGGTACATCGTGGCTTTGGAGACGTCGGGCATCCTCGCGCACAGCTCGGACGTGGTGATGGCCGTCCCGTCCATCGCTGCCTGCACGATCCGTATCCGAATGGGGTGCAGGAGGAGCTCAGTGATGCGCATTGACGTATGGTCTCATACCCGATACCTTTCTCATTTGTGAGACAAGACGCGAATGTCCCGGTCGGGCACCGAGTGACCGTCGGTGAACACAAGCTGTGGATGCACTGCTCGGGCGATGGCCAGCCCGCCACGGTGTTCGTTCCCGGTGCCGGTTCAGTCGGACTGGACTTCCTGCTTGCACACGAACAGGTCGCTCGGCTCACGACCTCACTGCTCTACGACCGTGCCGGCACCGGCTGGAGCGACGATGCGGACCTTCCGCGAACGGCCGACGAGGTAACCGATGATTTGCGCGCTCTGCTGCGCGCGGTTAGCGTCCCGCCGCCCTACCTGCTCGTTGGCCACTCACTCGGCGGCGTCTATGTTCAGCGCTTCGCCCAGCGTTTCCCCGACGAGGTTGCCGGACTGCTGCTACTAGACCCGGCTCACGAGGACTGGGACCTCTACCAGCCCGAACATCTGCGATTAGCGGCGAACCAGTCGGGCGACGTCGAACTGCCGGAGCTCAGCGACGAGCTGCTCGCCCAGGTCCGCGCCTACTTCGAAGCGATGCTGGCGGACTTTCCGGCGTCCATCCGCAGACAGCTCATCGACAAGCGACTGAGCCCTGAACGGGTTCTCACCGGTCTCCAGGAGGGTGGCCGGCTGCTCGAGGACCTCAACGATCTCCGAAGCGGCGGGGCGAGACCCGACGTGCCCTTGATCGTGCTCAGCGGCACCGATGTCGACCCGTCGCAGACGATGTTCCAGCCCGAAGAATTGATCCGCGAGCAGATCCGCGGTAGTGAACGACTCTTCGATGCCATCGCGGCTGCCGCCTCTCGCGGGGAACACCGCTCCTTGTCAGACGCCGCCCATCCCGACCATCCCCATGGCTCGGCCCGATGCCGTAGCTATGGCTGTCAAGGACCTGCTCGCACAGGTCTCGCCTGGCACTGGCGATGGATCTACAGCGTCACGCTACTGAGCACAGTCGAGCTGTTGATCTTGAGACGTCCTCTCTCGTTGACCAGGCCGTACCCGGTCCGCTCTCGCACGACACGGCCGTCCTTGAAGTAATACGTGATCGTCGCCTGCGCGGAATCTGGCGGCATGCCGCTGACATCGGCCACAGAAATGCGGCTAATCGCATCCCAAAACCGCTGGTATGCCTGCCGCCCTCCCGCGTGGTTGGTCTGGTACGAGGCTGTCATCCGGGGCCAGGCCGCATCGGTGTTACGTGGCATCAACGCGTAGTAGCTCGTGATCGCCTGCTCAAGCTGCGCTGCCGTAGGCGTGCCGCCAACCGTAGGTGGGCTGGTCGGCGATGGGCGCCGGGATGGCGTACGAGCTGTGGGACTAGCGGGCTGCGATGACTCTTGCTGGGGTGTCGAGGATGCGCCCTGGGTCGGCGACTGCGCCGCCGGGGTGAGTTCTGTGCTCGGGGGTGCGGCGGAGCTGGATTGGTTGGGAGCTGTCTCGCGATCGGCTGCTTGGCGGTCGTCCGCCAGCACCACAGCTATCAAGATTCCAATGCCGACAAGGACAACAATGGCCACGGCCGCCGCGATGAGGCGATTTCGCTGCGACCTGGTCGAGTGCTGATCCGGGCTTGCGGGCGCTGGCACCGCAGGAGGACTGAGCTCTGGGACTGTCAGAGGGCCCGTCTCCTGCGAGCCCGGATCGCGCCCTGATCCTGTCGAAGGGCCGGCCTTCACCCGGCCCAGGTCGCGTGTCGCTCCTGCGGCCTCCCCACTGGGGGTGCTCGAGGTGATTGCCTCATCGGCTGCGCCGGAACGACTGCCCGCTGGCAGCCGCGCGAGGCTGTCGGCGACTGCCCGCATGGATGGGCGGGCTTCTGGATCGGCCAAGAGCATTTCCAAGATCAGGGCCGTCAGCGCGCCGCAACGCTGGGGCGGAGGGAATTGCCCGGCTGCAACGCGATGCAGCAACGCAATGGAGTTCTCGTCGGTACCAAAAGGTGGAGATCCCTCCATGGCGCTATACAAGGTGGCGCCGAGCGAGAACACATCCGAGGCGAAGCTCGCTTCGCTCCCTCGGGCAACTTCAGGAGCGAGATAGGCCGGCGTGCCGTGCACCATGCCGCTCGTGGTGAGGGTCGCATCACCTAAGCCCCGCGCAATCCCAAAGTCGCTGATCAATGCGCTACCGTCCTCAGCGATCAGGATGTTGCCCGGTTTCACATCTCGGTGGACGATGCCGACCGCGTGGGCGGCTGCCAGCGCCGAGGCCACCTGCGCGCCTACTTGAGCTGCCTCGTTCGTCTGCAGCGGTCCAGCTTCTACAAGCACGGCTGCAAGCGTGACCGAGGGAACGAATTGCATGATCAGCCACAGTTGGCCCTCTTGTTCGACCACGTCGAACACCGACACGGCATGCTGGTGTTGGAGTCGTGCGGCGAGTCGCGCCTCGCGCATTGCCCGTTTGTTGGCCAGCTCCGCTTCCGCCGTTGAGGCTCCTGACTGGCGACGTAACTGCTTTACGGCGACGCGGCGTTCCAGCCGCTCATCCAAGGCTTCCCAGACCACGCCCATGCCTCCGCGACCCACATGGTGCAGCAACCGGTATCGATCGGCGATGAGAGCGTGCGGCTCATTCACCGAACCCACTCTCCTTCGGGGAAGCACTCAGACCTTCTTCGACACATGCACCCATGCGGGCATCGTCGAGTGACTACTTACCCCGTCGCGCCGCATTCGATTGGAGTTCGGTGTCCCCGATGGTCTCTGGCGGTGATCCTTCGGAGTCGTGACCGGTAACGGGCCTCGTGCCGCCCGAATCGCGTGGCCCCGGCAGCCGTAGCCGTTTCAGCAGAAGCGCGTTGACAGCGACCAGCAGGCTGGAGCCGGACATGGATAGTGCGGCGATCTCGGGCCGCAGTACGAGTCCGAACGCGGGTTCGAAGATCCCGGCCGCAATCGGCAACGCGATGGCGTTGTAGCCAATCGCCCAGCCCAAGTTCTGCCGCATCTTGTGCCGCGTGCCCTTGCCGATGCGCAGCGCGATTGGTACATCGAGCGGATCGGAGCGCATCAAGACGACATCTGCAGTTTCGATGGCAACGTCAGTACCAGCCCCGATCGCGATGCCGAGGTCCGCAACCGCAAGCGCGGGGGCATCATTGACGCCGTCGCCAACCATGGCGACGCGTTTTCCGGCACGTTGAAGGTCGGAGACTTCTGCCGATTTGTCCGCTGGCAATACCTCGGCGATCACAGTGTCAATGCCAAGCTGGTCCGCGATACGGCGAGCAGTGGCCTCATTGTCCCCGGTCAACATGACAACCTGGATGTTCATGGCGTGCAGTTCGCGTACGGCTGCTGCCGCAGTGTCACGAGGAGCGTCCGCCAGAGCGAGCACCCCCGCAGCCCGCCCGTCGACTGCAACAAGCACAGCCGTACGCCCTGCGGCGGCCAGTTCGTCTCGACGGCGGCCCATGTCGCTGAGATCTATGCCTTCGCTGGTCATCAGGCGGCGGTTGCCGACCAACACCCGTTGGCCGTCAACGTTTGCTTGGGCTCCGTGACCGGGCACGTTGCGGAACCCCGTGGCGGACAGTTTCGGAACTCGCGCCTGGTCGGCCCGGCGTGCGACGGCCTGAGCGAGGGGATGCTCTGATTCCCTTTCGACCGCAGCGGCAAGCGCCAGCAGCTCATTCTCGCTGAGGCCGTCGACGACGACATCGGTGACTTCGGGTGCTCCCTTCGTCAGGGTTCCGGTCTTGTCCATCACCACGGTGTCAATCTGGGCAGCGTTCTCCAGCGCTGTTGCGTTCTTGAACAACACGCCCCGCTTGGCGCCCAATCCGGTGCCAACCATGATCGCTGTCGGAGTGGCCAGGCCCAGCGCGTCTGGGCAGGTGATCACCACGACAGTGATCGCGAACAGCAGCGCCTCGGTAACAGGTCGGCCGACGGCGAGCCAGACCAGGAATGTGGCGGTGCCACCGAGAAGTGCAACCAAGACGAGCCAGAACGCTGCTCGGTCGGCGAGCCGCTGACCTGGGGCCTTGGAGTTTTGCGCCTCCTGGACGAGTGCGACAATCTGTGCCAGCGCAGTATCCGCCCCCACCTTGGTGGCGCGTACGCGCAGCGTGCCGGTGGTATTCACCGAAGCACCGATCACCTGCGAATCGATCCCCTTTGCTACCGGCAGACTCTCGCCAGTGACCATGGACTCATCGACTTCGGAGTCGCCCTCCATGACCGTTCCGTCGACTGGGACCTTGGCGCCCGGACGGATGAGAAGGACATCACCCACAGTGATGTCGGCAGTGGGCACATCAACCGGTTCTCCGTCGCGAATCACGACTGCCATCGGCGGAGCCAGCTCGAGCAGTGTGCGGATCGCGTCATTGGCACCGCCGCGGGCTCGCATCTCGAACCAGTGCCCGAGCAGCACAAAGGCGGCGAGCACCGCGGCCGCCTCGTAGAACACCTCTCCGCCGCCGGTGAGCGTGACGTAGACGCTGTAGAGCCAACCGGCGCCGATAGCGACGGCGACCAGCACCATCATGTCCAAGGTGCGCGCCCGCAGCGCCCGCCAGGCGCCGTCGAAGAAGATCCAGGCCGAGTAGAAGATCACCGGCAGGCTGAGGATCAAGGAGAAGACGTCGTCGCGCAGCCCGAACGGCGCTGGGGCGCTGAACCCAATGACCTCGCGGCCTATCGGAGACCACAGCAAGATCGGGATGGAGAGCAGAGCGGCAACCAGGAATCGGTTCCGCATGTCACGCACCATGTCGTGCATGGACATGGCGGCGTGATGCCCGCCGTGGCCCATCGCGTCCTGAGGCGTCGTGGGCGCATGCGCAGCATGATCAACATCGGGTACTGGAATCGGTTTGGCCTGCTCGGACGGCGCTTCTGTGATCATGTGGTGATGAGCAGAATGATGATCATCGGTGGGCGCCTCATGACTCGCCTGAAGATGATCATGCCTCTCGGCGTGCGCCGCGGGTTCCGCTAGTGGATCGCAGATGTGTTCTGGGACCGACTGGCCGGCACAGTGATATCCGCAGTCCCGCACCCAGCCGGCCAGCTCCACCACTGAGGTTCGCGACGGGTCGTAGGTGACCGTGGCGGTCTGGGCCACGGGATTGGCGGCAACCTCGAGCACACCTGGGCGACGAGACAACACGGCCTCGGTCACATTCTTCGATGATGCCCACTGCACACCTGACACCTCGAGAACGGCGGTCGATTGCTTGCCTGTCATGCTCCTCCAGACTGTGGCCCATCTATAGCCATCCTCGACGCGTTCGATCGGTGAAATATACCCCTAGGGGGTACGGTGAGCAAGGTGTGCCGACAGCGGTAATTGGTGCGTTGTCACTCGGAAGCGTGAGGAACTGAAGCTAGTGGCCAGGCGCGAAGGCCGCAGTCTCGAATCCGTCTCGAGTCGTCAGGCAGTCGCTGATCATGCTCGGCTGCGAATCAGACGACGCAGGGCATGTACAGCGAGGCTGATCAGTGCGGCATTGATCAGAGCACTGATCGCCACCGCACCGAACAAGATCACGTTGCCGAGCCACCCCGGTGGAAGATTGGCGGGCGAAGGCATGAGCAGAGACCACGGGACCGTGACGAGGATCAGCAAGAAAGTGGCGCCGAGACTCGTGTTCGCACCTCCGAACCTGCCCGCCAGGAAGGGCAGGACGGCCAAAACGGCAACGAGCAAGAGGTAGGCCTTGGCGAACCAGTTGCCGAGGAGATAGCGGAGGGCGTCTTTCACCGCAGGTACTTACCCGACCTGATTCGCCGCGCCGAACTCCAGTATCTGTTGTCGGATGAGATTGGTCATCACACTCCCAGATGGCCCACTTGGTTCGACGTCTGCCTGCCACTCGGCTTGGTAGGTACGCAGCGTAGCCCTATCAGATCCGGAGGTTCACCGTTGCCATGTCGCCTGGCTCGAGGTTCTCGGCCACTCGCACGGCCTTCTTGATCGGCAATAGGTAGGTTCCTCGCGTCTTGTCAGGGAACAGCGACGTGGCCCATCGCGTCGATCCGACCGCAACCTCAACCTTGACTGAGCCGAAGCCGGATGCTTGCGGGCCGAATTTCGCCCGGATGTCGTCAGCGATGTCTGGGGGCAAACTGACGAAGTACCAGGCGCCAGGCCCCTCGTACTGCCACAGTTCGGCCCGAAATGCGTACACGTCCATCAGTGTGAAGCGTTGCGTCTGATCAGCTGTCACTGGTCGGCTGTTTCCGACTATCGGTCCGGCAGCGTTTTGCACACCTCATGGAGTCGACAGATCGGCAGACGCCGCAGAAGGTCTCGGTCCCTACGCTGGTCGGGATCGTCATCGGCTCTATGGTCGGTGGCGGAGTCTTCACGCTTCCAAGGAGTTTCGGCTCGGCGACCGGTGTGCTCGGCGCCATCATCGCCTGGATCATCGCGGGCACGGGGATGCTCATGCTCGCTTTCGTCTTTCAGTCGCTGGCTGTGCGTCGACCCGACCTTGATAGTGGCGTGCGGCTACGTCACGCTCTGATCCCTACGTGACAGCTGCAGGCCGTCATCCTGGTGATCATGGTGAGGTCGCCACCGCGAATGCTCAACAGAATCGAGGCAGGTGGTGGGCGAACTCCTTCCGCCACCATGGCCAGTCGTGTGCCACGTCGTAGCCCCATAGATCCACCTCATGTGGGATGCCCATGTCCGCGAGCATTCCGCCGAGCGCCTTCGTGCTTTCCAGCGCGCCGGTGCTGTCCTCCCACATCCCCTGGCCGCACACAAGTAGCAGGAACACTCGCGACCGCAGCCAGTCCAGATGGTCGCCATGCAGGTTGGACACGTAGCTCAGTGGTGTATTGAAGTACAGCGCGTCGCCGCGTTCGCCCCAGCCATACAAGGAGCTGGGGTCGTAGTTTCCTGACAGGCACAGCGCCTGTGGGAACAGGTCAGCACGTTTGAGTGCGAAGTTCGCGGCATGGTAGGCGCCCAGGCTGGTGCCGGTGGTCAGGATGTCAGCAGGACCCCCACAGTCGTCGAATATCCACGGCACGACCTGATCGACGATCCATGACTCGTACGCGCCGTGTCGACGAGCACGATCCTCGAGGGGTATGTGCTTGTCGGACCACGACTGCGTGTCGTAGCTGTCCACGCAGTACAGCTTCACCCGGCCGCCGTCGACAAGATCGGCGACGACGTCGACCATCTGCCAGTTCTCGAAGTCCTCAGCTTGTCCCATCTCGTGCGGGAAGACCAGCACCGGGCGACCCCAATGCCCATAGGCAACAACTGAACCGGCCGCCCCAATCGCCGGAGACCAAAGATCAACAGTACGGCGCTCCATAGACACCCATCATGGAGGACTGACCAGGTGCGCGCGAACAAGCCCCGCCAAATCAGTGGATGCACACTCGACGCGAGTCGCCGCTGACTTTTCCACGCAGCATCGAGCCCAGGGCGGCAAACATCAGCCGGCGTACATCTCGAGGTCGGAGGCGAACCGCTCAGTCATCTCGATCACTGCTTGCAGCTCAGGATGCCGCACCACGATCAACCCGTCGCTGATGAGGGTGGCCCGCCAGTCCCGGCGAGGAGCACCGATCGGGAGGAGGTTCACGAGTACTACGTGCTCGCCGTAGTCGGCCAGCAGCCTGTCCAAACCTTCTATGTGAGTGATTCGCCCCACGCCCTTGGCGCGCTTGAAGACACAACCGGCGTTGAATTTGCGCTCAAGCGGTTGGGACAGGCGCCCGTGCACGACAGCTTCAGCCCACGCGACGTACACGTCTCCATCGGTTGAGTAGTTCATCAGATCGACCACCCGGGCGCCAGGGGGCCGCGCTCCGATCTCGCCGAACACCGCCTCCCCATCGGCCTTGCGATACCACTCCATGTGGGTGAACCCGGTACGGAAGCCCAGCGCGGGCAACACCTCGCCTCCCATCTGACGGCCGCCCTGCAGGTCCGGCACGGTGAGATCGCGCAGCACGATGGATACCGGGCTGATCCACTCATGCATCCTCATCTGTAGCGGGCGGGGCCGGTACCACATGATGTTCTCGAACAGGATCGAGCCGCCTGCGGAAACGGTGTCGTAGGTGAACTCCTCGCCGTCGATGAATTCCTCAACGCTGACCTCAGGGACATGCCTCAGCAGCGGCAGTACGTCCCCCAGCTCCTCCGCGGAATCCACCCGGTAGGTGTCGGCGGAGCCGGCTCCAGCGATCGGCTTGACGATCAGCGGGTAACCCACCCGCTCTGCCGCCTCCCACACGCCGGCCACCGTTGACGCGCTGGCATGCCACGGGGTACGGATGCCGGCGGTGTCGATCGCCTGCTTCATGAGCTCCTTGTCGCGGAACGGCACAGTCTGCTCGACAGTCATGCCCGACAGTCCGAACGACTCACGGATCCGTGCGGCGAGAATCATGTACGGCTCCCACAGGCACTCGACCTGGTCGATCGAGACGTGCTGGGCGAGGCCGTGAAGCGCGGCCAGCACACCGACCTCATCGGTGAGAGTCACCTGCTCGTAGTGCGCGAGAGCATCTCGCGCCGGCTCCGGCAGCGCCGACGGCGGCTGGTCACCGAGGCCGATGACCGTGGCACCTATCGTCGCCAATGCCCGGGTGAAGTACGCCATCTCGGCTGGATAGCCGGGTGAGATCATCACGACGTTCACTGCGCCTCCACGAGCTCGATCCGAATCAGGGTGATGATGCGGTGCAGGGCGGCCCGGACGACGTCGGTCTCGGAATGCCGAACGATGACGTACCCCTCGCCCTCATAGCCCGACGAGGCCGGTTGCCCGACATCGGGGAGCCGGGCCTCGACAACGAGGTCGCCCAGCTCGCGTTGCGCCTCCTCGACACCGTGCACCGCGCGGACCCGGCCACGGCCCTGTCCCCGCAGATACGCAGTGCCTGCGGCGTACCGGCGCTCGGGCGGATCGAACGTGCCGAGGATGACCAGCTCAGCCCAGACCCGGTAGAAGTCCACATCGTGCACGTATCCCAGCATCGAGGAGATCTGGGCGCCCGGCGGTCGCGCCGCGACTTCTGACACGGCGATCGACCCATCGGGGCGGTGAAACCACTCCATGTGAGTCACCGCGTCACGCACGCCAAGGGCACGCAACGCCGCGGGTCCGACTTCCCAGATGCCCTCGTACCGCGGATCGTTCAGCTCTCGCGGCAACACCACGGTCCACTGGATCCATGGCTGGCGCAGCACCTCCAGCGGCGTGGGGAGATAGTCCGAGATCGATGAAAAGACGGTATGGCCGCCGATTGTCACGCTGTCGAAGCTGTGCTCGTCCCCGACCAAGAACTCTTCGAGCAGCCCCGGTGCCTCGGCGCCCGGAGAAATCGCCTCAAGCCAGCCGCGAAGCGCAGGCAGATCATCGAGCCGGTACGTTGCCTGCGCTCCCGCGCCGGCGGGCGGCTTGGCTACCAGCGGGAAGCCGACTGCTTCGGCGAACGCCAGCGCCTCGTGAGGGCTCGTGACCAGCTGGTGCCGGGCACAGGGCACACCAGCAGCCCGGAGCACCGACTTCATGCGGGACTTGTCGCGTACATTGAGCGCAGTCTCCACGTTCATGCCGTCGAGGCCGAGCACCTCCCGGGCGTACGCCATGGGTACCTGCAACTGCTCGAGTGCGCCGACCAGCCGCTCTACGGGACCTATCTGCTGGCTCAGGCCGCGTACGGCCTCGACCAGTTGTTGCGGGTCGAGCGCGTCGTCGACTCGCCAATGCCCGTCGAGCCGCTGCTTCAGTTCTGGGGAAAGCCGCTCGACCGGCTCGGTGGTGATGACGCCAAGGCTGACGTTCGGCAGCCCGGCCGCAGTAGCGACGAACCGTGCCGTTGCCGGGAGCAGGAATGGCGCAACAAAAGCAGCAGCGACAACCATGAGGGGACGCTACTAGTGTCGGCGCCGTCACGGCCGACCGGCATGGTCGAACCCCGGTGTTCGCCTCCTTCGTCGCTCGCGAACATGCAGGCGCTCCCTCCGCGCATATCAGCTGCGAGCTCCTGCAGTCGGCGAAGCGGGCCGCCTGTCATAGTGCAGTGTCCATTGCACTCTGACGGGCGGCCCGCCAGATTCGCCTCCTTCGTCGCTCGCGAACATGCAGGCGCTCCTTCCGCGCAGATCAGCTGCGAGCTCCTGCAGTCGGCGAAGCGGGCCGCCTGTCATAGTGCGGTGTCCATTGCACTCTGACGGGCGGCCCGCCAGATTCGCCTCCTTCGTCGCTCGCGAACATGCAGGCGCTCCTTCCGCGCAGACCAGCTGCGAGCTCCTGCAGTCGGCGAAGCGGGCCGCCTGTCATAGTGCGGGGAGGTGATCTCGGGAGTGGTCGGCTGCGCGGCGGGTAACATGCGGCCGTGAACGTCGTATTCGTCGAGCCATTCTTTCCATCGACCCAACGCAACTTTGTGCGCGGGCTGGCCGAGGTCGGCGCAACGGTCATCGGCATTGGCGAGCAACCCACCGATGCCCTCGATGAGCAGCTCAAGAGTTGGATGACGCACTACCACCACGTGCCGTCAGTCGTCGATGTGGGAGTCATGACCGACACTGTGCGGTGGATTCAGGGGAAGGTGTGGGTCGACCGGCTTGAGGCGACAATTGAGTCGCACACTCTCACTGCCGCCAAGGTGCGAGAGAACTGCACGATCCCCGGCACATCGGTGCGTACGGCATGGCTGTGCCGAGACAAGCCATCGATGAAGGAGGTTCTGCGTTCGGCAGGCGTGCCGACGGCCGCCTCGCGAGCTGCGCACACCGCGGATGAGGTGTACGAGTTTGCCGACGCCGTGGGGTATCCGCTGATCCTCAAGCCACGTACGGGTGCCGGTGCCCTCGACACGACCCGCGTGGACAACAAGCCCGAACTCGACGCTGCGCTCGGCATGTTTGGAGGCCAAGCGGTTGATTCGATCGCGGTTGAGGAATTCGTCGAGGGCCACGAGGGCTTTTACGACACGGTTTGTGTCAACGGGAATGTAGCTCTCGACTTCGTCTCGCACTATTACCCGAACGTGCTTGAAGCGATGCGCGCTCGATGGATTTCTCCGCAGTTCATCGCCACCAATCGCGTGGACTCAGTATCTGACTACGTGCAGCTTCGCGAACTGGGTGCCCGCGTCAACCAAGCCCTGGGGATTGGGACCAGCGCAACCCACATGGAGTGGTTCTTCGGTCCGAAGGGACTGCGGTTTTCTGAGATCGGCTGCCGCCCGCCCGGCGTGGGCGCCTGGGATCTGTATTCGGTTGGCAACGACCTCGACATGTACCGCGAGTGGGCAAACAGCATCGTGCATGATCACATCGCTGTCCGCCCATCCCGAAGCCACTCCACCGGCATCGTTGCGCTGCGGCCGGACAACGACGGTCAGATCACCGGGTATTCCGGTGTCGAGGACATCCAAGCGAGGTCGGGGGAGTGGGTGATCGATGCGCACCTGCCTCCGCCAGGCACGCCGACTCAGGGCGTAGAAGCCGGTTACATGGCGAATGCCTACGTACGCATGCGTCATCCCGACTACGACGTTTTGCGTGGGCTCCTCGACGACGCTGGCCGCACCATACATGTGTACGCCCAGTGAGTAGCGCCCCAGTACGTCGTCAGCATTGGTCGGCCGGATCCGGCACCAGTCGCCTCGCCATCAACCAGTTCCAGCAACAGGATCTGGTCGATGAGGCGGCGGTGGATGGCTTTCTCGCCACCCACGACGTTCCCATCGTCGAAGGCCGGCACTGCACGTTCCTCTTCCGGGGCGAGGCCGATGAGGTGCATCTCGCGCAGCGCATTCTTGGCTTGCCCAGTCGACTACCGATGCGGCGACTATCCGCCACGACGCTGTGGTACATCGTGCTCAAGGTGCCCGAAGGCTCACGCATCAACTACCAGCTGGAGGTACGCCGCGGCGAGCACGTCGAGCGTTTCAATGACCCCCTGAACCCCAAGCACTCGCACAGTCCTTTCGGCGCCTCGTCTGTCTGCTTTGCGCACGGCTACATGACACCCGACTGGACCTTTCCAGATCAGAGCGTGGCACCAGGCGAGCTCATCGAGCTCACCGTGGACAGCCGAGCATTACAGCGCGATTGTCCGGTGACCATCTATCTGCCAGCTCGGTTCCGTCAAGACAAGTCATTTTCGTTGCTGGTTGTGCACGACGGTGGCGACTTCTTGCAGTACTCCGCTGCGAAGGTCGTACTCGACAATCTCATCCATCGTCGTGAGATCGCCGACATGGTTGTGGCGTTCCTACATCCGAAGGATCGGCTGGTGGAATACGCAAATTCTGCCGAGCATGCCCGCTTCCTCACTCACGAGCTCTTGCCGCGGCTCGAAGCCGAGCTTCCCCTCGTGCGCAACCGTTCCGGTCGGGCCCTGCTGGGCGCCAGCTTTGGGGCCGTCGCGGCACTGTCGGTCGCGTACCGATCCCCACGCAGGTACGGATCTCTTGCCCTCATGTCTGGCTCGTTTTTGTCTGCCGACGCTGGAACAGACCACGGTGGTGGCCGTGTCTTCGACCCTGTGGTGAGATTCGTCAATCGCTACCGCGAACGGCCACGTCGCGTTACCGATCGACTTTTCGTCAGCTGTGGACTCTACGAGCCACTGATTATTCCGAACCGATCCATCGTGCCGGTTTTCGAGGCCGCGGGAATGGACGTGCGTTACGTCGAGGCCCGGGACGGTCACACGTGGGAGAACTGGCGCGACCGGCTGCGTGATGCGCTGACATGGATCTCCCCCGGGCCTGCGCTTGCCGATCGGCTGAAGTAAACCGTCGGGTCGGAAGGTTGCGCTGCGCGAGCTCGGTGGGGGCTCGTTCGCGAAGTCAGATCCGTTCGATGGGCGGATACTCAGGGCGCCACATCGCCTGGTGAATCTGTTTGACGGGGTCCGTCAGTGGCCGCTCGGCCAAGCCATGCTCATCGGCGGCCTGGGCCACCGCTATGGCGACCGCGGCTGAGACCGTACGCAGCTCCGTCACCGGTGGCAGTAACGCCCCGCCCGTGCCGGTCGGGTCCGCGAATGCCGCAACGGCGTCAGCAGCGGCTGCGATCATGGCGTCGGTGATCCGGCGCGCACGGACCACCGCCACACCCAGCCCAAGCCCAGGGAAGACCAGCGCATTGTTCGACTGGGCGATGGTATAGCTCCGTCCGCCGTAGCTGACCGGTGGGAATGGGCTGCCGGTGGCTACCAGCGCCCGGCCGTCCGTCCATCGGATCAGGTCTTCCGGGACCGCTTCGGCCTTGGAGGTCGGATTGGACAGCGGCATGATGATGGGGCGATCCACCGTTGCTGCCATGTGCCGCACGATGCCCTCGGTAAATGCCCCGGACTGAGTCGAGGTGCCGATCAGCATCGTCGGGTTGGCATTGGTCACCACGTCGGCAAGCGTGATCGGGCTGACTGCATGTCTCGGCCAGGTAGCAACCTCAGCGGCTGGGCGGGCGTACGGCTGTTGGAAGTCCCGTAACGCCACCGGGTAGTCGTCGGTCAGCAGCCCGCGGCTATCGACGGCCCAGAACCTGGCCGTTGCTTCCTGTTCGGTGAGTCCTTCCTGGAGCATGGCCTCCCGCATCATGTCGGCGATGCCGATGCCGGCGGTGCCGGCACCATGGATGACCACTCGCTGGTCGCGCATCCGGGCGCCCGCCGCCTTGACCCCGGCGACTGCAGCGGCCAGCACAACGGCCGCGGTGCCTTGCATGTCGTCGTTGAAGGTGCATACCCGTGAGGCGTACTTGTTCAAGATGCGGCGGGCGTTGCTGGCGCCGAAGTCCTCCCAGTGCAACATCGCCTGCGGGAACAGCTTGGTGGCCGCGGTGACATAGGCGTCGATCAGGTCGTCGTAGCGCTGGTCCCGCACCCGGGCATGCCGGTTGCCGATGTACATCTCGTCGTTGAGTAGGCGCAGGTTGTCGGTGCCCATGTCCAGCACGACCGGGATCACCCGGCGCGGGTGCAGCCCTGCCGCAGCGGTGTACACCGCCAGTTTGCCGATGGCGATGTCGATGCCGCCGACGCCCTGGTCGCCGATGCCCAAGATGCCTTCGGAGTCTGTGGCTACCAGCAGGTCCACGTCCTCACTGCCCAGGCCGTAGTTGCGTAGCGATTCCTCCACATCCTCCGGGTGGTCGACCGAGAGGTACACCCCGTGTGGGCGGCGGAACTCGTGGCTGTAGCGTTCGATCGCTTGGCCGACTGTGGGGGTGTAGACGATCGGCAGCATCTCCTCTAGGTGTTCGCTGAGCAGCCGGTAGAACAGCACCTCGTTGCGGTCCCGCATGTTGCCCAGAAACACGTTCTTGGCCAGATCATCTGGTTGCCGGCGGTACTGGGCGTACACCCGCCGCCGCTGCCCCTCCAAGGTGGACACCCCACTCGGCAACAGGCCCTGCAGGCCCAACATCTGGCGCTGCTCAGGCGTGAACGCGGTGCCACGATTGAGCGTTGGATTGGTCAGGACTGATCTGCCGCGGGCGCGGATCCGGAGCGGATAGCCATCAGCCGCCGAACCCAGCTCATAGGGCGCTTCATACATCGCATCGACCTCCGGTCGACATTTTTCCCTACCGAGATCGTCGGCCTTCATCGCGCCCCGGCTACCAGCGTTTGGTTCTCCGATTGCGGCTATGGCTCAGTCGTCTGCTTGCTGGGGCTTCTCCGGGATCGACCTGGTCTCGGTAGGTTCCGAATGCGCCGGAGTTGCTCCTTGACTGGACGACCCAAGTAGGTGCCCAGCGTTGCCCCGGCAGCAATACCCACTGCAACCCCGAGGGCCTGAAGCAACGTGACGCCGCTGGCCGCCAGATCTGCTGGTTGGCCCAAAGTCCCGACTGCCTGCAGCAACCCGGTGAAGAGCGATAAGCCGGGAACGAGCGGCAGGATCGCCGCTGCGATCAGCGCAAAGTTAGGGGTCCGGAATTTGCGCGCAATGATGGTCGCGACGAAAGCCGCGAGAAGGGCTCCAGCAGAGTTCGCGGTGACCTCACCGAATCCTAAAGTGACCATCCCTAGGTAACCGGCCCAACCGAGGGCACCCATCAGACCTGCCAGCACCACAGTCCTCAACCCGGCATAGGCCGACAGCGCGAACGCGGCCGAAGTGACCGTGGCTCCGATGAATTGGGCCACTACCGGCCCAAGAGTCAGTGCTTGTGTCGAGACGGCTATGGGATGGCCGAGAGCCACGCCTACCTGCAGGCCGGCCACGATGCCAAGCACAATGCCGGCGGTCATCATCGCTACCTCGAGGAAGCGTGCCGAGGCGGTCACATAGAACTGGTCGATGGCGTCCTGCATGGCTCCCACGGCGGTCATTCCGGCAACCAGCAAGATGATTCCACCAACAACGATCAGCGTGGGGTCCACACCTAGCAGGATGTTTACGCCGCGGCTGCCGAGGGCGCTCAGACCCGTGGCCACCAAGGTGATGAACGCAGCGGCCGCGAGCTGGGAGAAGAACGGCGGCAGCCGACGCGCGCTGGCCCATACCAACAGTCGGTCCACGACAAAGCCAGTGACGAAAGTAATCAACAGGATCGGCCACGACACGGTAAACAGCAGCGTGACCCCAGGCGCTATAGCGGCGTTGCCGGCCGACGCGACCCATCCCGAATACAGGCGAGGTGCGTCACGAATCTTTTCCAGCTCGTTGATCGCATCTTCGAGAGGCAGTCCTGCGCGGATGCCCTCCGCGAGCGCCTGGACCCGCCGCACCTTGGTGAAGTCGAGGACATCGGGTTGGACGGTACGCACAAGTGTCATGGGGACAGTCGTCGGTGCTGCGTAGTACGTGACTGTGATCGAGGTGAACGTGAGGTCGACGTGGACTCGCTTGAGCTCGTACGCCTCGGTGATGCGCAGCATCTCGACCACGACGTCGTTGGCCGACATTCCGGCGGCTAGTAACACATCTCCTACGCGCAGCGCGAGCTCCAGCGTCTGCCGAGCCTGTGTAGCGGCGTCGTTGCTTTCGAGCATGGCCTAACCAGACGTCACAGCATCAGCAACATGACTGGGCCACGCCCATGTATCCGGGACCGCCCTCAGTCTTCGGTCACTTCGAAGGTGGTGGCCAGCTCAGCCGTCGAGTCGCCGCCCACCCAGATGTCGAACACCGAGCTGTCCAGCACCCAGTCCCGCGAGGTTGTGCTCCAGTACCGTCGGGCCTCCGAGCCGAGTACGAACTGGACTTCGCGCGAGGTCTGGGCCGGCAGGGTCACGCGCTGGAAGCCTTTGAGTTCGCGGACAGGCCGAGAGGCGGCGCCGTAGCGCTGATGGAGATAGAGCTGCACGACCTCGGTGGCCTCGCGGTCAGAGTTGTTGGTGATCTGGACCGAGACGGTGACCGTCCCTTCCAAAGTGATCGAGGATTGGTCGACGTTGAGACCTGAGTAGGTGAACTGGGCGTAGCTCAGCCCGTACCCGAAGGGGAACAACGGTGTGCTGGCCTCGTCCCAGTAGCGGCGGATCTGGTTCTGCGGCTCATGGGAGCGGGTGTGGGAATAGATGATCGGAACCTGCCCGACCGTACGTGGCCAGCTGAACGGCAATTTGCCACCGGGGGTGACGGTGCCGAACAGCAAGTTGGCCACGGCGGCACCGCCTTGACTGCCGGGGTACCAGATATCGAGGATCGCCGGCACGTTGTCGGCGGCCCAGCGCAGGTCGAGGGGCCGACCGTTCATGACCAGCAGCAGTGTCGGGGTGCCGGTTCCAACGACTGCCTGGAGCAATTCCAGCTGGCGCCCGGGCAACTCGAGGGAGGATCGCGACGCCGCCTCGCCGATCATGTTTTGCCACTCTCCAACTACGACGACGGCGACTTCGGCGGCGCGGGCCAACTGTACGGCGCGGTCGAACTCGGCGGCGGCGTCGAAGCCCGTAGGGTCCTCGGGCCGGTTTCCGCCGAACATGTCAAACATCGACGGGAACACTCGCTGGACAACCGGGATGCCGGGCGCGTAATCCACCCGCACCCTATTGCCGGCCTTGCGCCGCATACCCTCAAGGACGGTCACCGTCTCGTCCAGGTCGAAGTCGAATACCCAGGGCCCGATGGTGTCGCGGCGGGAGTCAGCCAGCGGCCCGATCACCGCGATGGAGCTGAGCTGATCCATGTCGAGCGGCAACAGACTGTCTTCATTTCGGAGGAGTACGGCAGAGCGTTCCGCGGCGACGCGCGCCACCTCGCGGTGTTGTGGATCGGACAGCACATCGCGTGCCTGGTTCTCGTCCACGTAAGGGTTGTCGAACAGGCCTAGGCGGAACTTCGCCTCGAGAATCCGGCGCACGCTCGCGTCGATCACGTCAATGCTCACGGCACCGGTCTCCAGCGCCTCAGGCAGATGCGCATAGGCCGGATCGGACATGGCCATTTCCATGTCAACTCCGGCGGATACTGCGCGGCCACCTGCGTCGGCCAAATCGGCCGCGAAATCGTGGGTGACCAGATTGCGGATGGCGTTGGCGTCGCTGACGGCGAATCCCTGGAAGCCCCATGTGTCGCGTAGCACCTTGGTGAAGAGCCAGCCGCTGGCTGTTGCCGGGACGCCGTTGAGAGGCATGTAGGCAGTCATCACGTTGCCCGCTCCGGCTTGTACGGCTGCTCGGAAGGGCGGGAAGTAGATGTTCCACAGCTCGTAGTCGGACAGGTTCACCTCGTCGTAGTCCCGGCCACCCAGCGCGCCTCCGTACCCGACGAAGTGTTTAGGCCCGGCGATGACGCGATCCGGCTGTCCTAGGTTGCCACCCTGCAAGCCGCGGACCTGGGCCGCGGCCACGGCGGCACCCAGGAATGGATCCTCGCCTGCTCCTTCGATGATCCGCCCCCACCGCGGATCCCGGGCGATGTCAACCATTGGCGCGAAGGCCCAATGGATGCCGACCGCGCGTGCCTCACGGGCAGCTACCGCCTGACCCTGCTCGATGATCTCCATATCCCAGGACGCTGCCAGCGCTATCGGGACCGGCAAGATGGTCCGCAGACCGTGGATCACGTCGAATCCGAACAGCAGCGGGATGTCGAGGCGGTTGCCGGCGACCGCGAGACGCTGCAGCCGGTTGATCTCCGCTGGATCAGTGACGAACAGCAGCGACCCGGCCTCGCCCCGCTGCAAGGCCTGCTCCACCGCTCGGGGTTGCTCCGCTGCCTCCATGGGCAGGGCGGGGTCCACCTCCGCGCCGGCCGGTAGCCGGAAGTAGAAGTACTGGGTGAGCTGTCCCGCCTTCTCGGCTGGCGTCATTTGGCTCAGAAGCTTCTCGACCCTGGTCTGAACATCGTGCCGGTCGTCGTTGCTTGGGGCGGTGTCCGTCATGCGCGTCCTCCAAACATCAGCGTTGCAGAAGCGGCAGAGACATTAGCAAAGCGGCTGCTCAACAGCGTCGGGGAATGGTCTCCAGCATCAAGGTCGTGCCGGTTGATGCCCTAGTGCAGGCTGCGATCATGCTCAGCAGTGCGCCAGCCATGGAACGTGACGGTTAGCCCTGCTCGCGTGGGCGCACACGTATACGGCCCAGCGACGGCGATCAAGTCGGGCCCGAACGGCACAACGCGGACAAGTTGGAATTTGTCGTGGTCTGGTTTAGCTCGAATCGTGAGCGCGTCGCCGACCCAACTGACGCGGATGAGGACGCGCTTTCCCATCCAGTCCGGCGCTGGCGACACGGACCAGTCCGATCGTCCATCAGTGACGACGGCCCCGATGTACGGCTGCCCGTCAGCAAACTCGACGCCAGCTTTGACCCACCGTTCTGAAGAGACACGAACGAAGATCCCAGCTTGATCGAACTGGTGGGAGAAGGAGGCAGTGAACTCCACTTCCATCGCGCTGTTTGATGGAAAGTCCGCAAGAAGTGCGTGCTCACTGTCGTGAATGAATCCGTAGGAGGTCGTTCGCCACGCGTCGCTGCCCTCTGCGGCGGTGATGAGAAGATCATCGCCGTGCTCCGTAGCGGAGATGGGCGGATGAGTCCATTCGCCAGCCGACCAGGGAAGGTTCACGTTGATCACCGATCCAGAGGTTAGGGGTCACGCGCTCAATTGCGCTGATGATCCCAGGCCTCGTTGCCCCAGGGCCTCGAACGCTCCTAATAGTTACTGCGGACCCGATGGTTGGTAGCAGGTTCGCGTAGGTTCTGACGTCGGCAGTGACGATCGAAAGGCCCAAGTCATCGTTCCGCGCCTGCGCGACCTGGGGCCAAGTTCAACTACGAAGCTGCAGCACCTGAGGTGATTGCTCGCGCCAACGAGATTGCTGACATCTGTGAGCAGCACGGAACAAGCCTTCCCGCTGCCGCCATCGCTTTTCCCTTGGCCCATCTCTGCGTCGTGAATGTGGCCCTCGGTATGCGCTTGGCCGCGGAAGTTCAGCGCAACGTCAACCTGTACAACGGCAGGGTTCCGCCAGGTCTGTGGTCAGATCTTCGAGCTGCCGGTTTGCTGCGGCCCGACGCTCCCTCGCCCGTCTAAGACTTCCTCGACCGGCCGTCCCCAGAGCAATCTTGGTGATCCTCCTGAGAGCACCGACAGACGGCAGGATGGCGCCATGGACGTACTCGCCAGCCGAATTCTCTTACGCCCCTCTGAGCCGCACCGCAGCCACCGGTTCTACGGGGAAACATTGGGTTTAGCGATCTACCGTCAGTTCGGCAGTCAGGATGCACCTGCCGCGGTGTTCTTCTTGGGCAACGGGCTCTTGGAAGTCAGCGGACGGTCGACCGATCCGCCCGGAAACGCGATGGCAATCTGGGTCCAAGTCCGCGACGTGCGGGGCGAGCACAGGCGGCTGCTTCACGCCGGAGTACCGATTCTCCGCGAGCCTCGGCAAGAGGCCTGGGGGCTGCTGGAGATGTGGATCGCGGATCCGGACGGAGTGCGAATTGTGCTGGTCGAGGTTCCAGACAACCATCCGCTGCGACGGGACCAACGGGACCTCCCGACGCTTGATGAATGAGCTCGCAGCGACTCGCCCGGAGTGCCCGACGCGGACCGGTACGACCCATCGCAGCGACGTGGCATTCTCGCATGAGCTGCGCGACGGCACGATCACCAAGATCACCGTAATGCAGCTGGGGGTCAGGGACCCCTGGACTTCGAAGAGCAGGATGTCGTCCTGGTCCCAGTGCACGAATTTCCGGTGTACGACCGGTGTTGACCAACGTCATCCTCCATAAAGACACTGTTCGCCGACACTTCAGCCGGTCGTAGCCAACTGCATCTGTGCGCGCTTCACTGTAAGAGCATGCGCATTGCGATCATCACGGAGTCGTTCCCTCCGGCCGTTAACGGGGTCGCGAACTCAGTCGTCCGCGTCGCGGACCATCTTGTCGCGCGTGGTCACGAGCCGCTGGTCCTCACCCCAGCGCCCTCTTTTACCGAGCGACGCGTCAGGGGTGTGCACCCTTATCCAGTCGTCCGTGTCGCTAGCGTGTCGCTGCCGCGGTATCGCAACTTCCGCTTGGGCGTGCCGAGTGCCCGCCTCACTGGCGCGCTGATCTGGCACGCGCCCGACATGTTGCACCTCGCGAGCCCGTTCCTTGTCGGCGCTCGCGCCGCCGCACTCGCTCGGCAATATCGCCTGCCATCTGTCGCCGTCTATCAAACCGCGGTGCCCGCGTACCTGCGCTACTACCTTGGGCTGGGCTGGGGCGAGGCCAGCGCCTGGAAATGGCTTCGCACGATCCACAATGGCGCTGACCGCACACTTGCTCCGTCCACCACTGCCGCGGCAGACCTGAACGCACACGGCATCCGAAACGTCTGGCTATGGGGTCGAGGTGTCGATGCGACTCGCTTTCACTCCAGTAAGCGCAACAGCGCGATAAGGCGGGCGCTCGCGCCGAATGGGGAGATCCTGGTCGGATACGTGGGCCGCGTGGCCGCCGAGAAGCGGCTCGATTTACTCCGGGCGACTTCGCGCCTGCGTGGTGTACGCCTGGTCGTGATCGGTGATGGGCCAGCCCGCCGGGAGGCGGAGCGGGCGCTGCCGCAGGCCGTATTCCTCGGTTTCCACGGCGGCGAGCATCTCGCCCGGCTCTTCGCAAGCCTGGACGTCTTCGTCCATCCAGGGCCCCACGAGACGTTTTGCCAGTCGGTCCAGGAGGCTCAGGCGAGCGGCGTCCCGGTGGTCGCACCGGCGGCCGGAGGCCCGCTCGACCTGGTTATGCCGGGCATCAACGGAGCGTTGGTGCCGGCTGGCGACGAGGCAGCGATTGCCGCCGTCGTCGGGTCGCTCGCGGCCAATCCGAAGTTGCGCCAGGCATTCGGGGCGGCGGGGCGGGCGGCGGTCCAAGACCGCGGCTGGGCCGAGCTCGGCGACCGGCTGATCGATCACTACCGCAGTGTCCTAGCCGAGCGGGCCGCGCCAACTCCTGGGTTGCCCGTTGCCGCATGATGATCGTCGGGCTGGCAAACTTCGTAATGGAACGGTCGGGCGGTCCGCGCACCGCGCTGCGTGCGGGGACCTACGGGTGAGATTCGACGCGCGGGCCAGCGCGTCCGGTCCAACTCTGAGTGGAGCTAGTCGCAGATATCCGGGTCCCGACAAAAGCCCCGCACGCAGCCCACATCCTGCTCGAGGCAGGTTTGAAAGTATGGTCAGACCGCGCCGCGAGGCGGCGATTACAGGCATGGCAACCGATCATGAACCCTGCTGAATAGTCGCGAATGAGACTAAAGCTGAACCAACTGGCCAGATCGGGCAGGCTAGCCGGCAGGTAATCGTCGAGCTCTAGCGGACGCACGCCTCAGGCTTTGCTGCCGTCCACCAAACCGGCGAAGGTGCGCAGCATCCGCGCGACATCGGGCTCGCGCCCCGTTATCAGCTGGAGCGTCTCAGCGGCCTGGTGCACGACCATATACCCGCCGTGCAGGACGCGGCAGCCGGCCGCTCGGGCGGCATGCAGTAGAGCGGTCTCCAGCGGCCGGTAAACGATGTCGGACACCCACAGTCCGGAATGCAGCAGCGTCGGGTCCAGGGGTATGCCGGGATGGTCCGCCATCCCAGTTGGGGTGCAGTGCACCAGTCCGTCAGCCGCGGGGATCAGCACTGGCAGCTTGCCTGCTTGGCTCGCCTCGACCCGGGCCGCCGGGAACCGCGCCGCCAACTGCGCTGCCAAGGCCACAGCCTTGTCCTCGTCCCTGTCGACGAGAATCAGATGCTCGACCCCGCTCTCAAGCAACGCGTCGGCCACTGCCGCGCCGGCGCCGCCGGCTCCGAGCTGAACGACCACGTCCTTCGCCGCCCCGGGCAGCTCGGTGGCCAGGGCGGTGGCGAATCCCCGCTGATCGGTGTTATACCCCGTCGTCGCGCCGCCGGAGAAGAGCACGGTGTTTACCGCACCCAACCGGGCGGCTTGCTCGGCCACTCGGTCGAGGTGCTCGACGACCAGCTGCTTGCATGGATGGGTGATATTCAGGGCGTCAAAGCCGAGCGCGGCGGCATAGTGCAGCAGGGTGCCGATCTCCGACGGCGGCACGCCCCAGGCCGTCAGGTCGACGGTGCGGTACACGTAGTCCAGGCCCAGAGCCCGAGCTTCGAGCATGTGGATTGTCGGCGTCAGCGAGGGTCCGACGCCCACGCCGACCAGCCCGACCAGATACGAACGAGGCAACACAGCCTGCCTCCCTCCGAAGCCTGCCACGGTTGAACTATTGTACTAACCGGTACGTACGTGGTGAAATGGCGAGTGTCGGAAGGAGACCCGACCGGGCACCCTTCTCCCGGCATCCTCGCAGCCACTCGACGGACCAAGGAGTTCCGGATGGACGAAGTCGGCATCGAGCCAGAGAGCTCCCACGAACCTGAGGGCGTAAGGACGCCGAAGAAAGCGGCGATAGCCGCCTGGATCGGCAGCGTATTGGAGTACTACGACTTCTTCATCTACGGCACTGCGGCCGCCCTGGTATTCCCGAGCATCTTCTTCCCCCAGGGCAACCAAACCGTCGCGACCATCGCTTCGCTGGCGACGTTCGGGGTGGGTTACGTGGCGCGGCCGGTCGGCGCCTTCTTCATGGGCCATCTCGGCGACAAGTTCGGTCGCAAGCGTGTCTTGATCGCCACATTGATCCTGATGGGCGTCTCGACCTTCGCGATCGGGTTGCTGCCGACCTACAGCCAGGTCGGCGCGCTCGCCCCGGCATTGCTCGTGCTGCTGCGGCTCTTGCAAGGCTTCTCCGCATCCGGTGAGCAGGCCGGCGCGAACTCCCTGACACTGGAGCACGCCCCGCCCGGTCGGCGCGGTTATTACAGCAGCTTCACCCTGAGTGGCACCCAGGCCGGTTCAATTGTGGCCAATGCCGTGTTCTTGCCGCTGGCGGCCGTGCTGTCCAAGGAGCAACTGCTGTCCTGGGGGTGGCGGATCCCGTTCTTGCTCAGCGTTGTCGTCGTGGTTGTCGGCCTCATCATCCGACGAACACTGGACGAGACGCCCGCCTTCCAGGAGGAGGTCGCCCACGACGCGGTACCGCGAATGCCGGTGGCGATCCTGTTCCGTGATCATTGGGCGAATGTGCTCCGAGTCATTGTCGCCGCGCTGGTCTCGGTGGTCAGCACTATCTTCGGGGTCTACGCCTTGGCGTATGCAACCAAGGACGTGGGCATCAGCTCCACCGTCATGCTGTGGGTGGGGATCAGCGCGAACGCAGTCGCGCTCGTCGCCATCCCGCTCTGGGCGACCCTGTCGGACCGGATCGGCCGCAAGCCGGTGTTCATCGGCGGTGCGCTGGGCTCCGGGGTCTTGATCTTCGCCTACTTCGCAGCCATCTCGGCGCAAAATATCGTGCTCATCTTCCTCGTCGGTATTCTGATGTCCGGAGTCGTCTACAGCGCAGCTAACGGTGTGTGGCCCTCCTTCTACGGCGAGATGTTCAGCACCAAGGTGCGGCTGTCGGGCATGGCCATCGGGACCCAGATCGGTTTCGCTATCGGGGGCTTCTCCCCCTCCATCGCGGCCGCCATCGAGGGGGAGGGCAGCACCGGGTGGGTTCCGGTCGCGGTCCTCGTCGCAGTCGCCTGCCTGCTGTCCGCCATTTCAGCGGCCACTGCAAGGGACAACTACAAGGTGCACCTGAACGACCTGGGTCGTAGAGCCGAGGTCCAAGCGGCGGCGTGAACGTCGGATCGTCGACCGGCCCGGGCCAGCGCGTCGTCATCGAGCACGATGTGCCGGCTCGGATGCGGGACGGCGTCGTGCTGCGAGCCAATGTCTACCGGCCTCCAGACGATGGTGCGTACCCCGTGCTGCTGTCGCGCCAGCCGTACGACAAGAACACCAACATCAACCCGGTCTATGCCGACCCCGTAAAGCTGGCAGCTGCCGGTTACGTCGTGGTGATGCAGGACGTCCGCGGTCGGTACGCCTCCGACGGCGACTTCGACCCCGGTGTCCACGAGTTCGAGGACGGGTACGACACGGTCCAGTGGGCCGCTGGGTTGCCCGGCTCCAACGGGCGGGTCGGCACGTGGGGTCGCTCCTACCACGCCGAGACGCAGTGGCGCGCTGCCGTCACCGGGCCGCCGGCGCTCCGGAGCATGGTGCTCGGCGTCTCGAAGTTCCACCACAACCTGGAGGCCCAGGAGCGGCCGGGGGGAGCCCACGAAGGTTCCCGGCTCGGCTGGTACCAAGTCCAGATCGGCGCTGATGCGCTGCGCCGCCACTGGGTCGACGATCCGGCCGGCGCCGCCGAGGAGCAACGGCTGCTTGCGGAGACAACGGCGCAGCTGGCCTCTGGTGAGCTGTTCGACCTGCTGCCACTGCGGCAGCTCGGCGAACTGCCCGGCAGCATGATGGGCGAGGTCATCGCCGCGATGGACCGGCCACCGGACGCTCCTCTGAACCGACGGCCGTGGCCGGCCGACACGTACGAGGTGGTACGGGCGGACACGTTCCACATCGGCGGCTGGTACGACATCTTCACCAGAGGCACCCTGGACCAATACCAGGCGATGGCCGCCGCCGCGGCCAGGTCGCACCGGCGGCCGCCCCGTCTGCTGGTCGGGCCGTGGACGCACAGCTCTTTCCTGAACCGCCAAGGGGAGGTCGACTTCGGGCCGGACGCCTCCGGCGCCGACCTCGGCGGGACCGGAGGTCTGAACGCGGAGCACCTGCGCTGGTTCGACGCCACCCTTAAGGGCGACGATCAGGGGCTAGTCGGTGTCCCACCCGTGCAGTTGTTCGTGATGGGGGAGAACCGCTGGCGCGGCTACGACCACTACCCCGTCCCGGCCGGGCGGGTCGAGGACTGGCACCTCCATCCCGGCGGAGGACTTCGTCGCGCCCTTGCGCCGCCCAGCCGCCCAGACCGCTTCCAGTACGACCCGTCCGACCCGGTGCCGACCCGGGGCGGGTCGACGATGCTGCCGCCGCGATGGCCACCCGGCCCCGTCGACCAACGGGAGATCGAGGCACGATCCGACGTACTTTCCTACACGAGCGCAGTCCTGGACGCCCCCTACACGGTGATCGGCGCGGTGTGGGTGACGCTGTTCGCCACCTCTTCGGCCGCTGACACTGACTTCGTCGCCCGATTGGTCGACGTCCATCCCGATGGACGCGCGATCAATCTGGCCGACGGGATCATCAGGCTGAGTTGCCGGGCCGGCTACCCGGCTGCCGGCCGGATCGAGCTAGTGCGGGCGGTGAGTGTCACTCCCGGGACTGCGTACGAGCTGTGCATTGACCTCCAGGCCACCGCGGTCACATTCTTGCCGGGACATCGCATCCGGGTCGACGTCACCTCCAGCAGCCACCCCCGGTGGATCCGGCACACCAACACCGCCAGCAATCCGTTAGATGCCACCGAGCTCGTCGTCGCCTCCCAGCAGATCTTGCACGATCCGCACCGCCCGAGCCGAATCCACCTGACGGTGGTCCCCGAGGACAGCGACGCGAGACTCAGCGAGCGGTGAGCCAGGCCACCACGACGTCACCGATCATGGCGCGGAGATGGTCGCGGTTCTCCGGCGCGGCCATGTCGCAGCCGAACAGGTACTGGAAGGTGTGCTGGTTGGCGACCTGGAAGACGCAGTACGCGCTGATTACTAGGTGAACGTCCACCGCGTCGACGTCGGAGCGGAACTGCCCAGCGGCACGGCCCCGCGCCAGCAGCGCATCCAGCCGGGAGACCATTGGCGCCGACAGAGTCCGCAACGAGTCGATCCGGCGGATGAACTCGCCACGATGGATGTTCTCGATCGACACCAGCCGGATGAAGTCGGGGTGGTCCCGGTGATGGTCGTAGGTCAGCTCGGCCAGCTTCCGGAGGGCGTCGACCGGAGCCAGGTCATCGACGGGAAGGTTGTTCTCCGCCTCACGGATCGTGGTGTAGGCCTGCTCCAGAACGGCGAGGTAGAGCTGTTCCTTGCCGCCGAAGTAGTAGTAGATCATGCGTTTCGTGGTGCGGGTACGCTCGGCGATTTCATCGACTCGGGCTCCGGAGTATCCGTCCTCTGCAAACACCTGAGTAGCCACGGCTAGCAGCTCGGCCCGGGTGCGATCCGCGTCGCGCACCCGTTCGGTCTTGGCCAGCGTGGACATGGGGCAACTCTAGGTCATCGGTGACTGTCGGCGAAGGGATAATGTACTGTTTGGTACACAGCGTACGTCGGAGGCAAAGATGCGCACCAGCGCCGCCACTGTCTGCCTCAGCGGCAGCCTGGTCGAGAAGCTGCACGCGTGTGCCGCAGCCGGCTTCGATGGCGTCGAGATCTTCGAGCCGGACCTGGTGGCCAGCGAATCTGGGCCCGAGGAGATCCGAGCCCTCGCCGAGCGGCTGGGGCTGAGCCTCGACCTCTACCAGCCGTTTCGTGACTTCGAGGGCGTTACCGCAGAGCTCCTGGCCGACAACCTACGCCGGGCCGAGGCCAAGTTCGCCCTCATGCAGCGGCTGGGCATCGAGACGATCTTGGTCTGCAGCAATGTGGCCACTGCCACCATCGACTCCGACCAGACCTCCGCCGACCAGCTCCGAGCACTCGGTGACCTCGCTGAGGGCTACGGCGTGCGGGTCGCGTTCGAAGCCTTGGCCTGGGGTCGGTTCGTGGACGATTACCGGCGCTCGTGGCGAATCGTCGAGCGCGCCGATCACCCGCGGATCGGTCTCTGCCTGGACAGCTTCCATATCCTGTCCCGAGGCCACGATCCAGCCGGCATCCTGCAGATCCCGGGCGAGAAGATCTTCTACCTCCAGCTGGCCGACGCCCCCGCACTGAGCATGGACGTGCTCTCCTGGAGTCGACACCACCGGCTGTTTCCCGGTGAGGGTGCCTGGGACCTCGCCGCCTTCGTCAGCCATGTGCTGTGCGCGGGCTATTCCGGACCGCTGTCGCTGGAGGTTTTCAACGACATATTCCGGCAGACTGACGTCGCCCGGACCGCCGCCCACGCCCGCCGCTCGCTGGCCTGGCTGGAGGACCAGGTGGCGCAGCGGCAGGCCGCCGGCCGGAGCCCGGCCGCAGCCGGCGGCGAAGGTCTGGTCAAACTGCCGCGGACGCCGAGCCCGGCGGGGCTTGACTTCGTCGAAATCAAGGCGGAGAACACCAGTGCCGTCGAGCAGACGCTCGGCCAGCTTGGCTTTACCTTCCGCGGGCAACACCGGACCAAGCCCGTACGGCTCTGGTCCGCCGGCCGTGCTCGAGTGGTCCTCAATGAGCAGTACGCCAGCGATCAGCAGCCCCACCTGGCGGCGCTGGGGTTCGACGTCCCAGACCTCGGCGGCGCGGTGGCCCGCGCCAAGGCTCTGCAGTCTCCGCCGGTGTACCGGCGGACGTACGCAGGCGAGGTAGCCCTCGAGGCTGTTCGGGCTCCGGACGGCACCGAGATCTTCCTCTGCCCCTCGCCGGCGGACGGGGTTGAGCCGCAGTGGACCGCGGAGTTCGAGCATGGAGTGGTGGCGCCTGGGGGGTCAGCCGCCGTGCAGCCGGCTCGGATCGATCATGTGAACTTGGTGCAGCGCTGGCAGGAGTTCGACGAGTCGGTGTTGTTCTACACCAGCGTGCTGGGGCTGGACGCCTCGGTGGCCGTGGAGGTGGCCGGACCCACTGGACTCGTCCGCAGCCAGGTGATGCGGACCGTGGACGGGTCCATCCGGGTGCCGCTGAACGTCGCTCCACCGGTCTTGGAGAGTTCCGGACTGCCCCAACACGTCGCCTTCAGCACCGACCGCATCGTCGACCTCGCCCGAGAGGCTCGGGACCGCGGGCTGGAGTTCCTCACCGTCCCGGACAACTACTACGACGACCTGGTCGCCCGGTTCGACCTCGCCCCCGAGACCATCGCCCAACTGCGTGAGCTCGGTCTCCTCTACGACCGCGAGGCGGGCGGAGAGTTCGTGCACTTCTACACCGCCACGGTGGGCGAGGTGTTCTTCGAGGTGGTCCAGCGGAACGGCGGCTACGACGGCTACGGGGCCGCCAACGCGCCCGTCCGGCTGGCGGCGCAGCGCGCAAGCGGGGCCCGTCTCTACGCCTGAGAGCGGCGGCCTTGAAGCGGCCCATGGCTAGCCATGGCAATCTGTCCAGGCTCACCCTCAGGCCAGACTGCGGCTGATCCCCTCGGCAGCGGTCCGCAGCGATGCCACGAGCCGTGCGCGATCACGTTTGAGGCTGCGGACGACCAGCCCGACGGCGGCGATGGCCTCAACATTCTTCATGATCGGGACGGCGACTGAGCAGGCGCCCAGACTCATCTCCTCCGACGTCGTCGCGTAGCCCTCGATGCGGACGCGGGCCAGCTGCCGGCGGAAGGTCGCCGGATTGGTGATCGTGTACGGGGTGACCCTGGTCAGCGATCTCAACGCCGCCTCCTGCACGTCGTCCGGTGCATGGGCAAGGAGGATCTTGCCGACCGCGGTGGCGTGCGCCGGCAGCCGAGTACCAACCCGGCTTACGATCGGCACCGAGCGACGACCTGAAAGCCGGTCGAGGTAGAGAACCTCGAGCCCTTCCCGTACGGCGAGGTGGACGGTGGCGAGTGTCGCGGCGTAGATGTCGTGCAGGAACGGCTCCGCGACCTGCCGCAGACCCGTTTGCACCGGTGCCAGCAACCCGAGGTCCCAGACGCGGCGGCCGACGACGTACGCGCCCGACTCGCGGCGGGCAAGCGCACCCCAGGCCTCGAGTTCGGCGACCAACCGATGCGCGGTGGGCAGCGAGAGGTCGGCACGGGCGGCCAGCTCGGTCAAGGTCAGCTGGCGGTGCTCGGCGTCAAACGCGCCCAGCAGGCCCAGCACGCGCGACGTCACGGTTCGGCCTGCTGTGGACGTATTGCCCGCCATCCCGCACCTTCCGCTCAGCGGAAGTGTAGCGTCGCCGCATTGCGAGCGACTCGGTAGCGTTCGCGGGGTGACTAGCCCCAACGCCGAGGCAACGATCGCAGAGACCTTCGATCATGCCCTGCCAGCCGACTCCGACAGCGCCGCGACCAGCCAGTCCGTGATCACCGCCGAGATCCAGGCGATCGAGGCCAGCTACCGGGTTTCGGGCGTGGTTGAACTTCAGCCCCGGCTGGACTACCCGCCGTACCGGAGCACCATCCTGCGGCACCCGACCAAGGACTTGCGGCACGCCGATCCGGAGACGATCGAGCTGTGGGCGCCCTGCTTCGGCCATCGGGATGTGCACGCCATCGAGGCCGACCTGACGATCCAGCACGGTGGTGAGCCGATCGGAGAGCGGATGATCGTCACCGGCAGGGTGCTGGACGGCGAGGGCCGGCCGGTCCGGGGCCAGCTGGTGGAGATCTGGCAGGCCAACGCCGGCGGCCGGTACCTGCATAAGCGTGACCAGCATCCGTCACCGATCGATCCGAACTTCACCGGGGTGGGCCGGTGTCTGACCACCGACGACGGGTCCTACCGGTTCACGACGATCAAGCCGGGGCCGTATCCGTGGAAGAACCACCGCAACGCCTGGCGCCCGGCACACATCCACTTCTCGCTGTTCGGCACTGAATTCACCCAACGGATGATCACCCAGATGTACTTCCCCGGCGACCCGCTGTTCCCACTCGATCCAATCCTGCAGACCGTCGTCGATGCCGACGCCCGGGACAGGCTGGTGGCCTGCTATGACCATGACGTGAGCCAGCACGAGTGGAACACCGGATATCGCTGGGACATTGTCCTGACCGGGCGCCGGCGTACGCCGATGGACGAGGAGGACGCGGCGTGAGTCCCGCGCTGCCGCCCACCCCCGGCCAGACGGTCGGCCCGTTCTTCGGGTACGCGTTGCCGTACCACCGCGACAGCGAGCTGGTGCCACCCGGTCATCCGCGGGCCGTCCGGTTGTACGGCCGGGTCACCGACGGCGCCGGGCAGCCGGTGCCGGACGCGCTGCTCGAGCTCTGGCAGCTCGACGAAGCCGGGTCGGTCGTTCAGCAGGAAGGTTCGCTCCGCCGGGACGGCTGGACGTTCACCGGCTGGGGGCGCGCATCCACCGATGACACCGGCAGCTACACCTTCACCACGCTCAAGCCTGGTGCCGAGCCGGGCAAGGCGGCGTTCTTCGCCATCACAGTGTTTGCTCGCGGGCTGCCCAATCGGCTGTTTACTCGGGCCTACCTCCCGCAAGACGCCGCCGTGCTGGACGCCGACCCGCTGCTGTCCTCGCTTCCGGAGCCGGAACGGGCCACGCTCCTGTCCCGGGTCGATGAAAGTGGGTTCCTGTTCGACATCGTCCTCCAGGGAGAGGGCGAGACAGTCTTCTTGCGCTACCCGGGGCACTGAGGAGTGACCAACCCGTACGGGCCCGGGGACGGGCGCCTGTTCTGGCCCGGGGACACCCGCGCGGGTGCCCTGATGTCCGATTGGGCTCTGCTGACGGCGATGGAATCGGTCGAGCACGCGTGGCTCGAGGCGCTGGCCGAACACAAAATCGCGCCGGCGGAGGCGCAAACCGAGATCCGCGGGCTGCTGAGCGAGGACGACCTGGCGGACCTGGCTGACCGTGCGGAGGCCGGCGGCAACCCAGTGATCGGCGTGGTCCAATTGCTGCGCGAGCGGCTGAGCTCCGAACCCGCGCGTTGGGTGCATCGCGGGCTCACCAGTCAGGACGTCCTCGACACCGCACTGATGATTTGCTTACGCGACGTCGTCGAGCGGCTAGACGACGAGTTGCGCGGGCAGGTCGAGGGCCTGTGCGGACTCGTCTCCGAGCACCGGTCCACACCGATGGTCGGTCGCACCCTGACCCAGCACGCCGTACCGATCACATTCGGCCTCAAGGCGGCGAACTGGCTCACCGGTGTGCTGGACGCCGCGGAGGCGCTGGCAGCCATACGATCCCGGCTTCGGGTGCAGCTCGGTGGGGCCGCCGGCACGCTGGCCGCGTCCACCGAACTGGCCCGACTTCGCGGACTACCGGAACCGGCGCAGGTGTCGTGGCGGCTGGTCGAGTCGGTCGCCAGTGCGCTCGGACTGGCTCCTGCAGTCCCGTGGCACACCTCGCGGAGCCTGGTCACCGCCGCGGGCGATGCCCTGGTCGGCTGCATCGACGCCTATGGGCGGATCGCTGCCGACGTGGCCACCCTGTCCCGGCCGGAGATCGCCGAGCTGGCCGAGGGCAGCGGCGGCGGCTCGTCGACCATGCCGCAGAAGCAGAATCCGGTGCTCTCGGTGCTAATCCGCCGCGCGGCGCTGACCGGACCGCCGCTTGCCTCGACCCTGCACCTCGCCGCCGCCACCAACGTCGACGAACGCCCGGACGGATCCTGGCACGCCGAGTGGGCCACGCTGCGCGACCTGGCTCGCCGGACCGTGGTCGCGGCGTCGCAGGCGTCGGAGTTGATCACCGGGCTGGTCGTCGACGAAGATCGCATGGCCGCCAACCTGGGCTCAGCAGCCGGGATCGAAGCAGAGCAGCAAGCGATGGCCGACCTGGTCGGCGGCGAGGCGACCAAGGAGTATCTGGGCGCCACGGAGCTCATCATCGACCGGGTTTTGGCTCGGGCTGGTCAGCGGTCTGGAGTGGTCTGATGAGCGTTCCCCGGATCAGCGGAGTGCAGCTGAGCGACCCGAGTGCCGGACCGCTGCTGCTGCTGGGTACTTCAATCGGCACGTCCGCCGCCGCCCTGTGGTCGGCCAGTGCGGCTCTACTCGGAGAGCGATTCCATGTCGTCGCATGGGACCTGCCTGGCCACGGCCGAAATACCGAGCCAGTATCGGCCGGGTTCACCATGGCGGAGCTCGCCTCCGGCGTGCTGGCACTCGCCGATCAGGTGCTGACTGACCGCGGGGAGCCGGGCGGGCGGCTGTACTACGCGGGCGACTCGCTCGGCGGTGCGGTCGGGCTCCAGGCATTGTTGGATGCGCCCGACCGAATCCTCGCCGCGGTCCTACTTTGCACCGGAGCCAAGATCGGCACAGCCGAAGGCTGGCGGGAGCGAGCCGCGCGGGTTCGCGCATCGGGCACCACTGTCGTGATCAACCAGTCCGTCGAGCGGTGGTTCGCGCCGGGGTTCCTCGAGCGGGACCCAGACGTCGGCGGCCGGTTGCTGGACTCCTTACGCGCCGCTGACGCGGAGGCGTACGCCTTAGCGTGCGAGGCACTGGCCGACTTCGACGTTCGCGCCAGGCTGGCCGAGATCGCTGTTCCGGTGCTCGCGGTAGCGGGGGCTGAGGACGTCGCGACGCAGACGGACCTGCTCCGCGAGATCGCAGATGGCGTACAGCGCGGCGCGTTGCAAATCCTGGACGGGGTAGCGCACCTGGCACCGGCTGAGGCGCCTCAGGAGGTGGCGAAGCTGATCATGGAGCACCTTGACGCTGAGGAGCCCGACGCGGACCGTTATGCGGCAGGAATGCAGGTCCGACGCCAGGTGCTCGGTGACGCTCATGTTGACCGGGCCACGTCGGCTACGACCGACTTCACGCGGGACTTCCAGCAGTTGATCACCGAGTACGCCTGGGGCAGCATCTGGACCCGCCCGGGCTTGGACCGGCGCAGTCGTTCCATGATCACTCTCACCGCACTGGTGGCTCGGGGCCACCATGAGGAGCTCGCCATGCATATACGGGCCGCGCGTAGGAACGGACTCAGCGTCAACGAGATCAAGGAGGTCTTGCTGCAGACCGCCATCTACTGCGGCGTACCCGACGCCAACACCGCGTTCCGCATCGCGCAAGCCGCACTGGCCGACGAGGAGACAACACCCGAGGAGGACGATCGATGACCGAGGACGATCGATGACTGAGGATGATCGATGAGAGGCGCCTACGTCTACGCCGCTGTCCGCACTCCGTTCGGCAAACTTGGCGGCGGACTTGCGCAGATCCGCCCCGATGATCTTGCCGCGGCAGTGCTCACCGGGTTGCTGGCCAAGACTCCCGGCCTGGATCCGGGAGCGATCAACGAGGTCGTCTGGGGAAACGCCAACGGGGCCGGTGAGGAGAACCGGAACGTGGGCCGAATGGCGGTGCTGCTGGCCGGCCTGCCGACCTCCGTCCCGGCGACTACGGTGAACCGGCTGTGCGGGTCCAGCCTCGACGCCGCCATGATCGCTTCCCGCACGATCGAGACCGGCGATGCCGACGTCGCCGTCGCCGGTGGGGTGGAATCGATGACCCGCGCGCCCTGGGTGCTGCTGAAACCCGCCCGCCCCTTCCCGCCGGGGAACCTGGAGGCGGTCTCGACCACGTTGGGCTGGCGGCTGGTCAACGAACGGATGCCGGCAGAGTGGACCGTCTCGTTAGGGGAAGGCAATGAGCAGCTGCGCGAGAAGTATGGGATCTCCCGGGAGCGGCAGGACACCTTCGCGGCCCGCTCACACCAGCTGGCCGACGCGGCTTGGGCGGCAGGCTTTTACGACGATCTCGTGATGCAGGTGCCCGGATCCGACCTCGTTCGGGACGAGACGATCCGGGCAGGCAGCACTCCGGAGACGTTGGCGGCGCTGAAGCCGGTGTTCCGGTCCGACGGCACGATCACCGCGGGCAACGCCTCTCCGCTCAACGACGGAGCCTCGGCGGTGCTGCTCGGCTCCGAGACGGCCGCGGACCGCATCGGATCGGCTCCGGTGGCGCGGATCGCCGGTCGCGGTGCGTACGCGCTGGACCCGCCGATGTTCGGGTACGCGCCCGTGGAGGCGGCCGAAAACGCGCTCCGCCGGGCCGGCATTGGCTGGGCTGACGTGGGTGCGGTCGAACTGAACGAAGCCTTCGCCGTGCAGTCCCTGGCCTGCATCGACGCATGGGGAATCGATCCCGAGATCGTCAACGTACGCGGCGGCGCGATTGCGATCGGGCATCCCTTGGGCGCCTCCGGAGGCCGCATTCTTGGCACGCTGACGAAGGTGTTGCAGGAACGCCGGGAACGCTGGGGTGTGGCAGCAATTTGCATTGGCGTCGGCCAGGCGCTCGCGGTCGTCGTGGAGAACAGCTCAGGTGAGCTGGCATGAGAACCTTAGTCACCGACGACGCGGACGCTGCAGTCGCCGGGATCGCTGACGGTTCGACGATCTTGATCGGTGGATTCGGCATGGCCGGGATGCCGGTGATCTTGATCGAGGCCTTGATCCGGCAAGGCGCCGGGGATCTGACCGTGGTGAACAATAACGCCGGGAACGGCGACACCGGGCTGGCTGCGCTGCTTGCCGCCGGGCGGGTACGCAAGATGATCTGCTCCTTTCCGCGGCAAAGTGACTCTTACGTCTTCGACGGGCTTTACAGGGCCGGGAAGATCGAGCTCGAGCTGGTCCCGCAGGGGAACCTCGCCGAACGGATGCGGGCGGCCGGCGCCGGCATCGGCGCCTTCTACGGTCCGACTGGGGTCGGCACTCCTCTGGCCGAAGGGAAGGAACAAAGAACGATCGATGGGCGCGACTACCTGTTGGAGTACCCGATCAAGGGTGATGTGGCCCTCATCGGCGCTTACGTCGGGGACCGGATGGGCAACCTGGTGTATCGCAAGACCGCGCGGAACTTCGGACCCGTGATGGCCACCGCGGCCGCATTGACGATCGCCGAGGTGCATCGCGTCGTGGAGATCGGACAGATTGACCCGGAGGTGGTGGTGACGCCAGGGATCTTCGTCGACCGCATCCTCGACCTCGGTCGTGATGACCCACCCAAGGAGGTCCGGAAATGAGCATGATCGAGACGGGGGTATCGGTCGAGCATCTCGACCGCGGCCCGCGCAGCAAGGACGAGCTCGCAGCCGCGGTCGCTGCCGCGATCCCGCCGGGCTCGTACGTGAATCTCGGCATCGGGCAGCCCACAACTGTCGCCGACTTCTTGACACCGGAGTCCGGCGTGGTTCTGCACACCGAGAACGGCATGCTCAACATGGGTCCCGCCGCCCGCCCTGATCAGATTGACCCGGATCTGATCAACGCTGGCAAAATCCCGGTGACTGAGCTGTCGGGCGCGTCTTACTTTCATCACGCCGATTCGTTCGCGATGATGCGCGGCGGTCATCTCGACGTCTGCGTCCTCGGCGCTTACCAGGTCTCCGAAGGCGGCGATCTGGCCAACTGGCACACGGGCGCGCCGGGGGCGATCCCGGCCGTGGGTGGAGCGATGGACCTCGCGATCGGGGCCAAGTCGGTCTTCGTCATGATGACCTTGTTCGCGAAGGACGGCACGGCCAAGCTCGTCCCGCGCAGCACATACCCGCTGACGGGGCTCGGCTGCGTGGATCGGATCTACACCGACTACGCGACGATCATGATCACCCGGGACGGGGTTGTCGTCACCGAGACCTTTGGCGCCAGCGTCGCGGAGCTGCAAGCCCGGGTGGAGGTCACCCTCCGGGCACCCAGTCAAGACTCGAGCGGACGGTGATCATGCGCACTCAGATTGCCCTCACCGGGGCCGGCCCGGCCGGCCTACTGCTGTCGCACCAGATCGCCGCGGACGGCTTGGACGGGATCTGATCGCGGCCCGGGATGCTGGGACAGCACGAGCTGCTGCTCGGATTGGCCTAGGCGCCGACGATACCGGTTTCGCCGCCGAAGGTTGACCATCTCGGCTGCCTCGCCGTCTGCTGGGAGACTGAGTTGTGACCCATCAGCCGGGATTGCCGCTTGTTATCGCTCTGGTGGTCTTGGTCATGCTGGCCATCGCCGCGTCGTGGGTAGGCCGGTTGAAGGTCGAGCGTTCCATCGCCACGGCTGCCGTACGTGCCGTTGTGCAACTGGCGGCGGTCGCTTTGGTGATCACCGCAGTACTCAGCCAGCTGGCCTGGTCTTTGGTGTTTGCCGCTTTCATGTTCGGTGTCGCAGTTTTCACCTCCTCGCGGCGTATCGAGGCCCCGCGGGCCTGGCCGTGGGTCGCCGTCGCAATCGGCTGCGGCGTTGTGCCCGTTCTGACCGTGATCTTCCTCTCGGGCGCGGTGCCTTGGAACGGGGCGGCTCTGGTGCCGATGGCTGGCATCATCATCGGCGGATCGATGTCGGCGCAGTCGTTAGCCGGTCGACGGTGCTTCGCTGCACTCCGCGAGGAGCACGGAAGCTACGAGGCAGCGCTCTCGATCGGTCTACCTCGCCCGATGGCGATCGGCGAGGTGATTGAGCGTCGGCTGCCAGAAGCCCTCGTGCCGGCACTCGACCAGACGCGCACTGTGGGTTTGGTCACGCTGCCAGGAGCCTTTGTCGGAGTGCTTTTGGGCGGCGGGACTCCGGTCCAGGCTGGCGCCGTGCAGGTCCTAGTTCTCGTTGGCCTGCTGGCTGCGGAAACCGTCACCGTAGTCGTGGCCTATCAGCTCATGAAGGGATCCCGGTTGCTCCCGCCCGATCTCCGCAGCCGCCTCGTCGCGTAACCCCACGGCCGGTGAACGGCCTGTTCTAAGGCAGTGAAGGGTTTTGGAGTCGTGGCATCGCGTTCAGACTCGCGCCCATGCCGAGACCTTCTCAGCAGCTGGATCAACAATGGCGTGGCGCGAAGCTGCCTTCGATCTCGGTAGTGCCGGGGTGTTCAACCACGACCATTGACCAACCATCTTCGGTGGGTCGCATACAGCCATTGGAGGCGGTCAAGTACCGAGACCAACGCACGCGCACCACATATTCACCCGGCTCAGGCAAGGACACCGTTAGAGAAACGGCATCACGAGCGATGACTTGCCCCGGGGGTGAGATGACTGGCCGTGGGTTCGCCACTGCATAGAGAGTCCACGTGCTGTCAGACCACACCTCTTGCAAGTACGGCAATCCGCCGTGTACTAGGGCGACTTCATCGGGCGCCGACCAGTCATACGGCCCTTGAGAGATAGCCACATAGGAGATGGCGTTGTCGTCGAGCCATTTCCGATAGGTGTCGGCGTTGAGGGATCCGTCGTAGAAGATGGCGTTGCGTCCGGTGTCGACTTGTCGCGACCACCCTTTTGCAATTGCAACCGCCGGTGCCACGAAGGCAGCTTCGCCGCGCCGCTGCGTTGGAACCACCTCAATTGGCCCGGCAGCCCGACGAGCGGCCAGCTGGTCCAGCAGGGGCGCATAGAACTCCGCGCTGACCGCGGGATCGCCCCGTTCTTGCACCTCTGTGATGGATACCGGCGGCAGCAGCAAGACCACGCTTGCGGTGGCGGCAATGAGGGCGACCAAGGGGATGGCCGCGACCGCCACGACAATCGGCGCAGCGAACAACTCAGGCAGACGTGTCGCGGTCGTACCCACCGGCGTCGGGAACAGATAGGCCGCAGCTACCAGCCCTGCCGATAACAACGCACCCCACCGCACAACCGAGCGGCGCCAACACAATCCGGCCACGGCTACGCAGACGAGGAGACTCATCAGGGCTTGTTTCCCTGCGAAGGTTTGGTACCCGCCGTTGCCAAACGCCAAGCTGACGGCGACGGTCGGCACCATGGCGCTGACAGCCAGCTTCACGCCCTCTCGCCGCCGACCGGACAGGAAAAGCGCACCGCCAGCTACACCGAGGAACAGACCAGCTACCGGACTTGCGAGCGGTGCTAGGACAGACAGCCCAAAAGTGAGGCCTAGGCGTCCGGACACAAGAGCCAACAGGGCACCAAGCGCTATGGCGAGACCTAGCGCGAACGTAGTCCTAGTGACCACGAGATTCCCGGTAAGGCAGACCGCCCCAACAATCGCGCTGGCGACCGGTCGCGGGACGGCGGTGCGCTTCAACAATGCCGCGAACAGCACGACGCTCGCGACGTAGGCAAGCGCCGTCGTGAGGCGCACGCCCAGAAGCGCCATCACCGGAGGAGACAAGACGCTGTAGCCGAGTGGGTTGAAACCGCTATACCAACGCAGGTCCAACAGCTCAGGCCAATGCGACTCGGCTAGCTGGGCGTGAGCTAGCTGTGCCGAAAAGTCCCGGCCCATCGGCGAAGCGAGAAGGTACGCGAATCCCAGCAGCACGGCAATGCAACCTGCGGCAACGACCCCAGGCGATCGCCGGTAGAGCGCAAGCATCCGGGATCGGATGCTCCAACGTGTGCTGGTGACCCTCATCGAATGTCGATGCCACCCGAATTCGCGGCGACCCCTTCGGCGTCTTTTCTGGTTGCAGACTGGGTGCTCAACGCAGAAGGCTCCTCATGGCAATCCTCCCCGTTCTGATCGCTGCCGGTGTACCTGCGGCCCAATGCACGCGCGCCAGATTGGCTCACTCAAGCTGAGAACCAGCTGAGTCGACCGCTAGAGGCTGCAATGAGGCGGCGCCACCGCGTCAGCCCTTCGCCGATACCGGCGCCAGCTTCTCGGCGGCCAGCAAGCGCCGAAGTAACAAGACATGCAGCTGCCGGCCTTGCGTCACACCTTTAGGCGCAATGGGGCCATCCGGGAGGCACCTCACGCTCGATGATCATGGTCCGTGCAACAGCCTGCCAGACTGGGGCTGCTGATCACCACCTCGCGGGCCCTAGGGTGATCATGGCACGGAGGTGCTACTCCTGAGCACGGCCGGCCTGTTGCAGGATCAACTGCTCCGCTGCATCGTCGATGGCGCCCGGATCGAGCACGTCAGGCACTGTCTCACCCCCCGGAGACGGTACCAACGCCAAATTCACCAAAGCCATCGTGACTGACACCATCGTCGTGGCCAGCAGCCACCCGCCCAGCACGTCGCTGGGCCAATGAAGACCGAGATAGGTGCGGCTACAGCCAATCAACAGCGCAATCAAGCACGCGCTGATCATCAGCAGCCGGCGCACCAGAACGTTTCCGAACGTCAGCGCGAGCATGGAAGCGACGAGCATGACGAGCACTGAACCATCGGTCGTGTGGCCAGACGGAAATGCGTCACTCGACAGTGGTACGCCTACGACGAGCTCGGCAGGTGGTCGAGGCCGGTCGAGCGCGATCTTGAGAATCGTGACCAGGCTCGCGGTTGCCGCCAACGCTCCGAACAAGGAAAGGGGCAGTAGCATCCGGCGTGATCGGAGGCCAAGAATGACGGCTGCGGCAATGCCCAGCCACACCACCACTGACGCAGATCCAAGCCATGTCACCGCACTCGCGAAGGCCGTAAGGTCGGGGCTGCGCAGGCTGATCACCCCGGCCAGCAGCTCGTGGTCGAGCTGACCGATACCGGTTTCGAAAACTAGCAGCAGCGCGAGGACGACAAAGCCGACCAGCCCGGCGGCACCGGTCACCAGCCACTGCCCCCAGTGGCCGGGCCGGACCTCTGACCGCCGCAGGGTTGGGGCAGCCGGTTTGAGCATCGCGCCGCTCCCCTCAGTTATTGCTCCCAGATCCGCCGTTCACGCTCCAATGTGGTCGATACCTGCTGTGCTGAAACTGAGAGACTGAGACGCGGCCGCTAGGCCGAGCTTGAATACTTGGGCGGGCGAACAGGAACCAAAGGAGACTCTCTTGCGGGTGTTGATCGTGGAGGACAAGAAGGGCCTCGCGGAGTCCATGCGCCGCGGCCTTGTCGGCGAGGGCTTTGTCGTCGACGTGGTCCACGACGGAGTCAGTGGTCTCTGGGCGGCCTCGGAGTTCAGCTACGACGTCGCGATCCTCGACATCATGCTGCCGGGCATGAATGGGTACGACGTGCTGAAGGAGATTCGGGAGCGAGAGAACTGGACCCCGGTGATCATGCTCACCGCAAAGGATGGCGAGTACGACCAAACCGATGCTTTTGATCTTGGCGCCGACGACTACTTGACCAAGCCGTTCAGTTTCAAGGTCCTGGTGGCGCGGCTCCGAGCGTTGATTCGTCGCGGCGCACCGGAGCGTCCCAACAAGCTCACGGTGGGCTCACTGGTTTTGGACCCGGGGCGCCGGACGGTCACCCGCCGCAGCGAGTTGATCAAACTCACGGCACGCGAGTTCAGTCTGCTGACCTACCTGATGCGGAACGCCGAGAGCGTGGTGGGCAAGTTCGATATCTTGAACAATGTCTGGGATCCGGCGTACGAGGGCAGCGAAAACGTTGTCGAGGTCTACATCGGCTACTTGCGCAAGAAGATCGACGCCCCATACGGGCTGCAAACGCTGAGCACGATCCGCGGCATGGGCTACCGACTGGATCCAGATCCCGGTTCGGGATGATCAGTCGACTACCGGCAAGGTCACCTGAAAGCGGCACACTCCCGCACCCTCCGTGGCCACCACCGTTCCGCCATGCGCGACCATGATCTCTCGACTGATCGCCAGTCCTAGACCACTTCCGCCGCCATCGGTGGAGCGGCTGGCATCGAGCCGGGCGAACCGCTCGAACACTCTGCTCCGATCTTTGGGACTGATGATCTCGCCGTCGTTATCAACTGAAACCACAACGTCGCCGGGACGGCGCTGCATCCCGACGATGATCGCTGACTCAGCGTGCCTCGCAGCGTTGTCGAGAATGTTCCGGAACACCTGAGTCAGCCGCCGCTCGTCACCGCGCACCCGCACGGGTTGCAACTCGGTCGTGATCTGCAGATTCGAGACGGTCCGCAGCCGCTTGATCTCCGAGTCCAAGATGTCTTCAAGATCAACATCCTGGATATCCAGCGGCAGTTGATGAGCATCGACCTTCGCCAGCGTCAGCAGATCCTCCACCAGCGATTGCATGCGGCTCGACTCGTTGAGCACTGTGTGCTGCATGTCGAGCCAGGTCTTACCGCTCTTGTCGAGGCTGGCTACCTCCGCGGTCGTCACTAGCGTCGACAGCGGGCTGCGCAGCTCGTGACTGGCATCTGAGAAGAAGGCCCGATGCGAATTGTTCGAATCCTCCAGCCTGTCCAGCATCCGGTTCATCGTCGAAGCCAGCGCCGCGATCTCATCCCCGGTGGGCGGCACCTCGATGCGTTCATGCAACCGGCGACCATCGATTTCTGAAACCTGCCGCCGGATCCGTTCCACAGTGTTCAGCGACCGGCCGACCAAGACCCACACCGCCACTGCAACGAGCGCAACGAGGAGCGGCGCGGCGGCGAGCAGCAGCAACCCGACCGTACGCAGGGTGTCGGTCTGCACCTCGAGGGGCGCGGCAACCAGTACGACGTAGTGCTGTTCGTGGACTTCCACGCCGCGGGCGCTCACCAGGACCTCATCGTCGTCGTCACCGAGCGCTGGCACGCGTGGCAACTGTTCCTTTGCCGTTTTGCCCGGTGCCGGCCGGAGCGACGAGATGGGATCGCGGCGCAATCCCCGAGTACTCCACGCGACCACGTGATTAGAGGAGTTGACGATCTGCACCTGTTCGCCACTGTGCGGGTCCTCGGCGAGCGTTGACTGAGTTTCGCGAATGCCCTCCTCGTCAAGGAGGCGCGCGACATCGCTGGCGCGGACAGCGAGATTGGTCCAGGCGGCTGAGATCAGCGATGACTGCAGCACGAGCAACAAAAACGCTCCACCGACGAGCAAGGAGAAAGTGACGACCACCACAGCACTCAGCACTGAGCGCCTTCGGATCCCCCATCTGCTCTCGGCGACCACTCGGGAAGCGTAATCCGCGCGACACGGCGCGGATTGCTCAGTTTCATCGCAGCGGCAAGCGGGAAATGAGACCACAAGTGAGACCAGAGAAGCCGGATGCAGCCCGCAGTCTTGGTCGGCCCAGAACAGCCACTAGCCCGCTCGATGGGCGTGTCGCCCGGTGAGGTGCGCATGACGAGGGCCATCGAATGCTGCTGCGACTAGGGGAAATGCACTCTTGACTAGGCGGATTGCTCTCAGTGGCGTTCGGCGTTTCTGGCACCTCAACGGCATTCTGGGGACTCGCTGCGGACCGCTCCGAAGCCTTGCTCAGTCCACGCTAATGGGCTGGAGTCGATCCGGGATCGGCGGCCGGAGAATTCGGTTGGTCCCAAACTCCGCTAGCAGCGCATGTTGCGATACCCCAAGCGCGACGGACCACGGTGGATGCACGTGAGCTCATCCAGTCGGCCGGCAGGACTGTGACGTTTCACTGCATTGCCGCGGCGTCGCGTACTCCAGCACGGACGCCGAGGCAGGTCAAGGACGGGGACAAATGGCGAGAACCAGAGTGGCCAGTCCCGGTGAAGATGGTCTCGGCGGAGACACCGATGGGTCGGCTGGGGCTAGAGCATTCGGCCGATGAGGTAGCCGAGTACGGCGGCACAGAGGCCCGCGGCGATGCTAACGAGGAGGTTGAGTGCCGCGAGCAGTCGTGCGCCGTCCTCGGCCAGGCGGAAGGTCTCGTAGCTGAAGGTGCTGTAGGTGGTTAGGGTGCCGCAGAACCCGGTCCCGACGGCGGCAATTAGACCCCTAGGAAGATGCGACTGTGAGGCTGCTCCGGTGAGTATGCCGAGGATCAGGGAGCCGATGATGTTCACGGCGAAGGTCCCCCAAGGAAAGAGCGTGTCGTGGCGGGACTGGATCAAGCGGTCGGTGAGGTAGCGCAGGGGGGCGCCTATCGCGGCGCCAATACAGACATAGGCAAGGGTCACTTTGGCAGCCTGCCGATGTAGCGGTGGACGTGGACATCGTCGAGGATCACGAGGCCTTCGGAGACGAGTTCGTCCAGTGCAGGCAGAAACTCCTCGATGTTGTCGGGGGTATCCACGATGACGATGGCGACTGGGAGATCTTCGGAGAGGCTGAGGATCCGAGTGGTGTGGATGTGGTTGGAGGCGCCGAACCCCTCGATGCCGCGGAACACGCTGGCGCCTGCCAGTCCCGCTTTGTGGGCACGGTGCACGATCTCGGTGTAGACGGGTTTGTGGTGCCAAATGTCGCCTTCACCGATGATCACGGTGAGCCTTCTGGCGGGTCCGGCGAGCGTCATGGGGTTCCCTTCTTGCGGTGGCGGAGGGCGACAGTCCGGGTGAGCGCGACGCCGGTAACCACGGCGAGCAACGCGGTCAGTGGTGTGCCGACCAGGTAGACCAGTGTGAGCCCGGGTCGGTCGGCGATGACCAAGGTGAGTGCGTCTGCGGTGTAGGTGGAGAACGTCGTGTAGCCGCCGAGCACGCCGACGCCGAGGAATGGTCGGGTAAGCGGATGTGCCGGGCCCATGTCGATTACCACCATCAGCACGCCGATCAGCAGGCAGCCGGTGAGGTTGATGATCAGCGTGGCCCAGGGGAACGCGCCGGGAGGCGCCGCGAAAGCGGCCTGAACGGCGAAGCGCGCGGCCGCACCCAATACACCACCAAGCGCGATCACCAGCAGCACCTGCAGCCTGTAGCGGCGAAGCTCGCGACGCCGCCGACGGTCGTGTAAGCCGATCGGCGCGTAACCGCGCACGGATCTGCGGTGATCGGTCACGGTGCGCCCCTACCGCCATCGGATCTGCGAACTCGAAGTAGGGACCGTTGGCGGCCGCGCCGCAGTTGTCGGCAAGCCCCTCCGCCGTCCCGACAGCGTAGCGCCGGCTGGCTCGCTGAACCGCCAGACTGCGGCGTGGTGCCTGCAGGGCCGCCGACGGGGCCCGGAACCCTGCCCTGGTCACGCCGGTTTGAAGGCCCCCAGAAACGCTCAGACGACCCGGCCGCTGACCAGCGAAACACCCTCCGGCGACGCGAGAACAACCACCGTGTAGAGATCGCAACGGATGCGATTCGCCATCCCATCCAAGAATGTGGCCCTCTATGTTGCAAGTCGCTGGGGCTAGGTCTCGTGAGGGTCTATCAGATAAACGGTGGATCTGATCTGGTCGGTGATCATCTTGTTGGGATACTGCCCTGGAATGTGACTGCGAACGTGTCGAGCGCCAACTTCCGCCTCGTGGCCCATCGTGCCAGCTCGATGCCCTTCTCACGGGCCTGAGCCACCAGCCGGGTCGGGCAAGACGATCGCTGCGCTGCTCGCTCAAGACTTGGGCTGGAAGCAGACGGAGGCGGATGATCTTCACGGCCCAGAGAACGTCGCCAAGATGGCGGCTGGGATCCCGCTAACCGACAGCGACCGGGCGCCCTGGCTGCAGCGAATCAGCCAGCGGATCGACGAGACCGAAGAAAACCAGGTCGTCACCTGCTCCGCGCTTCGCCGGAGTTATCGCGACATCTTGCGAACCGCGAGTGCCCGAGTCCGGTTCCTTCACCTCCATGGAAGCCCGGACACGCTCGCGTCCCGGATAGGCGCCCGGACGGACCACTTCATGCCGGCCTCGATGCTGACCTTCCAAATGGAAACTCTCGATCCGCTGACATCCGACGAGGACGGCGTAAGCGTCGATATCGACGGCACCCCCATCGAGATTGTGCAAAGGGCTCTGCTGGCACTCGACCTCACACCGCCGCCCACTTCGCACGAGAGCGATAAATAGCGGCAGCGGCCGGTGACCTCGATCGTTGCGGGTCATTCCTCGCCAGATTGCCCATCTCCAGTTCCGGGCGGTTTCGGTGCGTCGATGCCGAAATGCAGACCGACCATCCGGATCAGAAAGCACACCACAGCCGCACCCAGCGCCACCGGTACGCCGAGAACATCCTGGACACCAACCCTGTCGGCGACCACGAACAGCGCAGCGCCGACCAGAGCCGGGATCGCGTATAGCCCGCTGCTTAACACACTGGGAACCTGTCGGATCAGCATGTCCCGCAACGTGCCGCCACCCACCCCCGTGACGGCCCCCAGGATGATTGCCTGCGCCGGGCCGACCCCCAGCTCGAGCGCTTTGCCTGCGCCGGTGACCGCGAACAGGCTCAGCCCGGCGGCGTCCAGCACGTCGATTGGGTTCCGGACTCGAGTCAGCCAGCGGCTGAACAAGAACGCGATCAACCCTCCGGTGGCAGCCACTGCCAGGTAGCGCCATTCGACGAACGTGGCCGGCGGTAGGGCACCGAGCAGGACGTCGCGAATAATGCCCCCACCGACGGCGGTGATCATGCCGAGGGTGATGACACCGACGATGTCCAGGTGCGCGGTACGGACCGCGGTCAACGCACCGTTCAACGCGAACGCGAACGTTCCGGCGAGGTCCAATACCAGTAGCACAGGCACATCAGCGGGCATAGCAAGGGTCTACCGCATCGCTCAGGGGACCGCGGTGTCCAGTTGCACGCCAGGCAGCTCTTACCGAGGGCGGGTTCGAACTTCGCTAGATCGTCGCATGTCCGGCTGTAGATGGTGAAGACCAGACTTGCCTCACCCGTTATGACGCGCACATCCGCAGCTGTCGCATGGTGCGAAGCAGCGCAATCGTACGAGCCAGCTCCGACGGGCCACTCGCGCGACCCAGTAGCATGCGATGGGCCACCCCCGAGATCTGCGGAGCCGTGTCGCAGCGGATCGACAACAGCCCGGAGCCAAGGAGCTGTCCGAGGTGTCGGCGGACTGTCGAGGCATAGCGGTCGCTGATCCGAGCAAGTCCGGCTACCGATATTCGAGCGTCGCGCATCCCAACTCGCTTTCGCAGCGGGTTGATCAGGCGAGGCGTATGTCAGCGAACGGCGGCAAACACGGCTGGACCGCGGAAGGCCGGATTTCGGGGCAGTCGGCGGCCGGAAACCTGAGACCGGAATTGAGACTGGCCGCCTCGATGTTTGCTGCGACGCCGTCCCGGGCCGATCCGATCCCGAACGCGTTTCCGCAGGTCAGAGCATGGTTTAAGGTTGGCGGAGGATGCGGGATTCGAACCCGCGAGGGCGTGAGCCCAACCCGCTTTCCAAGTCCGCACCGACCCGTTTCACGGTGTCTCAGACGTTCATCTGAGTCTGCGCGGCGTGTTCCCGAACGTTAGCGAACGGCCACGAACGCTGACAACTGAGACTAGAACTGAGACGAGCACAGTCAAGTCACACGATGTTGATCATCGCCGCGGGAAGGCCGAGTTCGACAACAACGTGCCCGAAGGCGAGGTGACCCTGACCCTGGGGGCGAAAGTTCCTTCAGGCGGGAGTCCAGGTGCAGCTCGCATCGACTTCGACGGTGACGAGCGTCAAGTAGTGCGGTCCCGCCAGCACCAGCACTGTTCGTCTCCGTCGGTTCGACCCTCGCCTGAACGGCGAAAGCTCGGGCGGCGGAGACGGATCGGTGTGTCCGGCAGCGGCGGGCGGAAGCCCTGCTGCTGTGGCGCAGCGTTCCATTCGCCGAGACATGACTTTGCAGACATCGGTTCCACGACCCAGAGTCGCAAGGGTGGCCGCGTGCCTGCGCACGCGGCGGGCCGCACCAGGAGAGGTTGGCAATGAATTCAGACACCATGGCGCCTGATGTTGATAGCGGTGCGCACTCCTCGTCGTGGAGCGTCCAGGCGGTGGCACTGTGACCGAGAAGGAGCCCGAGGAGTCCAGCTACGAGCACACCAACACCTCTTACACGGTCCCCCAGCTCAATGAGGGGGTGCCGCCGGACCCGAGGTTCATGCGCGTTCTGTCGGCGGTGGAGGTTGCGATCGGGGTTGTGCTGTTCGCCCTCCTCTTCCTCGGTGTGATGTATCAGGTGCTGGGGCGATACTTTCCCGCGATCGGATGGGTCGGCGCGGGTGAACTGGCCCTCCTGTCCATGGTCGCCATGACCTTCATTACCACCGGTTACCTTGTGGGCCGCAACGGGCACATCGTGCTCGAAGTATTCGACCAGGTACTCGCGGGCAGGAAGCTCTTCATCGCGCTGCGGGTCGTCTCCGCCATCATCATGGTCGCGACGAGTCTCGCGCTCGCCTACGAGGCATTCGTGAAGATCGAGATCGAGTGGGCACGAGCCAGCGCCGCTATGCACATCCCCCTCGGCACGCTGTACGTCTTCGCTCTCCTTGGATTCCTGTCGGCCGCGGTCCACTCGGCCGTGAAGATCCCGTACGCCAACCGCCCGGAGCGCAAGCTCGACATCTCCGAGATGGAGGGCTAGTCAGTGGATCTCTGGCTCTACATCCTCTTGCTTGTCGTCCTCCTGCTGCTTCGGGTGCCCGTCGCGTTCGCGATGATCGCGCCCAGCATGCTGTACTTCTACGGCCGCGGGCTGTCGGCAGGCTACGCAATCTCGTCGATCGTGAACGGCATCAACAGCTTTCCCCTGCTCGCGGTGCCACTGTTCATCTTCGTCGGCACCCTCGCGAACCACCTCGGCATCGCCACCCGGCTATACGACTTCGCGAGGGCCCTGCTTCCACGGCTACCAGGCAACCTCGCTTACGTGAACCTGGGCACCGCGATCGGGTTCTCATGGATCAGCGGCTCCGCGCTCGCGGATGCCGCGTCCACAAGCAAAGTACAGATCCCCCAGATGCTCAAGGCGGGCTATCCCTACGGCTTTTCCGCGGGCCTGACGGCGTCCGGCTCGCTCATGAGCACAGTGATGCCACCGAGTATCCCCGCGGTCCTATTCGCCGCTACCGCCACGATCTCCACCGGCGCGCTCTTCGCGGGCTCGATCCTGCCCGCGGCGCTGATGGCGATTGGCCTGGCCGTCTACGTCTTCATCTGGGTACGGTTTCACCCGGAGGTGGCCAGCAGCCGCCCGTTCGACGGCGCGATGGCCCGTAAGGCGCTGGTACGGGTCATCGGCCCGATGCTGCTGCCGGTGATCATCCTCGGCGGCATCTTCAGCGGCCGGTTCACTCCCACGGAGAGCGCCGGCATCGCCGCCGCCTACACGCTCGTGCTCGGGCTGTTATACCGCACCCTGACGCGGAAAGTGTTCTGGACGGCCGCCAAGGAGACAGTCGTCATCTCCGGCGGCATTCTCTTGATCCTCGGCGCGTCCAACCTCATGGGTCAAGTGCTGGCGCGAGAGCAGGTGTCCCGCAACCTGGGCGAATGGCTCACGAGTCTGACCGAAAACCCGACCGTCTTCCTGCTCCTGCTGAATGTGCTGCTGATCCTCCTCGGCATCCCCCTCGAGGCGCCGCCGGTCATTCTGGTGCTTGTGCCGATCCTGATGCCGATCATCGCCGACTACGGGATCGACCCCGTGCACCTCGGAGTGATCATGATCCTCAACCTGATGATCGGCTCGTTGACACCACCCGTCGGTGCCGTTCTGTTCGTGGTGGGCTCCATCACGCGCAAGCCCATGGGCCAACTCTTCCGCGGCATCCTGCCTTTCCTGATCCCCCTGGGCGTCGTCCTCCTGCTGCTAACACTCTTCTCGGCGATCGTCACGATCGTGCCCACGCTGCTGGGCCTGATGTGACGCCGCGATCCCATTCATCGCATCGATGGCGGCGGCGGGCGTTGCCACAGACCACGGAAACATCTCCGGGGCGGAACCGCCGCCCCGGAGAGGTCCCATCCGTGACCAGGAAGCTCTACGTTCTGAACGGCCCGAATCTGAACATGCTCGGTCAGCGCGAGCCCGAGCTGTACGGCAGCGCGACGCTGGAAGACGTCCGAGCCGACTGCGTCCGGCTCGCCGACGAGCTGGGGCTCGATCTTTTCTTTGCACAGTCCAACGCGGAGCATCAGATCGTCGAGTGGCTGCACGATGCCTATCGCGAGAAGGCGACGGTCGTGATCAATCCCGCGGGCTTCAGTTTCCGCTCCATACCGGTCCTCGACGCGCTCCGAATGCTGGATGCCCCGATCGTCGAGATCCACATCACCAACATCCACGCCCGCGATGCCGCCCATCAGAACTCTCTCGTCTCGTCAGTCGCGCGCGTCGTGATCGCCGGCGCGGGCGTGTTCGGGTACGAGCTTGCGATTCGTGCCGCCGACCGACTGACTGGCGAAGCGAACGGCTGACACCGCATTGCCCTCGCACCGACGGTCACGCTGAACTCGGGTCATGAGCTGCCGGTGATCGGGCCGGCACATAGGCGCGATGCGCGCGGCGGAGTGCGGAGCCAGCCTATGGCGCGCGTCAGCCCCGGACGATCGTATCGGCGGCTTCGACCCCGAACACGAGAGCCTTGGTCAGCGCGGTGCCCGTCATGTACGAGGCGCCGTGGAACCCTCCCACGACCTCGCCAGCGGCGTACAACCCCTCGATGCGCGTCCCGTCGATGCGTTTCACCGATGTGTCGGGTCCGACGCTTACTCCGCCGAAGGTGGAGGTCATCGCGGTCACTGCGGGGTATGCGTAGAAGGGCGGCGCGGTGACGGGCACGAGCGCACCGACGCCGTTCACGAGGCCGGTTCGGCCGAAGCGGTCACCACGTCGTCCGGACACGCCCTCGTTGTACGCCTCCACGGTGCGCTCGAGCCGCCCCGCCGGAATCCCGAGCTTCTCCTCGAGCGCGGCGATCGTCGGTGCCCGCACCAAATGCCCCAGCTCCTCGATCCGCTCCATGTCCGACAGCGGCACGCCCGGTTTCGACAAGGCCCGCACTACGGAATCGAAAACCTGATACGCCATGCTCTTCGGCTGGGCGAGGACGGCGGACCCGAGGACCTTGTACGACTCCGACTCGTCCGTGAAGCGCTCGCCGTGGGCGTTGACGAGGATCGCACCGAGGTAGTTCGCGGTCAGGAGCTCGTGCTCGTCGTCGGTCGTCTCGGGGCTCTGTCCGTAGGTGCCGGCGACGTGCCCGATGTCGGCCACACCAGCGCCCAGCGCCCAGGCCATCCGCAGACCGTCCCCGGTGTTGCCGACGCCGCCGTACGGCATGGCCGCGACCTGATCCGGCACGAACAGCTCGACAAGCTTCCGGGACCGAGAGAATCCCCCGCTCGTGAGGAGCACCCCTGCGCGGGCAAGCAAGTCTCCGCTCGCCGACCGGACCCCGTGCACCCGGGCTCCATCCCAGACCAGCCCGTCGGCCGCGTGCGAATGCAGGATGACCGCGCCCGCCGCCACCGCCTTCTCCTCGAGGAACGCGAGCAGCTGGCGGATGCGGATCAGATGCGCGCGTGGCACGGTCATCCCCGCGCTGATCTTGAGCTCGTCCGTCCACGCGCCGGCGCGGTCGATTGCGGCGACGGCGTCGATCTGACGCTCGACGAGCCGTTGCAGCAGTTCCTCATCGGCGGATCCCGCGCCCGTCTCGACCATGTCCGCGATGAAGCGCGCGCCGGAGTCCTCGACTCCAGCCCGACGCTGGATCGCGGTGCCGGACAAGGCGAACCAGCCTCCGCTCATCGCCGAGCTGCCGCCCAGTCGCTCGCACTTTTCGATGAGGGCGACGCTGAGTCCGCTCGTGGCGATTCGGTGGGTCGCGGACAGACCGGCGAGCCCGCCACCGATGACGATCACGTCGGTCTCTCGAGCTGGCGACGCTGTCATGACCGGCGCCGCTCGTCTCGCGTGACGCTCCACGCTCGCCTTGGCGACGGCGTCGGCACGGAATCGCGCGACGTCGACCGTCTGATCGGTCTGCGCCGCGAGTGCCCCCGCCTCGACGAGCGCGAGCGTCCGCGACGCGTCCTCCGCCGAGACGAGAGGTTCCGCCGACCCTCTGACGACCTCGACAAAATGCTCTAGCTGCGCTTGAAACGATCCGCGTGGAGCGACCGGAAGGTAGGTGCGGGAGAGGGGGGAGTGCCAGTCGGCGGACACCGGGGGATCATAAGAGTACTTGGCGAGATTCGGCACCGACAAAGCACCGCGGGTACCGACAACCTGATACGCCATGCCATCGGGAAGAAACGGGAACTCGAGGGTCTCCTCGGTGGATTGGTCCCAGCCCCACGGAGAGACCCCGGCGTCCGAGGCCAGAAAGCTGCCGACGGCGCCGCCTTCAAATCGGAGGTTCACCGAGACCGTGTCCTCGACCTCCAGGTTGCGCGCGTGAGAACTCACGATCGCCTGGATCTCGGCGACCTCGCCGCATAAGTGGCGCAGCAGATCGAGGTCGTGCACGAGGTTGATGAGCATCACGCCGGCGCCGCGTTGCCGGTGCCATGGTGCCTCCGTGAAGTAGCCGTCCTCCTTTCGAGCGGACCACAGCCCACTGACCGCGACGATCTGCCCGATCTCGCCCGCCTGGATCGCTGCGCGGGCTCGAGCGACCGCCGGATGATGGCGCCGATGGTGGCCGACCAGCAGACGCCCGTTCAGACGCGTGACCGCGTCGACGAGTCGAAGCGATTGCGTGTAGTCCAAGGCGACCGGCTTCTCAAGATGCACGGCGACACCGGCCTCGAGGCACTTGATCGCGGTGTCGACGTGAAGCGCGTTCGGGTTGGCGATGATGACCGCATCGAGCTCCTCGGATTCCAGCATGGCGGCGGCGTCCTGGTATCTCGGACACCCGAAGCTGCCTTCCGCAGCGGCGGGATCGGCGACGGCTGACAGCTCGACGCCCGACGCCGCGTGGATGAACTCGACGTGCTGACGTCCCATGAACCCGACGCCGATGACCCCGATGCGAACGGGTGCGGTCTCGGATGCGATCACGGACACTCCTGGGCTTTGCCACGGAGACTGGTCGCGCTCAGCGTATGCAAATGGAACGGCGCACGGGGATCGTTCCACTCAGCGGCAGACCGGTCAACCGGCGGCCGCCGGGGCATGTTCCACTCGCCGGGACATCGCTTTGCGAACTGAACGAAGTCAGCCAGAGTCGGCACTGCCACCGGGCCGTCTCATTGACAGCGTGGTCGACGACGCCCGCCCCAGTGCAGGAACTTCGTCTACCCGATGCCGCAGTCTCGGCCACCGATTCACGTCAGCGCAAGCACGAAGATGTGCGCAGAAAAGAGGAGAGTCTTATGGGCACAGCCCGCTCGACGCGCCGAGGCCGAATCGCCGCGTCAGTGCTCGCAGCAACCACCCTCGTCGTCGCCGGCTGCGGTGGTGGGGGCACCCCCGAGGGTGGCGCCACCGAGACCGTCAAGCTCACCGTCGCGACCAGCCAGAACGAGCAGACGCCGAACTACTACTGCGGCGTCGAGTTGCTCCAGAAACGTCTCCATGAGGCCAACGTCGGCTTCACGGTCGAGCTGTTTCCGGCTAGCCAGCTCGGTCCCGACGCAGATCGCTTCCCGCTCGTCCAGGCCGGCGACATCGACATCGACCTGCAGGGGGCCTCGGCGCTGAGCTCCACGTACGAGCCGATCGGCGTCGTCGATGCCGCGTACGCGTTCAACGACACCGACCACGCTTTCAACTGGATCGACAAGGGCTCTGAAGGACTGTTTTCGTCCTTCCAGAAAGCGACCGGCGTCAAAATCGTCGACGGGTGGTTCTTCGGGAACCGCACATTCACGACGAAGGACGTCGAAGTCCGTAAGCCCGACGACCTCAAAGGCGTGGCGATCCGGTTCCCCAATTCGCCGGCCTTCCTGGCGAACGCTGAGGCCCTGGGCGTCACCAACCCCGTCTCCGTCGCGGTGGAAGAGCTCTACACCGCGCTGCAGCAAGGCATCGCCGTCGGCCAGGAGAATCCCATCGTCGCGACCCGCTCGTCGAGCTATGACGAGGTGCTCAACGTGGCGATCCTCAACAACCACAACGTCGGCATCCACTGGATCCTCGTCAGCGGCAAGACGTACGAGAAGATGAACGACGAACAGGCCGCCCTGCTGGAGAAGACCATCCACGACATCCGTCAGGAGAACCGCGACTGCGTCGACGAAGCCACCAAGAAGATCCTCGACGAGTACCGCGCAAACACGAAGTTCACGGTGATCGAGCAGCAGGACATTGACATGGAGGCGTTCATCAGCAAGTCGGAGGCCTACTTCAAGAACCACTTCACCGGAGAGACCCTCGAGCAGTACCAGGCGATCCGCGAAATGGCCGGCTGACCTCTCCCAACGAGCGAACGGGGTGGGTGCGACACCCGCACCCACCCCGTTGCTACTTCGGTCCGTCAGGAGATCCGGCCGACGCCGATACGCCGGCTAAGCGTCCTGGCTGCGGCGCGAACCGCGGAAGCAAGCCGATCGGAGGAGAGCTCCTCGACCGACCCGGCCACGGAGATGGCCGCCATCGGAACGGCACCGCGACCCAGGACGGCGCTCGCGACACAGGCGCGGCCGGTCGCGCATTCCTCCCATTCGGTGGCGGTCCCACTCCTGCGAGTCTCGGTCAGCTCGCGCAGCAGCGCCGCCGGCTCGCAGATCGTGCGCGGCGTGCGCCGCTCGAGTCCGCCGTTCATGATGGACTCGACGACGTCTCGCGCCGAGGTCGCGAGGATGGCCTTGCCCAGCGCTGTCGCGTGAGCGGGCAGGCGCCCGCCGACCCTCCCCAGTGGCTTCGGGGTCGGCCAGCCACGGACGATAGCGAGGAAGACGATGTCCCCTCCCTCCAGGACAGCGAGATGGACGGTGTGGCCGGTCAGGTTGCGCAAATCGGTCATCACGGGCAGCGCGAGCGTACGAAGCTCACGCGGCCGCTGGACCGTCTGACCCAGCTCGAAGAGGCGGATCCCGAGATAGAGCTGGTCGCCGTCTCGCTCGAGGAAGCGCTGCCCGACAAGGTCGGCCACGATCCTC
>CAWILN010000003.1:0-98188 GCA_963836855.1 uncultured Actinomycetota bacterium | reverse complement strand
AACCCCGCCTGCACGGCCGCGGACCCGCTGAGTGAAACGAGGCCGGCCACCGCCATGAACATGGCCGGCGCAGCTGCCCACCGTTGAGGCTGGTCGCTGAACCGGGTGGACAGTACGGCCAGCAACGCCCAGCCCAGCGCAAACGCCAGCAGCACCGCACCGGTGAGCACATTCTCTCTTGCCGGGATGAACGGCATGGCCACCAGAACCACGGCGGCAATCAGTCCAGCCGCCATGGACAGAGCAACGATCAACCCGATCCTGCTCTTAGCTGTTGGTTGCGCGCGGCCGGGTTGCTGGAGGTCGCCGTGCCGGGTTGCTGTGGTCATGATCGCCTCCCCTGAAAAACGAGCCAGGGGCGACGGAGACCGTAGCCTCTGTACACAAGGTCCTCGGTGCCACGACAGTACGCCGCCCAGATAGCGAAGTACACGGAAAAGCAACTGCTGTCCCGGGTGTTGTGGCAGGGGCGCGGCCGGGCGGTGAAGATCCTCTACGCTCCAGCCGGAGTAGTCAAGGAGGGATACCTACCCCTCGGGTCGGGCAAAGTCTTCGTCTCGCTGAGTTGTCCGGCAGAGTGGTGTACGAGCAGCTGGTGACTGTGTCGCTGCCGTCGTAGGTGACGGTCACCTGGTGCTCCTTCGAGTGAACCTTCACAGCACTCTCGGATGGAGTCACACGATGACCGTCCCGTTCGCGCAGCAGCCTCGTGCGCTCAGATCGACGACGCGAATCGGCCCGACCGGCAAGCTGACGCCAGCGCGTCGATGCTCCGCCGCGCGCGTCTGCGCACTATCCCGGGCGACAGTCCGAATTCCGCCGCCGTCTCCGCCAACGCTGACGCTGACATCAGTCCCTGTCCGCTGCGACAGGATGTCCGGACGCCCAACCGATCCGTCTGCTCCACCAATGAAGAGAGCAGGAGGCGATCGCCAGATCCGATCAAACCGACCTGCTCGCCCCAGGACAGCACGTCGATCAGCTCCTCGTTAGGCGAAACCTGCTTGTGCAGCTGCTGCTCCGGCAATCTGTCTGTCGGCACGGTTCGCCGCTCGGCCCACGATGGTCGCTTCAGCATTCCTTCCCGAGCGAGAACGGATCGCATGTTCGCCAGCACGTTGCCCGCAACCTTTTGGTGCCGCCACCAAGGGAACTGCCGGATCTCCAGCCAAAGCTGGCTGGCGACCAGCGCATCCGTCTCCGGACCCGCCGGCGCCCGTCGGGCCACCGCAATTGCGCCGGGCAGCAACGCCCAAGCCACGACCCACGCCGCTGGCCGGCAATCTCTTCCGGAGGGCGAGCCGATCTGGACCAACGCATGCAGCACCTCGTCCGCGGCGTCGATGCCGACCAGCATCAACCAGTCCCGAAGCCCGTCGACCGCTGGCGCCGACGCTAGCCGTGGATCCTGCTCAACCCAGTCTTGCCACAGCTGCCGGGCCTCCTCCAATCCCTGCGCCAAGTCCGCCACACCGAGTTGTTCCACAACGCTCAACGCTCCTGCTCCTTCCGCGCGTTTCGCCGAAGGTCGCAGGGCTACGTCACCCGAACCGTGCCCCCAAGATCGATCTGTGGGAGGTACGTCCGGGTTGCAACGACATCACCCCCGCAAACCACGTACCCCCGAATGCCGAGGACGTCGAGACCGCCATGGGTTATCGCCGTGTCTTTCAGGAGTATGAGGTCGAGCCAACTCCCTGTGGGTGGTGAGCCGCGTACGCCGCCTCAGCAACGACCGCTTTTGACGATCGACGAAGCCGCGACGTATCTCAACGTGCCCGCACGCTGGGTCGCTGATGCGGTCCGACAGCGCAAGATCCGCTGCACCAGGATCGGCAAGCACATCCGGTTCCGCGTCGAGCATCTGGACGAACTCGTCGCCGCCGGCGAACAGCCGGTGACGTCGGACGTGATCCCGATCCAACGCAACCGCACTCGGTCGAAGCTTTAGGTCGTCACGGTGTCGACATCGGCCGGATGGTGCCACCGGTGAGCGCAGTGTCGATGATCCGCGAGATCAACTCGTCTCCCACGGGCAACAAGTGACCGTAGGTGTCGATCGTCGTGGTGATCGACTCGTGGCCAAGCCTGGCCTGGATGTGCGGAAGCGGAGCACCGCCGGCGATCAACCACGCCACGTGGGTGTGCCGCAGATCGTGAAACCGGAACGGCGCTATGTGTTCCGCCGCCACCGCGGTCATCAGCTTTCGCCATATGTGGGTGTAGAAGTCGCCGTTGTGCAACGGCAGGCCAGTCCGGCTGGTGAACACGAAGTCGTCAGCCGGTCGGCCCTCGATCCTCTTCTCGAGCAGTGCGGCCACGGTCGGGGCGATCGTGATGGTCCGTCGGGATCGCGGTGTCTTTGGATGCCCGAGGTGGTGATCCCGCATCGTGTGTTTCGCCCGCAACTGCCGGGATAGCCAACCCGGGGTCTCGGTCGCGTCATCCTCACCATTGCGCTTCCACGCCTTGTTCACCCGAACCGTGCCGCGGTCAAGATCGACGTCCCCGACCCACAAGGCGCTGATCTCACCGAACCGCAATCCCGTCCCGGCCGTCACGGCCAACACGTCCCCATGTCTCTTGGCCAGCCGTACGGCGGTCTCCAACTCCCGTTCGGTCAGGAACCGCAGCTCCGGCCTCGACTGCTTCACCCTCGACTGTTTCGGCGCCGTCCCGATTGCCGGATTCGCAGCCAGATAGCCACGCTTCACCGCGTACGCGAACACGCCGTAGATCAGACCGTGGTAGTTCGCCTTCGTCTTCAACGACCGGTCCCACTCGATCAGCCATGTCTTCAGCTGCGCCTCACCGATTGCGGTGACCGGGCCCGCGAACACCAACGAACCCCGCACCGGCGTGCGCGCCAGCACCTGCAGTTGACCGAGGTAGCGCTTCCGCTGCCCGGGGGACAGGTCGACGATCTGACGGACATACTCCTCGCCGATCTTGTCGAATCTCGGTGGAGGCGTCATCGGGTCGGCGACATCCGGCGGCCGGACGAACCCCTCACCCTTCACCCAGCCATCTGGCCACCGCTGACCAGCGGCCTCGACCATCCGCTTGAAACCGTCCGCGCGCGCGAGATTCTGCGCGTCCGATCCGGCGCCGAACGTCTCCCACACGCGGGTGGCGTCACGAGCACCGCCGGGCCGCCAGATCACCCGCGCGGTCACACCGCCGTCGGCGCGCCGGTGCTGTTCAATCCATGCCATGCCAGGGCCTCCGAACTGAGTCGGTGCCACCCTGGTGCCACAATGGGCCCTCAGGACCTGCCGCGGATTCCATATAACCCCAGGTCAGCCCGGGGGTCGTACTGGTGCGCGAGGGGGGATTTGAACCCCCACGTCCTTGCGGACACTGGCACCTGAAGCCAGCGCGTCTGCCGTTCCGCCACTCGCGCGGGTCGCAACTGGTGCGAGCCAGCCGAGAAAGGCTAGCACGTCCAAACCGTTACTTATGCGTCAGTTTTGCACGCTCGCCAACGGTTCAAGCTCAATTCTCTGCGTAGCAGGCTGCCCTCGCTTCTCCGGATACGATCTAGGTTGACCTCGGGGAAGGAGGGACATGGGCATCTTCGCGCGCTTTGAGAAGAAAGTAGAGGGCGCGGTCAGCGGCGTCTTCGCGCGCGCGTTCAAGGGCGACGTACAGCCGGTCGAGATCGCCGCGCGCCTGCAGCGCGAGCTAGATGCCGAGGCCAAGCTGATGTCCCGCGACAAGCGCTTGGTGCCCAACGAGTTCACCGTCAACCTTTCCCAACACGACCACGACAAGCTCGCTCCGTACGCCAACACGCTGAACGCCGAACTCGCGATCGAACTGCGTAACCATGCCCGCGAAATGGGCTATGTGTTCAATGGCCCTATCAAGATCGGTTTTGAGCTGGACTCCCACCTGCCTACCGGCCGCTTCACCGTTAGCTCCGAGGCGGTCGCCGGGATCACTCCACGGGGTGGTCGGCCGAGCGAAACCTCGATCAGCCGGGCGCCACTGGTACTCGAGGTCAACGGCACTCGGCATCCGCTGCAACCACCCGGCCTGGTCATCGGTCGCGGCACCGAGGCGGATCTCCGGATTAACGACCCAGGAATCTCCCGCCGGCATGCCCAGATTCGGGTGAACGCGGCAGCGCAAGGCGTGCAAATCGACATCGTCGATCTGGGTTCGACCAATGGCATCTTGGTGAACGGACAGAGGGTGCAACAGGCGGCCCTGCGCGAGGGATCACGGATCGAGATCGGGTCAACCCGGATGCTGATCCACGCTCCAGGCGGACGATGAGACGCAATGTCGGAAATCGCCCTCACCATCATCAAGGTGGTCTTCCTGGCCCTCCTGTGGCTGTTCATCCTCTCCGCGGTCTCGGTGATCCGAAGTGACCTGTTCGGCAAGCCTGTTCGGGCCTCGGACCAGCCGCAACCCCAGGAACTCGAGACGCCTCCACCTCCGTCGAGAAAGGGAAAGCGACAACGCGGAGAACCTCGGGTGTTTATGATCTCCCAGGGCAGTCAGGCCGGCCTCTCAGCCTCGCTGGCCGATGGAGTGATCATGATTGGCCGTAGTGCGGATTGCCAGCTGATCTTGGATGACGATTACGTTTCCACTCGGCACGCCCGCGTGGTGACCACTCCGAATGGCATCTATGTCGAAGATCTCGGCTCCACGAATGGCACCTACGTAAACGGCCAGCGGATCACCGCTCCAACCACGATCACGCTTGTTGATTCGGTCCGCATCGGCAAGACCGTGATGAGGCTGGAGCCGTGATCAGATGACACTCCAGCTGAGCTACGCAACCCATTCCGAAATCGGCCTGATCCGAAAGAACAATCAGGACTCCGGCTATGCGAGCCCCAACATGCTTGTGGTGGCCGACGGCATGGGGGGCGCGGCCGCGGGTGATCTTGCTTCTGCCGTGGCGATCGACACCATGCGGAAGATCGATGGCCCAACCTCAGGCGACCAGATGCTCGAGGTGCTTGCCGGCGCTGTTCATCAAGCCAATGACAAGATCGCGGAACTGATCGAGTCCGATTTCTCGCTGGAGGGCATGGGCACCACCGTCACCGGCGCAATGTTCGATGGCGCTCAGCTCGGTCTTGCACACATCGGTGACAGTCGCGCCTACCTGCTCCGCAACGGTCGCCTGGAACGGCTCACGCACGATCACACCTGGGTGCAGTCCCTGGTCGATGACGGCAAGATCAGTGCGTCCGAAGCCGCGATGCATCCCCACCGATCGCTGCTGCTGAAAGTACTGAATGGGCAGCCGACCAACGACCCCGACCTCACCATGGTGCCGGTCTTGGCCGGTGACCGACTGATGTTCTGTAGCGACGGCGTGTGCGGGTTGATCGACGACGACGTGATCGGGTCTGCCCTGCAGCTGCCTGACCTGCATGCTGCTCTGGAGCGCCTCGTTGCCGAATCCCTTCATGAGGGCGGGATCGACAACATTACGGTGATCGTTGCCGATGTCGTGGAGTCTGGTGGCAGCGACGACAGCATCGTGCTCGGTGCCGCCTGGGAGCATCCCATCCCGACCAACGGCGTACCGCACGGTCAGGCCGCCGAAGACAATGACACCCACGACACGCTCGTGACCAAGCTGGTCGACTTCGATGCGCCGCCAGCAGACGACGAGGAGCGATACACCCCTCAGGCACCGCATCAGCGACGCTTCCGCAGGCCGCTCATCGGGGTGCTCGCTCTGATACTCATCGCAGTTGCCGGACTCGGCATTGCGTACGGCTGGACGCGCACCCAATACTTCGTCGGCGCCGACCAGGACAAGGTCGCGATCTTCCAGGGCCTCTCGGATAGCATCCCTGGTCTGTCCTTGTCGCGGGTCTACGAGGTACAGCAGCTGACCGTGAGCGAGCTGCCGCCGTTCTATCAAGAGCAGGTCAGAGCCAATATCGATGTCTCCGGCCTGGACTCGGCGCGCGCCACAGTCGCGGAGCTGACCGACGCTGTAAAGAGGTGCGCCAGCCCACTACCGACGGCGTCACCGCGGCCAAGGCCGACAACGGGTGCGAAACCGGCACCCCCGCCGAGCAACAAGCCCGGCAGTAACCCAACCCCGACGCCTTCAGCGCCCGTCACAGGGCAGGCGGAGCCGAGCTGCTAGCGATGCGTGCTGTGGCGCCGGTGACCGTTGTCCCCCGAAAGCGACGCGGGGTTGAGTTGGCCTTGATCATCTTTGCAGTAGGCCTGACACTCGGGGCGTATGCGCTGGTCGATATCAATGTCACTGGTGAGTTGTCACCTAGCTTTGCCTACGTGGCAGGCATCTCCGGCCTGCTCGCCGCACTTGCGCACATTGCGGTCCGGTGGCGACTCCCGTACGCGGATCCGGTGATCCTCCCCTGTGTGATCTTGCTCAACGGCCTCGGCCTGGTGATGATCCACCGCATTGACTTGATCAATGACCCGCCGCTCAACGGCGCTCGCCAACAGTTGGTTTGGACCGCGATCGGCGTGCTGATGTTCATCCTGATCGTCACCTGGCTCAATGATCACCGACCGCTGCAGCGGCTCACCTACACCATCGGTCTTGCAGGCATAGTGCTGTTGCTACTGCCGCTGGTACCCGGCCTCGGCACAGAGAAGTTCGGCGCTCAGATCTGGATCCATGTCGGTCCCTACAGCTTCCAACCCGCCGAGGCCGCCAAAGTCTTGCTCGCGGTCGCCTTTGCCTCCTACCTGGTGGAGAAGCGCGACGTGCTGGCGCTCGCCGGGTATCGCATCCTCGGCATCGACCTACCACGGGCCCGGGATCTTGGCCCAATTCTGGTGATGTGGCTGATCAGCCTGGCCATCTTGGTGTGGCAGCGCGATCTGGGGACCTCATTGCTGTTCTTCGGACTGTTCGTGATGATGCTCTACGTCGCCACCGAGCGGGCCGGCTGGGCGGTGCTCGGCACACTCCTGTTCGCAGCGGGGGCGTACTTCGGCTACCTCAACTTCAGCCATGTACGGCTGCGGGTCAGCGCATGGCTGGATCCCTTCTCCGACTTCGATGCCTACTTCCAAGTGATCAACGCGCAGTTTGGCATGGCCTGGGGCGGCCTGCTCGGCACCGGACTAGGGCTGGGCCGACCCGGTCTCACACCACTGGCCCGCAGCGACTTCATAGCCGCCGCGATTGGTGAAGAGCTCGGCATGACTGGGCTGATGGCAGTGATCCTGATTTACGGGCTCATCGTGGCTCGAGGTCTGCGGATTGCCCTCCAGTGTCGAGAGCCCTTCGGCAAGCTGCTGGCTGCCGGCCTGTCGTTCGCCTTCGCGTTGCAGGTCTTCACAATTATCGGCGGGGTCACCCGGCTGCTTCCGCTGACTGGCCTGACTACTCCGTTCATGTCCCAGGGCGGCTCTTCGCTGGTCTGCAACTGGATCGTGGCAGGCCTATTGCTCGTGATCTCCCATCAAGTACGCAAGCCCGCCCCGACCGTCGCGCCGATCAATCCGGACGTGGAACGGACCCAACTTGTCAAGGCGGCCGCATGAACAAGCCCATCCGCCGAGTCGCCTTTGTCGCCATGATCATGTTCGGCCTGCTGCTTGCCAACGGCACGTACATGATGATCTTCCGCCAGGACTCGCTCGCCGCCCAGCCGCAGAACCGGCGGGTGCGGGATGCGGAATTCGCCCAGAACCGTGGCGCAATCTTGGCAGCCGGGAAGGCGGAGATCGCCAAGACGGTACCGTCCAAAGATCGCTTCAAGTACCAGCGGGTCTATCCGACTGGCGAGCTTTACGCAGTGATCACCGGCTTCTACTCCTACGACCGCGCCAGCACAGCCTTGGAGCGCACCTACAACGCTCAGCTCGCCGGCACCGACGACGCGCTCTTCGTACGCCGGCTTGTCGACATGGCGACCAACAAGACGCCGGAAGGTGCAAGCGTCCAGACCACGATCGTGCCGAAGATACAGAAGGCGGCCGCGGACACGCTTGGCAACCAGAAAGGTGCTGTCGTCGCGCTCGATCCCAAAACTGGCGCTGTGCTCGCTATGGTGACCAGCCCGACTTTCGACCCGAATGACATTGCCAGCCACGACATCGAAGCTGCAGGCAAGGCGTACGACCGGCTCGCGGCAAACCCGCAGCACCCGATGTCCAACCGAGCGGCGCGTGAGATTTATCCCCCGGGCTCCACCTTCAAGCTTGTGACCACGGCTGCGGCGCTCGAGGACGGTAAGAGCCCAGACTCCACAGTGGAGTCGCCCGACAGACTTAAGCTGCCCGGAACGCGCGTCTATTTGTCCAACTCCACTAACTGCGGCGGCACCGAGATCACTATCACGCAGGCGCTCAAGGTTTCGTGCAACACGGCGTTCGCAAACTTGGGTCTCGAAGTGGGCGAGGACAAGCTACGTGAGCAAGCGCAGCTCTTCGGCTTCGACAGACGGCACTTGGACGACCTCGGAGGGGTCGCTAGCCAGTTCCCGGACAAGCTCAACGATGCTCAGCTCGCACTCAGCTCAATCGGCCAATACGACGTGGCGGCGAGCCCGTTGCAGATGGCAATGGTGTCCGCAGCGATCGCGAATGACGGGGTGCTCATGGACCCGTACGTCGTCAGCACAGTGCGCTCTCAGGATCTAACGCCGATCCAGACCCACAAGCCCCAGGAACTTTCCACTGCCATGACTCCTGAGAACGCCAAGGAGTTACAGCAAATGATGGGCCTCGTGGTCAGCGAGGGCACCGGTCGCAATGCGCAGATTCCGGGCGTCGAGGTTGGCGGTAAGACTGGCACGGCGCAGTCGGATCCCAAGCGCAAGCCGTTCGCCTGGTTCACCTCATTTGCGCCTCTGGATGATCCCAAGGTCGCCGTCGCCGTGATTGTCGAGGATGCCGACATTCCGCGGAGTGATATCGCAGGTGGGCGGATCGCAGCACCAATCGCCAAGGCGGTTATGGAAGCGGCGCTATGACGAGCTGTTCGCTCCGACGACTACAGGAGCTTGCGATCCACCTACGCGAAGCACCGAGACCGCCCGGCCGGGCAAGCGACGAAGGAGTCGGATCCCGCGAACAGCTTGTCAGAGCGCCAATCCAACACAGCGGCGCTATGACGAGCTGTTCGCTCCGACGACTACAGGAGCTTGCGATCCACCTACGCGAAACACCTAGGCCGGCCGAGGCAAGCGACGAAGGAGTCGGATCCTGCGAACAGCTTGTCAGAGCGCCAATCCAACACAGCGGCGCTATGACGAGCTGTTCGCTCCGACGACTACAGGAGCTTGCGATCCACCTACGCGAAACACCTAGGCCGGCCGAGGCAAGCGACGAAGGAGTCGGATCCTGCGAACACGCGCCACGAGCCGGCCCGCCTATGTTCGCCCAGCGGACTGCGGACGAGACCATTTCACGCTCCGGGGTGCTATGGCCGAGAATGGCACCTTGGGGTGAGGGAGGAACATGGGGATGACTAGCAGCCCAACGACGGTCGGAGGCCGTTACGAACTGGGCGAGCCGCTCGGTCGGGGCGGCATGGCGGAGGTCCGCCTTGCTGTCGACCAGCGGCTCGGTCGGTCCGTTGCGGTCAAGCAGTTGCGTACCGACCTAGCTACGGACCCGACGTTTCAGGCACGGTTCCGTCGGGAAGCTCAGTCCGCAGCCGGCCTTAACCATCCCACCATCGTCGCTGTCTACGACACTGGCGAGGAGATCGATCCGCTGTCTGGCGTTTCGATTCCCTACATCGTGATGGAGCTGGTCGAAGGTCAGACGTTGCGGGATGTGCTCCGTGAGGGACGCAAGATTTTGCCCGAGCGGGCGTTCGAACTGACCCAGGGCATCCTCGACGCGTTGAGCTACAGCCACAAGGCCGGCATTGTGCATCGCGACATCAAACCGGCCAATGTGATGCTCACCCCCAATGGCGGGGTCAAGGTCATGGACTTTGGCATCGCACGAGCCGTCGCAGACACCAGCGCCACCATGACCCAGACCGCAGCCGTGATCGGCACAGCTCAGTACCTCTCACCTGAACAGGCCAGGGGCGAGACTGTCGATGCGCGTAGTGATCTCTACTCAGCAGGTTGCGTGCTTTATGAGCTGCTGCTCGGTCGGCCGCCGTTTATTGGCGATTCCCCCGTGAGCGTGGCCTACCAGCACGTACGCGAGGCTCCAACGCCGCCCAGCCAGTTGGACCCGGAAATTACTCCCGAGATCGATGCAGTTGTCCTGAAGGCGCTGGCCAAGGACCCGGCCGACCGTTACCAGTCCGCCACGGAAATGAAAGCCGACATCACTCGTTTGCTCTCCGGCCAACAAACCACCGCGCAACAGACGACTGCCCTGGCGCCAATGGCGGCCGGAGCGATAGCTGCTAACGCGTACGACACCCCCACCCGGGTGGCTGGGCCGCCAACAGTAGTCCCGCCGGAGGAACTGGGCGAAGAGGAGTACGAGGAAGAGGAACCGCGCAAGAATCGTGTCGGCCTGGCGATCCTTATCGGGGCGCTGATCGTTTTGGCGTTGGGCCTCGGCGGGTGGGCGCTCTACCGGGTGTTCAACCCGGCAACACCCACGGTTGAGAAGGTTGAAGTGCCGAACGTGCTGACCTACACCGAGCAGCAAGCGCGCGACCAGCTCACCGCGCGCAATCTTGAGGTCGAGGTCAAAACACAGAACGGCGACGAGGAAACCAAGGGTACGGTCATCGCCCAGGATCCCATCGCCAATACCGAGGTCGACGTCGGCAGTACCGTCGTCATCACCTTGAACGAGGGCCCGAAGACCGGCACGATCCCCGATGGCCTGGTCGGGCAGGACGTCAAGGACGTCGAGGCCGCCCTGGACGATCTTAAGTTCAGCAACGTCGACAAGAAGGCGGCCAAGATCGAGGACTCCGACACCCAGCCAGGTGAGGTGCTTAGCATCTCACCCAGGGAGGGCTCGACTGTTCCGCTGGACAGGAAGATCACCGTCAGGTACGCCACCGGCAAGTCGGAGGTTCCAAACTTCGAGGGCCTGAGTCGCGCCGCAGCGATCCGTGAGGCTCAGGGTGCAGGCTTCGGGGACCCGCAGTTCAGTGAGCGGGAGAGTTCGCAGCCTGCCGGTACGGTGATCGCTCAGGATCCGAATGCCGGCGCAACAGTCGACCGTGACACCACGATCCGGCTTACCCTCGCCACTTCGCCGCCGCCCGAGCCGCCGCCAACCACCAAGTCACCGACACAAGAGCCAACGACAACGAAACCCACGACCACGCCGACACAAACACCGACCTCGAGAAGGGGAAATCAAGAGAACCAGGGCACTCCTGGCACAAATTCGAATGGGTAATCGAATACTGTGCTAGGGTGGGCGTGTGCCCAGCGCTGTTCAGACGTCCCTCTTCGATCTTGCCGTTACCCACCACCGCGCGCTCGTGCCGATTGGCAGCGTGCTGACTCACCAAACTCTCGGCCGTGGCGCGTGGGTAGACCTTCTGCCCGGTTGGCTGGGCGACACCGGCAGCCTGTTTGAAGACCTTTTGCAACAGGTCCCGTGGCAGGCGGAGCGGCGGCAAATGTACGAGCGGGTGGTCGACGTGCCGCGGCTGCTCAGCTTCTATGGCGAGGATGATCCACTTCCTCACTCGGACCTAGTCGCGGCTCGCGAGACGCTGAATGCCCACTATGCCGATGAACTCGGCGAGCCGTTCATGACCGCTGGGTTGTGCCTCTATCGCGACGGCCGCGACTCAGTTGCGTGGCACGGTGACACGATTGGGCGCGGCAAGTCCGAGGACACGATGGTGGCGATCATCTCGCTGGGGTCACCAAGGCACTTCCTTCTGCGCACGCGAGGCGGCGGTGCAACGATAAGGCACGTGTTGGGCCACGGGGATCTGATCGTGATGGGTGGCTCGTGCCAGCGCACTTGGGAACACGCGATACCGAAGACCACTCGCCCGGTAGGTCCGCGGATTAGCGTGCAGTTCCGGCCGAGCGGCGTTCGCTAGCGCGCCATGCGGGCTGACCTGTCGAAGGCCGGGGAAGCTCGGCTGCTCTGCACCCTTCGACAGGCTCAGGGCGCACGGCCGACAGGGTCAAGGCGCACAACTGACTACGCCAAGAAGTCCAGCAGCGCCTTGTTGACCTCCTCGCCGTGCGTCCACAGCATGCCGTGCGGGGCACCCTCGATCTCGACATAGGTGGCGCCGGCCAGCATTTTGGCCAAGACGCGGCTGGTTATGTCAATCGGCACATTTCGGTCGCCGGTACCGTGCATGATCAACGCCGGAACGTCGATCTTGTCTATATCCGCGCGCCAATCGGTGTACCAGGTCGCCGGCGCCCAGATCGAGGTGTACGGCGACATGCTTGTAGCTAGCTGCCAGCTGTGTCGCAATGCCTCCTCGCTGATCCGAGTGCCGAGGTTCTCGTCGGCGTTGTAGAAGTTCTGTAGGAAGCCGGTGAAGAAGGCATAGCGGTCAGCCTTGATGGCGTCGAGCATGCCATCGACGGCCTCTTGGGGGACGCCTGACGGGTTCTCGTCGGTCTTCAGCATGAAGGGCTGGAGTGCGCCGATGAACACCGCCTTCGCCACCCTGTGGGACCCATAGCGGCTGATGTAGCGGACCACCTCACCACTGCCCATCGAGAAACCGACCAGAACGGCATCCTGTAGGTCCAACGCCGAAACGAGACCGCTGAGGTCCGCGGCGTAGGTGTCGCAGTCGTGTCCGCTGGTCGGGCGGTCCGACCTTCCGAAGCCCCGCCGGTCGTAGGTGATGACCCGTTTGCCCGCCTCGAGCAATACCGCCGTCTGCTTCTCCCACGAGGAGCTGTCCAGGGGATACCCGTGTATCAGTACCACGGGCTGGCCAGAGCCGTGGTCCTCGTAATAGATCTCGGTGGCGGCGCTGTTCTCTGTTCCGACACTGACGTAGGGCATCGTGGGGTTCCTCTCTCCTTGGGGCTCGGCTGGGACGGTCAGCGTGCCGACATTAGCGGGGCCATGCCAACGGCTCGCGCGGGAGCCGCGGCATCACCGCAGATCGCGAGCCAGTTGGCCAGCATCTGATAGCCCCACTCGGTCAGCACTGACTCGGGATGGAATTGCACCGCTTCGACCGGCAGCTCACGGTGCCGGATAGCCATGATCACGCCGCTGGGTGTGGTCGCTGTGACCTCAAGCACCGCAGGCAGTGTCGGAGGCTCAATGGCCAGCGAGTGGTAACGGGTGGCGGTGAATGGGGATGGCAGGCCGGCGAGCACGCCGATCCCCTGATGATGAATGAACGAGGTCTTGCCGTGCAGCAACTCCGGCGCCCGATCGACCACACCCCCGTACGCCACGCCGATGGCCTGCAGCCCAAGACAGACACCGAAGATGGGCAGCCGGCCCGCCTGGGTTCGGACCACCTCGACGCATACCCCTGCCTCTTCAGGCGTTCCGGGACCTGGCGAGAGCAGGATGCCGTAGAAGCTTGCCGAAAAATCAGGATCGTCGAAGCGCGCGTCGTCATTGCGCCAGACATCGACCTCGGCTCCAATCTGTGCCAGGTACTGGACCAGGTTGTAGACAAAAGAGTCATAGTTGTCGATGACAAGGACCTTCACGGCGGGCACGCGATCATTCTTGCTTATGTCAGTCAGCGCCGGCTGCCGCTGCCGCTTCGTGTGGCGAAGGGAGTATATGGTTCCGCATACGTCAGGTCTGTCGAGCCCTCATGGCCCGGAAAGTCGGCCGAGGGATCCGACTTCTCGCGGAAGACCAAGCCGTAGGACTCTACGTACTGCTGATAAATCTGGATCGGCTCGGACCCGGCGAGGGCGGCGCGCAGCCGGGCCGGTTCGCCGATCGCACTGATGACGTACGGAGGCCCGTAGGGGATGCCGTGCAAAACCACGGTGTTGCCCACGCACTTCACCGCGGTGGTCGAGATCACCCGCTGTCCCTGAATCGTCATTGCCTCGGCCCCGCCGCTCCACAGCGCATTGACCACCGCCTGAATATCTTCCTGATGCACCACCAGCAGGTCGGGCTCGATACCGTTCGCCGCCACGGTCGAGGGCGCGTCATCGAGCGTCACGGTGATCGCCGGACCAGAGACCGGTGTGAGACCGACGCGGCGAGAATGCCGACTGAGTTCCGGACGAAGATCTGACTGCTCGCTATCACGAGCCGCGAGCCCATCAACGTCTCGGCGCAGGTCGGCCAGCCGACGAGTCAGTTCGGTGTTGTGACGCGATTGCGACTGAACAAGGCTGACCAGATCGGTGTTCCGGGCCGGTCGCAGATCGGTGCCCTGGGCGTGCATCGCGCTGATGATGATCATCAGTCCCGCGAGTGCGCATATCGCTGCGGTGAGCGTACGAGCAAGCGGCCGCCGATCTCGGTCCCTGCGTCGCTGCGCGTTCCGAGCTCGCCGAAGGACCGAGACAACAGCACGCCACGCATCGGCGACCGTGTGATCGGGCAAAATCTGGTCCTTCGGGATCGAGCAACCGGGTTCGACGGGCGAGCGCGGCGTGGCTCACGAGCCGAGACTTTGACTACGCTACCTACTTCAACAGCAAGGAGAATGTGGTGCCCGAGTCGAGAACACGAAAATCCGCCGCCGATAAGCAGAGGCTGAAGGCGCAGCGGGCGTCGAAGCCGAAGAAAATCAGGGCTCCGGCGAGTCGGCGCTGGGTACCACCGACCTTCATCGCGGTCGGACTGCTGGGCGTGGCCTGGCTGATCACCTACTACATCGCGGGGCAGTACATCCCGTTCATGGAGGCGCTCGGCAACTGGAACATCCTCATCGGCATGGGCGGCATGGCGGCCGCCTTCGCATTGGCGACGCTCTGGCGCTAGTACCTCGTCGTCCTGTCGTCGGTCGATTCGATCGACGATGCCAGGCCGATCATGCCGGTGGCCGTCGAGTCGAACGGCGAAGCGTTGGCTAAAGGACACCTTGCGTTCACCAAGCGGTGGGAGTGTCTGGCTATGCAACTTGGGGGAAGAGTCCTTGGCCCAGCCAGGACGAACTTCAACGACTATGTGGGAACAGTCGCGGCCGATGACGCATCAGCCGTCGTGGACCGACCGAGCCTCTATGAGCTGGCACAGATTGATCGGGATCGCTACACCATCCTTGCGATCGACCTGAAGGTCGACGGTCCAGTTAACGCGACCGTGTACGCCATCGACCGAATTGCGCAAGGCATCTCAGAACATGCGGCCATTGCTGAGCTGGGCGAGAGCCTGGGTGAGATCCCGGTCGTGCAGTTCAATCTGCCCGAGCCGAACGTTGAAGAGTTCATCAGGCACGCTTTCAAAAGGATCTCGGTCCGGTTGGTGACTGGCGATCTGCGTGACCAAGTGCTCGTGGTCACAGAGTCGAGCACAACGCCTGATCTTGGTGCCTAGGTCGATCATCGCTGCTGGTATGACGGACAATTCGCGCGCGCCTGCGCCCGGCAAGACCGCAATTCTCGTTGCGGCGTTCGATTCTCAGCTGAAGTGGGCCGACACCATCCGGCAAGGGCTGGAATCGAGAGGATTCAGCTGCCCGCTCATCATCCCCAGTGACATCCGGCATGCAATCTCTGACCGACAACTGGCGGACTACTGCGGTAGCCCAGCCACATACATGCGTTGGACCGAACTGATGACTGCGTCGCTTGATGCTGATGTCGTCGTCTTAGCCATCCAGGGGCCGCAGGTGCAGCGCTTCTGCCACGACCTGTTCGACGTCGTGGAACTTACCGGCGCATCGCCGCCGGTGACGATCAGCGGGTGGGTTGGGGTGATCATCGAGAACATCACCGCTGGCTACCTTGCCCGCTATACGACCGACGTTGTGGCCGTGAACTCCCGCAGCGATCTCGCTACTTTCCAATCTGTCGCCCGCAGTCTGGGGCTACCGACCGAAAACCTGCTGCTCTGTGGGTTGCCGCTGCTGTCGGGCGGCCATCGGGATGCGCCCGTCGACACGCCAATCAAAACCGTGATGTTCGCAGATCAGCCGACCGTGCCGCAGACCCGAGAGGACCGGCTCTACGTCTACCAGCGGCTGATGGCGTACGCCCATGCTCATCCCGACCGCCAGGTCGTGCTCAAGCCCAGGCACCGTGTCGGTGAGGACACTTTCCACCGAATGAAGTTTCACCCTGAGGTCCTGCTCGCCGGTCTGCAGCAGCCGCCAAACTTCTTCATCGACTACACGCCGGTCTCGGAGCGGCTGTCGAACCTGGATCTGATGCTGACGGTCTCGTCAACCGCTGCCATCGAGGCCGTTGGGTCGGGGGTACGCACCGCTTTCATCGCGGATCTGGATGTGCGCGAGCAGTTAGGTAACCACATCTTCTTGGGCTCAGGTCTACTGCGCACCTTCGACCAGCTGGAGCAGGATGAGATCGGCGTGCCGCACAAAGCGTGGATTGAGGACTACTTCTTTGATACTCGCGGCCTGACGCCCGCACAGCAGATAGCCGACCGCGCAGCCGAGCTAGCAGCGCAGCCCGACCGAGACCGTCCCAAAGCATGGCGGACACCACTCTTCCGGTCGCAGCACGAGTTGATCACTTACCGAAGGCTGGCTGCCGCGGCCACCCGTGTGGGCGGTGATCGGGCTGCGCTGCTCCGCGCCGTTGCCCGATGGGTCTTGCCTCATGGCGTTCACTCACAGCTGCGCCGGGCCAGGGCTCGGCGCAAAGCGTTACGCCAGACCCCCACGGAGCGACAACTCAGCCGGGATCTGCTGACAAGGAAGGGCTAGGTAGGGCTAGTTCCGCAGCGACTCGCGAATGTCAGCCGCGCGGTTGAGCTCGCTGGCCATCAGGACGCCATAGGTGAACCCATTTTCGGGTCTGTCTCCGTTGGACGCCGCGCTCATCGTGGAGAGGAAGTCTGCGGCGACGATGGCATCTTGATGCTCGCCCAGGAGAGTCTGCATCTCCTTCGCCTGACGGGCGACGCGCTTCATCCGACGGTCGGCCGGTTCGCAGAGTTCGGCGGCGTATCGCGCCCGCTTCATCGCCTTGCGCGCCCGATGCAGCTGCTCGATATCGTTGCCAGCTTTTGACAGCTGCTTATCCGCCTTTCGCTTGGCCCCTTTTGCATATGTGGCCGCGGCCTTGGCCTCGATGTTGGCGACGTCACTGAGTGGTGGTTCGGTCTTCCAGCCGCGTAGCAGTTTCATGAATCCCTGGTAGCGCCGGGTGCGCATTGCCTCGTTCAGCCGCTGCGTAGCGACGTCCCTCTCGGTAGCGAGAATCTTGGTGATCTCGGCTTCGACTGGTCCGCGAACCTGCTCATCGGGAAGGTCGGCGATGTGCTTGGTGAGCCGAGCGCTGAGTACTTCGCGGTCACGCACCTGACCCAGCAAGTCGGCGTACCACACCAGCTCGTTGTTCAACTCCTCAGCGTGAGCAGCGTCGACGACCTTGCCAAAGATCCGCAACGTACTGCGTAGCCGGCGCGCCGCGACCCTAGTCTGATGCACAGCCGGGGCACCGGTCCGCAACGCGACGTCGTTGCTGGCGAGCACGTCGCATTGAGCGGCCAGGTACGCGGCCACCAACTCCCCGACAGTGCCCGATGTGATTGCTGGCGCCTCGCCCTTCACCGATGGGGAGTCCAGCGCGCGGTCGAGCTTGGTCCGGATCGTGCTGGGAGCCGCACCGGCGGCCCGCAACAGCTTTCCCGCCCGCTTCAGGTCCTTCTCTTTCCCGGCGGGCCCTAGTTCGACTTCCACCTCACGCCAGGATTGCAGCGCCGCTTCACCGTAAGGCGACGTGGCCTCCACCCCATCGTCCGCGATCTCCAACACAAGCTCGCCGTCGGCATCGAGTACCTGGTACACGTTCCGAGTCGTGAGAAGCGTTGCGACCGGACCGAGGCTTTCACCGACGCGCAAACCCTCCACGCTTTGTGCTAAGGCGGAGGGCAACTTCCTGGCCCGTGAGGCACTCTGCAGTTCGGTACGCGAAGTGCCGTGTGGGACCTTCAACTGCCAGCCCGTCTCCGAACCCCCGATCCGACGGCGAAGTGTGACCCCAAACAGCCGCAGGCCCGCACTCGGGGTGTCGAAGTAGGTGTTCTCAAGCTTGCGAACTTCCCGCTCGACGCGGCCCCCGTCCGGCACAAGTCGCTTGACTTGGGGCATCACCCAATCCGGATCGACCTCGAATTTGTCCTCACGTTCCTCCACGACCCTCATACGAAACGTCTTCCACCTCTCAGCACCGGACCGGTACGTTACATCTAAATGAACTCCAATGAACAAGTTTGCCACGCCAAGGTAAACGATTCGTTAGGTATTCACTACGCTGCTGAAACGATCTAGGACGCCCCCGCGTCGGGACTCATGACGTTGCCAAACTCACGGTAAACAACGTGGAAATGACAGCGGTGTGATTTGTCCACATTGGGGATAAGTCTGTGGAAGCATCGGTGTGGTCGCCTCAGGGGGTGGGCCCTCGACGGGGTCAGGGCACATTTGAACCAGGCTCAGGGCGCATTCCCAGCTTTTACGGCTGGACGATTTCGGGATTCTCCCAATACCAGGTGCTGACCAGCCGCCTACGGGCCAGGCGGCCACCAATCACCATGATCAGACCAGCGAACAAAGTTGGCAGCCAGGCATAGCCCAGGAGCGTGGGTATGCCAGCGTTGCTGAGCAGTTGGTAGCCGAGGACGACAGTCGCGGCACCAAGAAGCAGTGATACCCCGGACACCATGACCAGTCGCCGCGTCCAGCGTCCGACATCCTCAACCATCAGGACCCAAAACGATGCAAGCCCGGTAAGCAGACCGATCTGATGGAACGCCAAGCCGAGGTAGCTCACGCTGATCCCGATACCCGCGTCCGCCACGCTCGTCGCAGCGCTGAACGCCTCCGCGTTCGGGTTTGCGATCAAGAAGAAGCGGCTGGCGGGTATGAGGGAACGGCCGGCCAGCACCGTGGCCGCTTGGACGATAATGTGCGGTAGCACCGCGCTCACGAGCAGCAGCAGCAGTGCGGAAGTGCCCATGATGGTCCGCCCAAGTTGGGCGCGCCGACGACGCTCGAGTTCCTCGGGTGTCAGCTGGATCATCTGGACCCTTCCATGCGAATGCTGACTACAGGCCTACCCGCGGTCGGAGCTTGTCGAAGACCGCCGTTCGACAAGCTCAGGGCGCCGATCGGCCTGTCACCAGTCTGGGCCTCAGGTCAAGTGGATCAGGCCTTGACGACCACGAGCTGTACGTGCGCCGTGACCGCATCGTGTAGCTTGACGCCGACCGTATGCAGACCGACGGTCTTGATCGGCTTGGCGATCTGTACGGCGCGCTTGTCGACCGACGGCCCGCCAGCCTTCTTGATGCTGGCGGCGACGTCGCCCGCCGTCACTGCTCCGAACAGCTTGCCGGTGTCGCCTGCCCGGGCGGGCAAATCGATCGTCAGACCCTCGAGCTGGTCGCGCACTTCCTGGGCGTGATCGAGGCCACGAATCTCTCGCGCCGACCGGCTGCGCTTGATGCCGTCGATCTGCTTCTCGGCTCCGCGGCTCCAGCGGATCGCGAACCCGCGCGGTACGAGGAAGTTGCGGCCATAACCGTCCTTGACCTCGACGACATCACCCGGCAAACCGAGCTTCTCAACGGAAGCAGTCAGGATGAGCTTCATGCCAGCACCTTTCTTTTGTGAGCTGCATCAGCGAGCCGTGGAGGCGTACGGCAAGAGCGCCACCTCGCGAGCGTTCTTGATGGCGATGGCAACCCGACGTTGCTCCTGAACGGAGAGCCCGGTGACCCGGCGCGCCCGGATCTTGCCGCGTTCGGAGATGAACTTTCGCAGCGTGGCGACGTCCTTGTAGTCGATGTTCTGGCCGGCGCGCAGCGGGTTGGCCTTCTTCTTCGGCTTGCGCTGTGCGGGTGGGGTTGTGGCCATTGTGGTGCTCTCCTGATCGATTGCCCGGCGCGGCGGTCAGCCGATGGCCGGAATGTGCCTTGGTGTCTCTGTCGTAAGTTCAGGTATCAGAACGGGGGCTCATCGCTCTGGGGAGTCGCCCACGGATCGGAGCCTTGTGACGAACGCGCGCCCGCAGCGCTGGGCGTGCCGCTAGCCCATGGATCCTCGCCGCGACCACCACCAGAGGGACGACCGCCAGCTTGGCTACTGCCGCTCGCATTCCGTGTCACCTTCGCGGTGGCATAGCGCAGCGCCGGACCGATCTCATCCACATCGATCTCGAATACGGTGCGTCGCTCGCCGTCTCGCGTCTCATAGCTGCGCGACCGCAGCCGGCCCTGCACGATGACCCGCATTCCCTTCTGCAGCGATTCGGCCACGTTCTCCGCAGCCTGACGCCACACTGCGCAGTTAAGGAACATCGCATCGCCGTCCCGCCATTCGTTGGTCTGACGATCGAACGTGCGTGGTGTGGATGCGACGGTGAAGTTCGCAACCGCCGCACCCGAGGGGGTGAAGCGCAACTCCGGGTCAGCAGTGAGGTTGCCGACCAGTGTGATCGTGGTTTCGCCTGCCATGAAACTCTCCGTTTTTGATGAGCGATGTGTTCTTGGTTGTCGCAAAGGGCCGGAGCGAACCAACGTCCAGCCTCTTAGCGGCAGTCTCCAGCCTGCCAGCCAGGACTGACGCTAGCCGCTGGCTCGGGACAATATGTGGATAATCTCGCCCATCTCAGCGCAGATCGGGCCGGATGACCTTGGTCCGCATGATTGACTCGTTGATGGCGAACTGGCGATCGAGTTCCTTGACGTCGCTGGGTTCCGCGGTCACATTGATCACCGCGTAAATGCCCTCAGACTTCTTCCGGATTTCGTATGCCAGCCGCCGGCGTCCCCAGATGTCCAGGTTGTCGACGGTGCCGCCACCTTTGGTGATCACCTTCAGGTGCTTCTCGAGCGTGGGCTGAACCGTCCGCTCTTCGGTGTCAGGGTCGAAGATGACCATGACCTCGTACTCACGCATGCGCGAACCCCACCTCCTCTGGTCTCGGCGGCCATGGGACTGCCCCATGGCAGGAGGGTGAATGCTGTTGGCCCGGCGATCTGTCGCCAGACCAACGCTGAACTCTACCCGGTGACAAGCGCTGCGCACGAATCCCTCTTGATTTGCACGCTGACAGGCTGTTCGCGCGTTCCGACTCCTTCGTCGCTTGCGTTCTACACAAGAAGCCCATCACGTGGCTGTACCCGCAAGCTCATGCAGTCGTCGGAGCGAACAGCCCCGTCATAGTGACATTAGGCTCCTCGACATGGGTGAGCATCGCGAAGAACCTCCTAAATCGTTGGAGGACCTGCGAGAGATTCTGCTCCAGCAGCTGGGCTACTACCGCGCCTCTTTGCTGGCCAAGCTCGACGGTCTCACTGACGACCAGCTGACCGCCAGCGTGCTGCCCTCGGGCTGGTCACCACTCGGGCTTCTGAAGCATCTGGTCTTCGTTGAGCGGCGCTGGATGCAATGGGGCTTCGCAGCCGAGCAGATACCGGACCCGTGGGGAGATCACGATCCAGAGTCGGAGGGGTGGTTGCTTGAGCCTGATGACACCCTCGTCGCGCTCACCGAGCGGGTGGAAGCGGTCGCCGCCAGAACGGATGCGATTGCCAGCAAGGCGGAGCTGACAGATCGGGCGGAGCTGGGTGGCCGGTTCACCAGCGATCCGCCCACACTCGGCTGGATCCTGGTCCATCTTCTCCAGGAGTATGCGCGGCATCTCGGGCACCTGGATGTGGTACGCGAGCTGATCGACGGGGCTGTTGGCGAGTAGGCCGTGGTGTGCCCTGAGCCTTCACTGGTGTGCCCTGAGCCCGTCGAAGGGCACTGCGTCACCCTCCGCCTTCGCCAGGAAAGAGCCAGCACAGGCCGGGGCCAAGCTGGTCTCGCCAGGACTCCCATGAGTGCCCGTCGCGTGACTCCACATAGTTGATCTTCATTCCGGTACTGCGAAAGATCGGGAGCATTGCCCGGTTCGCGGCGACCAGGTCCTCATACGCCCCGCAGGAGATGAACGCTCGGTCTACTGCGCGGATTGGGGCAGCGCGGTAGCGATCAATGAAGCGCACTACCGGACTAAAGACGGCACCTTCACCGTGCCACACGGCGGGATCGGAGAAGAGAAACGATCCGGACTGCAGTAGCAGCGACCCGTAGGTATCCGCGAACCTGACCGCCGTGGAAAGCGCCGCTACTGCGCCGAAGCTGGTGCCCATCAAGCACCTGCCACTGGGAGCGGCCAACAGCGGAAACTCCCTCTCCAACCGCGGCACCAACTCGCGTGTGATCCACTGAGCATGATCAGGATTGTCCGGATATTCGGTGAGCCGCTCGCCCGGATAGCTGAACGCAACGATGATCTTGGCCAGCTTCTTGTCGTGGATCAGGTTGTCGAGAACGAGCTTCATCGAGGCGTAGTCCAGATAGTCGCCGCCATCATGGACGACAAGCAGCGGGTACAGCGTCGAGGTCTCGAAACGGGGCGGCAGGTAGACGGCGATCCGGTTGTCACGGCCTTGCGTCGAACTGTGCACCTGCAGGTCGACAAGCTGGCCCGGGTCGGTCTCCGCTCGGAAGGCGGCCCAATCGGGGACGGCATAGCCCGGCCCGGAGCACACCGAGCAGTCGCCCAGCGGGCTGCGGGCCAGTCGCGGGTTGTAAGGGTCGTTGAATCGCCACCGGTGTCCGTCGCGGACGATCTCGAACTGGTACTCCACCCGCGACCCCCACGCGATCTCGATCGTCAGGAACCAGACGTCGGTTCCGGGGATGTGCTCCAGCTCAAGATCATCCGGCCAGAGATTGACGCGATGCCGGAGATAGAGCGCATCCGCGACAGCGCGTATGGCAAAAGTGCATAAGCGGCCCTCGACCACGGGAAGCGCGTGCTCTTCGAAGAAGGACGCGGCGGCGGCCTCCCGTTGTTGCTCCTCAGACAGCGCGCCGAGTGTCGACCGCAGCTGGTCGATTGCCAGGACATGGTCGCCGCTCACCGGGGCGACTCTATCCGCAGTCGACGAGGTAGGTAGGCCGATTCAGCCTCTTCGATGCCCGCCCGGCGCCGTTCGACAACAGGGCCTCTGGCGGCTGGGAGCCCATATTGTGTGGGTAGTGGCTGAAATACTGACGGACGTGGGCCAGCCGAGTCCCAGCGCACGCGCTGTGGCTAGGTGCGCGTACCGGGTTCGTTGCGAACCCCGGTGACGATACGCTCGGCTTCGCTGTACCTGAAACCGCTCTACGAGGAGTGACACTATGGCCAACTACCAGGCCACGCCGCAGCCAGCAGCCGACCCCGGCAACACGCTCGGGCTCGTCGGATTGATCTTGGCCATCATCCCGTGCACCTCGACCATCGGGCTGGTCTTGAGCATCGTGGCTTACATCATTTCGCGTCGCGCCGGCTACCAGAACAGCAAGGCGCTTGCGGGCATCATCATCGGCGCCGCGTACATCGTCATTGGATTGATCCTCCAGCTGACGATGGGACTCATCAGCGGCATCTTCCAGATGACTGGCTGACCGACTCCCCATTTCTCCCACGTACGCTGCTGGGCATGACGACGGAATCCCTGCCGGCGCTTCGCGGGCGCATCCGGTTTCCCGACATCAGCTCGCGAGCGTACGAGCATCCAGCTGATCGCGGCGCCCTGGTGGCACTGCGTGCAATTCCCGGCTTCGATTCGGTTCTGAAGACACTCTCCGGAGCCATCGGCGAGCGCAGCATACGGTGGCTCTACCTCGCCACTGCGATCCGCGTCTCGCCGCGCCAGTACCCGCACATCCATCAGATGCTGAACGAGTGCGCAACGACGCTGGACGTGCAGCCGGTTCCAGAGCTGTACATCGAACAAGATCCAACTCCGCAGGCCATGGCGATCGGCCTGGACAAGCCGATCATCGTGATCAGCACCGGAATGCTCGAGCTCGTCGACGACGAGGGACTGCGGTTCATCATCGGGCATGAGGTCGGACATGTTCTGTCCGGGCACGCGGTCTATCGCACGATGCTGCTGGCGTTGCTCAATCTCGCGGCCGCTATGGCGTGGCTGCCGATTGGTGCCTGGAGCATCCGGGCGATCATATTGGGCCTGAACGAGTGGTTCCGGAAGTCCGAGTTGTCCTGCGATCGTGCCGGTCTACTGTGCTCCCAGGACGCAGGCGCAGCGTTGCGGGTACACGCGAGTCTGGCTGGTGCCCGGAACCCCAACGACATCGATGTGGCCGGATTCCTGGACCAGGCACAGGAGTATGAGACGCGCGGCGACGTACGCGACAGCGTGCTCAAGCTCTTGCAACTGAGTGGGAAGAGCCACCCACTGGCTGCGTTACGGGCGGCCGAGTTGCAGAAGTGGGCAGCCGGGTCGGCTTACGCCGAAATCCTGGCCGGGAACTACCCGCGGCGCGCTGATGACAAGGATGCGCCCATGAGCGAGGAGGTTAAGGCCGCAGCAAACTCATACAAGCAGAACTTCACAGCCTCGGCTGATCCGTTGTACAAGCTCGTGGGCAAGATCGGCTCGGTTGCCGGGACCGCCGGCGGAACAGCCGCAAACCGGGTGCGCGACTGGTGGCGAGCTGGTCAGAGCGGAGGATCTGACACGTGACGTTGCAGGTGGGCGGGCATGGCGACCAGGTTGATCCCATCGCCGAGGCGGCGGCGCGTGGAGCGACGCTGGCGCAGTTCTTTCTGGGCGACCCGCAGGCGTGGAAGGGCCCAGAGATCAGGTACGCCGGTGGAGCAGCGGCACTCAAGGCAGCAGCGCAGCAGGCCGACCTCACGCTCTACGTGCACGCGCCGTACGTCTTGAATGTCGCAACCACCAACAACCGGATCCGCATCCCCAGCCGGAAGTTCCTGCAGCAGTACCTCGATGCGGCAGCCGAGGTTGGCGCGACCGGTGTGATCGTGCACGGCGGGCATGTACTGAAGAACGACGATCCGGCAATCGGCTTCGACAATTGGCGTAAGTGCATCGACGGGCTCGAGATGCGAGTCCCGCTGCTGATCGAGAACACTGCTGGCGGTGACAACGCCATGGCGCGTCGGCTGGACCGCATCGCCCGACTCTGGGACGCGATCGGCCAGGCCAAGGGAGGCGACACCGTCGGCTTCTGCCTCGATACCTGCCATGCTCATGCCGGCGGTGAGGAACTGGTCGGCCTGGTTGATCGGGTCAAGGCCATCACCGGCCGCATCGACCTGGTACACGCCAACGACTCGCGCGACCCCTTCGACTCCGGTGCCGACCGGCATGCCAACTTCGGCAACGGCGAGGTCGGCACCGAGGCGCTTGCCGAAGTCGTCCGGACGGCGTCGGTCCCGGTCGTTGTAGAGACTCCGGGTGGCCGAGAAGGTCAGGGCGCCGACATCGCCTGGCTCAAGGAGAACGTCTGACTCCGGTTTGTCAGCGCTTCCCGGAGCGCCGCGCGAGCAGAGACAAATCAGGCAGTGCTGCGGGCGACCTGCTTGACGCCAACCCAGAGACCAACACCGCAGGTGACTATTGCAACGAGTACAGCCCATCCGATCGCCGGACTAATGAAGGTTCCGGCAAACAGCGCCCGCTCCGCATCCACGATGTAGGTCAGCGGGTTGAACTTGCCAAGTACCTGGATCCACCGCGGTCCGGCCTCCAGCGGCAGCATCATTCCCGACAAGATCAACAATGGGAACAACAAAGACTGCTGTACCGCCCAGAACATCCACTCCCGCTTCCGGGCGGCGATGGCCAGCGCGTTGGAGAACGCGCCCATGCCCACACCAAAGACGCCAAGCAGCAGCAACCCCGCCAGCACGTGTGCGGGGTAGAGCTTGAACCCGAACGGGATCGATACCAACACGACAAGTGCAGCCTGCACGACCAGCGGTGCCAGCTCCTTCAGGGCCTTGCCGATCAAGAGTGCGGAGCGGTGCAGCGGACTAGCCAGCACCCGCTCGTAGGAACCTGTCATGATCTCGAACAGCAGATTCGCGCCGGTCGTGCTGGTTCCGAACAGGCAGATCATCACGATCACGCCCGGCAGGAACCACTGCAGCGGCGACGCACCGTTGAGCACCGCCGGATCCACCGACCCCGCCAGCAGCGGCCCAAACAGGCCCAAAAAAACCAACGGCTGGACCAGGGAGAAGATCACCGAGAACGGATCCCGGAGCACCAGTGACATCTCCCGCTGAAACACAGCCCGAGTGTCAAAAACCAACGTGCTCATGAAGCCACCTCACTTTCCTCGCGCAAGCTTCGGCCGGTCAGGCTCAAGAAGACATCGTCCAGTGTCGGAACCCGTACGTCTGCCGCCCGCACCTCGACGCCGGCATGATCAAGTTCGCGCAGCAGCCAGGGCAGCGTACGCGTACCCTGATCAAACCGTCCGGCGATCGTCACCTCGCGCGAGCCGTTTGAGGTGGTCAGCTCCCTGCCCCGCGCAGCGATCACAGCTGACGCGGCAGCGAGATCTGCACCATCGATCGTCACGACGATCCGATCACCGGCCAAGGTCGCCTTGAGATTGCTGGCGGTGTCGTTGGCGATGATCACGCCGTGGTCGATGACCAGCACGCGCTCGGCGTGGGAGTCGGCCTCCTCAAGGTAATGCGTGGTCAGCACGATCGTGGTCTCCTGCCGTTCGCGCAGTCCATTGATGTGCTCCCACAGGTTCGCCCGATTGTGCGGATCCATGCCGGTCGACGGTTCGTCGAGGAAGAGCAGCCCGGGACTGTGCATCAGCCCGATCGCGATATCGAGCCTCCGGCGCTGACCGCCGGAGAGCGTGCTGACCTTCCGCTTCTCAAGCGATGTCAGGTCGAGCGTCTTGCTCAGTTCCCGAGCCCGAGCCAATGAGTCGGTGCTGTTCATCCCGTAAAACCGTCCCTGCATGACCAGCTCGTCCATCACCCGGAAGCTGTGCCCGGCCGCATCGCCCTGTCCGATGTAGCCGATCCTTGAGCGCACCACGGCCGGCTCCTTGGTGATGCTCGCTCCCGCGACCCAGGCAGTGCCCGAGGTTGGTGGCAGCAGGGTGGTCAGCATCCGCAATGTGGTGGACTTTCCTGCCCCGTTGGGCCCGAGGAAGGCCACCAGCTCGCCTGCGGCGACGTCGATGTCGACGCCCTTGACCGCCTCCACGGTTTCCTTCTTGCTGACAAAGTGCCTTGTCAACCGCTCTGTGTGGATCATCCGCGCCCTTTCTTGGGGGCGTTCGCGCATCGCGCTTGGAAGCCAACGATGTCGTCGTTCTTCGCGAACACATTCATTACGCAGTTCCCCGCATCGAGTGTTCGCTCATCGCTCCTCCACTCGTCGGCGCGCGATTCCGACGCTCACGCCCTTCCCGACGAACTCCGTACGCCGTACTGAATTAGAATAACATACACTGTACGGAGATAAGACCATCACATGCCACTGACACTATGACGGGCGGTCCGCTTCGCCGACTGCAGGAGCTCGCGATTGGAGCTTGGTCAAGGAACGACGCGTGTGTGCGAGCGACGAAGGAGGCGAATCTCGGGGCCGTCCGTCAGAGTGCAATCAACACTGACAGTTTTGACATCAGGACGTGATCGTGACCGAGCCAACGAGGCAAGAAGAACCAAGCACCAACGGCCCCGTATCAGACCAGGCCCGCACTGACCAACAGCCAGGAACGCCGGAGGGCCGACGAGTCGTCGAGCTGCTCTGGGCGCCCGCGCAGCAACCTCCGGTACGCGGCCCCAAGCCTCGCATCAGCCTCGGCGATGTGGTCGCGGCGGGCGTAGCGATCGCCGACACCGAAGGCATGGCGGCGCTGTCCATGCGGAAAGTGGCAAGCCGTCTTGGGGTGGGCGCCATGTCGCTGTATACCTACGTGCCCGGGCGCTCGGAGCTGATCGAGCTGATGATCGATCACGTCTATGGCGAGCACGCCCTACCCGATCCAGAACTGCCCTGGCAGCAGCGGATCGAGCAATGGGCTCGGGAGACCTGGCGGATCTACGGCGCGCACCCGTGGCTCCTCGACTACAACATGGCGCGGCTTCCCGTCGGACCGCATGTTCTCGATGTTTCCGAAGCGCTATATGCCGCGCTGCTGGCCGTCGGATTCGCGGGTGCAGAGAACGTCGCGATCTCCAACCTGATTCAGTGGCAGTTATTGGGCGCAGCCCGCTCCATGATCAGCGATGCAGATGAGGCGCGGCATACCGGTGTCTCTGCCGAGGCCTACTGGGATTCCCGGGCCAGCTTCTGGGTGACCTATTTCGATTGGAACCGTTACCCCACCATGGCAACCATCTGGGAAGCGGGTGGCTTCGACGATCCGGCCGGTTGGGACTTTGAGCGGATGCTGCACCGGCTACTCGCCGGGATTGAACAGTTGGCGATGGTCAGCGAGGAGTCTGGAAGGTAAGCGGCTCCGTACGCTCGCCGCGACCGATGATGCAACGGAAGTAGTATTCGTCAGGCTGCTGCGGGCCCAGCACCAAGATCTCCCAATCAGAGCGGCGGTCCCGGGAGCGCAACATTGAGTTTGCGATCTCGTTGGTGCACACACGGCGGATGTGTGCGTCTGATTCGAGCTGGGATTGTCGGCGCAGCTCGTAGGTCATCCGACCGGCGATGATGGTCTGGTACACATGCACCTTGTCGCACTCCTGCTTGGTCGCCAGCGCGGGAATATCGGAAAGCGCCTGAATGCCAGCCCAACATTCAGGCCGCGATGCGCAGTACGTGTCGGCGCCAAGCTGCTCGGAGCAGTCGACGAATCCCGCTGGCACGACGACCGGCGTAGTGGTCGGATTTGCTGCGCTCGAGGTCACAGACTGGATCGGCGTTGGCACAGCGGCCGGCTCATCTGCCGAGAAGAGGTTCACCAGAGCGATCCCTGACGCTATTGCGATCAACACGGCGGCGACGGCAAGCGTCGCAAGTCCTCGATGCTCCCACCGTCGAGGCCTGTCGGCGACAGCCGGCTCAGCCTTGACAGCCACCGGCTCCTCGTCGGTACGAGGTGGTGGGGGTGGCGCTTCCTGCTTGGGTTCCGGCGGCGGCGGCGCCAGCTTGGTCGACAAATTCAGCGCCGCGAGTTGATCACGAAATTGCGAAGCGGTTGGCCGGTTTTCCGGATTGTCCGCCATGGCGTGCAGCAGGACATCCATGAATGGCTTATCGACTCCGGGTATGCGCTTGACCGGATTTTTCTGCCGCTTGATCATCTCCGGGATGCTCGGCATCTCCATCGTCTCCGACCACCGTGGGGCGTGACCGCTGAGGACGGCGTACAGCGTGGCCGCCAAGGAATAGACGTCGGCGTACTCGGTGACCGGCTGCTTGGCAAAAACCTCCGGCGGCGCATACGCGGGAGTGATCGCCTCCACGGTTTCGTTGAGTGGTGTGTCGGGATCGATCAGCGCGGCCAGGCCGAAGTCAGCCAATCCTGCGTTGTTGTACGCGTCGATCAAGATGTTGGCAGGCTTGACGTCCCGATGCAGCACGCCAAGTAAGTGGGCCGCGGCCAAGGCATCCGCGATCCGTACCCCGACGTCGCGGACCCGGCGTTGACTTGGCCGCGGATTTTGGGTCATCCACCTTGTCAGCGAACCGCCTGGACACAGTTCCATGACCAGGAAGGGGCGGTCGTCGCCGAGAAGGCCGGCGTCATGAACGGTGACGATGCCGGGGTGTCCGGACATCCTGCCCGCAGCGCCCGCTTCCCGCAGGAACCGACGCTGTTCCGATTCGGTGTCCAGCTTGCGCGCGTCGACCTTGACGGCGACCAACCGGTTCAGGGACTCTTGCCGAGCCTGCCAGACGATAGCGAAGCCGCCGCGGGCGATCGCGCGCCAATCCGCCATACCGGGAATTTCCGGTGGAACGGGGGCAGCCACGCGAACCAAGATAGTTCCGACTTCGCCGCCCTGACGCTTTAGACCACCGCACTTGCCGATAACGTCAGGGTTCGTGAGCCGCAGCGTCTACTTCGCTTCTCCAGAGGGTCTCACCGGCAAGTCAGCCGTCGCGCTCGGACTGCTCGACGCGCTCACCCGTGAAGTGGGTTCGGTCGGCGTGTTTCGGCCGCTGACGACGGCACGCTCGAGCAGCGACGACATCGATCTCATCGTTGATCTTCTTGTCAACCAACCAGGTATCTCACAGTCCTATGACGAGGCCATCGGGGTGACCTATGAGGCCGCGCGCGACGATGCGGACGAGGCCTTGCACATTATCGTCGAACGCTTTGGCCAGCTCACTGATCGTTTCGAAGTGATCTTGGTCATCGGCTCCGACTACACCGATGTCGCCGCCGGAACCGAGCTGTCCTTCAATGCGAAGATCGCCGCCAATCTTGGGTCACCGGTCGTGCTGGTGGTACATGGTCGGCAGCGCAGTCCCGAGCAGATCCGCGCGGCAGCTGACAGTGCGATGGCTGAACTGCGAGCCAACCATGCCCACACCGTCGCAGTGATCGCCAACCGGGTTGATCATGACGCCGCTGATGCGATTCGTCGGGCGCTTGCCGATCTCCCAGATGTTGTGACGGCCGCTATCACAGAGAGCCCCTTGCTCTCCGCGCCGACATTCCGAGCGCTGCTGGAGGCCGCGGACGCCGAGCTGGTGCTGGGCAGCGAAGCGTGGATGGACCGGGAAGCCCTGAGTCTGATCGTGGCAGCAATGAGCCTGCCACACGTCCTTGATCGACTTAGCCACGATGTCGCAGTGATCGCGCCCAGCGACCGTTCCGATCTCATCCCGGGCCTGATGCTTGCCCACCAGTCAGGTACCTTCCCGCCTCTGGCCGGGATATTGCTCACGGGCGGATACGAAATCCCCGAGAGCATCCGGCGGTTGTCCGAAGGTGTGCAACAGGACTTGCCCATTGCGATGACCAGCCTGGGCACATTTACAACGGCCGAGCGACTGATGCGGGTACGTGGACCGATCACCAAGAATTCCAGCCGCAAGATCGAAACTGCACATCGGGTGTTTGCCGAACAGGTCGACCATGCCGCTTTGCTGTCCGCGATTGACGTCTCAGGCTCCGAGGTCCGTACGCCTTTGATGTTCGAGTACCAGCTCATGGAACGCGCGCGCGCTGATCGGCAGCGGATTGTTCTTCCGGAGAGCGAGGATGATCGGATCCTGGAGGCAGCCGCGATCCTGCTACGGCGTGGCGTGGCGAACCTGACCTTGCTCGGCGACGAGACCAAGGTCCGCGCCCGCGCTTCGACTCTCGGTCTTGATCTTGACGAGGCATCGATCATGTCGCCGTTGGATGCTGATCTTGTCGAGCGGTTTGCGGCTGCGTACGCAGAAGCCCGGACGCACAAGGGGATGACCGTCGAGCGGGCCAGAGATATCGTGACCGACATTTCCTATTTCGGCACGCTGATGGTGCATCTCGGGCTCGCCGACGGCATGGTCTCAGGTGCTGCAAACACCACCGCACAGACCATCCGGCCGGCCTTGGAGCTCGTCAAGACCAAGCCTGGAGTGAACACTGTCTCGAGTGTGTTCTTGATGTGCCTAGCCGATCGAGTGCTGGTTTACGGCGACTGCGCGGTGATCCCCGAGCCGACGGCCCAACAGCTGGCCGACATCGCGATTTGCTCCGCGGAGACTGCGCAGCAGTTCGGCATCGAGCCGCGGATTGCCATGCTGTCCTACTCGACGGGCACTTCTGGATCCGGCGCAGAGGTAGAGAAGGTGCGGGCCGCGACGGCGCTGGTTGCTGAACGCGCCCCGCACTTGTTGTTCGAAGGTCCGATCCAATACGACGCCGCCATCGATCCCGAGGTGGCGCGGACCAAGCTGCCGGACTCACCAGTCGCCGGGCGCGCCACGGTTTTCATCTTCCCGGACCTGAATACTGGCAACAACACTTACAAGGCGGTGCAGCGCAGCGCCCGCGCGATTGCCATTGGCCCAGTGCTGCAAGGGCTTCGCAAGCCGGTCAACGACCTGTCCCGCGGAGCACTGATCTCCGACATCGTGAACACGGTGGCGATCACTGCTGTGCAGGCGCAAGCCATCAAGCAGACGCAGCCAGTCGAGGCGACGGCGGAAGGGACCTGGGCGTGAACGAGGCGCCCGTTCTGGTGCTCAACGCCGGCTCGTCGTCGCTGAAGTATCAGCTGGTGGTGCCGGAAACCGCTGAGGTGCGGGCCAAGGGAATCACCGAGCGGATCGGTGAAGCAGGCAGTTCCATTGCTGATCATGACGAGGCCATGCGGGCAATGGCAGATGAGCTGACGGCCTCCGGTATCGATCTTGATAGGGCTGGCTTGCGGGCTATCGGCCACCGCGTAGTCCACGGCGGCCCGGATTTCTCCGATCCCACGATCATCGACGACGCCGTACTCGACGAGATCAAGGCCCTGATTCCTTTGGCTCCGTTGCACAATCCAGGAGCGGTGTCGGGTATCGAGGCGGCGCGGGCTGAGTTCGACGTACCGCATGTTGCGATCTTCGATACCGCATTCTTCAGCGCACTTCCGGACGCGGCCGCCACGTATGCGATTCCTCGTGATCTTGCGCAGAAGCATCGGATCCGGCGGTATGGATTCCATGGCACGTCACATCAATTCGTGTCTGGCGCGGCGGCGGAGCTGGTTGGCCGTGATCTTGGCGAGTTGAATCAGATCGTGCTCCATCTGGGAAACGGCTGCTCGGCTTCGGCGATACGCGGCGGTGTGGCAGTCGAGACATCGATGGGGCTGACGCCACTCCAGGGCCTGGTCATGGGCACCCGCTCGGGCGATGTCGATCCGGGACTGCACGCCTTCCTACACAACGAGCTCGGGATGTCGGTTGGCGAGATCGACACCCTGTTGAACAAGCAGTCCGGACTCAAGGGCCTGGTTGGGGCCAATGACTTCCGCGAACTCTTGGAGCGGCGGGATGCCGGCGACGAGTCGGCCGACCTGGCGTTCGAGGTGTACGTCCATCGACTCAAGCACTACCTCGGCGCGTACCTCGCACTTCTCGGTCATCTCGATGTGCTCAGCTTTACGGCTGGTGTCGGCGAGAACAGCCCGGCGCTGCGAGCTGCGGTGGTCGACGGCCTCGATGGCCTCGGGTTCTTGCTAGATCCGGACCTGAATGCCGAGCGATCCAAGGTGGCGCGAGTGATCTCGCCCGACGGCGCACCGATCAAGATCGCGGTGGTGCCCACAAACGAGGAGTTGGCGATCGCCCGCGAGACTGCAGCGCTCCTGGAATCTCGCACCGACTGAGCGACGCCGCTCCTGGCATAGGGTGAGCGCATGGCAACTGCGCTGATCACCGGGGGTACGTCAGGCATCGGCGCCGCGTTTGCGCGTGCACTGGCAGCACGCGGCGATGATCTTGTACTGGTCGCGCGCAATGCCGACCGGCTTACCGAGATGGCGACCGAACTGAAGGAGCGCTATGCAGTCAGCGCGGAGGTGATCGTCGCCGATCTGGCGATACGCAGTGATGTGGTCAGCATCGCAGAGCGGTTGGCGAGTATCGAGCAGCCCATTGAGCTGCTTGTGAACAATGCCGGCTTTGCGGTCAGGAAGAAGCTCACCGATGCAGATACCACTCCGCATGAGCACGCCATCGACGTCATGATCAGGGCGGTGTTGATGCTCGGCGCCGCCGCCGGCCGAACAATGCGCCAGCGAGGAACCGGCACCATCATCAATGTCTCCAGTACCGCGGGATTCTTGGCGATGGGCAACTACTCCGCGATCAAGGCCTGGGTGACCGCCTACAGCGAGAGCCTGGCAAATGAGCTGCACAGCACTGGAGTCAAGGTCGTCGCGCTGTGCCCTGGTTGGGTGCATACAGAATTCCACGAGCGCGCTGAGATCAACATGAGCTCAATACCAGAGCTTCTGTGGTTGGACGCTGATCAGCTCGTGGCCGCCTGCCTGAAGGACGCCGAAGCCGGCAAGGTGATCTCCATTCCGTCCAAGCGCTACAAGGTGCTGATCACGATCTGCGAGCATCTGCCGCATCGCGCCCTGCGAGCCGTCTCACGCAAGTTGACGTCTGCACGCCACTAGGCACCCCTGCTCTGGGGGCGTTCGCGCATCCGCTTGGAGTCCGCCTATTACCGACGCTCACGCCCCTTGACAGGAAACCATTTGGTTTCCTATTCTGGGTTGATGGAAGCGGTGTTTCGAGCGCTTGCCGATCCGACTCGGCGGGCCCTGCTCGATGCACTCTTCGAGCGTGACGGCCAGACCCTGGTAGCCCTGACCGCCCAGCACAACATGACGCGGATCGCCGTGGCCAAGCATCTCCGCCTGCTTGAGGAGGCCGGCCTGGTCGTCAGCCGGCGTCGCGGTCGGGAGAAGTTGCACCATCTGAATACCGTCCCGATACGTCTCATCCATGACCGGTGGGTGAGCAAGTACACCGAGCCGTGGGTGGCCGGTCTGGCCGGCCTCAAACGGGAACTGGAGCACCCGATGGAAAAGATCTTTGAGATCTACATCCGCACGAGGCCGGAGCGGCTGTGGGAAGCGATCACCGACCCGGTGATCCGCGCCAAGTACCACTTCGGTGCCGGAGTCGAGTCCGAGTGGACACCGGGCTCGCGTTATGCGCTGACCCATCCGGACGCCGATGGCCCACTCGCCGAGGGTGAGAATCTCGTCGTCGATCGACCACGCCGACTTGTGCAGACCATGCACACGCTGTGGAGCGAGGAGGCCGAGCACGAGGGCACTTCTCGGGTGACGTGGGAGATCGAACCGGTCGGAGACTCGTGCCGGCTAACCGTCACTCATGATCAGCTGCGGGACGACGCACCACCCGAACTGTACGGCGGCTGGCCGATGATCCTGTCCGGTCTGAAGACCTGGCTCGAGACGGGCCAAACTCTCACCACCCCAGGCTCCTTGATGTACGGCCAGGCCTGAATACCAATAAGAGAAGGAGATCCACCATGCCCGCGACCACCATTGCCGACGTGCGAACGATTGGGATCAACGTCACGAATCAGGATGAGGCGCTCGCCTTCTACGTCGAAACGCTCGGTTTCGAGAAGCGGCTTGACGCCCCGATCAGCCCGAGCGTGCGATGGCTGGAGGTCGCTCCACCTGGTGCGAGCACCTCGATTGCCCTCAACGCGACCGAGACCACGGCCGATGCCCGGACCGACACCGGCGTCCGTTTCACCGTTCCTGATGCCGCCGCAGAACACGCTGCCCTGCGGGAACGCGGTATCGCCGTCGGCGACCTGCTCCGCTGGGAAGACGTGCCGCCGATGTTCGCCTTCGACGATCCCGACGGCAACCGCTTCTACATCGTGGAGGAGTCGTCATGACACTTCTGGGTCCGCTGGACAAGACCTTCACTGCCGCTCTGCACAAGAGCCCGGCAAAGGGTGGTTGGACATATGTCGTGACCGACTGGAGCGCTGATTTCTTCGGCACCCGCGGCCTCGTCAAGATCACCGGGACCGTTGATGGCAATCCCTTCCGCAGCTCGTTCATGCCTCTCGGCGATGGGACGCACAAGCTACCGATCAAGGCGGACCTGCGCCAAGTGATCAACAAGCACGAGGGTGACATGGTCACCATCCACCTCAGCGAACGACTCGGGTAGCGCTCCGCTTTGGTGCCCTTCGACAGGCTCAGGGCACAAGCACTCACCGGCTCAGGCCACGTGCACATGCAGGCTCAGGGCATATGCATGAAGGCTCAGGGCCCATGCGCGCGGGGGCTCCGAACTCTCAGTGTTAGGACTTGGCCAGCAATCGACCGTAAGCGATCGGGTTAGGCTAACCCCATGTCGAGCCGGAGCCGCTACACCTCGCCCGTGCACGCAGGTGTGCGGTTCGTCGCGCAGCGTGGCCTGCTCAAGCCGCTGGTCTGGCGACTGGTAACGGTGACGGCGCTTGGCGTGGAGCATCTCAAAGGCCTCAGTCGACCGTTCGTCATCGTGTCCAACCATGCCAGCCACCTGGATGCTCCGCTGATCCTCGGATCCCTTCCGGGCAAGCTCGGCCGGTACGTCGCGGCCGGAGCCGCTGCCGACTACTTTTTCGACGTCTGGTGGCGGAAGGGTCTGACTTCGCTGTTTTTCAATGCGTTCCCAGTGGACCGAACCGGTCTTCGCGGTCGCCATGGTATGGCCACCAGCCTGCTCGACGACGGCGTGCCGCTGCTGCTGTTCCCGGAGGGCACGCGCTCGCGGACCGGGGAGATAGGCGCGTTCAAACCCGGTGCCGCGGCGCTATGCATCAGCCGCGACGTGCCCTGCCTGCCGGTTGCGATCGTTGGGGCATCCGAGGCGATGCCGTACGGCCAGAATTGGCCGAGTCGCGGGCGGATGCCGGTGTATGTCACTTTTGGGGAGCCGATGTGGGCGGAGGACGGCGAGACCGTCGCCCAGTTCTCAGACCGGATTGCCAAAGAGGTGGGCGGTCTCATCGACTACGCCACCACCTACCGCGCCAACCAGGCGTAGCGCTGCTCAGCGTAGAACAGAGGAGAACCACAGGGGTGCCCGACGTCAAGCACATGAAGTGGTGGGGCTGGGGAGTTGAAGGAGTGGGCTTTCACCATGCGGACAAGCCTGCCTTCCGGCCCTTCGTGCTCAACGCCATCGATCTTGATGTGAACACCACGCCGACCACCCCAATGGCGCTCGACGACCTGGCGATCCCTGCGCCCATGATCAGCGATCAGTTGTTGGCAGAGCTGACTGAGGTGGCCGGGGCCGACAACGTGCTACACGATGATCTTGACCGGATTGTGCACACCTATGGCAAGGCGCGCGTGACCTGCTGCGGATACGGGCAGGCGATATCCCGCGAGTACCGGATGTTGTGATCTATCCGGGCAACGAGGACTGAGGTGCAGCTTATCGTCGACGTCGCCGTCGCAGCCGATGCGGTAATCATCCCGTACGGCGGTGGTAGCAACATCGCCGGCAGCCTGCATGCTCCCGAGGACGAAACCCGACCGGTGATCTCACTTGATCTTGGTCGGATGAACCAGGTGATCGACATCGATGAGGAGTCCGGTCTAGCACGCATTCAGGCGGGCGCTCAGGGTCCAGACCTGGAGGAACAGCTGGGTGGGCGAGGCTGGGTTCTTGGACACTACCCGGACAGCTTCACTCACAGCACGCTCGGCGGCTGGGTCGCCACCCGTTCCTCCGGCATGCAGTCGGACAAGTACGGCGACATCTCCGACATCGCACGTGGCATGCGAGTCGTCATGCCCGGCAAGGTGCTGCAGGTTCGACCACTACCCCACACCTCGACGGGCCCGAGCGTTCGCGAGATGGTGCTCGGTTCCGAAGGCCGGCTTGGCGTGATCACCGAGGTGACAGTCCAGGTGCATCGAATCCCAGAGGTACGGCTGATCCTGGGATATCTATTCCCGTCCTGGGAGTCAGGGCTGGCCGCCATGCAGGAGATTTCCACCAGCGATGCGCATCCGTCGATCACCCGAGTCTCCGATGGCAAGGAGACCGCGTTCTCCTTTGCAACAAGGAAGAAGTCGAGCGGCATCTCGATCTCCTCGTTGATCAGCAAAGGATTGATGAAAGTTCTCCGGCGACGCGGTTGGAATCTGGATGAGGTCTGCCTGTCTTTTATCGGCTACGAGGGCGGCAAGACGCACGTGGCGAGGCAGAAGAAGATCGTCAAGGACATCGTGGGTAAGCACGGCGGAATCCTGGTCGGCAAGGGCCCGGGCGCGCTGTACGACCAGAAGAAGTTTGATACTCCCTACATCCGCGACTTCTTGCTTGATCGTGGAGCGATCGGTGATGTCTCGGAGACGGCTGCGCCGTGGTCGAAGTTACTGCCGCTGTACCGGAATGTGATTGCGGCGGCCGAAAAGGTGTACGCGCAACTCGGCGTCCCGGGCTGGATCATGTGCCACCTCTCGCACTCCTACCACTCCGGCGCCTGCCTGTACTTCACCTTCGCGTTCAAGCACAACGGCGTCGACCCGCTTGGTCAATATGAGCCGCTCAAAAATGCAATCCAGCAGGCCTTCGTCGACTCGGGCGGCACACTCTCGCATCACCATGCGGTGGGCACCGAGCATGCCGCGTGGCTGGAGCAGGACATCTCCGCGCCAGGTGTGCACATGATCGAAGGGCTCTTCAGCGCCATGGATCCCAACAGCAACTTCAATCCCGGCAAGATCATCGCGAAGTGATCGACTTGTAATCAAGTCGCACGAAGATCATCCAACATAGACCAAACTTGTGATCATCTTGTGGCTTCGATAGCTGCACCAGACGCTGACAGGTCCGCATCTTGGGGGATATGGTGCCGTCGTGCTTCCCCACATGATCAACACCCATCGCCGATCATCACTGCTGGTGATCTTGGCCAGCGTGGTGCTACTGCTTGTGGGAACCGGCCTCTTCCTGATCTCACGCCCTACCGCCCGCGCGACCACACCGCCTCCGAATCCCTTCAGCGAGCCGCCAGCAACGTTTTCCGCGGCGCCGTCGGATCCCATCCCACGGTGGAGCGACTGGGATGATCTTGGCGGCTCGTTCAACGCAGGGCCGAGTGTGGCCTCCTGGGGCGTGAAGAGGCTGGACGTCTTCGTGCGAGCAGCCGGCCAGACCATGCTGCATCGGGCGTACAACGGCATGAATTGGTCTGCGCCTGAAGATCTCGGGGCCGCCGTCGTGGGCGGGCCCGGAGCGGTGGCGCGCGGGACGGATCGGCTCGACATCTTCGTTCGCGGCGCCGACAACCAGCTTTGGCGGAAGGCCTGGAACGGAGGGTGGATGGGCTACTTCCCGATGGGCGGGTTCCTCACGGCGAGCCCCACGGCATCCTCCTGGGCGCCGAATCGGCTGGATGTTTTTGTCAGGGGCAGCGACAACGCGTTGTACCACAGATCATGGAACGGCATCGGCTGGAGCGCGTACGAGCGGCTCGGCGGCAACCTGGAGGGTGCCCCTGCAGCCATCTCGCGAGGGCCGAACTTGATCGACGTCTTCTTCCGCGGCCGCGACAACCACCTCTACCAGAAGTCTTACGACGGCTCGGCGTGGCAGAGTCTGGTCGACCTGGGTGGCGGACTCCATTCCGACGTCGCGGTGTCCTCGTGGGGCCCTGATCGGCTTGATCTCTTCCGCAAGGGAGACGACAACACGCTGGAGCACCGATCGTGGGATGGGAAGAGTTGGACCGGTTGGGTGAGGATCGATACCGGCATCAGTGACACTCCGTCGGCGGTCTCATGGGGTCCGAACCGGATCGATGTGCTCGCGCTGGGCGTAGGCGGTCAGCTGCTGCACAAGCACCTTTCCGCGCCGCAGACTTCTTGATCTTGGTGAGCGTTCCGCCATGGGGGTGACCCGGAATAGGCGGTCCGCACAGGGGATGGGACCTGCCCGCGCGGGGAAACACGGGACGGCCGATGCGTTGGGCCTATTCCGGGAGCATGAGACCCGAGTTCAAGGTACTCGCCTGTGAAGCTTTTAGGGGGGAACTTTGTGTACTGCAATCAAAGAGTGCCTTTTGATAACGATTTCGAGATCTGGACAAGTCGTTGTTTCAGCCGTCCAAAGCCATGGGAACGCACGTGAATGCCGCTTTCGACCATTAGATTCTCATCTGTGGCTCTTTCGGTACGGACCATCGAAGCAGAGCGGCACCGCGAGTTCAACGCCGCCCAGCCCTCGGTGAGCTTCCTCCAGACGCCAGCATGGGGGCGGGTCAAGAGTGAGTGGCGCAGCGAGTCAGTCGGCTGGTTCAACGGCAAGGACGGACCTGTTGGCGCAGGACTCGTGCTCTATCGACAGTTGCCAAAGATCAAGAAGTACCTTGCGTATCTGCCTGAAGGTCCGGTGATCGACTGGACTGCCCCCGATATCGGGGAATGGCTGCAGCCATTGGCTGATCACGTGCGCTCGGCTGGTGCCTTCGGCGTACGGATCGGTGCGACTGCAGTCGCCCGGCGGTGGACGGCGGAAACGATCAAGGCCGCGATCGCCGACGAGCGGGTCACGCGGCTGAGTGAGGCAATCCCGGATCAGGTCAACCACGAGACGACCCGGACGCGCAACCGACTCCGCGAGCTCGGCTGGCGACCGCCCGAGGATGAAGAGGGTTTCGCAGCGGGTCAGCCACGGTTCGTCTTCCAGCTCCCGATCGCTGGTAGGACGCACGATCAACTGCTCGCTGGGATGAATCAATTGTGGCGGCGCAACATCAAGAAGGCCGCGAAGGCCGGGGTCGTGGTACAGCGGGGCAGCGTTGAGGATCTGCCCGAGTTCCATCGCCTTTACGTCGAGACCGCTGAGCGTGATCATTTTAGACCTCGTCCGCTCTCCTATTTCCAAACCATGTTCGACGCACTGCTCGCCGAGGATCCCGACCGGATCCGGCTCTACCTGGCCCACCACGAAAGCGACCTGATCGCTGCGACCACCTGGGTACGGGTTGGCCAACACACCTGGTACTCCTACGGTGCGAGCTCAACCGCCAAGCGCGATGTGCGTGGGTCTAATGCCGTGCAGTGGAAGATGATCACTGACGCGCTGGAGGCTGGTGCGACGATCTATGACCTGCGCGGTATCACTGAAGGGCTCGAGGAGGACGATCCGCATCTGGGCCTTATCCAGTTCAAGGTCGGTACCGGGGGCGAGGCGGTGGAATACCTCGGTGAGTGGGACCTTCCGCTGAATCCGCTGCTGTACAGGGCTTTCGATCTCTACATGAAACGTCGGTGATGAGCGCAGTGGTAGTGACGACATGAGTGGGGTAACCCTGCGACTGGACGGAGCGCGCTGGCGAGAGCACCTACGGACTGTGGCGGGCGCGACCCCGGGCATCGTCCCAGTGATCAAAGGGAACGGCTACGGGTTCGGCCTACGCCGGCTGGCTGAGGAGTCAGCGACTCTAGGCGCGGACACAGTTGGAGTCGGCATCGCGTCCGAGGTCGGCGTCGTACGCGAGGCGTTCCCGGGCGATGTGGTGATCTTGAATGCGTGGGATTCTTCCAGCGAACTCGCCAGGGGTCTGACAAAGGACTCTTCGGTGATTACCACCGTGTCCCGGTTGGGTGATCTGGAATTGCTGGCTGCTCGTGGTGATCGGCCACGCGTACTGGTCGAAGTTCTCACCTCGATGCAACGCCACGGGATCAAATCCGATGATCTTGCTCAGGTTGCGGCGTTGCTCCCAGGCGTTCGCTTCGAGGGATGGTCGATCCATCTGCCGCTGCACACCGACGGTCGCTACGCCGAAGCCGAGCGGCTTGGTTACGCCGCCCTTGCCGTCGCGCCTGGAACGCTGTGGTTCTCTCACCTGCCTCCGGAGGAGACGATTGCGGTTGCGCGACAGCTGGGCGGAGCAGAGGGCAACCCGATACCAGTACGTCAACGGGTCGGCACCAGGCTCTGGTTGGGAGACAAGACCGCGCGCAGTACCACAGCGACGGTACTGGACGTGCATGAGATCAAGCGCGGCGAACGGGCCGGCTATCGGCAGCGCGTGTGTCCGGCTGACGGCTGGATCGTTGTGGTCGCCGGCGGCACGTCCCACGGCATCGGCATGGAGGCGCCGACTTCGGCCAAGACCTTGCGGCATCGGGCGATCGCCTTCGCCACCGGTTCTCTCGCGGCTGCTGGGCTTGCCCTCAGCCCCTACACGATCAACGGCAAGAAACGCTGGTTCCTCGAACCGCCACACATGCAGTTGAGTCAGGTCTTTCTGCCGCGCAAGGAGAGGCCGCCAAGGGTCGGTCAGGAGATCCCGGTCGAGCTTCGCCTGACGACGGCGACCGTCGATTGTGTCGACTGGACCTAGCGGCGGCAAACCCAGCGATCATCGCCGGAACGGAGCGAGCAATGGATAGAGAAGCGAGCTGAGCCGTATCTCTTCAGCGAGCGCCGACGAAGTAGGCGGGTTCTCGATGTTCGCGCCGCCGATCTGCAGGACGAGATGGCGGAACAACGCTTTATCGTTTCGCCAGCTCCGACGAAGACGGCGGCAACCCAGCGAACATCGCAGCGAGCGGAGCGAGCAATAGATACAGCGCGATGCGCGAGCAGCTCTGAAAAAAGGGCTGCGAGCGTCGGCAATCGCGCGCCGCCGTGCTGAGCCAGGCTGGCGCGCCGCTGTCCTGGACGAATGAGCGAGCAGACACGCTTTTCGTCTGCGAGCGAGTGAGGAAGGCAGTGGCTCACGAGCGCCAGCCTCAGCGAGCGGAGCGAGCAATGGACAGAGAAGCGAGCTGAGGCGTATTTCCTCAGCGAGCGCCGACGAAGTAGGCGGGTTCTCGATGTTCGCGCCGCCGATCTGCAGGAGGAGATGGCGGAACAACGCTTTATCGTTTCGCCAGCTCCGACGAAGACGGCGGCAACCCAGCGAACATCGCAGCGAGCGGAGCGAGCAATAGATACAGCGCGATGCGCGAGCAGCTCTTGAGAAAGGGACGCTCTTTCAGCCTCGAAGCTTGGCGCGCAACCGGTCGTTGTCGTCTGTGGTCCAACCCATCTTGGTCAACATTTGCTGCACGTTCCCGAAAGTCTCGTCAATGTGCCGCATGAAGCTGATCATGGTTTCTGGCCGGCTGAGGTGCGAGGAGAGCGGCCGGTCACGAAGGTTGTCAGCGTAGGTTGCCGAGGCCCTCAGCCGGCTGACGACCCCTTCGACACGCTCTGAGCTCGCCGCGTAATCATCGATGATCGCTTGGCGTTCCGCGTCCGCCAGGGACAGCGCCAGCGCCACGATAGTGCCGGTGCGGTCCTTGCCGGCGGCGCAGTGCACCAATGCAGCACCCGGCGCCTGGGCGACCGCGCGCAGCGCTGCCAGCACCGAGTCGGGACGATCCACCACGTAGGAGAAGTAGACCGATGCGACCGCGTCGTCCAGTTCGACACTGGGTTCGAGGTCGATCCATGGCAGCGCGTCTTCGGGCAGCACCTCGGGCCGCACGTCAGGCTTGGTCTCGCCCACACCGAACTCCCACTCCCGAAAGAGCGAGAACTGGTGAATCCGGACCTCTGAGCCAACCAGCGGGCCGGGCCCCTCTTGATTGGCCTCGTAGTCGCTGCGCAGGTCGATGACATCAGTCAGGCCCAGCCCCAGCAGCTCATCCACATCAGCGGCCGTCAGCGTCTGAAGATTGTCCGATCTCAGCAGCCGACCAGGAATGATCTTGCCGCCGTCGGTGGTCGGGGTCCCTCCGACATCGCGCAGGTTGACCAGGCCGTCGAGGTCGATCCACATCCGTTCCACCCAGTCAGAGTAATAGGCAGAAAATGCGCCCCGAGCCTGTCGAAGGGCAACTGTGCGCTTCGACCGGCGCGGTCCTGAGCTTGTCGAAGGGCTCAGCGCTCAACCGACGGAATGGGGATTAGGCGTACTAGCCGGTCGCCTCGATCTTGAATGGCAGGCACGCAAGCCCGGCCCCCGCCGTCCCGTCAGATGCTGTCGGCAGAGCATGAAGCACGATCGACCGATCGCCCTCCGGGATGAACGACACCGTCGCTGTTGACCGTGCGTTCCCGCCTGCATTCACATCGAGGTCTAGCCAAACCTCAGTCTTTTTGATGTCCGGGCCTAAGAGCCCGATGGAATCCCAGGTGACGTTGTAGTGAGGTCCTGCCTCACCCGGATTCTCAGCGTTACACGTGCCCTGGTGCAAATGCACGCCGTACTTGCCTCTCTTGGCGTCGATCCCACTGACACGAAGCCTGAAGAAGCTTCTGCCATCCATGCCGATCATCATCGCCGACGCTTTGGCGCCCTTGAAGATGTCAGGCTTGCCGACTGGGGGGCTGGGAGGCGTCGCATAGTCGGTCAGCTCACCGCCGTAGTACGCCCAGTTCATGCCCCGCGGAGGGCTTGCTGAAACGCCGTGATGATCTTCATGAGCGTAAGCAGCGCTGGGTGCAAGGACCAAAGCAGATACGGCTGCAGCAGCAATTGCCGCCCTGCGGAAACGAGTCACGAACCCCCTCAGAGACTCGAAAGATCAAGGTCTCAGGCAGGGCCCCCACAGGTCACTTGTCCCCGACCGAGTCACCTCGGGTCAGCTTAAGTGATTTGGCGCCTCCACGTGGGCCTTCTCAGATAGAGATTTAGCTGGCCCAATGCCCGGTAAAGAACAACCAGCTCCACCACAACATGAGCCCAATTTCGACAGTGAAGGCAGCCACCCCCAGCAGCCGATGAGTGGGTGGAGAGAGCCTTGTCGGGCCCGTCACCCAGCGGCCGAGCATGATCCACAAGGGGAACCAGAGCAGGGTGGCGCGGTTGACCGAGAAGAACCAATAGGACATGGAAAAGGCGAGTACCTGCACCCCTACCCAGCTCGCTTCACCCCACATTGGCCGGTCTGGACCACTCGGGTGCTTCCTGGCACGCACGCTCACCACAACGCACCAGATGGTGACTCCGACCCCGACGGCCATCGAGATCATCTCGCCACGGAACACGGCCGCCCACCACGGATGATTGGCGTACGCGCCAGGCAGGGTGGCGGGAATCGTGTTCAGAAAGGACTGCCAGGGCCACGTCAGCTCACGCACCCAACCGGTCGTCTGCGCGCTGTACCAGGCCGTCCAGCTGCCGGTGACGGTGTACAGATACGTCACGAATGCCATGATCGCCGAAGCGGGAATCAGCATCAGCGCAGCCCGGCGTAGCTTGACCGCGGCCGGCCGCTTGGCAGTGATGATCATCACTAGCAGTGCGCCGATCAGAAATAGCCCGGATACCCGTAGCGTGCAGGCGACTGCCGTGAGCGCGGCAGCGGCCAGCCAGCGATCGGAGCGGGCGCGTTCCCAGGCCCAGAAGGCGGCCGCGCAAAAAAGTGACTCGGTGTAGGGCACCACGGTGAAGACGGCGGTCGGAGCGAAAAGCCACGCGACCGCCGCCCATGGTCCGCCAAGCCGGTAAAGCGCCGCCGCGGCGACAGCGGAGCAGGCCATGGAGAGGACTACCCCAGTGATCGTTGGCGGTACCCCAAGTTGGCTGAACAACCACAAGATGCTTGGCAAGCCCGGGAAGAAAGCCATCAGGGTGCCGCCAGGATCGCCGAGATAGCCGGTGGCGGCCACCTTGGAGAAGTGCTGCGCGTCCCAGTTACTCACCATGTCGGTGAGGCTCCAACCCTGCACGACCGCGAGCACCAGCGCGACGCCTACGATCATCCCGCGGCTGGCCAGCCACGCCTGAATCACGATCCGCCCCGGGGACGACGTGATGCTCTCTGCTGGTGCGGCTACTGGCCGAGCGAGATCTTGCAGCATCAGGCATTCCGCCTAGGGACTGCGGTGCCGCTGAACACCTGGAACCAGCGGGCGTCCGTGGCGTGATCGAGCACGCCGCCGGTGGGATCGTCGACATCATCAATACGTACCGGATCGTGCTCCGGCCGCAGCGCATCCCGGACAACCATGATCACAACCCAGCCCTGGGTGCACAGCCTGATCAGTACCGAGAACCAGTAGATCCGGTCGGGAGAACTGTCTCCAGGGGCCAGGAAACCACCGAGGTGCCACCAGATGGCGACGAAGTAGACAAGCTCCCCGGCGGTGAAGATCAGCCAATCACGCCATTTGGGCCGTGCCAAGATCATCAGCGGCAGCAGCCAGAGCACGTACTGCGGTGAGTAGACCTTGTTGGTTATCAGGAACGCGGCAACGACCAGAAACGCCACAGCACCAAACCGCGGTCGGCGAGGCGCATAGATGATCAAGACCAAGATGCCGAAGCAGCAGAGTGCGAAAAGCCCTGCGCTTACCCAGTTGAGATTCGGGACTGGATGGCCGGCCAGGGACAGCACGTACCAGATCGAGCCGAGGTCGGCGCCGCGCTCACTGTTGTACTGCCAGAAACTGCGCCACGCGTCCGGCGCCAGCAGCAGCACTGGCAGGTTGACCAGACCCCAGCTCACCAGGAAGGTCGACAGGGCCATGACAAAGTCGCCCATCCTTTTGCCCCGCAGGCAAAGGAGGAAGAGCGGACCGAGCAGCAACGCCGGATAGAGCTTCGCCGCTGCGCCCAGCCCCAGCATGACTCCGGCGAAGCCAGGCCGACGTCCGGCCCAGAAAGCCATTCCGAGGGCGGTCAGGGCGACCGGCAGCATGTCCCAGTTGATCAATGCAGCGGCGGCGACGCACGGCGACGCAGCCAGCATCATCGCGTCCCAGGGCCGTCCGACCGGCGTGCGTACCAAGGCCCACAGCGCGACCAGGAACAAAGCGCCTAGCAGCACTGTGTTGACGTCGACGAAGATCAACGTCGAGTCGACGCGTTGCTGGTCGGGCACGTCGGTGCCCTGCATCCCGCCTAGGGCGCGGGTGATCAGACGCTCCAGTTCGAGAAACCAGCCGGTGAGGACCGGGTACTCGAGAACCGGGTACGCACCGTTGTCGAGGTAAGGAGTGTTGCCCTGCAGCAACCCGCGACCCGCGTACAAGAGCCCGATATCGGAATAGCACAGGTACTTGAAGTGATCAGGTGGAGGCTGGCCGGCAACTGTGATCCGGCAGGGCAAGCGGAACACAACACCGCTCAGGTAAACAAGAGTGCCGACCAGCAGCGTTACGCGCAGCGGGTTCCACCAGGCCCTACCGACGGCGGCGTAGCGGCCGAGAGGCCCGCCGATTCGCTGGCTGACTGTGCCGACGAAGCTGTCAGTCGCCGATGGCAAGATGCTGGGCGATCGGGCCCCGATCCCGACGGTCGGGCTTCTGCTCAACCTTGCCCGCCGGTTGAAGACCCGCCTCTGGGGGTCCTCTGCCAAGGGGGTATCTTGCCGTCACCAGGTTTATTGGTCTTCTTGGCAGTTGGATTGTTTGGGCCGGGCCACCTTCGGGGCCACTTCCACCTCTCGGTGGGCTTCGGCTCGGGAGCCTCGGTGGTTGGCTCATCGGTTGGCTCCAGCGTCTCCTGCATCGTCTGTTCCGGCGCCGGAAGCTCTTCCCTGTTCACATAGGCGGGCCTCGGGAACTGCCTGACCGACTGTCCCTTGGTCGCCGTCTCCATATAGTCAGCCCAGGTCAAGGCTGGGTAGGTGCCACCGAAGAACGTGCTGTCACCCGGTCTGGCGTATCTATCGAGATCGCCATTGCCGTCATTGCCTGCGACGTACATCACCGCGGTCGAGATTTGCCTGGTGTACGCCACGAACCAGGCTGAGACGATATCGCTGGATCCGTCAGCGTTCTTACGGTCCTTGGTGCCCGTCTTCCCGGCCACCGGGCGATTCAGCGTCTGCACGGCGCGTCCGGTCCCCTCCTCAACCACATTGGATAGAGCGTAGGTGACGTCGTGTGCGATGTCCTCAGTGACCGCGCGCGTCTTCTCCGGCTGCGCCGAGTAGATGACATTTCCCTTTCGGTCGCGGACCTCCCGTACCACGTGGTTGGCGACAGCGACTCCGTCATTGGCGAAGGTCGCGTACGCGCTGGCCTGGGCGAGTGGGCTCACCTCCGCAGTGCCCAGCGGGAGCCGGGTGTTGGCGTCCCAGCCCGGACCCTTGGGAGCCCCTGCGGCTTTGGCAATCCTCATGATCTTGCGCGGGCCGCTGTCCATCTGAGTGGTGAGATCTACGAACGCGGTGTTAATCGAACTAGCGGTGGCCTTGATCAGGTCGACCCTGGGGCCGTATTGGTAGCTGAACTCGTTGCGTACCGGGCTTCTGTCACCTGGCGGTGTCCAGGTGTTGCCGTTGAAAGTGTCAAGCAGGCTGAATCCGTCTTTGAGGCCGGCTGCGAGGGCATAGGTCTTGAACGTCGATGCGGTGGGGCGTGGAGTCGTGGCCCAGTTGCGCGAGTTCTTGACGAAGTCAGGTCCGCCGTAGAGAGCGATGACCTCGCCGCTGTTCACATCGACCGAAGCTAGCGCGGCATGCAACTTAGAGGCCTTCTGCCCGGCAGCCCGCGCTGACTGCTTGGTGAACTTCTGCGATGCCTCGACGGCACCTTGCTGGGCATCCTTGTCGAAGGTGGTGATGATCTTGAGGCCGCCGCCGCTGACCATTGAGGAATCGAAGCCCGCAGCGCCAAGCTCGCGCTCGACCATCTTCATCAGGAAGCCCTTGGGGCCGCCGTAACGCTGATTGGCGGGAGTCTTAGGGAACCTCGGTAGCTTCCGCGCGAACTCAGCCTCCTGGACTGGGGTGATGTAGCCCATCTCGGACATTGAGTGGAGGACATAGCGGTAGCGGCTGAGGATGCGGGGGCGATCGTCGTCATCGGACGGGTCGTACATGCTCGGGTTGTTGACCACCGTGGCGAGGAAGGCGGCCTGGGGGATCTTGAGCTTCTTTGCGTCGATGTCGAAGTATTCCTTGCTGGCAGCCTGCACGCCGTACGCGCCGTGGCCGTAGTAGATCGTATTGAGATAGCCCGCAAGGATTTCGTCCTTGGTCATCTCCTTGTTGATCTTGTAGGCGAGGAAGAGTTCCCTGAACTTGCGAGGCAGCGTCCGCTCTGAGTTCAGGTACAGGATCTTGATGTATTGCTGGGTGATGGTCGAGCCACCCTGGACGTCGCCGCCGCGGGAGATCTTCCAGGCAGCTCGGAACATACCGCGGATCGAGATGCCCTTGTCGGTCCAGAAGGAGCGGTTTTCAGCGGCGACAGCGGCCTGCTTCATGCTTGCCGGCATCTTGTCGAAGGGGAGCGGAGTGCGGTTCTGGATGGCGAAATTGCCCAGTTCGCTCTTGCCGTCGTTGTAGTAGACGAATGTGGTCGCAGTCTTGAAGTCGGCGTTGGCATCGGGGCGGGTTGTCGTGCTGTAGCCGTAGAAGACCACTCCGGTCACGCTGAGGAGGCCGAGAATGGTCAGCGCGCCGATAGTGATGAGAACGCGTCGAGCCCACTTCCGGCCGCGGCCAACCGTCACGTGGCGCGCGCGGCCGCCTTGGGGGTGCCATTCGACAGGTCCCCAATGGGGATCAGCCATAAATGTCCTCGACCGTCTGCTGGCGGCGGGGAGGCTTGCGCTTCACCCCGTCACCCAGTAGATAGGTAAGGATCATGTGGTTCCAGCCGCAGGCTGGGCATACTTCGACGACCACGACCTTGAACTCCCCGAACTCGTGTGCCATCTCCTCTAGTTCTGTAGTCCTCTTGATTCTGCCGGAATACTGCCCCAGCTGGTCGCCGAAAACGTAATTGAGGTTGACCAGATCCTTGGACTCGCACACCGGGCAATCCACATTCGACGGCTCGCCATGGTGCTTAGCCGCGCGAATCAGCATAGGGTCAGCGTCGCAAGCCTCCTCGCGAGCAAGGTTGCGCCCAGGGCGCCGCAACGCCTGAAGAGCGGAGCGTCGCTGCAGCGCATAGTCGATGACCTCGCGCTGGGACCACATGGGCAACAGCGTACGTGGACTCGGCCCAGAGGGCGACCCACTGTGACCTTTCGCAGATCGCACGCGAGCGGGAGAATTGGTTCGGTCTGGCACGGGGGCGTACGATCATGGGTCGGCCGGACCGCTCTCGGGGGATGGGGCTCGGCTAACCGGGGCCATGGCGCAACAGGTAGCGCACTTGCTTTGCAAGCAAGGGGTTAGGGGTTCGAGTCCCCTTGGCTCCACGTATTTCCCTTGTCAGACGGCATTTCTCGGCTGATTGACGCTGGCTAGATCTACAAGTACAGCAACAAATACAGCCACAGGGCGACCGGAGTCGCTGTCTCCACAGCCAGCCGGATCCCGCGGCGGCCTACCAGTCCCGACCCAAAGCACCCCACCAAACACCTCAGATAGCCAGCCGCGGGCCCGCGCCGCCGTGACAACGTCGACACCGACGGCGAACTCACCCCCGCACGCGGGCCGGCTCTACCACAGCGGCATCGCCCGAACCCCGGCCCTGATGCTGATCAACGGCCTCCACATCCGCATCACCCACGCCACCACCGTCGAGATCATCTGCCTGGTAGACCGGCTTCAACGTGTCGGCAAGGACTTCAAAGACGTCGCCACGATCTTCTTCAGCGCAAGCGTCTGGGAAGAAGACGGCGCTGCCGAAGTGGCCGAGCTCGGCTTGACCAAGGGCAGCCGGCTGCATAATCAGCCCGCCTCTGCCATGGCGGATTAAGCCAGCGCGTTGCTCCTGGCCGAACACTTCGCCGGGGAACCTGTACGAAGACCCTGGCAGCCCGGTCCGACTTCGCGTAAACCTCCGTCGACGCGCATTCGTGCGCGCATGCGCGCACCGCCACAGGTGGCTCGAATGCGCTGCCTCCGGTTTGCACTTGCCGTCCATCGACCCGCCTTCACGGGTCTTCGAGCCGGAACAGAACCCCCGGCCTGACAAATCGGCAAGGAGCAACGCCCGACTCTTCGGAACCCGCTCTGTGGCGATGAGGATGTAGGAGGCGACGAAAACCAGCACCGGGACGACGGCCATCACGCCGCCTTCCCGGCCTGGGACGCGGCCGGTGTCAGCTGGGTTGCAGAGCAAGCTCCAGCAGCCGGGATGCGCTTATCACACCGATCAGACTGTTGCCCTTCAGCACCGCGGCCAATGGGCAGCGCAGCGGCCGCCACCAGCCGACGCGTCGCGGGAGACTGGGCACATGCCAGAAGCCGATCCACCGGAACCGGCCTCAAGCGAGGCGGCGCCGGAGCCCCGCACCGTGATCATCGGAGTCATCTCCGCACCGGGAACCTCCACGGAACTCGCCGAGCGGCTCCGACCCGATCTCACCGAGCGGATCGGTGCCCGGCTACCGAGCGTTCGCTGGGTGGTTCGGTTCGTTTCCGATCGACTTGTCGACGGGCCAGCGGATCTTTCCCAGCTCATCTCCGCGGCCCGCCGGCGGCTGATCGATGAGCAGTGGCACCTGACCGTCTGTGTGACCGATCTTCCGTTGCAGACCGCTCGGCGACCGGTGGTGGCGCACGCGAGCATGACTCACGGTGTCGCTGTGCTGTCGCTGCCCGCGCTCGGCGCCGTCGGCGTGACCCGGCGCGCGGCGGATGCGCTCGTCCGGCTGGTCGCGGCGCTGGTTGGGGACGCCGACCGGGCAAACCTCGATGCGCACGCCACGACCGGCACCCGTGGTCGGGCCCACGCCGACGTGCAGGGTCGCCGCGGCGCGGTCACCCGGCGGCTCCAGGAACTCGGCGATGCCGTAGCGCCCGACAGTCACGGGTTCGGTCTGGTCGCCGGGGTCATCACCGGCAACTTGCGGCTCCTCCTCGGCATGCTGCGGGCCAACCGGCCCTGGCGGCTTGCGATCCGGCTGTCCCGGGCCTTGGTGGCCGCGCTTACGGCGGCGGTATTCGCCCTTGTCACGAGCGACATCTGGCGTCTTGCCGACGGGCTCGGGCCGATCCGCCTGGCACTGCTCACGGTCGGCTCCGTCGCCGGTGTGGTACTCACGATCGTCCTCGGCGCGGGTCTGTGGGAACGCCCGCCGCGCACCGGCTCGGCCCGGGAACAGGTCATCATGTTCAACCTCGTGACGCTTGCCACCGTGGTCATCGGGGTGCTCGCGTTGTACGGGACCCTTCTGGTGCTCAACCTGGTCGGCGCATTTCTGCTCGTTCCCCGCCAGTTACTCGCCGATGCGTTGGGCCACAAGGCCAGCGTCGCCAGCATGGCCGGGCTGGCGTGGCTGGCGACGTCGATCGCCACCGTGGGCGGTGCGCTGGGTGCGGGCCTGGAAACCGACGAGGCGGTACGCGAGGCGGCGTACGGCTATCAGGCCGACGCGGAACTCTCCCGCTGATCGCACATTCGGCGGTCACTCACGCCGCACCCGGCTTACCGGCGACCGTTGCGAAGATCAGCAGAAGCGCGTAGGCGACCAGACCCGCCACGAACCAGCCAAAGAGGCTGTTGCGCGAACGGTCAGCGGACCAAATGACGTGGGTGTTTGCTGACTGACTAAGCCATTGCAGGTGCGGCGGTCTTAGTTCGCCAGTACTTCAGCAGGTTGTGGGTCATGCAGATCAGCTTCCACTCGGAACGAGCTGCGCTGAGCCCGCGTCTGCGGAATCTCGCAAAACCTCGATTGAATTTGATCTGACCGAACACAGGCTCGATGATCGCTTTTCGTAGCGGTAGCAATGACCGGTTCGCTGTCTCGTCGAGCATGTCCCTCATCTCGAATGCAACCATTGCGCGGCCGGCGACTGATCTCGGTCCTGGCGATACTCGTGGGTGCGCTTACGGGAGGTGTCTTGTTTCGCTTGGTGGCCCTCGCCGCGCCGCTCTGGTTGGCGGCAGTACTGCTGGTCGCCTGTGCTACGGGCGCCTACCTGGCGGCCCGCCGCCCACAATCGCAGGCCTGGCGGTAGCCCCTGTGAGCATCACGGCAGCATCGTGTAACCGATCAGGGTTATGGCGATCCTCCTTGTCGCTGGAGTGCGAGCGTCACCACGGTAAGGTCCCGGTCGCCGAGCCCTTGATCGACTACCTGCTGCCATTCGTCAGCCAAGCATGCAAACGGCGGCGAAGCGGTCCTCGCCGGCCGCCTGCAAGGCGAGGCGTACGTCCTTGAGCGCGAGCGACAAAGCGAACTGGGCGGAGAAGTCGTCCTTGGCGATGCGTTGCAACTTGGCCGCCTGCCAAGCCCGACACGAGCGGGCTGCCCGCGAGGGCTTCCATGACCTTCCAGCTGCTGCAAACGGTCTCGCACCACAGTGCTCACTTGAACGTCGGAGTGCCCGCACGCGGTTGGCACGGGGAGGCCTACCGCGGTCACATCTTCTGGGACGAGTTGTTCATCTTCCCGTACCTCAACTTCCAGCGTCCCTGGCTGGCCGATGCATTACTCCAGTACCGGTACGCCCGCCTCGGCGCGGCCCGGGCTGCGGCACGGGAGGAAGGATTTGAAGGCGCGATGTTTCCCTGGCAGAGCGCCTCCAACGGAAGGGAGGAAACCCAGCGGTTGCACCTCAACCCGAAGTCCGGGCGGTGGTTACCCGACCGTTCCCACGTGCAACGCCATGTCAACATCGCGATCGCCTACAACGTCTGGCAGCACTACATGATCACCGGCAGCGTTCGATTCCTACGCTTCACCGGTGCCGAACTGCTCATCGAAATCGCGCGGTTTTGGGCCAGCATCGCGACGTACGACCCCGCACAAGATCGCTACGAGATCAACGGCGTGATGGGCCCAGACGAGTACCACGACTCCTACCCCGACTCCGACGAGGCCGGGCTGCGTAACAACACCTATACCAACGTCATGGCGGTTTGGGTGCTGCTGCGAGCGCTAGAGGCATTGCAAGAGCTACCGCCTCACTATCGCCAGGAGTTGGTCGAGGAGCTGATGATCCGCGACGAGGAGTTGGAGCGGTGGCGCGACATCAGTCAGAAGATGACCGTCGTGTTCCACGCCGACGGTGTGCTGAGTCAATTCGAGGGCTACGAGCAGCTGCGCGAATTCGACTGGGACGGTTACCGGGCCAAGTACGGCAACATCCAACGCCTGGACCGCGTGCTTGAAGCTGAAGGGGACAGCACGAATCGCTACAAGGTCTCAAAGCAGCCCGACGTACTGATGTTGCTGTACCTCCTGTCGCGAGACGAGCTCTGCGGCCTACTCGCCAACATGGGCTACGAAGTAACTGAGGAACAACTGGCCCGAACCGTCGACTATTACCTGGCACGCACCTCGCATGGGTCAACCCTCAGCTCTGTTGTGACCGCCTGGGTTCTTGCCCGTTATGACCCTGACGAGGCCTGGCAGTGTCTACAACGGGCGTTGCAGAGCGACATCGCGGACGTTCAGGGCGGAACCACCGCAGAGGGCATCCACTTAGGAGCGATGGCAGGCACGGTAGATCTTGTGTTGCGCTGCCTCACCGGGATGCGCGCCCGCGGGCAAGTGCTCCGATTCGACCCAGCAATCCCGCCAGAGATCAAACAACTGCAGTTCAGCGTCCACTATCGCAGCCACCGCGTCGAGCTTGCGTTCTCCGAGGACCGGATCGAGGTCAGTTCCCGCCCGGGCCCGGCAGCACCCATTACTGTCTTGGTGCGCGACGACGCTGTGGACTTGCACCCAGGCGAGCGGCATACCTTCTCACTTGACCACCAGTCGTGACGCCAACACCCGACAAGGTACTGGCCGAGCACGCTGCCGGAGTGGCGGCGCAGGCCCAGACGACCGCTCTGTGCCTCGATTTCGACGGCACGCTGGCCCCAATTGTCGATGATCCGAACCAAGCAAGACCGCTGCCCGGGACGGTAGAGCTGCTTGCTCAGCTGGCTGCCCGGTTCGCCGCGGTCGCGCTGCTGTCGGGTCGCCCGGCTGATTATCTGGCCCAGCATGCTGCTGCCCCGGGAGTGCGCTACCTCGGACTGTACGGACTTCAAGAGATCCGCGACGGGCAGCTATGGGTAGATCCGCGGCTGAAGGCGGCCCGCCCGGCAGTCCTGGCGGCTCAGCAAGATCTGCGCGACTGCGCTGCAGTGCGTGACAGCGGCGCCTACCTGGAGGACAAGCAGTACGCGGTTGCGATCCATACGCGGCGGGTCGCCAACCCCGACCGCTGGGCGGCGCCCATCGATCAAGCAGCGCGGCAAATCGCTGAGAGACACGGGCTGGAAGTCATACTCGGGAAGCAGGTCTGGGAGCTGCGCCCAGCCGTGCACAGCGACAAGGGCGACGCCATTCGTCGGGTCATCGGTGATTCCAAGGCCCGCGGTGTCGTGGTGGCTGGCGACGATCTCGGCGACCTTTCTGCATTTGCCGCGGCACTCGAGCTGAAGGCTGCTGGCGGCGATGCGCTACGCATCGCGATGGACTCCGCGGAGGCCCCACCGGCACTGATCGACAAGGCCGATCTCATCGTCGATGGTCCGCGAGGACTGCTGGAGTTCCTCAGCCGGTTGCTCACCTGAACGAAGCTCTCCCTCTTGTTCACGTTCTGATGATCGCCGGCTTGTTCACGTTTTGGATGATCGCCGGCGCGGCCAACCTGTAGTGATACCCACCATCATCGTCGCTGAGCGGTTAAGTGAGTTCTCGTGAGCGGCACGGGTGTGTCCCTGGTGAGCACGCGCCGCTGACCTTGCCGGCGGTTTCGCGAGACGGAGCTACGGAACGAGTTCCGCTCGGATCGACGTACGCGATCCGGCCATCCTCGTAGCGGGTCAGCGCCGCTCGATGGTGTCCAGGAACTCATGGACCAGCCGGACGGCGATCGCGCCTTCACCGACCGCAGACGCCACGCGTTTGACCGAGCCACTCCGTACGTCACCGACAGCGAAGACGCCCGCCCGGCCGGTCTCGAGCATGCTTCTGTAGCCGTTCCCGGAAGATCCGGTGAGCACGAACCCTTTCTCGTCCAGCGGTATCTGCCCGTCGAGCCAAGCGGTGTGCGGCACCGACCCGATCAACAGGAACAGTGCCGACGAGTCGACGACCCGCCGCTCGTCAGTTGCAAGGTCGTGGATCTCGACCGCTGTCATGGCGGTGTCCCCGAAGAGTTCGCATACCTCACAACTCCGCCAGACCTTCACCCGCGGCGTACGCCTGATCCGGTCGGCGAGATAGCGGGACATGTCCCGGTTGAGGTCGCCGTGGCGGATCACCAGGTTCACCGCCGACGCCCGCCTGGCCAGGAAGATCGTCGCCTGACCAGCGGAGTTACCGCCGCCGACGACGGTCACGGGGTCACCCCGGCAGAGCTGCGCCTCGCTCTCGGTCGCTGCGTAGTACACGCTGGGTGCCTCGAGACGCTCCATACCCGGGATGTCCAGCCGCTTGTAGTGGACGCCCGTCGCCAAGATCACCGTGTGCGCGGTCAGCTCCTCACCATCGGCGAGTCGTAGCCGGTGATATCCGTCGGCGAAGTCGAGCGACTGCGCCTCGCCCGGGATAGTGAAGACAGCACCGAACTTGCGAGCCTGCACGACCGCCCGGTCTGCCAGCTCGGCGCCGGAAATGCCCGCGGGGAAACCGAGGTAGTTCTCGATCTGTGACGAGGTCGCCGCCTGCCCGCCCGTGGCAAGTTGGTCCAGCACCACGGTGGAAAGGCCCTCGGATGCTCCGTACACCGCTGCGGCAAGCCCGGCGGGGCCGGCACCGACGACCACCAGGTCATGAGCGGTGCGATCCGGCACCGCCCGCAGGCCGATCAGGCGCGCCAGCTCAACGTTGCTGGGATTGCGCAGGACGTTGTTTCCCTTCCAGATCACAACCGGGGTCTGCTTGGGGGGAATGTCCAGTCGCTGCAGTATGGCCTCGGCTTCCTTGTCCTGCTCCAGGTCGATCCAGCGATGCGGAACACGGTTCCGGCTGGCGAACTCTCGTAACCGGCGAGTATCGGCCGTGAATCGGGAGCCGATGATCCGGAGGCCGGCGCCGATTCCCAACTCCAACGACCTGCGGACCATGAACGCACGGAGGATCAGGTCTCCTAGCGCAGGATCTTCGGCCACGGCCTCCTTGAGCCGGTCCACCGGGACCGCGAGAACCTCCACGTCGTCCTGCGCGATGGCGGTGTGGTAGACCGCATGACCTGTCAGCAGCGACAGGTCGCCGAGAAAGCGGCCCGGACCGTGCACCCCGATGAGCCGGGGAGCACCGTCTGTCTCCTGCACAACCGCCGCTGCACCGTCGAGAAGGACGAAGAAGTCGCAGTCCCGGTCCCCCTCGCAGAACAGGGCAGCACCCTTGGGCAGTGCCTTCCTCTCGCCGAACCGGCGGAGCAACATCAGCTGCTCGTCGGTGAGCCTGGGGTAGGCACCAGCCACGTCCGGCGTCTCCGGCTGCTCGGGTGCCAGGAAATCAGACGTACTGCTCGTGGGCATAGCACCATCTCCAGTTCTCTCCCGGCTCCAGAGACCTGACGACATAGTGGCCGGTCGTCGCAGCGTGGGCGCGGGCATGCCGCATGGGCGAGGAGTCGCAACAGCCGACCCGACCACACGTCAAGCACTGTCGAAGATGCACCCACGGCGTGCCTAGCCGAAGGCACTCCTCACAACCATCCGACCTGGGAGGGCCGACTGGCCGAACGAGCGTGAGATGGGGGTCCGGGATACTCGGAGCCCAACCCGTCGTCATGTCTTCAAACCGAGCTTCTCGGTCACCCATTTCCGCAGCACGGCCGCAGGAGCGGCTCCCACCTGCGTGTCGACCACCTTGCCGCGTTCGAAAAGGATGAGCGTCGGGATTGCCAGCACCTCGAACCGCTGGCTCAACCCCGGCGCCTCGTCGGCATTGACCTTGACCAGCTTCAGACTCCCCGCGAACTCGCCCGCCAGTTGCTCGAGCACGGGACTCACCATCCGGCAGGGACCACACCAGGGCGCCCACATGTCGACGAGCACTGGGATGGTCGCGGCCTCCACAACGTCGCCGAAGTCCGCGTCGGAGCCGTTCACCACCCAGGGCAGTGGTGTCTGGCATTTTCCGCAGCGGGGCACGCCACGAGCGACAGCGGGAACGCGGTTCTTGGTCTGACAGTTCGAACAGACGACGACCTTCGTCGAGTTTTCGACGCCCGCGCTCATGCCGCTTCTCTCTCCTCCGGCGGCCCGCTCCGGGATATCACGGTGAGCTCGCCGTCCACGAGGTCCACGAAGACCTCTCCGCCCTCGAGAAGATCACCCCGCAGCAGGGCTCGCCCGACCCGCGTCTCAACCTCACGGGCGATGAAGCGCCGCAGCGGTCGGGCGCCGTACGACGGGTCGAACCCTTGCTCGGCAATGAACCGCAGCGCAGGTTCGGTGACCACCAGTGCGATCCGGCGCTCTGCAAGCCGGGCTCGCAGGTCGTTGAGGAGCAGGTCCACGATCAGCTCGATCTCACCAAGGGTGAGGGGCTTGAAGAGCACGATCTCGTCGACCCGGTTCAAGAACTCCGGCGGGAAGTGGTTGCGCAGCGCACCCAGCACGAGGCGGCGCGCATCCTCCTTGATCTCTCCGTCCGCCGTCACCCCTTGCATCAAGATACTCCGATCCGATGTTCGAGGTCATGATCACCACGGTATTGCGGAAGTCGACGGTACGGCCGTGGGAGTCGGTCAGCCGGCCGTCGTCAAGCACCTGCAGCAACGTGTTGAACACGTCCACATGGGCCTTCTCGATCTCATCGAGCAAGATCACCGAGTAAGGCTTGCGGCGTACGGCCTCGGTGAGTTGGCCGCCCTCCTCATAGCCGATGTACCCGGGTGGAGCACCGACCAGCCGACTCACCGTGTGCCGCTCCTGGTATTCGCTCATGTCGATCCGGACCATGTTTTCCTCGGTGTCGAACAAGGCAGCCGCAAGACTCTTGGCGAGCTCGGTCTTCCCGACACCGGTGGGGCCCAGGAAGATGAACGAGCCGATCGGTCGACGCGGATCCTTGATGCCGGATCGAGCCCGGATGATCGCATCCGCCACCAACTGAACCGCCTCGTCCTGGCCGACCACCCGCTCGTGAAGCACCTCGTCGATGCGCAGCAGCTTCTCGCGCTCACCCTCCTGCAGCCGGGTGACCGGGATGCCGGTCCACCGCGACACAATGGCCGCAATCTCGTCCGCGGTCACCACCTCGCGCAACAGCCGATGCTCTCCCTGCTTGCTTGCCAGCCTCGCCTCGGCGGCCTCAAGTTTCCGCTGCAGCTCCGGCATCTTGCCGTGCCGGAGTGAGGCGGCCCGGTTCAGGTCGTAGTCACGCTCAGCCTGCTGGCTCTCCTGCCTAACTTGCTCCAGCTCCTCCCGCAACGCCTGGACCTCCCGCAGCGCCGTACGCTCTGCCTCCCAGCGGGCACGCATAGCGTCGGCCTCGGCTCGCGCGTCCGCCAGATCGCGCCGCAGCGCCTCGAGCCGGGCCTTGCTCGCGGTGTCCTCTTCGTTGGCCAGCGCAGCCTCCTCGATCTCCATCCGCGTCACCCGCCGCGTCAGCTCGTCGAGCTCAGCAGGCATCGAGTCGATCTCGGTACGCAACATGGCGCACGCCTCGTCCACCAAGTCAATGGCCTTGTCAGGCAGGTAGCGGTCGGAGATATAGCGGTGGCTCAGCGTCACCGCCGCAACCAGCGCTCCGTCGAGAATCTTGACGCCATGGAACACCTCGAGGCGTTCCCGCAGCCCGCGCAGGATCGAAACGGCGTCCTCCACGCTCGGTTCGTCGACCAGTACCGGCTGGAAGCGGCGCTCGAGTGCGGCGTCCTTCTCGATGTGGGTGCGATATTCGTCGAGCGTGGTCGCGCCGATCATGTGCAGCTCGCCCCGGGCGAGCATCGGCTTCAGCATATTGCCCGCGTCCATGGCGCCTTCCGCAGCGCCTGCGCCGACGACGTTGTGCAACTCGTCAACGAAGAGCAGAATCCTGCCTTCTGCGCTCTGAACCTCGTTGAGGACGGCCTTGAGCCGCTCCTCGAATTCGCCCCGATACTTCGCCCCCGCAACCAGCGCACCCAGGTCCAGAGCGAAGACGGTCTTGTCGCGTAGACCCTCGGGAACATCCCCGTTGTTGATCCGCTGCGCCAGTCCCTCGACAATCGCGGTCTTGCCAACCCCGGGTTCACCGATCAGTACCGGGTTGTTCTTGGTCTTGCGGGACAGGATTTGGATGGTACGGCGGATCTCGGAGTCGCGGCCGATCACCGGTTCCAGCCGGCCGGCCGCGGCCTCGGCAACCAGGTCCCGGCCGTACTTTCCGAGCGCCTCGTACGTACCCTCCGGCGTCGCCGACGTGACCCGCTGATGTCCCCTGACTTCGGTCAACGCTGACAAGAAGCCGTTGCGTGTCAGGCCATGCTGCTGCAGCAACCGGCCGGCCGCCGATGATGATCCCTCATCGAGCAGGGCAATGACCAAATGCTCCACCGAGACGTATTCGTCCTTGAGCCGATTGGCCTCCCGGGAGGCGTTCTCGATCAAGCGGGAGAGCCGCTGGGTGACGAATACCTGACCGGGCGCCGCACCCGGACCGGAAACGCGAGGCCGGCGGCCCAGCTCGGCCTCCACGTCCTCGCGCAGCCGGTCCGGATCCGCCCCTGCGCGGGCAAGCAAGGGCCCGACCAGGCCCTCGCTTTGGTCCAGCAATGCCAGGAGCAGGTGCTCTCCGTCAACCTCGGTGTGGCCGAAACGGAGCGCCTTGGTCTGCGCGTCGTGCAATGCCTCCTGCGACTTCTGGGTCAAGCGGTTCAGGTCCATCGATCTCCTCCTCTGGCAGCGTGGCGCCGTTGCAACCGCTCGAGCTGCGCGATCCGATCGAGCAGGTCGATGATCAAGCCGAGCGAGGCGTAGTTAAGGTTCAGTTCCCTGTGCAGTCGTTGAATTCTTGCCATCGCGGAAATCTGCGACGGCTCGAACCAGAGGCCACCTTGAGCATCCCGAGTGATCTCGAGCAGCCCGAGTGTGGTGAGGCGCCGCACAAGATCAGGATGTACGCCAGTGAGACGTGCATAGCTGTCAAGGCTCAGTAGGAACGGACGAGCAAGCGCATATCTCCGCTCAATGGTCATCGCTGCCGCCTCGGATCGAAGGTGGAGCGCTCTCGAAGCTCCTCGAAGAGCCGTCTTTCTTCCCGTGTCAGAGACGATGGCACCCGGATCTGAGCCTCGGCGTAGAAGTCCCCTGGTTCGCCTCGGCGGTTCGGCAAACCATGACCCTTCAGGCGCAGCCGGCGGCCGCTCGACGTGCCGGGTGGCACGTTGACGGTTGCGGGGCCTCCAGGAGTATCGACCGGGACGGTTGCGCCCAGCGCAGCCTCCCACGGTGAAAGCGGCAGCGTCGCGAAGAGATCCCGACCGGAAACCCGGTAGCGCGGGTGCGGTGCGATCCGGATGATCAAATACAGGTCGCCAGGCTCAGCCCCGCCGGTGCCCCGGCCACCCTGCCCGCGCAGCCGGATGCGCTGCCCGTCGACCACTCCGGCCGGAATGTTCACATCGAGCGTGCGCTGCCCATCAGGGCCGGTGATGGTGAGACTGCGTTGGGTTCCGTGGTAGGCCTCCTCGACGGTGATCTCGGCCTCGAACTCCTGATCCGAACCAGGCATCGGACCTCGTGCTGTGCGGCCACGGTCACCAAATATTCCGCCGAGAAGGTCCTCAAGATCGATGTCCCCTTCGACGTCGGTGAACCGTACGCCGCCCGACCCGGGGTTTCCTCGCGGCCAGGGGCCGCCCGCACCAGCGCCCGCACCGGCGCCCGCGTACGCCTGCGCCCGTCGCCACTCCTCAGGGCTAACGTCGGGGGGTACGCGGCGGAAGTCCTCCCCGAACGCGTCGTACCGCTTGCGCTGCTCAGGATCGGAGAGCACGTCGTATGCCTCGGAGATCTCCTTGAATCGAGCCTCGGCAGAGGGGTCCTTGTTGACGTCAGGGTGATGCTGCCGAGCCAGTTTGCGGTAGGCCCGCTGGATCTCGGACTGGTCGGCATTTCTTCCGACACCGAGGACCTCGTAGAAGTCCCGAGCCATCAATCGCTCCTAGTGGCCACCACCACGGCCGCAGGACGAAGGATCTCGTCGTCGGGCCCGTACCCGGGACGTACTACATGGGCCACCGTGCCCGGGACGAGCTCCTTGTTCGCAATGGTCCCGACGGCCTCGTGGAGGGCCGGGTCGAAGACCTTGCCGGTGTCATCGCGCCGCGGAAAGCCCAGGTCAGCAAGCACCGAGAGTGCCTGCTGGTACACCGCGCGTACGCCCTCGATGATCTGGTCCGGATCGGATGAGGCATGCTCCAAGGCCCGCTCCAGGTTGTCGACCACCGGCAGCCACGCAGCGGCTGTTCTGACACGTTCCTGCTCTCGTGCCCGGACCAGGTCCTTCGCGCATCGCTTGCGGAAGTTGTCCAACTCGGCTGCGGTACGCCGCCAGCCGTCTTCCAGCTGGGCTATCCGTGCTTGGGCCTTCTCCAGCACATCGGGCTCGGACTCGGTGCGGTTGGGCTCGGAGCTTTGCGGCTCGGGCTCAGCATGGTTGCGCCTTTGCGACTGCTGCTCCGGCTCAACACCATTGCGCTCGGGGGTCTGGGGCTCGGACATGGCGGATCAGCGCGCGGTGAACTCGGCGTCGATCACGTCGTCGGAGTCGTCGCCGCCCGACTCCCGCGGCGAACTTTCCGTCGGACCCGCGGACGCCCCAGCCGTGGCGCCAGCTCGTGCCGAAGCAGCCAGGGATTGCAGGAGCTGATGCATCTCTCCCGGTGAGGGCGCGCAGCCGGTCAATGTCCGCCTGTTCCTCCAGCGCAGTGCGCGCGTCGTTGAGCAACAGCTCCGCACGGGCGCGCTCGTGCTCCGGAATCGCTCCTGCGTTGTCTTCCAACGTCCGCCGTACCTGGTAGGCCACGGTGTCCAGCTCGTTGCGCGCATCCACCTGCGCGCGCAGCGCAGCATCCTCGCTGCGGTGGGCCTCGGCGTCCGCGACCATCCGCTGGATCTCCGCCTGGTTCAGGTTCGACGTCTCGCTGATCGTGATCCGTTGCTCGGCACCCGTGTCCTTGTCGCGCGCTGAGACGTGCAGAATGCCGTTGGCGTCGATGTCGAAGGTGACCTCGACCTGGGGGACACCGCGCGGCGCCGGCCGAATGTTCTCGAGGCGGAATCGGCCGAGCACCCGGTTATCACTCGCACGCTCCCTCTCGCCCTGAAGAACCACGACATCAACAGCGGACTGGTTGTCCTCGGCCGTGCTGAAGATCTCCGTACGTCGCGCCGGGATGGTCGTGTTGCGCTCGATGACCTTGGTCATCACGCCGCCGAGGGTTTCCAGCCCCAACGACAGCGGCGTGACGTCGAGCAGAAGTACGTCCTTCACCTCGCCTTTGATGATCGCTGCCTGGACAGCGGCGCCGATCGCCACCACCTCGTCAGGGTTGACGGTCATGTTCGGTTCCCGGCCACCCGACATGCGGCGTACCAGGTTCTGTACGGCTGGGATCCTGGTCGACCCGCCCACGAGGATGACCTCGTCGATGTCGTCAGTCGTGACCTTTGCGTCCTCCATGGCCTGCTTCACCGGCTCCCTGCACCGCTCAACGAGGTCCGCAGTGAGCTGGTCGAACGTGGACCGCATGAGATTGACGTTCAGGTGCTTCGGTCCGGATGCGTCAGCCGTGACGAACGGCAGGTTGACCGCGGTCTGGGTTACTGCCGACAGCTCGACCTTGGCCTTCTCCGCGGCTTCAAAGAGGCGTTGCAGAGCTTGCGGGTCGCTTCGCAGGTCGATGCCGTTGGACCTCTTGAACTCATCGGCGAGGTAGTCGACGATCCGGCGGTCGAAGTCGTCGCCGCCCAGATGCGTGTCGCCAGCCGTCGCCATAACCTCGACGACCCCTTCGCCGACCGTCAGAATGCTGACGTCGAAGGTGCCGCCACCAAGATCGAAGACGAGCACGGTTTCGTTCTTGAGCTTGTCCATGCCGTACGCCAGGGCCGCGGCGGTGGGCTCGTTGATGATCCGTAAGACCTCCAATCCGGCGATCTTTCCGGCGTCCTTGGTCGCCTGCCGTTGCGCGTCGTTGAAATGCGCAGGCACCGTGATCACGGCTTCGGTGACCCGTTCACCAAGGAACTTGCCGGCGTCCTCCACGAGCTTGCGCAGGACCTGTGCCGAGATTTCCTCGGGCGCATACTGCTTGCCATTCACCTCGAAACGGGCCGCACCATCAGGCCCGGGCACGACATCGAAGGAGACCGCGTTGAGCTCGCTGGTGACCTCGTCGTACTTTCGGCCGATGAACCGCTTCGCGGAGTAGATGGTCCCCTTCGGGTTCAAGATCGCTTGTCGCCTGGCCATCTGTCCCACGAGCCGCTCCCCGGAGTCGAGGAAGGCGACCACCGACGGTGTGGTCCGATTGCCCTCGGCATTGGGGATGACCTGAGGTTGTCCCCCTTCCATCGCCGCAATGACCGAATTCGTCGTACCAAGGTCGATGCCTACAGCCGTTGCCATGGTTCGCTCCTGTCGCCGGATTTGCCCTATCTTGATCATGCTGTCACCGCACAGACCTGGCGGCATCCCGTGAATGGGGTAGTTGTCAGATGTGCGACAGCGTGCCTGGCTCGGCGGCCGCTACGCCGGCCCCAGCTCCCGGTACAAAGATCGGCAGCGCAACGTTTTGCTGTCTCAGGACGCCGAACACGGGTCGAATGCTCCGATCAGGCCGGAACCAACTAACCGTGCTGCAGGGCCAACACCGTGAGTTCGACGCGTGAGTGGATGTCTAGCTTGGTGTAAATGTGCTTGAGGTGTGCGTCGACCGTGTGGGGCGACAGGATCAGGTACTCGGCGATGCTCCGGTTCGTCATTCCGCTGGCTACGAGCTCGGCGATCCGGAGCTCGGACTCGGTAAGCGACTGCAACGGGTCTGTTGCGATCACGCGCGTCCGCGGCCTTCGAACCTTGGCAAGGGGGTACCGGGTCGCGGCGGAGGCGGTCTCGGCCGCCAGATACTCCCTCGGGGTCAGATAGTGAGGGTTGTCGAGGACCATTCCGCCCAGTAGCACCTTGGGATGGGTCGTTAGCACGTCCACCAGCATGGAGACGCCGAAGCGGTCCAGGTCATACATACACATGAAGACCGCGGGTTTGTCTTCGACGATCTTGTTGACCGCTGACTCATAGACGAAGAAGTCCTCCGCCCCTTCGGGTTGTGGCAGCACCCAAGGCATCTCGCCCGCGGCCCTCAGCAGCGGAAATTCCGACTCGGCGGCCATGCTCAGGCATCCTGAGAGAAAAGACATCATGTACTGGACCGAGAACCGCCCGGATTGAAGGTAGACCTCAGACGCTCGGTCGATGTTGAGCTCCTCGAAGTGCCGCGCCCGCCCGCCGTCCTGCTGCCACTCGACCCCGTCACGAACCGACCCCGGCTCGGCGTCGTCGATAAGGCACAAGCACGTATCACCCTTGCGAATCCCCTCTCGCAAGAAGGGGAACAGCAGGCTGTCGCGCTCGGCCGGACCCGAATAGAGAGCGCAAATGTGCGTACCCGGACGAATCTCGCCCACACCCGGAATACCCATGCTGACAGTTGTCGTCATCGCAAAGTTCTTGAGACGCCTTTGACTCTACGCGGCTCGTCGTATCCATACCCGAAAGGGCCCTGCCCATGCTTACCGAACCGCGCCAAGTCAATGCGCGGTGCTCGCTAGCGCGAGAGTGAGGGAGGGAGATTCCTGGGGCAGGTGGATGCCCCTGGCGTTGGTGCATCGGAATCGGGCCCTGTCTGACCGATGCGTGGCGACTTTGGCGGATCTTCCGTCAACGACAGCTTCCCATCCGGATTTCCACGACCTCTGCTCTCAGGTTCGTCAAGGTGCGGTTCGGTTAGCTGCCGTCGTCGCTCGCCGCGGCGAGCGTCACGACTGGTCACATTCGGGGCACTCCCGGCTGCGAAGGCTGCTGCTCCCTCTCGAGGTCCCGAGGATGGCCATGAATCTGATCGAAGCCCTGCCGCTTGGCATCCTCGAAGGCGTCACCGAGTTCCTCCCGGTGTCAAGTACCGGCCATCTGACTATTGCGGAGGGACTTCTGGGCTGAAGGTCGATGATCCCGGCGTCACCGCATTACCGCGATCATCCAGGTAGGCGCCATCCTTGCGGTGATCATCTACTTCCGCCTCTGACATCCGACGTCTGGCCCGCCTTGGCTCCGCGGCCTCGTTAACGGCCAGGCCCGCGAAGCGCCCGACTACCGGTTCGCTTGGTATGTCATCCTCGGCTCGACACCGATTGGGATCGTGCGGCTTTCTAGCCCAAGGCCCGATCTCGAGGCCTCTGCGGAACTTGTGGGTCGTGGTGGTGGTGGCGCTCGTGGGCTGGAGCGCGGTGATGTGGATCGCCGAGCGGGTCGGCAAGCGGGATCGCCCGAAGTCCTCGCTCAACCTGAAGGACGCAGTGATCATCGGTTTGGTGCAGTGCGTTGCCCTGATTCCCGGTGTGTCTCGTTCCGTGGCAACCATCAGCGCGCGCCTGTTGCGGGATCTGGACCGGGTCGCGGCAACGCGGCTGGCGTTCTTTCTCGCCATTCCGGCTCTGGTTGCCGCCAGGGCGTACGAGGCGATCAAGGAAGCCTCCGTGATCAGTACGGGGGTCGGCTGCTTGCCCACCGTGCTGGCAACGGAAGTCAGCTTTGTCGTCGGCTACGCGTCAATCGCCTGGTTGCTGCGATTCGTGGCCAAGCACAGCATCACGGTGTTCATCTGGTATCGCGTGGCACTGGCGGCGGTCATCGCGGTGCTGCTCGGTACAGGGATGCTGAGCCCGACGTAGACACGATCGAGCATTCGGCCAACGCGAGCCCGTGTCGCTTGAGCGCGGCGAAAGCTGACGCTGGCGCCGCCGATACCTCGGTGCGCAGGTCGGCTTGGTGAACCGTACCCAGGTCCACGTGAGAACGACGCGTGAGCCCTTGTGGACCGTCACCTGCAACTAGTCGTCGGTGTTGTCGGACCGTCGACGGTGATGCAGGGTGAGGTTGCATATCGGCTCAGTCAGACCGTAGGAAGGCAGCCCCCTCGAACTGGTGCCGCGTGGTCGATCGCTGTTGTACATATGGCTGTCGCCGTTGGACAGATACTCCGGCCCGGCGAAGCTGGACGATTCCTGCGGCGATGGCAGCGACGACACGCGGCGGTCCAAGTCGGGTGCTCGACGAACGACCGTCATGGTGGCTCTCGTCGGAGAGGACGAGCGGGCGGTTCTATGGCAGAAGTTGTTGACCCGAGCATCCTTCTCGCCGACTATCAGGCCAAGGTCGAGCGCCTGATACCTGCAAGCGAGCGTGGTCCCGGCCGACCTTCCTGATGCTTCTGTTGCCCGTTGCGAACTGAGATCAATCAGTCATTCTGCCTATAGCTTTATGGCCCTGATTGCGGTTGAGTGGGTATGAAACCCAAATGTCTCTGAAGTCCTATTCCGGTGTGCCGGTCTTCGGCATGCGGCCACCGTTCGGGCGTGCTTCGAGCGCTACCGCGGTTGGTTCCATACGAAGATCAACACCGTTGGCCCAGTCTTGAGGAGGTTGCAGTGAGTGTGTTGCGATTCGACCCGTTCGGTGATCCGTTCCGGCAGGTGGATCGGCTGACGAACCAGCTGCTGTCGGGAACCCGAACCCCGATGGGGATGCCCATGGATGTCTGGCAGGCCGACGACGGGTTTCATGTCTCGCTGGACCTGCCCGGCGTGGATCCGTCCAGTGTCGACATCACCACTGAGCGAAACGTCTTGACGATCACTGCAGAGCGTCGCCCGGAATACCAGCAGGCTCAGAACGTGCTTGTGGCGGAGCGGCCTCAAGGAAGCTTCACGCGACAGTTGCAATTGGGCGACACGGTGGACTCCGAGAACGTCCAGGCGAGGTATGCCGACGGGGTCCTGCATCTAACGCTCCCGATCACTCAGGCTGCCCAGCCGCGCCGAATTCAAGTGCAGACTGGCGGGGGCGGCGAACGTCAGATTGAGGTCGAGGCCGAGCCGGCGGAACCGGCTAACCCATCCGGGGAGTCCACCCAAAGCGATTCGTAGGCGGCGACGCCGAGAAGTGAGGAGATCTTTGTGTCACAGCTGCTGGTATTTGGAGTCGACAGCCCTCAGACGGCGGAGAAGGTGCTCGACCTGGCAGGCGATCTGGCGAAGCAACAACTGCTGGAGCTGGCGGACGCAGCTTGGGTGGAACGCACCCCGGACGGCAAGGTCAAGCTTCACCAGTCAGTGAACTTGACTGCGGCCATGGCCGGGACGGGCGCGGTGACCGGCGCGCTGTGGGGCACCTTGATCGGGTTATTGTTCCTCAACCCGTTGGCCGGTGCGGTCGTCGGGGCTGGTGTGGGTGCTGGAACAGGTGCAGTAACCGGATCCTTGACCGATATTGGAGTCGACGACAACCTGATCCGCGAGATAGGGGAGACACTCGAGCCCGGCAAGGCCGCCGTGTTTTTCCTGGCTCGGAACGCCACCGTGGACCGGGTCATCGAGGCCCTCAAGCCGTACAACCCGCGAGTCATTCAGACTAATTTGAGCGTGGATAGCGAACGCGAGCTGATCGAGGCGCTGCAAGGCAAGAACGTCGGTGCGGAAGCAGGCAGCGCGTCGCAGCAGCCGAGCAGCTAAGCCTCTGTCATTGGTCAATTGCCTGGCCGATCGCGGTCAATGCGATGCTCGAGCGTGCGTGCCGCCTACTGCGCCAGAAATCCCCCGTCAACGGGAAGTATTGCGCCAGTGATAAAGAACGCTCGTATAGAACATCGTCGCGCGACGCCGGTGGGAGGCAGCGTCGAGATCACTGCAACCCCGTCGCGCGGCGTCGCCGGGAGCCGTCTGACCTTCGACGTACAGGCGATCGACGGCTCAGGGCAGCTCGTCGCTGCAGGCCAAATCGACCGGGCGATCGTTGATCGGCAACGCTTGCTCGCGTCGGTGTCCGCAGACGCCGGTCACCAATGAAATGGATTCGACGGAGTGGGCCGGGCTCGCCGGCGTCATGGTCGCGCCGTCGCTGATCTGGTTGCAACGATGGACACATCGCGGCGAACTGACCAACGGGTGAGCCTCTCGCCCGCTCCGATTACCCAGCCTGCTTGATTTCTCTCGGCAGGTACAACAGCAGGAGCAACGGAGCTGCGGCACGATGGAACTGGAGCGGGCTCGATCGCGATCAAGCACGGAGCGTGGGCAGGTGCAGCAGCTGCTGGCCGAAATCGGCAATGCCCGGACAGATGATCATGAGGCCAAACGCGATGCGACTTATCCGGCGCAGCCACTAGCACAACAGGGCGTCGACGACGCCGTGGCCGCCGGCCTGCGGGACCGGCTCGCGGCGCTCGGTCGGGCACTCCAGCGGGTCGAAGACGGCAGCTACGGTCGCTCGATCCGTCTTGCTTGCTGCTGCGCCAACTTTCCCTTGCGCCAAAGCTCTTCTGGCTTGAGCCAGGAATCGCAGTCAACCGGGCATGGAGAATCTTGCTTCATTGGCGACTACTTCGGCCTGGCGATCTCAGGTATGAAGGTCTAACGAATCAGAGTCCGAGGAAACGCGAACAACCGGGAGCGGTTCCTTTGGGCCGTGCATTCCCGCTCACTTCACCCGACGGGCAGTGAGCTGAAGGAAAAGCGCACGGATCGCTCTCGGCCAGTGAGCCGAGCCAGTTTTCATGCAGGATTGCGTTCGAGGCCCCACAAGTAGTGGCAGTGTAAGCCTGGGCCGGCGTGGCGAAACACTAACCTCGACGCGACGCTCGTACGACCGCGACCCCGCTGAGTACAGCAGCAAAGTACAGCAACGCCGGCGCCATTCGGCGATGTTCAGCGAGGTTCGCACCTGCTTACTGAGCCTCAATGACGCTCAGCGAGACCGATGCCGCCACTTTGCAAGCAAGGGGTTAGGGGTTCGAGTCCCCTTGGCTCCACTCCTAGTCACGGCGGGTTTGCCCCACCACGGCCACCGGCACCGTGTTCGAGTCGGTGCTGAACGTGGCGAGTACGTCCCTGCCGCGGCGGCCCGACGGGACCGTCGACGTGCAGTTGGTCTGCGGCACGGGCGCGCATGGCTGTGGCGGCACCATCGCCGCGTCGGCCGGAAGTACGGACCCGGGCCGCTTCTCCTACGACCTGAGGGAGGAGCAGGCGGCGACCATCCGAGTCCCATGCCGCTTCCTGCCGACGCTGTGGAAGTCACCTTCACATTCGAGCCGAAGGCGGGCCTCGTTCCGCCCAAGCCGGTGACCGTGCCTACGGCATAGGGGAGCCCGTACTATCGGCGCAGCCCCTCGCGCGGCGTCATCTGACTTAACTCCCCAGGGCAGGAATGCAGTAAGGGTCGGTTGGCTCTGATGGGTGCGCGAGGGGTCCTTTATTTCTGGTCAGAACTGCCGACCGGGGCCCCGGACCCCATTACGCTTTCGCGCGTGACCGATCCCGTCCGCCGCATCGGCGTTCTGCTCGCCCTGGTCCTACCGTTCGGCGCGCTCCCGGCGTGCTCGTCCGTCACCGGCGACAACTGCACGCGGGTCGTCGTGGCGACCTCCTCCGAGAAGGTCAACCTGATGGAGGATCTCGGTGAGGCCTTCAAGGACTCGCCCGAGGCTGACGGTCTGAAGGAGTGCGCGACGATCGCACCGATCAACGTGTCGTCGGGCATCGGCGCAGAGATTCTCAGCGCGGGTCCGAAGCGCTGGCCCCTGGCGAACCAGGACGACTGGCCCACGATCTGGTCGCCGGCCTCGACCGTCTGGACCGACCGCGTCGCGGCCGCGGGTAGCACCAACCTCGTGAACGGTGCCGAGTCGTTCGCTCGCACGCCGGTGGTGCTCGGTGTTCCGGCGTCCATGGCCAGCGCGCTGGGCTATCCGAAGAAGGCCATCAGTCTCAAGACGATCGAGAACCTCATCACGGACTCGCGTGGTTGGGGCAGCGTCGGCAAGCCGCTCTGGGGCAGCTTCAAGATCGCCAAGACGAACCCGAACACGTCGACGACCGGCCTCGAGATGATCCTCATGCAGGCCTACGCAGCGTCGGGTAAGTCCCGCGGTCTGACGGTCGGCGACGTGCAGAAGGCGGCCGGCTTCTCCAAGGCGTTCGAGTCGAGCGCGATCCACTACGGCGACACCACCGGCAAGGTGCTCACCACCTTGTACGACGAGACGCAGGGCGGCACCCGCGGATCGGCCTATGTGTCGGCGATCGCCGTCGAAGAGACGTCGCTGTTCAACTACAACCTGGGCAACCCGGACAGCCACACCGTGCAGCCGGGCGAGAAGCTCGTTCCGCCGCGAGAGAAGTTGGTCGCGGTGTACCCGTCGGGCGGCTCGATGTGGTCGGACAACCCTGCCGTCGTCTTGGGCGCCCCGTGGGTGAGTTCGGAGCAGAAGGCGGCGGGCGACGCATTCGTGAAATTCTTGAAGACACCTGCCGCCCAGAAGCTGCTGCCGAAGTACGGCTTCCGGCCGCTCGACCCCAAGGCTGATGTCAGCAAGTACCTGAATAAGGAGGTCGGCATCGACCCGAGCAAGCCGAGCATTACGCTGCCCAAGCCGGCCGAGACGGTGGTGTCCACGGCGATCGACCAGTGGGTCGACGTGCGCAAGCCCTCGGCGGTTCTCGAACTGCTCGACATCTCCGGCTCGATGGATGGTCCCGTTGATGACAAGCGCAGCAGACTGGACGCTGCGATCGAAGGTGCGCAGAAGACGCTCGGCAACTTCCGCCGCTCCGACCTCATTGGCGTCTGGGCGTTCACGACTGACATCGAGAGCCAGTTTGGCGAGAACGTGATCCCCGTGCGTGACTTCGGCCCGCTGGCCGGCGACAAGGAGCGCATTAACAACTCGATCGCCGACCTGCAGCACGCCACTCACTCCGGCACGCCGCTCTTTGACGCTGTTGCCAGGGCGTACGACTTCATGCTCGAGCACCACGAGAACGGCCGGATCAACGCCATCATCGTGCTTTCGGACGGTTCGGACACCGACTCTGTGAAGTCGCTTGACTCGCTGCTGGTCAAGGTCGGCACGACGGCCAAGGAGGGCGCGGGCAAGGCGCCGGTTCGCATCTTCACGATCGCCTATGGCGAGGAAGCCGACAAGGATGCGCTGCAGCGCATCTCGAAGGCATCCGGTGGCCAGATGTTCGACGCCTCCGACCCCGACAAGATCGACCAGGTGTTCGCGTCGGTCATCAACAACTTCTGAGGCGGATGAGTGGGTTACATCGATGACGCGGTCGACGGTCTCCATCAGGGGCCTGTCTACGTGGACTCCTCGGCGTCGCTGAGCGGCTCCAGTGACATCGCCTCTGCGCTGGACGGCGATCACGTCGCCGTGGTGGCGCTGCCCGACGTCGCATTCGACACGTACAGCGCCAACGACGTGGCGAACCAGATTCGCTCGGGGGTCGGTGGCGACTACGCCACGGTCATCGTGGTGGTCGACGGCGTCCGCGATTCGTTCGGCGTCTCGTCGTCGGGCGACGCAGCGGCGATCGCCACGGCGCTCAACGGCGCGAACACCGGTGACGGTGGCCAGGCAATCCAGGCCGTCACCGGTCAGCTCGTGGACGCATCCGACGGTGGCGGCGGGCTCGTGGGCGAGGCCGTCGGTTTCGGCGGCGGGCTGCTCGGGCTGGCCCTGATCGGGTCCGGCGCGGTGCTGGCGTACCGCCGCTGGTTCGCCCACGGTTTCAAGCGGTCGAAGACCGAGGTGTTCGCCAAGTTGCCAGCTGAACTGCGCACGCAGGTCGACCAGTTGTGGGCGGTCCTGGGCAAGCACCATTCGGCGGGGCCGGGCTCGCTCGAGGACGAGATCTTGGCGCTCGTCGGCAACGCCGAGGAACTGTTCGTCCGCATCGACAAGCGCGGCACCGGCCAGCAGGGCCGCATTGCCGCCGTCGAGTACGCCGACACCTTCGCAAAACTCAACCGGGCATTGGGCGAGGACTACTACCTCGACATCCTGCGTCGGCCGGATCTCTGGAACGACTCGGACCGGCGGCTGGCCGAGGTGCGCGAGGCGTTGGACGCCACCGGAAAGCAGCTCGTCCAGAACATCCGCCAGGTGAATGCCAGTCAGGACCTCGAGTTCCAGGTCGCGTTGGGATCGCTGGTCGGATCCATGAACACGCCCTCCATCGAGTCTGCGTACGGGAAGACTGAACTCGAAGCTCCGTCCTCCAATGAGAAGGAAGAGACGCCATGACCGAACCCATCCACGCTCCGAAGGATGCCGCGGTTCCGGGGATCGACTTCGGCTCGCTGCTCGGCAACCCCGCCAGCAACCCGCAGCCGGCTTCGCCATTGGAGAAGCAGCTTGCCCAGGTCACGCCGCAGGATGCCGCCGCGTCGCGGCCGTCCGAGGCGCAATTCTCATTCCGCACGCTGCTGACTGAGCAGCAGTTGGCGGATCTGCGCAAGTCGGCTCCGGCCGTCGCCAAGCAGATGGCCGCCGACTACAACGCGATCATCAAGTTCGGTGCGCCCGTGCTGGAGCGGCTGACGGCCACCAGCAGTCAACTGCTCAACGCACAAAAAGACATCAAGATCCCCGAAGCCGAGGCGATCGTCAACGACCTGCTGCGGGAGATCGACGGCTTTGCCAAGAAGTACCGCAACGTGCGCTTGGAGAACGGCGTCAAGAAGGTCGTGAACTTTCTTCGTGGCATCAAGTACTCGCTGACGACGCTGGCACGTGAATCCCGGCCGATCGCCGACAAGATCGACATGGCCGAGGTGAAGCTCAAGGGGATGGAGATCAAGCTCGCCGACAACGTCACTCGTGGGCAGACGCTGCACAAGAACACGCTGACGACGCTGCAGGAGGTCGTGGCGGTGCTCGCGGCGCTCGAGGAGATCACCGATTGCGTGAAGCGCGAGTTCGCCGATGTCGATGCCCTGCTCAAGGGTGTGGATGCCCCGGGTCCGGCTGGTGCCGTCGAGACGGTCGACTACAAGGGCCGCCAGGTCACGGTGAATGAGCTGCAGGAGATCCACTCCAACCTCGCCGGTGCGGTGGGCGAACTCGAGAAGACCTGGTTCGACTGGCGTCAGCAGTTCTTCCTCGGTTACGCGCAAGCGCCGTCGATCCGCAACCTGATCCTCGTCTCGGCCACGATGCAGCGCCGGTGCCAGGTGTTCCGCACGATGGGTCTGCCGTCCGCGCGCAGCTCACTGGCGATGTGGCAGCAGGCAGCCCTCGCGCAGGAGGGTGCGGCGATGGGCGAGGCGGTGCAGAAGGGCACCAACGACCTCATCCAAGGGGCGTTCAAGAACTCGGCCGACGCCGTCGCGCAGGTGGCGAAGGTATCGCAGACGCCGATCATCAACGAGGAGACCGTCTTCGTGGTGATCGACTCGATCAAGCGCCAGTGTGAGGGCTTGGTCGCCGCCGACAAGTGGGGCCGTGAGCTGCGCGCCCGCAACATCAAGGCGCTGGAAGCCGGCGAGCATCAGATCGAGGCCGACTTCACCGAATCGCGGCGCAAGCTGGTGGAGAACGCGATCGCCGCGACGACCGAGTCGAGTCTCACCCAAGCCCCGATGCCGGAGAGCGACGTGCTCAAGCAGCTTGGCGTCAAGGAGTAGATCGCCCATCAGATGAAACTGCACCGCCGAGTATCCAGGCGGCGCGACCGGCATCGAGATCGAGGCGCAGCTCCGCGCGCACGGCTTCACGCTCGGCCACGAGCCCGACTGCGATCGAGCACTCCACGCTCGGCGGCTGGATCGCGACGAACGCCAGCGGCATGAAGAAGAACCGCTACGGCAACATCGAGGACATCGTGCTCTCGATCTCTCGCGCGTGACGCCGGGCGGCGAGCTCGCGCGCGCGCGCCTGGCGCCGCGCGAGTCGGTCGGCGCCGATCCGCGCGCGCTCGCTGATCGGCTCCGAGGGCCAGCTCGGCGTGGTCACGAGCGCGGTCGCCAAGGTGTTCCCGATGCCGGAGCGCGCGCCGCTTCGGCTCCGTGCTGTTCCGCGACTTCGAGGCGGGCTTCGCTCTTCCTGCGCGACGTGCCAGCGCTCCGGCTTCGTGCCCGCGAGCGCGCGGCTGATGGACAACCTCCAGTTCCAGTTCGGCCAGGCGCTGCAAGCCCGCGAAGCGCGGGCTTGCGCGCCTGGAAGAGCGCCGCTCGAGAAGTCCTTCGTCACCAAGCTGCGCGGCTTCGACCCGAGAAGATGGTCGCGTGCACGCTGCTCTTCGAGGGCAGCGCCGGCGAGGTCGACGCGCAGGAGCGCGCGCGTGCTGCACGCTCGCGCGCGCAGCACGGCGGCATGTGGGCCGGCGCCCGAGAACGGCGAGCGCGGCTACCAGCTCACCTTCGCGATCGCCTACATCCGCGACTTCATGATCGACCACTGGGTGCTCGGCGAGTCGTTCGAGACCTCGGTGCCGTGGAGCGAGGCGCTCGCGCTCTGCGCGAACGTGAAGCAGCGGCTCTGGCAGGAGCACGCGAAGCGCGGCCTGCCGGGCGAACCCTTCGTGAGCTGCCGCGTCACGCAGCTCTACGACACCGGCGTGTGCATCTACTTCTACTTCGCGTTCGCGTACAAGGGCGTCGAGCACGCGAGCGAGGTGTACGCCGAGCTCGAGCGCGCCGCCGCGACGAGATCCTGCGCTCGGGCGGCTCGCTCTCGCATCACCACGGCGTCGGCAAGCTCCGGCAGCCGTTCCTGCCGCGCGTGTTCTCGCCCGCGGCGCTCGAGCTGCGGCGCGCGCTGAAGCGCACTGTCGATCCCGACAATCTCCTGGCGGGCGGGAACGGATGAGCGGAGCGCCGGCCGTGGTGCTGCTCACGGGCGCCACGGGGTTCGTCGGGAAGGTCGTGCTCGCCGAGCTGCTGCGGCGGTCGAGGCGCTCGGTATCGAGCGCGTGCTCGCGCTGGTGCGCGCGAACGGCGAATCGCGGGTGCATGTCAGCCCGACGAGGTGCAACGCGGACTCCCTTGGGTTTGGGGCTCGGCGAACGCACGGTTGGTCAGCGAGACATCGAGCTAGTACAGCAGCAAAGTACTGCAACGACCGCGCTGTCCACCGCAGCTCAGTGAGCCCCCACACACTCAGCGAGCCTCAGCGACGCGGTCGCGATGCGCAGTGCCTTCACTTTGCAAGCAAGGGTTAGGGGCTTGAGTCCCCTTTGCTCCACCCTAGTCAGAGCCACTTTCGAGCGCTTCGATCCCTTAAGCTGGAGCGCCAGCTGGGCGAGGAGGCTCAACACACATGTCTATTTATCGCCTGAACCGCCTGTTTAACCCACAATCGGGGCGAGCGCTCGACGTGGCCGTGGACCATGGCTTCTTCGGTGAGCGATCCTTCTTGACCGGCATCGAGGACATGGATGCCGTGGTTCGAACCCTGATAGCGGCCAGTCCAGATGCTGTGCAGCTGACGTTGGGCCACGCCCACCTTCTTCAGGCCGTTCCGGGAAAGCAGAAGCCGGCCCTGGTCTTGAGGAGTGACATTGCGAACGTCTACGGGAACCCGCTGGATGAGCACCTGTTCAGTCACCACATCCCTACTGCGATCGAGGAGGCAGTTCGCCTGGACGCCGTGGCGATCTGCGCCAACCTCATGCAGCTGCCGGGCCGCCCGGAGATCCGGGAGGCCAACATCTGCTCGATCATGGCCCTGCGGGCCGAGGCCACCAAGTACGCGATGCCGCTGATGATCGAACCGCTGGTGATGCAGGACAATGCCGCCGGAGGCGGCTACATGGTCGATGGGGACGCCGATAAGATCATGACCCTGGTCCGCCAGGCCCGGGAACTGGGTGCCGATCTGATCAAGGCCGACCCCACGGACAATGTCGAGGACTATCACAAGGTGATCGAGGTCGCCGGCGACGTTCCGGTCCTCGTCCGTGGCGGCGGACGGGTCGATGATCGCACCCTGCTCGAGCGGACGGCGGCGGTACTGGCCCAGGGAGCCCGCGGCATCGTGTACGGCCGGAACGTGGTGCAGCACGAGAATCCGTCCGGAATCGTCCGAGCTCTGATGGCGGTGCTCCACGACACGGCCAGTGTCGACGACGCCTTGCGCCTAGTGGGAGAACCGCGGTGACAAAGACCGTGAACGTGGCCATCGTCGGCGGCGGTCTTATGGGACGGGAGATCGCCGCGGCGCTGCAGCGTTGGCCCGCGCTGATCGATCATCCCGTGCGTCCGCGGCTCACAGCGGTCTGCGACATCAACCCGGTAGCCCTGGACTGGTTCGGCCAGATACCCACTGTGACACGGAAGGTGACGGACTACACCGACCTCCTCGGCGATGACGCGATTGACGTGCTCTATATCGCCGTACGTCACGACCTGCACCGACAGCTCTACGTCGACACCATCCAGGCCGGGAAGAGCTTGCTCGCCGAGAAGCCGTTCGGCATCGACGGGTCCGCTGCAGAGGCGATCGCGGCGGCCGTAGCGGCCAACCCGCAGTCATTCGTGCGGTGCTCCAGCGAGATGCCCTTTTTCCCGGGCGCGCAGGCGGCCGTCAACTACGTGCGGTCCGGCGCCCTGGGCCGGATCATCGAGGCCCGCTGCGCCTTCTTACACGCCGGTGACCTCGATGTCGACAAGCCGATCAACTGGAAGCGGCAGGCGCGGTACTGCGGCGAGGCCGGCGTTATGAACGATCTCGGGCTGCACGCGTGGCACGTGCCGTTGCGACTCGGTTGGGCACCGGACGGGATCTTTGCCATGCTGCAGGACATCGTGACCGAGCGGCCGGCACCGAACGGAGGTCGGGAGCGCTGCGACACTTGGGACAACGCAGTCCTGCACGGGTGGGTGAGCGGGGAAAGCTACTCGTTCCCGCTGACGACAGAGATGAAGCGAATCGACCCGGGCGAGAAGAACACCTGGGAGTTCGAAGCGCTGGGCATGGACGGCGGGGTGCGATTCTCGACCAAGAACCCGAAGCAAGTGGAGGTCTTTTCGGTCGTGGACGTGCCCGGCGGAGGCCGTGAGCAAGTCTGGTCCTCCCTGGACGCCGGCAGCCAGTCAGTGTGGCCGACCGTGACCGGCCCGAACTTCGAGTCCGGCTTTTCCGACGCCATCTTGCAGATGTTGGCGGCGTTCCTGGCCGAGCGCGAGGAGGCCCTGGGCGATCGGTTCGGTTGCGCCACACCGGATGAGGCCGCCCTCACGCATGCGATCTACCACGCGGCGATCAAGTCGCACGAGAGGGGCGAGGTCGTACGGGTGGGCCGATGATGGCTGTGCACTCAGTACTGGTCGCCGGGCATCTATGCATCGACATCACTCCTGAGCTCACCAGTGTTCCCGAACTGGTGCCGGGCCAGCTCTACGAGATTGGCTCGGCACGGCTCACCCTCGGTGGGTGTGTCGCAAACACCGGACTCGTCCTCGCCGCCACAGGGACGCCGACCAGCGTCTGCTCGAGGGTCGGCGATGACCCGCTGGGTGAGATCGCCCGCCGCTTGCTCGCCGAGCAGGGCGTCGACCTGGAGGGCATCACGACCACGGCAGGAGCGGCGACTTCGTACAGCATCGTCTTGCAATTGCCTGGTCGCGACCGAACGTTCTGGCATCACCCCGGCGCCAACGCCGCGTTCACGGGCCGGGAGGTGAACCTTGACGGAGTGGACATCCTCCATCTCGGCTACCCGCCGCTGCTGCCAGAGTTGCTGGCCGACGACGCTGCACCGCTCCTCAATCTGCTCAAGGAGGCAGGCAGCCGACAGATCACGACCTCCCTCGACCTGGCCGTGGTGGATCCGCGGTCCAGAGCCGCCGCGGTGGACTGGCGTCGGGCCTTCGCCCGGATCATGCCGCACGTCGACATCGCCACGCCGAGCATCGACGACTTGACGTCGGCGCTAGCCATCGCCCGAACGCCCAACGACGATCTGGTCGAGGAATGTGCCCGCCGTCTAGTCGACGATGGATGCGCCGTCGCCGTGGTGTCGGCGGGTGCGCGAGGAGCGTACGCGGTCAGCGCTGGCGCCGATCGCCTAGCTGCGGCCGGGACCGCTCTCTCGTCAGTCCGGTCTACGTGGAGCTCGACAGCGGAGTGGGTACCGGCGGCTGAACCGAGGCTCGTCGTCAACACGACCGGAGCGGGCGATTCCGCCAGTGCCGGCCTCCTCTACGGCCTTGCACAAGGGACCAGTATTCGGCGGGCAACTCGCCTCGCTGCGCGGTTCGCCGCGGCCACTATCGAGGGGAAGCGACCCTCGGCGGAGGAGGCCGGCCGCTGGGCAGCCGAGCTGGCCGCGGCAGGCTTCGACTGATCGGGTCGACGTCGCGACCTTTGATCAAAAGCTATCCAAAGGACTCGGCAGCCACCGGCCTGAGTGGGAGGGTGGAGCGGTGATCGACTTCAACCACAGACCCGTGCTCGTGACTGGTGCCACCGGCGGCATTGGTGGCGAGACCGTACGACAGCTCATTACTGCCGGTGCAGATGTGATCGCGAGCGGACAGTCGAAGGATTCCTTGAGCTCCTTCGCAGACGAAACGGGCCTGCGAACGCTGGCATTCGACGTGACATCGGAAGAGAGTGTCCGCGACGCTCTGGAAGGGCTCGATCTTTACGGCGTAGTCAACTGCGCCGGTTTCGGCGGCGAGATCGCCACTCCGATGGACACCGACATCGGGGTCTTCGACAAGGTCATCGCCATCAACACCCGAGGCGCCCTACTCGTCACCAAGTACGCCGCACGGTCGATGATTCGTCTCGGTTGGGGCGGGTCGATCGTCAACGTCTCAAGTCAAGCGAGCCTCGTCGCACTGCCAGGCCACATTTCGTATGGCGCCTCCAAGGCAGCCCTGGACAGCATCACCCGGGTGTCCGCCTTGGAATTGGGCAAGTACAACATCCGTGTGAACGCAGTCAATCCCACTGTGGTCATGACGCCAATGTCGGCGTGGTACTGGGGTCGGGATGACATCGGGGGGCCATTCCTCGAGCAGATGCCGCTGGGACGTTGGGCGACCGAGGCCGAGATCGCCGCTCCGATTGTGTTCCTGCTCAGCGATGCCGCCTCGATGATCACCGGCGTATCGCTGCCCATAGATGGCGGCTACTCCAGCCGTTGATCCGATCCGTTAATCGATCACGTCAAGGTAGTGCTCGGAGTCTTCCAGCCCAAGTTGGTGAGGCGACGCGTCAGCAGCGGCTCGAGGCGCTAGTCACGGCGACGCGGGCTCGCTAAGCGTGACATTGGGGTCCGCGGCAGTGACGCGGACGGGAATGCCGTCATCTACTCGAGACAACAGCGTGCCCTGGTGTTGGACTGCTGTCGCGCCCCACCGCAACGCCGAGGCAAGCCGATCTGCGGGTAGTGACGCGTTGGCATCCGCTGCGAGATAGCCCGCCAGAAACGCATCACCGGCACCAACAGTGTTGACGGCAGTGACTGCCGCGGTACGTCCGTATAATGCGCCGTTACCATCGACCAGGACCGCGCCGTCTCGACCGAGGCTGACCAATACGGTGCCCAGCCCGTTCGCCCGGAGCTGCTCGGCAGCGGCCGCCACATCACCGATTGTGTTGATCATTCGACCGGTTACCTCCGCCAACTCGTGCGCGTTCGGTTTTGCGAGTTGTGGCGCCGCGCTGAGCACTGTCTGGAGCGTCGATCCAGAGGTGTCTACCGCCACCCGCAGACCGGTGTTACGCGCTGTCCGCACTGCTTCGACTAGATCGCGTTCGGAGAACCCGTTCGGCAGAGTCCCACAGATCGCAAGCCAGTCTGGAGAACTGCAGGAATCGAGCGTGGCGCGAAGCAGTTCCGTGACCTCGTCGGAGGTCAGCGTGGGACCCGGTTCATTGATCTTGCTGCTCGTACCGTTCGCCTCGATCATTGAGACGTTGGTACGGATGGTGCCGGTGATGGTCACTGTTCGGTAAGGCAAGCCCGCCGCGCCAAGCAGTTGGACTAGCTGCTCTCCTGCCGGACCACCAGACGGAAGCACCGCAAGAGCCGGGACACCGTGGCTGTGCAGCGCCAGCGCAACATTGATGCCCTTGCCGCTCGGCTCAACCAGCGTCGCAGTACACCGGTTGACCGCACCGCGGGTGAAGGTGTCAAGAAACAGGGTGCGGTCCAGGCTGGGATTGGGCGTAAGTGTCACGATCATGCGGACACCATTGGCTCCGGAAAGAACTCATCCGATTGGAGAACGCCCGCAGCCCGGCCAGCAAAGATTGCCGCCCCTCGGGCACCTGCCTCGTTGACGGGCGAGACTCCAAGAGTGCCGAGTCTGCGACGTTTCGCAGCCATGAGGGCCGCGCTGTGCGACCACCCACCCGTAACGATGATCGCTTGGTGCTGCCCCACGATGTCGGTCATTGAATTGTGCAGCTTGGTGACCTCTTCGGTGGTTGCCTCGACGACGGCACGCCAAAGCTCACCCGGCGTGACGCCATCGCCGATGTTCCGCAAATGAACGGCATCAGTGCCAATACCCTCGACGCGGACCCGACCTTGAGGTGAGTCCAGGGCTGCCGCATCCAGCGCAGTGAGGCCGTCGAGGTCTACTCCCATCGCGTGGAGTACGCGCTGCATGGCGAGTCCACCCTCTGTGCCGGCGAGCAGCGACCAGCGCCCGGGCTGGATGCTCCAGTCCGTGGTGATTCCGGCGTTGGCCAGAGCACTGACTTGCTCGTCCTTCAGATATGCAGGAATGGTTCGGACGATTGCTTCGGCTGAGCCGCAGGAGTCGACCTCGTCGCCTTCCCCGGTGGCGCCCACGCCGACCGCGGCGGCCTGGTGATCATGACCGACAACCGTGAGGACAGCACCGCGCAGACGTGGGTGGGTATCAGAGCGCGTGATGTGGCCGACTGGCGTACCGGCCTCAACTAGAGGCGGCATCAGACCCGCTGCAGCCCCGGACCAGGCAATGCCCTCTGGCCACCAGTCACGGCGGGCCAAGTCGAGCCAACCGGTGCGGCACGCGAGCGCAAGCTCAGTTACCTCGTCGCCGCCCAGGCCACGTACGATCCATTCCGCGATGTTGAACCGGCGAACCGCATTCGCCGCTGAAGGCACGTGGCGCAGCAGCCAACGATGCTTGGTGATGGCCCACTGTCCGCGGAGTGGCTTACCGGTTGTCGCGGCGAACGTGTCTGCGGCGATGTCGCGACGCAGCGCCTCGACCTCCTCATGGTCGCGGTTATCGTGCCAGGCGATGACCGGCGCGACGGGAGTCCCGTTCCGATCGACAAGGACGCCGGATTCGCCCATGCTGGTGATGCCAACGGCCGTGGCGCTGGTCGTGCCGGGGGTGGCGTCCAGTGCCGACCCGAGTGCTTCGATCGCACCATTGAGCAGCTCCTCGGCGGCGAGTTCCACGCCGTACGACGTGGTGATCCATGGCGTACGGGCGCGCCCCTCGCCGACGACCTCACCTTGATCGGTGAAGACGACCGCTTTTGCTGAAGAGGTTCCCACGTCAAGCCCAACGAGAAGCGCCACGTTCAGAACTTACGCGGCACGTCGACGTGCGTGATATGCCGTGGATGGCAACGATTCTCGGATGAGCGATTGCATTCGATGGCAACATTCTCTTATGGAGTACAAGAGGACGCCCGGCCAGCAGCACTCCTTATCGCTGGGCCGCCAGCGTCTGGCAAAAGCACTGTGGCGGCGTCACTTGCGAGGACGCTTGGCGCAACCCTGATCGACCAGGACGTTGCTACCGGGCCTTTGCTCAGCGTCATTGGATCCCTTGTCAACGTCGACGACATTGACGATGCACGGCTGGCGACGCTCACTCGCGCTGCCCGGTACGAAACCATCACCTGCCTGGCCGAAGACAACCTTCGCGTCGGAAACAACGTGCTGCTTGTCGCCCCGTTCACCGAAGAACGGAAGAGTCCCCACGCCTGGGAAGAACTCGTTGATCGACTTCACCGAGCAGCCGGCGGAACGGTGACGATGGTTTGGCTCTATCTAAGCCGTGAGGAATTGCTGCGGCGAATGCGTGCCCGCGGGGCGGACCGGGACGCGGGCAAGCTCCATCGCGAGCAACGATATATCGATCAGCTCGACCTAGGACCGCCCGTCGGTCCGCACCTTCCCATCCACGCTGTCGGTTCAGTCGATCAGATTGTGCGCTCGATCGCCATACAACTGAGAGCCGACTTCGCCCTGCCATCGACGGCCTAGGGAGCTAGGAGCTATCGCATGACCACCGAGACGAAGAACCGAAAGACGCTCGCAGACATCGCCTCACCCGATGGCGTATTCGCCATCATCGCTATGGATCAGCGAAACACCCTGAGACGCATGTTCAAAGCCGTTGACATCGACGCCAGTGAAGAGGACCTGCGTACGGTGAAGGCCGACGTCGCACGCGCCCTCACGCCCGCGGCAAGTGGCATCCTGCTCGACCCGACCTACGGCGTTCCCGCTGTAACCGAAACCCAGGCCCTCGCTCCCCGCTGTGGCTTGCTTGTGGCGGCCGAACCGTCCATCCGACATAGCTACAACGGCGAACCCCGCACGCATCGCGACCCGGAACTCAACGCGCGCTGGGTCTCCGCGCAGGGCGGGGACGCAGTGAAATTTCTCGTGCAGCTGCGCGCGGATCGGCCCGTAGCGAAGGCAGGCGAGCCCGATCTTGCAGGCGAGGTACTGGATGTTTGCCAGGAGATCGTCACAGACTGCACCTCCGCAGGCTTGCCATCCGTTATCGAGAACCTTGTCTACCCACTCCCCGGCGAACAGCTCTCCGGAAAGGCGCGCGAGGATGCGATCATCGACGCCGCCACCGCACTGGACGAGCTCGACATCGACCTTCTCAAACTCGAGTACCCCGGGTCGCCGGACTCGTGCCGGCGCCTGGCGGACGCTCTGCATCGCCCGTGGGCTGTGCTATCGGCCGGAGTGCCCTTCGAACAGTTCAGTGATGTCCTCAAGATTGCGTTCGACGAAGGGGGAGCGTCCGGGTTCATCGCCGGCCGGTCAATCTGGCGGGAGGCTCTTCCCCTTGGAGGCGTCGAACGTCAACGGTTCTTGGACACTGTCGCGCGGCCTCGCCTGGACGACCTTGTAGCCGTGGCCAACCAGCGCGCTCGTCCGTGGACCGAGGCCATCAGGTAACGCCCCTTCACTCACCTGCTTCGTGAGATGTCTCGCCATCGCGCGATGTTGATGCTCCGCGGGCGCAAGAGGCACGCAGTAGCAAGCCGTACAGGCAGAACCATGCGTCGCTTCCTCCGGCGGTCCGGGTTGTCAAGCCGCTGGAAGAGCCGTGTCGCTGCAGCCCTGCCGAGCGCGTCCGGGTTCTGGTCAATGACGGTCAGGGCAGGTTGGAGAGCTGACGCAAGCGGGAAGTCCCCGTAGCCCACCAGGGCGATGTCCGTGCGACCACTCTTCTGGAGTGCTGGCACGACGCCGATCGAGCACCTGGCATTGGAGGAGAAAAATGCAGTAGGCGGCTGGGGTCGGCGTCAGCAGATTCATCGTGGCTTCGGCCGCTTCGCGGCTGGACATGGCGCCCAGAATGACAAATCGCCGGTCTTCGTCGATCCCGGCATCCGCCAGGGCAGCGCTATACCCGTCGAGCCGCCCAACCGTCGTGGCAATTGAGGACGAGTCTCCGATTAATCCGATTCTGCGATGGCCGTGCTCGATCAGGTGGGCCGTTGCGGCATACCCTCCGCCGCGATCGTCCTCAAGGACGGTGTCGGCAGTGATGTTGGATGGAGCCCTGTCAATGAAGACCATAGCTGTGCGCGATTGCCATCGCATGAGGTACGACTGATCGGCTACGACGGGCGTCGAGATCAGCCCGGTGACCTGCCTGCCGAGAAGTGCCTCGACCCCTGCCTGTTCGTACATGCCGTCAGTTCCGACGCTCGTCACGAAGAGTGCAACACCTCGCTCCCGAGCGATCTCCTCCACAGCGCGAATTACGGCGGCAAAGAACGGGTCGGAGATATCAGGAACTGCAATGCCGATTGCAGCGTCGCGTCCATACCGGAAGGTCCGAGCCAGAAGATTGGGCACGTACTGCAGGTCTGCGATGGCTCGCTCGACACGTTGCCGCACGTCATTTGAGACGTAGCGGTCGTTGTTCATGACCCTGGACACCGTTTTGGCGCTTACCCCGGCGCGCAGAGCCACCTGCCGCATTGTGGCCATCGGTGCATCGTCCTCTCTCGGCGGGACCGGACATCCAGCAAGCGACGTCTGACAAGCTCAGTATGTCACCGGTGACAACTCATAACAGTTCTTTCTGTCACCGGTGACAGAGGTGGCGTCGTTGGCCTAGCATCAGCTACCAACAAGTCCTGGAGTGACGCTTGCTGACGAATCACCCGTCCGACCTTGTGCGTACCAATTCGGCGTCGTCCCTTGACAGGACGACCGAAGGGAGCGAAAACATGAAACCAAGACGCAGACGATTGCACGCCATCACTTCCAGTCGTCTGCAGTGCTCCAGTTAATCTCCTATTCACCGACCTTTGTCATCAGCTATCGAGGTGGTCTCAGAAGATGACGACACCTAGTACGCCCCTACCCCAGGCACCGCCGAAAACAGGCACACCCATCCTGGAAGCTCGCGGACTGAGTCGAAGCTTTGGTCACGTGCGTGCTCTGAACAACGCCGACTTCGACATCTACCCAGGTGAGGTTGTCGCGCTCATCGGCGACAACGGTGCGGGTAAGTCAACCATGGTGAAGGCCTTGACCGGCAACCTCGAACTGGATTCGGGGGAGCTGTTCTTCGAGGGCAAGCCCGTGACGATCACCAGTCCCGAGCAGGCATCTGCGATGGGCATGGAGGTCGTCTATCAGGACCTGGCGCTGGCCCCACACCTCAACCCCGTCCAGAACATGTTCCTGGGCCGGGAGATCCCTCGAAAGGGCATCCTTGGCCCGCTGGGCTTCATGGACGAAAAGGCCATGCGGGCAAAAGCGAAGGCGGGCTTCGAGGAACTCGGAGGTACGGTCCGGTCATACACAGCTCCGGTAGGTGCGATGTCCGGAGGGCAACGTCAACAGATCGCCATTGTGCGCGCGATTACTTGGGCTAACAGACTCGTGTTCCTCGATGAGCCCACTGCTGCCCTCGGCGTGGTGCAGACCAAGAACGTTCTCGACACCATTAAGCGGGTACGCGATAAGGGCATTGCAGTGGTGTTGATCTCCCATTCCATGCCCGAAGTGCTGGAGGTAGCTGACCGGATTCAGGTCATGCGGCTGGGCACCCGAGTGGTCACGCTGCCCTCTGAGGGCACCACGGTCGAACAGTTGGTCGGCGCCATGACCGGCGCCTTGGACTTCAGCAAGGAGGAACTCGCATGAGCGTTATCACTCCCCCAGACGATGCGGCCGTCGACGTTGCAGATGAAGCCCAGCAATCGCTGATCAAGCGGATAACGAGCGTGCAATCGGTATGGATCCTCGGCGTCCTTGTGGTGATCGTCGCCTTCTTCAGCGTCACCGCAGGCGAGAGGTTCTTTTCCACCAGCAACTTCTCACTGATCTCGCAGAACATTGCCGTCTGGGCCGTTCTCGGGGTTGGCATGACATTCGTCATCATCACCTCTGGTATCGACCTGTCGGTCGGATCGGTGCTCGTCTTTTCCTCAGTTGTCTCTGCACTCGTGATGCAGAGCATCGGTGGCGACGGCTGGGGGACTGCGGCCATCGGCATCCTCGCCGCGCTCGTGACTGGAGTCCTCTGGGGACTCGTGAACGGGGCCTTGGTGGCCAAGGCGAAGATTCCGCCCCTGATCGTCACTCTGGGAACGCTCTCGATAGCCCTAGGGCTGGCCCAGGTGATCACCGGCGGTATTGATATCCGGTCGGTTCCGGAGGCGATGACCGACTTCAGCACCTACATCAAGATCCTCGGCATTCCAGCGCTGCCGTTCGTCGCACTCGTGGTGGTGATCATCGGCGGAATCGTCTTGCACAAGACCAAGTTCGGTCGCTACACCTACGCCATCGGATCCAACGAGGAAGGCGCCCGCCGGGTCGGTGTCCATGTCTCCCGCCACCTGATCATGATTTACGCGCTGATGGGACTGCTCGCCGGACTAGGCGCCGTTCTGGCCCTCGCCCAGTTCGGCACAACCACGATCGCCGGACAATCACTGACGAACCTGAACGTCATTGCAGCAGTTGTCATCGGCGGGACGTCGATTTTTGGTGGTGAGGGCTCCATCTTCGGCACTGTCGTCGGCCTGTTCATCCCCGCTGTTCTACAGGCCGGATTCGTGATCATCGGCGTACAGCCCTTCTGGCAGGGAGTTGCCGTCGGCGCCGTACTGATCGCGGCCGTCTGGGTGGACCAGTCCCGTCGTGCCGCCGCCTTACGTGGCGGCGCGCACGTCAACCCAATCCTCGCCCTGTTCCGTCGCAACACCTCAGCATCGGACAAGTGAAAGGAACACCAGTGAACCGCACCACCGCCCTTACCGCGGCCGGGCTGCTCCTCGTCGCACTGCCGCTGGCAGCATGTACCAGTTCCAAACCAGCCGAACCAGCACAGCAAGGACAGCCAGCAGGCGGTGCGACCGCCGCACCGCACCGCCGCCTCCGCATCGTCGATGGCAGCGCCAGCAAAGGCGAGTAAGAACTACAACCTGCAGTTCATCCAGGGAGTTGCTGGCGACGAGTTCTACATCACCATGCAATGTGGCATGGAGGCCGAGGCCGCCAAACTTGGCGTCTCGGTGAAGACCCAAGGAGCACAGAAGTTTGACCCCACGCTGCAAAAGCCGATTCTCGACTCGGTTGCCGCTGGCAAACCGGACGCCATCTTGATCGCACCCACGGACGTGACGGCGATGCAGGCGCCTCTCAACGCAGCGGCTGAGGCAGGGACCAAGATCGTTCTCGTCGACACCACCGTAGAAGATCCTTCGATCGCCGTTTCCGCGATCGCATCGGACAACGAGGGCGGCGGCCGGGCAGCCTTTGAGGCCATCAAGCAGCTCAACCCGAACGGCGGCAAGGTGATGGTGATGTCGGTGAATCCCGGCATTTCGACCACCGACGCACGGGCGAAAGGCTTTGAAGACGCCGTCAAGGAAGACCCAAAGTTCCAATACCTCGGCGTCCAGTACTCCAAGAATGAACCGGCCATCGCAGCTAACCTGATCGGCTCCGCGCTACAGAAGGACCCTGACCTCGTCGGTGTCTTCGCCGCCAACCTGTTCTCCGCAGAAGGCACCGCCACCGGTGTACGCCAGGCTGGCAAGCAGGAGCAGGTCAAGATCGTTAGCTTCGACGCTGGCCCAAACCAGGTTAAGGCTCTCAAAGAGGGAACGGTTCAGGCTCTGGTGGCGCAGCAGCCGGCATTGATTGGGCAGTACGGCGTTGACGCTGCTGTGACCGCCCTGGATGGGGGCTCCGACGCCCAAGGTGCAAACCGGCTTCAAGATCATCACCAGGACAATGTCGACGGCGAGGGAGCTGCCGCGATCTACAAGTCCAGCTGCTGACCTGGACAGGTGGGGGTCGACGACACGCCGACCCCCACCCGACTCGCCACGATGGATAGATCACTCTCTGGAAAGGTGGCGGTCGTCACCGGCGCCTCCTCTGGAATCGGACTTGCAACGGCTCGGGCACTTGCAGATGCTGGCGCCCTCCTCGTCGTGGCTGCACGGTCGACCGAAAAACTTGAGCAGGCGGCGCGCGACTTGGGCGGTGCGGCCACAGCTATCGCCACCGATGTCACATCGACAAAGGAAGTCGATGACCTCCTCGATAAGACGATTGAACTGCATGGACGCATCGACATCCTGATCGCCAACGCCGGCATCTACGCCGGCGGCGACTTCGTCGCAAATGATGTGACGCAGTTACTGCGACTCATTGACACCAACGTTGGCGGCGTCGTGCGCATGATCCATGCGACGCTGAAGTACATGATCGCCGCCGGAACCGGCGACATTGTCGTCACCAGCTCCGTCTCCGGACATCAGTCGATCCACTGGGAGCCGGTGTACTCCGCGTCCAAGCACGCCGTGCAGGCGTTGACCCATGGCCTTCGGCGGCAACTGATCGGAACGGGCGTTCGAATCGGCGCAGTCGCGCCAGGCGTGGTGCTGAACGATCTATGGCAGGTCACGGATGCTGCGGCGGTCGCCGATGGCGTCGCTGCCGGAACAGGGCTGACGTCGGAGGATGTGGCCGATGCCGTCTTGTACATGCTGACACTGCCGCGTCACATCAACATCCGAGACCTCGTCATGCTCCCGATCAATCAAGAGATCTAGGACCGCAGGTCCCCGACGTCCTTCTCACTCGTTGCCGGCTGCTGCAATGTGGCGCGGGCCAGGGCGGTCCGGCGTATCTGCTCATCGTCACGAGTGTCGATACGTTCCGCGCTTTCCTCTGTCATGGGAACAACGTTTCCCAAGGCTGAGTGTCGCTGCCAAAACACGACTCACCTTGTCGGCCATCTCCGTCAGCTGCAGGGCCTGACCCGCGCTGGAGCCGAGCACAACCAGACCGTGGTTCTGTAGATAGATCACTCGCGGCATGCCCCACTCGCGTGCGTGTGCTGCTAGCCGGGCTCGTACCTCTCGGGCCAACACCACGCCCGGGTCCGAATACGGAACGAGCAACGCCCGACGACCGATCACGACAACCTGGTCAGGAAAAATTGGCGGACCGGCAAGCACGTCCGCGCGATCAGAGCACAGCAGCGCATTCACCGACTCCGGATGCGTATGGGCCACCGTCGTGGCACCCGCGTCCACGACACAGACAACATGCAGCAGGGCCTCCACCGACGGGCGCAAGCCTTGCTCGGTCTCTACCTCATCGAAGTAACGCGCCACGTCTGCATCGCCGGCTTCGGAATCGTCGACGAGGTCAGACAGCCGCCTCAAACTAACGATGACGAAGTCTTCTGCCGATGCGTGGCGGAGCGACCGGCCGGTGACCTTGACGGCGAGTTGATCTTCGGCGACCCGCTGGGAGGTATTGCCTTCTGCCAGGATGGCAAATCGGCGCCAGGGTTCACCGAGTGTGCGGGATAGATGTACTAGGTCCGTCAGGTCGTGTGCCGTAGTCATGCCTTGCTCCCGGGGGTGGGGACGCTGCTATCTAGTTGCTGCCAGAAGCGGCGTACGGCTTGGTCGTTGGAAGGCGTCAGCCGTTCGGCGTCGGAGCTTCGCTGCAATACCGCCTGCGCTTCGGCTTCATCCGACAGATCTCCGACCGCTAGAGCTTGAGCTGCCAGGCTGCCGAGGGACGTTGCCTCGACAGGGCCGAAGCGCAGTGGACGCCCGCAGGCGTCAACGGTCAGCTGGCGCAGCAGGGGGTTCAAAGACCCGCCGCCGATCATGTGGATTTCCTCCACGCGTTTGCCCGACAGCTGCTCGCAGAGATCGATCGTGCGTCGGTAGGTAAGCGCGAGACTCTGCAGGATGCAGCGGGTGACTTCGGCAGGTGTCTCGGGAGGTGCCATGTCCGTGGACGTGCATTGTGTCCGCACCGTGCGTAAGACGTCTTCGCTGGAGACCAGCTCCGGAGAGCTAACGTCGAAGGCTGCTCGGATGGGACCAACAGTCGCTGCGTCATTGACAAGACTCCCGATCGTGACGCTCTTGCCTTGGCCCTGCCATTGGCGCATGGCCTGCTCGAGCAACCACAGTCCTGTGAGATTACGCATGGAGAGCGTCGTAGCACCTAGTCCGGCCTCGTTGGTGAAGCCGGCAGCCAACGCCTCGGTTGTGACTATTGGAGCATCCAGCTCGACGCCCACGAGCGACCATGTCCCCGACGACACGAAAGCGGTTCCGGGGCGAGGAGAAATCGCCGCCACTGCAGAAGCGGTGTCATGTGACGCCACGAGCACAAATGGCCATTGATTGCGGGCACCGATCTTCGTCGCAAGCTCCTTGCGGAGCTCAGCGATCACCTGGCCGTTGTCCACGACGGGCGGAAAGACCGAAGCGTTGACTCCGACGGCATCTAACAAGTCCATGTCCCACCTGCCGCTGCGAAGGGAGACAAGGCCTGTAGTGCTGGCTATCGATCGCTCCGCCGTGCGGACACCGGTCAGGAGCGCACACCATAGGTCGGGCACAAGTAACGCTTTGACCCCCTCCGATTTGGCGGCGGCACCGGCAGAATCCACGATCTTTCGGATGCGAAATACGGTGTTGATGTGCTGCGGAAGCACGCCGGTACGTGCAAAGAGCTCTTGGGCCCCTAGACGATCGAGCAAGGGCTGTGCAGCCTCCGGACCCGCAGCGCGATAGTGCTGAATTGGAGTCAACAGCTTGTTGTCGCTGTCGAGGAGCCCGACGTCAACACCCCAGGCTGTTACACCCATGCTGCCGGCGACACCGTCCAGCTGAGCGGCGGCATGTTGGAGACCCATAGCGGTCTGTGCAAACAGCTTCTCTGCGTCCCAATGCAGCTGGCGACCGGATCCTGATGGCTCGTTGCGGAATCGTGCACCTCGGCCACCTCGAGGCGGCCGCGCCGTGCACCTCGGCCACCTCGAGGCGACCACGCTCAAGTCGTCCCACAACGACTCGGCCGCTCGTGGCACCCAGGTCGACAGTCACGTAGCTGCTCATTGACTACAGTCGCGGTGGCCGGCAGACCAAAAGCTCACCGCGCCCACGGACTATCAATGGTCCGAATGCGTTCGGGGCGAGCACTGTATCGCCGGCTGTCAATTGCACAGTTCGTCTGTTCTGGAGGTCGACTTCACCCGTAAGCACCACGAGGAGCGCGAAGCCAGGGTCGAGTGTCGCTTCGCCATCCAGCGCTATGCGCTCCAGCCGGAAGTATGGGTCGGCCGCGTCCGGCAGCACGGAGGAACCGAAACCGGCAGGACGCACCAACTGATGCATCTCCTCGCGGGTCCGGCCTCGGCATTCAACGGCTTCCAACGCAAGATCAAATCCGAGTCCCAGATGCCCGTCACGTTCGCCGTCCAATTCGAAGTCTCGCCACTCCAGCAGGATGGAAAGGTCCTCGGGCTCCTGTACTTCCACGATGAACACGCCTTCCCCGATCGCATGGAGGACGCCAGGTGGCACATAGACGACGTCGCCTGGAGATACCTCGACTCGGTGGAGCAAGCTGAGGAGCGTGTCGACGTCTTGACTCATAACAAGGGACCGAAGGTCGTTGACGGCCACGTCTCGCTTGAGGCCCAGGTAAACCTCTCCGCCGTCGACGATGTACCAGGCCTCGGCTTTGCCGTGCGCCCTGCGGAGGTGCACTGCCGCGAACGAGGCGTGCGGATGGGCATGTACCGGAAGTCGCTGACCGGCATCCAACAGCTTGACCAGTAGGCGGGTGTCTGCGCCGAAGCTCTCCATATGCGCGTGCCCCAGCCAGGCTTCGGGTTCGGCTTCGATGGCGGCCTTCAGAGAGCGACCGTTAGGAAGGGTGCTGAGGCCGAGGGACTCCTCACCAGCAAGTGTCGTGGTGGATGCGATCCAGTCCTCCGGCTCACGATCGCCAGCCAGCCGCTCTCCTCGAAAGTCGGTGATCTTTCGGCCGCCCCGATAGAAACGGTTCGGCGGCCGGTTGGATGGAAGAAGGATGACGTCCACGAAGCTGTTCTCCTTCGTACGAGTGCGGCAAGGAAGCCGCGCTTCATCGTCACACAGCCGTATAGGCACCATCGATGACGATGCTTTGGCCCATCAGATAAGAAGACCTGGCGGAACACAAGAAGACCACCAGTGCCTCAAGATCAGCGGGCTCGCCCATTCGTCCAGCCGGAATCATGTTCCGCCACCGCTCGGCGAGCTCTGGATTAGCGGTGGTGAACTGCCGTGTCATCTCCGACAGCATGTAGCCGGGTGCGATCGCGTTGACACGGATCCCGATTGGCGCCCACTCCACGGCCAGCGCCTTGGTCAGCATCTCCACACCGGCCTTTGATGCGTGATACGACGCTTGATGTTGGGGCAGGTTCACGACTCGTGCCGACATCGACGAGACGTTGACGATGACGCCTCCCGTGTCGGTTGCCTGACAGGCCCGCGCTAGCGCCTGACAGCACAGGAAGGTACCCGTCAGATTGATGTCGATCACCCGCTGCCAGGACTCTATGGAGACATCGATGCTGTCCTCCCAGACCGTGATGCCGGCGGCATTGATCAGAATGCTCGGCGACCCCAGCGTGCGACCAACCTCAGCGAACGCCGCAGCGACGCTGCGGTCATCGGTGACGTCTGCTACCACACCAAGGCTTTCCACCTCCAACTCGCGCTGAAGCGTTCCTGCACTGTCCTTGACGTCTGCGAGAACGTCCAGCAGCGCGATCTTGGCTCTCCACTTCGCAAGTGCTTGGGCCATGGTGAGCCCGAGTCCACGAGCACCGCCCGTGATCACCGCAACCTGGCCTTCTAAGTCTTCAAACACATTCGTCCATCCCATCTGTGCGCTGCGACGGCATTGGGCCAGGCGATGATCACGCGGTGGCCTTCTGTCAGGGGCCAGGGAACCACGTCTCCGCAACGGGCCGCGGCCTGGCCTACGCCGCGCAGAACTCGTTGCCTTCGGGGTCCTGCATGATCCACCAGTGCCCGGCAGGTCCCTCGTCGACCTCGCGGACGCGGGTCGCCCCCAGCTCTTCCAGCCGGGCCACCAGCTTGTCGAGGCCGCCGGGTTCACTGTGGACGTCGATGTGCAGGCGGTTCTTGCCGGACTTGCCCTCGGGCACGTCCTGGAACAGCAGCCGCCGGCCGCGGCCGACGCCGCTGGTCTGGTCGAACGGGTCCTCGGGGTGGCGGATCGCGGCGTAGCCGCGGAAGATCTTGCGGCCGCGATGCTCGACGACCGCCTCCGCGCCGATGTGGCCGGCGGCCAGCAGTTGCTTGATGAGCGCGCTGGGGTCCTCCACCTCGTACTCCAGGGCCGCCGCCCAGAAGTCCGCGAGGGCGGGCGCGTTCGTGCTGTCGATGACCAGCTTCCAGCTCAATGCCATGTGACTGGTTGTATTCGTTACATGGCCCCGCCGCAACCAGAGGGGTGGACGGTGAGTTCCCAAACCAGTGTCGCCTGCCCTATAGGCGCTTCCCCGGAGCCTACGAGTTCGTCAGGGTGCGCAGCCGACGTGCGTTGGTCACCGCGTGCCCGTATCCGTCGTTGTTGAAGTAGGCGAAGACGCCAAGGTGTTGTCGGTGCCACTCGCGGATCCGGTCGGCCCACCAGCACAGATCGGCTTCGCCGTACGAGCCAGCGTAGAGGTGATCATGGTCAGGGCCGTGGAGCCGCACGTAAACCGTTGCCGAGGTGGCTCGCAGGACACAGGGCAGGCCGGCGCCACTCATCACCACGTAGGTTGCGTGGTGGCGGCTCAACAGGTCGAAGACGGGATCGACGGCCCAGCTGTGGTGGCGGAGCTCGACGGCGACACGCATCCATTCCGGTAGGCCGCGCAAGAAGTAGTCGAGCCGGTCGTCATCACGTTCCTGGTCGGGCGGCAGCTGGACCAGCAACAGTCCGCGTCGCTCCCCTAGCTCGTGCCAACAGTCCACCAGCCGAGAGGTCCATGTCTCGGGCCGATACAGACGCCGGCCGTGGCTGAGGCCGCGGGGTGCCTTCACGCACATCCGGAATCCTGGCGGTAGCCGATGTCGCCAACCTCGGAACGTCTGCTGCTGCGGCCATCGGTAGAAGCTCGCGTTCAGCTCGACTGTGTCGAACTCCTGTGTGTACCGGCGGAGCCGATCCCTGGGTGCCAGCGAGGGCTCGTACAAGACGGTGTTCCAGTGGTCGTAGCTCCATCCGGACGTACCGATCCGGATGTCACTCATTCCTCCCCCATCGCCGCCTTCTGCCCACCGCGTCATGCTGGAGGTGGCTTACCCACATCCAGGTCGTTTCTCTGCCAATCGATCGCCATCCGGTCGCGTTGCGGCGCAAGCGCAGCGCCAGCGACCCCCCGCCCGACGCTCTACTAGGAGATCCTGCGGCGGTAAATGACCATGGCGAAGATGTACGCGACGATGAGGATGCCGACACACCAGGCAAGGGCGATCCAGATGTCGGTGCCGACCGGCTGCTGGGTGAACAGGTCGCGGATCGCGTTGACGATGGACGTCACCGGCTGGTACTCGGCGAAGGCGCGCACCGGGCCGGGCATGGTGTCGGTGGGCACGAATGCCGAGCTGATGAACGGCAGGAAGATGAGCGGGTAGGAGAACGCGATCGCGCCGTCCGCGGACTTCGCGGAGAGACCGGGGATTACGGCGATCCACGTCAACGCCAGGGTGAACAAGATCAGGATGCCGGCGACCGCGAGCCACGCCAGCACTCCCGCCCCCGAGCGGAAGCCCATGAGGAGGGCGACGAGCACGACGACCACGAGCGAGATCAGATTGGCGACCAGCGAGGTCCCCACGTGCGCCCACAGCACGGACGACCGTGCGATCGGCATCGACTGGAATCGCTCGAAGATGCCGCTCTTCATGTCAGTTGAACAGCCGGAATGCGGTGTAGGAGACGCCCGAAGCAATCGTGATGAGCAGAATGCCGGGCAGCAGGTAGTTCACATACGAATCCGACCCTGAGTTGATCGCGCCGCCGAACACGAAGACGAACAGCAGCATGAAGGCGATCGGCATGATCGTGGTCGTGATGATGGTGTCCGGGCTGCGCGTGATGTGGCGCAGGGATCGTCCCTGCAGGACGGCGGTGTCGCCGAAGAAATGCGTGGTCATCGTTGTTCCTTACTCGTGCTGTGCCGACGCTGCGGTCATTGCCGGCGCGTCGCCGTCCTTGCCGTCGTCACCGACGATGGCGAAGAAGACGTCCTCGAGGGTCGGCTGCTTCTCGACGTATTCGACCTTGGCGGGCGGGAGCAGCTGCTTGAGTTCGGTGAGGGTGCCGTTCACGATGATCCGACCCTCGTGGAGGATCGCGATCCGGTCGGCGAGTTGTTCGGCCTCGTCCAGATACTGCGTCGTGAGCAGCACCGTCGTGCCGTGCTCGGCGAGTTCCTTGACGGCCTGCCACACCTCGATGCGCGCCTGGGGGTCGAGCCCAGTCGTCGGCTCGTCGAGGAAGATCACCTGCGGATTCCCGATGAGGCTCATCGCGATGTCGAGGCGGCGGCGCATGCCAGCCGAATACGTCGACACCTTCCGCGCGGCCGCGTCGGTCAGCGCGAAACGCTCGAGCAGGTCATCCGCGATCGTGCCCGGGTCCTTGAGGTGCCGCAACCGGGCGACCAGCACGAGGTTCTCCCGCCCGCTGAGGATTTCGTCGACGGCCGCGAACTGTCCGGTGAGGCTGATGGACTCCCGCACCTCCGCAGCCTGCGTGGCGACATCGAAGCCGTTGACGCTGGCAGTCCCCGCGTCGGCCTTGAGCAGCGTGGACAGGATCTTCACGACCGTGGTCTTGCCCGCCCCGTTCGAGCCGAGCAGGGCGAAGATGCTGCCCCGCGCCACGTCGAAGTCCACGCCGCGCAGCACCTCCAGCTCCTTGTACGACTTCTCCAGACCCTGCACGTGGATCGCCGGTGTCTGTGCGTGCGGTCATCGAGTCCCCTCCCTTTCCGTTGTCTTCGCCGGCGAGGCTGTCGATCGTCTTCGTCAGGCGCTCGCGCTCCTTGTCGATCCACTGCTTGCCGGAGTAGGCCTGGGCGAAGGTCTCGGCGAACTCGACCGGGTCGTCACCGACGATCGCGCGCACCGGCGTTCCGTCGGCGGCGGCGCGCTCCCAGAGGTCGGCGAAGTCGCCCATCATCTGGACGATGACGTCGCCCGTCGGTGAAGCCCCCGTAGTACATGAAGTACCGCTGGAACGCCTTCGCGGCAGTGCCGTACGGTTCGGGGAGGGCCTCGATGCGGGCCTTGTACTGCCTGTACTGCTTCTTCTGCTCGAGCGATCCCGTGATGGTCTCGATCCAGTTTGCGGCCATGATCACTTCTCTCCTTCGTGGAGCTGTTCCAGCCGTTCCGCGAGGAAGCTCCACGTCCTCCAGAACTCGTTGAGATATTCCTGTCCCTGAGCGTTGAGGGAATACACCTTGCGCGGCGGCCCCTTCTCGGACGGGATCTTCTCCACGTCGACGAGGCCGCGCTGCTCGATCCTGACGAGCAGCGCATAGACGGTGCCTTCGGCGATGTCGGAGAAGCCCTGCTCCCGCAGCCACGCCGTGATCTCGTAGCCGTACGCGGGCCGGCCGGACAGGATCGCGAGGACGATGCCCTCCAGCGTGCCCTTGAGCATCTCCGTCATCTGCTTGCCCATGGAACACCTCCTCCTCCAACTACTCAGCGTTACTGACTACTGGTACATAGTAACACTGAATAGTGGCGGCGCAAGCTCCACGTGGGGGCGGGAAGCTGTCGCACTTACCACCTGAAGGCCCGAACGGCGGGAACTGCTAGGCCATCCGCGGTCTCAGTTGTGGTCTCACATCGATCGTTCAAGCTCAACGAGGTGCGCGTACCCGGTTCCACCACAGCGAGAGCCCAACGGCGACCGCAACGAGCAATCCTCCGGCGCCGGCGAACCATGATGCGATGTCGACGTGCTTCCTCACCACAGTCACCTTGCTGGGCAGATCACCCAGTGCCTCCTGCAGCTCGTCGGCACTCTCGGCCTTGTAGTACTGGCCGCCGGTGATCTCGGCGACGGCCTGCAGGGTGGCCTCGTCGATAATCCGCGGATTGCGGCCCCCGCCCCCACCGAAACCGCCGCCCGGACCTGCCGGCCCATCCGCCGGCCTGCCGGCCGGTGCAGGCCATCCGCGAGGGGGTGGTCGTGCCGAACCCGATCGTGAACACCCTTAAGCCCCGGACGGCCGCCGATTCGGCGGCTGTCGCCGGTTCGACGCCCTGGGTGTTCGCGCCATCGGTCAGCACGATGATCACGTCCGCCGCGTATCCCGACCGCTGAGCTGATTCCGCATCGACCCCGGTGGGGGCCACGGTCGGGTTGATCGCAGCGATGCTGTCGATCGAGGTGAGGATTGCCGAACCGATCGCCGTACCGCGGGCCGTGGTGAAGTTGTCGATCGCCTCGATCAACGCATCCTTGTCGGTGGTCGGCGGCACCTGCAGACCCGCGACGCCCGCGAAGGCGACCAGACCGATCTTGGTCTCGCCGTCCTGGGACTCGATGAAGGAGACAGCCGCCTCCTGGGCAATGGTGAGCCGGTTGGGTTCGACGTCGGTGGAGCACATGGATCCGGACACGTCCATCGCCAGCATGATCGTCGTGGAATTGGACGGCACCGGCACGGTCGCCTGCGGCCGCGCCGCCCCGACACCGAGCGTGGCGAAGCCGAGAAGGAGTAACAGCGTCGGGATGAGCCGGGTCCACCTCGTACGGGGTGGAAGCGCGGCCCGTACCAGGGCAATCGACGTCACCAGCACCGCCGCGCGGCGTCGGCGTCGCCGCAGCAACCAGACGACTCCCGCCACGATCGGGATGATCAGTAGCGACAACAGCGCCCACGGCCAGCTGAACGACATCACGCTGGCGGCTTTCGGGGGTTCAAGGGGGTCGACCCCCTCGCGATTCACACGAGCCTCCCCGTCCGAACACCGGTCAGCAGCGCACCAACGGCCAGCAGCACCAGCGCCACGGCGATGAACCCGCCGGCCAGTGGCACGTCCTGCTTGGCCACGGTCAGCCGGAGGTCGATGGTGGAGGCGACATCGTCGAGCTGCTCAGCGTCGGGAGCGGGGCGGTAGTGGCCGCCCGTGGCCTGTGCGATGGCGGTCAACTGCTCCGTATCCAGAGCCGTATGCAGCTGATAGCCGTCGATCTCGACGATTGCTCCGTCCGCGGTGCCGACGCCGACGGCTTCGATGTGCACACCGGCGTTCTGGGCAATCGTCGCTGCCGCCGTCACCGCGTCGTTGCCGCCGTCGCCACCCTGGTCCTCGCCATCGGAGAACAGCACGATGGTCGCCGAGCCCCAGAACCCGATATCGGGCAGATCGCCGTCCTCGCCGATCCTGACCGATTCGCCGGTAATTGCGCTCAGCGAACCGAGAATCGCCGAAGCCAGCGAGGT
>CAWILN010000002.1:0-15912 GCA_963836855.1 uncultured Actinomycetota bacterium | reverse complement strand
TGGCCTTGGCCAACGCGCGGCTGCAGGCCGAGTTGCGTGCTCGGGTGAATGAGCTGAGGCAGTCGCAGGCGCGGATCGTCGAGGTCGGGGACGCGGAGCGGCGACGGCTGGAACGCAACCTTCACGATGGCGCCCAGCAGCGGCTGCTGTCGGTAGCGCTCCGGCTCCGGCTGGTGGAGGCCCGGCTGGCGAGCCATCCGGATGAGGCTGAGCTCGTCGCGGCCTCCAGGTCGGAGCTTGAACGGTCGCTGCAGGAGTTGCGGGAGGTCGCCCAGGGTATCCATCCCGCTGTCTTGAGCGATCACGGTCTTGCGGTGGCACTCGAGGCGGTAGTGGCGCGTTCGCTGGTGCCGGTCCGTCTGTCGATGGAGCTTGACGGTCGTCTACCGGAGCCGATCGAGGCGGCCGTCTACTACCTGGTCTGCGAGGCGCTGACCAACGCCGCCAAACACGCCCAGGCATCGAAGGTCACAGTGCAGATCAGCTGCCAGTGACGGGCGAGTACTGGTCGAGGTCGCCGATGACGGACGCGGCGGCGCCGATATGGCCGCTGGATCGGGCCTTCGCGGGCTGGCCGACCGGGTCGCTGCACTTGACGGTCGATTTGTGATCAGCAGCGACGGCGGTGGCGGCAGCGCGATCAGGGCGGAGATCCCGTGCGGTTGATAGTCGCCGACGACTCACTCCTTCTGCGCGAGGGCATCAGCCGCCTACTCGTCGAGGCCGGGTTCCAGGTCGTCGGTCTCGCGTCGACCGGTGAGGAAGCACTGGCACAGGTCGAGCGAAACAAGCCCGACGTCGCGATCGTCGACATCCGAATGCCGCCGACCCACAGCGATGAGGGGCTCAAGGCAGCTCAGGAAATCCGAGCCCGCCACCCCGACGTCGGCGTGCTGGTGCTCTCCCAGTACGTCGAATTGGGTCTGGCCGCCCGACTGCTCGCCGAGAACGCCGCCGGTCTGGGATATCTGCTGAAAGATCGCATCACCGACCTCGACGAGTTCGCCGCAGCCATTCGCCGCGTCGGCGCGGGCGGGTCCGCCCTCGATCCGGACGTCGTCTCCCAGCTGCTGGGGAGGCGCCGGGACGACGACGTGCTCGAGCACATCACCCCTCGGGAGCGTGAGGTGCTGGCCCTGATGGCCGAGGGCTACTCCAACCAGGCGATCGCGGATCGGCTTGTCGTCACTGTGCGCGCCGTGGAGAAGCACGTGACCAGCATCTTCGACAAGCTCGGGCTGCCGGTCACAACCGACAGTCACCGCCGGGTGCTGGCCGTCCTCGCCTTCCTGCGCTCGTAGCACCCTCGCTCCATCTACGCGAGGTGTGGATAGCCGAACCTCGAACGGGGCGTGGGCCGTCGCTCGTAAACACCTGCAGGCTCGATGGTCGCGATCACCTCGGCGCCATAACGTCGAGGTGTTGATCACGCCCAGGCGATCATCGACCCGCGGCAACGCGGAGAGGAGTACGCGATGAGCACACAGGTTCACTCCGGGCCCGGCAGGCCGACCAGCGAAATCGGTCAGCCCAACAGCCAGGTGGTCGCGGCGGGGAGCAGGTCGACATCCGACCGAGCCCTGCTGCGCATGGGAGCGGTCGCTATCCCCATCGGCATTGTCCTGCAGATCCTGATGGAGACCTTGCACCCCTCCAACGCGGATCCCAACGACTCCGCTGCGGCGTTCCAGGAGTACGCCACCTCCAACACTTGGACCATCGTGCACATCGGCCAGTTTTTCGCCGCCCTGCTGGTCGCCCTCGCACTGGTAACACTCGCCCGGTCACTGGCACGCCAGGGCGGTGTCGCCGGCGCGCTGGCGGTAATTGGCGGAGTCACCGCAATCCTCGTCGCGGCGATCTTCGCCGTACAGATGGCTGTCGACGGCGTTGCGCTGAAGGCCACGATCGACACTTGGACGAACGCCACCCAGGCGGGCGACAAGGCGAGCGCCTACCAAGTAGCTGAGGGGATGCGTGCGCTCGAGAAAGGCCTCAGCGGATTCTTCCACCTCGTCAACGGCACCACACTCCTAGTCCTCGGGCTGGCCATCGCATTCGGACGCAGCTATCCCCGTTGGCTCGGCTGGGTCGGCGCAGTGTCCGGCCTGGGCTTCCTGGCCGGAGGCATTGTCGCGACACACACCGGCTTCTCGCCGCTGGCCGGCACGGTCCTCCTCGGCCCAACGGTCCTCGGTGCGATCTTCTTGATCGGTGCTGCGGTGTGCATGTGGCGCAGGAGCAGCACCGCACGATAGCCACGCCGAGCCACCCAGGCTCCACGGTCGTCCCGCCCGCCAACGAAGTGCTGAACCGTGTCATGATCATCATGGCACGGTTCATCACCTGGGCTCTAGTCTCCTTGATCGTCATCGCAACCGTAGCGAGCCTGCTTGAGAGCCGCTGATGTCCGTTGTGGCTCCGTCTACGCAGAGGACCACTACGGCAGCGCCGCGAGCTTCGGAGCGATGCTTGGTGCCTTCGGAGCGGGTGATCCTGTCGCCACACTGGCCTTCAGCGTTGTGGAACACCAGCTCCCGCGCCGCCTCACCTTCCTGGCGTGCATGCTTGTTGCGCCCGTCGTCATGTTCGGCGCACTGGCCGCTACGCCACCGCTCGCGATGCTGCTGGTGGCCCTCGCGGTGTCTGGGGTGATCTTCGGACCCATGAACTCCTTGTCCGCGACCGCAATCCAGGAGACCCCCCGGGTCTCCTCGGGCGCGTGATCGGGACGGTCTCAGCGCTCTCGGTGGTCGGAATCCCCCTGGGGCCACGGTGGTCGGGCGTGTCGTCGCTGAGGTTGGGCAAGTCGCCACCCCCGTCGGGATGGGTGGCATCGACCTGGCTGTAGCGGTCGCGATGGTCCTCAACCCGCCACTTCGCGGGATCGACGCGCATGGGGCCGAGTCATGAGTTTCCGGCGCAGAAGACTGTAATCATCGTCCTCTAGCTCGGAACCTGCCTGGGCCGCCAAGCACCGCGCTGGCCGATGGACGCACATCTACTCAGACTGGGCATTCGACCGTCGTCGTTGGCGGGATGTGGCTTTCGCGACTTTCCAGGATGAAGTACCAAGCCCACAAATTGGAGAAACCGAGTGAAGCTCTATTTAGTCACGGCGGATCGCAGCGCGGCGGAATCACAGCTGGCGAGCGGCTTATTCGCCGGCGTCACGACCAATCCCACGATCTTGAAGCGTGCCTCCAGGGCGTTCGTGATCTTCGGGAGATCTAGCGCTGGGCCACTGCTGCGGGCCCCGCGAGGTCTTCCTGCAAGCCTGGGGAACCGACGCTGCAACACTGATCAAGCGGGGACAGCGGCTGCGTGATCTTGGTCGGGAAGCGGCGATCAAGTTCGTCGCCACGCGTGCCGGTTCAACTGCCTGTACAGCGCTGGCCGCCAGCGGCATACCGACGCTGCTGACCGCCATCTACGACCCGGGGCAGGCAATTGTCGCCGCGGCTGCTGCCGGTGCCACCTACATCGCTCTTATCTGGGGCGGCTGAACGATGCTGGTGCGCCCGGCAATCCCTGCATACGCAGCCGTTCGCGTACGCAGCGTTGGTGCCGTGCTCCAAACCGTCACGGCGGGCTGCGGTCAGTGCGGCCTCGAGGTCGACCACACCTGGTCGGTCGTCCCCACACTTGCTGAGAGGTTAGGCCGAGATCTCTGACCACCGTCCTAAACGGAGTGCCCGCATAAATGCCCTTGAGAAGCCGTTGCCTGACTTGGCGGGGAGCCGTGTCTGCGCATTGGCTCGTTTGTGGGACCATTCCGCGTCAGTGTGCGCCTTTCGGCAGCCAGGGCATCTACAGCCACTCGTCCACCGCGCACGCGTGCCGTGGCCGTATCTCGCCCTCACGGCGTCAGGCTAGCGAGAGGTAGCTGGTTGTCGATTCGTTGTCAGCGGGATCCCTTCGCCCTACACGTTGAAACTGGGCGCTACCTATGATTTCGGCATGGGCATACTCGATGACACTCGCAAAAAAAAGGCCGAGACGGAAGCGCGGCAGCAGGCGGTGCAGGAACAAATTCAGAAAGAACGGGAGCGGGATCGTGAGCGCGAGTTGCGCGAGGAGCAAGACCGTTTGAGCGAGGAAAAAGGCCGTCAGCTGAGCGAGGAATTCTTGGACGAGGTTAGGACGAGGCACCTTGAGCCGCACGGCACTGTGTATGAAGTAACTACAAAGCGTGAACGGGTACGCCATTCTGGCAGTAAGTCCTGGGGCTGGTCACAGGAGGAGGAAATTAGTCGCAAAGAGGCTGGCAGATGCTTTACTATTGCTAATCACCACATTGATCCCACAACTGGCCAAGAGTTGGTGGCTGAAAAGAAACTTGTTGAGACGCTGCCCGCCATCAAGCGCTGGATTAGTCGGGACCGCCCAGAGACCGAAATCTACAGGACATCCTACGTACAGCGTCCTCTGAAGTACCACGATGGCCTCGCCGAAGCCGTGGTCAATTTCCTGGACCGCCAAGCGCGGTAACGAGTGCTGTCTGATGCTGTCCTGGTTTTAGGCTGCCACCCCAAGAGGCAGTATCAGCCGCGCGCGACCCGAGCACCTAATTCACCGCTTCGCCCTTGCGTGACCGCTCCCCCGCTCAGAGCCGACTCGCGTCCAGCGTTCAGGTTCGTCATAGTCATGGGAGGCCGCACTCTCCTACGGCGACTCGCGGCGCCGTTCAGGCTGTGCAGCCCGCAACATGGCCAACATTTCCAACTGCCTCCGCCGCAGTAGCCGCAGCGGTGTACCAGCCAAATGCTCCATCACCCTTGACTTCAACCGCGAGATCGTTCCTCCGAATCCGCTTCGCCTCGCGGCCGGCATTGTTCCGATTTAACCAAGAGCGGACACTGGCTACGACCGTAGATAATTCGTTTTCCGTTGGATCTCTCCCCGCGCGCGCATTTCTGCCGGGAATAAGGGATAAGTATTGCCATAGTAAAAACGCTCGGGCATATTGGCTGATGCGCCAGCTGGACCAGGACCTGTTAACGGTCCGGGGGCGGAATTAGCTGCCGGACTGGCCGAGATATGCCTGTTGTTCATAAGCGGGCTCAGCTCAGATCCGGCCGGCCATATTAATTTGATGTTTCGGGCGCTCCAAACAGGAAGAGGAAGGAATTCAGGAATGACGACATTCATTGAGGGCTCTACCGTCACACTCGCCGAGATCGCTAGGGTGGTCGGCCAATCTGAGGCCGAGACTGAGGCTGAAGCGACGCGGCTCGGGATTTACGTCGGCATCGATTGGGCCGACCGCCCTTCGGTGTCCGTCGAGGATGCGCAAGGGCTCGCATGAAGGCGCATCTCCATGCCGCGCCGCTCCGGCAGCTGCGGGCGCGACAAATCCAATTACTTCATGCCCCGCGTACCGCCCAGTTTGAGCGGCGACGCGAGTTTCCGTAGAGAGGAACAAGAACGATGGCTGTTACCGCAGCGCGGATGACCGTTTCGACACGGCTATGGCGTTGAATCCAGGCTGGGCGCATCCGTGCCGATCCCGCCCCTACCGGCTGACGAAGGGCCCGACCCAGTAGATATCCACATTCCAGTAGATATCCACATTCCCGTCGGGCCGACTTGTCACGACCGCCTCGTCCGTTAGCGTTACGGGCGGCGCGTTCAGAAAATTTACGGCTGCGAGCTTGTCCATATTTGTGACAACACGCCACAAACCAGTAACTGCTGCTTCGGGTTCACCGGTCTCATTGCGTTTCCGAATCTCTTCCTTGAGCGCGAGAGCTTCTTCGCAACTCAATTCGGTCTTCTCGGCGAGGCGCTCGTACGCGACCGTCATGCGGCACTCCTTCATGTGATCGCCTCCTCGCGGAGGCTCGGTGGGTAGAACAATCCAAGGAGTGCTGGGAGCGAACCCGGGCCGATCGGCCCCAGGGTCTGCGCACCCGTCCGAAATCGGCCAATGCGTTGGACAATCGCGCCCTCGTAACTGTTCAGGCCCCACCAGTTAGTGGGCTCGGCGAGCCCGTAAGGGAGATTCGCCAATTCATACTTATCACAGCTTTTCCACAGAGCAAATTCACCAGACGTTTACCCCGCGTTTACCCACAGCTGGCCCACGGGAGACGAAAAACTGAGATAAAAAAGCCCATGGGAGATGAAAAGTAAGCTCATCGGAGACACACAGAATTGCGCAAAAACCGCACAGAATTATGCAGAAGCCGTACGGAATTGCGCAGAGAGGGACTTAGGTCACGATTTCATTGGGAGTTTAGTCCTCGAATTTCAGCTCATGTTTGCGCGATACTGCGGGAAATGAGGCCGCTCAGGTCCCTGCTTCCCCTGCACGTTTGGCACACGTACCAAAACGACGAGGGCCAGAGGTACCAGCTCTTACCGGGATCACGTCGCGACTCCAGAGACATCCGGTCCCCATAGAATGAGCGCCTCGCAGGTCACCGCATGACCAAGAAGGGGGACACCATGGCCCAACCGGTGCACTTCGACCTCGGGCCCGACGAGCTTCCGACGGCGTGGTTCAACCTCGTTCCTGACATGGTCGGCGCGGGCATGCAGCCGCTTCCTCCGCTCCATCCCGCGACCAGGGAACCGATCGGGCCAGCAGACCTCGCTCCCCTGTTCCCCGAGTCGCTCATCATGCAAGAGGTGTCGACCCAGCGGTGGATCGACATCCCCGGGCCGGTCCTGGACGTCTACCGGCTGTGGAGGCCGACGCCGCTGTATCGGGCCCGACGCCTGGAGCAGGCGCTGCAGACTCCCGCCCGGATCTACTTCAAATACGAGGGGACGTCACCGACCGGCTCCCATAAGCCGAACACGGCGATCGCTCAGGTCTATTACAACAAGGAAGCGGGGATCCGCCGGATCAGCACCGAGACCGGGGCCGGGCAATGGGGATCGGCGCTGGCATTCGCATGCCAGATGTTCGGGCTGGAGAGCCTCGTGTACATGGTGAAGGCCTCGTACCAGCAGAAACCGTACCGGCGGGTGATGATGGAGACGTTCGGGGCGACGGTCCACGCCTCGCCCAGCGACACGACGCAGGTCGGCAAGCGCGTCCTCGGCGACACGCCCGACTCCACGGGCTCCCTTGGGATCGCCATCAGCGAGGCGGTCGAGGTCGCGGCCACCAGTGCCGACACCAACTACTGCCTAGGGAGCGTGCTGGGGCACGTGCTCCTGCACCAGACCGTGATCGGCCTGGAGACGCAGAAGCAGATGGAGATGGCTGGCGAATCCCCCGACTTCATCATCGGGTGCGTGGGCGGGGGTTCGAACTACGCGGGCTTCTCCTATCCGTTCATGGCCGACAAGCTGGCCGGGAAGCTCGATGCCACGTTCGTGGCCACCGAGCCGGCCGCCTGCCCCACCCTGACCCGGGGTGAGTTTGCCTACGATTTCGGCGACACGGGAGAGATGGCGCCTATCGTGCCCATGTACACCCTGGGGCACACGTTCGTGCCGGCGCCGGTGCACGCGGGCGGGCTCCGGTACCACGGCGACGCGCCCTCGCTGTCCATGCTGGTGAGGCACGGGCACATGGAGGCTCGCGCGTACACGCAGAACCAGGTGTTCGACGCTGGCGTACAGTTCGCTCGGGCTCAGGGGATCGTTCCGGCTCCGGAGCCGAACCACGCCATTCGGGCGGTGATCGACGAGGCGATCCGTGCGCGGGAGGCCGGCGAGTCGAAAGTCCTGTTGTTCAACCTATGCGGACACGGGCACTTCGACATGCAGGCCTACGACGACTTCCTGGCGGGGCGCCTTCCGGAGATCGAGTTCGAGGAAGCGGCGCTGGCCGACGGTCTGACCAGCCTCCCGGGGATCCCGGTCCCGGGATAGCTTCTCGGGGCGTCTCAGGCGCCGGGCTGGGTCCCTCGGTCGGCAGCGCCTCGGTGACCGAGACGACGGCGATGTTGTTGCGCTTGGCGGCGGCGAGCACGGCCTCGGTCGGGGGCGGGTGGTCTGTCTCAGCCGTTATCCGTCACGGAGGCAACTTCGGCCATGGTCAGCTTGATCGCCGCTGCCGCAACATTGGCGTCCAGGTGTGACACCGATCCGGTGCCTGGGATCGGGAGGATGGAGGGCGACCGGGCAAGCAGCCAGGCGAGCACGATCTGCCGCGTTGTCACGTCGTAGCGCTGCACTAACTTGTGAAGAATTCTGTTGCGGTCAAGATTTTGGATCGGCGCCCAGGGCAAGAAGACCATCTGCTCCTGCTCGCACAGGTCGACTAGCGACTCCGATCGGCGGTCGTCGACGTTGTAGCGGTTCTGGATCGACACGATCGGGGTGAGCCGCTGTGCCCGTCGCAGCTGCTCTTCGGTGACGTTGGACAGCCCGATGTGTCGGATCTTGCCCTGCTCCTTGAGGGTGACGAGGGCACCGATCGAGTCCTCCAGCGACACCGCGGGGTCGGGCCGATGAAACTGATAGAGCATGATCTGTTCCAGCTTCAGCCGGCGCAGGCTTCCCTCGCAGGCCGCGATTAGGTGCTCTGGTCGACCGTTGGTCGGCCATTGTCCCGGACCCGTCCGCTCGAGGCCGCCTTTGGTTGCGATCACCAGATCGTCCGGGTAAGGGTGGATCGCCTCGCTGATGAGCTCTTCGCTGACGTGAGGCCCGTACGAGTCGGCGGTGTCGATGAAGTTGACGCCGAGATCGATCGCGCGGCGCAACACCGCCTTCGCCTCGTCGCGGTCAGCAGGCGGACCCCAGATGCCGTCACCGGTGATACGCATGGCGCCGAAGCCGAGGCGGTTGACAGTTAGGTCGCCGCCCACATCGATCGTTCCGGCATTCCCGCCGTGGAGCGTCTGGAACTCTGCCATGGATCATGACTCCTTTGTCCTGCAGCTCCGCGACCGATGCCACCGTATGTCGCCGATGGCGCTGGTTGCGGTCCTGTTTGAGAAGGGTTACGCCGTCCATGATGACGCCCGGGTGGTCTGCTGTCGTCTGGGCTAGCACCCGTTCGTTGCTTCTGGCCCGCTGCAAACCGGTCTACCAGATACGCCAGTGCGCTCCACGGACGCATCTACCCTGCGGGAGCGGCTCAACCGGAAGGGTGGCGCCGGAGACCGTATGGGGCCGCGGACCGGCATGGCCATCTTTGGTGCCGAGTGACCCACACTGAGATCTCATGAGAACAGCTCATCGCCGTGCGGTGAGCGGGGCCCGGGTGGCTTCGGTGGCGTACCCGCTGTGGCTGGGTCGAGGGCCCAGCCGAGCTCGGCTTGGCTGTTGCGTGCCTGGTCGGTGACCTCGGCCTGGGCCCAGGCGCCTTCCGTCTGTGTGCACGGGATGCGCGAGTGCCGGCGCTGCATCGGCTGCGGTCTCAGGTGCTGGGGTTGCTGGCGTCGACCGTGCGCAGCGACAACAGCGGGACGCCGAGGTCGCGGACCCGGGTGAGCAGCCCGTGCAGTTGTGCCTGGTCGGTGACGGGTCCGGTCAGGAGGGTGGTGCCGTCGTCGTCGCGGGTCAGGGTGAAGTCGTCGAGCCAGGTCGCCCAGTGGTCGTCGAGGTGGCCGGCCACCCGAACTTGGTAGGTCGTGGTGTTGGGGTTCATGAGGATGCTCCTGCGGGTGCGGTGCGGGTGCTGGTTCGGCGGTCGGTGGAGCGCCGCCGGCGGGCAGATGTGGGGTGGCGGATTGCCCATTCGGCGACGGCGAGGTTGATGACCCACCCAGCGCCCTTGGCGAGGTCGCCGGCCAGCTCGCCGCTCCCGAAGACGGCGCCGCCGATGCCTTCGGTTAACGCCTGGGTGCCTGCGGCCAGCCCGATCGCGTAGGCCCGGATCATCCAGGCGCGGTGGGCAGCGATGTCGTGGCGGCGGATGGCAGTGAACCCGATGACGAGGCTGGCGCCCATCGCGGAGCCGAACACGAGCCGCAGCACGTACAGCAGCTCCCCGGTGCCGGGCTTGGCCGCGTACAGCAGGGTCATCCATAGCGCCGAGACGGCGACCAGGAGGCCGGCGACGGTCAGGAGCCGGCCGGCGCGCCGGTGCCAGGCCCGGTGGCGGCGCCGGATGCCGGGGACGAACTGGAACGCACCGATGATGGCGTAGATGGCGGCGCCGAGGATGTGCAGCACGAGCGGCGCCGGGAAGCTGGCGACCCGGGGGTCGGCCCGCATCAGGTCCGGGCCGCCGACGAGCTGGACCAGCCGGAGGGTGCCGGCGGCGAGCGGGATGGCGGACAGTGCGACCAGGGCGACCGGGACCGGCCAGCTCCGAGACTGACCCGCCGGCCGGACTCGGTGCTGCGTCGACGATGCCATCGGCTGGTCGCTGGTCATCGGACCCGCTCGACCTGGGTCGTGGCCGGGGTGGCTGCCGGGGGGCGGTCGGGCGCTGGCCGCGCCACAGCGAGACGCCGAGGCCGATCAAGGCGATGCCGGTGGGGACGGCGAACGGGCGGTTGAACGACTCCGGGAGCACCGAGAGCGCGGCTGTGGAGACGGTGGCAATGGCGAGGAGGGCGGCGGCCCAGCGGGCGAGGACGCGGGCGCGGAACAGGGCGATGCCGAACACGAGGCCACCGAGCAGGTAGCCGGCGCCTGAAACGGCGAACCAGGTCTGCATGGCGCCGATGTCGCCGACCGGAGTGCCGCCGGCGGACGCGACGAGGATGTCGTTGACGTAGCCGGGTGCGAGGTCCGCGACGGTCGGGAGGACGAACGTCGCGATGACCTCCACGCTGAATATGACCAGGTAGCCGGCGGCGAACAGCAGGTAGCCCGCGAGTCCGAGGACGCCCATCTGGCGGACCTGGCGCAGGTACATGCCGGTGATGCCGACGAGCGCGAGGGCGGCCATGACAGTTTTGGCGCAGCTGCGCACCACGAAGTCGGTGGTGCTGATCGTGGAGACGTCCATAGCCGGGTGGTTGATCTGAACGGCGATGAAGATCGCTCCGGCGGCCGCTGCGCTGATGCCGGCGGCCCGGGTGAGGCTGGTGGTCGTGACTGTCATGACTTGGGCTCCTTGCCTTCCTGGTGGCCCGGGAGGTCCCGGGAACAGGCACGACGCTAGGAGCTGGCTTGGTGACTCCACATCACATGACGATGTGACCGGGTTTGTGATTTCGGGCCCAGCTCGACCTAGAGCAGGTCCTGCTCGGCGGCGCGCAGGACCGCGGCTCTCCGGGTCTTCACGTCGAGCTTGGTGAAGATGTGCCGCGTGTGGGTGCGGAACGTGTTGACCGACATGAACAGCTGCTGGGCGATCTCGGGTCCGGTCAGGGACGTCGCGAGAAGCCTGAGCACCTCGACCTCACGCTCGCTGAGCGCGTCCGGAGCCGGGTTGGCGGCTGGACGCGGGACCGACACCGGGACCGCTGTGGCAGCAGCCCGGAGCACCGCTTGCGCGAGCTCACCGGTTCTTGGGCGCCGTTCGGCCGAATGGAGCAACTCCTCCATCGGTGCGCCTTCGTCGAGGAACACGCGGACGTAGCCGGCCTGGACTGCCTCGGCCAGGGCGCGGTCGAGCTGCGCCAGCGCCTCCTCGTGCTCTCCGCGGGCATCGTGGGCGAGGGCCCGAAGCAGGCGGGCGTCGACGACGCTGGATCCGCGTCCGCCGTCCTGAGCGCTCCCGAGGAGCCGGTCGAGCAGGTCGAGGGCGTCAGCGAGGCTGCCGGGGTCTGCGTCGATGCGGTGCTGGGCGATGAGCAGGCGGGCGAGGGTGAGGTGGTTGTACTCGGTCAGGTACGTCAGGTCGTCGGTGGTGGTGACATGGTGCTCGTGCGCCCACTCCCACCCGTCTTCGAGGCGTCCCTGAGCAATCCGGATTCGGGCAATGGTGGCCGGGATGGGACGTACGTCGGGGAAGAATCCGGGCAGGTACAGGGACTCGGCCCGCTGCAGGTCTTCGAGCGCCCCGTCAAGGTCGCCGCGGGCCCGCATGAGGCCGGCTCTGGCGAGGTGCCACCGGTGTCGGTTCTCCAGCAGTGATGCGCTCTCGCCGAGAGTCGCGCTGGTCTGGAGGTGCTGCTCGGCGGCGTCGAGCTCACCTTGTTCGCGTAGGACGTCGGCGAGCCCGACGTGGAGGTCGCCGGTGGTCGAAGGCGGCACACCGGGATGCCGCTGCGCGGTGTTCAGGGCCTGCTGGTAAAGCCGCCGGGCCTTCCCAGCTTGTCCGCGGGCTTGCCACATGTCGGCCAAGACGACCGTGCTGCCGAGCTCGTCGGCCACGTTTCCGGCCGCCCCCAGACTCGCGACCGCTTGCGTGAACGTTTCCACCGCGACCTGGAGGTCACCGTCCGCCCACGCGGCCAGGCCGAGGAACCCGGCGGCCCCGCCTCTCGCGTAGTGGTCCTCGGGCCCGGCCAGCTCGAGCGCGCGGCGCGCGTGTTCGGCGGTGCCGGCGGCGTCACCGCGAGCCTGAGCGGCCGAGGCGCGGTAGATCGCGATCCACGCGGGCAGCGTCCGGAGCGCGTCGTCCCCGCTCGTCGTAGCCCGTTCACCTGCGGGCATGGCCTCGAGTGCACGCTCGGCGTCTCGGAGTCGGGCCTCGACGCCGTCGAGGTCGCCCTCGACAAGACGCATCCATGCGTATTGCGTGCCGAGGACCGGCCGCTGCCGGACCACGTCGTCGGGCAGTGCTTGCAACCACTCCCGGACCAGGCGGTCGCGGCGCTGGCGACGAGCCTCGGGCAGGGCTCGTTCGATGAGGTCGGCGGTCGCTTCGACGTCGCGGCCTGCCCTCGCGTGCCCGATGGCGTCTTCCAGCAGGTCGTGGTCGGCGTACCATCGGCTGGCGGCGCGATGCAGGCTCGGGACGCTGTCGGGAGCCTCGGCGGCGAGCCGCGCCCGTAGGGCGTCGGTGAACAGGTGGTGGTACCGGTACCACTGCCGCTGGTCGTCGAGGGGGACGACGAACAGGTTGGCCCGGTCCAGCTTGTCGAGCCAGCCGATGCCCGTCTTTCCTACTGGTGAGCGTGTCGCAGAGTGGACCGGTCAGCCGGTCCAGCACCGAGGTGACGAGCAGGAACTCGCGCACTTCCTAGGGCTGGCGGCCGAGCACCTCCTCCATGAGGTAGTCCAGAACGAACCTGTGGCTTCCCGTGAAGGCATCGACGAACGCCGCTGTCTGGTCGTGCCCACGCATCGACAGCCCTGCCAGTTGCAGTCCCGCCGCCCATCCCTCGGTCCGGGCATCGAGCGCCGCCACCTGGTCCGCATTGATGTCCAGGCCCATGACCTGGTTAAGGAAGGCGTCGGCCTCGGCAGGCGTAAAGCGCAGGTCGGATGCGCGCAACTCCACCAGTTCGGCGCGGCTTCGCAGGCGCGCCAGCGGCAGGGGTGGGTCAGCTCTGGTCGCCATCGCGAGGGTCGCCCGCGGCGGCAGGTGCTCCAGGAGGAACCTGACGGCGTCGTGGACCCCTGCCTCGTCGATGACGTGGTAGTCGTCGAGCGTCAGCACGGTCGCTCCGTCCACCTCATCGAGGTCGTTGACGAGGGTCGTCAGGACCGCCTCGGCCGGGACCTCTCCGCCGGTCTCCACCAGAGCCGTCGTGTCAGCAACACCGTCGGGGTTCCCCGCGCGCAGCGCGGCGACCAGATGGGCCAGGAACCGGCGGGGGTCGTTGTCGCCCTCGTCCAGCGACAGCCATGCCACGTGGGCGGCGAGCTCGGCTCCAGTGGCCAGCCACTGGCTGAGCAACGTGGTCTTGCCGAAGCCGGCCGGCGCCGACACAAGCACCAGTCGTGGCATGACAGACCTGCTGGTGGGGAGCAGGTCAGTCAGCCGGGTCCGCGGAACGAGCTCGCGGCGCGGGGCCGGGACGTGGAGTTTCGTTCCCAGCACAGCCATCGCACGAGCATAGGAGCCGCCAGCGTCGTGCTGTCATGTGACCCGGACGGTCCGCGGTCGCTTCGCGACAGTCGGTCGTCCGGTCCAGTACCTCAACGAGGCGCGCGTACCCGGTTCCACCACAGCGAGAGCCCGACGGCGACCGCAACGAGCAATCCTCCGGCGCCGGCGAACCATGATGCGATGTCGACGTGCTTCCTCACCACCGTCACCTGGCTGGGCAGATCACCCAGTGCCCGCTGCAGCTGGTCGGCACTCTCGGCCTTGTAGTACTGGCCGCCGGTGATCTCGGCGACGGCCTGCAGGGTGGCCTCGTCGATGACCCGCGGATTGCGGCCCGCGCCCCCACCGAAACCGCCGCGCGGACCTCCGCCGGCCCATCCGCTGGCCTGCCGGCCGGTGCAGGCCATCCGCGAGGGGGTGGTCGTGCCGAAACCGATCGTGAACACCCTCAAGCCCCGGACGGCCGCCGATTGGGCGGCTCTCGCCGGTTCGACGCCCTGGGTGTTCGCGCCATCGGTCAGCACGACGATCACGTCCGCCGCGTATCCCGACCGCTGAGCTGATTCCGCATCGACCCCAGTGGGGGCCACGGTCGGGTTGATCGCAGCGATGCTGTCGATCGAGGTGAGGATTGCTGAACCGATCGCCGTACCGCGGGCCGTGGTGAAGTCGTCGATCGCCTCGATCAACGCATCCTTCTCGGTGGTCGGCGGCACCTGCAGACCCGCGACGCCCGCGAAGGCCACGAGACCGATCTGGGTCTCGCCGTCCTGCGACTCGATGAAGGAGACGGCGGCCTTCTGGGCAACGGTGAGGCGGTTGGGTTCGACGTCGGTGGAGCACATGGATCCGGAGACGTCCATCGCCAGCATGATCGTCGTGGAATTGGACGGCACCGGCACGGTCGCCTGCGGCCGCGCCGCCCCGACACTGAGCGTGGCGAAGCCGAGGAGGAGCAACAGAGTCGGGATGAGCCGGGTCCACCTCGTACGGGGTGGCAGCGCGGCCCGTACCAGGGCGATCGAGGTCACCTGCACCGCCGCGCGCCGCCGGCGTCGCCGCAGCAACCAGACGACTCCCGCCACGATCGGGATGATCAGCAGCGACAACAGCGCCCATGGCCAGCTGAACGACATCAGACGAGCCTCCCCGTCCTAACACCGGTCAGCAGCGCACCGACGGCCAGCAGCACCAGCGCCATGGCGATGAAGGCGCCGGCCAGCGGTACGTCCTGCTTGGCCACAGTCAGCCGGAGGTCGATGGTGGACGCGATGTCGTCGAGTTGTTCCGTCTCGGAGGCGCGATGGTAGGTGCCACCGGTGGCCTGCGCGATGGCGGTCAACTGCTCCGTATCCAGACCCGTATGCAACTGATAACCGTCGATCTCGACGGTCGTTCCGTCTGCGGTGCCAACGCCGACGGCTTCGATGTGCACACCGGCGTTCTGGGAAATCGTCGCTGCCGCCGACGCCGCGTCGCTGCCGCCGCTGCCGCCCTGGTCCTCGCCGTCGGAGAACAGCACGATGGTCGCCGAGCCCCAGTACCCGATGTCGGGCAGATCGCCGTCCTCGCCAATCCTGACTGGCGTGCCGGTGATTGCGCTCAGCGAACCGAGAATCGCCGACGCCAGCGAGGTCCCACCGGCAGTCCGCAGTCTCTGCACCGCCGCCTTCGCCGCGGCGCGATCCGCACTTGGCTGTGATGTGGTCAGCGCACCCTGGTCGAACCCGACGACGCCGATGTCGACGCTGTCGGGCTGGGCGTCGATGAACGACAGTGCTGCCTGCTGCGCGGCCGCTAGCCGACTCGGGGTGACGTCGTCGGCACTCATGCTGTTGGACACGTCCATCGCCAGGATGACCGTGCCGGCGCTCCGGCCGACCGGCAGCGCAGCGGCCGGCCCGGCCACGGCAACCGCCAGCAGCATGACCCCGCCGATGAAGAACCACGGCCCGAACAGGCGATTGCGCCGGCCGGCTAGCGAGATCCCCGCCGCAGCGAGGGCGGCGGACCTGCGTCGTCCTAACAGCACAACGCCGACACCCAGCGCCGCGGCAACCAGTAGGCCGAGGATGAGCAGCACCGGGTAGGACAGGCTCATCCGCGTC
>CAWILN010000001.1:0-14276 GCA_963836855.1 uncultured Actinomycetota bacterium | reverse complement strand
GGCTTCTCGACCCACGTATGGAGTGAGTGGTGCAGGTCCCGCAGTGTGGCGTACCACTCCCACCGAGGTGTCGTTCCATACCACCTCGTAAAGCCGCCAGCGCTCTGGGAAGCCACGCAGCCAGAACAGCCCCAGGTCGAGGAATGATTGATCCACCTGCGGCTCGGCGTGCTTGCGTACCTCATCGGAAGTCAGAATCTGCCCGCCTACCGCTTCGGCCGTCACCCTGGCCGCGGCGTGCACCGCCTGGCCGAGCAGGTCGCCGTCCCGCTCGGTGACCTTGCCGACGTGGATGCCGATACGGACTTCGACGGCGTGCTGTGGGTCCGCCGTATTGTGCTCCTGCAACGCCCGCTCGATTGCGGCGGCGGCACGGACCGCTGGATCGGTGGACGGAAAGGAGATCAGGAATCCGTCGCCCAGGGACTTGCGCACTCGGCCGCCGAACGCCGCCACCTCATCGCGCACAATCGCTGCTTGCAGTCCCAGCATGTCGTCAGCGTCGCGGTCACCGCGCGTACGTCGCAGCGCGGTCGAGGCGACGACGTCGGTCATCATGATCGTGAGCACCTTGGCTCGACTGCGATCCGACAAGAACTACCTTCCTGGTGCTAGCTGCCATGATCAGGCACCGTATGCAGAGTAGCTGCTGCCTTGCCGCGGTCGTCCGGGCGGCCGAGCGCGTCCCAGTCGCAGTCGCGAGTTCAGGCAGCATTGTGGGATGGATCGATGGCCGGGCAAGCCGTACTCAACCAGCCAGGAGTCAGTGTCAGACTCGCCGCTCTGTTTCCGGATCGAGACCCTCGAAATGCTGGTCGATGACCTGTCTGAAGATCGCTTGATCGGGATCGGCGCGTGCAAACAGTGTCATCGAGGAGCGCAGTTTGATCGCGTCAATGCCGCCAAATATGTACTCCGCGCTCAGACCTCGATGCGCAGCGACGATTTGAGCGCATTCCAACAACCGCGGTCCGAGCACAGGATGTGCAAGGTAGGCCCGTGCCTCCGTCAGATCGCTGATCGCGTAGGCCTGGGCCATGGCACTGCGCCCCAGCCCGGCGATCTGCGGGAAGATGAACCACATCCAATGGCTGGTCTTGCGTCCCTTGCGGAGCTCAGTGACCGCTCGCTGATACGTGCCACCGCTATCCTGCGCAGTGACGAAGCGCTCGAGATCCATGCGCCTGACGGTAACGCCGCGCGCGGCGCCCCACTAGCCCTGGGCTCCGCCTGCAACCGCCGGAATGATCGAGATCTTGGTCCCCTCAGACACCTGAGCCTCGAGGCCGCCGATGAAACGCACATCGTCGTCACCGACGTAGACGTTGACAAAGCGACGCAGGGCGCCGGCATCGTCAAGAATCCGCGCCCGGATACCCGGGTGATTGCCCTCCAACGAATCCAGGACCTCGGCCAGGGTGCTGCCGTCGGCGCTCACCTCGCCTACGCCGCCGGTGTAGGTGCGCAGGATGGTGGGAATCCGGACGGTGGCACTCATGAGTTCGTATCCTTCCAGAAATCGATGAACGCCTCATAGCGCGCCGGAATAGTGATCTTGGGCCCGACGCGGTCAGCGACTGCATCGAGCGTCTTCAGCCCGTCACCGGAGTTGATCACGACAGTTTCCGCCTCGGGATCCAGCACGCCATCGGAGAGCAATTCTGCTGTGACACCGACCGTGACGCCGCCGGCGGTCTCGGCAAAAATGCCCTCAGTCCGCGCTAGGCGCTGAATGTTGGCTACTAGGGTCTCGTCGTCGACGTCGGCGACCACACCACCGGTACGTCTCACCACATCGAGTACGTAGGGCCCATCCGCCGGGTTACCGATGGCGAGCGACTTGGCGATCGTGTCCGGCTTCACCGGTGCCACGAAGTTCTGACCGGCGCGATACGCCTGGGCTACCGGCGAGCAGCCTGTTGCCTGTGCACCGAAGATCACGAATGGTTTGTCCTCGACCAGCCCTAGCTTGATCAATTCGCGGAAGCCCTTGTCGATCTTGGTTAGCTGAGCGCCGGAGGCCACCGGAACGACAACCTGGTCGGGAATCCGCCAGCCGAGTTGCTCGGCGATCTCATACCCCAGAGTCTTCGAGCCCTCCGCGTAGTAGGGCCTGACGTTGACGTTGACGAAGGCCCAACCCTCTTCCTCGGCGGCGATCTCGCTGGCGAGCTTGTTGACGTCGTCGTAGTTGCCTTCGATGGCGATCAGAGTCGTGTCATAGACAGCGGAGGCCAAGATCTTCTGTCGCTCGAGATTGGCAGGAACGAAGACAACCGATTTGATTCCGGCGCGTGCAGCAGCCGCAGCTACGGCATTGGCGAGGTTGCCTGTGGAAGGGCAGGCAAGCACCTTGAGGCCCAGCTCACGAGCGGCCGACAGGGCGACCGCGACGACACGGTCCTTGAACGAATGAGTCGGGTTGCCGGAGTCGTCCTTGATCCAGAGCTGTCTTAGACCAAGATCATCCGCGAGATTGCGGGCATCGACCAACCGGGTGAAACCGGGATCGGTAGAGCGGAAGGTGGCGATATCGGCTGGGACCGGCAACAGCGGAGCATATCGCCAGATGCTCCGCGGGCCCGCCTCGATCCGTTCCCGGGTGATGGTCGGGAAGTTGTAGCCGACCTCGAGCGGACCGAAGCACTCGGTACAGGCATAGAAAGGTCCGAGCGCGGTGCTGGCCCCACATTCCCTACAGACCAGATGCGTGGAATTTCCAAATGCGCCTGCCCTGATGCCAGGAGCAGGAGCTGGATCGGTGTCGATCACCGCGGTCATCGTCGTCCTCACTTCATCTTTCTCAGCCGGCTTTCGGCGGAGTCGGAGTTGGCACCGTTTCTGATCCGTCAGCCGGTTGCCGGGGAGTCGTCGGGCCGTTCCCTCGTCCCCTCTGGATGAACACGGCTCAGCGTAGGCGCCGGGTAGGACATGACGTAGCCTTGCGTCCGCATCCTGGGAACAGAGTCCAAAATGCAGAAACAGCGACAACACGGGGACCGGCGACTTGGAACACTTGGCGTACGCATCCGCAAACTCTGAGCCCACATGACCACGAGCAGCGAGGACGCCAGGACTGAGACCGTGAAGTCCGGCTGGCCTGCAACCGGATGGCAATGGCTACGCTTCGTCGGCAACTACATCAACCTCAGCACAATAGTCGGGCTGGGGGTGGCGAAGGTCGGTCGCGCGGAGATCACGCGCGGTCCCCGCGGGCTCTATCTCGGCGAGCGCTACCGCCTCAAATTTCCCGTTGCCGGCGCATTCACGATCGGCAATGTGGTCACAACGGGCAGCACATGGAACAGCATGTTGGCGAGGTATCCCCACTTGATCAAGCACGAGGAGGGCCACACGTGGCAGTACCTCTATTGCCTCGGGCTGCCCTACTACATCCCGTACGTGATCTTCATGGGATGGTCCGTGCTGCGCACGGGGGATCGCGCCGCACGGAACTTCTTTGAGCGGCAAGCGGGGCTGGCTAATGGCGGCTACATCGACTACCCCGTGAGGCCAGTCGGAGCGGGTATTCGCGCCCTGCTGGAGAAGCTGAAACCTACTCGATGGTGAGATCGATGCCCAGCCGCTTCGCTGAGCGGTTGCGCTGCCTGGTTGCCCGGAGTCGACGCAGCCGCTTGACGAGCAGCGGATCCTGAGCGAGAGCCTCCGGCTTATCGATCAGGGCGTTCAAAACCTGGTAGTAGCGCGTAGCCGACATCTGGAACTTGTCGCGGATCGCCTGCTCCTTGGCTCCAGCGAACTTCCACCACTGACGCTCGAAGGCGAGGATCTCGGCGTCCCGCGCGCCCAGCTCACCAAGCGGCTCCCTACCGTCAGGCCTACTCGAAGCGACGATCATAGAGTCATCGTAAATCGAAATCACATTGATGTCATTCGCCGCGCTGCGGGATTTGGCCCAGCTTGCTTCCAAGTGCTCGTCGCGGGCCATAAGGGAGCAACATAGCCTCTGGTGGCCGGTTCGGCTACTCGCCGCCCGACGGGGCCAGCATGTTGTTGGATGGAAACGTGACGGATCTGACGAGCTGGGGCATCCTCGCCACCGGGCACATTGCATCGGTGTTCGCACGTGATCTTGCCCTGCTGCCGAACGAGGCACGATTGGTCGCGGTCGGCTCACGCACACTTGAGAAGGCGATGGCGTTCGCAGCCGATCATGGCATTCCGCGGGTCTATGACTCCTACGCAGAGTTGGCTGGAGATCCGGATGTCGACGTCGTTTACGTCGCCTCCAGCCACCATGATCATTTTGCGTCTGCGAAGCTGTGCTTGGAAGCCGGAAAATCTGTCCTGGTTGAGAAACCGTTGACCACCAACCCCGACGACACCGCCGAACTGATCAACCTGGCTTATGAGGGTGGGTTGTTCTTGATGGAGGCTCTCTGGAGCCGGACGAACCCACTCCTTCGAAAGGCGGCGGCGCTGGCAGCGTCAGGTGATCTTGGTGAGATCCGGCATGTTTCGGCCAATTTCGGCTTCGCGTTTCGCGGACCACTCACTCATCGGTTACTTGACCCCGCCCAGGCTGGCGGCGCGATCCTCGACGCCGGCGTTTATCCGTTGCATGCGGTCAATCTCTTCCTGGGAGAGCCGACGGACCTGCTTGGCTTTGGCAGCCACGCGGCGACGGGCGTGGACAGCCATGCCGCTGCCGTGCTCAATTACTCGGCGACTGAGGATCACCCGGCGGCTACTGCAACGGTGATCTGTTCTTTGGAGGCGGACCTACCCACCAGCCTCGAGGTGTACGGCAGCTTCGGCCGGATCATGATCAACGACTTCTTCATCCTTCCGAAGGAAATGCTGGTCTATCGCGGTCATCATCGTGATGTTGCGCCTGAGGTATTCATGACCCAGTGGCCGGGCGGCGGCTACACCTTCCAGGCCCAAGAAGTCATGCGTTGCCTGCGGGCTGGCGAGGCGGAGTCGCCGATGGTTCCGTGGCGCGATTCGCTGGCTGTTGCGCGTACGCTCGCCCTCTGGCAAGCCGCAGTCGGCGAGGCCATGCAACAACAGGAGGAAGTATGATCGAGCGGCTGACGGGGGTGATTCAGCCGTACGCCTGGGGGTCGCGGACGGCCCTTCCGGAGTTCTTTGGTGTGGAACCCACAGGTGAACCGCAGGCTGAGCTGTGGTTGGGCGCGCATCCACTCGGCCCCCTCGACTCTGGACGGCGAGCCGTTGGACAAGGTTGTCGCCCACGACCCGGCTGGCGTGGTCGGCCGGGCCTCGGTCGAGGCATTCGGGCCCCGGTTGCCGTTTCTCATGAAGATCATCGCCGCCGCACAGCCGCTGTCCCTGCAGGCGCATCCGTCACGCGAGCAGGCCGCGGCCGGCTATGCGCGGGAGCAGGCGGCCGGTGTTCCTAGAGACGCACCACACCGGACTTATCGCGACGGCTGGCCGAAGCCCGAGCTCTTGTGCGCGTTGGTCGAGACCGAGGCTTTGTGTGGCTTTCGTGAACCGCGTGAGACGTACCAGTTGTTCGGGAGGCTCGCGGTCACCGAGGCTCTGGACCTTGTTGCTCCGTTGGACGATGCCGACATTCCCGCCGGAGAGCGGTTGCGGGCGGTGTTCTCGCGGCTACTGCGTCTCGGGTCCGATGTGCGGTCGGTGATCGTGGAGGTGGCTCGGGCTGCAGAAGCGGTGCCGGAATCCGATGACTGGGCGCCCTTCGCACGTACCGCTTACGAGCTCAATGCCTACTACCCGGGCGACCCCGGCGTGCTGGCCGCTCTTCTGATGAACCGGATCACTCTGCAGCCCGGTGATGCACTGTTCATGCCGCCTGGCAACCTGCACGCCTATTTGAGCGGCGGCGGTGTGGAGATCATGGCCAACTCCGACAACGTCATGCGAGGCGGGCTGACACCGAAGTACGTCAACATTGACGAACTGCTTGCGATCTTGGACTTCACGCCAGGCATTCGGGGGTTGATCACGCCGCGCGCGGAGTCGCGAGGGGTGTGGCGCTATCCGACGCCGGCTCCTGAATTCGCACTCTGGCGCGTTGAGCCTCACGACGAGCAGATCGTGGCTCCCGCGACAGACGCCGGACGTGTCCTGCTGGTGACCGACGGTGATCTCCGACTCACGGCTGGTGCGTCCGCGCTTGATCTGGCGCGCGGTGAATCGGCCCTACTGACCGCCGGCGAGCAGGTTGTGCTGGCCGGTCGCGGGACGGCATTCGTCGGTGGTCCGGGAGTCGTCTAAGCCGAAGCTTAGGTAGGCTTTCCCGGCATTGCTGGCGTGGCGCAGTCGGTAGCGCAGCTGTCTTGTAACTAGTCGAGGCCCGTTACCTACCGTTATCGACAATGCTCGCCGGTACCCGGTTGAGCGTAAATCTCGGCCTGTGACGGTCGTTCGTGACCTCCTGTATTTCGACGTATCCAGCAGTTGGCACACACAGGTGCACACACAAAGAGGGCAGACAAGATCATTTAGCAAGGCCTAACATAAGTGGCCCCGACCGGTGTTGGAGCACCACCCGGGCCTGAGATCCCGACTGGATTGGAGTCAGGACCCATCAGCAACATAACCGAGCTGGCCTCAGGCCAGATCAACGGCACTGCATCGATCATCATCGAGCTGATGGAGGCCGACGAAACACCCGCAGTGGTCATCATCCGCTGGCCCGCTAAGCCGACCGTACTGCACCGCAACTGTTCCCCGCCGCTGCTGACAGCGCCGCCGGCATCTTCGCAGCTGCCGTCGTACGGCTGGCCCAGATCCGACCCGACCGGAAGTTGTGAACCCAACCTTCACGGTGGTGCCAGTGGTTGAGTCGCCGGGCCTGCCGGTCCACGTGTTCGGAAGGCTACAGAGCTATTCGCTTATCGACGCGAAGCTAACTAGCCAGAGACTCAAAGAAGATGAGGATCGAGCGAAATACCACAGCAAGGCCATAAAATACGGCACGAACGGCGTTCGCGGCGGCCTCAGGGTAGGCAATCAAATAGAAGAGTGCGAAGCCGACGACCAAGAAGACGATGAACCGCTTGACCCACGTCATGTCGGACTGCTCATTCTCCCGGTCTTCACCGCAGATTATTCGCAGGGCGCAAACGGATGACCGGCATCCGCCAACGGCTCCTAGCTGAGGCTGATCCTCCCTCGCAGCAGCGGAACGGCTCGAGTGCATCAAGCGTGAGTGCCAGCAGAAGGGTGCCCGGATCTACGCCCGGCGGGGCCTCGATGCTATCCAAGCTGGATTCAACACGATGCGAGACCAGCAGCTGCTCGACGAGCGTTATCCACGCTGCGAAGGCACATGCAACAGCTCCCGCCCAGAGCATTGGTCTACTACGAGGACGCCGCGTTCCACCTGCCCGCCTTCCGCGGCCGAGTACGCAACGCGATGCTCGACCTCATTGATGTGTACGGCATGAACGAGGACGAGCTCCAGGCGGATGTGGGCCACACGATCAACCTTCTGTCCGTGACCGAGGTGGAGCATGCGCTCCATTCGCTCAAGGCCCGCATCCCAGCCCCGACCCTGGTCGTACACACAAAGTACTGGTCTAACTCGGCGAAGCGGCTGAGGTCTACGCGGAGGCGCTCAGCGACGGCATCGCCATTGCCTCCACTCGGTACTGCTACGGCGATGATTACACCAATGAGCAGTACGAGCTCACCCGCAGCTTGCCGGTCCGCACCGAGGCCCTAGAGTTCGCCACAGCGCTTGAACAGCAGATGGGGTCGGTCGTCCGCTGCGTACCTGGCTTCAGGCTTGAAGTCAGCCAGCCCACCACCATCGGGCTCGGGGATTCCTTCGTTGGTGGCTTCCTCGCCTCCCTGGTACGTTGAGGACAGCTTCGTGCACATAATCCCGGTTCCATCAAACCGTCCCCCAGACCGCTTCTACCGGGTGGCCTGCAAGATCACAGACTTCCGCGGGGAGTCCCTCGCCGGCGACCGTGAGCCGGAGGACTGGGTCGCATCTAGCACAACAGTTGAGGGTGAGGCGGGACATGCCGGCGGCCATCGTGGCTGCGCTTGTTGCTGAACTTCGCGAAAAGCCCAGCCCACCATTGCCGGGGAGACGCTCAGCTACTTCCACCAGTGCGTCCTAGAGGTACGCGGCTTCAGACACCCGTGCTTGTGATGGGGACTTCAACGACGAACCGTTCGACACTTTTCTCGTCCGACACGCGCTCGGCGCCCGGCAGCGAGCCAAGGTCACCCCTGCGCGGGAGAACCCGCTTCTGTGGAATCTGATGTGGCCGATCGCCAGCGCGCCCGATGGCAGCTTCTACTTTGACAACCAGCCCAACCTTTTGGACCAGCTCCTGATCAACAAGAACATGGCTACCGGTGACGCCCCGATCAAAGGCCGACCCGGCCACGGTGCAAATCTCAAACCGGCGGCCATGGTCAATCCCTGTATCTATCGGAAGCCAATCCCGTTCGGCGGAATGGGAGATCCGATCAATCAGAACGGATTCTCCGACCACTTCCCAATCACGATCAAGTCACCGAGGTCGACTAGGCCGGCGCGGTGAACCTGGACTAAGCCGTCCGTCGGTCTGGCTCGCCTGGAGCCACACCAGACCCCGGTCCGGACGGTCGATCGCCCACAGCTTCTGATTTCGGCCGCCTACGCTCATACCCGGCGTGCAAAACTACTCCCCGGAAATGCACGGCATGCCGCGCTTGCATGAGGTGAGTTGGAAGCATGGAGATCCTCAGAAACGTCATCAGAGACATCAAGCCTGAATATTGGGTGGCGCTCGGTGCTGCCGTGTCCATCCTGTCCCTGCTGGTGGCCGGCTTCTCGTTGATCTACGTGAGACGATCCGCTAAGGCATCGCGGGAGCAGACGAGACAGCAGAAGCAGGCCGCCAAGGATGCCGCGCAGCCGATGTTGTGGGTCGATATTCGTGGCGACGACGGGCCGGGCCAAGCGCTGGTGCTGCTGCTTGGGAACTCCGGGCCAAGCATCGCCCGTAACGTGAAGGTGACCTTTGATCCGGCACCGCCATCGACACTCGACGTCAAACCGATCCTGGAGATGTTGAAGCAAGGCATCGCCTCATTGCCGCCTGGTCGCACGATGCAATGGGCTTTAGGTGCGGTGCACAACACAAGCGACTCGGACGCTCACAAGGCCTGCCGGGTACGGATCGAGGCAAAAGGACCTTTCGGCCTCATCGAGCCGCTCGAGTACGTGATCAGCGTCGATGATCTGGATGGCTCGCGTGCTGCGCCGCCGGGGAATCTCCACGCAGTTGCAGCTGAGCTGCACGAGATGACCAAGGCCACCAAGGAATTGAACGAAATCATCCGAAATGCCAGCCTCGAGCCTGCATGAGGCCCAAGAGCGCGCCTGCAACTGTTAGTAGCAGTAACGCCGCGAACTGCTTGGGCTGGTATCTGGAGTGGTAGTGAATCATTCGCGGTGGGCGGTTCCTCCGGAGGTTTGAGGGTAGGCCTCTTCCCATCGGATGCGGTAGGTATCGACCAGTTCTTGGCGTCCTTTGAGCTGCTTGAGCCCGATAGGCTCTGCCCGGTCGGCTCCCGATTGCCGCACGGTCACGGCCGTCGCTAGGATTCGCCGCCGGCCGCAGAAGCCTGCAGACGCTGGGCGATGTTCACCGCGTCGCCCAGTACCGTGTAATCGAGCCGCCCTGGGCCCCCAAGGGTTCCCGCGATAACCATCCCGGTGTTGACGCCGATTCCGATCTCGAACGACGGAAGACCCTTTCGCTCCGCGTCCACATTGAACTCACCTGCCTTCGCTGCATAGCGGCCGCGCATGCCAGCGCCCGCCGCGCGTGATCGGCGGCCGGACGGGGCGCGCCGAATACTGCCATCAGCGCGTCGCCGGCGAACTTGTCTAGCACGCCACCGTTGGACGTGACGACCTCGACCATGGCCGCCAGGTGGCGTTCGACTACCTCGGCAACTTCTCGGGGCGGGAGCCGTTCGGCAAGGGAGGAGAACCCACGAATGTCGGAGAACAAGATGGTCGCCTCCACCTCTTCCCGAATGCCAGTGCCGACGGCGAGGCTTCGACCAGGTCGGCGACCTCCGGTGGAAGGAAGGAGGCCAGCGCCCTGGCGAACAGGGCGCGCTCCTTCATGCGCTGGAAGCGAAAACCGAGTCCGGTCTGCGCGGCCAGGTCGGTGATCAGCTTCTCGCTGGCGGAGGTGAGCGGCTCCCGCGGAGAGATGGTCACGGTCAGCGCCCCCAGCAGCTCTTTCTCATGTTCGACCGGGAACGACCGAATGCCAGGCTGCGATCTCCACTATCGCCTGTTCCAGGCTGCGGCCGTCGAGCGCGATTGGCCCGGGAAGCGCGCCGTCGCTGGGCCAACGGGCCTGCGGCTGCAGCAGCTCGCCGAGCCGCAGCCACACGATCACCATCTCCGCCCCCGTCGCCTCGACGACCAGCCGTGTCATCTGCTGCAAGGAGTCATCGGTGGAGGCCCCGGCCATGTCTCGCGAAAACTCAGAAAGTACCTCGTAGGGGCTGGCCCGCTTGCCGTAGACGAGGCGGTTGGCGAGCCGTCGACTGCGTTCGCGGACAGGCTGGAAGGCGACTGCAATCACAGCCGTGGCGAGGATAGAGAGGAACAGATCTTGATCTCCGCGGGAGCCCACAAGCGTGCCTATCCCGACGACGATCGCGAGGTACACCACGGTGACGAGCACAGTGAGCAGGCCATAGACCAAGGTCCGGCTAATCAGCAGGTCAATGTCGTACAGTCGGTAACGCAAGATGGCCACGCCGACAGCGACTGGGACGCCAAGCCCCCCAATGGAGGTGAGAGCGGCACCGGCAAAGTCGAGCAGGAGTGATGAGCCGAGCCCGAGTTCTCGGGGAATCAACAACAGCAGCCCGGCGACAGCCAGAGCGCCAGCGTAGATAAGCCACTTGAGCTGCTCACGCTCCACCCCCTGAGCGCGGCGCAGCCGCACCAGCAGAGCGACGACAGTGCCCGCGGCACAGCCTGCCTGTATCAGAAGCGCAACGTTGGTGAGAGCGGTGCCAAGCGGCGCACGAGAGCTTCCCGGACTGGCGTCCAGCATCTCAATGCCCCTGGCTGGCCACAGCAGACCCATGCCGGCAGCGGCCACTGCAGCACCCGCTCCCAACGCCCAAGCAACCGCCCACCAACCACGCGAAGGCGGCCGACCGGACGGAAACAGCAGGGCACCAAGCACCAGCAAGGCAATGTGGGGATACCAGACAGCCGCCGACAGCCATGCGGCAGCACCGCCGTCCGTTGACCCCGAGGTCTCAACAAGCGCATACACAGCAGCGCGTGCGGCGATACCCTCCACCAGGCCAAGAAGCCCGGCCACACAAAACAACCAGCCGATCGGCAATTCTGGCCGTCTCGAGGCGACTATCGCGCCGACTATCGCATAGGCCGCCTGCCCAAGCACCCAGACAGCATCATCCGGGGAAAAGGCGGCCAGTCCGCTCACCCTGGGACCGGACAGTCCGAGCGCCAGGTACAGACCAAAGCCGAGGAGGGCGAGCGGGACCACCGCCCAGGGGAGCCACCCAACGGCGCGTACCGCCATCAGCGCACCTCCAGCCGGCCGCGGCATGTGCGCCAGTCGGCCGGTCTATTGCGAGCGTCGCGGGCCGCCCGCATCAGCATCGTCGGCACTTCCCCCGCCGACCACCCTATCCAGCACGAAACCGATGAAGCGGCCACCGGTGCGAATGCCACGGCCGAAGCCCTCACCGAATTGTCGGGCGAACTGGATGCCACCGTCCGGAACGGCGGCTTCGAACATCAACTCATGGCCAGGCGGTCTTTGACGATGACTCGGGCATCGCCATCGCTTTGGCTGGTGGTAGGCAGCACCGCGAGGTGCTCTGAAGGGTAGGGCGCTGCGCCGTGCGGGAGCGATCGCCGGGCTAGTCGAACGGCCGTTCTTCTGGTTTCGGTCGGATTGAACACGTGGGCCAGCCTTGGTTACCTTCATCAGCTTGGCTGGGAATTCATTGGCTGCGAGCAGGTTCCCTGGCCTAGCCCGCTGGCACGCGGGCCACACGGGTGGGCGCAGATTGCGACCTTCGTTATCACTCGGCTGCTGATCGTCGTCCTCGCTGTCGCGGTACGCGATCAGCTGCCGCGTAAGCGGGTGAGCGGTTTCGCCGCCATGCCTCTCGGCCTGCTTGGTGTGGCGTTGATGCTGGCCGCCTTAGGATCGATGCCCCGACGCTGAGTGGCGGGAATCCCGAGACCTGGAACGGCTGGGTGCACGCTATCGCGTTCCTGTTGATCATCGCGATGGACGTGCTCGCATCGTTGACGATGGCTCTCGCGGGGCGCGGCGACCCCAGCTGGCGGCCAATACATCGTGGCCGCTCACCCGCCCTTTACTGTTTGCTTGGAGGCAGTACCTAGCAAGAGAAGGGCCTCCAACAATGACCGTCGACACTCGCGGACCGGAGGTACAGCACCCGTCAGCGCATTGGATCAGGGGCGGGGACCGTGCACGCTTGATTTTCGATCTGGCGGCCGGCGACCTCCCTTATTGGCGGATCGGGCAGAAGTACGGCATGACAGAGAACGCTGTTAAGCAGGCCGCCTGGCGGTACAAGCCGGAGATCGCTGAGCAGCGTGCCGAGCTGCTAGTAGGTCTGCGGGCCGCGTGCAATGGGGCGTTGCAGTATCGGGTTGATGTCCTCAAGCAGATCGTTCAGGAGGCCCAGGATCGTTTGGAAGACCTCCAGGAGTTATGGGTGGCTCAGGAGGGTTGGACGGTTGCGGGTCATGCGGTGTGGAATGCCTACCACCGCACTTGGTGCCGTTATCGAGAGCTGCAGGCTGCCCTTATTCGCCAACTCCAGGAGGAACTGGACCCCAGTAGGCGCCGGGCAATGGAAGAGGTCGAGGTGGATATCGACCAATTATTCGATGCTGTTTGTCCGCGATGCAGAGAGCCGATATCTGCGGCGTAGGTGCATAAGTCGAGCACGGCATTAGCTGTTCGAATTCGCTCCCACTTCTCCTTTCGGGTACTGGTTGAGACTAGTACCGCATTCACGCTCAGATAGCAGAAGTCGAACGGTTAGTTCGAACAGCGGAGTCGACTATCACTCAAGGTGCTCGTTCGGTCGACAGCCGGCGCAGGCGGCCAGTGCACAGGCATCCATGCGGTCTGGCAACGCCTGGTCGCCGACGCACTTTGTTCGGAACGTCTGTCTGGCTATCCGGCTAGGGCCCTTCCGGCAGCTGAGAGAACGCTGCGTCGCGTAGCGCACAACAGCGGAGAGCGGACGGACCATGACCCGGTAGTCCTCGATCAGCCCGTACCCATCAAACCTCATCATGTCGACGCCTTCGCCTTCCCTGTCGCCCAGACGCCACAGGAAATGCAACACCTCCGCGCCATCGCTAGAGCTATACGAGCCGACAAACCTGAGGTCCTCGAAGACTCGAAAGAGGATTGCGAACAAGCGGCCAACCGCCTGCCGGCCCTCGAGTGGCTCGTCTCGCACCGGGCTTCGGAGAACGATCGACGGCGAGAAGGTTGCGACGGTCGCATCGAGATCAAACGCTTCGACGGCCCTCTTGAAGGTGTCGCACTTCATGCCGCCCCCCAGACCCAAGTCAGTTTTCGGAACCTCGCGTCTATGTTCCTCCCCACGCCAACAGGGAGCAATCGTTCAATCCGGTCATTCATGATGGGCTTGAATGTCGGTCGTTATTGATCTTGGCGTGGGGACCGCGGGCTGTATCCGTGGGTGGACATGACGGCTTTCCGGTAAGGCTCCCATGACGGGTTCCGAGGTTTCCTGGACGGTGGCGGGCGGTGGATCTGGGTTAGGTGGGTGCGGTGATGATCATGATCCGGCGGAACGCCCCGACGATCTGATCGGCCCACGGCCAGTGCCCCGGCAGGCGGAGGCGTCGGCGTCTGCCGCGACGGTGACTCGTCCGGCAACCCTGCGGGTAGTAACGCCGCCGCATTTAGGGCACGATTAATACTCGTTCATCGAAATACTGGACGGGGACACCGTGTCGGGAATAGTTCTTGCTTGGTTTGATCGTGATCGGCGTTTACGCCGCGTCGTTGGTTCTCAATCCGTGGGTGAAGTGCTCGAAGTGCCACGGCAAGCAGAAGGAGCAAGGCTGGATCTTCAACCGCGCACACCACTACTGCTCCAAATGCGGAGGCACCGGGCGACAAGAGAGGTGGGGCCACAAGGTGTTCGTCAAACACAAGCCGTAAGCCGCTGCCTCAAACGACCTCACCGTATCTCCTCGCTAGGGTTTGGGTCGGGACCGCTCC